>JBARXJ010000038.1:0-255810 GCA_049647265.1 Microcoleaceae cyanobacterium
ATCCCCCCTCAGTCCCCCCGAAGATATCCCCCTTCCGTCCCCCATCCCCCCTCAGTCCCCCCTTAGTAAGGGGGGTAGGGGGAAACCTAAGGAGGCTTCGCTTTGACTTTGATGGGGGGTTGGGAACAGCGGTGCACAGGCGCGTGATATCTCCGAAGGAGAGGCGATGGCCTTCGTAATCACTCATAGTGAACGCGCACGCCTGACAGGGAACAGTATACTCAGCAGAGAGTTTTAGAATTTAGGATTGTCTTACACCAAATCTTGTACTGCTATATGAGTTGAGAAACGTCAAGCGCCACTGTTGAAGATGATCGATTTTCTGTATACTCATAACCCATGACTCATGATAGCCAACGGTGCGTCGCGCTATAGAATAATCCATAGCCAATTGACTTACAGCAAATCACAAAGGATCTACTCGATGGTTGAGTTTTTATCGTTAGTTGAATTATTACGCGATCGCGCTGCATCTGAGCCCACACAACTGGCTTATACCTTTCTGGCTGATGGTCAAACGGAGTCAGGTGATTTAACCTATCAACAACTCGACCAACAAGCTGCTGCGATCGCCGCCCAACTTCAAACTCAAATTACACCGGGTGAACGAGTGTTAGTAGTATATCCCTATAGCGCCGGGTTAGAATTTATTGCTGCTTTTTTTGGTTGTTTGTATGCAGGGGCGATCGCAGTCACCATTAACCCCCCCACCAAAAGTGAAACCATCCCCAAGGTGATCGAACGTCTCAACGACTGCGAAGCATCGGTAGTGTTAACCACTCAATCTTTCCTAACTCAACTCAAGCATTACCTCAGTAAAAAGCCAGAATTATCTGCTGCGGTTAATAGTGTTCCCTGGGTGGCAACCGATACTTTACCCTTATCCATCGCCGTCGGCTGGAAACAACCCGCTATCACCCCTGAAACTATTGCTTTTTTACAATATACCTCCGGTTCTACAGGTCAACCCAAAGGCGTGATGGTGACTCATAGCAATGTCTTACATAACTCTGCCATTATTCATCAGTGTTTTGGACATACTCCCAATAGTCAAGGGGTAATTTGGTTGCCGATGTTCCACGATATGGGATTAATTGGCGGTGTCATTCAACCGTTATATGGTAAATTTCCAGTTGCCTTAATGTCTCCTATTGCCTTAATCAAACAACCCTTACGCTGGCTAGAGGCAATTTCTCGTTATCAAGCCACCACTAGCGGCGGGCCAAATTTTGCCTATGATTTAGTCTGTCGTCAGGTGAAGCCAGATCAACTGAAAAAACTCGATCTCAGTCACTGGCAAGTGGCTTTCTCGGGGGCTGAACCCGTTCGTCCTCAAACCTTAGAACGCTTTGCCCAAACCTTTGCCCCTTGTGGATTTCGTCCCGAAGCCTTTTATCCTTGTTATGGCATGGCAGAAACAACGTTACTCATTTCTGGGGGAGTTAAAACGGTAGCGCCCGTTGTAGAGTGGGTTGATAGTGTGGCTTTAGAAGAAAATCAAGTCAATTTCGTCGATTCTCAACATCCTAACGCTAGAGGAATTGTGAGTTGTGGTCGTACTTGGCAAGGGGATGAAGTGGCGTTCATCAATCCAGAGACGTTAACGGCTATGGCAGATCTTCAAGTTGGAGAAATCTGGTTTAGAGGCGCAGGAGTCGGTCTTGGATATTGGAACAAACCGGAAGAAACTCAAAACACTTTTCAGGCATATTTAGGTCAGCAGGGGCCGTTTTTACGCACAGGGGATTTAGGATTTTTACATAATGGAGAATTGTTTATTACCGGCCGGATTAAAGAGATGATGATTCTCTGGGGACGAAATCGTTATCCCCATGAAATAGAACAAACTGTTGAACAATCTCATCCAGCCCTGCGTCCCGATTGTAGTGCAGCATTTTCGATTGAATTAGAAGGAGAAGAACGGTTAGTGGTTGCGGCAGAAGTTGAACGTCGGTTTTTCCGGCAGTTAAATTCAACCGCAGTCATTGAGGCGATTCGAGAAGCCATTAATACTCATCATACGGTCGATGTTTATAGTGTTGTGTTGCTCAAACCCGCTTCTATACCCAAAACCAGTAGTGGTAAAATTCAACGTCGCGCTTGTCGTCAACAGTTTTTAGAAGGTAGCCTGAAAACGATTGCTCAATGGCAGTATCAACAACCTCAAGAGAGTACTTTGTCTCGCTTAACTTCTGAATAATCCGTTGCTAAACAGGATATAAAATTACTGAATATTGTCGTGCATTTGCTGAAGCTGAGGGGAATGTCTACCCCTATTCTATGATTAGAGAAAAGCAGGAAATAACAAAGTTAATTGACAGCATTCTAGTTTTAGATAGCTGCCAGTTTGCTTTGTGCATAGCAATGCAAAAATTATGTATTCAAATGTTTTTGTCTGTAATTTGTCTGAGTTCCCAACTGTATAAACAAATTGCTACAGGGGAATAACAGAAAAGGTATCTGGGAGTCTGGCCGAGTTTCGACCCCAAATACCTTTTCTCACAGACCTCACTCCTCACACTGCTACTAATATACACGATCCTCAGCAGTTGTCAAGCGTCAGATTCTAACAATTTAATTTGTATTGAAATAATAAAGAGTAGATAGAATCACTCGATCATAGATCGCCCAAAAATAGCAAGTTGCCAGTCCGCTATATATAAGTCCGTCAAGTTGTTGGAGATAGAGAGACAGTCGGTGTGGCTGAGGCCGTGAAGGTCTATGAGGTGATGAATCCACAGCAGACCTCTAATAATCGATATGTTTATAGAGATAAGAGCAAAAATAACTCAGAATAAATAACTCAGCAACAAGTGTTACCAACTGCTGCTGTTGAAATCATATTTATGTGTAAACACGGATATTCTGATTTACTTTCAGCAATCATTGTGTAAATTTTACGAGAGATAGAACTAAATAATAGAATTAAATATAACAGAGAATATGAAGACTAATGTTATTTTTTTTTATCCTGTAGTAAACACTTAAATTTTTATTTTTATTTTTATTTTTAATATCGTGTTTTCAACAATTGATCGATTAAAAATCTCCTTGTATAATAAAAAAAACCGCCTAGAAAAATTTTTGCTTTAAAGCTTTAACTTAATTTCATTAACTGTAAAGATTAGATAAAGTTACATGAAATTATAGCCATTAAAAAAAAGGCAAGTTATGCTGAGAGCAAGAAAATAAATTCAAGATTATTCCCCTGTAAATCACTATTAAGCTTAGGAGTTTTTTAATGAAATTCAACTTTTCTTCTACATTATTAGCCGCTACAACTGTTGTTTTATCTTCATTTACATTAATGGGAACTGCATCGGCTGTTTCTTTTGACAGTCCAGATGCTCAGAATAATTTCGACAGTATTTATGAGTATCTCAGAGATCATGAACTAGATAATTTAGATACAACAATGGCTCCTGGTAATTCTACACTGGTAGATCTTAATAATTTATTCCTCAACCATAGCTCTGACATTAGTATTACTTTCTTGGGTGAAGGAACCGTCAAGAAAAACGATTTAAGTTATAACGTCAACGGGGGTGCAAACACAACAATTTGGAACGACATCAATGGTATACATGGTAGTGCCTCCGACTTCTTAGATACTGAGACTGATCCTACAAATGGCACAATGACACATGGCGAAACGATGAATTTAGGTTCCTTTAATAAAGGTGACCAGTTTGAGTTTATGTTAACACCAGAATACTCTGGAGTTGATGAGAATGGAGTAAAACGTGAAGGTGTCGTTTATAGTTCCATCACTGGCAATAGCGTCAATAGCGACGGACTGCAACACGCTATCGGTTATGCATTCAATAATCGTTACATGATCCTTGGCTTTGAAGATCTCTATGGTGAGTCTGGTCAAGCGAGATCACAAGGGGGCGAAAACTCTGACCGGGACTTCAACGATGTCTTGTTCTTAGTTGACTTGGGAGAAGGTAACGTAAGCGTACCTGAACCTGCGACTGCTAGCGCTTTATTTGCTGCTGGTGCATTAGGTCTGTTTGGTGTGCGTCGTAAGAAAAACTCCATCTAATTATCCCCGCCTTAAAACCCGCAAACGCTTTTCCCTAAGTATTATCAACCCCTCAGCTTTTCATGAAGCTGGGGAATTTTTTTTAGCCTGGAATAACAATCCACATAGCTGACTATGGCTATATTAAGGTACAATTCTCTAGAGACAACGGTTGACAGTCAAGGTGATTGCGCTTCTTCTCGCTCTTTACTCCCGTTTTACTGATGATTTCACACGCTTCTAAACAGCAACTCTTAAGCGATCCATTTCTCCAATGTCCCACTGACAACAGCGTCGAGGTGGTTTGGTTTACTGAGTTTGCTGGATCTCAGCATTTAGTTCGTTATGGTGAACAGTTAGAACAAAAAGTGATTGCCAATACGACACAATTAAGTCGGGTGCGCGAAGATCAACAGTCTTGGGTGGGTGAACAAAAAGCAGATGGAACGGTTTATCCTCAGCCTACAGTGCGTCAGATCTGGCGACACGTTGCCCAAATTCCTGATTTAACTCCAGGTGTACGAGTACCTTATCAAGTCACCAGTATAACGACTGAGGGTAACAGAGTTGAGAGTCAGGTTTTTTCCCTCAGTCCTAAACCTCAAGCGGGTACGCCATTAAAAATTCTCTTGACTTCCGATCATCAACTTAAACCAATGGTGGCGGCAAACTTACAGAAAGTAGCGGAAACAGTTGAACAAATTGATGGTATCTTTTTTGCAGGTGACTTAGTTAATGTCCCAGATCGAGCCTCTGAATGGTTTGATGATAACCGAGGCAATGCATTTTTTCCTTGTTTACAAGGTTATGCAAATTATCAACTTGAACACGATTCTCAAAAAACAGTTTATCACGGTGCAGAACTCATTCAAAATGTACCCTTATTTCCGGTGATTGGAAATCATGAAGTGATGGGAGTGTTCTCAACCGAGAATAGTTTATATCAACAGTTTAGTCAGCCTTACCCGCGAAAAGCAGCGGAGGCTTTCTATCAACAGCAACAGCCTCAGATTAATCCCGATCATCATCCAGAAGTTCGCCAACAATGGTTAAAAAATCGTACTTTTAATACAGATACGGTTGAAGAAATTTTGAGTTTTCCGGGAAATGAAAAACCCTATTATGGGGTGACGTTTGGAGATGTTCGGTTAGTCTGTTTGTATATTACCAATTTGTGGCGTATTCCCACTTTAGATTCCGATCAAAAGAGTCGGTACAGAGAACGGGAATGCGATTTTAATCATTCGGAAAATTGGGGGTATGGACAACAAATTTTTGAACCCATTGCTAAAGGCAGTGAGCAATATAATTGGTTGCAGCAAGAACTGCAAAGTGCTGAATTTCAGCAAGCCAAGTATAAGATTGTGATGTTTCATCATCCGCCTCATTCTTTAGGAGATAATATTGTTCCAGCTTATACCGATCCAGTGCAGATGATAGAACGGGATGAAGCAGGGAATATTACAATGATTCGTTATGAATATCCTCAAGATCAAGATTATATTATCCGAGATGTGATTCCGTTACTAGAAACCGCCGGGGTTCAACTCGTCTATTTTGGACATTGTCATTTATGGAATCGATTTATCAGCCCTACAGGAATGCATTTTTTAGAGTCTTCTAATGTTGGCAATAGTTATGGTGCAGCCTATGAAGACAAAAGCCGTTTTATTCCTGCTAATTTTACAGAAAAATACGCGGCATTGGGCGATCCAAATGGTTTAGAGCCTGTGATTCCGACTGTGAAGCCGTTGTTAGATGAACAAGGTAAACCTTTACCTTTTTTAAGTAGCAATGAAATGACGGCTTTTAGTCTTTTAGATACAGAAAAAGGTACAGTAAGTAGCTATTATTTTAATATCTCTAAATCGGATTCTGAGGTCATCAAATTTGACGAATTCTCTCTTAAAGTTCAGGGCTAAATGATTCATTCATTTTCTTTAAACTAGAAGATAAAATATCAGATGCACTTCTCATTGTTTTGATATGAAAATCTTTCCATTCTCTCGGACGATGACAATCATGAGCAATTAATAAACCCCAAAGTTGATGATCGATTAAAATGGGAACGACTAAGTTCGCATAAACTTGTAAACTGCGAAGAAAATCTTTATGACATTGATGTATGGATGAGGTGGTAATATCTGCGATCGCAAAAATACGCCCCTGAAGATAGGATTGAGCATATTCATCCGTAAAACACTCATCTGCACCTGTGGAGCCGTAAATAGAGAGGGAAGGACGACTTAAAGATTCAAATGTCACCTGTCCTTGCCATTGACGATAAAAATAATAAACGACAACCCGATCAACTTGTAAAGTTTGTTGTAGACGATCTAAGACTGTTTGAGTCAAATCATCTCGTTCTTCATTCCCTTTCAAGCGTTTAGCAAATCGCTGAAAATCTTGATTAGGCTCTAATTCGCTTTGGCTTAACCCAGCATTTTGATTGAAGTCAGAGGGTGTAGGATCAGTAGTCATGATCAAACCATACAATTTTACAACTTGAGCTACGATAAATTATACAGAAATTCCACTAGCATTATCCTGAGTCCTGGGTTAGATTCTCATCGGTCGATCATTTTTAGAGTCGATTATAAATAGAGCATTAGTATTGATCCCGTCATAAATTCTTCTAATTCTACTGTAACAATTATGATAGATTTAGAAATAGCGAATTTATATCTGCTGGAGAAATAACATCATTATGTTCAATTTTATACTCACTTGGATTCTGGCGGCAATTTCTCTATCGATCACTGCTTATTTAGTTCCTGGCTTAACGGTTAATAGCTGGCAAGCGGCGGCTGTGGCAGTCGTTGTAATGGGATTAGTTAATGCCATTGTCAAACCAATTCTCACCTTATTAACCTTACCCCTAACATTGATAACCTTAGGTTTATTTCTACTGGTGGTTAATGCCATTTCTTTAGGATTAGTGGGATATCTGACCCCTGGTTTTGCAGTGAGTGGATTTTTTCCGGCTGTGATTGGCTCAATTGTATTATCCTTAGTCTCTGGATTAATTGATACCGTCTTTAAGCAAAATCAAGAGATTTAATCTGATAAAAAAAGGGTCAATTTTCAATTCAATATTGAGGTTTTTTTCCCTTTATAGCACTACGAAAAGATCGTGTTTTATCTTTGTAAGAAGCTAACAGCCTATTTTAGTCTACTTCTGACTTCTGCTTACCCCCCTCACTCCCCCCTGAAAGGAGGGAAGAATTCTGACTTGTGACTTCTAACTTGCGCGTAGCGCTATACTTCCCCTGAGAAAGAGGAGGTAAACAGAGGTAATTACAAACTCCTATTTTGCTACTACAAAGTTCACTAACTTTCCGGGTACAACAATTACCTTTTTAATCTCTTTTCCGGCTATATTTCGCTGTCCGGGTTCAGAGTTTTTAGCTAACTCCTCTAATGTTGCTTTATCGGCTTTTGCGGGAACAGAAATTGTACCGCGTGTTTTGCCATTAATTTGAATCACTAAGGTAATTTCATCGACCACTAATGCTGCTTCATCCACTTCTGGCCAGGGTTGAATATGAATTGATTGATGATTACCATTACTTTGCCATAATTCCTCGGCAATATGAGGGGCAAACGGCGCTAATAACTTCAATAATGTTTCAATTCCTTCTTGATAAACTGCCGAATTTTTAGATTTAGCATCGGATAAAGCATTACTCAACTTCATCATTTCAGAAACGGCTGTATTAAATTGATAATCCCCTTCTAAATCTTCTGTCACTTCTTTAATTGCCGTATGAATAGCCCGCCGTAAATCTTTTTCTTCTTTGGTTAACTGCTTATTTGTTATAGTTTTAGTTGAATTTGATTGAAATTCTGTGACCAAACGCCACACCCGATTTAAGAAGCGAAATTGTCCTTCAACATCCGCATCATCCCATTCTAAATCCTTCTCTGGCGGTGCTTTAAATAAGATAAACATCCGGGCAGTATCTGCGCCATATTTCCCCATCACGGCCAACGGATCAACGCCATTATATTTTGACTTTGACATCTTCTCAAAGAAGACTTCTAATTTATCCCCAGTTTGTGGATCTTTAGCATCTTCAGGATTTACATCTGCTGAAGGAATATACTTGTTAGTAACCGGATTTTTATAAGTCACTCCCTGTACCATTCCTTGGGTTAATAATCGTTGAAAGGGTTCATCACAATTTAATAGTTTTTGGTCGCGCAATACTTTAGTAAAAAAGCGAGAATATAATAAGTGTAAAATCGCGTGTTCAATTCCCCCGACATATTGATCGACTGCCATCCAATCATTGGTTATTGCTGAATCAAATACTTTATCTTCATTCTTGGCATCAGGATAACGCAAGAAATACCAAGAGGAATCAATAAACGTATCCATCGTATCTGTTTCCCGTTTGGCAGGTGTACTACAAGTCGGGCAAGGTACATTCACCCAATCTTCCAACTTTGATAACGGCGATGGCCCCCGGCCAGAAAACTCGACATTATCAGGCAATTTCACGGGTAAATCGGCATCTGGAACTGCAACCGCCCCACATTTGGGACAATGTATAATCGGTATCGGTGCGCCCCAATAACGTTGGCGAGAAATTAACCAATCCCGCAAGCGATACTGAACTCGTCCTTCGCCATAGCCTTCATCTTCGGCGTATTCAATGATTGCCTTTTTGCCTTTAACCGAACGTGTACCACTAAAGTAGCTAGAATTTACCATAATTCCCGGTTCAGTGTAAGCTTCCGTTATTGCCTCATCTTCACTATTATCATTATCCGCATCATCGGGGACAATCACCTGAGTAATCGGTAAATTGTACTGTTTGGCGAAAGCAAAATCTCGGACATCATGGGCTGGAACCCCCATCACAGCGCCTGTTCCGTATTCATATAACACATAATCTGCGATCCAAATGGGGATTTCTTTATTATTAAAGGGATTAATTGCCTTGCCACCGGTGGGAACGCCTCGCTTCGGTTTATCCTCTGCAGTTCGGTCTATTTCGCTTTCCTGGGCAACTTCTGCGATAAATGCTTCAACGGCCTGTTTTTGTTCAGCGGTCGTTACCTGGGCAACTAAGGGGTGTTCCGGGGCTAATACAACGTAAGACACCCCATAAACGGTATCGGGACGAGTGGTAAATACCGCGATTTTTTCATCACTTCCCGCAATCGGAAATTCTAAATAAGCCCCGGTAGATTTCCCAATCCAGTTCGCCTGCATGGTTTTCACCCGTTCTGGCCAACCGGGTAATTTATCAAGATCCTGCAATAATTCTTCCGCATAATCAGTAATTTTAAAGAACCATTGCCGTAATAGTTTCCGTTCTACTTTCGCCCCAGACCGCCAGGAATAGCCGTCGCTATCAACTTGTTCATTTGCCAAAACGGTTTGGTCAATAGGGTCCCAATTCACGGCAGCTTCTTTTTGATAAGCCAATCCCGCGTTATAAAATTGTAAGAAAATCCATTGTGTCCAGCGATAATAATCGGGGGAACAAGTCGCAACTTCTTTCTCCCAGTCAATGGAGAAGCCTAAGCGTTGGAGTTGTTGCCGCATTTGGTCAATATTTTGATACGTCCAAGTTGCAGGCGGAATACCTCGATCTATTGCGGCGTTTTCGGCAGGCAGTCCAAACGCATCCCAACCCATGGGATGTAAAACGCGATAACCTTGCATCCGTTTCAGTCGGGCGATCACGTCGGTAATGGTATAGTTACGAACATGACCCATGTGTAAACTACCCGAAGGATAAGGGAACATCGACAGGGCGTAAAATTTCGGTTTGTTGCTATCGGTAACGGTTTTGTACAAACCCTGTTCAGTCCAGGCGGTTTGCCACTTCTGTTCGATGGATGTAGGGTTATATCGCGACTCCACTGTGTGTTTCTCCGTGCGGGATGGTTATCGTGTTCCGTTGTTCATTTTTGCACATTCCCGTGATTGTGTTGGGATTTTCTGAACTGTTTTGATTATACTACAAGTAATACAATCTGAAAACAGCCATCTTTGATGATTGTAGTCTTTAACACAACTCCCCTGAGTGAAGGCGCGATCGCTATAATATAAATGGCTTAATTCCTTTATTTTTTAATTCATTTTCTTATAAAACAAGTCAAAATACTATGCAATCTGCAATTCGAGTCACCACCAAAGTTCTTCCGGGAGATAAAGTAGAAATTCAAGTTCCGGCAGGTTCTGTTGGTTCTGTTGTTGAAGTTGTTGTGATTATTCCACCCAAACAAACTATCAACCGACAAAATATTCTAGAGTTTTTAACCCAATTACGAAATCGTCATCCTCAGCGTTCAGTTGAGGAAATTAATCATGATCTTGAAGTTGAAAGAAGTTCATGGGACAGCTAAATTTAACCAATCTAAAGTCTGTCTACCTTGACACGCAAATTGTTATTTATACCGTTGAAGCCAATCCCTCCTATTTTTTACGGCTGCAACCCCTGTGGGAAAAATTTCAACTGGGTGAAATTGAGCTAGTGACCAGTGAATTAACTTTGATGGAAACCTTAGTTTTACCAATTAAGCGTAATAATCAAACTTTAGTCAATGACTATCGAACACTATTAGAATCAACAGAAATTCAATTAGTTCCTATCAATCGAGAAATTATCTTTAATGCAACTGAGTTGAGAGCGAAAACGAGCTTAAAAACACCGGATGCAATTCACGCAGCTACGGCTATTCATAAAAACTGTGATTTATTTTTAACGAATGACCGCGCATTCGATAATCTTTCAATATTGTCTACTGTAATTCTTGATGATATCTGATAGCTATAAGTTGCGCTGAAACACAATAATAAATTGAACACAAAAATCGACTAATACCCGTCTAGATTCTCTCAGAAAGATAGAGTGATTTGATAAAGGCAATACGCTCAGAGTAGGACGCTGCGCGACGCAATATTCTTAAAATTACGGCTTCCTAGCGCTACACCGAATACAGATAAAACAATATAATAAAAGTAAAATATAACCAATCATAATATAAAATTGAAGGTGATCGTCAAGGAATTTTTATAGCTTCTTTATTCGATCAAAAAATGCATTTTCCGGAGAGTTTACAGAATCTTGAAGAAAACCAATATTTGTCATGTGAAGTGTCATTTTATTCTGAAAATCAGCAAAATATTCAAATCATTCTTTAGATTGAGTTATAGACAGAGAGTTGTCAAGGCAAATTTGTAAAGATTGAGTCAAGCTAAGTTATTTTAATTAAAAAGTTAGTAAAGCATTTGTTCTCTATTAACTTTTTATAGGAAAAAGCCATTATTTTTTCTGAGCTAAAGTGCAACAAAAAAATCCGTAATTTAACGAATTGTGGAATTGAGTGGGAGAGAAGATACTAAAGATAAGCAAACAAATCCACCACGCGACACAAGCTAAGGATTAAAAGAAATGACCGCTAATCTTCTGAAAAAGCTCTCTATTGCCACAGTTAATATAGCAGCTATCAGTATTTCTTTAATGGGCGCAAATCCATCTCAAGCAGTTACTTTTAATATTAACTGGCAGGGAAATAACGGATATTCAGTACAAGGTTCATTTAGCTATGATGAAACTCAGGGATATGAAATTGTTACAAAAAATGAGTTTGATTCTTTTGATTTATCATTTTTCGATGCACAATCAAATTTATTAGCTTCTTTTGAAGATCTTCATATAAATAACTATATCTTTAATGCTCATTTTGATACAGAAGCATTGAATTTTCAGGAGGGAGAAAGTTCAAGGAGTAATAATGGATGGTATTTCAATAATATATTTTATCGCAATGGACGAGTAGAGGGAAATGCATGGTTCCATTTCTATTCTCATTATGGCAATATTAACTTAACTCACTTTAACAATGGTACTTACTACCTCACAAGTACATCCGGAGGAAGCTTAGAAATTTCAAAAGCTACTTCAGTTCCTGAACCGGGTACTATGGCGGCACTAGGTTTAGTAGGTTTGGGAGATTTACTAACTCAGAAAAAACGCTATTCTATCAAAGGATAATTTTAGGGTATTTTGTTAAATAGAATTCAATCTATTCGGAGAGGTGGGTTAAGACCAATGTCTGACTCACCTTAACTATTTAATGGGAGATATGATCTAAATAATTGAATATAAAAAAACCTCTCCTAATATTAGAAGAGGGAAAAGGAATTATCTAAAAAACAGTTTTAGGAATTCCAGACAATTGTGGGTTTTTTCGAGAGTTGAGATTGAGGTTGAACAGTAGAATTAGAGTTAACGTTGTAAGCAATACCGCGATATTTTAAGGGAACTTTTGGTGCAGTTGGAACGCTGAGAGGAAGGCGACAATTGTAAGTTAAACCGCGATATGTAGCGAATGTAGCTGTTTCTGCAACGGGAACTAAACTAGGATTGGAATTATAAGCAATGCCGCGATAAACCAGTTTCATGTTCATTATGCTCCGAGTAAGGTTGATGTGATTTAGAGGTTGCTCGTTGTTTTTGTATTTCTGTGAGAAAGGTAGCTGTAACTGCAATCTCACAGAGGTTGAACGGGGGATAATGTTTATCCCCTATCAATTAAGCATTAGACGTAGTCGATGTAGGAAGCGTTAAGATCCAGTGAATTCGATCCAACAACCCGCGCCACCAACTCATCAACGCCGTTGTTATAAGATCCATCACCGTTGCTATCGAGGTAGATACCTGTACCTTCAGCAGTGGAATTGGTAACATAATCACTAGCACCGCCTTCTAACTGAATGATATCGGCAGCACTATCGAAGCCTTCAATAGTAATAAAGCTGCTGAAGTCACCATCCAATTCAGCAATTAACAGGTCATCTCCTGCACCACCAAACAGCAGATCGTTACCGCCATTACCGATCAAAGTATCGTTACCGTCACCGCCGAACAGTTGGTCATCTTGGATGCTGCCAATTAACAGGTCATCACCCACACCGCCATCGGCAAGAATGTTAACGTTAGCATGGCTAGCATCAAGAATATCGTGACCCTCACCGCCATTAAAGCTGACAGTTTGCAGATCAGTGCCGCTGAGGTCATTAATAGTCAGGGTATCGTCACCACCACTGCCGTTAATTTCAGCTTGTTCTGTATCGTCGATATCCAGTTGGAAGTTCCCTAGGTTCAACCGTTCAAACTTCACCCGATGTTCATTGGCTTCTAGCAAGAAGTTGTCCCCTTGATCGATAGAACCGTTGACTTCAAACACATCGAGGCCGTCACCCCCTTCCATCAAGTCGCTGCCATCGCCGTTATTCCAGATAAAGCGATCGTCACCGGCTTCACCAAACATCTGATCGTCACCTTTGTTACCCACTAAGGTATCGTTACCATCGCCACCTTTGAGGGTATCTACATCTGAACTGCCTTTGAGTAGGTCATCTCCGGCTTCTCCAAAAGCTTTCAGAGGTGTGGCAGAGTCACTGGCATCAACAGTATCATTGCCTTCGCCACCGTTGACAACGACTTTCAATACATCGGTTCCGGTTAAATCATTGATATCGACGTTATCGTCACCGCCACCCCCATTGATCTCGAACTTTTCAACGTCATCGACATCAAGCGTGAATAGACCTAAGTTGAGACGGTCAAACTGCGCCCGTTCTCCGTTGGCTTCTAGACGGAAGTCATCCCCAGCAGCATTGGCACCATTGACTTCAACGGTATCGCGGCCATTGCCCCCTTCCATCAGGTCGCTACCGTCGCCGTTGTTCCAGATCATCCGGTCATCCCCTTGACCTGCGAATAGAAGATCATCGCCGAGATCCCCTTGCATAACATCATCACCTTCGTTACCGATGAGGAGATCAACCTGACTTCCACCTTTGAGGGTATCGTCACCTGCAAAACCAACCAAGATGTCAATTCCTGCGCCACCTTGTAAGTTGTCGTTACCTGCATCACCGAATAAAATAGCCATTTATCTATGCTCCTTTGGTAGACTGTTTGTGGTTGATGATTGAGTATCATCTGTGCTCTCTACACCACGACATATTTCTAGTGAATTTCAGCTTATGCAGGTTTTAAATATTATTTTTAAATTTAGCTAATTTATTTTTATATTAATAGTATTTTTGCTCACAACTGCCGCCATATAATAATTTAAGGTATAAACCTCTAAATAAGAAAACTCTTATATTGTTATAGTTGGCAACTTTAGGTAGGCTGTGATTAATATTATTTAAAAGCGTGATCGATCTAACACGAATCTGTGATAAGGTTCAGCTTTTTTTGTGACAGAATTCTCAAGATTTTGTGATTGATCTCACAATTAGAGTCTGTTCCTAAGGGACAAGTAGATGAGAAGATGAATTGAAAAAATACCACTAATTCATACTCGGTATGAGTTTACTGAAGAAGACAGATTGAAACTTCGGGATAACTGCTTGAGCAATTAACCGATAGCAATTATTCTGAGAATGGATACGCTATTTGAGATTGCTGATAGCTTCAAAATATTCTCGAAAAAAAGATTTAAAGGCTGAATTATTGTTAACCAAGTTTAGAGATTAGATAAAAATATAAATAACCTAATATATAAAACCCATTAACTGAAATCATCAAGCCTTTGCCAATCGGAGAATTAACGATTGAAAATGACCAGATGGTTCCTAAAAGTACTAATATCATTTCAACAAACGCTACAATATTACCGTAATGTTGAGGGTCCCAATAGGAAAGAGGACTGATAAATCGATAGTTACTGAATGGAAAAAAGTGGCGATGAGCATCGTCATTATGAACGGGTAAATCTAACAAAGAATGTAAAATTAAACTCAAGCATAAAACTTGTACTATTTTCCATTCAAAAAAAATAGCGATGACCAATCCAATGACCGCTAAAGGGATAGAATGAAATAACGCTACAATATCCTGTACTATCGGATCATAATAGGCTTCTGACCAGATTTTACTGTCTGGCATTTTAGCAATAAATTTAGCCCAACCATAAAATATAAAAATAGGAATATCTGGTAATATCCCCCCTAAAACAATGATTAAATTAGCGTGAGGATAAACCGTTTTTCCGAGTAGCGTTAAATTCAGAATGGCATGGCTGGGAGTATTCATGAATCAGTTATTATAATAATCCGTAAATCCGCTGAATTAAAGCGGGTGCTTGCACCACTCCTTCAAATCGATCTACAGGTTTTCCTTGTTTGAATAATACTAAAGTTGGCAATGCCGCGATATTATATTGAGAAGCTAGTTGAGGATATTTGTCTGTATCAATCTTCACCACTTGAATCTGTTCTTTCATTTCCTGATTCACCTGTTCTAAAATCGGAGCCATCATCTGGCACGGCCCACACCAAGTCGCATAAAAATCAACTAAAACGGGCTTATCAGAGCGATTCAATAAATCCTGAAAGCTAGTAAATGTTTTTTTAACAGACATGAGAAGTTTGTAGCTAAATGAATGTTTTGATTATAAGTCATTATTCACAACAATGTAAGTCATTTTTTAGATTTATTTTAGGAAAAAACCAGAAATAGAGCCATTAATTAGAATTTTCTCTTTCTTTCTGTCACCCTAAACCGATATGATAATAAAATTTGAAAATTAATGATCGTTATCACCGAATCAACAAATGGAACGTTTACCCGAATCAATGCAACGACTCAAGGATCAAGTGGCTTTAGTAACAGGCGGTTCGAGGGGAATTGGTCGCGCTATTGCCGTGGCATTGGCAACAGAAGGGGCAAATATTGTCGTCAACTACGCCAATTCTAGTACAGCAGCCGATGAAGTTGTGGCTGAAATTACCGCCGCTGGGGGCAATGCAGTTGCTTTACAAGCCGATGTTAGTTGCGAACATCAAGTGGATAATTTGATTAAAAGTATTGTCGAAAAATGGCAAAAAATTGATATTTTAGTAAATAATGCGGGTATTACTCGGGATACTTTGCTATTACGAATGAAGCCGGAAGATTGGCAAGCGGTGATTAATTTAAATTTAACGGGGGTATTTCTTTGTACTCGCGCTGTCAGCAAAATGATGTTAAAACAACGTTCTGGCCGAATTATTAATATTGCTTCAGTTGCTGGACAAATGGGCAATCCCGGTCAAGCCAATTATAGCGCTGCTAAAGCTGGGGTCATTGGTTTAACAAAAACGTTAGCCAAAGAATTCGCCAGTCGAGGAGTATTAGTGAATGCGGTTGCCCCTGGTTTTATTGCTACTGACATGACAAAAGATCTGAAAAATACTGAAGATATTCTCAAGTTTATTCCCCTCGGACGTTATGGAGAAGCGGAAGAAGTAGCCGGAATGGTGAAGTTTTTAGCGGCAGATTCTGCGGCAAAATATATCACGGGACAAGTATTTAATGTTGATGGCGGTATGGTGATGGCTTAACTTATTCCTGTCGTTTCCAATCTTGAATTTTCCAAGTATTTAAATCCCATGGGGTTAATTCCACTCCGATCATTGTATTACTGATTCCAGCAACTTCTGCCCGATGAATTAAAGGAATAACAATCTGATTTTGAACCAGTAAATCATTCATTTCAATGATCATCTGAGTTCGTTTTTCTGGATCTAACTCAGTATTGGATTGTTGCCACAACCCGTCGTATTCAGGATTACAATATCGAGAGGGATTATCCCCAATCCAACTATTAGATTTTTGAGGAATTTCATCACAAGTATAAGTTTGTAAATATGCCCCCGGATCGGGATTTGTGTTACCCGTTGTATACATTTGCAAATCAGCTTGAAACCGTTCAACTGTTTCTGAATTTGCCGGATCTCCAGAAAAATAAACACTTGGATCGATACTTTTTAGTTCAACTTGAATCCCAATTGATTCTAAAGACTGTTTAATGACTTCTTGCGTTTTTTGTCGTAAGGGATTGACTGAAGTTTGAAACAAAACATTCATTTCTACTCCATCTTTATCTCTGATTCCATCATTATTACTATCTTTCCATCCGGCTTGATCTAAAAGTGCTGCGGCTTTTTCTAAATTAAATTCAAACTGAGTATTGTTAGAAATATACTGTTGGGGTGCAACAATAAAATTCGCCGTTGGTTGTCCTGTTTTACCATATAATTGATTGGCAATAGTTTGATAATCAATCGCTAAACTAAATGCTTGACGAACTTGAGGATCATTAAAAAAAGGATGTGGAAATTTTAAGCTAGATCTTTCTCCATCTTCTGTGGCTTGATTTGGATTAGTTTGATTAATTAAAACTCGTTCCATTAATGCCCCGAAGTTTGATATTAATCGTCCTTTTCCTGCTGCTTCTAATCGATCTAATACAGAGGCTTCAACCTGAAGATTATAAGCAAAATCGGCATCTGCTGTTTGTAAAACTGCCCGCGCAGCCGATGTCGCATCCCCGCCGCCTTTGAGTTGGATTTGTTGGAAATAAGGGGGTTCTGTTGAACGAAAATGAGGGTTTTGTTCATAAATAACCACATCCCCCGGCTTAAATTCTACCACTCGATAAGCACCCGTTCCCACAGGCATTAAATTACCCGGGGCTTGTCGGGAATTTATGCCATTATAATCTTGAAAGATATGACGCGGTAAAATCATTCCTTCCGTGCCAACAAACACTAAAAACCAAGCCGGATTTACCTGTTTAAATTGAACTTTAACGGTATAATCATCCAGCTTTTCAACTGTTTCGATAATTTGATAAGTTCCGGCTGTTGCTGCCCCCACATCTGGATTTGTTAAAAATTGATGGGTAAACACGACATCATCAGCGGTAAATGGCGTACCATCTGACCATTTTATCCCTTGTTTAAGCGTCCAAGTCACAGATTTTCCATCGGCGGCAACCCCACCATTTTCTACTGTTGGAATTTCTGCTGCTAAAAAAGGAATGAGTTTTCCTTCTGCATCAAAACTAGCTAAAGGTTCAAGGGTGATTCGACTGGCTTCTGAATCTTTAAAACCACTAGAAAGATGAGGATTAAGAATGGTTGGGGCTTGCCAATATAATAATCTGAGAATCTCTAAAGGTTTTTGATCGGTAGAGGATTGTTCAACTGCTGGATTACAAGCTGTTAATCCGAGTAAGTTAAAAGCAAGAATAAATGGAATTAAAGATTGTTTAGGACTATCCATGATTAAACTCATTTTAGTTAGAGGAATGATCTGAGGAAGAATAATTATTTTTAGGGTTTGAATTGTGATTCATTGTATTTTGAGAACGATTAAAATAAAGTTTTTGCTGTGGGATACCAATTTGAATCCCAGCCCCATCAAACGCTTGTTTGACTCGATAACGAAGCTCTCTACCGACTGCCCACTGTTGTAATGGAGGTGTTTTAATTAAAGCACGAATTGTAATTCCTGCGTGGTTTAACTCATCGACTCCTAAAATTGATAAAGGTTCTAAAAATAAGTCCTTCCAGTCGGATTCTTGCTGCATTTTATCGGCAACAGATTTAAGAATGTTCATCACTTTATCTAGATCAGAATCATAAGCAATGACGATGTCAAAATTAACCCTTGACCAATCTTTCGTCATATTAATCACAGTTCCAATTAAACCATTCGGAATTGTAATTAATTGACCATCTAAGTTGCGTAATTCTGTAATATATAGATTGAGTTTTTCTACCAAACCTGAAACATCACCGACTGCTATTACATCTCCTACAACATAACGATCTGTCAATAAAATTAACGCGCCATTGAAAAAGTCTTTAATCATATTTTGAGAAAAATAGGTAACCAGTAAACCAATAAATCCGGCACTAGCAATCCAATGAGTCGGCACTCCGAGTAACTGTATTGTCCAGAAAAAACCCAATAGTCCAAACAGGGTAGTGGTTGCTTTTTTAATGGCTGGAGAATAGGTATTAACTCGCAGAGAATAGCGTTTTTCTGTGGGATTTGTCAGTTGTTCTTCTTCTGCCCAACGATTTAATAAATAATCTGTAAAAAAGTCGCTGATTCGATCCGCCAGGCTGACAAATAACCAAATTAAAGGAAGAACAATTACCTGAATCAGAAGAACTTGTTCATAGTCACGAGTTCCTGGATAGATGAAAAACATCGAAGCAATCCCAAAAAACCACAGAAATAACTGTAGCCAAAATAATAGAATTCTGACTAAATAAATAAAGTTTTGCTGTTGTTTTAATATGTTTTGTCGTTTTAACGTAAAAATAGGTATTTTCTCTAAAAAAGCTTGAGCTTGTAAGGATAGTGCGAGTTGAGCGAGAGGCACATTCCATAAGAAATTTGAGAAAGGCTGACGAGAAGATTGATCTTTAGCTTTAATATTATTAATTATTGAATTAGTCTTAATTGCTTTATGAATGATTGACTCAGGATCAACTCGAAGAGATTGATGCAGTTGATGTAATTCACGACGTTTAAAACGGTAAAGTTGCCGAACTCGTCGCTGAACTAACCACACGGCTAAACTAAGGGCGAGTACGAAGAAAAATATGCGTAAAACACTCCATAATCTTTGCAGGGGATTGTTTGAAATTTCAAGTCTTTCTTGGATGGATGCCGTTAACTGCTTTTGGATACTTTCTTGCCAAGTTTCAGCGAGTTCTGGGATAGATTGAGCCGCATAAAGACTATCTAAGCGAGTTACAGTTAGTATCTTTTGCTGAGTAATTCCTGGTTGTTTGGGAGTATAAATAACGGTTTCGCCGTTAAGTATACCTATTTTTAGCTCTATAGATTCAGCCTTTAAATTATCAGAAAATTCTGAAAAATCTTCTTTCTTGGGGTTTGATTCTGATTGTTTTTTTTCTATGAGATTACCAACTTGAGAAGGAATTTCTTCAGCTTTGGATAAATCGGGTGTGAATTGAGTTACAGGGAAATCATCAACTAATAGATCGACTCTTGATTTAATAATTCGCCGAATTGTACTTTGAATTTTACTGGATCGTTGATCGGCACTAAAATATACAGTATCATTTTTTCGGGCTTCGGGGTAAGACGCTACTGTTAATACTTTTTCTCCATCAATAATTACATCGCTACAAATCACATCCCCACAGGAATAAGTTCGGTTTAGATTCCAAATGGATTTATTATTATCTGCTTCAGATTCAGTAGAAGGAGATGAAAATGTAAATTGCGCTCTTAAAGATTCACTCGAGAGTAAAGTTAAGCTAAAACTCAGAATTATAATTAGAATGAATCGAAAAATAGGTTTTGAAAATATTGATCTCATTTTCATCATTAACTTACGGTGAAAGTAGTTTCTTTAAGGTCGTTTCCAATTTTTAATATCCCAAGTATTGGCATCCCAGGGAGACGGTTCAAGCCCGGTTAATTGATTACTGACACCTTGAGCATTGGCTCGATTAACAATAGGAATGACTGCAAAATCTTCTCGCAATAATTCATCCATTTGTTGAAAAAGTTCTGCCCGTTTTTCTGGATCTAATTCAGTACTAGCTTGCTGCCAAAGTTGATCATATTTAGGATTACAATACCGACCATAATTTGGCTTTTGCCAATCATTTTCTTTCTGAGCAATTTCTTCACAAGTCCACCATTTCATATGAGGACTCGGATCGGGACTATCATTACCTGTATTATACTCTTGTAAATCAGCATAGAAATGATTAATGGTATCTGTATTCGCTGGATCTCCCGAGAAGAAAACACTGGCATCAATACTTTTTAATTCTACACTCACTCCAATCGCTTCTAACCCTTGTTTAACAATTTCTTGGGTTTTTTGACGAACCGGATTAACAGAAGTTTGAAACAATACATTCATCTCAACGCCATCTTTGTCTCGTACCCCATTATTATTTGTATCTTTCCACCCTGCCTCATCTAATAAAGCCGCCGCTTTTTCTAAGTTATATTCGTAATAAATATCATTAGATTTATAAATTTCTGGAGCGACTAATAACTGAGCCGTTGGACGACCGGCTGTACCATAAAGTTGTGTTGTAATTGTATCGCGATCGACCGCTAAATCAAAAGCTTGACGGACTTTTATATCACTTAAAAAGGGGTGAGGAAACTGAGTACTTGAACGTTCTCCGTCTTCTGTCGCTTGATTTGGATCGGTAAAATTGATCATAATTCGTTCCACATAGGGGCCGAAATTGGCTACAACTTTGCCTTGTCCTGCTGCTTCTAATTGCTTTAAAATATTAGCTTCAACTTGTAAATTATAAGCATAATCTGCATCCCCGGTTTGTAATACTGCCCGTGCCGCTGAGGTGGCATCTCCGCCCCCTTTTAATTCTATTCGTTGAAAATAGGGTTTATCGGCTTCCCAATAGTTAGAATTCGCTTCATAAATAATCACATCTCCCGGCTTAAAATCCACCACTTGATAAGGACCCGTTCCAATCGGTTTTTGGTTGGCAGATGCTTCCCGAATATTTGCACCATTATACTCTTTAAAAATATGTTCCGGTAGAATCATACCATTCTGTCCTGTAAACGGAACTTCCCAACCCGGCGTTACATCTTTAAAGGTAATTTTAACCGTATAATCATCAATCGCTTCTACTTTTTCAATTGTAGAATAATACTCTTGACTAGCAGCCGCGACTTCTGGATTTTTAATTAATTCATAAGTAAAAACAACATCTTCTGCCGTCAACGGTTCACCATCCGCCCATTGCACATTTTGCTTGAGTTTCCAAGTCACAGAACGACCATCTTTGGCAATACCGCCATTTTCAATTGAGGGAATTTCTGCAGCTAAAAACGGCACTAACTGATCATTTTGATCATAACTGGCTAACGGTTCATAAACAACGCGGGCGGCATCAAAATCTTTAAATCCGGTTGCTAAATGGGGATTTAAAATCGTTGGGGCTTGCCAATATAATAATCGAAGAACTTGTTGATCTGCCGTAGAAACAGTATTTTGTTGATTTGCTGGGTTACAAGCAGAAATCATCAAAGGAATCAGTAAGCCCACGAAAAATAGGGATATGGGAGAAAAAAAGTTCCGTTGATTCAAGGGTTACCTCCGTGGGGGTTTATTCCAGTCCGTTAACAGTGACTTTTGAGATTTTGAATAAAATAACCGTGAGTTATTATAAACCAATCGGCAGAAAAGTAGGATAAAAAGCCTGATGCTCAGAGCAATTAGGTAAGCCTATCAAGATTTGCTGTCTCTAACTGAAACGTTTTCCAAATGATTTAAGATGACTGTCACAGAGGGTCGTTTTGTAATAAATCGTTAGCATAATCTGAAAAATTGTTAAAAGAGATAGGCAAAAAACAGCAATAAATGAGATAATTTAATCAGTTAAAATCTAATCATTAAAATTTAAAATGTACAGCAAGATATTAGTTGCAGTCGATCACTCTCCTGGGGCAAAGCCTGTGTTTGAATCTGCTCTCAAACTCGCAGAATTAACGGGAAGCGAATTAGTGTTATTACACGCTCTTTCCAAAGATGCTGATGATAATCCCCTTAGTTTTGCGCCTTTCAGTTTGAGCTATACGCCAGAAGTCATGGAACAATATCAAAAAGAATGGGAGACTTTTGTACAGCAATGTTCTCAACAGCTTCAATCCATGTTACAACAGGCAGAAATACAGGGAGTCAAGGCAGAAGTTGTACAAACTCAAGGCAATCCAGGACGGGTGATTTGTCAGTATGCTACTGATAATAATGTTGATTTAATTGTGATGGGGCGTAGAGGAAATTCTACCCTAGGTGAAATGTTTATCGGCAGCGTCAGCAGTTATGTTCTACATCGCAGTCATTGTAATGTTCATATTGTGCAGTCGTCATGAATTAATTGAGATTTTCAATATTAATTCGAGGATCAACAGCCTTAAGTAATAAATCTGCCAATAAATTCCCGATAATTAACATCAGCGCACTCATCATTAACCCGGCCATTACTAAATACAAATCTTGTTGTCTAACTGCCTCTAACATCAGCTTGCCGAGTCCCGGCCAGTTGAAAAAGGTTTCGGCAATAAAAGCCCCACTGAGTAAACTGGCAAATTCAAATCCGAGTAGGGTAATCAATGGGTTGATGGCATTTCTCAAGGCGTGAACGTAGATCACCCGATTTTCTGGTAATCCTTTAGCCCGGGCAGTTTTAATATAATCTTGACGTAAAACATCCAGTAACTGCCCCCGCATTAATCTCTGTAATCCAGCAAAACTGGTGATACTTAAAGCAATCGTTGGTAAAATCATATGCCAAGCTAAATCAGCCGCTTTTCCGAGAGGAGATAAATCAGGATAATCAATACTCGTCATTCCTCCAATCGGAAATAAAGGAGAGAGATTTTGAGCCAGAAACAGCAACAATAAAGCTGTGATAAAACTGGGAAAACCTTGACCCGTATAGCTAATAATTTGTAACCAACGATCTATAGAACGATTTTGATTAATCGCAGCCATTACGCCTAACGGAATTGCAATCGCCCAAGTAATGATTAAAGAAGAAATCGCGAGTAATAAAGTCGCCGCAACTCGTTCTGCTAATAAATCAGCAACCGGTCGTTGATTGGCAAAACTAAAGCCGAAGTTACCTTGAGTAATAATTTGGGTGAGCCAGTTAAAATATTGTCGGATAGGATGTTGATCTAAACCAAACTTTTGTGTGAGTTGATTCAGCGTTTCTATAGAAATTTGAGGATTTTGTCTTAAGGTATCGAGATAATCTCCAGGTGCTAATTGAGTAATTGCAAAGCACAACGCTGAAGCCAACAACAGCGTCAATATTGCTTGTAGAACCCGTTTACCGATATAAGCTAGCGTAGTTGAACTCATGATTCTTTAACCAATACCAAAAACAAACAAACAGATCATGCTTTTACAGGAGTTATAGAAAGTTTATACTTCAGCTTTAATCATATTGAACTAAGCTGACAATCGGCACATCGGGCAAATTTTTCCGGCCATTGAGGCCGACTAATTCGATGATAAAGCCAAAACCGACTAACTCACAGCCAATCTGTTGTAAAAGCTGGGCGGTTGCTTTAGCTGTGCCTCCTGTGGCAATCAAATCATCTATAATTAATATCCGACTGCCTGGGGGAACTGCATCTTGATGAATTTCCAAGCAATCTTGACCATACTCTAAATCATAGTCAATGCGATGAACTGCTGCGGGTAACTTGCCGGGTTTTCGCACCGGGACAAATCCTACCCCTAACTGATAAGCTAAGGGTGTGCCAAATAAAAATCCCCTAGACTCCATGCCGACAATATAATCAGGGGAAAAAGGGCGACATTGTTCAGACAGACAATCAAGGGTATAACGTAACCCCTCGGGATTGGCCAGCAATGTTGTAATATCTCGAAAAACAATACCCGGTTTGGGAAAATCAGGAATATCGCGAATCAGTGACTTTAAATCCATCTGTCAGTGACCTCTGTACAATGAGTCATTCGTTTTTGATGATGTGTCATTTGTGGGCAAATTGGGACAAGGGACAACCAATCAGGAGGATCAGATCTCTGATGAAACTCATCAATCTTTCTCTCCTGTTGGCATAGCGGAGCAAGGGCGCATATACAGCAGTACTGGATACTGACGGCTGTTAGTCCTAAAGAATGACTCGTCCCCTACTTCTTCGCGATTGCCAGCTAACCTATTCCCTGTTCCCAAGCTATCATTGCATGACTTTTGATATGATGAGGAAGCAGAACCACTCATATCTTGACCAGCCATTGATATCAATATAAGGATCAAAACTGCTAAATTATACAGTGAAATTATTCTCTGGCTGTGATATTGGTATAAATTCCGGAATTTAGGGAACTCTTAGATAATACTATTAAATATTATTAGCCGAACTTAATCCGTTGCAATTGTAAATGAAGCGCAAAAATGGTTATAGATCAGTCTCAAACTCAGTCCACTCCGGTTGTTCTTGATAGTTTACCCAATCTTCCCGTCTCAAAAAAGGGATGTCCCCGGCGTGTCCGTATTCAGCTTGATTTGCTCTTGCTTGCGATTGAAGCCCTATATCTTGGCGGTGCCGAACATATGTTAGCCTTAGCCAAAGAACTCGATCTCAAAGATCTGATTCAAAATCGAGTCGTCTTGTGGCGAGTCCGTAGCACTAACCCCCTGCGACGCTATAGTCAACGCCGTCCTTTAACCTTATCTGAAGCCAAAGCACTCGTCTTAATTATTGGTAACTTAGGACGACGCTTAACAGTGCGGATTCGCCAGTTGCTGATAGAATACGAACAAATGACCAAAAAGCAAATCCCCCTCGAACCGCATTCACAACTCTTCACCTATTTACAACAGTTTCGGGCACATTTTCGCAGTCGGATGAACCCTCGCCGCGCTGGGGTAATGGCATACAATACGGATGAAAAGCTGAATCAGTTAGCGATTGAATTGTTAGAGAAACTGTTATTCTGTACCGGAACCGCAGGAGTACAGCGACTTTGGATTAGTTTGTTTGATGGTGAAGTTGTAGATTAAACCAGCAATTATTACTATTTTAAAATTATAACTATAGTTAGATGAATTGATCGCTGCTCACTGCTACATTAAATTTTGCATTGTTCAAACATCATTGTATTTAATATCAAGTTATGTCAATCCAATTAAAAGTGCCAACGATTACCTGTCAAGGTTGTGTTGATACCATTACCAACGTGATTAAAACCGAAGATTCAGACGCAACGGTTGATGTGAACATGGACGACAAAATGGTTACCGTTGATGCCAGTATGTCCAAAGAATCAATCAAACAATTGATTACCGCTTCCGGTCACGAAGTCGCGGAATAAAGACTTGAAATTGTAGCGGTAGGGTGAATTTATCCCAATTTTTCCTACCTTTATTCTCTTGTAGAGGGGGTGCGTCACACAGACACACCCTACTATTTACAAGTTCAATTAATCATCAAAATGCTTAATAATTGCTTCGGCAAATTCAGAACATTTTAACTCCTTTGCAGCAGGTTCCATTAACCGGGCTAAATCATACGTGACTTCTTTGTTAGCAATAGCAGCCCCTAATCCTTTTTTAATTAAATCAGCCGCTTCTTGCCATCCCAAATACTCCAACATCATCACCCCAGATAAAATTAATGAACCGGGGTTAACGCGGTCCAGTCCGGCGTGTTTGGGGGCAGTCCCATGGGTGGCTTCAAAAATCGCGCAATTATCCCCAATATTCGCCCCAGGCCCCATACCTAAACCCCCAACCATCGCTGCGGCTGCATCCGAGAGATAATCTCCGTTGAGGTTCATCGTAGCCAGGATAGAATATTCGGCTGGACGAGTTTGAATTTGTTGGAAAATGCTATCGGCAATGCGGTCATTCACCATGATTTTCTCTTTCCATTTACCGTCACCGTGAGTGTCCCAAATGGCATCAATTACCGCCTTCACCTCTTCACAAACCTCAGTTCGTTTTTCGGGTGTCAAACCATCATATCCGGGTTCAACTTTGCGGGCATTATCCTCAATACTCATATCTGGATTACTTTCTTTATTACCCAAAATCCAAGATTCCCGTTCCGTGATACATTGGTCTCGAAACTCAGATGTGGCCAGTTCATAACCCCAGTCGCGGAATGCCCCTTCGGTGTATTTCATGATGTTACCTTTATGCACTAAGGTCACCATTTGTTTATTTTTCGGTAAACGCAGGGCATTTTGAATGGCGCGACGAACTAAGCGTTGTGAACCGGTTTTACTAATGGGTTTAATTCCAATTCCAGAGTCAAGGCGAATTTGTTTTTTACCATGTTCTGGGGTCGCAGGGATTAAATCGCTGTTGAGAATATTAATCAGTTTCTGACCAATCTCTGACCCTTCACGCCACTCAATGCCTAAATAAATATCCTCGGTATTTTCCCGATAAATAATCACATCCAGCTTTTCTGGGCTTTTATGAGGAGAAGGAGTACCAGAATAATATTTACAGGGACGAACACAAGCATACAAATCATTAATTTGTCGTAAAGCCACATTCAGGGAACGAATACCGCCGCCAACCGGAGTCGTTAACGGCCCTTTGATGGCAACCCCATACTCTTTAATTGCATTTAGGGTATCGTCGGGTAAATACTGATAAGTGCCGTATAAATCACAGGCTTCATCACCCGCATAGACTTTAAACCAATTAATTTGACGTTGACTACCATAAGCCGCTTTAATTGCTGCATCCATCACTGTTTGGGATGCCGGCCATAAATCAACACCTGTTCCATCTCCTCGAATAAAAGGAATAATCGGATTATCTGGAACAATAGGTTCACCGTTTTTAAAGGTGATGGTTTCTCCGGTTGTCGGTGGGGTGAGTTTGTCGTACATTGTCAAATACTCAGCAAGTAGAATTGTTCCTGTTTTACCATGGTAGGTTCCCGAATGTCAGAATCTTGTCAGGAAATCTACAAATTACTCTCAGTATTCCTCATCTATCAGCCACTGAGATAGAATTATCCCAATGCCCCACCCCTACAACATCTTGGGCTATTTCTGATCGTGGTATTTATCGGCAAAATCGTCTAGGCTGCCACAACCGGATTCAGTTTACCTTGAATCGCACTTAAAACAGAATCAACCGTTTTCTGCTTTACCCAGCCATTACGAACTGCAATTTCACCAAAACGAAGTTGTAGATGATTTTGCTCATCTAGAATAGTGCTAATTTGTTCATCATTGAGTAATTTAGCCGCTTTAAGATAATACCCAATCGGCTGCTTGTGGGTTTCGTTAGCCAGTTGAGGAAGCTGTTCAGCAAAAAAGTCAACGGTGTCTTGAGACAACCAACCCCACTCTGCTAAAATCTCTCCAAATCGCATATTTTGACCATTTGCTTGAGCATCTAGGGCTAAACTCACTTGACTGGCTGTAATCAAACCCGCTTCTTGTAAAATCTGACCTAACAGAGGGGTTTTAGCTGTAGAAGTGTCTAAGTTAGAGTCCGACCCAAAAGGTGCTTCGTACAAATTCAACTTTTGCTTAATCAGTAACCACAAGAAGGGTAAATCTTCGACTAAATAACGCTTCCATAACCGCTTTGGTTCAGTTACCAGTCGATATAACCATTCCATCCCAACTTCGCTTACCCATTGAGGGGAACGGGGTTTTTCTCCTGCTTCAAAATCAATGGTTGCACCAATTGCCAAGAAGATCTTAATTTTATGAAGCTGATAACGATATTGAGCAATCCATTTTTCTTGCTTCGGCGCACCTAAACCCACTGCCAGTACAGTGGCTCCGGATTGATTGACTCGATCAATAATATAGCGACATTCTAGGGGATCTTTTTCAAATCCAAAAGGCGGAGAATAACAATCTACAATCATCTCGCGCCCAACGAATTGATTAATCCTTTGTTTAGCACGTTCAGCAATTCCCGCTCCTGCGCCTAGTAAGAAAATTTTTGTATCCGGACAATGCTTGTAATATTGGTAAAAAGCAGGAAATAGGTCTGAGCCTGAAATTTTTTCACGAATGGGTTGACCTAACCAGCGAGACGCATAATACAGAACTTGGCTATCACAAACTCGGTAATTGCACGTTTGATACACTTGATAAAATTCTGGATCTTTTTGCAGCTTCATCAAATGATCGACGTTTGGTGTAAACACCACACCCCCGTATACACCGAGTTGCTTCAGTAACTCTTCTGTCGATAGGTTATCGATAGATACATTCAGGATTCTAACTGTATTCATATATACTCAACCCAGCAGTTTATTATAACCTTGGATGACATCCAGCTCGACAACATCACTCCTATTGACAGGTCGGTTAAACCGCTTCATCACCTTACTCAAGTTGAATCAGTTTCTCGGATACACCGATGCTACAGCGGACTGATTAGACCATTGCACTGCATCCGATGAGAAGTGATTACTTTGCCACTTGAGAAAAACATTGGTGGTTCGTCAAGGTTTAACTTAAAAAAGCCCTGTTAAATTCGGATTGTGTGACTATATTTTCGTAGATCCTATCCAACATTGCTGAGAAAATATCAGGGTTTTTTGTAAAAATTATGTAAAACCATGTAAAGCTTTGGTAAAGCTGTGGCAAATATACGGGGCTTCAATCAGTCAATTATTTAAGCAAGACAGTGTTTTCCAGCACCTCTACAGCCAGTCTTCTTGTTCGGCGTTACGACTTCGGTCTAGTTGACATGCGGCATAGATTTCTCGGGTTGTCGCAAAGAGTGTTTCTTCGGTTAAATGCCAGCGTTGTAGTGTTTTTTCTAAATCATCCTGAATATCTTGAGCACCAGGAAAACCCCGATAACGAATTTTTAATCGAGCCAGTTCCAGTAAGTTAAAGTTTGTGCGCTCACCGTTTAATAACTGGTTGACAATAACACGATCATTTTGGTATTGAGGATGCTTTTGTTCTTGGGTCATTTTGACTACAAAATTGTCTAGACTTTTTATGAAATTAAGATTTATAATTAAAAAATTTTGCCTGATTTGAGATAACCGTCACTGTATTAATAAAAGGACACCTTTATAACGGACATCGGTCATGGGGCTTTATCGCGCTCTAGTTTGTTCTAGTCTGCTATTAATCTGTTTTGCGAGTTCAGCACAGTCTACTTCTTTAGAATCCACTTTATCTGATGAAGTTCGGTCTACCTCTATTGGTCAAACTGATTCTGAAGGAGGCCGTTCGCCTCTTCATCGAGGGAGTGGACGTTAGGAGATTCCTAACCCAAAAAGTTCATTGTTCTCTATAGAGATAATTTTCAATTGATTTTCACATCATTGATTATATCGTAAAATCCGGTTATTTAACCACTAAAAATTGAACTTATGTCCTCACAAATGATTGTCGTTTGTGGGGATTGTCCTGTCTAATTTTTTTCAGAAGATCGCTCTGATTGAATCCGGATTATTGGCGCTCAACCTGTGCCAAAAATTAGCGCTGTTCACTCTATTTATGTCGGTGTTGTAACAACTTAGATCTACCCCTTCAACAAGATACAAAAATTTCCAAAAAAACTACGCATTTTTTCCGGATACTAGCCTCGAGCCGCCGGACTAAGAAGTATTGAACACCCTCAAAACCTAGAGTCATGCTAAACTTAATTTCTGTCTCTCTCTGCGGCGTACTATCCTTTGGTGTTGTGTTGAGTTCTGCAACGGCAGCCCCCTTAGAATCAAACTCTACCGCCTCTAATATTGATTCTGTCTCTTGTGCTGAAACCATTACCCAACTGAACGATACCCCGATTCAAATCGCAGATGCTGACGGCAGTTCAGGAAGTAGCGATCGCCGAGGTGCAGGTCGCCGGAATTAATCATCGATTATTTTTATCAATCAGACGGCTGACTCAAAGTACACGAGTCAGACTGATTCAAGAGTTCATGGCTTCACCGCCAACAATGACATTGCGAATTCTTAAACTCGGCCCCCCGCAACCGACAGGTAAACCATTCTGTCCGCCTTTGCCGCAACCGCCGGACTCATCCCAGTAAAAATCATTACCAATTCCTTCAATATCAGCAAGGGTGGTAAACACATTACCCGAAAGCGTCACATCTCGGACAGGTTCAGCCAGTTTACCATTGCGGATCATCCAAGCTTCCCCAGCACTAAACGTAAACATTTCCCCATTCGTCATGCCTTCGATCCAGTTGCGGGCATAGACTCCTAATGAAATCTCGTTAAATAAATCATTAACCGATGTGGTTCCCTGTGCGATCCAAGTGTTTGTCATCCGGACTAAAGGGGGATAATGATAATTCAAACAGCGGGCATTTCCGGTGGCTTCTTCCCCGAGCTTGCCTGCCGTTTCCCGTGAATGTAAGCGCCCCACTAAAGCCCCATCTTCGATCAGTTGGGTGGTTTTGGCGGGTGTCCCTTCATCGTCATAGAGATAACTGCCTCGATGTTCAGGGGGTGCAGCCCCATCAAAAATTTGCAGATCGGGGGGGCCAAACTGACGACCTAAACTCATCACTTCCAATAAATCTGGATTTTCATAGGTCATATCGGCTTCCGACAAATGACCAAAAGCTTCATGGACAAATAAACCCGTTAAAACAGGATCAATAACAACGGTGTAAGTATTACCTTTGACAGGAGGTAAATCTAAAGAATGAACCGCCCTCACCGCTGCACTACGAACCTGATTATCCAGTTGAGTTAAATCTTCGTAAGCTTTGCGTGAACCTGTGGTTTCTCGGCCGGTTTGTACCGTTTCTCCATTACGGGCAGTGGCTGCAAAGCGCATTTCCATATCCACCCAAGTTTGTTCGAGCAATGTCCCTTCAGACGTGGCTAACAGCACTCGTTGGCTGCTGTCATTGTAGCGCACAGAAACCGTCGTAATTTTGGGGTCAACTTGCCGTAACACTTCCCCATAGCGATCGCAGAGTTCTTTTTTTTGGCTGAGGGAAATTAGCCTCGGATTGGTTCCCGTCAGGGGTAGAAGACAACTATCCTGAACAATCGGAATCTCAGCTAAAAGGGTTTCTTCTGTGCCGATGAATAAGGCTGCTGCAATGGCTTCATCTAAGCGATCTTCTAAATGACTCAACTGATTAAAGCTAGCAAATCCCCAACCGCCTTTATAACAAGCCCGAATTTGGCCTCCAATGGATAATCCTTCACTGAGGGTTTCAATGCGCGAGCCTCGCAATAAAATATCCGTTTCTTCTGCTTCTTCCAGTCGGATTGATAAATAATCAACTCTCGACTGATACCGTTTGATTAGATCTGTAATTTGATTTTTCGCATCACTCAACACACTCGGCATCATTGGTTTCCATTTAAAACTGTTTCTCTATTTTATGGAACTATGGACACTATTACGAACTCTCAATACTGAACCTCACTCGATCGGCATCAAATCATCCCTATTGTCAGGTAGAGTTGTTGGGGCTATACACATTTATACAATAAAGCCCGATCTCTCAAGAAAACATCGGGCCAAATAATATTTAGATGATTGACTTTCGCACGCAAGCTGAGCACTAATGTAGCGGTTAGGAATAACACCTTGTTAGGCAGCTTGAATTGACAAATTTTCAGGTATTTTTTCTCCGTTGTGCTTCATATCTTCAACAACAGATTCCACCAGCTCTACCATACTGGCTAAAGCATCCACTTGATCTTCAGACAGGTAAGATAGACTAGGGAACTCTGTACACAGTGCTACATATTCATTGTCTTCTGGCGACCATGTCACACGATATGTATAGTGCTTGGGGTTAATCACTGTGCATGTTCCTCCATCTTTCTAATAGCAGCTTATACCTGCCTGACTTGATAGACTTTGACTCCACCGTTTTTTCCCTGTTGGATATTAATACGGGGATCGCCCTGCCAGGGTGTGCGATAGATGTAGTGGCTAGTCCCTTTATTACGAGGTTCTCCAAAATAATGATAACATACCTTGGCAAGATCAGAAAACCTTACATTTTGGGGGCTTGTCTCCATTTCAGTAAGGATTTTTTCTATCTTGCTCATTCTCTTATAGCAGTATTAATAGTGATATCAGTCAACTAAATTGTAATGTTTTTTAGAACTTAGAAGTTAACAATAGACAATTAGGTAGGATGTGATTAAAGTTTTATCTGTAAATCTGAGAGCCAGAGACGCTATGCTTGAGAGGAAATCAATCCAAATTTGTTTGACTTTCCCCTAAAAAACTCAGTATGCGGTTGCAGCGCCAGTTTACCGGACAACCTGTTACTCTCGATCCCAGCACTATCATAGGGAGTGGTGGGGAAGGAAAAATTTATGGTGTTCGAGAAGAACCCAATTGGGTGGCAAAGATTTATCATCATCCCACGGATGAAGATGCGGAAAAACTCACCGTTATGTACAATAATCCCCCCACAACGGTGATGGCGATGCCGGGAGGAACCTCAATTGCCTGGCCAGTGGATTTGTTGCATACCCTCGATAACCGTCGGCAAATCGTTGGGTTTCTCATGCCTCGGGTGCGCCAGGCTTCTCCTATTCATACGTTTTATACCCCCAAAACTCGACGAGAACAAAAGCCATTATTTAACTATCTCTATCTGCATCGCACAGCCCGTAATTTGGTTGCCGCCATTGGTGACTTACACGCCAGCGGTTACGTGGTGGGGGATGTGAATGAGTCGAATATTCTGGTCACAGATACCGCCTTGGTGATGCTGGTCGATACAGACTCGTTTCAAGTTCGAGATCTAGCAACAGGGCGAATTTATCGCTGTCCAGTGGGAAAAGCGGAATTCACTCCCCCTGAACTTCAAGGCCAATCCTTTCGAGACTTAGATCGCACGTCCCAACAGGATCGTTTTGGTTTAGCCGTCTTAATTTTTCAACTGTTAATGGAAGGGACTCATCCTTTCTCTGGAGTGTATAAAGGCAGTGGCGATCCTCCAGCGATCGAAGCTCGAATTCGGGCGGGTCATTTTGTCTATGGCAGTCAGTCGGTTCCTTACAAACCCATGCCCTTTGCACCACCCTACAATCTCTTACATCCTCATCTGCAACAGTTGTTTATTCGTTGTTTTGACGAGGGCTACAACAATCCCAATGCTCGTCCGGATGCCAAAACCTGGTTTAATGCCCTAAAACTTGCAGAATCAGAACTCATCACCTGTTCAAAATATAGCCAACATCGCTATGGCAATCACCTCAGTTCCTGTCCGTGGTGCGATCGCACTGTGAAACTGGGCGGGCGCGATCCCTTTCCTTCCAGAGAGGCGGTTAATCAAGGTGAACATCTGCAACCTCTCAAACGCAAAAAACGACGACGACTGGTGGCGGCTTCTCCTTTGTCCCCGAACCGAGGAATTACTCGCTCAACCCTGTATCGTCCTGCCCCTCAACCGCAGAAAAAGAAAGTTTATCGCCGTTCTCAGCGATTACCCACTTTACCTAGGAATATACAACTGCTGTCATGGCAATGGATCAAAGGGATGGTGTTAGGAAGTGTTTGGGGGGTGATTTGTACATCGGCTGTGGTGGCGATGATTTTTGGTATGTTTCTGGGAACCCGTGGCATTCTGGGAGGGATGTTTGTGGGGATGATTTGGGGCGGTTTTTTTGGGGCTACCTTTAACTTATTTATGCCTCCCCATCGGAAATTAGCCCAACTGATGTCATTACTGTGGGGGGGAATCTGTGGGGGATTTTTAGCCGCTGCGATCGCCGGTATTTTATACGGTGTCTTAGCCAGTATTGAGGCAATCGGTCAAGGGATCGTTGTGGGAGGCGTTTTAGGTGGGCTGTGGGGGGGCTTATGGCATTCATTTAAACCCCCCCTTTCGCTACCGACTTCAGCACGGTTGAGAGGGATTAGAGGGGCAATACTGGGGAGTATTTGGGGGGCCTTTTTGGGGACTCTGGTTGGGGCGGTGTTGGCGATGATTGCCGTGAGCTGGCGAGAACTCCAGCTACAAAACACGATTTCAGCAGATCTCGTCTCTGAGATCTTAGGGATCATCATTATTGCCAGTGGTTTAGGGGCAGTGGGGGGTGTGTTATCCGGAATCGTAATTGGGGCGATTGGTGGAGTTCCTCCATTACCCAATGCCTTGCAGCTTTCTGGGCGGCGGGGTGCGTTGGTGGGAAGTATTTGGGGTAATTTTCTGGGGGTGATTACGGGTTCAGTGTTAGGAGGATTAGCATTCCCTTTTCTAGATCAGCTACTCGATACAGCAGCGACAACCCAAAATACACCCGTTGTCATCGGAGTAATGATTGCAACTGCTGGGGTAGGTGCGATTTGGGGGAGTTTTTCTGGAATTGTCTGGGGTGCTATGGGGCGATTCTAAGATGTTGTATTGCTATAGATTTGTATCTCTGCAAACAACGTCGTCGAAGAAGAATGATATAATAGAAAATAATGAATTCTTGAAATAGTCTTTCTTCACAACTTCGAGTCATAGAAAAGCCACTGACAAGATTGTTTTACCCGAGCATAGTTGAGCTGAAGTAAATTTTACTTCTGGCTTGGTGTGCAGCAACGGGTAAACCCTCTAATCGTTCAAGATTTTCCAGACGTGAGAATTGGTTAAATCTTTAGGATTTCAGTCAGTTCGATCCGATAAAATTTTATTAAACCCTGCGAGTCACCCGGATAAATCCAATTCCATCTTCAAGCATGATAAACCAATGAATAGTTAAATAGAATTAGCAAATCGTTCAACGTAAATTGGTATATAATAAATCAACTTAATGGTTAGTTTAGTCAAAAACTAGCTTAATTTAGTTAGCTTAAAGCTTTATGGGTGTAGTACTACGTTGACACGCCTTCTTCATCAGGGTGAGCGTGAAATTCTGTTTATACAGATGAGAGATAATCCTTTAATCCTTAGCCATTTATGTCAGGTGTACGAGTCGGGATATTACATTCTTTAAGTGGAACATTAGCCATTAGTGAATCTCCTCTAAGAGATGCCGCCTTGATGGCAATTAGGGAGATTAATCAAGCAGGCGGAGTTCTAGGATCGTCGATTGAACCGATCATCGAAGATGGTGCTTCTGATGCGAATCATTTTGCTAATTGCGCCAGAAAACTGATTCAAACGGATCAAGTTGTCACGCTATTTGGTTGCTGGACATCGAGTGCTCGTTTAGCAGTTAAACCGATATTAGAAGCCTTTGACACTCAACTTTGGTACCCCGTTCAATATGAAGGATTAGAACGTTCTAATAATATCTTTCATACTGGATCGTGTGCTAATCAGCAAGTTGAACCCGCCGTAAATTGGTTACTGAACCAACAAAAACGCCGCTTTTATTTGTTGGGTAGTGATTATGTTTTTCCCCATACTGTTAATAAACTGGTTAAAGTTCAGCTTCAACAACAGGGAGGAACAGTTGTCGGAGAAGCATATGTCCCGCTTGAAACCCAAGACTTTAGTAAAATTATTGCTCGCATTAAACAAGCCCAACCCGATGTTATTTTTAGCACCCTTAATGGTTTGTGTAACGTCGCATTTTATCGTCAATTTCAACAAGCTGGGTTAAGCGCCGATCAAATCCCCATTATCGCCACCTCGGTCACTGAAACAGAACTACAATATATTGGCGAAGCCGCAACGGGTCACTTGAGTTGTTGTAACTATTTTCAAAGCTTAGATACCCCGGAAAATCATCAATTTGTCCAGAATTTCAAAGCCATGTACGGTGAAGATCGCGTCACCAGTGATCCCATAGAAGCCGCCTATATGCAGGTGTATCTCTGGAAACAAGCGGTAGAATTAGGGGAGTCTTTCGAGAGTAAACGAGTGCGCGTGGCCGCCTATGGTCAAGGTTTTGATGCGCCTGGGGGATGGCTACGGGTTAAACCGAATCATCATGTGGGTAAAATTTGTCGTATTGGCAAAGCTTTAGCAAACGGACAGTTTGAGATTATTTATACCAGTCCTCGGATTGCCCCTTTACCTTGGTTGGGGTTTGAAGAAAATAACTTTGATGCGTCTCAAATGGTGACTCATTTACTCGGAGAAGTTAGTCAAGGCATCGAACGCAGCGAACAACTCCGGCAAAAATCCATCGAATTAGAAGCCACTCAAAGCCGTTTACAGCAAGAAATTGAAGCCCGTAAACAGGTGGAAACTCAACTCAGAGAAATTAATAATCGCTTAGAAACAATTGTTGAAGAACGAACTGCCGCTTTAAAAGAATCCAACAAACATCTAGTTCAAGAAATCTCTCATCATCAACAAACAACTGAAGAACTGCGAACCGCCAATGCCCGGCTGCAAGCTGTTTTACAAGCCGTTCCCGGAACCGTTTCTTGGGTCAGTTCCGATTTACGCTACATCGAAGTCAATCAAAAATTAGCGGATAATTTCAACCTACCGCGAGAAGCATTTGTCGATCAAGATATTGGATTTTTATCCACGGGTTCTGATTTTAATCGATTTGTTGAAGAACTGTTTAACTGCTTTTGTAGCACCATGAGTCGAGAAGTCTCGGCAACCGTTGACGGTCAACAACGCTATTATATGGTGATCGCTCAGAAATACGATAGCGACAAGGCGGCGTTTATTGTAGGGGTAGATGTGACAGAATCTCGCCGCGCTAAAGAGGCCCTACGAAAAGCGAACGCCCGTTTACAAACCGTGTTAGAAGCCGTTCCCGGTACTGTTTCTTGGATTAGTTCAGATTTACGCTATATCGAAGTCAATCAACGCTTGGCTGATATGTTTGGTCTGCCGCCGAAAGCCTTTGCCAACCAAGATATCGGATTTTTAGGGACAAGTTCTCAGTTTAATGACTTTATTCAAGACTTATTTGCCAGCCCAGAATTAGAGGCGCGTCAGGAAGTTCTGACGACAGTTCATGGAGAATCTAATCACTATCTAGTGGTGGCACAAAAATATGATAACAATAGTGCTGCCTTTGTGGTGGGGATTGATATTACTCAGCGGCGGCGGGCAGAAGTTGGGTTAAAGCTGGCAACGAAGCGGTTACATAGTGTGTTAGAAGCAGTTCCCGGTACGGCTTCATGGATTAGTTCAGATTTGCGTTATCTTGAAGTCAATCAGCAATTGGCTAATATTCATGGTCGCGATCGCACTGAATTTGCCAATCAACCCATTGGATTTTTAGGGGGTGGGTCGAATTTTGCCCAATTTATGCAAAGTTTATTTACCTCTGAGTCGGCTCATCTCACCCAAGAAGTCAGCACTAATATTCGAGGACAGCAATCTCATTATTTACTCACCGCTCAGAAATATAACAATAGTAAAGAAGCATTTGTCGTTGGGATTGATATTAGCGATCGCGTCATTGCTGAAAATAATCTCCATGCTATTTTAGAAGTGATTCCTGGGATGGTGTCTTGGATCGATGCCGATTTACAATATTTGGGAGTCAATCGATACTTAGCTGAAAAATTTGATCTTCACCCGACTGATTTTATTGGTAGACATATTGGATTTTTAAAATCCAGCGCTCAATTTAATCAATTTGTTCGAGAATTTTTTGCCCATTCTAAGACGAGTGAAAAACAAGAAGTTTTATCAGTCATTAGAGGAGAAACTCGAAATTATTTGATTGTTGCTCATAAATATAATCAAAATCAATCTGCCTTTTTTGTCGGTATTGATATTACAGAACGTAAGCGAGCCGAAGAGGCTCTGCAACAAGCAGAAATTGACTATCGCAGTTTATTTGAAAACGCCATAGAAGGGATTTTCCGTACCACACCAGATGGCTATTATTTACGGGCAAACCCCGCATTGGCTCGAATTTATGGCTATGACTCGGCTGATGTCTTAATGGATAGTATGCAAAATATTGCTGGACAGCTTTATGTTGATCCAGATCGTCGTGAGGAATTCGTTAAAATTATCAATCAACAAGGATCTGTGATTAGATTTGAATCCCAAGTGCGTCGGGTTGATGGTGAGATTACCTGGATTTCAGAAAATGCCTCTGTGGTTCGAGATAAAGGGAGAATTTTATATTATGAAGGAACCGTTGAAGATATTACGGCCCGTAAACAAGCAGAGTTAGCCCTACAGCAAGCCAACGCTGAGTTGGAAGATCGGGTGAAAACACGAACCGCTGAGTTAGAAGCCACTAATGGACGACTCCTACTCGAAATTACTGAGCGGCAACGGATAGAAAATGCCTTGAGAGCCTCAGAAGCGGAGTTGAGGGCGTTATTTGCAGCCATGACGGATGTGATTACGGTCTTTGACGCGGAGGGGCGCTATCGTAAGATTATCTCAACGAACTCTGAAGTGCTCTATAGTCCGACTTCAGATCGCATAGGAAAAACGGTGTTTGAGGTCTTTCCTGAACCCCAAGCGTCTCTATTTTTTGATCAAATTCAAGCAGTGCTCAATAGTGGCAAAACTCAAAGCTTAGAATACAGTTTACCCTTAGGTGAGCGGAATTCTCAACAGATCGATTTATATGGCAAGAATAGTGAACAGGTGTGGTTTACCGCGAGTATTTCGCCCCTCGTTAACGATTGTGTGATTTGGGTCGCGCGTAATATAACCGAACGCAAACGCATGATGGATGCATTACGAGTCGAACAGGAAAAATCAGAACGTTTACTATTAAATATTCTGCCTAGATCGATTGCTGAGAAGCTAAAACAAGATCATCAATCGATTGCAGAACGATTCGATCAAGCCACGATTATGTTTGCCGATTTAGTTGATTTTACCGGATATTCTAGCCGGATTTCTCCCTCTCGATTAGTGGATATACTTAATGATATTTTTTCTACTTTTGATGAGCTGGCAATTCAACATAAATTAGAAAAAATCAAGACAATTGGGGATTCTTATATGGTGGTGGGAGGATTACCCACTCCAATGGAAGATCATGCAGAAGCGATCGCAGAAATGGCGCTGGATATGCAACAGGCAATTAATCGTTTTACCCGAGATGATGGTGAGGCATTTAAGTTAAGAATTGGGGTTAATACTGGCCCTGTCGTTGCCGGGGTCATTGGCATGAGAAAGTTTATTTATGATCTTTGGGGAGATGCAGTCAATGTAGCAGCACGGATGGAGTCTCAAGGAAAAGCCAGTCTAATTCAAGTCACAGAATCGACTAAAGTTCAGTTAGAACATAAATACAATTTTGAACGGCGTGGGGAAATTCATGTGAAAGGAAAAGGCCCTATGGTGACTTATTGGTTAATGGGGAAAAAACGAAGCTTTTACTCTTAAACCCATGATTTAATCGAGTCATTAACCACTAAAAATTTAGACGTTTTTCAACGCTTAATCTACCAGAATAAACAGCCATATCTCTGAAATCAATTGTTAAAACTGTTCTTGATAATCTATCAGTAGCCCTTAATATTCTTTACCATAAATAAAGATCAACTAGCTGCTAAATCATTAGAAGTCAATATGAATCCAGAGAGACTTTAAGTGATATCACTCACCTTAAATATGATTTAATCTATCGTCGTTTTAAAACTACAATAGATCGCTGTATTACAGGTAATAATTTATCCTTAGTATAGTAAATCGGCTCTTTAATAAAGTCCGCTTCTTTCGTATCAATCATAACCTGCCAACGATGCTGTTGTAATCTTTCAGGAATGAGAAACTCAATCATTTCATAGTGAGCATTGAAGAAGAGTAAAAAGCTATCTCCCATGATTCGTTGATTTCGAGGCCCTCGAGCGGGAATTTCTTCACCATTCAGAAACACGCCAATTGCTTTAGCAAAGCCAGCATTCCACTGTTCTTCCGTCATAATATTCCCATCCGGATTGTACCAGCCAATGTCACTGACTCGAGACCCATGAATGGCTCGACCTTGGAACCAACGACGACGACGAAAGACTGGGTTACGACGACGAAAATAGATCAGTTGACGGGTAAAATCCAGTAATTGAGCATTACTTTCTTGTAAATCCCAATCAATCCAAGATAATTTATTATCCTGACAATAGACATTATTATTGCCTTTTTGAGTCCGCCCTAATTCATCCCCAGTAACCAGCATAGGAACCCCTTGAGAGAGCATTAATGTCACCAAAAAATTCCGGCGCTGACGGTTGCGTAATTCTAAAATTTCTGGGTCGTCAGTATCTCCTTCTTCCCCACAATTCCAAGAGCGGTTATGACTTTCTCCGTCTCGGTTTTCCTCGCCATTAGCTTCATTGTGTTTTTCGTTGTAACTGACTAAATCATTCAACGTAAAGCCATCATGAGCCGTGATAAAGTTAATACTGGCACCGGGTAAACGGCCGTTGCTTTCATATAAATCTGAACTGCCGGTAAAGCGATAGGCAAATTCGGCCAGTAAGCTGTCTTCTCCCCGCCAAAAATCCCGAACGGTATCTCGATATTGCCCATTCCATTCTGACCATAACAAGGGGAATTTACCCACTTGATAACCGCCTTCTCCCACATCCCAGGGTTCAGCAATCAGCTTAACGTTGGATAACACCGGATCTTGGTGAATAATATCAAAAAATGCCGCCAGGCTATTAACTTCATACAATTCTCTTGCCAAAGCTGAAGCCAAGTCAAACCGGAAGCCATCGACGTGCATTTCGAGTACCCAATAGCGCAAACTATCCATAATCAGTTTCAACACTTGGGGATGACTCACATTCAAGGAATTTCCACAACCGGTAAAGTCCATATAATACCGGGGTTGATCTTCAACTAAACGGTAGTAAACGGCATTATCAATCCCTCGTAGAGAAATCGTTGGCCCCATCTGGTTGCCTTCTCCGGTATGGTTATAAACCACATCTAAAATGACTTCAATCCCGCCAGCATGAAGGGCCTTCACCATCTCTTTGAATTCTCTGACCTGCTGACCTGGGGTTTTGTCTGCACTGTACCCCGCGTAAGGGGCTAAATAACAAATCGAATCATATCCCCAATAGTTTTTCAGTCCATGGGGAACCAGATGGCCTGGGTGCGCCAGGAAGTGATGTACGGGTAATAATTCAACTGCTGTGATCCCGAGAGACTGAAGATAAGCGATCGCGGCGGGATGACCTAAGCCTGCATAAGTTCCCCGGAGTTCTTCAGGGATATCGGGATGGAGTTTGGTAAAGCCTTTGACATGAGTTTCGTAGATAATTGTCTCATGAGCCGGAATTTGCAGTAGTTCGTCGCCTTCCCAGTCAAAGCTTTCATCGAGTACGACTGCTTTAGGAATATAATCTGCATCGTCTATTTCACAAAATGACAAATCTTCTTCGGGGTTGTCAAACTCATAACCAAAGATCGCATCCCCATGTTCAACTCTTCCATCTAACGCTTTGGCATAGGGATCGATCACTAATTTATTGGGGTTGAAGCGGTGGCCAGCAGCCGGGTCATAGGGGCCATCTACCCGAAATGCATAATGCTGACCGGGGCCAACACCGGGTATATAACCATGCCAGACAAAGTTATTGACTTCAGTCAAAGCAATTCGAGTTTCTTCATCCTCACTATCAAACAGACACAGTTCAATGGAGGTGGCATTCTCGCTATATATCGCAAAGTTTGTGCCTTTACCATCCCAGTGTGCGCCGAGGGGATAAGGTTTACCGGGCCAGATAGGTAAATACATACAAACTATATTAATCCAATCACAACTGTACTCTGACAATCTTTTCAACCATTAAGCACGGCCTTCAGATTGCTTCAATCTTAAAATATTATTACATTGTAGTGGAATTGGATAGAAGATTCTATGAATCGAGCGGAGGATATCCCTGGAATGATATGCTTTCTTAACTTGATCGGAAAAAATCAGCAGATTGACCAAATCATAGATTATCTTGATCATATCTATCCCCGTAGTACTGTCCAAGATTTAATAGGTTTAAACTATGTCTGCTGCTAGTCAAACCGCTAACATTCAACTCTCTGCTGCCGAAGCCTTTGCTGCAATTGCACTCACTGCGGTTGCCGCCGATGGTTATATTACCGGAAGTGAGACTCAAATTATTAATACCACACTCTCTCGGATGCAGCTTTTTAGCGAGTATTCTGATGAACAAAAGCGCTCGATGATCGACCGTCTGTTCTGTCAAATTCAAGAACAGGGATACGATCAGCTCATGAACGCTGCCATTACTCAGTTACCGGACAATCTCAAGGAGACTGTATTTGCGATCGCGACTGATATCACTTTAGCCGATGGTGAACTGTCTGAAGAGGAGGAAAATCTATTGAATGCCTTATATAGTTCTTTGGAAATTTCAGAAGAGATCGCGACTAAAATTATCGACGTGATGTTGATTAAAAATAGAGGATAATCCCGATCAGAAAGGTTGTCAATGGTAAGATATCTGTGATCCCTGGTTAAACTAGGGATTTTTTTTGCAGATGGCTACTATCTTTTACTCAGCAAAGGAATATGTCACAATTAATCCAGTTACTTAATAGAGTGCTTTCATAGAACAATCATGGCTTTCACTTACCTCCGAACTGTACATTTTAAAGATACAGATGCTGCGGGTGTTGTTTACTTTGCAAATGTCCTCAATATGTGTCATGAGGCTTATGAAGCATCTTTAGAACAGGCTCAAATTAATTTAAAAACTTTTTTTCAGGATGATAAAATAGCGCTTCCCATTGTTCATGCGAGTATTGATTTACAACAACCTGTTTTTTGTGGAGATCATTTAATTATTCATCTGCAACCGAAGAAAATTAATGAGAGTCAATTTGAAATTCACTACAATATTGTTCACCTCGATATAGTCGATCAACAAATCGCTACAGCAACGACAAAGCACGTTTGTATTCATCCCTATCATCGCAAGCGTCAGCCCTTATCTCAAGAAATGCTGTTTTGGCTAAATCATAATTCTGTCGAATCTTTTCTGCGTTCTCCTGATGCAGTTGTGGCTTGGGAACAAGGTAAAATCTTCTTTTTTCAAGCCGATCAATATATTTGTTTTGATCTAAATAAAAATTGCTTTGACTGGGGTTATCCTAAAACAATTAGTCAGGGAAAATGGTCTGATTTCCCACCTCAGTTTGCTCAAGGGATTGATACGGGTGTTGTTTGGAATAATGGCAAAGCATTCTTTTTTAAAGATGATGAATATATCCGTTACGACCTCTACCAAAATCGAGTTGAACCCGGTTATCCTCAAAAGTTAGACAGTGGCAACTGGTTAGGATGGCCAGAACATTTTCATCAAGGAATTGACGCGGCGGTTTTATGGAATAATGGCAAAGCTTACTTTTTCAAAGGGGATGAATATATCCGTTACGATATCTATCAGGAAATGATTGATCCCGGTTATCCGAAAAAGATTAAACAAAGTTGGTCCGGACTCCCCCAGCAGTTTACCACTTACATTAATGCCGTGATTCAGTTAAACAATCAACAAGCTTACTTTTTCCATGAAGATGAATATGTTAAGTATGATATTTTGCAAAATTGTATCCTTTCAACTTCTGCTCAAAAAGTCAATGATAATTGGTTTTATAGTGGATATTCATTGAGGAATCAAGTTTAAACGTTTAACCTGATAAGTCCGATTTAGAAGGAACCGGATCATAGCCTCCCGGATGAAACGGATGACAGCGTAAAATACGACCCACAGCCAAGCCACCGCCTCGAAAAATACCAAATCGTTCAATTGCTTCGATCGCATAAACAGAGCAAGTGGGGTGAAAGCGACAGGCAGGGGGTAATAAAGGAGAAATCAACAGTTTGTAGCCTCGAATCAATCCGATTAATAGTCTTTTCATCTCATTGCAGCTTCATTGACGAATACACGGTGTTTGAGGCTGGGCATTTGGACGCGCACTTGTTGTAAACGAGAAGGGGTAATTTCTGCAACTGCAACACCGGGTTGATCTCCGGCATCATCTAGAATTACACCCCAGGGATCGATAATCATGGCATGGCCGTGAGTCCGTCGTCGTCCATAATGACAGCCTGTTTGGGCTGGGGCAATCACATAACAGGTGTTTTCAATGGCTCTTGCCCTGAGCAACACTTCCCAATGATCTTTACCGGTATAGGCTGTAAATGCGGCTGGAACAAGGAAAACCTGCGCTCCCTGGTCTGCTAAATGACGATAAAGTTCTGGGAAACGAACATCATAACATACGGATAATCCTAAGTTGCCAAACTCTTCTGAAGCGTAAACTTGAGGCAACATGGTACCGGCTTCAACCGTATTTGATTCTCGATAGGTATTACCATCGGGTAAGTTGACATCAAACAAATGCATTTTTTGATATCGAGCCAGTTCTTGGCCGTTGGGATCGATCAGTAAAGCGGTATTATAAACTCGGCTATTACCGGTGGGAACGGGAAAGCCGCCCGCCAGCAAGGTGACTTGAAACCGTTGAGCCACTGTTTTGAGAAAGGCTTCTGTTTTCTGAGAAATCACATCGGCTTGATCTAGTTTTTCTTGCTCTTCACCCATAAATGAAAAATTTTCCGGCAAACAAATTAATTCTGCTCCCCGGCGTACTGCTAAGTCAATTAGTTCCTCTGCTTCTGCTAAATTTTTCTCAAGCTCAGGAAAACTGGTTAATTGGACAGCCGCAGCGATATAAGATTTCATACAAGTCATAATTGAACTTTCACTCAAACTCTCTGTTGATCAGTATCAGTACTGAAATAGAGCAGCCGAGAGGTAAACCAGCCTCAGGGGTGATTTTGCCATCTCGGCGAATGGTGTTTCTATTTTATCTTAGAAAGGATAGAACAGAGGATCGGGATAAATGTAGTTAAATCCAATTAGAAGTGCAGCAGTAATTGCAAACCACGCGGTTGCTAAAACTGGGGCAGTAGACAGATATTTCAGAAAGTTGTCCATGGCATGATATCTCCTTTCAAGTCAACAATATCGTTAATCATTGCAGATGAATCTCTGTTAGCGGGGAGAAACGGTAATTTCGTCGTCTTTGGCGAACATTTCTCCTGAAGTCATTTCTTTTAATGCTGCCAGTGGCCAGAGAAAGCCACCAAACATAAATTTGAGCGCCATCGGAACATCGATGATAATCTCTTTTTCGGTGGGTTTCTTGCCTGTTTTAATTTCTTGGATATAAGCCCGACCAACCCAACCAATCCATCCGGCAATATACAAGAATAAAATACTAGGAATCAGAAATTCTCCAGCATGGGCTAAGTTACCATCTACGATTAGGTGGGGTAAACCATCATCACCACAGAGGGCTTGAGAATAACGTTCAAACCGGGCTTTTGTTTTTTCAGGATACTGAGTTCCAGCTAGAGAAGCTTTAGCCCGTTGCTGAAAGGCTGCCGACTCAGAACAAGGAACGAGATTATAGGCAGAAGCGGTCGGAACAAAGCTCATCCATAGGGTAACTGCTAAAACAAGAGCGAATAATCGTCTCATAGAGTTATTTCCTTTTGTTACAAAACAATAAGTTTTTTGTACAATCGTTTCAGATGGTTCTTTTAAATGATCCATCTTGTCTTCTGGGAACATAACGCGCCCACATTATCGTGATTTTTTTCCTCCGCTGACTCCCAAAGGTTAAGCGGGGTTTTTTTTTGAGGATCTCAGCTTGCTTGACTGTCCCAAGGGGGTACAAGAATAAAGTAGACTTACAGATCCAGTTTTTCAGTTAATGTTCCACAGAGTATCAATTAACCGCGTCACGCGCGATCGCATCGCACCTTACCAATTTTAAGTAAGCGTGTACCGATGACTTGATATTTAGATTAAACTACAAGAGGTCGCTTAATCACTTCATAAAATTTATCAGTCAATGGCAACGGTTTTAGCAATTGAAACAAGTTGTGACGAAACCGGGGTAGCGATTGTAAAGAACCGTAATGTTTGTAGCAATATCGTCGCCTCTCAAATCGATGTCCACCGTCAATATGGCGGTGTTGTACCGGAGGTGGCTTCCCGTCAACACCTCGAAACCATCAATCCTTTAATTACCGAGGCAATAACCGCAGCAGAATTAGATTGGGATGATATTGATGGAATTGCTGCAACAGCCGCCCCTGGACTCGTGGGAGCCTTGTTTGTGGGAATTACGGCAGCTAAAACCTTGGCATTAGTCCATCAAAAACCTTTTGTGGGAGTTCATCACCTCGAAGGTCATATTTACGCCACTTACCTCAGTCAACCGGAGTTACAACCGCCCTTTTTATGTTTATTAGTCTCCGGTGGCCATACCAGTTTAATTCATGTCAAAGATTGCGGTACCTATCAAACGTTAGGTCAAACGCGAGATGATGCAGCCGGAGAAGCCTTTGATAAAGTCGCTCGCTTGTTAAATTTAGGTTATCCAGGCGGGCCAATGATTGATAAACTGGCTCAAATCGGTAACTGTGATGCTTTTCCCTTGCCGGAAGGCAGAATTTCTTTACCGACAGGGGGTTATCATCCCTATGACTCTAGTTTTAGTGGCTTGAAAACGGCTGTATTGCGTTTAGTCCAACAGTTACAACAATCAGATCCAGAGATACCGGTTAATGATATTGCGGCAAGCTTTCAACACACGGTTGCTAAAAGCCTCACGAAGCGCGCGATCGCCTGTGCGCTAGACCATGAGTTACAAACCATTGCAATTGGCGGTGGTGTGGCGGCTAACAGCGGCTTACGTCATCATTTGCAACAAGCAGCTATCCCCCACAATCTTAAGGTGGTGTTTCCTCCGTTAAAATACTGCACAGATAATGCTGCGATGATTGGTTGTGCTGCCGCCGATCACCTTAACCGAGGTCATACCTCCAAAATCACTTTAGGGACTTATTCTAGAATGCCGCTAGAAAATATAATGCAGCTTTATTAATTGTCCGTTGTTTGTCAATCATCATTCCTTATTAGAATTGTGTGCTAGCAGTATTTATTTCCCGAAGGACTTGTATACAGGGAACAGAAAGTCTCTCTGTCACCCATAACAAATTGCCTTCATCATAACTTTGTAAAGTTTTGTAAACATTTGAATAAATCTCGGAAAATTTAACGATAGCTTCATAATGCTTATTCTGGGTCGGCGTTCGGTGCTTCACGGGAAACCCATGGGGGGTCCGACTGCTTTTTAGGGGTTGAAGCAATCTGTTTCCAAAAAATCTAGAGATGGATTTGAGGAAAAAGATGTATAAACCGTTCGTGAATTAACTGCATAGTTTGCGAACGGACGAGATTTTGAAGTCGTCTAATCTACCTTTTTGATGTCTAGGAGAAAATTAACATGACTCGAATTCGTGATGTTGCTCAACAAGTGATCGTTAAAGGCTATCTAAGTTTAGAAGATGAACGGCAACTGCGATCGCTACTCAATAAAAAATATGATTTGGATGATTTCAAAGCCTTTATGAATTTACAATGGGCGGTGATGGATCGGCGAGTCAAACAAGAATCTCTTGAACAGATTAGGTCTTGTTTAACCAAGCCAACTTCCCTATTTTCTCAATAAGTTGATATTATTTCAGCGGCAAAGCTTCTCAGGGGCTCATAGCGCTTCTATTGGCTCAAAAAATGGTATAGTCGCAATATGAATGTTAACTTTCGATTTGCGGTTGCTAGCGACCTTCATATTGCTCTATCTCACACGATTCAAGACTCACCAAAACGCTTTCATCTTGTAGAGGTGAGTATTCCAGCATTGGAGTTAATCTTAGAAAGGTTAGCAACACTGGATTTAGATTTTTTATTACTGCCAGGGGACTTAACCCAGGATGGCGAAACCGATAACCATCTGTGGCTGAGTCAACGCCTCGCCCAACTGCCTTATCCTGTGTATGTGGTTCCCGGTAACCATGATGTCATCTACCCCACAGGAACAAAAGACATTGTCGGACTCGCAGAGTTTCCTCAATTTTATCAGCAGTTTGGCTATACTAACCCCAATCAACCCTACTACACTCACAAAATCTTACCGGGAGTGCGGTTAATTGGGTTAAATTCAAATCATTTTGACGAAAAAGGCGATCAAATTGGCTGTTTAGACTGCCAACAGTTTAATTGGTTACAAGAAGTATTGGCTGAAGTCGAAGATGAATTGGTGTTAGTGATGATTCATCATAACGTAATCGAACATCTTCCTGAACAAAGCAGTAACCCGTTAGGGCGGCGTTATATGTTAGATAATGCCCCTCAACTCCTGGATCTTTTGCAACAATACGGCGTGAAATTAATTTTCACAGGGCATCTTCATGTTCAGGATATCGCCCAATGGCAGGGAATTTACGAAATTACAACAGGTTCATTGGTGAGTTATCCCCATCCTTATCGAGTGATTCAGGTGAGTCATAATCAGGAAAATCAACTGACAATTAAGATTGAATCAGATTTTGTCACTGCTGTTCCCAATTGCCCCAATTTACCCCAGGTGTCTCGGCAATGGATGAGCGATCGCTCGTTTCCATTTATGGTTAAATTATTAACAACACCGCCAATATCATTACCTGTCAATGAAGCCGAACAACTCGCCCCAGATTTACGCAACTTTTGGGCAGATATTGCGGGTGGGGATGCAGAGTTTAATTTTCCTGATTTTCCGCCTGCTGTTGGTCAATATTTCCAGCGTTTTAGTGATACTAAAAAGATTGATAATAATGCGACTTTGGTTATTAGTTATTAGTTATTAGTTATTAGTTTTTAGTTTTTAGTTATTAGTTGTTAGTTAGTAAAGATGTAATATATTACGTCTGTACAGTTTTTAGTTGTTCTTTGATGTAAATTATGAATAATAACGAATAACAAATGACAAAGAACAAAATCATTACTTTTTCTTTTTCGTGACTTTCTTGACTAAATCTGAAATTTCAGCAGGACTTTGTGCTAAAGGAATTTTAGCTTTTTTGAAGGCGGCAATTTTACTTTCTGCCGTACCGGAAGGTAAATTCTGAGAAACAATTCGAGTGGTTAAAATATTATTGGTATGACCGATTAATTGTGCTTGAGGAACGTGAATACCCGCAATATAAGCAATCACTGGTTTATCAATTGTCTCGGCAATATACAACGCTGCTTCTTCTTCATTACTGCCTCCGACTGCCCCAATTAATACAATCACCTCAGTTTGATCGTCTTCATCTAAAATTTGTAGCCATTGAATTAATGAAGATCCAACAATCAAATCACTCCCAATACTCACACTAATCGACTGTCCAATCCCTGCTTGTGTAAGCTGTAAGGCAATTTCATAATTTAGGGTGCTACTGCGGCTAATTAACCCCACAGAACCCGGCTGATAGCATTCTTTAGGATAGGTTCCTAGCAAAATTTGATCCGGTATAATCACTCCCGGACTATTGGGGCCAACTACAAGGGTATCGGTCATTTCTGCTTTTTGAACCAGGCGAACCATATCTAATGGGGGAACCCCTTCAGTTAAGATTACAAGCTGGCGAATGCCTGCATCAATGGCTTCTAAAGCCGCATCTAGAACTTGATAGGGCGGTAAGAAAATCACAGAAGTTTCAATTGTCCCCACAGCGGCGATCGCTTGTTCGACTAAGTCAAAAACAGGAATACCATCTAACTCTTGTTTTCCTCGTCCGGGACTGACACAAGCCACAATATTTGTCCCATATTTTTTCATATTCTGTGTGGCTTTAATCGAAGAACGAGAGGTATTTATTCCTTGAATTAAAATTTTACTTTTGGGTGTTAACTGCATTTTTTTGTTATTCGTTGTTTGTTATTTGTTGTAGTTATTTTGAATCCTGCAATTTTGGAATAAAATACTTTAAATATTGGGTTGATAGTAATTCTGGGTAAAGATATTATATGTAACCTCTATACGATTTGTAAATACATGACTTGCAACTTGCCATATTTGTTATTTGTTATTAGAAAATATAGAAAACAGTGATTTTGGCACTCTTAAAAATAATTAATGACTCATGAAAAATCACTCTTCTTTATTACTTTGCTAGGGATACGGCTTTTTTCACGGCATCCTCTAAATCATGATAAACTTCTATGGGTAAGTCAGTTAGATCAATTTCTTCACTACTTGATGAATGTAAAGCTAAGCGGAGTACGACAGCCGGAAACAATGTTTTAGAATATTTTTTCTTAAAATAACTAACAATTTCTGAGATTAAAATAGGGCTAGCATTTTGATGGGTGACTAAGTTAACTAAAAGTACTTTAACCTGGGAAGACTCCCTGACTTGCTCCAAAGAGCAATATAATCTTTCTCGACTCTGATCGGTGAGTTCAAAGTAGTCTTCTCCGCTTATATTAATAAAATTAGCGGGTTTTCCTTTGGCTTGAATAATTAAATCTAAGGTCGCCAGCGTCAGGGCAGCTCCATTACAGATTACCCCAATATTCCCTTTAAGTTCGACAAAATCTAAAGCCGGAGATGTTTCTTGTTTAGCATTTCTGAGGGCAGATACGGGTAAAAATCCACCATTTTTAATCGGCTGAGGCGGGGAACTACTGGTCATTAATTCAATTAAGTCTGGATGGCGTTTTAAGGCGGCATTATTGACAATGACTTTGCCATCGAGTGCCATCACTTCTCCATTCGGACTAATTCCTAAAGGATTAATTTCAACCAGATCTAAATCTTTTTCAGTAAAGAGTCGATACATCTTTTCGACAATTTCACTGACTGTCAGAATCAGATGATCTTGCAATCCCATTTTGACCATCAGTTGACGGGCATAAAAGGGAGAGAATTCTTGATCGACAACGACTTGTTGCACGCCCGATAAATTGGTTTCTAAATCTATACCGCCTTGGCGAGATCCGAGCAACAAAGGACGACGACTAATGGGATCTAAAACCACCGCTAAGTACAGTTCTTGATCGGCATCATACTTGACTTCAGCCAGTAAAACCTGAGGATATTCATTAATAATGGGTAGATTAAAAATCGCCTGGGCAGCGGCAACGGCATCAATCGTATTTTCAACAAATTTAATTCCTCCAGCTTTACCCCGTCCACCTGAGCGGACTTGGGATTTTAACACGAGTGGATAAGGAATTTTTAACCGCTTAACATCCTGTGCCTGATCAATTCGTTGAGAGGGCAAAACCGGGATATCCATCTGGCGGAATAGAGTTTTAGCTTGGTATTCTAGCAGATCCATCGAACCTTCCTTATTGAGTCATTTCGTGACCTTGATGAACAGTTTTGACCCATTTTAAACGTTTGGGACGCACCGAGATCCGAGTGGTAACACTACCGATTACAACAAACCAGTGAAACATATATAACGTACCACGCAATGTTTGCAATAGGGTATTAAACCAGGTGTGCAGCGGTTGACGCTGATGGGTTGAGGGATTGAGAGTATGGGTTTGATCTGAGGCTGTGGGATTTAAGGCTAACTCAGACTCCGCCATTTCAATAAATTGTCGTTTTTGAGTCCGACGCAATCCCATAAACATACTGATAAACGATAGCATCACTGCTAACATTGTCAACGGACTGGTAATGGGAGGACGACGCAGCAGAAGTGCCATGAGACAGTCTGGTATGGCTGCTGTGGGTAAAACATATTGAAATAGGAGGAAATAGAATAAGTCCCAGGTTTTCATGAAACTCATCCGATTTCGGACAATCAGTCTCCAATAATCCAGATACCGTTGATAACCCCCTTCTACCCAGCGGTTGCGTTGATGCCACAAGGATTTTGCGGTGGTGACTCCTTCTTCTTGGACAGGGGGAAACATCATCAATTCGATATCCCACTGATCTAAATGCAGGCGAAAGGTTAAATCTAAATCATCCGTAATGGTTTGTTCATTCCAACCGCCGCATCGATCTAGGGCCTGACGACGCACAAATTGACCGTTTCCCCGCAGTTCTCCCATGCCACCGAGGGCGACTCGTTTTTGTTGTAAAGTGGTATCGAGAACCATTTCTGCCGCTTGACTTCGCGTCCAAAAGTTGGTTGATTCGTTGGCAATGGCTTTACGAGTTTGAACCGCCCCCACTCGTTGATGTTCAAATAAAGGCAATACCCGACGCAATAAGTCCTGAGAGACCCTCGCATCCGCATCAAACACTCCAATAATTTCTCCTTGGGTCAGGGGTAAAACCTGATTCAACGCCCCAGATTTCCCCCCGCCATCGGTTGGTTTTCGCCGCAGGACGTTAAGTTGTTGATATTTTGGCATCATTTGTTCCAGCAGCGTTGCCGTTTGGTCACTGCTATTGTCATCAATTACCCAGACCTCATAACAGTCTGTGGGATAATCTAGGTTACATAACCCTCGAACGAGATTCTGTATCACAGCTTCCTCATTTTTCGCCGCCACCAGCAAGGAAACAAATGGCCAATCACTCTCAGCTTCTCCTGTCCACATTGGCGGTAGTTTTCGCGGCGATGTCAAGAGTAAACGAAAAACATGAATTGAAAAAATACCCGTTAAACCCAGAATCAACCAAGATCCCCAAGATACCAGGTGTAATGTAATCGTACCTCCCCAAATCATACTGAGGGCAACAGCGGCTTTACGCCGTCGTCGGAGGTAATATTTCGGTTGATCGTAAACAGTCGGAGTAGACTCTAACGTTGAATCTGCAATGGGGTGATTATATTGGGTTGATTCTAAATCCTTCATATGCTTTGAGTTAGACGGTTGAGGGCGATGATTCATCGGGTCATGGTTGATCCCAGCTTCTTGGATAGCTGCAAGAGCGATTGTGAATTGGGTTAATTTTTAGCGAGCCTTGACTATCCTCCCATAGATGATGTTGTTAATTTAACCTTCAACTGTCATCGACGCGGTAGTTAGAGGTCAGAAAAATGACAGTTACTCCTCAGGACTGTTTGACGCAGCTCTGGTGAAGTTAAATTCTCCGATGGCTCATTCCTACAATCGCCACATTGTTATATAGTATCCAACATCTTATGTCATTTTGGGTAAATGATGGGAAATTTTTATGGGTTATCTTCCGTGATTAATCATCAGTGATTACGTGAGAATCGCAAGAAATGGGTGGTATTTTTGCGATGGCGATCTTTAAAGTTATATTACTTCTACACCCTCAGGTATTGTGGTTCTATAAACTATGAATTCTATGCTTAACCCGACTCCTTCGACGGCTGAAGATTATGATCGAATGGCAGATGCGATCGCGTTTATCCAACAACATTATCAACAACAACCTGATTTAGCCACCATTGCCAGCCAACTACATCTGAGTCCCTATCATTTTCAACGACTCTTTACAAAATGGGCAGGAATTAGTCCGAAACGTTTTTTACAATACCTAACTCTTGAATCGGCTAAATCTCAAATACTATCCCATAAAAGTGTACTGGATTTATCCTTAGAAGTGGGATTATCGGGAGCTGGGCGCTTGCATGATTTATTTGTGACCTTAGAAGCGATTTCACCGGGGGAGTTTAAAACCCAAGGCGCTGGGTTACAAATTTATTATGGAATTCATCCGACTCCTTTTGGTGAGGCTTTAATTGCAATTACAAAAAGAGGAATTTGTCATCTCAGTTTCCCGGATCAGAGATGTTTACAAAATCCAGAACAATTGTTACGTGAAGATTGGAAAAATGCAGAAATTATTTTAGATAATCCTCAAACTAAAGTCGTTATTGAGCAAATTTGTTATTCAAATTTATTGAATCATCCTAAACCGTTAACGCTCCTGGTTAAAGGCACAAACTTTCAAATCAAAGTCTGGCAAGCCTTATTACAAATTCCGTTTGGCGAGACAACAACTTATCAAAAAATTGCTAATAATATGGGTTCTCCAAAAGCATCTCGGGCGGTTGGAAATGCCGTTGGTCAAAACCCAATCGCTTATTTAATTCCTTGTCATCGTGTCATTCGATCTTCGGGTGAATTAGGCGGATATCGCTGGGGAATAGAGCGCAAATCTATTATTTTGGATTGGGAATCTACCTCTATTTAAATGATGAAAATTTTAGAAACTGCGGGATTTATACTGATTGCAGCATTGTGGGGTGGATCGTTTTTATTTATGCGAATTGCTGCCCCTGTACTCGGCCCAATTTGGTTAATTGAAATTCGGGTTTTACTGGCAGGTTTAAGTTTATTACCTGTTTTAATTAAGCTGAATTTATTCTCAGAACTTCGCCGCCATTGGAAACATTTATTTGTTGTCGGTTGTTTAAACTCCGCCATTCCCTTTTCACTCTATGCGTTTGCGTCTTTATTTCTACCCGCAGGATTTACTGCTATTTTAAATGCAACCACTCCATTATTTGGCGTAATTATTGCTTTAATTTGGTTAAAAGAAAAACTAACCATTTATCGAATCATTGGCTTAATTTTAGGATTTATTGGAGTAACTTTGTTAGTTGGATGGCAATCTTTGCAAGGAGATTTAGTCATTTTAATCGCAGTTTTTGCAGGAATTTCAGCCGCTTTAATGTATGCGATCGCAGCTCCCTATGTTAAACTCAAACTATCCGGTGTTCCTTCATTAGTCATTACAACGGGAAGCTTATTAAGTGCGGCAGTATTTCTACTTCCTTTTTTACCCTTTACTATTCCTCAAAATCAGGTCACTTTTCAAGCTATTATTGCTGTTATTTCTCTCGCATTATTCTCAACTGCATTAGCTTATATTCTTTTTTATAGAATTATTCAAAAAATCGGTTCAACGCGGGCTTTAACCGTGGCTTATTTAGTGCCTATCTTTGCAATGACTTGGGGGGCAATTTTTCTACAAGAAGCCATTACAATTTCAATGGTATTAAGTTGTGGTTTAATTTTAGTAGGAACAGCGATCGCCAATAGAAGTTAAGATTAAGGTTTACGAGCGATAATATAATAACGCCATGGGGCAGGATATCCTTCTTGAGTTAAACTGGGGTTGTTGGGGTCAAGAAATTGTTCTAAACTATCGATATCTGCCCAAGCAGTTCGGCGTTGTTCTTGGATAGAAAGAGGTTCTGCGAAAAAGCATTGTATCTGCTGAAAACCAGCCCGCGCGATCCAATTTTCTAGACAGGTTTGGGTGGGTAAAAACCAAATTCCTCTAGCATTTGCATATCGTTTTCTTGGAGTTAATGCGATAGGTAATTCTCCAGGAATACCTTGACAGTCGATAACAATTTCTCCGCCAGAAGAGAGGGCGCTGTACATTTTTCTGAGTAAACTAACGGGATCGGTATGATGATATAATATTCCCAGGCAAAAGATTGTATCGAAAAAGTTAGGATATAAATCAATCTGTTCAACCCCTAAAAGTTCAAAATAGAGATTATTTTGTTGTATAATATTTTGAATTAGTTGATAGTTCCAAAAGTGCTTACCATAGGGTTCAAATCCTATCACAATTTCGGGCTGTTGATCGGCCATCCGAAACATAAAATAACCATTGTGACAGCCAATATCAGCCACTTTACGAGCTTTTAAAGGAGTAATATAAGGTAATATTCTTTCCCATTTCCAGTCCGAACGCCACTCCGCATCAATCAAGGTTCCGAAGAATTCAAACGGCCCTTTTTTCCAAGGACAAAAAGTAGTTAAGCTTTGATGCAATTGTTGTTGATCTTCGGTAGAAAGTTCATTTCTATCTCCGATTTTTATAATAGAATCAGATAGATCAAAATTATCAGTTTGTAAATGTTGTATTGCCTCAACAGCTTGAGAATATTTTAGAGTTCGAGGTTCATATAAACGAGATTGTCTGAGGGAACGAATACTAATAATTTCATCAGTTTTTAAAACAGTATTGTAAGATATTAAATAATCTGGCGGACAATATAGGTTGGTCATTAGTTGTTGGTAATTAGTTGCTGGCAATTTATTATAGATGAGAGTATTATTCTGTATTCTTAACAAAGAAAAAACAACAAATAACAAACAACGAAGTTTTACTTCAAAGCCACAAACGAGACAAAGTTATGGAGTTTAATTAAAGTATCAACAGACTGAAAACCACTATTTTGTAACATTTGAATTTGCTCAGTTTCTGTCAAAGGAATTAACACATTTTCTAACGCTTCCTTTTTCCGTTCTATTTCGGTTTTAGCATAACCATTTCTGGCTTTAAACTGTTCGTAATGACGGGTAATAGTTTCTTGAAACTGAGGACAGCTAGATCGAACTTTCTCGCTTACAAAAAGTAATCCACCCGGGACTAAACCGTTATAAATAGTTTGTAATAATTTCTGTCGTTGAGGTAGAGGCAAAAATTGTAGGGTGTAATTCATCACCACCACACTACTATTTTCAAAAGAACAATTCTCCGCTTTATCGCACAGTAATTCTAGTTGATGAAACGGTTGAATATGCGCTAACTTTTCTTTGGCTTTTGCTAACATTGCCTCAGAATTATCAATCCCCACTAGCATCGCTGGCTGCTGTGAAAATCGCCCAAATAATTCTAAAAAAGTCCCCGTTGAACAGCCGACATCAATCATCCGAGTTTTGGGTTGATAATAAGCTAACGCCCATTGTACGGCTGCTGCAATAACCTCTCGATAAAGCGGAACAGAACGCGATACCATATTATCAAAAACTCGAACCACTTCTTCGTTGAATACAAATGGTTTTGGCCAGGGTGCTTGATTAAATAATTGGTCGGTTTCAGAACTGAGATAAAGTTCAGTTTCTAGGGAATTTGTCATCTCATACTATAAACTTTGGCAAGAAGTCTATTTGAATCTTTTAAATAATCATAGCCCGGATAAGTTTCATATTATACGCTAAACTCAATACTTTACTATGTTTGATTATGTCCGTTTTATCTACTGAATTACAACAACGCTTGGCAACCCCGCTTAAAATTGGTGATGTTGAAGTCAATAGTCGGGTTTTGCAGTCGCCCTTGTCCGGGGTAACAGACTTAGTTTTCCGGCGGTTAGTGCGGCGTTATGCGCCCTCGTCGATGATGTATACCGAAATGGTTCATGCCAGTCAGGTGTGTCATGTGCGGGAGTTACCTAAAATTATGGAAGTCGATCGAAATGAACGTCCTATTAGTATTCAACTATTTGACTGTCGTCCTGATTTTTTAGTGGCTGCTGCCCATATGGCGGTGAAAGAAGGGGCAGATACTATTGATATTAATATGGGATGTCCGGTGAATAAAATTACTAAAAATGGTGGCGGTTCATCGTTATTACGACAACCCGAAGTTGCAGAACAATTAGTCAGTGCCATTGCAGACGCGGTGGATATTCCAGTGACAGTTAAAACTCGTATTGGTTGGGATGATAGCGAAATTACGATTTTAGACTTTGCTCAACGGATGGAAAATGCCGGGGCAAAAATGATTACGATTCATGGACGAACTCGCGCTCAAGGGTATAATGGCAAGGCAAACTGGTCTTGGATTGCTAAAGTCAAGCAAGTTGTGTCTATTCCTGTTATTGCCAATGGTGATATCTTTTCGGTTGAAGATGCAGTACAATGTTTAGTCGAAACCGGGGCAGATGGGGTAATGTGTTCGCGAGGAACGTTAGGATATCCGTTTTTAGTGGGAGAAATTGACTACTTTTTAAAAACCGGAACGTATCAACAACAACCCACCTTAATTGAACGTTTGGAATGTGCAAAAGAACATCTCAAAGGATTATGGGAATATAAAGGACAACGAGGCATTTATCAATCTCGGAAACACATGACTTGGTATGTGAAAGGGTTTCCTGGGGCGAATGAATTACGCAACCAACTTGCCCGAGTTGAAACTGTAGAAGCAGGGTATGAATTAATCGATCAAGCCATTACTCAATTGACCTCAGAAGAGATAGATTTAATCGGTTGAAATCACCTCAGCCTTAATTAAAATCACCGTAATATTATCATGACCATTCTGTTGATTGGCTAAATCAATTAATGATTGTACACCCTGATGTAAATTGCTACCCGAGTCTAATAACAAATCAAGATGAGTGGACTGATAAGTTTCTAATAAATTATTGTCTGTTAAGCCATCTGAAGCTAAGATAAATAAAGTATCTTCATTGACTTCTAAAAACTGAATACCCGGCTGTAGATAAGATTGATCCCGTGGGCCTAATGCCTGGGTCAGTTGATAGGCATCCGGACTGCTATAAGCGGTTTCGGGGTCGATGCCTTGCTGAATAGCCCGTTGTCCCACTTCATGGTCAGTGGTAATCTGTTCTAACCCACCTTGGCGAGTTAAACGATAGAGGCGGCTGTCTCCCACATGGGCAATACCAACCTGATTATCTGCCACGACTGCCATCACTAACGTGGTTCCCATCCGTCCGACCCCTGAACGCACGCCTTGCTGATTTAAATCATAGATAATATGATTGGCGTGTTCAATCGCTTCTCGAATCATTTCCGGTGTGGGTAATTCTCCCACCCACTCACTATGAAAATATTGTCTGAGGGTATCGACAGCAAGCTGACTAGCAACATCTCCCCCGGCGTGTCCTCCCATGCCGTCACAAAGCACATATAACCCCTTGACATCCAGGGTTTCACCAGAAAGAGTCTGTTGATAATTTAACAGGGTTTGAATCCCAAATGCATCCTCATTACGTTGACGTTGACGACCCACATTCGACCCCCCCACGGCTTGTAATTGTTTGAGTGGAATTCGTTTCGGCACTGTGGGTGCTATACTTTGATCGCTTTGATCGTTAGTGTCAATTTGTAGCTGAGTAGTACCACTGGCAGGCGTAGTCGAATCGTCGGGCTGAACCTCCAGTAATGCCTTGGCTAAACCTGTTTGTAATTGTTCTAGCGTTTCAATTTCACCTTCACTTAATTGCTGTAAAATTTGAGTGACTGAACCAAATAAAGTGCGTTGAGACTCTTGAAATAACTGTTTCCAAGCTTGTCCGAGTTCTGTTAAACTCAGGTTTACATCTTCCGGTTCAGGATAAAGCCGCTGTAAACAAACTTTCGGGGGAGTGGTGGGTCTAATCCGTAAGTTTGCTAATTCTAAAAGACTCTGACGGCATTGCCACGGGGTTAAAAGTCCCCATAATTCAGCCATTTGTTGTAACCAGAGAATAATTTGTTCAGCCGTTGTTTGAGGCTGTTTGAGTTGTTCAGACAGACGGGGAAAAGCGGTAAAATCTTCGAGTAAAATAACTGTATTGGGGGGCTGTTGCCAAGCATCCTGAAGTTGAGGTAACTGTTGAGGACGTTGAGATTGTAGCGTGATATAAGCCCTCGCGGTTGGAATAATAAAAGGTTCCATTTTCATCTCCTCTGGCGTGGTGGCAGAGGCTTGTAATGCTTGGATGGGTGAGACTTGTAACGGTTGGCAATCTAAGACAGAAACCATCACTGTTTCATTGTCTGATTCTTGGGGTAAAGGTTCAACTAACTGATAACGTTGTTGAGAATCTAAATACTCTCCCACATTTTGGGCAATCGGTTTTGACAGGGTTTGATCTTCTGAAGGCTTTTCTGAGGGGTCTGTAACGGTTGTGAGGGAATCATCTGCTGGGACTTGGCTTTTGTCGATAGTTGCAGACATCCAAACCTCTGAGTCTTTTTTCTCTACAACTTCTGAAGTTGATAACTCTGTTGTTGTCTCTACTTTAGGCTTGGATTCTGGGACAGAGGCTTCAAGAATATCTGAAACGGATTCAACGGAGTCTGAAGTTGAGGCGGTTGCCCCGGATAAATTATCCCCATCGACAGCAACAGTTTCTGTGGCAGTGACTTCCTGTACACCATAAGACACAATCGCCTGTAAAATTGTCCCCGTTAACGCACCGCAGTTTGGGCAATTAAGAAGATTAAGTGAGACTGAAGTACCGCAATCTGGACAAAATTTATGGGTCAGGGATGTGCCACACTGCTGACAAAATTTATTGGGATTCGGATTAGCAAACTGACATTGGGGACAAACCAGCATAGTTTCAAAATTCCCCCCCAGTTAACAATGGGTCGGGTCATGTTGAGTGATCAGTCCTCATTCTAAGCTAGATTTACATTGAATGCCGTTTTTCGCGGGTAACTCACCTAGAAATTCTCTACAATTCTCAAGCTTCGTTGCTTTTATTTCTGAATAAATCTAAATTTTAAGCCGAATAATTTACTTGTTAAAGTTTAGTAAGTTATAGCATTTGTGATATATAGAGCGTTGCTATTAGATTGGGTAGTTTTTTTATAAAATTTTAATTTTTCTCAGTTCAACTGTAGGGGTTTGTTAAAAATATGAATTAGAGAGTTGAGTTAAAACCATTAATTACTATTTAAAATCCATAAGATATGTAATGTTATATATAATCTCTCTAAATTTTAAATATAGTATCGATACTATAAAACAAAGTTAACTAAAATAGATAATTAAATTGATAAGCTTTTAACAGATGCCCTATAAAAACTTTATATAAGATACAATTACTTTGTATAATATACAGCTTAATTCACCCAACACGCTAAGGAAACCCTTTTAATGACTCAACTTCCCACTTCTATTAATGAGGCTGTTGAACAAGCAAAACAAGCCACACAAGCGGCTCTCAATGATGGTTACAAATTATTACAGGTTCAGCTTGTCTTTCCAGAAATAGAACTCCAAGCTCAATCAATTGCGAGGCAATTTCTTCCCGCTCTCGAAGAAATCCAAGCCCAATTACCCCCACCGGAAGCAGCAGAGGCAGGTATTGGCAAAATCAAAGTGTTGTTCCCAGATGCCGGCTCAGCGGCTTTAGCAAAGCGAGATTGGGGAGAAACAAGTTTTAAAATCGATGATCTCGGTACAAGTCGATCTCCTGTCGAGACTCGCGTCGATCCAGATGACCAATTATTTCTGGTGGTGTCCCCTTCTCCGGTTGAAGTGGCTCAAGTTGAACAATTATCTCATATTGCAGGCTCACGCCCTGTGATCTTGCTTAATCCTCGTTTAGAAGATGTTGCTATCATAGGAATAGGCTACGCAGCTCGTCAATTGCGCGAACGCTTTATCAGCAAGATTGAATCTTGTTATTACCTTCAACCCCTCGATGGTGCAGCTTTACATCGTTGTTATCCGTCGATGTGGCAAGTGTGGTTAGAGGAGGAATTCGGCTATCAGTTAATTGCCTCTGAATCCACAAAACCTGTAGGAGATGCCCTCGACCAAATCTTAATTCAACACACTACCAAAGAAACAGGTGTTTCTGCTAGTTCCCCTCAACAAAGACCCAGACAGAAGGGACTATTGGCAGGACTTCAGAGTTTTCTGAATGCCCTCAGTCGATGAAGAGAAAATCAATGAAATTCTATATAGATTGAAGATCAGAACCATGCCTAAACGACGCATGATTATTGGTGATGTACATGGACATTATGACGGCATGATGGCCCTGTTAGAACATCTAAGTCCGGGTGCAGATGATGAGGTTTACTTTTTGGGAGATTTAATCGACCGTGGCCCGAAAAGTGCTCAAGTTGTAGAATTTGTGAAAAATAGCCCCTATCATAGTTTGATGGGTAATCATGAGCAACTAATGCTCAGCGCTTTACCAAAAGAAGGACAAAACCCATCTGCATGGCAAGCTTGGCTGTACAGTGGTGGACAAACCACAATTAGTTCCTATCAAGATGCTCAAATGATGCCACGGGAACATCTTGAATGGATGCGATCGCTACCAACTTACATGGACTTGGGGGATATTTGGCTCGTTCATGCGGGTGTCGCACCAGAAATTCCTTTAGAGAAACAAACTGCCAGTGAGCTTTGTTGGATCAGAAGAGAATTTCATAATATTCCTCGACCTTATTTTTCAGATAAATTAATTATCATTGGTCATACAATTACTTTTACCTTTAATGGAATTGAACCTGGGACTTTAGTTCAAGGTCAAGGATGGCTGGGAATTGATACTGGGGTTTACCATCCGAAAAGTGGTTGGCTAACAGGAGTTGATATTACTGAACGAAAAGTTTATCAAGTCAATATCTGGCATCATCAGTCCCGAGTGTTGCCGTTGGATGAAGTGGTCAACCGACTGAAACCCGCTTCGTTGCTCTCGCGCTTACGTTGTGCTCGCTGATAAATAACCACAAGATCAGGCTGAGAAATTGTGATGAGTGCTTACCCAATGGTAAGCCTTATCAATTTTTTATAATAGAAGTGGAAGTCATTTATCAGCGTCGATCTAATTCCTCAAAGTAGTTCTTATATTTCTGTAGAATAAGTCTTTGTAATGGGATAGAGTTTCCTTGTTTCTTGTTGAAGATTCGGATCATCTGCTACAATGCCTTGTTGAGTTGAATTAACGGTTGTTTTTGTAGTATTACTAATGAATTTTTGCCATTGCGGTGTAATTTCTTCCCAAATAGTTTGTATAACAGAACGACTTAATAATGCTAAACCAACAGAGGGAAATAACAGCACAATTGTTGTGACGATACCGGAAGTGAAGGCTTTAATACCGACAATTGAAATACCTTTTTGAATCGTAATTTCATCCTGCATAACGATAACTAAGACAGGAATAACTGAACTTTTAACAGTAAATCCCAAAGTAGTAAAAGCCTTACTTTTCCTCAAGTTTTGAATGACTCGAATGGCTGTCTCTCGAATAAAATCCTGTTTCAAACTATCTACAGATAATTGAAGTAAATTATAAAGTTCAGCCTGATCCATCCCTTTTTCATTTTGACAATAAGCCACTAAAGGTTTAATAGATTGTAATAAAATATGAGAAGTTGCATTAATCATACTCCTTTGAATCCTTGCACCCCTATGTTCTCCTAGTGTTGCCGCAGTACACATTAAATTTGCAGCCAAATAAGGATTTTCAGCAACCCATTGAGCAAATTCTTGATTAATCGTAAAGCTTTTAATACTATCGATATCAATGATAATTTCTGCACTAGAAAGATTATAATTTTCTGAATTAATTTGCGGTTTAGCGCAGTCTTTAAAGCTAGCTTTTGCTTGGATTTCTGTAATTATTTTACCAATTGTATTAATATAAATATCATTCTGATATTTCGTCGTTTTATCTACCGAAACTTGCTCACATTGTGCTTCTGCATCATTTAATTCAGTATTCAGATTAAAACCGATAGCAATTAACTCCTCCAACGCAAAACCAAAGGTTTGAGGATTTTCGCTAATTTCGCTATTACTGTTATGAATTATATCTACACTAGGTTTACATACATTATAAGCCTTTTTTTCAACTGTCTGATCTGCTATATAAATATTTTTTTTATGCATTGGAGAGAGTCGATTCAAAATAGAGTTGATGAGTTGATTCATAGTAGATTTATGATAATGTTAAACAGCTTAAACAAAACCATAAATGATTTTAAAATAAAAATTATATGATTTTAATCCTGCTAACCCTAACTTTAATATAATAAAATATTAGATCTAAATACATCAGAATAATTACTGAAAATCGAGCGGTTTCTTTCAATGTATCTATATATTTATTAGTATGATTACTGATAATCTCATGGCTGATAGCAAGTTTTCACACTATTTTAAAGCGAGTCATAATCTATTTAAAAATTTTTAGTAGCCTTGAGAGTCGGCTGAATAATCCCGATCGTGGCTGAAACGCCAACTTAATTTTTTAAAAAATTTAACTTTAGTGTAGCGGGTTGTGTAGTATGATCGATTATGCGCTTTAGTTGAGAGCTATTTAATGTCTATGCTGCCATTTGTCCGTGATGATCTAAACCAACTGAATGCTTATACTCCTCATCCCGGTGGCGAAGCGGGAAGTCCAGTCGATCAAGTCATCTTAGATCGCTTAGATACGAATGAATGTCCAAATGATTTACCTGAGGAATTTAAGCAAAAGCTGGCATGGACTTATCAGCATCATGTAGAAACCAATCGTTATCCTGATGGAAGTCATTTTAAACTGAAGACTGCGATCGCTCAATATGTGAATTCTAATCTTTCGACCACTGAACCTTCTATTGATCTGAATCAAATTTCCGTTGGTAATGGTTCTGATGAGTTGATTCGTTCTATTTTAATTGCGACTTGTTTAGGAAATGAAGGATCAATTTTAGTCGCAAACCCCACATTCTCAATGTATGGAATTTTAGCAGAAACTTTAGGAATTCCAGTGGTTAAAGTAGGACGTTCTCTTGATACCTTTGAAATGGATTTAACAGCAGCACAAACTGCGATTGAACAGACTCAAACGCCACCCATTCGAGTTGTTTTTGTGGTGCATCCTAATTCCCCAACTGCTAATGCATTAACCGCAGCAGAAATTAATTGGTTACGCCAGTTACCCGAAGATATTTTAGTCGTAATTGATGAAGCTTATTTTGAGTTTAGTCAAACTACTTTAGCCGGAGAAATCAAGCAACATCCTAACTGGATTATTCTACGAACTTTTTCTAAAGCATTTCGCTTGGCAGCCTTAAGAGTGGGATATGCGATTGCTGATTCTGAATTAATTACTATTTTAGAGAAGGTTCGTTTACCTTATAATTTACCCGCATTCTCTCAAATAGCAGCAGAATTTACTATGACACAGCGGGAACAACTTTTATCTGTGATTCCTGAAATATTAACTCAAAGAACGTACTTAATTGAGCAACTCTCCAATCATTCTCTTCTTAAAATTTTCCCAAGTTCTGCTAACTTTATTCATGCAAGATTAAGATCTGACTATTCTGCTGCTTCAGCAGATCAAAAACTCAATGAAATCATGCAAACCCTGAAGCGTCAAGGGACATTAATTCGTCACACAGGAGGGGGGTTAAGGATTACAGTGGGTACACCTGAAGAAAATCAACGCACCTTAGATCGGTTATTTTCTCTGAGCTGAATAAAAAGATAAATGAAGTTAGCCCTTGTTGACGAGCGACCAAGAAATGATAAAGTCCCCAGTTCTTAACTTGTGTCAATATATTGTTCAAAACTGCGTTGTAGTATGATCAATCAATCACCTTTGTTAATATCAGCTTAAAAAAACATTAAGAAAAAGATAACACGCTTTTATTCGTTCTAGTCTTATATCGTCGGTGTTATTGCATGACACCTCTACTACTCTCGGTGTTACCCTAAGTATCAGCCCAGGGAAGTAAGTCTGTGAAGACGATGTCAGACTTAAGCCTATATTTATATTGGCAAAAGCAATTGTTTATAAACCCATAAATCCATACTATAAGTTTACCTATTACCTAATAGTATGGCTTTGCTAAGGTGTTTGCTATTTCAACTATAGCTGAATAAAAGAGCAAGTTATGACAATTAATTCTAGTGGAAAGTTCAATCAACTAGCATTTAGGAAGATGAAGCAGATCATGCCGAACTTGCTAGCTGCTCAACGAGAACAAACCAATCACCAACATTATCAGCTCAAAAGTTTACCCTCTGAAATTGCTTTCAAACTAACTAATCGCTGTAACTTAAGATGCAAGCATTGTTATCAGTGGAATGAAGAAGGTCATCATCATGACTTAGATAAAGAAGAACAAAATAGAGATATAGACTTTTCAATTATTGAAAAAGTATTTGCTCAAACCCGTGAAGTAAAATCTAATGTTTATTTATGGGGAGGCGAACCCTTAATCTATAGAGATTGGGATAAATTTGTCGATTTACTGGCTGCAGATCCTCGTTTTACATCGATGTGTACTAATGGGATTTGGATTAAGAAGAGATTAGACTCGATTTTAAGAGTCTCAGAAGTTTGGGAGATTTTAGTTGCCCTTGAAGGTTTCCCTGAGGAACATGATGCAATTAGAGGTAAGGGAAACCACAAAAAAGCCATGGAAGGACTTGACTTGTTGCTACAAGAAAAAGCAGCAGGTAATTACAAAGGAGAAGTAACGGTTAACTTTGTGGTGACGAATAGCATGGTGGGCAAAATTTATGAAATGATTGAGTTTCTTGAAGCCAAACAATTAGATACAGTCTATTTAAGTTTGCCATGGTTTTTATCAGACCAAACTTCAGCCAAGATGGATCAATACTATACAAAGAATTTTGATTGGCTTTGCTCTGAACATGAAACACAAAGACCCAGTTGGCACGCTTATAAGTATAGTCTTAGTTCTGATGCGGTCGAGCAATTAATGGAACAACTTGATAAAGTTAATCAAAGAGATTGGCAAATCAAAGTACGCTACAACCCAGAAGTTAATCCAGATGAAGTCAAAGACTTTATTTTAGGTAGCGATAAACCCGCACAAAACAAAACTCAATGTTTATCGATTAAAAGCCGTATGGATGTTTTTCCTAATGGTGAGGTGATTAGTTGTAAGTTTTTCCCCGAAATGTTAGCCGGAAATTTAAAACAGGAAAGTGTGGGAGAAATTTGGCAAGGTTGTCAGTTCAGTAAAATCCGCGAAACAATTGACACAGAAGGATTAATGCCTGTTTGTGCGAAGTGTAATCTTTTGTACTCCCGTGGAATATAAATTTCCCTTGTTTTAGCTATCTATCCCAATATTCAACAACGGAAAAAAGTAATGCTATTACATCATTTTCTGACGAAAACGGCTGAAAAATTGCCGGATAAAGAAGCATTAATTTATCAAAAGAATACAAGACTGACTTATGCACAGATAGAAACCTACTCTAACTGTCTAGCCAACGCTCTCAAAGCATCAGGTTTAAACCCCTTGGATAGAGTTGGTATTTATTTAGAAAACTCAGTAGAATCAGTTATTTCTATTTTTGGAGTTTTAAAAGCGGGCGGGATTTTTAGTGTCATTAACCCTCAAACTAAGGTGAGGAGGCTAAAGTACATTTTAAATGACTGTCAAGTTAAGGTTTTAGTGAGCAAAAAAAGCCTTCTATTTAATTGTTTAGATAATCTTGAGGATCTCCCTAACTTAGACTCTTTGATTTTTGTAGAAGAAAGTCAGGACAGTTTAACTCACTCTTTAATGAGTCATAAAAACCAATTTGATTTTTGGGAGTTAATTAAAGCTTTTCCTAATAAATATTTTGAGAGTGGCTGTGGTAATAATGACTTATGCAATATTAATTATACATCTGGCTCTACGGGAAATCCTAAGGGCGTGATGCTGACTCATCAAAACATGATTTCTGCGGCTGAGTCTATCATTGAATATTTAGAAAATACAGTTGATGATGTCATTCTTAATGTCCTCCCTTTGTCTTTTGATTATGGACTTTACAATGTTTTGATGCCGATAATATTTGGGGGTAAAGTGGTTTTAGAAAAATCATTTATTTCTCCTCATCAAATGATTGGTTTGGTTAAAAAAGAGCAGGTTAATGCTTTACCGTTAGTGCCAACAATTGTCAGTTTAATGCTAAAATTTGGCAACTTGAAAAAGTATGATTTATCTCAGGTTAAATATATTACCAGTACAGGACAAGCTTTACCCAATCATCATCTGATTCAACTTCAAGAACTCTTTCCGAAGACTAAAATTTACTCTATGTATGGTCTGACAGAATGTAAAAGAGTTTCCTATTTGCCTGCGGATGAATTACTAACTAAACCCAATTCTGTTGGTAAAGCCATGCCCAATGTTGAGGTTTATCTAGTCGATGAAACAGGTAAGAAAATCAACCAGCCGGGGAAAATAGGAGAATTAGTGATTAAAGGGCAAAATGTGATGCAAGGTTATTGGAATTTGCCCCAAGAAACCGCTAAAGTTTTGCGACAAGATGAACAAGGTGAGAAAGTTTTATATAGTGGAGATTATTTTCAACTAGATGAAGACAATTACCTGTATTTTGTTAGTCGTAAAGATGACATGATTAAAACGTCAGGAGAAAGAGTCAGTCCCAAAGAAATCGAAAATATTTTATACCAATTAGAGGGGATATATGAAGTTGCCGTTTACGGCGTTGATGATGAAATTCTAGGTCAAGCTATCAAAATAGTTATCGCTTTAAAAGACAATTCAAGCTTGACAAAAGAGAGGATTGCGGAATATTGTTCACATAACTTAGAAAAACATATGTTGCCCAAATACATTGAAATTAAGCACACACTACCTAAAAGCAATAATGGCAAGATTGATAAAAAGCTATTGAAAGCTTCTTAGTTGTATTTGCGTTTAAGGAAAAAGCGCTTTGATTTGAGTACAAATAGAAAGGATAATTCAAGAAAATGAGTGAGACAAACTTAAAACTGAAAACAGTAGAAAAGGGATGGAAAAAGCTGAAAAAATTAAGCACTATTCCTATTGACTTGGAACGAGTTAAATTAATCAGCAACCAGAGTAAAGATTATCTTTCTGATGCTGCTAACCTAGAATCTTTGATTTTAGAGTTAGGTCTTAACAATGAAGGCATAGAAGAGTTCCCAGAAAAGTTGTATCCTTCTTGCGGTCAAGGACTAAGAATTTGGCAATATCCGATTCAGTTTAGTAAATATTTAGTGGGTCTTTCTCAACTTAAGATTACTTCCTATTTAGAGCTAGGAATTCGCCATGGAGGAACCTTTGTCGCGACTGTAGAGTATTTGCAACAATTTAATTCGCTTGAATATGCTTTAGGGGTAGATATTATTCCTTGCCCGTCTGTTGTTGAATACAGCGAAATGAATCCTAAAGCTAAGTTTGTACGACTCAATACTCAGTCCGATGAGTTTAAGCAAGTTTTAGAAGAATACCAAAAGTTTGATTTAGTATTAATTGATTCTTTTCATGACGAAGTTCAATGTCGCAAAGAGTTTTTATCAATCAAAAAATACGCTGATATTATTGCTTTTCATGATATAAGCAATATTAATTACCCAGGGGTTAATCAGGTTTGGAATGAAGTTAAAAACTTAGGAGAATATGATTGTTACGAGTACACAGACCAATATGAAGAAATAGAACATTCATATATGGGAATTGGTGTTGCCGTTAAAAAAGATAGAACAGCTCAAAGGACAAATAAACTCATGATTGAACAAGTTAAAACTCTTCTAGAAGAAGTAAAAGGAGTTCCAGGTCTTGCCCAAACTCTACAGGATTCATCTAATATCATTGAAGATGTGCAATTGGATTCTTTAGAAATGATTAATTTTATGCTCAAAATAGAACAAGATTTGAAAATAGAAATTGATTTTGAGCAACTGGATTTTGACTATTTCCAATCTATTGCTAAATTTACTGAATTCTTATCACGAATGGAAGTGAGCAATTAAGACTTTATCTGTGTCAGTATTTGAAATGAGAGGTTTGATAAATGAACAGTAGTAAGAAAGAAAAAGTGACTGTTCTTGGTTCAGGTGTGGCATTAGGAGTTTATATTCCTGCCTTATTGGTGAATTCCCAACTCAAACAACTGAACCTAGATTCAGAAGTCGTCGTTTTAGAAAACTTCTATACAAAAGACAGTCAAGAAAAATTAAAAGGTTATAAAAAGGCATATCATAAAAACTTTTCTATTGCCTTAATGGGTCATAAAATGACTAAGGATATTTCCTCTAGTTTAGATGAAGATTTAGTGAGTCAACTGTTACAAACTTGGCAACAGGAAGATCGTCTTCATTTTATTATTTGGTCTGGCTTATGGATTCCCATTATTGAAAAATACAGACAATTAATTGCGCCTCAAAAAATTACTGTCGATGTCTGTCGCATTGATGCAGAAATTTCAGCTACATTTAAAATTTATGAGGGTAGCTATCAATATGATAACGAAATTTGGCTATGGAATTGGGAGCAACAACAACTAATTTATGAGATCCCGGTTACCCATCAAACTCCGATTCCTTATGCAAATCGAGAAAACAGATATGTCACTCATGGTGGTGGTTGGGGTATTGGAACTTATCAAAATCGGATTGCGGAACTAGAAGAGCAAGGATTTTTATTAGATATAGTTGCTTACAACCTTGAAGAAGCAACGAACCCAAAACCCGGAAATCGCTATTTTATGGTAGACCCTGATTGGTCTCCCTGGCATAAAAATACCCACGAGCAACATCAATTTCCTCCCTTTGGAGAAGTCACAAACAAAAATGAAAAACACTTTGAAACTCAAGAAGAATATCATGGATTTTATGACTTAGCCAAGAAAAGTAAAGCCATCATTAGTAAACCAGGTGGAGGAACTTTAATTGATTCTTTATCTTCTGCTACACCCATTATTTTGTTAGATGCCTATGGTTATGCAGAGGAAAAAAATGCGGCAATTTGGGAACATTTAGGGTATGGAATTTCTTATAAAAAGTGGAAGGAACTTAACTACTCAGAGGATATTTTGTTACAACTCCATCAAAATCTGTTAGTGAAAAATAATTTAATCAACTATCCCAAAAACTATGCAGAAAGATTAGCAGATCAGTCTAGTTTTAATCCTGTAAAAATCAGTGTTTAGCGAGTTTCTGTTATTATGCAATTCAAGTCAAAATCTAATCAAAAAGAGCTCTGGAATGCCTATCGACAGATCTTAGCTTCATCCCGCAAAGGGCCAGTTTTGCAAAAGATAGAGAGGGAAAATACCTTACCCCTGTCCTACGCTCAACAGCGCTTTTGGTTGATGAATCAATTTACACCAGATAGTTCTGTTTACAATGAGTATGCAGCTTTAATTCGCTTAGAAGGTGTCCTCAACAGGGCTGCACTCCAACAAAGCTTTAACGAAATTCTACGCAGACATGAAGCCTTAAGAACGAATATAGTCGTCGTTGACGAGCAACCCGCTCAGAAAATTCGCCCTTATACCCCCCTGAATATAACCGTTGTAGATTTACAAGGACTTGACCCACAAACCCAAGCGGCGAACATTCAAGCAGCGATCGCGATCGCTCAACAACCCTTTAACCTAGAACAAGATCTATTGGTGCGTATTCAGCTTTTGTGCTTGGGGGAATTAGAACATCTCCTGATGGTAACCATTCACCATCTTGTCTACGATGGCTGGTCTCAAGGAATATTTGTTAAAGAACTTTCCACGCTGTACAATAACTTCTGCAATAATCAACCGTCTCCCCTGAGTCCTTTAGCCATTCAATATGCAGATTTTGCCCATTGGCAAAGGCAGTGGTTACAAGGGGAAACTCTCCAATCTCAACTAGACTATTGGCAAAAACAACTCGGTGGTCGTTTACCTATCTTAAATCTACCGACAGATCGACCGAGAGCGCCAAAGCAAACATACCGAGGGATGCGTTACCACCAAGCCCTGCCTAAAGCTGTAACTGAGGGGATGGAAGCCCTAAGTCAGTCGGAAAATGTCACCCCTTTCATGACATGGTTAGCAGCATTTAAGACTTTACTCTACCGATATACTCAACAAGAAGATGTGTTAGTCGGTTCCCCCATTGCCAATCGTAATAAACCGGAAATAGCAGGTTTAATCGGTTGTTTTGTGAATACAATTGTATTGCGTAGTTCACTGTCTGGCGATTGGACATTTTTAGAATTACTGACCCAAGTTCGTGAAGTCACTTTGGGAGCCTACGCCCATCAAGATTTGCCCTTTGAAAAATTAGTCGAACAGCTACATCTTGAACGAGATCTGAGCATCTCACCCCTGTTTCAGGTGATGTTTGCTTTCCAAAATACTTCTATAGACCCTTGGAATTTCCAGGACTTAACCGTAACAGAATTAGAAGTAGAGCATCAAAGCGCTAAATTTGACTTGACCTTATATTTAGAAAGTACCCCTGAAGGGTTAGTGGGGGTATGGGAATACAACCGGGATTTGTTTGCAGCAGCTACAATTGCAAGAATGGCACAACATTTTCAGACCTTATTAGCCGCCATTGTTAGCGATCCTCATCAACCCATTGCCACCTTACCCCTGCTCACCTCAACAGAGCAGCAGCAGTTAGTGAGGGAGTTAAATCATACTCAGATAGAATACCCCAAAATTGAGAGCATCCCTGAGCTATTTATGGCTCAAGTTGAGCGTACACCCGATGCCATAGCGGTAATTTTTGAAGATCAGCAGCTCACTTACCGAGAACTTAACGAATACAGTAATAAACTGGCGGATGAGTTGCAACAACAAGGGGTAAAACCGGAAGTTTTAGTCGGGATTTGCGTCGAGCGCAGTCTGCTGATGGTGATTGGTCTTTTGGGCATTCTCAAAGCAGGTGGAGCCTATGTTCCTTTAGATCCTGCTTATCCCCCATCACGGTTAGCTTTTATTTTAGAAGATGCTCAAATTTCCGGGTTATTAACTCAAGAAAAACTCTTAGAAATTATTCCCGAAAATCATGCTAAAACTATTTGTTTAGATCAATGGTACGCCACACTAAACAGCTTCCAAACATCCCCTGAGTTAATTACAAATCAACAGCCCAAAGCTTCCAACTTAGCTTACATTATCTATACATCAGGATCTACTGGTCAACCCAAAGGAGTCAGCATCGAACACCACAGCGCTGTTACTCTGATTCAGTGGGCAAAAACAGTGTTCACACCAGAGGAGTTAGCTGGGGTTTTGGCTTCTACCTCAATTTGCTTTGATTTATCGGTGTTTGAGTTATTTGTAACTTTAAGTTGGGGGGGAACGGTAATCTTAGCAGAAAATGCCTTACAACTGCCGAGCTTAAAAGCAGCAAACCAGGTCACCTTAATTAATACTGTTCCGAGTGCGATCGCCCAATTACTAAAAATAGAAGGTATACCCACTTCTGTTCGTACCATCAATTTAGCAGGGGAAGCCCTATCTAACCCATTAGTACAAAAACTATATCAGTTACCTCACCTCAAAAAAGTCTTCAATCTTTATGGTCCCTCGGAAGATACCACCTATTCAACCTTTGCCTTAATTGTTAAAGGTGCTGAAGGAATTCCTCCCATTGGCTGTCCTATATCTAATACCCAATGTTTTGTCTTAGATTCTCACCTGCAACTTGTACCCAAAGGTGTGCCAGGAGAACTTTATCTAGGGGGTGAAGGCTTAGCTAGAGGCTACCTCAATCGTCCTGATTTAACCGACTCTAAATTTATTGCTAATCTCTTTAACGACAAAACAGATCGTCTTTATAAAACTGGGGACTTAGCACGTTATCTACCGAATGGGGAATTAGAGTATTTGGGACGGATTGATAACCAAGTTAAAATACGTGGCTTTCGTATCGAACTCGGAGAAATTGAAGCAGCACTCAGCAAACATCCCCATATTGAAACCGCAATTGTGGTTGTGCCAGAAGACAATGAAGATAAACGCTTAGTTGCTTACCTTGTTGCTCATCAGCAGCCAGCCCCCACCAGTCGTCAGCTTCGTACTTTTCTGGGTAACCATGTACCCGAATACATGATTCCAGCCTATTTTGTCCTGCTAGAAGCCTTACCACTCACCCCTAATGGTAAAGTAAATCGTCGCGCCCTTCCTGCACCGGAAAAAAATACTTTAGATCCGGATAATAACTGGGTTGCGCCTCGTGACTATTGGGAAATGCAACTGATTAAAATTTGGCAGAAAATTCTCAATACTGATTCAATTGGTGTTAAAGATGACTTTTTTGAACTGGGTGGTCACTCCCTTCTGGCTGTCAGTCTAATGGCAGAAATTAAACAGCAATTTGGGCAAACATTACCCTTGACAATGCTATTTCAAAAAAACACAATTGAACAGTTGGCTACGGTTTTACGTCACCAACAAACAGATATTCCCATCTCTCCTTTAGTAGAATTTCAACCTGGAAGTGTTGGTAAATCTTTCTTTTTGATTCATCCAGTCGGTGGAAGTGTCCTGAGTTATCTAAACTTAGCCAACAATCTAGGATCAGATATTGGGATTTACGGGTTACAAGCCCAAGGATTAGACGGAAAGAAACCTCCTTTAACTCGGATTGAAGACATGGCAACTGATTACCTGAAAGCATTGCGTACAGTGCAACCTAATGGTTCATATTTTTTAGGCGGTTGGTCAATGGGAGGAGTTATTGCTTTAGAAATGGCGATTCAACTGCAACAACAAGGAGAAAAGGTCGCTTTGTTAGCTTTAATGGATAGCTGGATACCTAAACCGAATATTCAGGACTCTAAGAATTACCTAAATAATACTGAGCTACTGTGGCAATTTACTCAAGACTTAGGACTTCGTTTTGGTCAAAAAATTGTCGAATCATTTGAGGTTTTGCAATCTATTCCGGCAGATGAACAATTAAATTTTATTTTGCAACAGGCACAAGTCAAAGGACTTTTAGCGCCAGACTTAGATTTTATGGATTTTCAGCCTGTGGTGGAAGTTTTTAAGCATAATTTACAGGCACTGCAAAACTATAAACCCAAAACTTATTCAGGTAAAATTACCTTTTTAAAAGCTAAAGAAAATTTATGGGAAAACTTATCTGATTCATCATTAGACTGGCATCAATTAAGTCGTCAAAGTTTAGATATTCATCCTGTGGACGGTAATCATTATACAATGCTAAGTTCACCCTGTGTTGATCAACTTTCAGCACAATTAAGGCAGTGTATGACTGAAAGTTTATAGGGAGTATCTTGTTTAGGTAAAAATATTACCCATGGTTTTAGTTTTACTTCAAATAGCTAATGTATCGAAATATTTATTGATGCAAAAGACAGAGTAATTTGATTGAGGAATAACGTTTATGTATTATGAATTCCATTCTCCGCCAATTTGGCTAAATGCCGTTGCTCACGATCCTCGAATTAGCGTCGGCGAATATACCTATTTTAGTCGCCATATGAGCATTGGCTTATGGTCTCCTGAAGAACGAGTAGAAATTGGTAAATTTTGTTCTATCGCTAAAGATGTCGTAATTTTTGGCGGTGGAGAACATATCTTGACCCACGCTACCACCTTTCCCTTTAAATGGATGTCGGCTAGTTTTGGTGGGGACGATCGCCACGATGACGATTATACAAAAGGCCCCACAACAATAGCCAACGATGTTTGGCTGGGATATGGTGCAACTATTTTATCTGGGGTAAAAATTGGTAATGGTGTTGTGGTTGGTGCTCAAGCCGTAGTCACTAAAGATGTTCCCGATTATGCAATCGTTGTCGGGAATCCTGCTAAAATAATTCGCTATCGCTTTAAACCAGAAACGATTAAGCGTTTGCTGGAATTGCGGTGGTGGGAATGGGAACTTGCGAAGATTTATGCCAATTTAGACTTGCTCTACCAAAATCCAGATAGTTGGCCTACAGAACTTGATATCAAAGAGCCTCAGGGAAAGATACCAAAATTGCTAGACCACGGAGATTATCCCACCTTTGCTCCAACATCTAACGAAGTTTGAAACCACTGAAGTTATAAAAATTAAACCGAAATAGAGACTTATTGCTATGACTACCGTTTCCTTTAATCCGACCCTGACCACTCACGCAGAATCCAACGTTTTTTATGCCTGGGGTTTACATGATTCCTTTCGGAAAATTGATAGAGGAGAAGGAATTTATCTTTATGACCGCGATGGTAACCGATATTTGGACGCTGTAGGGGGATCTCACTTAATTTCTATCGGTCACGGGGTATCAGAAATTGCCGAAGCGATCGCCTCTCAAGCGCGTAACTTTTGTTTCCTGAGTAAGGGACAATTTACCAGCGAACCCATGGAAAATTTAGCCACTTTGGTTACAAGTATGGCACCGGAAGGTATGAACCGGGTTTGCTTTGCTTCCAGTGGTTCTGATGCCAACGAATTAGCGCTACAAGTGGTTTATTACTATCATCAAGAGCGGGGAAAAGGAAGTAAATATAAAGTGATTGGACGCTCCCATAGCTATCATGGTCGGACTGCTGCCACTCAAGCCTTAACCTCTAATATGGCGTTGCGGGAAAATAGCTTACCTTACAGTATCAAACATCCTTATATTAGTGCCCCCTATTGCTATCGTTGTCCCCTCAAGTTAAATTATCCCAGTTGTGAATTAGCTTGTGCTGACGAACTGGTTCGTACCATTGAACAAGAAGGAGCCGATACTGTTGCTGCGGTTATTATCGAGCCAATTCTGTGTGGTGCGGTTGCGGCTGTGGTTCCGCCACCAGACTATTACCGAAAAGTTCGAGAAATCTGTGACTTTTACGATATTTTATTGATTGCTGATGAAGTCGTGACTGGATTTGGACGAACAGGGAAAAACTTTGCTATGGAGCATTGGGATACGGTTCCAGATATCATGACAATTGCCAAAGGATTAAGTAGCGGTTACGCTCCGATTGGCGGTATTGTTGTTCACGATCGAGTATATGAAACCTTCATGGGAGGAAACCGTAAATCTGTCTCAGGGGTATTTACCTATTCAGGACATCCCATTGCCTGTGCCGCCGCTTTAGCAGTGCAACAATATATAATCAAACATAATTTGGTTGAGCAATGTGCAAGCCGAGGCGAGTATTTGAAACAGCGATTAGAAGAGTTAAAACAGCGTCAACCTTTTATTGGTGACGTGCGGGGTAAAGGATTATTAATGGGGGTGGAATTTGTTCAAGATCGCGAAACTCATAAACCTTTTGATCGCTCCTTAAAGTTCCATGAAAAAATGGCAAAAACGGCACTGAAAAATGGACTGTTGCTGAAAGGACGTAAGCCTGATGCGACGGATATTTTAGAAGGCGATCAATTTCTGATTTCTCCCGCGTTTATTATTAGCGAACGTCAATGTGACGAACTGGTTGAACTTTGGGAAACTAGCATTGAAGAAGTTAGCCGTTCCCTAGGTCTAGTTTGATAGAGGGTATAACTGAGTAATGAATAATTCTGCCGCATACTCTCACCCTTTCTAAATTCTAGAGCATTTATTTAGCAAGCGATCGCCAGCTCATCAAAGCACTACTAATGGAAGACCGCTTGCTTTTTTCTCAATATCAATTGATGAGCGTGTTGAATGTGTCGGAATGCCGTCATGAAATATTGCATTCCTTAATATAAATTATTTCCCAAAAGCAATTATTTTCATCAGGGTGAAGATATTATGAAATCAAATTCTATCTAAACTAATTATTCTATGTCTGAAACTCAGGAAAAAATTATCAACTTAACAGAAGCTAATCTAGGTAAATTTTCAAGTTTAATCCCATTCTTTTTTTTGACAGGTGCTTTACTAGCTATCTCAATGGCACCTATTTTTATGAAACTCTCTTTTCGAGAAATTAGTGCTAATGCCACACTCTATAATCGTTTATGGATTGGGGCTGTTATCTTTGGTTTATGGAGTGGTTTTAATCAATTAGGAACTAAAAAAATAGAAGATCAGCCCAGTGGGGAGAGAAAACCTCACCTCAAAGATTTTGCCCTTTTGTTCGCTGCTAGTATTTTTCAATTATTAAATCGGTTGTTTTTTATTTGGTCTCTAACTCAAACCAGTGCAGCTAATGCCACTATTTTAGGCTCTCTCACCCCAATCTCAACAACTTTAGGAGCCTGGTTATTATTTAAACAGCGTTTTGATCGCCAATTTATAGTGGGTTTAGTTTTAGCGACAGTGGGAGCAATGGGTTTAGGATGGCAAGATTTTCAACAATCAAGCAATAGTTTTCTAGGGGATTCTGCTGCTTTAATCGCAGCTTTTTTATATACAGGAACTTTATTAACTTTAGAAAATATTCGCGACAAGTTTTCCGTCATTAATATATTATTATGGCGCTGCGTCATTGGTACTTTATTAATCTTGCCACTGGTACTATTGTTTGATGAGCCAATTTATCCGATTTCTTTGTCCGGATGGTTATCTGTCATTGCCTTAAGTGCTGTTTGTGAAGCTTTAGGTCACGGATTACTCGTTTATAGTCTGAATCATTTTTCGGCCGCCTTTATCACCGTATTTTTTCTGCTAGATCCAGTGATTGTTGCCATCTTAGCTTGGATCATTTTTGCTGAAAGTTTGAGTTTATTAAACCTAATTGTATTTACGGTAATTTTAAGTGGAGTTTATTTAGCGATTTCTGGTAAAGTTACCACTCAAGAAGAAAGTGAATATGTTGTACAACAATAAAAACCGAAATAAACTGACTATGGCAGTAAGCAAAGATAAGTTGTATAGTCAATCATGTTTTTCCCTTACTTACAATCAGAGGATTCTCGCGAGTTTTGCTAAAACTGATTTAAATTAAACACTATGAAGTTAACTTCCCAACACAAACAACCCACTCATTCCTATTGGCTGACCAATGCACCCTACCAAAATTATCGTAGTACTCCAGACTTACCATCCCAGACCGATGTAGTTGTCATTGGTGGGGGTATGACGGGAGTGAGTACGGCTTACTGGTTAAGTAAAAATGGTATTAATGTTACCCTACTAGAAAGACGTGGGATTAGTGGGGGGGCGACCGGACGAAACGGAGGAAATTTTAACCCTCGGACAACGAAAAACTTTTCTTTAGCACTAAAAGAGTACGGTATTGATACAGCCCAAGCTATTTTGGAATATGTCAGTAAAAATGCCCAAGCGATCAAAAACTTTGTTAAGGATCATCACGTAGATTGTGAATTGTCTTTTCCTGGCGCAGTCACCTTAGCCCTGACTCCAGAAGAATCAGATCTGTTGCAACAAGCAGCATCAGCCTTGGCTCAGTATGATGTAGAAGGTGAATACTGGAATAGGGAACAGTGTACTCAATTCACCCATAGTTCCGACTTTCTCGCAGGAGTATTTTACCCCGATGTGGGCAGACTTTGGCCAGCAAAATTAGTAGCCGCGATCGCCTCTGAAGGTCTCAAGCAAGGAGTCAATCTTCAAACGCAGACAGAAGTTTACGAGGTACAAAAAGAATCGAGTGGTTTAATAGTAAAAACGAATCGTGGTTCTCTTCAAGCTCAAAACGTTGTCTATGCGACCAATGCCTGGACAAGAGAGCTACTCCCTTTCGTTAAAGATATTATTGTCCCTATTCGCGGGCAAATGCTAGTGACGGAACCTGTACCCCCGATGTGGGATTTTAGCTTTTTTACCAGGTTTGAATATTGTATACAGCGACCTGATGGCCGAATTTTTCTCGGCGGTAGACGGTGGGCATCACCAACAGGGGAAGAGAATAATGATGACGATACAGTCATTAATCCCGCCGTTAGTCAAGGATTAAAAGAGTTTTTGACACAACATTTCCCAGATTTACGCAACATTAAGGTAGAGCAAGAATGGACAGGGGTTATGGCTTTTAGCAAAGATGCTAATCCTTTAATTGGACCTGTGCCCAAGCGTCCCGGTGAATATATTGCGGCAGGCTTTACAGGTAATGGTATGGTGATGACCTTCTTAGCGGGCTTAGCAATCACTGATATGATTATGGGGCGATCGCCATCAGTTGTTGTAGAAGCTTTTGAACCCTCACGTTTTTTAACCTAGTTTTGAATCTCAGCCAGCTTTTCTACCAAAGCACTGACAATGACTTGATGACCAGCGAGGGATGGGTGAAGTCCATCAGCAAGCAATAAATCTGGATGAGCAGGAATTCCAAAAATTTTTTGCAAGTCAATCACTGGATCTGGTAACTGTCGTACCACTGCAGATACCTGGGCGAGATCCTGATTAAACCATCTCTCTTGAAGGGGTGCCAATGCCCAATCTGCTTCAATCTGCGCTTCAATTACTGTAGGGGGTGTCATCCACACCCAACGCGCCTGAGTTTGGCTAGTCATTAAATGGCGCAACATCTGCAAGTTTTTCGCAGTTTCCTCCAGGCTAACCAAAACCTGAGTTGGAGGTAAACCATGTCGCCTTACGTCGTTAGTCCCAGCTAAGCAAATAATCCAATCAGGCTGTTGTTGCGCCACCTCCATAAAACGACTAATAAGGTGAGTGGTGGTATCACCAGAAATTCCCGCGTTGATCACCTTAATAGAGTCAGAGGGGCGACGCAGGTAGAGCAGATGACGCAAGATCTCTAACCAAGATTGAGAGTCATCCGTAATACTATCACCCAAACCCACTACAGTTGCACCGGGCGCAAAAGGAAGTCTGTCTACCAAACGACAGAAGTGAGGATTGTTAAGGAGTGTTTTAGCTGTTTGCTGGGCGTTGAGTGTAAAACGCTCTCGGAGTTGGCGATAGAGATCCACTTCGACTCCTAAAAGGGCGGCTCTTGTCTCATCATTATTAATCCCAGGCATTTGTGAAATAATTTTTTCAGGGTGATAAAACTGAACGGTGTAGATCAGTTCCTTAGTTATTTGACTCATTAATTTATCAATCTTTATTTTGACAAAGTTGTGTTTGAGTTTCCTTGTGTATCTGTTTAGCAACGGCTGTCACATCAAAGATGTCTTGATAAGACTGTGCCTTAATCACTAACTCCCTTCCGAGACGAAGGCAAGAGATCTCGCAAGCAGCTCGTTTATCGGGGGGTTCAATTGAATCTAGATCTAGAGTGTGTGCTAAGCCTAAGATGCGACGGATCATTTCCGCTCCGGCAAAACCAATCGCTTCAGTAAACAAATCACATAAGTAAAAATGTCGCTCCTCTGCCATGGCTTGTTGTCCTGAAGAATCGGCAAACAGTTGCTCGCAATAAGGTTCACCTGTGGTTTGACTTTCCCATAATCCGATAAATTTGTCATAGAATTTTAACCACACTTGCTCTATCGTTTCTAAGATCCAAGTTTGATAAGCTTCGCGAGGCTGTTCGATTGTAGCGTGACCATCTTGAGCAAAGTAATTCAGTAGTAAATTCCCGATCACATTCCCCACATCAAATGCCATGGGGCCATAAAAAGCATACTCATGATCAATCACCATCATACTTTCTGGTGTCAGCATGAGTGAACCTGTGTGTAAATCTCCATGAATGAGTGCTTGTGCACTGGTCATGTATTTGAGTTTTAAGCGTGACACCGCCCGTTTCAACTGTACATCGTGGCGGAACTCAGCGGCGATCTGATCGAGTTGGGGAGATGTCCATCGGTTATCTTTTGCTTCCCAGTAGGGATCTGTGAATACAACATCTTCTAATATCTTACAAAGTTCGCTATTTTTATCGAAAAAAGCCATATTCTGCTTCTTTTGTGACGAAGATAACCAGAAATTGGAAGTAAAGAACAGAGAGCGACTTAGATAATCTGAAATTTGCTCGGCAAAGTGGGGATAATTAATCGCTTGAATCATGCCGTGGCGCATTGTGATATGTGGATGCAGATACTCCATCACCATCAGATAAAGCTGGGAATCATAATGGTATAGTTTGGGTAAATATTGTTCACAATAGCGACTATGCTCTAGATGACATCGGTGCTGAAAAGCCATACGTTCCAAAGTCATGGGCCATTCTTCCCCAATGAGTCTAACGTAGGGAACAGCTTGCTTAACACAAAGTTTTCCCTTTGGCCCTTCCACCATAAACACAAAGTTAAGATAGCCATCACCAATCTCACTAGCCTGCCATTCAGACATCCTACCTCCGAGTTGCTGTGCTATTGAAGGTAAGCTCAACAGGTAAGTCAGTAATGATTGCGTATCTAAAGTTTGATAGGTTGTAGGAACAGAAATTTGCATAATGTTGTCAGCATTTGAGAGTATTTATAGCGCTACGCGCACCTTAGCGCAGCCATGGGCTAGCGCCCTATTGCCCGACCTGGCTATTTATTGCGCGCAAGTGCTATAGACAGGGAACAGTATACAGTGAAAGGGTTCTATACTTTAGGAATGTCTTACACCAAATCTTGTACTGCTATAGTATTTTGCCACACTTGAAAATACTGATTTGGATATCGCTCAATCTCGAATAAGACCGACTATTCGACTGATTATTGCTCATTTACCTGAAGCTCAAAAAAACTCCGAGGAATTTTTCTGTTGTCGAAGTTCTATAACTCCCTTGAAAACTGAGATTTAAGCTTAAGCTGTCAACAATGAGCCCAGACTAATTGACTTCAACCCCTAATTCTATCGTATGCGTTGTAGTAAGAATATGAGGTTGAGGAGCTTTAAAAGCGATAGAGAAATAACGAATATTTAACACTCTTCTGTAGAGGCAGATTGACAAAAACTCAGAAATGTGAATTGATGAACTGTTGAGCAGCAGTTACGGCGCAGTCATGGTGTGAATACCATCCCAACTGTCTGGAGGAGGAATTTCAAGATAATCTTGAGATCGGATTAAATGTAAGCGAATTGATCGATCATTAGGACGCATTTTTTCTGCTGTTTTAAAATATTGAATGGCTTGCTTAAAATTTCGATTGAGATAAGCTTTTCGTCCTTGATGATAACAGTCTAAAAAATCTAAATGTTCTTGAGAAAGAGGCTGAGTACGCCGATCTATCAGTTCATAAATACTAACGGCTGTGCGCTTACCTTTAACTCGAACCTTATCTAACTCTCTGACCCAAATTTTATCGCTACATAACTCATAAGTCATCTCGCTTAAAATAATATCGCAGCCATAGACTTTCGTGAGTTGTTCTAAACGAGAACTCAAATTAACACCATCCCCAATCACAGTATAATCCATCCGTTTTTGAGAACCAATATTCCCTGAAACGACTTCCCCTGAACTCATGCCAATTCCGATGCGAATTTGAGGCTCACCCAGACGAGAGTGGTTAAATTCTTTCAAACGATGGCGCATATCTAAAGCGGATTTAACTGCCATCCAAGCGTGATTTTGTCGCAGCGGTAATGGCGCACCAAAAACAGCCATCAATGCATCTCCAATGAATTTATCAAGCGTACCTTCATGGGAAAAAACCGCCTCAACCATGGTTTCAAAATATTGATTAAGTAAGGCAACCACATCAGACGCTTCTAAATCTTCCGTTAGGCTGGTATAACCGCGAATATCAGAAAATAAAATCGTGACTTCTTTGCGTTCTCCCACCATTAACGCATCTTCTCCTAATGCCATAACCCGTTCTGCCACACCCGGAGTCATGTATCGATACATCGTGGTTTTCATTCGTTTTTCTCGACTAATATCTTCTAAAATTACCAAACCGCCTCGAACTTTTCCTTCTGTATCAGTTAACGGTGTAACGGTTAAATTAATACTTCTTTCAATGGGCTGAACCTGATCTTTCGTAAAAAAAGGTAACTGTTCAATCGGATCTTCTATAAATCCCCAAGGTAAATAACCCTCGGGATCATTCGGATCAGGAATCACTAAAGTGGGAATTTCATCATGTCTATCAAATTCATTTTCTTCGCGAAAGACTAAACCCACTGTTAGATTTTGTTCTGGCACATAATAACGAGAAGCATATTTCAGGCTATCTTCTAAACGAAATCGTAAGTTCTCAATCGGAAGCACATCCCAAATATAACGATCAATCAGTTTTGTTTCCCAATATTGACGCACTAAATAATTACTGGCTTTACGACGAGGACAACCGAGTAACTCTAAGGCTGCATCATTAATCGTGACAATTCTGCCTTGTAAATCGGTAGAAATGACAACATCAGAAAGACTTTGCAACATATCTTTTTGATATTGCTTTTCGACCATAACATTCTCAAATAACTGAGCATTTTGTAATGCAATTCCAGCTTGAGCATTAAACGCTTTTAAAAAGGCTTCATCTGAATTGGTAAAACTGCCTTTATGCTTATTAATTAATTGAGTCACGCCAATTAATTCTCCTTTGGCATTAAAAACGGGCATACATAAAATATTACGAGTTCTATAGCCTGTTTTTTCATCTGTACTCGGATCGAAGCGCGGATCGGTATAAGCATCACTAATATTCACCACTTGACCGGTTGAAGCCACATATCCGGCAATGCCTTTACTGGCCGAAAAACGAATATCAACCATGGTTTTTTTATCTGCTTTTGCAACTTTTGTCCACAGTTCATTCGTGTCTGTATCAAATAAAAATAAAGTGCTGCGGTCGGCTTGCATTAAATCCCGCGCCAACTCCATTACGGTGAGTAATGTAGACTGTAAATCTAAACTTTGTCCTAAAGTTGTGGTGGCTTTGAGTAATGCAGAAACCCCCCGTTGATTACGAGCGGCAACAAAAAAGGATTGACAACTTTCTAAAATAATGCCGACAGAATTTGCTAAAGAACGAAACTGTTCCTCATCTTCAGTCGTAAATGGCGTGTTATCTGTTTTATTTAATAAGCGAATAACAGCAACAGGTTCTCGAGGATTTTGACTACTAAAAATAGGCAGACATAAAATACTTTTAATCGGATAATGAGGCGGGGCATCCACTCGCGGATCGAATAATGTACAATCTTCTACATTAGCAATATTTAAGGATGTTCCGGTGCGCGCCACATGACCCAAAATTCCCGTATCCATCGGTAACCTTACTTCTTGGGTTTGACCTGTGGCTTCGTTAACGGTCGTGTACCAAAGCTGATTTTTGCTACTATTAATTAAAAAAATAGTCGTTTGATCTGCGGCGAGAATTTGACCAATTTTGATGGTAAATGCATCGAGTAATTGTTCGAGTAAGGTTTCAATCGCTTCATTGTTAATCAGATCAATAGCACGCAGAAACTGTTGAAATTCTGCTGTAATGAAATCTAAAATACAAATAAACTCTCCAACTGGCAGATTCTTAACTCGATCTGCCAATAATCCCATCCGATCAACCTGAGTGAGTGTGGCGAGGATACTACCAGCGTTGGAAAATGCCATATTTTAGACTAGCAACAGTGACCGCAGAAGGCGGTGAACGCTATTGCCGCAGAACTTGAAGTCCGTTGTAGCGTTCACCAGAATTAAAAATTTTAAGGAATAACCCGCAATCGGTGAGTCACAGCCATATATTACAGCATAGATTATTGATCGGCGACGATGGATTGCTGGGAAAATTCCTTACTCCCTGTTTCAAGTCTAAAGTCTTAATCCCAACTAGGCAACTGAGGGCATGACACGGCGGTTTAAAATGGCTTGATAATATCGTCGCAATTGTTGGGTTGCAGCCTGCCATCCCCACTGTTCAGCCTCTTGACGAGCATTCTGACGCAGGGTTTCTCGTTCATTGGTATGAGAAAATAACCTTTGAGTGGCAGCGATCGCCCCATTTTCATCGGCTGGATCAAATAAATATCCATTAACCCCATCTGTAACAATATCAGGAATCCCACCAGAGCGAGCGGCGACTACCGGAGTTCCTGCTGCCATCGCTTCGAGTAAAACGAGTCCTAGGGTTTCGGTACGAGAGGGGAAAATAAACGCATCTGCTGAGGCATAGGCTGCCGCTAAGGCTTCTCCCCGTAGGTAACCGACAAAATGGGTGGGAGTATCGGCAAAATGCGCTTCTAAGGCTTGGCGGTTGGGGCCATCTCCCACTAAAGCTAAACGAGCATTAGGAATGGCTTCTAGAATAGGCTTAATGCGATCAATTTCTTTTTCTGCCCCCAAGCGTCCCACATACAACAGTAAATTACAGTCGGGGTGACCTTGAGAGAGGCGATCGCGCATTTCGGCGCTGGCATGGTGGGGTTGAAACAGTTCTGTATCTACGCCGCGTTGCCATAAGTCTACCCGTTCAATGCCGTGACTGCTGAGTTCTTCTACCATTGCAGTAGAGGTACACAGATTTAAGTCGGCTTGGTTATGGCCAGAACGGAGTAAACTCCATAATAATTCCTCTAACATTCCGAGGCCGTAATGGTGGAGATATTGGGGCAAATGAGTGTGGTAGGAAGCCACCAAGGGTAAATTAAACTTTTTGGCATAATACAGCCCTCCTAAGCCCAATACAGCCGGGTTAGCGACATGAATCAGATCGGGTTGGAAGGCTTCTATTTGATGACCCATACTGGGAGTGGGAATACCCAATTTTAATTCTGGATACATGGGTAAGGGAAAGCCCTCAACCCCGTAGATTTTACACCCTTTGTATTCTGTCAGTCCTCCTTCTGGGGAGAAAATCAGCACCTCATCACCAGCCCGGTGTAGGTGTTCAACCGTATGACAGAGTCGGGTTACAATTCCGTCAATCTTGGGTAAAAAGGTTTCAGTGAACAGAGCAATTCGCATACAGATGTAGCTGACTTTAGCATCGATTGTCCTCGATCCAATATCTTCTCAGAATTTGGATCAGATGCACAGATTCTTTTTCAATTCTCTCCTAAGATAGAGAAATGACTCATGATAAGATTAGCTATCGTGGTTTAACTAAAACGTTGATGACTGAGATTCCACCCGAGAACGCAGCAGACTTACAAGAATTAATTACGCTATTGCGCCGTAAGGAACAAAATTGGGTTGTGTGGGGTAAAACTTGTGCAAAGCTACAAAAAGCAGGTTACACGCCTCAACAGATTTTTGAAGAAACAGGATTTGAAGCGGTTCAACAAAATCAGGTAATCGTGGGATCTCAGGTGTATGATTCTGTCATGCAGGGAGAAGTTTCTAGCGCGACTGAATCGTTCTTTCAACGCAAAGGCAGTGATATTCTGTATGAATTCCGAATTCTAACCCAGCCTCAACGAGTCCAGGCGGCGGAATTGGTTGTAGAACGTCAGTTAGATGCAGATGATGCTAAAGATCTGACGAAAGCCTTGAAAGAGTATTCTCGGGTTTCTAGGCTGCCAGAGGGTTTTGCAAATCATCCCGGTGATGCCATTGCCTATCAAAGTTGGCGACTAGCCAGACAAAATAATGATTTACAACAGCGATCGCGTTTAATTGCGAAAGGTTTAAAGTTTGCCCATTCTGCCGCAGCCCGACAACAGCTTGAACAATTGTTAACGGATTTTACTGTATTTTCCGAACGTTCCGCCCCCAGATTTCCCCTTTATCGCTTAGAATCTGAAGAGGAACTTCCCCGTATTCTACCCGTTGTCGGTGAATTGCCGTTAACGGTTGCGGAGTTGAAAGCCGTTCCCCTCACAGAAGAAACCCATCCGTTTCGCTTAGTCAAGTTTTCGGGACAGGGGGCTTGGGTTGCTTTACCCGGTTGGCAAGTCATTTTAAAAGCTGAAGATCCAGTTGTGATTTTAACTCATAGCGATCGCCTTCCTGCTCCATTACCCGGTAAAACTGAACAGATTTTAATTGTGATCGATCGCGCTCAACGTCAGTGGAATGTCGATTCTTATTTTCTGGTCGAACAAGAGAATCAATTAACATTACAATGGTTTGAAACGGCATCAGATACGGCTTTGTTGGGTCAAGTGATATTGATGATGCGTCCTAAGAAAATTTTAGATGAAAATCACATCCATGATTTATGGCAAATTGAAGAATAAATCAGATGATTCTCGCTTCTCCTGAGGCTTCTTCGGCGATTAAGTCTCTGTTGTCAATATTTCTAATCCCTGGGTCTTATTACCCACCGATACAGCGCTATAACTGCTTAAAAATAGGCGATCGCCGATCTCAGCGGGGAACTGAACTCAGGGTCAAATCGCTTGTTTTTCAATAAATTTTTTCATTAAAAGATTGAGTCTGACAATCCAATTGTTGCAATACAAACACATAAATCTTAACAAAATTTAATAAATAAAACAATCGATAAAAAAGATTAAGTTTTTAGATTGAGATCGAAGGCTTAAGCTTAAGAATGAAGACATTTACCTAAAGATTGCATCAATTCAAGTCCCCCTACCCAAAAACAAATCAGTAATTTTCATGAAGACTCTGACAAAACTAAGAGTCAATATCATAAGATATTCAGGATATCAACTCATCGATAGGATGTGGCTTTCTATTTATTTAAGATGTATGGTTTAATTATTAAATTAATCTTCTATTAAGGCATCTTCACCGATGATGGATTAAAGAACGCACTTAAATTTAGGTGGTGGGCTGAAAGGTGAATAATTAGGTTTCTCATGTTTATTGCTTCTTCGCTGCAACATTTGCTTTACGTTGTTCCCCAGTGTCAGCCCGCTGTGACCCTAGGTGAATTGTGGTTGATGTTTTGCCAAAATCAGTGTCACTGCATTGTTGTTGTCGATCAGCACCAACATCCCCAAGGGTTAGTTTTTCTGCCTCGCTTAATACATTATCTATTTTCAGCATTTCCTCAGATTCAACTTTCTAGCACAGACACTAACAGCCTCGGACTACAACAAACCTTAGAGACCCAAAAAGATCATCTAATTGAACCGATTCCAATCATACCTGTCGATACAGAACTTTCAGAGTTTAGAGCGTATTTACAACAACTCCAACAGTCTGAATCAAATACATTAGAAACGGTACCCACCTTAGCAATGGTTAACCCAGATGGACAATTTCTGGGCTTAGTCGATACCTTGGCTGTACTGCAATCTTTTACCGAAACCCCTTCTACCCCAGCCATTAGCAATAATCCGCCACAAGATCTTCCCGTCGCCCCATTTTTACAACATCTCTTGGAACAAATACCCATTCCATTGATGGTTCAAACAATAGACGGCAATATTATTTTACAAAATTGGGCATGGCAGTCTCGCTTACAGACGGGTGCAGAAAACGTTCGACAGACAGCAGAAACAGTGATTCACTTTTCCTCTGCCACCTCCTCAGAACATCTCTCTAGCATCAATTCTCCCCAAACTAATGTTATACCCAGTTGGTGTCAACTCGGGCCACAGCCAGATACCTATATTTGTGTGTGCAGTACTACAGAAGAGCAAGAATCTGTTTGGCAATTTACCCGTCAACCTTTACAACCTCAGTGGTCTGAACTGTTAACTCCCTCAGATCAATCTCAACCGTCTTCCCAGCTTTGGTTAGTCTTAGCCCAAGACATCACCGAACAACACCGAGTTTCCCAAGAACTTGCCAGCAAAAATGCAGATTTAGTCCATCTTAACCGCCTCAAAGATGAATTTTTAGCCTGTATTAGCCATGAATTAAAAAGTCCTCTTACCGCAATTCTAGGATTATCAAAGTTACTCAATGAACCGTTGCTGGGTAGCCTGAATGAACGCCAAGCCCACTATGCCCAACTGATTTATCAAAGTGGCCGCCATTTGATGATGGTCGTCAATGATATTTTAGACCTGACTCGTATTGAAACTGAGCAGTTAGAACTCTCCCTCAGCGTGACTCAAATTCAAGCCGTTTGTGAACAAGGTTTTACAATGGCTGTCGGGCAGCAACAGCAACAGAATCGTTCTAAAACTTATCAGAGTTTGGCTGAGGCAACCGAACACAAAATTGCAGAAGCTAGATCCAGATTTACCCTCGAAATTGATCCAGATTTAGACTTCTTAGTAGCCGATGAATTGCGACTGCGACAGATGCTGGCTCATTTGCTCTCAAATGCGCTGAAGTTTACCCCAGAAGCGAGAAAGTTAGGACTGCGAGTCAGTTTATGGGATCAGTGGGTTGCGTTTACAGTGTGGGATGAGGGAATTGGTATTCCAGAAGACAAACAACATTTAATTTTTCAGAAGTTTCAACAGCTTCAAAATCCGTTAACTCGAGAATATCAAGGAACAGGACTGGGACTGGTTTTAACTCAACGTTTAGCCCATCTCCATGGGGGGGATGTCAGCTTTATTTCTCAAGCCGGAGTGGGCAGTCAATTTACTATTCTCTTACCCCCGAGTCCACCGATGGCAGATGTTCAACTTTCTTCAAAATTACCTCAGATTCAATATCGTTCTAAATCAACCGCAAAGCCTCGGTTAGTTCTGATTGTCGAAGCAGTGCCTCGGTTTATTCAGCATTTCAGCGAACATCTCAATCAGCTTGGCTATCAGGTTGTGATTGCTCGTTCTGGAACTGAAGCTCTAGAAAAAGCCCGCTGTCTGCAACCTCATGTGATTTTTCTGAATCCTTTATTGCCTTTACTCTCGGGTTGGGATGTGCTGACTTTGCTAAAAACCGACGGACAAACCGGTCAAATTCCTGTTGTGATTACCGCAACATTAGGAGATAAAAAACGAGCCTTAAAAAATCGTTCGGATGGCTTTTTATGTCTTCCTGTTGAACCCTCAGAACTCCAGAGAACTTTAGCAATTCTGAATCAAAAACCGCAGCCAAAAATTACTCAAAAATTAACAATCCTTTGGTTAAATCCAATTGATGAACAGAAAAAACCAGAAGTAGAAACACAGAATACGGCTGAAACGAATGCTCAACATTCAGCTTTAATTTTGCAAAATTGTACTCCCTGCCGAATTATTGAAGCCGATGATTTGGTTCAAGCCGAACTGTTAGCACGGATTTGGCAACCGAATGTTGTGGTGCTTCAAAGTTTATCGGGGGTGCAATCTCCTGAGAGTTTTCTGCAACAACTTGCTCAGGAAGAAAGTTTGTCAAGGTTACCTTTGATTACATTAGATTCATCCACGACTCAATTAGCCAATCAAATTGCTCCATTACTCGTTTTTCCCTGCTTAATCAGCAGTCTTAAGCATGAATCTGATGCTGCGATTGAATCGGCATTATTACAAGCTATTCAGTTAGCAACAGGAATGAATCGTAAAGGCAGTATTTTGGTGATCGATTTATTAACATTATCTCAGTCATCTGAAGACAATTTTTATACAACGAGAGAGCATCAGACCAAAATGGATCATGCTTTAATTCAATATTTAGAAACGGCTGGATTTCGCAGTATTATGGGGCATTCTTGGCAAGAAGCAACTCAACTGATTCAAAGTCAAACAATTGATTTGTTGTTGATTTGTAGTCAGGGTTTTATGCATTCTTCTTTGCATCAAGGACTAGAACAAATTGAGGCGCTTAATATTCCACTCCCGATTTTTATCTGGGATCGCTCAGACGGACAACGAAGTATCAATTCAACTTTAGCTTCGGATCAAGTAGTCGGAAAATCTCACCTTTCTAGAACTGCTCAAGTTTCTAGTAAGCTTTCAGCAGGGATGAAACAATTGATTAATCGGCTGAGAATTCAAATTTTACCCTCTCACACCTCAATTGTAGAAATCCTCGCTCAAGTTAGACAGTATTTTCAAGTTCATTAATCATCAATTCATCAGAATTTGAGTGGCTTCAAGAAGTAGACCTTAGGCTAAATTAGGTGGAATAGAGCCAGAGCGAGGTTTGCTTCTTTGGTATTGTTGTAGGTAAGAACGGATTAAAGTTTGAATCTCTTCTTTTTTAACTTCTGTCCCCGATTCAATTTGACCTGGGGTTTCAAAGAAAATAATACTATCTAAATTCGGAATCGCAACCATTTGAAATAAAATCGAAATCACAGGTAACAGTGCAGCTTGGGCAACAGATGGATTATTCACTCGACTTTGAGCATTAACATCTTCTGAAGAGGGATAAGCATAAATGACTCGTTTTTCTAAATGGGGTTGTGAAACATTACTCAAGGTCGTTAAGACCCAACGCCCATCGGAAGTTTGCAGAATATAATAATGCAAATGTTGTAATTGCTGAGCAATCATTTTTAATCCGGGGGCAATCGCTTTTACAATATCAGGTGTTTTTCCATCGGTCGGTGCATTTAGAACTAAAGCAGTAATTTGTTGGTCTAAAGTCATTGTTTATGAGTTATGAGTTATGAGTTATTATCTGTTATCTGTTGCCTGCTCCTCCGGACAAGAGTCTCCCTCTTTGATCGCCACAATAAATGATACATAACCCGTGACGAATAACCCGTGAGGATCTTTCCCTTGAAACCTCCGGAAAGCCGCAGTAGCCCTGTGAAAAACTGTGTTAGGGTCAATATGAATTAATCATGAACATGGGGGAAATCTGCCAGAGTGAAAGCATATATCAACGGCTCTTGAGTGAACTCCAACAGTCCACGATGGCATCAATCCAGAATTGTCGGGATGTTGCCCGTCGGTTAACAGATGAGGCTGTTCGGATTTGTACAGAAAGCCAACGAATACAAGCTTCTGGCGAAATTGAAACCTGGGCAATGACATTAGCGCAGCATCGTCTTAGACAATGTTTGCACTACTATCAGCTCGGATCAAGACAAGGGCCGGTTGAGCTACATAGTACCTTGAGTGCGATTATATATCGTTATATTACACCGCCTCAGGTGCAATCGAGTTATCAGGCTCGATTAGAATTAATCAAAGACTTTTTGCAAGGATTTTATATTGAAACATTAAATTCCTTTCGTAAAGAAACCCAACTGCCAGGGGATTATCGCCCTAAAACGCTCTTAGAACTGTCTGAATATATGGCGTTTACAGAGCGTTACGGAAAACGGCGCATTCCTCTGTCCCGTGGCCGCAGCCAGCAGTTGATTATTTTGCGATCGCAAACATTCTCTCAGCAACAACCGAAAGAAGCATTTGTGGACTTAGATCAGGCCGCAGAAGGGGTCAGTTCAGATTCCGATCAAACGTGGCATGATGCATCGGTTCAACAAGTACGCTCTGCGATGGTAGCTGAGTCGAATGAACCTGAGTTAGACTCGTTGCGACAGTCGGTGATTGATGAGTTGATTGCCTATTTGGAAAGCAACAATCAACATGATTGCGCTAACTATTTTATTTTACGATTGCGAGATTTACCCACGCGGGAAATTGAGGCACTTCTGGGATTAACTCCCCGTCAACGGGATTACTTACAGCAACGCTTTAAATATCATTTATTGCGATTTGCCTTAGGAAATCGTTGGGAATTAGTTCATCAATGGTTAGAGGCTGATTTAGAACGCAATCTGGGATTAACCCCAAAGCAGTGGGAAGATTTTCAAGCTCAAATAAGCCTTCAGCAAAAGCATTTGTTAAGGTTAAAGCGTCAGGGTTTATCCGATCCAGAAATCGCTCAAGCCTTAGACTGTAAGGTGAATCAAGTCCAAAAACGATGGATGAAACTATTGGAATTGGCTTGGGAAATTAGAAATCATTCAGTATCCGGAGCAGGTGCATCAAGAGATGAATAACGGAACAAATCGAGATCGACAATCAGACGATCAAGAGTTATTGAACTGGCTACTACAGGAGCCGAATTTGACGAATTGTTCTCCTGATCAAGGAAAACTTCGTCGAAAAGATTCAATGAATCATCCAACATGGGTCAATGATCCACAGGAGTATGAACTTGATCCTCTAGACTCTGAGGATTTAGATCTAACAACTCTCAAGGATCAACCCTCTGCACTAGGAGAAACAACAGTTGTGAACAATCGATTTGAAACCTTGCTCAAGGATAGACTGAAAGCTGAAATCCAACGCAACCCTCCCCTGTTCCCCTGGGAAACAGAATTGAAGGAGTATTGTAATTATGCCGACGAATTCATTCCCGTAGAAGTTCCATCTGGCAATGTCTGGATGGCACAGAAACAAAATCTACGATGGTCGATTCCAATTCCTGAGTCTGTCTTTGCTCAATTACTTGACCCTTGTCAAGCTGTATTACAGTCCTCTTTACGGGAAGGGGAAAAACTGGTAAAGGCTGTTGAACCCCTGTTTCCCGGCCAAAGCGAACCCTTAAATCAACTGGCGAGTTTGGTTGTGCGGGGAGCTGTCCGAAACGGGACTTTCCTACAACCTCAATACGAAACCGCTGCACCTGAACAACAAATGGCACTTGCGTTATTGGCTGCTCAAGAAATTATTCGGGCTTTGACTATTCACTCTCGATTGAATCAATCCCCAGTTCAACAACAATGGTTGACTTTATTTGGGGTATTTACTCTCGAGATTGAGTATAGTCAGCGTCAATATGGCACGTCTCTGAAGATTTTAGCCCAACTCCCCCAAGGCGGACGGTTACTGCTGATGGGTAAAGATGTTGAAACAAGTGCTCAACGGACTGACTCAGGCTATCTGAAACTAGAACTCGTTGACCCAAAACCGGATCAACTCTACCGCTTAAATGTGTTGCTGCATGACCATCATCAAAATCCTCTCAGTTTTGTGATTTGCCCAGAGAGTAGCCCTTCTAACTCAACTCTGTAATTTGTGAACAATTTAGGTGTAGCGAGAAAGTCAGTCGATCGGCTACAGTGTTGAATAATACTCAACCAACAACGATCAACGCCTAGTCTATGACCCGGCAAATTCCCCTAATTAGCCCGCTCTGGCAACGGATAGAAGCAAGTCCAAAGCCGATTGTAGAAGAGTCTATTCAACTACGAGTTTTAGTCCAACTCTTGGTGGTAATGGGCATTATTGCCACGGATATCGCTATTGAAGACGATCGCCATTTGTGGGCAATTCCTGTGAGCTTGTTAGGTGCAGCTTGGAGTGGATGGCGACGGCATCGTCGTAATATCCCGATTAAATTCTGTATTGCTTTGGGAATGTTAGTTGCCTTAGCAGCATTTTTTGGGCGGTTACTGGGGGAACTCAATGATACACGGGTTGTCCTAGCAGAACTACTGATTCATTTACAAGTACTACATAGTTTCGATTTACCCCGCCGTAAAGATCTGGGGTACTCGATGGTAATTGGACTGATTTTATTGGGGGTGGCTGCTACACTCAGCCAGACGTTTGCATTTGCGCCAGTAGTGTTGATATTTCTGGCGATCGCACTTCCTACACTGATTTTTGATTATCGTTCTCGCCTCGGACTCTCTCACCTCAACAAGAATACTCAACATTCCTCGCCTTCTAAAAAATCCCCGAGTCTGAATTACAAGTTTTTGATCGTTAGTTTTTTGAGTATCGTTCTTTTGGGATTAACGATTTTTGCGCTGTTACCTCGCTTTCCTAGCTATCAACTGCGAAGTTTTCCGGTGAGTTCTCCTTTAGATATGCCAGAAGGAGAGTTTGATGGCAGTCAAGTGTTTAACCCCGGTTATGTCTCTGAAGGGGAAGAAACAGATGACTCAGAAGGAAGTGGCGGACGAAATCCCCGCTCAGGGCCAGGGGCATTAAATACATCATTTTACTATGGTTTTGATACCCAAATTAATCAAAATTTACGCGGTCAACTGATCCCTCAAGTGGTGATGCGGGTGCGATCGCAAGCGCCAGGATTTTGGCGAGTGGTGGGTTTTGATGAATACACCGGTCAGGGTTGGAATATTTCCCGCAATGAACGTACCGTTGAACTCAAACGCCCCAGTTGGTCTTATCAGTTTATGTTATTGCCACGCCCCACTCAAGCCGAGACGCGGGAAGTGGTACAAAGTTATACGATCTTATCCCAACTGCCGAACCTCCTGCCCGCTTTAACTTGGCCACAGCAAGTTTATTTTCCCACCGATGAACTGGCGATTGATACTGAAGGGACATTGCGATCGCCGTTAACGTTACGGGAAGGTTTGACTTATACGGTGATTTCTCGGGTTCCTTATCGCGATCGCGACATTCTCAATCAAGCGTCTACTCAATATCCTGAAAATATTACCAATTATTATCTACAAATTCCGGATAATCTGAAAGCAAAAGTTAAACAAAAAACAGAAGAGATTTTATCAAATCCTAATAGTATTTCTAAGAGTCCTGATTTCCTTGATTCTCCTTACGAAAAAGCCTTATTTTTAGCACAATATCTTAAACAAAATCCGAACTATAAACTTCAAGAAGAGCCACCCTTTTTACAAAGAAATGAAGATTTAGTCGAAGCCTTTTTATTCGGTTATAAAGATAGCCCAGAAGGCGAAACCATTACAGGCGGATACCCCGATCATTTTGCTACCGTCTTAACGATGATGCTGCGTTCAATTGGGATTCCGGCGCGGGTCGCGGGTGGCTTTCAACCGGGAGAATTTAACCCATTTACCGGATTGTACGTGGTTCGCAATACGGATGCTCATTTAATCACAGAAGTGTATTTCCCCGGCTACGGTTGGTTTATGTTTAATCCGATTCCGGGGATGGATTTAATTCCGCCTTCGATAGAACGTAATCAAACCTTCAGCGCGTTACGAGCCTTTTGGGATTGGATTGCGGGTTGGTTACCGTCTCCTGTGACTAATATTTTACAGACGGTTTTTGGACGATTTATTCTTATCTTGTTTAGAAGTATTCGCTGGTTTTTCCAACAATTTACTCAAGGATGGTTAGGGTTATTTCGAGGATTAGGAATTGCAATTTTACTGAGTTTTTTAGGATGGTTGAGTTGGACACAACTGATGGCTTGGCGGGAGCGATGGCGCTTAGCAAAATTACCCGTAATGGAACGAATTTATCAACAAATGTTGAATATTTTAACCGAGCAGGGCTATCCTAAACCAGCAAGTCAAACCCCTTGGGAATATACTCAATTTATTCAAGCGCAACCGAACGTTACTCAGCCAGAAATTATCGATCAAATTTCAACCGCTTATGTCCGCTGGCGTTATGGCGGCCAAACCGTTAAGATACAACAACTTCAGCAACAATTACAGTTGCTCAAAAAATCTCAAATTAAGCGCTTTAAATCTAAAATTTTAACAAATAGATAATTGTACTCCTAGCATCTGGGATCAATACCCGCTAAGATTTAATCAATAGCCGGGATCGCCTGTACACATGAAGCCAGAAGCCACCTTAAATCAGCTCAAAGCATCGCTCAGCGATGGTCAACTGCCTCCTAGTTATGGAGTGTACTTCAAGAATACATTAGTTGCTCTTTGTCATGCCCTTGAAGACCACGTCTTGCAAGCCAGTGCGCCAGATAGCGACCAAAAGCCTCTATTACTGGTCACCTTCCAGCAGGGAAAGTGGTATTTGCAAGAAGCTGAGCGCTACCAAGAGATAGCGCCCTATTGTCATCATGTGGCAATTAGTGCTGTAGCCGATAGTGGGTTTGCGACCCATCCTACAGGACAGCTTGAGAATGTCTCGTTGATCAATTTAGATGAATCGGATAGTTTAGTGATGGAGTGGAATTTAATTATTCTGGCTCCAGGTTATACTTCCATGGTGTTATGCCATGAATTATCCGAGGAGGAATATTTACCTCAAGGGTTACCGACAACGGATACAGAACGTAAGTTTTATGGGTTATGGACTTTTGACCAACCGTTAGTTAGAAAAGCCGCAGAGATTTTAATTGAACGTTTCCGTCCGTATAATTCTGAGTTAGCAGACCAACTCCTACAACAGCATCAGCAAATACTGGAGACTCCCTGTACAACTGTACCGGATTTATCAGATGTGGTGTCTCGTATCGTCTCTTATCTACAAACCTCCCAACAAGAATTAGTCACGGTTAACCGTCAAACGCGAGAATTCAGAGAACTAGAAGGACAGGCAAAACGAGTCAGTCGTAATATCCAAGCCAATAAACTACAAGCCTTTCTGCGGATGGCGCAACGAGTTGATGAGCGAGATCCATATAACCCCTGTGCTTCTCTTCAAGTTTCTGCTTTATGTGAAACGATTGGTCAAATTCTTGATTTACCCACGATCAAATTACGTCGTTTGCGCTTAGCCGGATTATTACATCGGATTGGTTTTGCCTCTGCCCCGCAAGAAGTGTTTAGCCACAGCACAGAAGAAATGGATGACTCTACCCTGGCTTTCTGGAAAGAACGAGGAGTCATTGGGGCAAGAATACTTGATGCGATGCCGGAAATTGATATTGTTCGTTATGTGATCGAACATCATCTAGAGTATTGGGATGGTAGCGGTAAGCCAGATGGTCAGAAGGGTGAAGAGATTAATATTAAAGCCAGAATTCTCGGTTTAGTGTCTTATTTTCAGCGCCTGACTCAGCCTCGGGGTAATCGCGCGGCTATGAGCTTAACAGAAGCATTAGAGCGCTGCCAGCAATATAGCGGTACTCGCTTTGATCCTAAAATTGTGGAGGCTTTAGCAACAGTAGTACGCTTGAGTGAAGTGGGGTTGATGGAGTTACCCAGTAAACCGACTCAAATGCCGACTGTTTGGGTAGAAGAAAGCAATAAATCTTCATCAGTTCAATATTAAGATTTCAGTGGTAGAGGAATTGGTATTGGTATCAAAGCTCCCCTACTCCTCCTCTGGTAGTATCTCCCTCTGCCGTGAAGTTGGTATAATTCTTGTATTTATAATTTGTTCAATTTAACAAAATTTGAAATCAAAACTATGATGCAATTATCAACATCTTTAGATCTAGCAGCCATTCGACGAGGTGAAATTCAGGATTTAGCTCATGCTAATTTAACAGGTTCTGATTTATCTGGGGCGAATTTATCCGGAGTTGATTTATCTGGGGCGAATTTATCTGGGGCGAATTTAACGGGGGCGAATTTAATAGGTGCCAACCTCCGGGCTAACTTGCGGGGCGCTGATTTAACGAGTGCGAATTTAACGGATGCAGACTTACGCAATGCCGATCTCAGAGGCGCAATGTTAGTCGATGCTGAAGTGAGAAATGCGAGTTTTTCTGGCGCATTTATGGCAGGAGCCATTTGCACTCATTTAGATTTGAGTGGTGTTGATTTACGCGGAGCTGATTTACGCGGGGTGAGTTTTTCTGGGGCTATTTTACAACAAGCTGACTTGAGCAGTACAAACCTTTCTGGAGCAGACTTAGAAAAGGCTGATTTGGAACAAGCTAATTTAAGTGGAGCGATTTTACGAGGAACGAATTTAACCTCCGCGAATTTACTCTGTGCTGTGGTTGAGCAGACACAGTGGCTTGGAGCAATCCTAGAAGGCGCTTGTGTAGAAGGAACACCAATGGCACAACTCTAGAAATTAGATTAAAAGCTGTTCTAGAATAGATTTAATCATCTGCTATCTGTTTTTTGAATGGGTAGCAGATTTAAATATTGAACATGACGAACCCGCCCTCTTTTTCTCATCAGTCTTGGCTATCTCGACAGCTTTTGACTCGTGTCGGCACAACATTACTTCTGATTGGTGTTATCGTCTTGAGTCTGAACTATTTTTGGAAAATCACAGATTCAAAACAACAAGTCCGCCATCAAGCACAATCGATTACTGATAGTTTAGGATTAATTATACCAGAATATACCCCCTCAGAAGCGGTAAATGATTGGGCACCTATTCTGCAACAAATGAGCCGGGTTCCCAATCTGATACAAGTTGATCTTCTTACGCCTGAGGGTGACAGAATAGGGTCAAGCGTTGCGAACCGGATAGCAGTAAAAAGTTCTTTTTGGTTGATAAAAATACAGCCGAAGATTCAGCAGGTGAGCTTGTTACAAGCGGCAACATATTTTTCTACCACTATTGAGAAGCAACCTGTTTTCGTCTATATTACCCCTCTTAAATCCTTACTTTCTCCTGTAAAGACTTCATCTCAAATTGCAGTTGTTGTCCTGGATTTACAACCTATTTTTACAGAAGCGCGGCGAGCTTTTTTAGTTTCAGCATTGTTGCTAATTGGAGAATGCTTAATTGTTTTAATCTTAATTGGGATCTGTTTGAGGCAAGCCGTTTTAACACCATTAAATCAACTGCATTACGCTCTGTCACAATATCAACAAGGAACTTCCCTGCCTATCCCAGAACGGCTCCCAGTCAATGAAATTGGATTATTAGCCAAAGCAATCTATCAGCAATTTATTGATTTAAAGCAAATTAATGCTCAGCTTAAAATTGAAATTATAGAAAGACAAAAAGCAGAGGATAAAATTAAAGTTTCTTTAGAAGAAAAGGAATTACTTTTGAGAGAGATTCATCACCGAGTTAAGAATAATTTATTTATAGTCTCTCAACTTCTTGAAATGCAAAGTGACTGTGTGGATAATTCTCAGTTGAGTCAAATTTTAAAAGACTGTCAAGATCGAATTTATGCCATGGTATTAATTCATGAAACACTTTATCAAACCACTAATTTAAAAAATATTAACTTTGCAGAGTACTTAAAATCATTAATATTTTATTTAAATCAGTCTTATCATTCTTGTCAAAAAGCAGCGATTAATATCCAGCTAGAACTACAACCTATTATTTTAAATATTGAAACAGCAAATCCTTGTGGTTTAATTATCAATGAATTAGTTTCTAATGCTTTCAAGCACGCTTTTAAAGGAAAGGCAACAGGGAAGATAAAAGTCAGTTTGACTCAGAATGAGATTAATCAAATAGAATTGCAAATTGAGGATAATGGTATTGGTTTCCCGAAAAATATTGATTTTCAGCAGGTCAATTCATTAGGTTTGGAGTTGGTCAACACACTCACTCAGCAACTTCAAGGTACTTTGGAACTCGATTGTAGAGGTGAAGGAACGCTATTTAAACTCACCTTCACTGAATTAAGTTATAACAAATGTTAGTATTGAGAGCTGGCTTTTAAGCTTTCTGAATTGTAAACGGAACTTGCGTATTTTTAGAAAATTATGATATTGTAATTCCAGTAAAAATCAAATTCTCCTACTAGACTTTTAGATTGAGTTTTAGAGGGGAAGAAAGCCGCTTTCACATCAGAGCAATAGAGCGAAAAGCAACGAGCAATAACTTCTTTGAGAGCTTAATCGTCTCAATGGGGTGTACTACCTTAAAAAATTAACAGCAACAAGCAACAAAAGTACTACCAGAATATTTGTAGATTAATGTGTTCTGATTGCCAACTGAACTAGTTAATGTTGGCTCTACCAAGACAGCAGATTCAATCTTGAAACATAGGAAAATTAATCATGGGTGTTACACCATTAACACGGGTATCGAGTAAAGATAGCCGTAAACAGTCTAGCGTAACACAGCGTCAACAATGGACTCTTTTAATTGCAATTGTCGTCTTAGCAGCAGTACTGCGTTTTTATCAACTCGGAACAGAAAGTATCTGGATTGATGAACATTTTAGTATTCGTGATGCAGAAAACCTAAAACTCGGAACTCGCCCCTTATATTATTTACTGCTTCACCTTTGGATGAAACTCGGCAGCAGCGATGCTTGGCTACGAACTTTATCCATTCCTTTTAGCCTCGGCTGTATTGTTTTAACCTATTTACTCAGTCGTCGTTTACTCTCTACATCTGTGGGTTTACTGGCGGCGTTAATGATGAGTATCTCTCCTTTGTTTGTCGGGTATGGTCAAGAAATTCGGATGTATTCTCTCAGTACATTTTTTGGCATCTGGGGAAGCTTGATTCTGGCAAATATTCTTCTGTATCCGCAAAATATTCGCCCCTTAAGAATTCTAGGCTGGATGCTGGTGCGGCTTTTGGGCGTGATGACAACTCCCTTAAACATACTGATGTTAATGCCCGATACCCTATTGCTATTCTGGAGATTTCGCCATAACCGCAAAGTGATGATCTCATTTGTGGTGGGACTGATAATGGCTGGAATATTATGGCTACCCTTTGCCCAAGTTTTGCAAGAAGCAGCGCCCCGGTTTATGGGGGGATGGGTGATGTATCAGCCAAAACCCGATATCGTTCTGATTCCAGCAATGTTAACCGGGGTAACCGTATTTTGGCCGTTAGGAGATCTACCCAGTTTAACGGATTTATCCTTTACCCTATCCGGTTGGGGCTGGGATGAAACGGTGATGCTGTATTATATGGCTTATACTGGCGTAGCTGTGTTTGTCCTGGCGATTGGACTATTGCAATTGATCCGGACATCCCCTCGACAGAACGCGACTCAAGCTGAATATTGGTGGATTGCTGCTTGGGGATTTTTACCCACTATTGTGATAGGGGTTGTCTCTGCTTTTTCGGGTTCGATATGGCGAGAACGATACTTAATTTTCGCAGTTCCCTATTTCTTAATTCTGCTTGCTGTCGGGTTTCTTCAACTGTGGCAACATTATCGTAAGGTTGCAATCACTGTTGCGATGATTTATGCAATTGCAGTCGGCGGCGGATTATCGCATTATTACACCACCCTGTATCACGATGATTGGCGCGGTATTTCTCAACTGATTCGTACCAACGAACAACCCGGTGATGTGATTGGATTTTATGCAGCAGATTGGGAACCTCGACTCACAATTCCCCGTTACTATGAAGGTAATGCTGAGTTTCATGTGATGGAACGAGATCCGTTACCCCGACCTAAAGATCCTAAAACAACGGATATCTTCATTCAAGAAATGTTACAAGGTTTACCGCCAACTTCCTCCCGCTATTGGATTGTGGTCTATGAACCTTGGAGTGGAGGCATGAAACGAATCCGTAAGATGATCGACGAAAAGTATGATTTGTTAGATTACCAAACCTTCCCCAATTCAGTGAATGCAGCCCCGGAAGTGTTTCTAGTTGCGCCTAAAATTTAGATGCTTAGTCCGACTTTAAGCTTCTAAACATTGACGTTGAATTTCAAATAACTCTCCAATGCCTTTCTCTGCATAATCCATAATATTTGTCAGTTGCTGACGAGTAAAACTATTGGCTTCAGCCGTCCCTTGTAATTCAATGATTCCGGATTGATCATTCATCACAACATTACAATCAATATCGGCAGCAACATCTTCATCATAATTGAGATCTAAAAACGGTTCTCCTTCCAATAAACCCACAGAAATGGCTGCAACTTGGTGGCGAATTGGCGATCGCTCTAGTTTACCTTGTTGTACCATTTTATTAAACGCATCGGCTAAGGCGACAAACCCTCCTGTTATCGAAGTGGTACGAGTCCCCGCATCAGCTTGAATCACATCTGCATCCACCATTACCGTCATTTCTCCCAACGCTTTTAAGTCTACCGCTGCCCGTAAACTACGTCCAATTAACCGTTGAATTTCCTGAGTCCGTCCGGATAATTTAAAGGTTTCGCGGGAATGACGCTGTTGAGTCGCGCCGGGTAACATCCGATATTCTGCGGTTAACCAGCCTTGACCACTATCTTGTAAAAACCGAGGCACACCCGGCTGTATTGTGACGTTACATAATACTTTCGTTTCCCCACTGCTGGCTAAGACCGATGCGGCTGAAAAACGGGTATAATCTCGTTCAAACTGCACCGCGCGTAGTTGATTCGGTTGTCTGCCATCCGGACGTTGCCAAGCCATAGATCTATCCCTTTCAGTTTTTAAGTCTGAGACACAATATTTCAGCTATTATGCACATAAATTTTATCTTCAGGCAAGATGATTAACCTAATTCTCTCAGAAAAGCAGATCGATTAATCTCTCCAATAATTATGATTAAGATGACTCAGCATACAGAATTGTGGCAGTAAAATAGAAGCAGATTGATTAAATTGGGTTCATCATCATGACAGTCACTCCTTCTCAACCTGAAAATATTGAATCTACCGATCAATTAAACTCTCAATTTGACTGGAAAAACTGTTGGTATCCGGTTACTTTTATTCAAGACTTCCCTGACTCTCGTCCTTATCGTTTTTCAATTTATAGTGAACCTTTGGTTTTGTTTAAAGATCAAACTGGGCAAATCATTTGTTTACAAGATCGCTGTCCTCATCGCGCCGCCAAACTTTCAGACGGACAAATAATAGAGGGGAAAATTGAATGTTTATATCATGGTTGGCAATTCGGTAGTCAAGGAAATTGTGTTCATATTCCCCATTTACCCGATACTGCTAAAATTCCAAAAACGGCTTGTGTGCCATCTTTTCCTGTTGTCGAACATCAAGGGATGATTTGGATCTGGTTAGGTGAGTCTGAAAACGCTAAAGCTGAAGATATTCCAACCATACCCGATTTAGAAAAACCAGGATTATTTCGAGTTGATACGGTCACAGATTTACCTTTCGACCAAACCTATTTAATTGAGAACTTTTTAGATCCGGCTCATGTTTGTATTAGTCATGACCGCACAGAATATAAAATTAAAAAAGAAGATGCACAACCTTTAGAAATGGAAGTCTTATCTGTTTCACTTGAAGGGATTAAAAGCAAATATCGTAAACTCGGAAATCCGCAAATTCCTTGGAATAATGTAGAATTTACGGCTCCATATTTAGTCACCTATAGTTTCGGCCCGGTTACCGCTTTTGTGCTTTATGCTGTTCCTTTAGCGCCGGGTCATTCTCGAATTTTAGCCCGAAGATTAGGTGATTTTTATAGTCGTACTTTTAAATTAAAACCTCGTTGGTTAGAACATCTCCGTCAAAATAAAGTATTTGAAGAAGACTTATATTTAATCCAAGCACAAGAACTTTATATTAATCAATCCGGTCATACCATCAAAGAGACTTACTTACCGTTAAAAACCGCAGATGTATTACTGATAGAATATCGAAAATGGCTCGATCAATTTGGTTCAAAACTGCCTCATTATCAAGGTTATTCAACTCATCAACACCTTCAACATTCAACCCCAGTCAATCTTAACAGCCGATATTTACGTCACACACAAATTTGTAGTTCTTGTAACCGCGCTTATCAAACTACTCAAAATATAAAAAAAGTCAGCCTTGCATTAGCAATTGTGTTTGCAGCTCTTGGTATTGTTTCAGAGAATAACCTCTCAATTTTAGCCGTTTTCACTGCTTTAATTGCTATTATGATCGCTGTTGTTGCCCAGAAGTTAAAAGCTCATTTTGAGATGTAGTTTCTACACAATTTAAATAATTCCTAATTAATCGATTATATTGATAGAAAGTATCCTGTTGAGTCGGAGTTATACTAATTAGCGATCGCCGTTCTAATGATTCCAATACCTTTATTAACTCTATAATTTCATTCGGTTTAAACTGAGTTTTTAAGTCTGTCCAACTTACCGGAGTTTTCATCTTTACTAATTTTGCTAAAGTTTGTAATTCAACATTCGATAATCGATCAAGTTGTTTAGTTAAAGACTCACTAAAATCACCTAAAAAAATATTAGAATTAACTGCTAAAAATTCAGCTATTCGATTAGCAAATAAATGATGAATAATTTCTGCAACAATTTTTAAAGCTTGAGGATTACCAGAATATTGTTGAATTAAATTAGAATAAAGTCCTTGATCAAATAATTCTTTATCTTGTAATAATAACTCTGCTGATTTTCCTAACCCTGCTAAAGTTAACGTTTTAATAGGAGAATAACTACCTGATGAATAAGTGACTACTTTCGGTATTTCTGTTGTCGTTAAAATTAGACAACTTTGATGCTTCAGTTTACCAATTTTTTGCAATAACTGACCATAACCTTCGTATCCTATTCGATAATTTCCCGCTAAAGTTTGAGGTTGAAATAATGCTTCCCAACCATCCAAAATAATCAGACAACGATTTTGTTGTAAGCATTGCATTAATACTCGAATTCCCTCCGCAATTAAAAATTCTTGCTTTTCTAAGTAACAAAAAGAATGATTTTCTGCTAAAGTATCCGCTGATGATCCTTCTCTGAGAATAATGTTCGATCTGATAAAATGCTTAAATGACTGATTAATTAATCGCCAATCTTCTAATTTTTTATTCTGTTTATCCGATAGAAAATCAATTAATTCTGCTAAAATATGAATCAATGGCGGTGCATGGGAAATATTACGCCAAATAATATAATCAAACTCCGTTTGTAAGGATTGAATAAACTTAGAAACTAGCTTAGTTTTACCCATTCCAGTCATTCCTCGAACCGCTACTATTCGACAACGATCTTCAACAACCCACTGTTTTAATAATTTTAATTCTGCTTCTCGTCCATAAAATACCGCAGCATCCACCGCTTCATAATAATCTATTTTTGTAGATAAAGAAGTCAAATAACTGCTTTGATGACGATATTTAGCGAGTAAATTAATAATATCCTTCCAATCTTTCAATGATTGATTCGTTAAAGTTTCAATATAGCGATACAGTCCCCGTGACCAATCTACCCGCAACCCACCACAGTCTCGATGCAATTCTGCCGCTATCTCAGCCGGACTATAACCACACAATAACCCTCGTAAATGAGTTTTTTCTGTTTTTGTGATTTTTTGTCGTTGACTAGCGCGATATCGTCGTTTCGCTTCCGTTAAGTCCGTATAGAGTTGTTCTATATTCCAAGTGTTTTCTGCTTCAGAGAACTTGTCAGTGAAAGATGGTTTAACAGTTGGGTTAGTGACAGTCATGAATCTAACAATTAAAACAGCAGCAATTTTATGCTTAATAAACTATTCTCTTGAAATCCGATCAAATTTCCGTAAATTTACGGAGTTTAGCTATAAATAGTGTGTTTTAATATCCAAGAAAATACTGATACTTAATCCGAGATGTGAAGCGATTCTTCTTAAATCAGCCAATCGCTAATCTGGAGAAGGTTTTTGGGTTCAGGTAAGCACCTAATTAATCAGGATTGAGTATGAGTTTGTCGTTCGTTAAGTTTAAGCAATATCAGTATTATAACCAATCTCCTAAGAAAATACCTAATAAAAATCTAGGTACTGTTAGGTGAAATTGATCTGAGCTAGTTCATAAGATATTAATAGATTGCAAAAATAACCAATTCAGATAAAGGACATGACTTCTTTTCCCATCAGTGGAACAAAGAAAGATAGATTAAGTCGGGGTAAACACATGGAAACCTCATTTACTCTTGACTCTGCTGGAAAACTGCGTGCTAGAACTAAAACTTGGAGTACTTCTGAAACTACAGGTTTCACTGGTGGTGTCATAGTTGTTCTAACTGATGAAAATAAGAATGAGCTTTGGTTTAGTGAAATTCATCGGTATGGTGTGAACGGTAAATGGGTTCCAGGAGGGCCAGATGAACGAATTGAAAGTTGGGAAGAAAGTGTCTCAACAGATATTTTATCTAGAGTTAGAGCTTATGCCATCATTCACCAACATACCCCAACAAACCGTGTTTTTAAAGGAGTGAAAGAATTTCTTAAATCTGAGGAAGGACAAGCCTTAATTGCAAAAGCAATTGTATGGCTTGCAGCCTAGATAGTTTATTCGGTTCATCAATTTTGAGGTTTGTAATGTTGGATTGTCTCAGGAGATGACGCTCAAAGTTAAGTACAAAGACTAATAGATTTATAGAAAAAACCTAATTATGAAAGAAATTCACGAATATATAGCTAAAGCTAGGCAAGAGAAGAAAGATATAGATGACTGGTTTCAAAGTGCTGTAGTAAATAACCCTGAGTCTGCTGTTGAGCTAGCAAAACAGCGGGAACAAAAAATACAACGTCAAATCTGGAGTGATTTTGAGGAAAAACGTCAAATCGAATATAGACAAGTCAGAGAAAAGAAAGAACTTTTCTTAAAATGTAAAGCTGGAAGACCTGGTGCCCCTTTTAAAAGTAAGAAAACAGATAGTACCTCGGGTGAAATTAAAGCTTCTAAAGGAATGTTAAATATTTCATCAGATAATGAGGTTAAAGTTAACAGCACCAATCACGGAAATCATAAAGTATCAGTTTCTAAAGATTTGAAAACGGTATCTTTTAAGGTGTCATGTACAGGCCCATCTTGGGGAACAACAACTAGAGGGCATGGATGGCATGAAGCAACTTTATATGCTTATTTCAAGTATTCTGACGAAACTATCAAAAATCAGGTGAATTCAGAATTATTAGAATTACAACGTATGATTAATACTTGATTAGACTCAGAAATGTACTATCAATCTAATTTTCTGTCAAGATAGATCTATGAACTTAGTCGATGAGAGTAATCAAAAAACTCAAAAGATGATTCCAGTAAAATACTAATATTTTCATTTATTACTTATGGTATTACCCTTCATTATTGGTGGCGCTGCTATTAGTGGAGCAGCAATAATCACTTATCAACAATGGCAAGAAATTATTCGTTTTTTATATGGTCAAAAAATTTCTATTTTAGGAGGGAGACAAACAGGCAAAACAACTTTGCATACATATTTATCTGAAGGTCGCTTAATTAAGGAGTACGAACAAACTGTAACAAATACTAAGATGCCAAGAGTAAACCTAAAAATTGATGACTTGAAAATACGAATTAGAGAGGGCTATGATGTTGGGGGTGGTAAGCCTGATCGAGATACATGGAGAATTCTTTTCCGGGAATCTGATATAGTTTTCTATCTTTTTAGAGCAGATCATTTAGATCAAGAATATTGTGACAGTAGTGAGACAAGAAAATGTGATTGTTCTAAGACAAAAGAACGTATTCCATCAGACTTAGATCGTATAGTTCAATGGATTGAAGAGATAAAGAAAGAAAAATCATCGCAATATAAAAATCCACTAATCAAAAAGCAATCATCGAAAAAAATATTATTTGTTGGCACTCACTGTGACCATATTAATGACTATGAAAAAAAAATAGATATCTTAAAATATAATGACTTAGTCAGAAGGATGACAGGAATTGCTAGAAGCCAAAATGACGAAATTATTACTGTTGTGGCTTTAGGTAGTCTTCGTTCTAAGTTAGAAGCAGATAACTTGGTAAAAAATATTTTTAGCAGCATATTGAAAAAATGAGCAGAAATACTGAAAAAACCCAGCTTTATTTTAAAGCCCAAAATCTAGATAACATCAGCGATGATATAGTTGTAAAAAATGGTGAGTATTTGGATTCATCACAAGAGCAGTTACAGTACGAAGTTGTAGCTGCCATATCCGAAGTTGTCTCTGAGGGTACAAAGCTCCTAGAAAATTCATCATCTTTAGTTATTTACTGTAAGGAATCTAGCTTTGTTATGAAAGCTATTCCAATCCAAACTGATCGTGTTGGGAGAAAAGCTCCTATTGTTATTTATGGTGAGTTACCAGCAATATGGTCAGAGGATTGGAGAGATACTATTGTTTGTGAAATCAAAAAATTTGTTGATAGTATTGACCGTAACTTTGATAAAAATACACAAGAAAGCATCCGTGAAGCTTTATACTCTGTATACCAAGAATACGAACGCCAAAAAAAAGTCCGATACCAATTAAAGAAATTGGCAATAGAATTAGGACTAAACTTCAGCATTCCTCTAGCGTTGGCTCTACTAATCAATACTCAAATACCCACAATGATAGAGCAGATAGTGGCTCAAAACCAAAATACTCAACAGACAACAAGCCAATTGATGCCGAGTTCAGAGAAATTGACCCCTACATCTCCTCCAATCAAGCTTCACAAAATATCTCCTCCAATAAACCAGCGAAAACTGACTCTACTGAATCTGGAGAAAGTCACTCAGAATGTAATACTGTCGATAGCAGCGTTAATCGCTCTCAACAATGTGATAATGACAATTGCAAAATTTATAATGAATCGAGCCAACTAATAGATAAGAAACTGATACAGGAGACTAATAACATGACAGAATTTAAGTCTTTACCAAAAGAAGAAGATAGACGTAGAGCTATTTTAGTGCTTTCTAACACAGATGTTGAAGACTTCATAGAAAAACCTGGTGGATATGATATTATTCAAAACAGGCAAATTTCTTTGCTGGATATTTCTACTCAGGAAAAGGATAATTTAGTAGATAAGCTGAGAGAAGATAGTAATTTGCTTAATCCAGGAAATCTTTTAATTCAAAGTCCATATAACCCTTCAGAATATAAACCTGTAGATCAGGCTTATTCAAGTTTTTCACTTGAAAAGTTTTATCATTTCACAACTTTGTGTGGTTATCTAGGTGCAACAGAAGTTCTAATAGAACAAATTGAAATTGAAACAAAAAATAAGGAACTCTTGTTTGAGGGTACTTTAGAAGCTTTACAAAGTGATGGTGAACTTGCTGTAAAGAAGGGAAATATTGGAGAAATATCTAAATTTATCCAGCTTAAGCATGAATTTTATGGTGGAAAACCAAATATAGACGAGGCTGAAGCTTATCTAGGTCAATATCGGCTACGTGGCGATATTTCTATGAAATCCTTGATAGATCAGAGAAAATTCGGAGGTCTTAAAAGTAGAGAAATGATTTTGGCTTTGAGTGATAATGTTGTCAATACTCTTGAGATTGTTACAGATATAAATGTCCCGATATATACAAAATTAAAGGCAAAAATAGATCGGGTAAAACAAGAAAGCTATTCATTTACCATGAAGATAAATGTGAAATTTTCAGATGAATTGATATCTTTTTTATAAAGAATGAATCTCAAGAAAATTTTTCTCAGGCTTAATGCGCTCGCACATAACCTAATACATCACATTAAAGGGTAGAGACTATCTCTATTCTTTTTTATTGATAACAGTAGTTTGAGGTCAAAACAGTATTACACCTAACAGCATAGTATGCGATCGCATCAAAACAGCCCTGAACTTTTCAGAGAAAATTGTACAATAAAGTGATGAACGATCTCACAAATACCAGATTAAATTGATCAACTGTAAAATATCATTTATATCTTTAATCTGGAATCTTTAATGCCGCCGGCGGTTCAACAGGAATTTGAATTTTAAATTCGCAGCCTTTTCCAGGTTCAGAAATACATTCTAATTGACCACCGTGTTTTTCAACGACTATTTTATAACTAATTGAAAGACCCAATCCTGTACCTTTTCCAACGGGTTTTGTAGTGAAAAAAGGATCGAATAATTTATTTTTAACTTCCTCTGGGATGCCGGGGCCATTATCTTTAATACTAATTAAAACGAACGGTGATTGAGTAGAACTAGAATCAGCAGATAGCAACTTTGTTGAAATAATCATTTGACGGGGTTGGGGCTGACTTTCTAATGCATCTATTCCATTACTAATAATATTCATAAACACTTGATTAAGCTGTCCGGCATAACATTTGACTTTCGGTAAATCGCCATATTGCTTAATTAACTCAATCCCAGAGTTAGCACTTTTAGATTTTAATCGATTTTGTAAAATCAGTAGCGTACTATCAATTCCTTCATGAATATCAACGGGTTTAACCTCTGCTTCATCCAGCCGAGAAAAGTTTCGTAGTGAAACAACAATTTGACGAATCCGATCTGCCCCCATCTCCATCGAACCAATAATTTTCGGCATATCCTCCAGTAAAAAATCTAATTCAATCTCTTCTATTTTTTCTTGAACGTCTGTTACTGGCTCAGGATAACAGTCTTGATAAAGTTCAATTAATTCTAATAAATCCCTCGTATAATCTTTGGCATAAGTCAAGTTACCATAAATAAAATTCACGGGATTATTAATTTCATGGGCAACACCGGCTACCATTTGTCCTAAACTGGACATTTTTTCACTTTGAATGAGTTGGGCTTCTTTTTGTTTAAGATCTTCTAAGGCTTCACTGAGATGAAAGGCTTGAGTTTGTGCGGCTAAAGCGGCTGCCCGAGTTTGGGCATAAAGTTCTGCTTGATCGATAGCGATCGCTAACTGATTTACCACAGCTTGTAATAAATCCACTTCGGAATTATTCCATTCTCGCGCCCCTTGATAATGATGACAAATGACAGCCCCTTGCTGGCTAGATTTTGTTTCTAGGGGTAACAATAAAGTAGAGTGAATCCCAGCCGTTTGTAGAATAGTTTGAGTTGTTGGATCTAATTCTGTTGCTGCGGTTAAATCATCAATTTGAACCGTCTGATGATGTTGAATTTTATCGGCAAACCAGGTAATGGCATCTTTAGGATAATCTTGTAAACCCATGTTTAGCGTTGTACTTTTGGCTTCGTGGGTAATGGCGAAGGCTTGTTGCTGATTATGACTCAAGAAATACCAAATAAAGTGACATTGATCCACATTCAATAGCGTACGAATTTCACTGACAGCAGTGGCTAAAATCGTATTAATATCTAAAGAATTACGAATCTGACTGGCTAAACCAAATAACAAACCTTCTCGGCGGTTATACAATTCGTCTCTAGCGCGGATACGGTCAATCCCAATTGCAATGGTATGAGCCACCCAATGCAGAACATTCTGCACCGACTGAGGCAACGCTTGACGACTCCGAAGGGTTAATTGTCCTAGGATTTGCTCTTCGACGGTGAGAGAAAATTCATTCTTCCATTTCAAGGTCGGATCTGAAGCTTCTACTCCAGCAAAGGCTTGTTGTTGGCACTGAGAAGATTGAGGATCAATTGTACTCAAACTGACGCAAGCGTGTTCAAAATGATTGGCGATCGCCACACTACACCCTTCTAAAATCATCTCTATGGTGTTGCTGACACCCACAGAGGTCCCCACCTCAGCTTCTAATAAAGAAAGGCGCGATCGCTCCCTGAGTGCCACTTCTGTTTGTTTACGAACTGTAATATCTCGAGAGATTGAAACCAGTTCCCTAATCTGACCCATCGGATCTTGAATACTGTGAGAAGTTGTTTCAATCCAAACCCAATTTTGGTCGTTGCGGCGCATTCGATAACTCAGGGTTTGAGTCCCGGCGGTAAGCTGAAGGAGTTGATGAGACTGTTCAACAGCGGCAATATCTTCTGGATGAATCCAATGTAGAACATTTTGCCCGATTAATTCTTCCGGTTCATAACCCAGTAAAGTCCGACAAGCCGGAGAAGCATAAAGATAAGTTCCGTCGGTGGAGTGGCGAGAAATCAGATCGGAGGCATTTTCAGCCAATAAGCGATAGCGTTCTTCACTTTCTCGTAAGATCTCGGCTGAGCGCATTTTATCCGTAATATCAGTTTGCACTCCCACAAAATTAATTAATTGACCTTTTGGATCTCGCATTGGATAAATCGCGATTTCATTCCAAAACGCACTCCCATCTTTACGATAATTTTTTAACGTTACCATGCATTCAAGTCCTGTTTGCAAGGCTTGACGAATTTGATCGATGGTTTGTGGGTCGCTATCGGGCCCTTGCAACATACGGCAGTTGCACCCTAAGATCTCTGCTTGAGAGTAACCTGTAATCTTCTCAAAGGCAGGATTACAATAGAGCATGGCATAATCAGATTCAGCTCCTGAAGTGACGACAATTCCGCTCGGACTCTGACTAATGGCTTGTTCTAAGAGGTGCAGCATTTCTTCGGATTGTTTGCGTTGAGTGATATCTACACCCGTAGCAATAATATATTTGAGGGAACCATCTGTATTCCACACCCCTGTATTTGACCAGGCAATTTGGTAGTGAGACCCTTCTCGACTTACCCATTCATTTTCAGATTCTGTGGGAAATGAGTGTTGCTGTAAATCGATTTGACAGTGATCTGAGTCGCTGCACAACTCCTGCCAAGAAATATCAAAAATTGAGTATCCCAAGTCTCTTAAAGATTGACCATCGACTTCTGTAGCAGAGTAGCCTGTAATCTGTTCACAGGTGCGGTTAAATCGGATAATTTTTCCTTGAGGATCTAAAACAACCACTAAAGCACTAACGGTATCTAGGACTTTAATGATAAAATCCCGTTCTCGCAGCACCATTTCCCAAATTTGTTGGCGTTCTTGAATTATTTCTTCGAGGCGAAAACACTTCCCTCGACTGTGAACCAGTTGACGATGAAGATTAATTTGGCTAATAATTTGTCCACTCAGGGTTTGTAGCGCAGAGAGTTGTTCTGGGGTAGGGTGTCTGGTAACAGTATCCATCACCGATAAAACCCCTAATAGTTGTTGCTGAGAACCAATAATTGGAATTCCTAGATAAAACCGAATTCCTTGCTCTTGCGCCACAACGGGATGGTTGGCACAGACCCGATGAGTGCTAGTATCGCCGATGAGAATCGGTTCTGGAGACAAGTCAGTCTCCGATGGCGTTAAATTTGGCTTCGTATGAGATTGTAAAGATAATATCTGCTCGCACAAGTCCAGATAAAGCTGGGGGGACCGTTGTAAACCCATGTGAGACTTTAGCCAGTGGTAACTGCCATCGAAAAAGCTAATGAGTACAATTGGAGTTTGAGCAATATAGCTTGCCAGTTGAGCCAGATCATCAAAAGCGACCTCGGGTTCTGTACCAATCATCTCAGATAGAGAAAGTTTAGACGTTTTTGTCATACTGTCGGAGGATTGTCTAGGGACGCTCATGATGGATTAACCACCTGGGATAGAATTCACTAATTTAATGGTACAGATATTGAATCAACCCGTCACAATAAAAGCAGTGACAGATTGGATTTAATTTAGCACTTCATCTGACCTAATTCAATTACCTTGGTATCTATGACGATGCCGAAGACTATGTCTAGTTTTAGCATTGATACCGATGATCACCCTGTTTACCCGTCATTATTAGATCTGATAGTTGATTTGATCTTAACAGAGATTGATTGATGTCGCTTCAGCGCTAACTATACAAATTTTATATTAGAAGAACGATCAACTATCAGCTCATTTTTTTTAATTTTATCTGGCTTCTACAATTTATGTCGGATTTGTCATGATTTTTATTCAACTCTAAAATATCTCTCTTAAGCTCAGTCATTTTTTACGTATTTATACTGAAATTATCTTGATAATTAATACAGAACGCATATTAATAGAGCGTAAAATTACCGATATTTAGTGATGGATGTCAATCAAGAATTAACTTAAAACTTAAACTATGTGTTATTAAATAGAATTCGTTAAGCTTAAATTAATTTTATTAGTATATAATTAAAACATTAAAAAACCCATCTAATCTAAAAGGAAAAAACAAGCTATGGAGACAGGTAGCAAACTGGCACAAACTATTCTGATTGTTGACGATAGTATGGTAATGCGGCAGCTTTTAATAGAAACTTTAGAAACAAATTATCAAGTTTTTGCTGTAAATAATGCCATGGATGCTCTGTCATTAATTTATCAAAAACCCATCTCTCTACTGCTGCTGGATGTGACGATGCCTGGCATTGATGGTTTAGAACTGTGTCGTACGGTTCGGAGTTTGCCTCAGTTCGATCACTTACCCATTATTATGGTGACAGCACGCAATAGCACATTTGATTACGTTCAAGGACAACTGGCTGGAGCCACTCGATATTTAACGAAACCATTTGACACTTCAGCACTGATTCATACAGTAGAATCTGTCTTAACAACCTCTGATGCGGTCGCTTAGACTAAAGCACCACAGCCTCAACTGTATCATTCAACCCTTTAAATTAAATCTACAGCACTGGCCGAGATAGCCAACCTCACGACTCTAAGTTCAGCCCAACAGTATTTAACAGACAAAACCTAGCGGTAAACACAAAGCCTAGCTCAAGGGTTGTCAGAGGAGTTTACGGGTTGACAACTGCATAACTGATTAATCAGCAAATCAACAAATCGCTCTAGAATACAATATTACCCAGATAAATTGTCCTGTTTTCTGCATTAATTGCGGAAATGGATAGTTTTCAATCTGTAATATTATGTTAGATGTGAAAATGTTGTGAAAATAATGAATTATCAGTTCAACTAATCAAGTAGAGTTACAGTAGTAGTGAGCCTGATCACATTGAGCAACCCTGACACAGAGGTGTCAGCACTGTCAACCTAACATGATTTAGGTAGAAATACCCTAGCTCACCGAAACAAGCAAAGTACAGCATGATACCCTCATGGCAGAACGGTTTACCTCCCGCGAGTCTCAATCTGATATCGTCAACATGATTCTTTCTACGTCGTTTTTTCAGGGTTTACCCGAGGACGCGGCAGAGAAAGCAACGGCTCATATTGTGGGCCGCAACCATCCCGCCAATCAAGTGATTCTGTTAGAAAATGATTGGGGAAGTTCCGTTTATTTTATCCTCAATGGCTGGGTAAAGATTCGGACGTATAATCTTGATGGCAAAGAAGTCACCCTGAATATTCTAGGTAAAGGAGAAATTTTTGGAGAGATGGCGGCTTTAGATGAAGTGCCGCGTTCAACCGATGTCATTACCCTAGCTCCCACGTTAATTGGCAATATGCCCGCTCAAGACTTCGTTGAACTGATTAATACAGAACCTGTTGCAGGAATTCGCTTAGCACAGTTAATGGGACGACGTTTACGTCAAGTCAACCGTCGGCTGCGACTGCGGGAGTCTGATAGTACTTCTCGGGTTGCAGATATTTTATTGTTCCTGGCAGAAGGACAAGGAAAAACCACTGACACCGGAACCAGTATCCCGAACCTACCCCATCGAGAACTCAGTGGCTTGAGTGGTTTGGCTCGCGAAACTGTGACTCGAGTTCTCAGTAAACTAGAGAAGAAAGGATTAATTCAACGCGATCGCGATATTCTCAGTATTCCAGATGTTAACGCGCTGGAGCGAACCTTAGTCTAAAATACGATAGTCAAATGATTTAGTGTGTCTATGATCCTCAATCGCGAATCAGAACAAAGTCAATTTTAAGATGAGTGACTCTCCTGAAATCAGTACATCTAATTCCCTCTCCTCTGAGTCTGAGTCCACTCCCGAGGCATCAACTCAAGCCACACCGACTCACTCACCCCTGATGATGGTGGAAACGGCTTTTCTTGCCAGTGCCGCCAGTCTGATTTGGTTTATTAACTACTATTTCCCACTCGGGCCAGTACTGCGGGTATTTTTCCCGTTGCCGATTGCTTTGTTGTATCTACGATGGGGTAAACGGGAGGCTCATATGGGCGCAATAACTGCCGGGTTACTGCTGACCGTGTTAATGGGGCCGACACGCAGTATTCTGTATGTTGTGCCTTACGCTTGGATGGGGATTATTTTAGGTCAACTGTGGCGACGACAGGCGCAATGGTGGGTGTCTATCGGGATTGCTTCGATTATCGGTACGTTTGGCTTTTTCTTTCGTTATTGGTTACTCTCCCTTTTACTGGGTCGTGATTTATGGGGGTATACCATTAGTCAATTTACTGAATTAGCAGAGTGGATTTTTATTAAATTGGGTATTCTTGCGGCTCCCAGTCTCACTTTAATTCAGGCCGGAGCGATCGCAATGGTTTTTTTAAATAATATTGTTTATTTATTTGTGGTTCATTTAGTGGCTTTACTGCTGTTAGATCGGCTAAAAAATCCAATTCCTCGGCCTCCTAATTGGGTACAAGTTTTATTGGATTATGAGGAATAATGGTTAAATGCCTGAAAATAATTAAGTTATACTTTTTTTAAAAGCGCCCCGACTCAGACTGAACGAAGCGACAAATTGACTTTTGTCCTGTCCAAAATAAACAACCCAGTACGGTTAAAATAATGCCGACAACACCATAAGTCATGGCTAAACCAAAACGACTACTGAGCGGTTGAGTGACAATCGGAGAGAGAAATTGCCCAAGAAACATAAAGGTAGTTAATCCGCCTAATGCTCGTCCTCGTAAGGGATTTGAGACTTCTTTTGAGAGCCAAACACTGAGATTTGGCATGATTAATCCGATGCCTATACCAGTAATAATTAATCCTAAACAAATCGTCAGATAATCGTTTGCTAAACCGATTATGATATTGCCTACTCCCATCAGGAAAAAACTAAGCGCCAGGATAATAATAAAACTGAAGCGCTGCTTGATTTTACCATAACTCATGGAAGCCAACGCACTAAAGAAGGTCATAGTTGCAATGGCGAGTCCACTTTGAGAAGCATTTGCCGCGATTAGATTTTTTAGATAAAAGGGGAGTTGTACAGGAATCAGATAAAAAGCAATCTGAGTTAAGAAGATTGAGCCATAAATTAAAATTAACAGCTTTATCGGAAATGCAGATACACTGGGATTAGGATTATTATTATCTGTTTCTAGGTTAGATTTTGGTTCATATAAAAAGAAGATAACTAAAGGAAGTAAAATCCAAGCAAATAGATAAATTAAAAAGGGATACCGCCAAGATATATCGGCTAAATAACCCCCTAAAGACAGGAAAACAACCCCACCAAATCCCATGAAAGCGGCTTGTAAACCCATGAAGTTAGCGCGGGTTTCACCTTGATAATAATCCGCAATGAGAGTCGTTGCACTCACCATAACTCCAGCTACAGCCAAACCTAAAAAAGCCCGCCCAATCAGAATTGTTGGTAAAGTATTGAGTAAGAATCCTGAACCGCCGCCAAACCCATACAATATTGCTGCACAAATCAGTAAAGGTTTACGCCCAATACTATCAACAATTTGTCCGGCAATGGGTGAACCAATCACAATAGCTAAAGCGGGAATAGTTAATACGAGTCTTACCCAAAGTTCTGCATTTTCTACTTGATTAAAATAGTTCTGCATAGCCGGTAAGGAAGGGGCAATGGTTGCGCCTGCCATAACTGTTAACATACTAACAAGTAGCAAGGTGATTTTAATAATCAAGTTTTGAGAAGAGTTACTCATTAGGATTTATTAATAAAGATCAATATTATTTTATAAGTTTTCATAAACTAATCGGATTAAAAATAGCAATAAATCAGTATTTTTTATCTGAACCTGTAGAATTGTCTAGCAATATCTTGATCGGACTAAACATAGAGATCAGTAACAGAATAGACTCAAGTACGAGGGTATGCTGAACTGTCTAGAGGCGATTTATTTTACAAATTTTACTGATAATCAAGCGCAATGTCAAAGAAAAATAAATGCAATGCATTCCAGCACGCTTTTGAGCCTAAATTAGTGTGGGAGTGATAAAATTATTGAATTTATTAATAGCTGGGTAATACTTAAAAGAGACGCTTCTATGAAACGTCTCCTAAAGGAATTGAATGGGCATCATTACGGGTATTATTATAATTGAGAAAGATTAATCAATTGATGGGTTGGACGAATTGATAATTTGCTCTGACAAAACAGCGACTGACAGAGTTATTACCTAAGGTTTGCTCAACAAACATCCATGGCTTATTTTGAGTATCATACATGACACCAAATCCAGCCGGGCCGAGATTAATCCGAAATCGCTGTTCCTGTTTGAGGGTTCCAACAATAGGCCAGTTAACAATATCTAACTCAACATTATTTCTGGGATTAAATAACTCTTCGTAAGTCATATTGATCATGCGACAATTCAATCCATTCGGATCAACATCTACCACTTTCCAGGTTCGATGAGGCGTTCGACGATAGTCACCCCTGTCATTGGGTACAGGTAAACGAGATCTCTGAGAAATCGTCATCGTTTCATTTGCAACGGGTAAAATATTTGAAAATTCAGTCGTTGCAGAACCCTGGTAACTAAACGCCATAGTTCCTATCAAACCTGTTATTAATGTTAGACAAAAAGGTTTAATGGTTCGAGTAATCAAAGAGGTTATCATACAGTTGTACACAACTCGATAGCTTCGCCGGTGAGGCTAAATGCTCTCACTTCGGTTACTTTAACCTTCACCATTTGACCCTTGATTTCCGCATAATTTCCGGTAAAGAATGTTAAACGATTTCCGGCGGTGCGCCCCATCACCTGTTTCGGATCTTTCGGGTTTTGACCTTCAACTAAAACAGTCTCAACCCGTCCCAAATAACGCTGAGATCGTTCTTCTGCTTTTTGACCCACTAAATGATTTAATCGTTGTAGACGGTCTGCTTTTTCGGATTCTGAGATTTGATTTTCCCATAAAGCAGCAGGAGTTCCTGGACGCGGAGAATAGGCGGCTGTATTGAGTAAATCAAAGCCAATCTCATCCACTAAGTTTAAAGTATTCTGAAATTGCGCTTCTGTTTCTCCAGGAAAGCCAACAATAGCATCTGCACTAATGGCAGCATCTGGCATATACTGACGAATTTTATCAATAATACGGCGATATTTTTCATGGGTATATCCCCGCAACATTGCTTTCAAAATCTCGTTATCTCCAGACTGAAACGGAATATGAAAATGTTCACAGACTTTCGGCAATTCAGCACAAGCGTGAATTAATCGTTCTGTAAAATAACGAGGATGGCTGGTGGCAAAGCGAATGCGTTCGATGCCGGGAATATCATGCACAAAATATAATAAATCCGTTAGGGTATATTTATGACGACCTTCTGGAGTAGAACCGGGTAAATCACGGCCATAGGCATCAATATTTTGGCCTAATAGCGTCACTTCTTTGTATCCCTGAGTCGCTAACTGTTCCATTTCTGCCCGAATAGCCTCTGGATAACGAGACTGTTCAACGCCGCGAACATTGGGAACCACACAATAGCTACAGCGTTCGTTACAGCCATAAATCACATTTACCCAAGCCGTCACTTCACTATCGCGTCGGGGTTTAGTGATATCCTCCATGATATGAACGGGTTCAGTGGCAACCACTTGATTCCCTTCTAAGACCTGTGTGAGTAAATCCTGCAAACGGTTTGCGTGTTGTGGCCCCATGACGAGATCGACTTCGGGGACTCGTCGCAGTAATGCTTCTCCTTCTTGTTGCGCCACACATCCAGCGACAATTAAGGTTAAGTCAGGTTCGGTGTGTTTGCGTTTGGCTTGTCTACCTAGATAAGAATAAACCTTATGTTCGGCATTGTCGCGAATCGTGCAGGTATTATACAGAATTAAACTGGCATCATTAGGATCATCGGTGTAGAGAAAACCTAAATCTTCTAAAATGCCTGCCATCCGTTCAGAGTCAGCTTTATTCATCTGACAGCCAAAGGTGGTAATGTGATAGCGACGAGAAGTAGTATTCATAGAAAAATATTTGTACTAAGCGCTTAAAATTAATAAATTTGGAACCAAACTCTTATTTTTACACGATCTTGAGATGTTCAGTAGCGCGAAAGGCACTATTGGGGAAGAAGGGAATGGGGAACACCGGAACACCCGAACACCGAAACAGGATAATTATTTTTCCTGACTCCTGACTCGGTGACTCCTGACTCGGTGACTCCTGACTCGGTGACTCCTGACTCCTATTCCCTACAAACTCACTTGTTTTTACCCATCAAGTGTGATAATAACAAAGCAAGATATTCTCTAACTATTCTAGAAACAATTATCTCAACCTCATTATTGAATTTCGCAGCCATGGCAAAGTTAACTTCAAAACTCGCTCAGTATCGCAATCAGCGAGGGTGGATGAGCGCCATACAATCTATGATTATAGGTCGTTTATGGTTGAGATTAGTCACAACGGTTGTAATGAGCGCGATCGCTCCTGTTACTTTCATTGATAGCCCTGTTGAGGCGATGGTTGTGGAAGACTGGAAATTGAACCCCAATACAGGCACAGTTGAAGTGCTATTACCCGAAGGCATTATTCCTCAATTGTCTGTTTTACCGCAACCGGGTCGGTTTATCTTAGATTTACCTCAAACAGAAGTCGGGGTCAACGTGACGGAATTCTACGAAAATAGTTTAGTTCGGCAAGTCAGTTTAACTCAGCTAGACAATCAAATAGCACGCTTAACGGTAGATTTTGCCCCGGGTGTCGTCTTAGATGCTCAGACAGTCGAATTACAACAAATCGGTATTGAGAATTTATGGATTGTCCGGCCCGAGATACAGACTGTTGCAGCGCCTCAACTCACCCCTGAAACGTTAATAGAACCCCCTGCACCTCCTTCTGCAATCACAGCAGACTCTACTGTAGAGCCTAGTCCTACCCTCAATGAGTCTATGGAGTTATTGAGAATTCCGTCAGAAGAATTGAGTCAAACAGAACTCCTGCCAGAAGAAAGTACCCTACCACCCACTGCGGTTGTCGAAGAAATGATTGTCGAAGCAGAACAAACCTTCAGTGAATCTGCGATCGCCCCTCCACAGCCCGGAAGCCGTGTGATTCCCTATGGTCAGCCCATTCCTAAAGCCTCTGAACAAGAAGAGATTACTTTTCGACCTCAAATGATCGATCAGAGTCCTCCCACACTGCTGTTAGCCGCAGGGGATACTGTCACTTTACGTTACCCCAGTCCCGTTCAAGTCCCTCTGATGCCTCGCCCCGATCGTCAGGAGGTGTTATTGTTACAAGGCGGAATTGTTGATCGACAAGGACAGTTTATTATTCCACCGGATACTCCAGTGATTGGCCGCTTTGAAACCAGTTCTAAAGGCAGTCGATTTGTTGCCGTCGCGATTAATTTAGAGGATCGTACCATTCCGTTTGCAGCCCGCTCAGAATGGATTGAAGGGGATCGAGATGTAGATTTTGAAGACTTAGCGCTGGAGTCGGGTATTGCTGGTTTAGGCGGATTATTAGTCAGTGGTTTTTCTGGAGTGGGTTTATTAGTCGGAGCAGTCGGAGGTGCCGCTTTTAATATTTTCACATCCCCGGAACCTACGACTTTATTACCCGGTCAATTAATCGAAGTACAGTTAGAAGAAAATTTACCCAGCTCTGAATTTGTTTTCAACGGTATCGATCAAGCACCGCCATTTATTCCTACCCCTGGCTTTAATTAAGAATAAGCTAAATATAGTTGCAAGAGTACCTATTACTCTATCAGTTGAATTGTGAGTCGAGATTTATTTGCCAAAGAAGCATTAGGACAAATTCCTAAAATTCTAACTTTATTAGATCGAAATCCCCATAGCCCAACTTATGGCTGTTTTGATCGAAATTTTTGGCATTATAAAATTATTGATTTTCCCAGTGGCATGGCACAGGAATTTGTCCTGCCTTTAGCATTAGCCTATCATACGAATATTTCTGATAACCCTTATTATCAAAAACCGATTATTAAAGATTGGGTAGAAGCCGGAATATTATATGCGGCACGTACAGCACATCGGGATGGTTCTTGTGATGATTATTTCCCATTTGAACGAGCGGCTGGCGCTAGTGCCTTTTCATTAATGGCTTGTTTGGAAAGTTATTTAATTTTAGGATTAATTGATTACGATATTCTGCGTTTTTTTGAAAAACGAGCCAACTGGTTAGCCCATCATTTTGAAAGTGGTCAATTAGCCAATCACGAAGCATTAATTGTTCTCTGTTTAGAACAGTTAGGAAAGTTATTAAAAACCTCTAAATGGCGAAGAGTGATTAATACACGTCTCGAACGTTTACTCAGTTGGCAAAGTGAGGAGGGCTGGTTTAAAGAATATGAAGGTTGCGATCCGGGTTATCATACATTAACAATATCTTGTTTAGCGCGTATCTATCAAATTCGACCCGATCCTCGGATTAGAAAAGCGTTAATGAAAGCCGTTGAATTAGCCGCGCATTTTATCCATCCGGATGGTTCTTATGGCGGAGAATATGCCAGCCGTAATACTTATAATTTCTTTCCTCATGGGTTTGAATTAGTGGGGGAATGGATGCCGGAAGCGCTACGAATTAATGATCGGTTTTTACAAGGAATAAAACAGGGTTTAGCACCGTGTTATGCTGACGATCATATTATTGGACATCATACTTGGAATTATCTGTTAGCTTGGCGAGATTTTGTCCCTGAGCGTCCGTCTTATTTACCGCGAGATGTTGCGAGTTTATGGTTAAAAGATGCAGAGCTTTTAATTAAAAGAAGACCGAATGTAGAACTTTATATTGCTTTAAATAAAGGGGGTATTTTTAAGTTATTTCGGGATAATAAATTAGTGATTTCAGATACTCAAATTTCATTGCAAGTTCGTCAAGGCAAAAAAATTAAAAATGCAGTGGCTCATTTAGTGGCACCTTATCGCTATGATCTAAATCAAGATCAAATTACTATAGAAGGAGAGTTTGGCTGGGCAAAGCAAACTCAAATGTCACCCCTAAAGTTAATGATTTTACGAGTGGTAATGCTCACGTTTGGGCGGTTTTTTCCTAACTTAATTCGGAAGCTTTTACAAAAAATGTTGATAACCGGTAGAGAAGCAGCCCCTTTTAATTTTAAGCGGCAATTTTGCTGGGAGAATAATCAATGGCACATTACCGACGAGATTTATGCCACTTCATGGAAAGATGTTATTTCTGCTGGAATTGCTGGGGATCAAACGTCAATTTATATCGTGATGAGTCGCACCTTTCAACGCGGACAATTACAGCCTTGGTTAGATTTAACGGAGCAAATTAAAACCCTCAATGCCGAGCAACCTTTAAGAATTGAACGTTACTTCTAAAGGATATGAAATTATTAAATAATTTTCGACGGGGTGATATTTTACTACTACTTTTTTGGATAATATTAGGTTTAGGATTACGCTTTACCAATTTAGCAGAAAAATCAGCTTCCAGTACAGAAATATCCACTTTAGGATTTAGTTTAGGTAACGGTTTCTTAGGAGTCCCGTTAAATCAGTTAATTTCTCTTGATACGCTTTTATCACCTTTACAATTTACCTCAAATACTAACCCAGGAGATGTTATTAATCGCCTCATGGATGAAAGTAATCATCCGCCATTATACTTTATTCTGACTCATTTTTGGTTACAACTGTTTTCACAACCGGGAGAAATTGTTTCTTTAGAAATCGGGCGATCGCTGAGTGCTATTCTGGGAACTATAGCTATTCCTGCAATATTTTGTTTAGGTTTGTTAGCATTTCATTCTCGTAGTGTCGCTCATATTTCTGCGGCATTAATGACTGTTTCTCCCTACGCTATTTACCTTAGTCAGGAAGCCCGACATTACACCTTAACGATATTATGGCTGATTGCATCTCTGGGTTGTTTAGTGATAGCAGCAAAATGTATTTATCAGCAGAAAATATTACCCGCTTGGGTTGGCTGTAGTTGGGTTATTATTAACGGTTTAGGAATGGCAACCCACTACTTTTTCTCCTTAGCATTATCTGCCGAAGGTCTGGTTATTGGGGGCTTGTGGCTGCGAGATTTATATTTAGGACAAAAAAGAAGTCTACACAAAAACAAGCTTTTTAGTTTCGTTCTCAGAGGCTATTGGTGGCGGATTTATGGGGTAGCTGCGGGTACTGCAATTGCTTGTTTAGTCTGGCTACCTGTGTTGTTACACATTCCCAATACAGACTTAGCCCAGTGGAATGGGGAGTTAGAAACCAGTTACGAATGGGGAGAAATTTGGCAACCGTTACCGCGTTTCTTAGCATGGTGGATAACGATGGTATTTTTATTACCTGTAGAAGGGGTAAATACAGGCGTTATTATTGTTTCTGCCCTCGTTGTTTTAGGAGTTTTGTTATGGGTGACTCCAGCAACTATTAGAGGCTTTCGTTATCAGCTCAATTCTAAATCCTCTCGTTTATCTCTTCAAGTTATAGCGGGTTTTATGATCAGCTCAATTCTAATCTTTATCATGATTATCTATGGTTTAGGTAAAGATTTATCATTAGCTGCACGTTATCATTTTGTCTATTTTCCCGCTATTCTTACTGTTTTAGGAGTCTGTTTGGCTCCTTTGTGGAGACAACATATCAAATCTTATGGGAAAAAGATAGTTATTGTGATATTACTCCTGGGATTTTTAGGAAGTTTAACTGTTATTTCTAATTATGGTTATCAAAAATCACGACGATCTGATTTACTGGTAGATTATATGCAAAATTATTCAGAAAATTTAAATGTAATTGCAATGACTTATAATACTCATGCAGAATTACGGGCGTTAATGGGTTTAGGCGTTGATCTGCAACGTCAAGGCTCTAATGTGGCACAGGAAACAAAGTTTTTATTGATTCAAGAAAATACAAATATTCCGGCAATTGCCACTTTAACCAATCAGCTAAACTCTATACAGCAACCATTAGATTTATGGGCTGTAAATTTAAAAATTGAAAAAGAGCAAATAGAATCCCTAAATTGTGATCGAGATCAAGATAAACCTAAAATTAATGGTTATCGAATCCGATTATATCATTGTTCCTAAACTCTCACAGAATAGATTCTAATCATAACTTTAAACGCTAGAAAAGTATCATTTTATTTAATGTCATATCAAATCACTATTTCTCCAAAAGCCGTTTTTAAATACTTAACCATCATCGTTATTCTCTTAGCTTTAGCCAGTATTCCAATTCAAATTGGTAAATATATTTTTGATTATCGAGCCGCTTGGACAAGAATGTTTAATCTAGATCGAGAAATGAATTTGCCGACTTGGTATTCTGCTTTGATGTTAGGATTTTCTGCTTTACTCTTCAGGATTATTTCAATCAATAAAAAGAATCAGCAGGATCGTTACTTTCGTCATTGGAATTTTTTATCTATTCTGTTTCTATTTCTAGCATTTGATGAACTTTTTCAAATTCATGAGATTTTTATTATCAAAGATATTTCTAGAATGTTACCCGGTTTTTTTTATTCTGTTTGGGTAATTCCTTATGGTATTGGTTTAATTATTTTTGCTCAAAAATATTGGAGGTTTACCCGCGATTTACCCACTAAAACCCGCTTTCATTTTATTATAGCTGCAATTCTTTATATTGGAGGAGCCTTAGGAATGGAAATTGTCGGGAGTTATTGGACGGATTTAGAAGGACAACAAAACCTGGTTTATGCTTTAATGGCAACTTTGGAAGAAGTCATGGAAATGATGGGAATTATTGTCTTAATTTATGGACTTCTCAACTATATTAAAACCTGGGAAAATGATTTAAAAGTGAATATCAAAATACTGTAATCGTCATCAATTTATCTTCTCTTGTATACAAGCTGCTTTTAATATAAAAAATTTTTCACTGTGATAAATAGAACAATCTTTAATATGATCAGTTAAAGCGGGTAATTTACCTTGAGTAATATCATCTCTTGCCTGACTGACAATCTCTGTATTTTTCCATTGCTTTAACCAAGGATTTTCATCAAAATATTCTAGAGTAAAACCTTGACTATCTAGTAAAATTAAGTCAATATCATATTGATTAATTAAATTAACGATAGGGTTTAAAGTTAGGCTATATTGTGCGTGAATTAAATCAAAAGTTCGTTGACGAATTTGAGTGTAATAACCGATTTGGTAAGGAATTGCATACTCATAAGCTGTTAAAACAGATAGTTTAGAAAACGAGGGAATATTATCAGCCGCTTCAGATAAAGATGCAATATAAGTATCTTGAGGTTGTTTTGATAAAAAATTATACAGTGATGATTCTTTCGGTTTAATATAATTAGGTGATGTAAATTTATCTAAAAAGCTCGGATAAAAAATTACTGTAAAACATAATAATCCTACTATTAATAGACTTAAGAAAGATGATTGTTTCTTAGTTGACAAGAGTGAATCGATTAAAATAGTAATTGTAATCCCTGCTAAAAGCGCAATAATCAGATAAAAACTATGGCTAATATAACGATTAGGTAAAAATAGCCGAAATAGTAAAAGATGCGCCGTAAAAAATAAAGTTATTGAAATTATCAATAGTTTTGGAATAAAAATAATTGAGGGTTTAATTTTTTTAAGCAGGATAAATTGTTGTGGAAATAGAAATAAAACAGGGAATAACAAGCCTAAACTGAGTGTAACTGGGGTTAAAATTCCTCTGGGAATCATACCGCTACGAATACCTAAAAACCAATATTGAATTGGATTATTACTAAAAAAGCTGGCTCTTCCTCCTGAATAAAACTCTGGTAAAGTTATGGCTTCTGCTTTACTGATTATCGGCCCAAATTCTGAGGTATTGAATAAATAAGTGAGTAAAAGTGTGATTGAAAGAATTAAACTAAATAAATAGAAATAACGTTTTTTATTATTAATGAATAAAATTGGTGTTTTATTTTTAAATTCAAATAAGCTGATAAATATTATACTGCCAGACAGTAATAGGCATGGAGGATAAAATAAACCTTCTAAAAATAGAATAAGTACCATGTTTAGATAAGACTGAGTTAAAAAATAATATAAAAACCCCAAGAATAAAGGATATGAGAAAGAAGAAGCAGATCCCGCAACAAAAATATCCTTCATCCAGATACTTTGATTGAATAAAGTTGTGGCAATAAATGCAGCAATTGGAATCGGGAAGACTTCAAAACAAATCCCGAAGCAATAATAAGTCATAATCATTCCTAATCCTAACGGCAGACATTTATTAATCACCATCGGGTCAATATTGAAGACGGTAAATAAGCGATAAACTGCAATCAATCCTATCGGTTCAACAGATTGAAAAAAGTCAGCAATTAAATCATTTGGAAATAAGTCAGGATTGAGAAAACGACTCATCCAAAAAATATGTTTACGCGCATCATCTTGTACAATATAATCACCATCAAAAGCTTGATTAAATACTAGGAGACTATAAATCACACTGACTGTTAAACTTAAGCCTAACCAAAATAAGGTTTTTGCACTAAATAATGTTTTTTCTGTCGTAATCAGAAAATGCCGCAAAGACTGAATCAACATAGAATAAGTTTATTTTAAACTTTTAATCAACAGGAGAATTATAAACTATCATAAAAAACAGATTTATAGTATATTAAAGGAGAGATATTGAAGTAAGTTAACTCAACAGATAAAATGCTTTATCGCATGAACCCTTTAAAGCGATTTTCAGAAAGAGCAGCTTATTATGCTCAGTATAGACCGACCTATCCAGATGAAGCAATTATTAGGGTGCTGACTAACTTAGAGGTTTCTGATACATTAGTTGCGGCTGATATGGGTGCAGGTACGGGTATTTCTGCTCGGTTATTGGCGAATAAAGGGGTTAACGTAATTGCAATCGAACCGAATCGTGAAATGAGCAAAGTAGCCACTATTCATCCTAATGTTAAATTTAAAGTGGGAACAGCAGAACAAACCCATTTATCCGCTCAATCTGTTGATTTAGTCACTGCTTTTCAAGCTTTTCATTGGTTTAATCCTGAACCGACATTATTAGAATTTAATCGTATTTTAAAACCATCAGGACGCTTAGCAATTGTTTGGAATCATCGTAATAGAACCGATGAATTTACACAAGAATATAGCCAAATTTTAAAAAGTGCTTCTTCATATCATCCAGCAGAAAAAGAAACCCGTCGTAAATCCATTGATTATGTGAAAGAAAGCTCTCTTTTTACTCATTTCCGATACTTTAAAGTAGCTCATCAACAGAAGTTGGATTTACCGGCTTTAATTGGTCGAACTCAAAGTGCATCTTATGTTCCAATTGTGGGAAAAGAAGCGGAGAGGATTATTCATGACTTAGAAACTATTTATGAAAAATGGAAAGATAAACAAGGATTTGTCTATATTGCTTATCGAACGGATATTTATTTAGCTGAAGCTAAAGATAAGTCTAAACATTAAAATAAAACCCCTAATGAATGATAGTTTAAAACGGCTAAAAATAAAGCTTTATAACCCTAATTCTAAATATTTTTTAGCGATATGCTTGGCAATTTCAGTTCTGTATAGTTCTTTAGCTTTGCATGAAGCATTTAGCCATGAATATATCATTCAAGATGATGCCCGACAACATATTTTTTGGATGCAGCGGTTTTTAGATTCTGAATTATTTCCCAATAATTTAATTGCTAATTATTTTCAATCTGTAGCCCCTTTGGGTTATAAAACCCTATATCAATTTTTTGCCATATTTCAACTAAATCCTATTTTTATTAGTAAAATTTTACCGACTTTTTTAGGACTGATTACGACTTATTATTGTTTTCAAGTTTGCTTAGAAATTCTCCCTATACCGCTTGCAGGTTTAATTTCATCAATTTTACTCAATCAACAACTGTGGCTGAATGATGGTTTGGTTTCCGCGACTCCTAGAGCATTTATTTATCCTTTATTTTTAATGTTTCTCTACTACGTGTTACGAAAATCAATTATATTCACAGGAATTGTGATTAGCTTAATTGGTTTATTTTATCCTCAATATATTTTAATCGTTTTTGGTATTCTAATATTAAGACTATTTAGAATAGAGTCAAATAACCTTCATCTGAATGTTAATCAAAATGACTGTTTTGTCAGTATTACAGGCTTAGCAATTGCTTTTATTGTGATATTACTGTATGCAATTCAATCTAATAGCTATAGCCCAGTGATTACAGCAGAAGAAGCTAGAACTTGGTCAGAATTTGGTGGTGCGGGAAACAGTGCTTTCTTTAGTGAAAATATATGGCAATATTTTGTTTTTGGTCAACGAAGTGGTTTTTTAGCCCGTCATTTATTCCGTCCTCCCTTACTGTTTGCTGGACTCCTACTCCCGATACTAACAACACAATTTAAAACGTTTGAAAACCTGAATAAAACCAAAATAATTTATCAAATTTTAATTTCATCTTTTACTTGTTTTATCTTATCTCATATCTTCTTATTTAAGCTTCATCTTCCGAGTCGATACACCCGATACAGCTTTCAAATTATCTTAGCTTTAGCGGCTGGAATTTCTATTTGTATCATTTTAGATCTTTTATTTCGTTGGAGTTTGAATCAAAATCAGATTAAAAACTGGCAAAAAACAATAACTTTAGGAATCATCATAATAATCGGATTAAACATAGCGTTAGGATCTTGCTTTTGGGGAAAGTTTCCAAAAACCCAATATATTATCGGAACTGTTCCCGAACTTTATCAATTTTTAAAACAACAACCTAAAGATATAGTGATTGCTTCAATTACCAAAGAAGTCGATAATATTCCTACTTTTTCTCAACGTTCTATTTGGTTTGGCTGGGAATATAGCGTTCCTTATCATTTAGGCTATTATAATGAAATTAAACAACGAGCAACTGATTTTATTACTGCACAATATAATACAGAATTAAATCCTATAAAAACTTTGATTAGACTACAGGAAATTGATTTTATCATAGTCGATAAATCTGCATTCGAGAGTGAGTATATTTTAAAGAATAAATGGTTAACTCAATGGTATTATTCTCTTAGTCAAAATATAGAACAAAATCTGCAAAGGGGTGAAGTTCCGGCTTTGGTTCAAACCCTAAGTCAATGTTCTGATTTGGAAACTGCAAAATTATATGTATTAAACACAGATTGTATTTTAGATTATCCTCAGGAATGAATTAAATGATAGTTTGGCAAAATATAAAATCTATCGGTTTAACTTTATTAAAAATTTTAGGCTTAGGTATTCTATTTGGATTGGCTTATGTACAGCAACCGCTTTATACTTCTAACCAGAATACTAAGTTTTTACAGGGAATGGCTGAAGCAGGCTACGGTTATTTAGATCAAGATTGGTTAGCCAATACTTTAGATCCTTTGCCTGTATTTACTGCAATTGTACAATTGACTCAAACAAGCTTTATTTCCGAGTTTTTTTATATTTATTATTGGATATTATTTGGGATTTATATTTATAGTCTGATAGGAATTGCGGCAATTATCTTTGATTTAAAATCGTATACTCAAAAACTGATATATTTTGTATTGTTAGTTGTTATCCATTGCTTAAAAATTAATATTTTTGACTTTGAAACCCAGATTCATCTACATTATGGTGTGGCAAAACAGTATATTTTAGGGTCGTATTTTCAAACGAGTAACTTCGGTGTTTTTATAATTTTATCTATTTATCTATTTTTGTCTAAAAAATATACAGCCTCAATTATTTCTTTAGCTATTGCTGCCACAGTTCATCCCACTTATTTACCCAGCGCGGCTATTTTAACCTTATCTTATCTACTAATCCGTTATCAAAATAAAGATAAACTGACTCATATTATTCCAATGGGACTTTTGTCTTTAACTTTAGTCCTGCCGGTTGTAGTTTATATGACCCTCAATTTTCCGGATACCTCGCCTGAAATTGCAGAACAAGCCAGAACATTATTAATTAGTAGAATCCCTCATCATTCCTTACCTCAAATTTGGCTAAACTCAGTGGCTTGGATACAAATTTTAGTCATAATCTTAGCAATTTATCTAGTTCGTAAAACTCAAATCTATCTAATTTTATTCATTCCCTTTGGTTTAGCAGCGCTATTAACAGGAAGTCAATTCCTAACGGAGAATAAAACCTTAGCCTTCTTAACGCCTTGGCGAGTCTCTGCCTTCTTAATGCCTGTTGCCACCAGCTTAATTTTAGCCGTATTTGTGAGAATATTATTTCATCAATATCATTTATTTTTTAGTCGGTATCGACGAATTATTAATCTGGTTTTTCTCACTATTTTAGTTGTATTTGTAATTGTCGGAATCAGCCATCAACTTAAAGAACTGAACCGTAGCCATTCCCATGACTCAGTCATGGCGTTTGTCAAACAAAATAAAACCGAATCAGATCTTTATCTTGTGCCTCACACCTCCGGTAACTTTATCCCCTTTCGACTACAGACGGGCGCACCGATTTTAATCAATCAGAAATCTCATCCTTACAAAGATACAGAAGTCCTTGAATGGCATAATCGGTTAATGATGGCACAACAATTTTACGGCCCAGAATTTCGTCCGACTCGTTGCCAAACTTTAGAGCAAATTGTAACTTTTTATCAAGTCACTCATGTGATCTTAGAGCAAGGCGATCGCTTAGAATGTAGAGGATGGGACAATATCTACGGTGACGAACGCTATCGGGTGTACCAACGAATATCACAACTCAACCGATCTCAATCTCTAGGTGCAGGAGACAGCTTTAACTTAAAATAACTCGATCTTAAGTTTTTAAAGCTTTTAGGTACAATGGGGACGAAAGCAACTAAAGCACTGCTCTGTTTGTCAGCCTTTGAGGTCTGATCAATGCTATCAACATCAAAGATAGGAGAGCTAGGACTTTAGTTCAACTCCTGCGGTGTCTTTAACGCGACAACGCGGTTATAGGCATGAGTGGATATGATCCGACGAAAGCTGACAATCTATTCATTCGCCAACGAATTGGCGGATTGATTTGCTCAGATTGCCCAATAATTTGATTTATCCTGAGGTAATCAATCACTTGCTGATTAATCTACAATTAGGAATTCTCTTGTTCCCTGAGCCGGGATAACTAGAATGCAGACTCAGTTCCTCGACAGTGTGATGGGTAAAATAGGACGATATTTGTTAATCACAAGCGTGGTTGCAATCGTTATGAATGAAATTTTACAACTCACTTTTTATTCATCCCTATTACCGCTCTCCTTTTCTCCGATTTCCTTAGCGGCAGGAATTTCTCCCGCCATACTATACTTACTGAGTAATCGTTATGGGTCAGGCATTGCTTTAGGAACCTTTTTTGCATTCCTGGCTCAGGATTCGAGTTCTGTGATTCCGGCTTTTGTGGTCACCCTGGCAATTCTGCTACAGGCTTATTTTGGAAGCTGGCTAATGCATCGTCTGCGGTTATCTCCAACTCTTGAACAACTCCAAGATGTGTTAGGACTGATTGTCGTAGTGGCAGGGATTTCCAGCTTAGTTGAGCCGACGTTGAGCTTTATCTATTTTTCCCTACAATCGACCCCAAACGAGATTAACTGGTTTAGCACCTGGCAAACCCAGTGGCTGGCTGATATCGTTGGTATTTTAACGATTACCCCACTATTACTCACTTGGGGAGCCAGGCTACAACAACACTATCAACAAACAAATCCCCGTCAAAATTGGCTAATACGCTCTGTTCAAGGCATTTGGTTACATCCCCCCATTGCTGAATTTTCCAAACCCGACCCAGCCAATACAATCCCGAGGAAAGTCCGTCAATATGGACTGTATCAGCTTGAAGCCATGATTTGGTTAGGGGGATTAATGGCTATGAGTTGGTTTGTGTTTTGCTCTCGAACACGAGCCGCATCCATTCGTTATCCTTTGGAATATCTACCCTTTCCATTGCTGATTTGGGTGGCTTTGCGATTTGGTCAACGAGGCACCACTTTAGCTCATTGCTTAATTGCCGGGTTTGCCGTTTGGGGAGTGGCGCGCGATAGTGGGCCGTTTATTGACCGGGTGACTGATATTCCTCAAATCTTCTCGCTACAAGCGTTTGTGATTGTGATGGCGGTGACAGGATTGGTGCTAGCGGCGACGGTTGCAGAACGGCGACAAGCCGAAGCCTCTTTACGAACCAGTCAAGCCAGCTTAACCAACGCTCAGCAAATTGCAAAAATGGGTCATTGGGATTATGATCTACAGCTTCAAACCTGGTATTGGTCAGAAGAGTTATATCGCATCTTAGGTTTAAGTTCTAATCCCACCTCACCCAGCGTTGAAAATTTCCTGAAACAGGTTCATCCCCATGACCGAGACTGGGTGAGTGATGCAGTGGACCAAGCACTCTCTCAGCGGCAGCCTTATTATATTGATTATCGCTTAGTGTTGCCCAATGGGGCAGATCGCTTTGTTTGTGAACAGGTGGTAATTACCCCAACTCACATTACAGGAACCGTTCAAGATATTACTGAGCGCAAACAGACTGAGATGGCGTTGCGCCGGAGTGAAGAACGGTTTTCTAAAGCCTTTAAAGCCAATCCAATTGGATTAAGTATTTCTACTTTTCCAGAAGGTCGTTTTTTGGATGTGAATGAAAGTTTTTTAGAACAGCTTGGCACAAGTCTAACAACGGTACGGAATCGAACCATGGCTCAGCTTCGTTTATGGGCTGATCCAGACTTTTATCCGAGTATTGTACAGCAAGTTTCACAACAAGGTCATCTTCATAATTTAGAAACTCTGGTTCAAACCGGCTCTGGCGAATTGCGGGATTGGTTGATTTCTCTTGAATTAGTTGATTTAGCCGGAAATCAATGTCTATTAATGATGGCGCAAGATATTACAGAACGAAAATCTGCCCAAGAGTTGCGGATGGCAAAAGAAGCCGCCGAAGCTGCAAATCGAGCCAAAAGTTTATTCCTGGCTAATATGAGCCATGAATTACGAACGCCGCTTAATGCGATTTTAGGATACAGTGAATTACTCAAAGAAGAAGCACAAGAACTGGGTCAGAATGATTTTGTTGCGGATTTAAAAAATATTCACGTCGCCGGAAAACATCTACTGAATTTAATTAGTGATATTTTAGATTTTTCTAAAATTGAAGCGGGTCGGATGAATTTTTACTTAGAAACTTGTTATGTTAAAACGTTAATTTGGGAAGTTGAAGCGACTATTACGCCGATGGCTGAGAAAAATAAAAATACCCTGACAATTGACGTATCTGACTCTGTCGAATTGATGTATACAGACGTTACAAAAGTCAGGCAATCTTTGCTGAATTTAGTCAGTAATGCCTGTAAATTTACTCAAAATGGTTCCGTCACTTTAAAAGTTTGGCAAGAAAATACTCAGCTTCAACATCATCCTGTTGTTCCCCCCCCTGATGCAGATGTTTCTGTTGCTGACCATCACATTGATTTTGCCACAGAAGCAGAACCTGAATTTGATCTGGTTTTTCAAGTGAGCGATACTGGGATTGGTATGAGCAATCAGCAAATTACAACTATTTTTAATCCTTTTACTCAAGCTGATGAAAGTACCACTCGTCAATATGGTGGAACCGGTTTAGGATTAACCATTACCCGAAAACTGTGTTTGATGATGGGGGGAGATCTCAGCGTAGAGAGTGAATTGGGTCAGGGATCAACCTTTACGATGCGCCTGCCTCAAAAACTTTTCTACAGCGCTGAGGAGGTGTAATTTGTTATGGCAGTGAGGGCAAGTGGTAGTTTACAACTTGGGTCTTGTGGTGCGTCTGTCGGACGCACCCTACGATTGACTCAGAACAAATCACTAAACTTTAACTCTGTGGAACTGTCTGTAATGTTTTCAGTGCTTCATCCACATGACGGTCAAACTCTAACATTGAGTCAAAGATATGTTGGATCTTGCCGTAGGTGTCAATCACATAAGTAACTCGACCCGGCAATACCCACAATGTAGAAGGTACACCATAGCGTTTCCGCAGATCGTTGCCGTTATCGCTCAGCAGAATAAACGGTAAATTGTACTTGGTGGCAAACTGTTGATGAGATTGACTAGAGTCTCCACTGACTCCAATTACTTCTGCGCCAGCTTCTTTAAAGACTTCATAGCGATCGCGAAAGGCACAGGCTTCTTTGGTACATCCGGGAGTATCATCCTTAGGATAAAAATAAAGAACGACGGCTTTTTTGCCGCGAAAGTCGCTTAAACTGACTAAATCACCCGTTTGTGACGGTAACATAAAATCGGGTGCCATCTCTCCTACTTTAACTGTCATATTAATCTAACCCTGTGTCTTGAGAGTGCAACAAAATGTTAACTTTTGTATGGTAACGCATCCTTCTGTGTTATGCATCTGTCGAGGGTTATTTGTCTTGAATCATTTATTCAAAAAGTTTCAGTTATTGATCGCTATCGGACTTCAACCCAACTGCTTACCGATATAAACTCAGTGGCGATAATATGAATGTTTTAATAGGCTGCTGTGCAAAACAATGCACAAATTCATCTCTCGGACAGTGTAGTATTCAAATATTAATATCAGATTATTTATAGCGTTGATACCTCAGCCTCAATCACTTATGACAACTGACTCCATCGAAATTGATTTATCACCGTTAATTGACCATACTTTCTTAAATCCAATTGCTTCTCCCCAAGAAATTGAACAATACTGCCAGCAAGCAGTACGATACCAATTTGCCGCTGTTTGTGTTTATCCGAGCTATGTGCGTTATTGTACTGAACAGTTACGGGGGAAATCACCCCAAGTTTGTACAGTGATTGGCTTCCCAACGGGAGCAACCACATCAACTGTTAAACTCTATGAAGCTCAAGAAGCCGTAGAAAATGGGGCAACAGAGTTAGATGTGATGGTTAACCTGAGTTGGATTAAACAAAGAAAAACCCAGAAGCTTTATCGAGAAATTGCAGAAATTGTTGAAGAGACCGGACAAACGGTTAAAGGGATCATTGAAACCGCTGTATTAACGGATACAGAAAAACAGCTTGCAATAGAAATTTTAATTGATGCTGGGGCAACTTGGGTACAAACCAATACGGGATGGTATGGGGGGGCAACAGTCGAAGATGTGCGGTTACTGAAACAATTCTCAAAACGGCAATTAGGGATTAAGGCAGCGGGTCAAATTCGGACTGACCAACAAGCCGCCGATCTGATTTTAGCGGGGGCAGCTCGTTTAGGAACCTCCTATAGTGTCGAAATTGTACGACCGCAAGATCAAACAGAAGAAGATAATTAAGTTTGTTATGGGTTCTTTGTTAGCGATCATTTTTAGGCAATAGAGTCAGAAGTATAAACGCCTGACTCCTTACTCCCCTCGTCTTCCCTTCTGCCAACTCAATATTTATTAGGGACGGAGCCGAAAACCCTGTCTCTTTAGAGCAGGGATGAAGGCAAGAAGCGCGCTTTTAAGCGCCTACATCTTGACGCTATTAGTGAGTATTGTGATGTGGGTCGTTGATATATTCCAGAATCACCTTAGAGCTAACGCTACCAGCGGTGGTATGAAAGTATGAGCGAGTCCACAGACTCGGAAGTTTTAAAAGATGGGGAAATTCTCCCCTTAGATAACGTGAAGATCTGCCCTTGAAGGCTTGTACAACTTGACTAATTGCATAATTGGGCTGATGACAAACAAATAAGTGAATATGGTCGGGTGCTATTTCTAGAGCAATAATATCCCATTCTTTCTCAATAGCCAACTGATAAAATATTTCTCTACAGCGTGTTGCCACATCTCCAATTAGCACAGGTTTTCTTCTTTTCGGTATCCATACCAGGTGGACACAGGCTAATCCCACTGAATGGTTGTAATGCTTGTATTCTATTGATTTCGATCTCATGTATGGTTGTTTACAGAATTTTATCGACAATACTAGTCTAGTCTGCTATTGTTGATACAAGTGAACAAACAACATTATTGTACATGTCGATTCAATGCTAGTTCTAGAGTACAAAGTCAAAGCTAAACAAGCTCAGTATCGAGCTATCAATGAAGCTATCAGGACAGTACAATTCATCCGCAATAAATGTTTGCGTTACTGGATGGATGCATCCAAGGGCGATAAAATTAATCGTTTCGCTTTGAACAAGTACTCAACAGAACTACGCAACGAATTCATATTTGCTCGTGACCTTAACTCAATGGCTTGTCAGGCATCTGCTGAACGGGCATGGTTTGCAATTAATCGCTTCTACGATAACTGCAAGTCCAACAAGACTGGAAATATTGGTTTTCCCAGGTTTCAAAAGAACAATCGTTCAGTTGAATACAAGACATCAGGATGGAAGCTTCACCCAACGAAGCGACGGCTGACAATTACCGACAAAAAAGGTATTGGTCAACTCAAGTTGTTGGGTAAGTGGGATATTCACACAATTCCCCTTAAGTCGATTAAGCGAGTCAGGTTAGTCCGCCGTGCTGACGGATATTACTGTCAGTTTTGTGTTGAGGTTGACTGTGTTGATCTCCAGCCGAAAACAGGACAAGAAATTGGGTTAGATGTGGGATTGGAGTCTTTTTATACTGACTCCAATGGATACTGCGAACCTAATCCCCAGTTCTTGAGAAAAGCTGAATCTGATATCAAACACACTCAACGTCAAATCTACAAAAAGCAGAAAGGTTCCAAAAGACGTCAAAAGGCAAGAGCTACTAGGTATTCTCGCAAACACTTAAGAGTAAGTAGGCAACGTAATGAACACGCTCTTAGACTAGCGCGTAACGTATGCAAGTCTAACGACTTAGTAGCCTATGAAGACTTAAGAGTTAGCAATATGCTGAAAAAGCGGTGCGACCCTGCGGATTTTACATCCGCTAAGGAACGCGCACCAAGAGATCATTGTTTAGCTAAGTCAATTGCTGATGCTAGTTGGTATCAGTTCAGGCAGTGGATTGAACATTTTGCTAACAAGTTTGAGAAATTAGCCGTTCCTGTCCCCCCACACTACACTTCACAAAAATGTAGCCAGTGTGAGGGAGTAGTCAAGAAATCTCTATCTACCCGTACTCATGTCTGTCAGTGTGGATGTGTTCTACATCGCGACACTAACGCGGCTATTAATATTTTGCTCAAGGCAAAATCTAGGGTAGGGCATACCCAAAGTAACGCTAAGGGAGTAGTAACCTCTACCCTAGTTGGCGCAAGCCTGCTAGAGCAAGTTGCTACGCTGAACTTAGAATCCCTGTCGCTTTAGCGCAGGGAGTGTCAATCAATCATTACTGCTGAATATGGTCGATCTTCTCACACTAACCCGACTCGATCCGAAAACTCAAACTCCGCTGCAACAATGGGAGTTTCCAGCCAAGTCTGCGGTTAATATTGGACGGGCAAGCGATAACATGGTGGTGATCGTCGATCCGTTGGTTTCTCGCTATCATGTTGAGCTACAACCCCTAGAACCGGGTGGTTTATCGGTGGGCTGGCGTTTAATCAATCGCGGGACGAATGGGACTTATGTCAATGGTATTTTAACCAGTCAGACCTTAGTTACTAGCGGCATGGTCTTAGAATTGGCTCGGGGTGGGCCGCTGCTACAACTTCAGTTAAAATCAGTGGCGATCGCTACTCCGAGTCCATCCGGCTGTACCCATGGTGGCAATCCCCCAGAAAATTTATTTTGTATTCATTGTGGTTATCCGATTCAGGTTGAACGGACAATTCGAGAATATCTTGTACTACGAACCATAGGACGAGGTGGCATGGGTTCAACTGCGGTGGCTTGGCATCCCCCCACTGTTCAAATGATGTCTCATAATAGCCAACCCATCCCGCCAATGGTGGTAATCAAAGAAATGAATGCAGATATGTCTCGGATTGCCAAAGCCCGAGAATTATTTGAACGCGAAGCCCGCATTTTGAAAGGATTAAATCATCCGGGTATTCCTCAATTCTATGATTTCTTCATTGAAGACGGTAAAAAATATTTAGTCATGGAGATGATTCATGGTCAAGATTTAGAGAAACGAGTTCAGCAATACGGCCCGGTGTTACCACAGCAAGGGATTGATTGGATGCGGCAAACTTGCAAGATTTTAGATTACATTCATCGTCAGCAACCCCCCCTGATTCATCGGGATGTGAAGCCGGCTAACCTCTTACTGCGTCAGCGAGATCACTCCATTATCCTGATCGATTTTGGAGCGGTTAAAGAGATCGGAACTCCCCCTGGTACTCGCATTGGTGCAGAGGGATACAGCGCCCCTGAACAAGACCGTGGACAACCTTTAACACAATCAGATATATATGCGATTGGAACCACGCTGATTTTCTTATTAACGGGTGAAAGTCCGCTCAAGTTTTATGGTAAACAGCAAATGGGTTATGGGTTTAATCTTGATGCTGTTCCCACAATTCCCCCCAAACTACGAGATGTGATTGATTGCGCTACAGCCTTTCGGGTACGCGATCGCTATTCCACAGCGCAAGCAGTGGCGGATGCTTTAGAGAATGCTTTGGAGTGATACTGTGAGAGTTAAGTGATGGAATAATGAAGGTTTGTCCATGTTCACCATTCAAAGGCTCGCTGCGTTGCTTCATTTGAATATAAGCGAGTCGGTTTTAATCTTCGTCCCAAGCATCTACAGCAATCAGTTCGCTAATCGGATCTTGCATAGAAAAGCCAAATTCTAATAGCTCTTTCTTCCAAAATCCCCAATCTTTCTCATACAGAAAGGCGATTTTCCAGAGCCGATCGGTCGGCTGAATAATATTTGAATTGACGAGAGATTTCACCTGAGTTTGGAATTTCTCCATCGGGTGTATAACCTGTTGGCTCATAATACCTCTTAAGTTGTTGAAATTTTCAAATGGTTTACTTTTTATTCTTCCCAAAGACTCAATCTGATGGATGCATGGATTGTGAGTTGTCTTCGGAAATAGTTATCCATAATTCAAACAATAGCATAAGTGGGTGACAATTGTGTGACGATTTTCACAAAATTGAAACTTTATCAAAAGATGGCTGATTCTTCATCGCTTCATACTCTTGCCAAGAGTCAGTTACCTCAGTCAACTATGCCATGATCAATTCAGTCCGACACCCTATGATTGCTGATGGTGGGTTAGATTGTGGATAACAAATCCTAACATTGGGTACAACATACCAAGACATGGGTCGTATTCGCCGAGGTATATTGAAAACCATTGATTGTTGATTTGTTATCGAGCAGCTACATTATTAGACTGGGATATTACCGAATCTATGATTTGAGGTGAGTTGATGATAATTTTCTAAATTGAGTTGTTGGATAATTTCGAGCCAATTAAAATCAATAGTACGATCAAGCCGAGTGCGCGACGAAAATAGTTAACACCATCAAACAATTCTAACCAGGCCCAGGTAAATAAAGAACCAAATGCGATTACATTTAGAACCGTGTAGAAGTTACCATCGGTGAACAAAAACTTTAGTGCTGTTGTTGCAATGCCTGTACCCAGAGGTAAATTGGGGGGCTGAGCAATGACAATATTACCTTCACTATCTCGGAAAATTTTATCAAATAAACTGCTGTTCATAAATTATAAAATATGCGATTTTTTCTAAATTTTAGTTTACTTTGTATCAGCAGACTCATCCTCTCTCTAGAGTTATAAATAGCAAAAGTCCTGGCTTTAATGGTCGATCATATTCAATCATAGAATTGACCCCAATTGAGTTAAAACTGGGGTCGGTAAAATTCTCAACTGTTGAGAATGAATGATTTAAATGTAATGATTATTCTGAGTCGGGAGATTTTTGCAGCAGTTCACTGCTAATACATCCTCCAAACCAATTCCAACCAGAGCGTTCTGTTTTTGGGACAAAATGCGCGACGATATCGGTTGAATTGACCTGATAAATCTTATCAATCTCTGCCTCAGCCCAAATTCCCCAAGGCGCTCTGACCTGAATTCTATCCCCCACGTTGAAAGTATCACCCGCTGCATTTTGGGCTTCTGTCAGTTCGGGGATCTTTCTGGGCTTAGGTTTAGGGGTTCTAGAGGGTCTAGAAAAAGATTTTTGCGGTTTCGGACTAGGACGAGTGACCAGTTTTTTGGTAGTTTCTACTGGTTTCTGCTCCTGTTTGACCTCAGTCGGTTCTGGTGTTGCCGGTGGTTCAGGCTTATTGGGTTTGTTAACAGCTATAATTTTATTAGTCATGCATTCACTCTGCTTTGGGGCTGCCTAACAATGCAGGAAGTTTAAATTGATGTTCTTATTTTAACATACTCATTGGCTAAGTCAAATCCGTACGTTTCAAGAGAAAGCTAAGCCAAAAATTTAAGAAAACTATCTGATTTGGTAGTGAAACCAATGTATATCCATCCTAAAAGCCTAATAATTCGGCGATTGACGTAAAATTAATCTATTTTATTCTATTGATTACCCATTAAAATTTGTCCTCAAAGTTGATTTCGCCTCGGCATTCTCGCTTGAAATATTGAAAAATTATTTCTATAAAAAACTAGACTTTAAGATTGATTCATTTTTGGGTAATTTGTTAGTTGTGGAGTGTAGAAACGGGTCAATCGCGATCGCAACTTGTCATCATCTGTAGGGTAGAGCGTCTTGAGTTAGGCATTGACACTCCCACCGTTAAGCTCCTCTCGTCGCTGTAACGGGGGATTCTTTGTTCACAGAGGTGACTTGCTTAGACAGGATTTCTCCTGAAAAAGTAGAGGTATCCTCGAAGAAGCGTTTAGGCTATCTTGTAGCCAAGTTCCCGTATGCCCTACGGTACTTAATCCAAGTTTTAAGATGTTGCGGGCAGCGTTTTCGTCTCGATCTAATTGGCATCCACAAGCACAAATATGAGTTCTCGTTGATAGGGATTTTTTGACTTTCTCTCCACAATCAGAACAATTTTGACTGGTGAATTGAGGCGGGACAGCAATTGTTATCTTGCTATGTTTTTTTCCTAAATACTCAAGCCAAAGACGAAACTGATACCAAGCAGCATCATTAATTGATTTGGCTAAACAATGATTTCTTACTAAGTTCTTGATTCTTAAATCTTCATAGGCTATCACATCATTAGACTGAATTACGCACCTTGCTAACTTCACAGCAAAGTCTTTACGTTGCCTGCTTATTTTAAGATGAGCCTTAGCTAATCTCTGTCTAGCTTTCCTTTTATTAGAAGAACCTTTTATTTTTCGAGACAGTCTTCTTTGAAGTTTTTTAAGTTTAGCTTCTCCTTTCCTCAGAAATCTGGGGTTATCAATCTTGTTGCCGTTCTGGTCAGTGTAGAAAGACCTTAAACCTACATCCAACCCAATTACACTATTAGATGGCTCAGTATCTATCTTGACATCAATTGATAGGATGAACTGACAATAGTAACCATCAGCCCTACGAATTAACCGGACTCGCTTGATAGACTCAATCGGGTAAAAGTTTAGGTCGTAAGTACCGACTAGCTTAATTTTACCAATCTTATTCTTATCAGTAAAAGTAATGGCTTTTCTGGTCGTTAAGTCTAACTTCCATCCCGTAGTTTTATACTCTACAGAACGACAGTTTTTCTTGAACTTTGGAAACCCCTTTCTGCCGGGAATATTCCGTTTACAGTTGTCGTAAAAACGATCTTATAGCTGACCATGTCCTTTCAGCGCTGGACTGCCTAGCTTGTGAGTTTAGTTTGTTAGCAAAGTCAAAGTCATGAGCTAATACACGACAATATTTATTAAGATCATATTTGTTCACCTTCGTATTGTCCATCCAAAAACGCAAGCATTTATTTTGGACAAATTGAGCCGTGCGTATTGCCTCATCTATAGCTGTATATTGATATTGTTTAGCTTTAACTTTGAATTCTAAGACTAACATTTATGCTAACCTCGCTAGCCTAAATATAGTTTAGCATACAGTTTCTATTGTGACCAAAAACTTGCTAAGATATGGATACTACGCAGTGAGTGTTTATTGGTCGAGGTTTCATCCCGCCGCTAACATTCGTGTAACGGGGGTCTTCGCCCCGACACTAAAGATAATCGACTTCATTAATCCAATAAACTCAATGGATCATCTCTCGACTCAGAGTTGGCCCGTGGCTTTAAATCATAACTGCTTCATCCCTGTCGGCGCAACTCTTCACTTCAGCTTGACTGACAAGAGTGAATCGTGACCGTGAGTTGAAATATACCATCAACTTTACACAAAGCGTCCCACAAAACGGTACACTTCAGTTCAATTTAGTTTAAAATGCTGAGGTGAAACTGAACAAAACTACTGTTGTTGTTTGATCCGCTTAATGGCAAAGTGAAAACAATTGTTGTATAAAACTCTGGGGCAAGGAAGACAATCGAGGAGTTAAGAATTTAAATGGATATACAAGAACTATTTGCAAAGGGTGGCCCCGCCATGTGGCCCCTGCTGGTTTTATCAATTTTATCAGTCAGTACAATTATTGAACGGTTATGGTTTTGGGCCAATACCCTCACCCGAGAACAACAAATTTTCAACCGTGTGATCGATGCAGCCCGCCGGGGACAATGGGGCGTTGCTTATCAAACAGCAAAACAAGTTAATAATCAACCCATGGGACGGTTTTTATATGCACCCCTCAGCCTAGAAACCCCAGACCCTGAATTGTTTACCTTGGCGTTGGAAGCAGCCGCAGATGAAGAATTGGCAGCGATGCGTCGGGGTGACAAAATCTTAGAAGCGGTGATTGCCCTGTCCCCAATGTTAGGATTACTGGGAACTGTTTTAGGGTTAATCAACTCCTTGGGTTCAATTCGCTTAGGGGATATTGGGACTTCTTCGGCTTCTGAGGTGACATTAGGGATTGGCGAAGCGCTCATTAGTACAGCCACGGGTTTGATTATCGCCATTGTCAGTTTAACGTTTTATCGTCTGTTTCAGGCTTTTTCTTTTAGTCAAACTAAAGTGTTTCATAAAGCCGGAAATGAGATGGAGTTAATTTATCGTCAAGATTGGCCGAGCGTGAAATCTCAGTTATCCTGGTTAGACAAGCCAGAAGTTGAACCCGAACCCCCCGCACAACAACCACAAGAAGAAGTAGAACAAACAGAACAAACAGAACCGAAAATGGCCCTCTTTCCCTCAACATCGGAAGATCAATCGATTGAAACGAATGATGTACTTGATGAATCTATAAGCTTAGATGAAAAACAGGAGTCTTAAACTACGATGAAACTGAATTTAGATACTCCCAGCGACGAGGGACGCATTGAGTTATTACCGCTAATTGATGTGGTTTTCTGCATTTTGACCTTTTTTATCTTAGCGGCATTACAACTGACTCGTCAGCAAGCGATTACAGTGGATTTACCCAAAGCCAGTACTGGGGAAACCCAAATGCAAAAAATGCTGATTGTGGGGATTGATGCTCAGGGCCGAACCTACGTCGATCAGCAGGTGTTGAGTGCGAGCCAGTTAGAACGGCAGTTGAAACGATTTAAACGTTGGAACCCCAGTGGGTTAATGGTGTTGTATGCGCCCAAAGATGCCCGATATAACGATGTCGTTGGGGTTTTAGATCAAATGCGGGCGGTGGGCGGCTCTCGGGTTGCCTTGGCGACGTTACCCAGTTCTGCCGAAACTCCTGAAATTAATCCTCAAAACCCTGCTACACCGGGAACGAATCCAGAACCCAGTATATTGTTACCTGCTCCAGGAGATGCGCCCCCAGCACCGAATCCATTTGCGCCAACTCCCAGCGCGCCGAGTTCTTCAGACAGTCCTCAGTAGCATTTCTGGGTGATTAACGAGATTCGTAATGAAAATGGATGGGTTTTTGTGTAAAGTATCCGGGTAGAGTCAACCATACAATAGCGTGAATTAGCAGTATTAGATTAATCTCAACATGAATCTTAAATCTTGTCTGTTTAACAGTATTTTAGGTCTAAGCATTGCTTTATCTGTGCCTTTAGTTCAACCGCAATTGATCCGCGCCGAGAGCGGTGAACAAGCCAGCGAAAATTACGAGAAACGACTGTTTGATGCCGCTTTAGGGTTTACTTTGTATTTTGAAGGGGGATTTAGCAATCATCCAGCCGATAAAGGCGGTAGAACCTATCGCGGGATTTTGCAAACAGAATATAATGCTTATCGGGCGCAGCGGGGCTTACCGCCATTGGATGTGGCACAAATATCTGATGCGGAGTTACTCGAAATTTATCAACAATATTGGGATAGTAGTAAAGCCGCTGTGATGCATCCGGCGTTATCTATTGTGATGTTTGATACGGCGGTTAATTTTGGAATTAATAATTCAATTACGTTTTTACAACAGGCTTTAGGATTACCTCAAACGGGTGTGTTTGATAGTACGACTTGGGATGCATTGCAGAAGGGAAATAATCAATTTACTGCGTTGCAGATGGTGAATGAACGGATTCTTTACCGTTATAAACGAGTGCAAGAAGATCCGAGTCAAATGGCATTTTTTCAAGGTTGGATTAGCCGAGATTATAGTTTGTGGGGATACGTGGAAAAGATTAAAAATTAGCGCATTGTGATCAAAGAAAGGCGCATGCAATGCGCCCCTACCTGACTCCTTTTCATCTATGAAATCTATTGTTTTCTGTGATTTTGATGGCACAATTACAGTTCAAGAAACGTTTGTCGCCCTGCTAAAACAATTTAGCCCTCTTGTTGCAGCCGAAATTATTCCGCAATTATATAATCGAACAATGACTCTCAGAGAAGGAGTTAAGATCATGTTAGAATCGATTCCTTCTTCTCGGTATCCAGAGGTCATTGAATTTTCTCGCGCTCAATTAATTCGACCGGGTTTAGTTGAACTGATTGATTTTTTAGATAGCAAAAATGTTCCTTTTGTGGTTGTTTCTGGGGGCATTCAGTTAATGGTTGAAACCGTTTTAGAACCCTTTATTGATAAAATTGCCGGGATTTATGCGGTTAAAATTAATACGAAAGGTGAATATTGGCAGGCTCAATCTGATTTTGAAGCGGGAACAGAATTAGTGGCAAAAGTTCAGGTGATGGATTTATATTCAGCCGATGAAAAGATTGCAATCGGAGATTCAATTACTGATTTAAATATGGCATTAACTACGCCGATTGTGTTTGCTCGCGATCGCTTGGCACAATATTTAGATGAACAAGGAAAAGCTTATATTCCTTGGCAAGACTTTTTTGATGTTAGAGATTATTTAGCAAATTATTGGCAAGTGTGAAAACGAGAAGATGAAAGTGAGTAAAAAATTTATCTAGTGAAATTAAAAACTTATAATTTTTGTTATATAATATTTTTTATAGCTTGATTTTTTTCTCAAAACAGGGAGTATGATATGGCAAAGTTTACACGTATTTTATCCATTGATGGGGGAGGGTTAAGAGGACTGATTCCGGCTCAGGTTTTAGTTTATGTTGAACAGCAACTGCAAGAAAAAACAGGAAATCCCGATGCTAGAATTGCGGATTATTTTGATTTATTTGCGGGGACAAGTGCCGGAGGTATTTCATCCTGTTTGTATCTTGCCCCCGATCCGAAAACGGGAAATCGACCCAGATATAAAGCTGAAGATGTGGTAAATTTCTTCTTAAGAGAAGGACACCGTGTATTTTATAAGTCTTTATTACATACGATTAAAAATTTAGGGGGATTTATCAATGAAAAGTATTCCCATTATGAATTCCAACAATTATCCAGTGACTTTTTAGGGGATTTAAAACTGAGTGAATTATTAAAGCCTTGTTTAATTACATCCTATGATATTGAAAATCGAAAAACACACTTTTTCACTCAACACGATGCTAAAATTGATCAAAAACAAAACTATTTAGTCAGAGATGTTTTGAGGGCAACTTCAGCCGCACCAACATTCTTTGAAGTGGCTCAAATTTTTTCATTGAATAACGAAACCTATCACTTAGTCGATGGGGGAGTATTTGCCAATAATCCGGCACTGTGTGCTTATGCAGAAGTCCGAAATAAGTTTAATAGTGCTTCTGGACTTAAAATGAATCGTCAAAAAAGTCCGACTGCAAAAGAGATGGCGATTTTGTCATTAGGCACGGGAGATGTTAAAAAAGCATACCTTTATAAACAAGCCAAAGACTGGGGAAATATTAGCTGGTTAATTCCTTTATTTGATATCATTATGACGGGGGTAGCCGAAACGGTTGATTATCAAATGAGACAGATTTATGATGCGATAGAATCTCCCGATCAATATCTCAGAATTAATCCAATTTTACCTAAAAAAGGCGTTTTACCGATAGATGATGCCTCTCAAGAAAATTTAGTAGCGATTCAGCAACTGGGTAAAGCACAAACATTACAGTGTCAAAAGCAATTAGATCAATTTATCGAATTACTATTACTTTGAGTGGGTTGAAATTGTTCTATCATAAAATTAAAGTGGTGAATTGGCTAAGGATTTTCTTGATAAATAGAAGAATTGTAACTCTGATAAACTCTCGACTTTGAGCGTAGGATATTATAAAAACAGACTGCACAGCGGAGAATCCATTCTATGTTTAAAGATGCACGCCATGCCCAAATATTGTTTCTCGCTTCATTTCTAATTTTAGGAATTAGTACCCGCGACTGGACTGTTCATCCGCAACAGATTATTGTTGTCATTGTGAGTTGTTTACTGACTCAAGCCATCGCAACTGTTGCCATCACTTGGAATCTTCAACCCACTTCCGCAACTCGACAACCCTTTTATTCTTCTTGGAAAAGTGCCTTAATTACCGCTTTAGGACTATGCTTATTATTACGAACCAATCACCCGATGACAATGGCTTTAGCGGGAAGTTTAGCCATTGCGAGTAAATTTTTATTTCGTTATCAAGGAAAGCATTTTTTTAATCCGGCTAACTTTGGGATTATCGCCACTTTACTATTAACTCAAGATGCATGGGTTTCTCCCGGACAATGGGGGACAGACTGGTGGTATTTCCTATTATTTGCTGCCACAGGCGGTATGATTTTAAAACAAGTCGGACGATGGGAAACCTCAGCCGTCTTTTTAGGGGTCTATGCCAGCTTAGAAGCGTTGAGAAACCTGTGGTTAGGCTGGAGTTGGGATGTTTATACCCATCACCTCACCAGCGGCAGTTTATTGCTGTTTGCCCTGTTTATGTTAACTGACCCCCGTTCGATTCCAAATGCCCGTTGGAGTCGTATAATATGGGCAACTGCGATCGCCTGGGTCACCTTCATCTTACAACACCAATTCTTCGTTACAACTGCCATTTTTTGGGCGCTATTTTTCCTATCGCCATTGACTCTAATTTTAGACTCAATTTGGTCAGAATCTCGCTTTAACTGGGGTGCATCTCGAATTGTTGCTAATTCGGACAGATTATGATTAAAATTCCTCGATTTTTACTGGTATTCTTTCTCATATTAATAACGTTGATTTTGGCTCCAACCTCAGCCTGGGCATTTTGTGGATTTTATGTGGCAAAAGCAGACGCGAGTTTGTATAACCAAGCTTCTCAAGTGATTTTAGCCCGAGACGGTAACCGCACCATTCTAACGATGGCAAATGACTATCAAGGGGCAGTTAAGGACTTTGCTTTAGTGGTGCCTGTGCCGGTTGTCCTCAGTCAAGATCAAGTTTGGGTAGGAGACACTGAAATTATCGAACGAATGGATGCATTCAGTGCGCCTCGGTTAGTGGAATATTTCGATGAAGATCCTTGTGCTGAGAGATTTCCAGCCATGATGAGAGGGACTCGAGGCGGAGCAAATATGACGTTAGAGTCAGCCCCTGCCCCGCAAAGTGATAGCAGTTTAGGGATTACAATTGAATCCCAATTTACCGTCGGAGAGTACGATATTTTAATTTTAAGTGCAAAAGAATCCGATGGTTTAGAGACTTGGTTAATTCAAAATGGCTACAAAATTCCACCGGATGCCGCTTCATTATTACAGCCTTATATTCGTCAGAATATGAAGTTTTTTGTGGCGAAAGTTAACTTGGCTGAATTTAACCAAAAAGAATTTCAATCTTTAAGTCCGTTAGTGATGGCGTATGAATCTCCTCGCTTTATGTTACCGATTCGTTTAGGTATGGTGAATAGCCAAGATGAACAGGATTTAATTGTATATTTATTGTCGCCCAAAGGTGAAACCGAATTAGTTAATTATCGCACAGTTAAGATTCCATCTGATCTTGAAATCCCCGAATTTGTTAAAGAAGAATTTGTCGGATTTTATAAATCAATGTTTCAAAAAACCTATGAACGTCATCAGAAACAGGCGGCGTTTTTAGAATATGCTTGGAATATGAGTAATTGCGATCCATGTTCGGCTGAACCGTTAAGTAATGAAGAACTTAAACAAGCGGGTGTATTTTGGTTAGATTCTGGACGCAATTCAAATGTTTTTATTAGTCGAATTCATCTCCGTTATACACGGGAGAACTTTCCCGAAGATTTACAATTTCAAGAAACAGCAAATCAGCAACTGTTTCAAGGTCGATATGTGATTACTCACCCCTACAGAGGGGAACTAAAATGTGAGGCAGCAAACGATTATGTTATCAGTATGAGAGAACAACAAGAACAAGAAATTCAAAATTTAGCAGAATTAACCAATTGGAAAATAGAGGATATTCGCCGTCGAGTTGACTTTGTTAATCCTCCAGTCGAAAATAGACCCTGGTGGCGACGGTAAATTATAGCGCGTAGCGATTAGCGATAGGGAACAGGGAAGAGATACAAGGGAGACAAGGGAGACAAGGTAGACAAGGGAGATGGGTCAATACTCCTGACCCTTACGACTAGCGTCACGCTCCGCGAACGACAGGCTCAGGGCAAGCTCCTTACTCCTGAGGTAAAGCTTGCCAAAATGGAACTTCTTGACCCTCACGGGTGGTATTAATTGCCCCTTGAAGATTGCCCTTAAGTTCTTGATAGTAACTATCATCGAGAAAGTTAATCTGAATTCCTGCAATGGCTAGTCGTTGTTTTAAGTCTTCTTGGAAATAATCTCGACCATCAATGAGGGGGCCACGAGGATTAGAAACTAACAATTCTCCATTAATATAAACTGAATTAATTAAGTTCGGCCACCAAGCATATCCACTGTAACCAAATAATACCGGAACTTGAATAATTTGTTCGTCTGTTAAATTCAACTCCTGCTTTAATTGTCTAATAATCGGATCAATATTTTGCCGTTGTAAATTGCGATTATATTGGATTAAAACTTGATTATTTAAGGCAGCCCGAACTGTAGTTTGAGTACTTAAACCCCGATTTAATGCAGCGCCTTCATATCCCGTTTCAGCCAATTCTTCTAATAGTTCAATCCCCGCTTCTGGACTAACAATTAATAGTAACGGTTCCCCCGTTTGACTGGGAATAAAACTAATAATTTCATCCACATGACGCAACATTAACCAAGAGGTATCAATTTCAATCGGCGGCCCTTGAACTTTTTGGGCTTTAATAAACTCAACTACATCCGGATGTAAGGTTTCATCTTCTGCTTTCCCATAATAAATTCGCCCCATGGGATAATTCGGTAACGGCGGTGTCACCGCTAAATTACTATATTCATCTAACCATTGATTTAATGGATCTAAAACTCGTGATTTTCCCATTTCAAACCAACCAAAATTTCGACTCATTAACGATTGACTGTAATCCTTATTTTCTCCCACCCTATTTCCTTTTAAACTAACAGGATATTGATGCACACCTGAAGCATTCGGAAATTGAACATAGCCAATTTCTGTGGTATCTTGCATCCAAGCCGTTTCCCCTGATGTAATTTTTGTCGTTGCCCCGGTAGCTTCAGCTACTTGTTTGACTTGATTAATAATGTCTTGATTACCGATGCGATCGCTGAGATGCACTTGAGAAACAGCAGCGGTATTGGGTGTCATAATCCAAGGTGCAACGCCCATTTGAATCGAATCTGAAGCAATTTCTTCACCATATTGACGGGCTGTTGCGGTTAATGTCACTAACCCTGTCCAGTTACGATGAGCAAATTGTTTCGCTTCTATTCCCAGTATAATATCATCACTTAATTTTAACGGTTGTTCACCCGATAAATCTACAGGTTGCCAACCCTGAATTGTTTTTTGAAACAGATTAATATAAGATTTTGCTTCCGCATCAGCAGTGATGTAAATTTCGGCATTATCATATTCACCAGATAATTTAAAATGAATAGGTGCTAAATCTTCAGCATCATATTCACCATTGACTTGTAAATCTTGCCAATCCGGTAAACCATCCCGGTTATCATCATCATTATTAAACAAAATTAACGGCCCTTTGGCAACTGACCATTGCTGCGGACGGACTTCATCAGCCGCATTCACTTCCCCATCTCGGTTGCTATCGCCATACATAGCAAAACCCGAAAATTCAGGGGTCACGACAGTCTGTTGCGGTTGCGTTGGGGTGGGTGTTTGCTGTAGGTTTGGGGGTTGAACCTCCGACTGGTTGGCGATAGCGAATTCGTAGGTGGCGATCGCTAAATAACCTTGATATTCTATAATTTTATCGATAGCCGATACACTGCGAAACGTATCACTGGGAATTTGCCGCAAGAAATCAATCGCCTGTAACCAATACTGTTGCGCCAGTTGCCAGTTTTGATCTTCTCCGGCTGTTACCGCCTGCCTGGCTTGGCCTAACGCCGACTCCCAGAGTTGATCGACTGTTTCTTCAATTGAGATCCGCTGTAGGGTGATTTTCTGGGCTTCCAGTAACGCTTGGTAACGTTGGCGCTGTAATTCATATTCCCAAGCTGCAACGGAAGGATCGAACTTCGGTGGCCCCGATTTTTGGGCTAACTCCGCCGAAATGCGATCGCGCAATCGATATAATTCTTCTAGTGATGTTGGTGTAATTTCAGTCATCTCTAAAGTCGGTGGCGTTTGAAACGTTTGCCCCGACTCTTCTATTTGATATTGTGAGGGTAAAGATTGAGTTAAAGCGGCCGGAGTTGGAACAAGAATAATGCCCACAACCACTCCAAATGTATTAACTACTGCAACCGCAACGTAGCGAATCCAATTCATCAGTTCTCCTCAAATACCGAGATTGATTGTAGCAAGTTCTAGCCTTAAAGAACAAGATTTATATTGCAGGTACGTTGTGGGACGCTATCGGTAAAAGCGATTAAAACGCGGATCGAGAGAGTCTCGTTTGCGACTATTACAACGACGGCAAAGAGTTTGTAAATTGCTGATATCATTGCTACCCCCTCTTGCCAAAGGAATAATATGATCGATAGTAATTTGAGTTTGTTTATTATTACGCCCACAACTTTTACAACAATAGCGATCGCGTTCAAATACATATTTTCTAACGACTGGCGGAATCACAATTCGCGGAGTTTTAGAATTCATATACTTTTTATTTCATGTAGGGTGCGTTAATAACGCACCTTGTCGTTATCAGTTATTTTCTGTCAATTGTTGACGGATTTCATCTAACGGTGATTCTGTTAAGTTATCAGTCTGTTGATGACCGTTTTCTTCGACAGGTTCAGGTTCATCGGGGATAAACTCAATAGTTATATTTATTTTTATCTTCCCTTTTTGCCATCCTTTGTAAGGTTTCAATACTTCGCATTCTTTCCCTTCTGTAAATAAGTTATGGCCAATATTAAGATGTTTAACACCTAATTGGTTATTTAATTGCTGTGTGATATTTCCAGAATGAGTATATATAGATTGCCATACTTCATATTTAAACCGGTTAAACTTACAAGTTTCATCCATGAAAGAAAAAATTTCATCATCAGCACAGTTTTTAACTTCAATTGGATCTGTCATTTTTTAATCTCCTCAATTATTAGTTATTGCGTAGTAGCGCGTCTAAAATTAGAATACCCAGTAGAGTGTGTTAATCAACACCTTGTTGTTATCAGTTTAAAGTTAAATAGGGCAAATTTTTACAAACACCGAAGAAAATCAAGTATAGTAAAATTATATTCATTTCCCTAATTATTGCAATGGAAAATTTAATCACCCAAAGAATTACAATCAATCCTGATATTTGTCATGGTAAACCCTGTATTCGAGGATTACGTTATCCTGTAGAGTTGATTTTAGAGTTATTAAGTTCGGGTATGACGACAGATGAAATTATAGAAGATTACGAAGATTTAGAAAGAGAAGATATCCTGGCTGCTTTGCAATTTGCGACTCAACTTACTCAGATTAAAAGAATCTATCACATAGTGCAATGAAATTTTTAATCGATGCACAATTACCAATGCGTCTTGTACGTCTTTTACAATTAGTAGGTTATGATACAATTCATACTCTAAATTTACCTCAAAAAAATGCAACACCAGATACTGAAATTAACTCTATTTCAATTTCATAAAGTAGAATTGTTATTACTAAATATAGAGATTTCATGGATTCCTTTTTAATTCAACAAAAACCTTATAAGCTTTTACTCATTACAACAGGAAATATTAGCAATAATGAACTAATGAACCTATTCACAAATCATCTCTCTGAAATAGTCGAACTCTTTGAACAATATTCATTTATTGAGATGAGCCGTAATACAATTATTATACATAAATAAAATATAGCTTGTAGGGTGCGTCACTGACGCACCTTATTATTTTCTGTCAATTGTTGACGAATTTCATCTAAGGGTGATTCTATTTCTTGATAATCGTTTTCTTCGACAGGTTCATCGGGAATAAATTCTAATGTTAGTTTGATTCTAAGTTTACCTTTTTGCCATCGCTTACCTTCTTTAAGAAGTTCGCATTCTTTTCCTGAATCAAACCATTCATAATTTGCTTTAAATCTTCTATCAAAATCATGCAAAATATTTAATCCTCTAATATTTACATTTTCACCTATATAATCTACATAATTATCAGAAATATGATGACAATAATCATTGCTAGCTTGTTTTATTTTTTTTACTTTACAAATTTCATCATCGAAAGAAAGAATATCATCATTTTCACAATTTTCTAATTTTACTCTATCTGTCATTTAATTAATTCCTTTAATAATGGATAGGCTGTGGTGCGTTAATAACGCACCCTACGTTTATGATTATGAGTTGCTTTGATTATTCTTAATCTCCCATTTAATATTTTTTTCTTCTACGTCTATATTTTATACATACTTCGTTTTCATTTGCTAACTGTTGACGAATTTCATCTAAGGGTGATTCTGTTTCATGATGACCATTTTCTTCTATTATTTCAGGTTCATCTGGAATAAATTCTAGTATTAGTTTGATTCTAAGTTTACCTTTTTGCCATCCTTGGTAAGGTTTCAGCATTTGACAGGCTTCACCATTTTTAAATAACCGAATAAGATCGATATATTGAACGCCTATTCTTTCTCTTGATTCTTCTACAAAATTTCTTGAACTTTTTAACAAATATTCCCATATACTTTCTCTAAATTTTTTAAATTCACAGGTTCCACTTGTATGGAAAGAAAAAACACTATCATCAGTGCAATTTTTTACTTCAATTGGATTTGTCATGAATTTCACCTCTTGTATCAACAAATAATTTACTCTAGCTGCGTTTAAGCATCTCTAAAAACAGAATACCCAAACGCAGCAAAAAACTATAACTAAGTTAGCTACATCAGTAGCGTTAATAACGCACCTTACATTTTTCAGGAGTTGCTTTCATCTATTAACTGTTGACGAATTTCATCTAAAGGAGAATTGTTAATCTTCTCAACTTCCTGATGACCATTTTCTTCGACTGTTTCCTCTTCAGCTTCATCAGGGAAAAACTCAATTTTCATGCTAAATCTAACTTTACCTTTTTGCCACTTTTCACCCGGCTTGAGTAGTTGACATTCTACTCCTTCCTTACACCATTCTTTGTAAAAAGTACCTACTTCTCTGTATTTATCATCAAGATTAATATATAAATAACCTTTAATATGATTAAAAAAAGTATCTCTATTATTATAAAGAAAGTTATCAATTTTATCATTTAACTCTATAACAATAAATGCTTCATTATCAATTCGTAGCACAGAATCATCATAATTTGAAAGATCAATTTTTTCTCTTTCTTCCATTGTTTGTAACTCCTTAATTTTTAGTTTTACTAGAAAGAGGCACTCAGGGAGAATGCCTTAATATTACTAATTATCGGTTAACACAACTTCAGCCTGTTTATTGTGATGATTATCAATAGCCTCATCTTCTACAGCAATGGGTAAAAGTTGTAAGTCTGATTCTTCAATAGTGGGTAAAGTTTGCCGATCTAAATTCATCGCTTCTAAATATTGATTAATCTCTGAAATCGCTTGATTGTAGGTTATTATTTTCTCCTGTAATTTGACTTGTTTAACCTGATTAAAGCTTAACTGTTCTTCTGCTTCTTTGTCTAATACTTTCGCGAGATGTTCACAGGCTTTATCATGTTGTTTGAGAATATGATTGACTAGAATAGTGGACGGTTCGAGTAAGTGATGAATCAGGGTTTTATTGATAGTTGGACGGAAGGTATGAACAATTGTTTCGCCTATTTTAGGATCGAAATCTATCTTTAATAATTGCCGAATAGCTGGTTCTGCTTTGACCATACTTTCATAGTCATAACCGCGACAGGCTTCTTGTAATACTTGACGAAGTTGAAACACAGAAACGGTTCCTTCTGAATAAAATTCTGGACGTTCTCGAATATAGCGATCGCATTCTGTTTTTGCTTCATTAATTAAGGCTTTTATCGAGTCATTACACCACTGTTTTAAGCGAGATTCAATCTCAGCATCATTTCCCAATAACCGATACAATTTACCGTAATAATTGGCGCTGCGAACTCGTCCGATCAATTGATTAAAGAAGTGATTAATTAATTCTTGAGTGGCATCAACTAAGACTATTTCTAACTCGTTTGCTAGATAATAAAAGGCTTCTGCCAAAATCCCTATTACAGGAACAACTGCATTGCGTTTATGACTGGCTTGGGCGCGTTTATAGGTTTCTCCGACAGAAAATGTCCGAATTAATTCATCTAAACGATTAACCATCCGGCGTTTTAAGCGGTTAAAATCCTGTTCAAATGCAGCATTTTCATTACTGGCAACGACTTTATTGAGTTCTAGTTCAATGTGTTGACAAAACTGATCTCCGACTTTTTTTAACTCCAAATTCACTTGTTTGAGTTTCTGTTCTTTGATGGTATCGACTTCATGGGGTTGACTCTCCAACTCTCGCCAGTTATTGATATAATTTTCTCGTAAGTTAATACAAATCGGTTGTAAATCATCCGCTAAAGCAATAAATAACTGAGGATATTTTTCTTCGGTTAAATAGCGATTGATTGCCGTACTAAATTCTTCGATACCGCTTTCTTGAATCAAATGATTGAGTACACTTTCGCCTAAATGATTCAGAATTTCGGTATACTTTTGATTGGGATGATCTGCAATTAAAACTTTGCTAGGAATAGGAAATTGACTCGACGGTAAATGCCCCGAAGCTAAACAATAACGATTAAATTCATTGACAAACTGCGGCGTATTTTCGCTTAAGCTTTCACTATTCACAGCATCCGTAAAAATAGTATCTAATCCCCAACGGTTTGCAGCGTTCGTTTGTTGCTGTACCTGTTGACTATAAAACCCTAATAAACCACTGGTTTTATAAATTCGAGTTGTCTGTTGAAACTGAGTTTGAATCTGATGATCCAGACGTTTTTTTAACTCGTTATCAAACCAGGTTGTATCGATATGATTAAATACATAAAAAATGCGGTCGCGAATGCTAGAACTGGCTTGAATAGTTTCTAATAGTTCGGTTTCTTCTACGGCTAATTCTCCGGTTGAGGCGGTTCGTAAGACAAAGACAACAGCAGATGTATCGGGATTTTTAATCTTATTATAGGCAATTTCAGCATCTGTTTTTACTGGCGCATCAATTCCTGGGGTATCGATAATAATATTGCCATCTTTTAAGAGAGGATGATGACAATAATAATCAATCCGTTTTAAGACAGCGCTATTGTGGCTACGGCGGGCATATTTAGTGGCTTCCTCAATATTAGAAATATTGAATTCCTCCATTGCATAAGTCGCATTTTTATCGGCTTTAATTCGTTCTCGGTTGGCCTCAAATCCAGCTAATAATAGTTCTAATGCTTTGGCTTGTTTGGCGCGTTCAGAACGGGCTTCACCGCCTTCTGTTTGAATAATTGCTTCGGCTTGTTGTTTGAGGGCTTCGACTTCTTCTGTTTGATTAATCTTTTGAATGCCTTTAAACTGTAATTGTTGGCATAACTCTTGTACTTGGTTATCAATTTCCTCTTCACTTAAAAAGCTTAATACCACCCGTTCTTCTGTCTGTTCTGCATAGCGAATATAACATTCTGTTCCGGTGGCGTGTCCCTGGGCGCTGTATAATAGTTTTCGCCCCAATAGGGCATTAATTAACATGGATTTTCCCGCACTAAATGCCCCCGCAAAGACAATTTCAAATGTGGGAGAAATCGCTTTATTTAAAGTAGAACGAATGGCATCAATATCAAATTGATAGGGATTAAAATCTTGCTGTAGAAGCTGTAATAATGATTCTACTTGTTGATGTAAAGATTCTTTGTCCGAGGGCAGCAAATTCTTCATTGAGGGAACTCCTATAGTTTTCTCTCCGTTAGGATGCCCCCTATTTAATTGTTTATTATCAGCTTTATTATAGCGGAGAAATTCTGCAAATCATATCATATCGTGTCAGGTGTGGGTCAGTGGGTGAGTAGGCAATAGGGTTAAATCCCCCCTTTGTCCCCCCGAAGATATCCCCCTTCCGTCCCCCATCCCCCCTCAGTCCCCCATCCCCCCTCAGTCCCCCCTTAGTAAGGGGGGTAAGGGGGGTAGGGGGAAACCTAAGGAGGCTTCGCTTTGACTTTGATGGGGGGTTAGGAACGGGGAACAGAATCATCAAAAATCCTGACTCCTGAATTGCAGACTCCTGACTCCTGAATTGCAGACTCCTGACTCGGTGTCTCCTGCCTCCTGCCTCCTTTTCACCCAACACTAACTGCTTCTGGTATAGTTGTAGTGCGATCGCCTGATAAACCAAAAGCGGCGTGAATAATTTGTAAGGCTTTTACGCCTTGTTCTTCATCCACCACACAACTAATCTTAATTTCAGAAGTCGCGATCATTGAAATATTAATCTTTTCTGCTGCTAATGCCGCGAACATTTTAGCCGCCACACCGGGATGATCGACCATACCCGATCCAACCACACTGACTTTAGCGATCGCGCAACTCATGACAATTTCACCACAGCCTAATTCGGGGGCTATTTTGTTTAGTAAATTATTCACTTCATCTGCGTCAGTCTGACAAACCGTAAAGGCAATATCGCGGGTTAATTGATCGTTAACTTGATGACAGCGTTTGGATTGAATAATCATATCAACGCTAATATTATGGTCAGCCAGGAGTGAAAAGAGTTTAGCAGCCATTCCGGGGCGATCTGGGATATGACGAATGGCAAAGCGGGCTTGATTACGATCTAAAGCGATCCCTCTGACTGGGGGTAAATTTGCGGGGGTTTCGACAGTGGGTTTGGGAGATTTTAGATCCACTTTAAAGGCTTCTGCTAAGGCTGTGGTTGCCCGTTGAGAGTCGGTGGCGGCGATCACACAACTGACTTTAACTTCAGAGGTTGAAATCATTTGAAGATTAATCCCGGCTTCAGCTAAAGTAGTAAACATCTGGGCGGCAACTTTCGGACGACCAATCATCCCGGCCCCAACGATACTCACTTTGGCAATGGGGGCATCGTCTGCTTTGACTTCTGGTTCTTCTTCTAATTGAGAATATCCTTTTGTCAATGCGGGTAAAATCGCATCCGCCACGGCGATCGCTTGATTAAAACAGTTTTGACCGACCGTAAAAGTAATATCATTGGTATTGCGTTCATGGATTGATTGAATAATTAAATCCACGTTTAACTGTTGCTGGGCAATTGCGCCGAATAAATTAGCAGCAATACCGGGACGATCTGGAATTCGTAATAATGAAATAGCAGCTTGATCGAGATCGGATTCGATGCCATCAACGGGATGAGACAGTTCTAAATTTTCTAATGGCCGGGGTTGGGGTTTAGCCGAGGTGACGCGGGTTCCGGGTTCATCACTCCAACTCGAACGTACAACTAAGGGAATGCCGTAATTGCGGGCGATTTCTACGGCCCGAGGATGCAGAACTTTTGCCCCTAAACTGGCGAGTTCTAGCATTTCATCGCAAGTAATTTCACTCATTAACTGGGCATCGGGAACAATACGCGGATCGGTGGTTAAAATGCCCGGAACATCGGTGTATATTTCGCATTGATCGGCTTGTAGGGCCGCCGCTAAGGCAACAGCAGAGGTATCTGAACCCCCCCGTCCTAGTGTGGTGATTTCGAGGGCCTCACGGTTGGTTATCCCTTGGAAACCCGCTACGACGACGACTTTACCTTTATTTAGGTGACGTTCGATCCGTTGGGTTTGGATATTGAGAATGCGGGCGCGGGTATGTTCTGCTTCGGTGACAATGCCGACTTGCGCCCCGGTCATCGAGATCGCCGGTTGTCCTAATTCTTGTAATGCCATACTCATCAAGGCAATACTGACTTGTTCTCCGGTGGACAGCAACATATCCATTTCGCGGCGGTTAGGCGTTGTTGAAATTTGTTGCGCTAGTTTTACCAGTCCATCGGTGGACTTACCCATAGCTGAGACCACCACGACCACAGAATGATCTTTAGCGGTTTTTGCCACTCGCTGGGCGACCGCTTGGATGCGTTCAACTGAACCGACAGACGTACCACCATATTTTTGAACAATCAGCATAGCAATTTATGATTAAAACATAGAAGAAAATTAAACAACAAGTCGATAGCAAAGAAATCACTCCCTGCTAATTCTACGGACTGAAGCCCTTAATTTCCCCACATTTTACCTAAATTTCGGGAATTGTCAGTGCCAAATTGCAAATTAGTTTTCCTGTCTGGTGTATTGGGCGTGTCTGGTGTATTGGGCGCATGCAATGCGCCCCTACCTGACTCGGTGTCTCCTCAAATTAAATTTCCACAGCCACTTGAGATGCTTGTTGTTGCAGCAATAAGCCATATTCTAATCCTTCTACCACGGCTTGATAGGAGGCATCGAGGATATTGGCAGAGACTCCAACGGTTGTCCAGCGTTGATGGCCGTTACTCGACTCGACTAAGACTCTAGTTTTTGCAGAAGTGCCAGCCCGTCCGTCTAAAATCCTAACTTTATAATCGGTTAAATGAAATTCTGCTATTTTTGGATAGAAGTTTTCTAAGGCTTTTCGTAAGGCTAAATCCAGGGCAGAAACGGGGCCGTTACCTTCAGCGGAGGTTAATATATTCTCTCCATTAACAGTCACTTTAACCGTAGCTAAAGCATCGCTAGTATTTTCAGTTTGTTGTACACAATGAACTTGGAAGCCTTGAATTTCAAAGAAGGGTTGACGAGTGTTTAAAGCATCCCGCATTAACAGTTCAAAACTAGCTTCTGCCGCTTCAAATTGATAGCCTTGACTTTCTAAATCCTTCATTTGTTGCAGAATTTTCCGACTGGCGGGATTACTGCGATCCAGGTCTAAGCCAAAAGTCCGGGCTTTTGCTAACACATTACTTAAACCCGCTTGATCTGAAATCACAATTCGCCGTTCATTGCCGATTGTTTTCGGTTCGATATGTTCGTAAGTTAGGGGATTTCGTTGTACTGCTGAGACATGAATTCCGCCTTTATGGGCAAACGCCGATAACCCGACAAAGGGCGCATGATCGTCCGGGGCTAAATTAACCACTTCACTAATAAAGCGGCTAGATTCTGTTAGTTTTGCTAACTTTCCATCCGGCAAACAATTGTATCCTAACTTTAATTGTAAATTGGGAATTAAAGAACATAAATTAGCATTACCGCAGCGTTCACCATACCCATTAATAGTACCTTGAACCATCCGCGCCCCTTCCATCACTGCCGCTAATGCGTTGGCAACGGCTGTCCCTGAGTCGTTGTGAGTATGAATGCCAATTTGAGGTATTTTTTCTGCCGAGAAGTTAGCCACTGCGGCAACTACATCCCGAACAATCTCAGTAATTTCATGGGGTAATGTACCGCCATTGGTATCACATAATACCAGCCATTCTGCCCCGGCTTGAGTGGCTGCGGCTAAGGTTTTCAAGGCATATTCTGGGTTTCGTTTATACCCATCAAACCAATGTTCGGCATCATAAATTACCTGTCGTCCTTGGCTGCGGAGATATGTGATTGAATCTTCAATCATTGCCAAGTTTTCTTCTAAACTGGTTTTCAACCCTTCTGTGACGTGTAAATCCCAGGATTTGCCAAATAACGTAATCCAGTGGGTTCCGGCTGATAAAATGGGTTTAAAGCCGGGTTCTTCTGCGGCTTTGGTATTAGGGCGACGAGTCGAACAAAACGCCACCAATTCAGCCTGTTGTAAGGGTTCTTCCTGTAGTCGCCAGAAAAATTGGACATCTTTGGGGTTTGCCCCTGGCCATCCGCCCTCGATAAATGGCACACCCATTGCATCCAACTGTCGGGCAATGCGAATTTTATCCTCGAGTGATAAGGATAATCCTTCTCGCTGTGCGCCGTCTCTTAAGGTGGTATCGTAGATCCAAATTGGCTGAGTCATAGGTATTGCATGAGTCCCCAACAGTGAACTAAAGGGTTGAGCCTAAACAACTATTATGACAGACGCTGGGTCGTTGTTGTCATGACATTTTGGCAGAAATTTATATTAACGTAATTTTATATAAGTTTTTCTAAAAATATCATTAACTTAAACGAGTTTTTCGTAAATGCAAAGTTAATAAAATCACCATTGAAATCACACAAAGACTTTTCCATAAGAATAACCACCAAGGATGCCACCAAGCCCCGGTTTGAACTTCGACAATATCTGATAAACCGAATAACAAGAAAGTAACAGCAGCAATGATGCGTTGAGTTCTGATTTTACCTGTATTTTTAATAGCGGCTTGAGTAAAACCAATCGCAAATATTCCCCAAAGTCCAGCTTCTATATAATTCCCTTTTTTATAAATTGCTTCTAACAGTTGGGCTTTTTGAGTAATCTCTTCTGGATTAGAATTAGATAATATCACGGCTACCCAAACTCCTAATATTATTAGCATTAAAAATAATAGAGTTAAGCGAATCACTGACATTTTTGTCATGTTTAAGTTTATCTTGATTTTTGGATTGGTTATAGAAACAGTTATAGTCTGAAAGATTTTCTAATTTTAATATATGTAATACTCTATCATGATGATAAAATCATTGATATTCAATCGATTAGTTTAAATGTTTAACTGTCCAGTTTGTCATCATCAATATGATGAAGAAATCCCAGAAAACTGTTATGTCTGTAATTGGCAACTGTACTCCGATAATTCATCACTCGATCAAATTAGATTAGAATGGGCAAGAAAAATATGGCATCAGTTTAATTCTAATTCTAGCTTAGATAATATATCAGAACGATTACAACAACTTGAAACACAATTTCAACAAGCGACTCAAGAACGGGCTAATTTACAAAATCAATTAGAGTGGGCGTTATATTATCTTGAAGTATTAAATCCGGAAAACATTAATGCAACTCTTTCTCGGATAGAACATAAGCTAGAAAACACGACAGAAAATACTCAAATTTGGTCAGAAGTGGGGATGAATTATGATTCTTTAATGGAACTTTTAGCGGCGGAAGATTGGCGGGCGGCAGATGAATATACTTGGGAAATTATATTATATGTTGCAAATCGACAAGAACAGGGATGGTTACAAACTGAAGATATTAATAATTTTCCTTGTACCGATTTAAGGACTATTGATTATTTATGGAATTATTATAGTCAGGGATTATTCGGTTTAACGGTACAACAACAAATCTGGGAAACGGTGGCAGGAGAATACGGAGAATTTTGCGATCGCGTCGGTTGGCGAGACGGGGATATTTGGAAATATTATGATGATTTAAAATTTATGCAAAATATTCATTACGGTCATTTTCCAGTGATTGCTTGGCGAAAACGCTCTTGTTATGGAGTTGGAATAGAAACAGCTTCAGTTCTTTTAGAGTTATACTTAGAAAGATTTAATTTATGTAGTTTATAGCGTAATATTATTATTTACTCTGCTTTAATTGTGAATTCGTACTCAATTTCTTCTTCAGCCGTTGAGACGATTACAAATTCATAATATCCTGAATAATTGGTTCGACTAGACCAATAGATCTTTGGAGAATCTTCTAATAAAGATTGACCGGGATTAGGAGTATAAATAGAGAGTAAAGTCGCGTTATCAGGTGAACGTAAATTGATTTCTATAGATTGTCCTAATTTTAAATTAGCAATATAGGCTTTTCCAGTTCCTGGTTTTAGTGTTCCTTGAATCGTTTTACTGGTTGTTCTATATCGAAACTGTATCTTTTCTAATGTTTTGTTTGCTGTTAATTGTTGTAAATTATCGGCTGTAATTCCTTGCCAAACTTGACCAATAGATAACCCTAAAAGGCTGGAGTTTCGAGAATATTCTGGGAACAAATAGAAAAATTGAGCATCTGATAAATCGTATAATGCCTGACTACTTAAATTAAGCTGATTGACTTCTTGTCTCCAGTTATTAATCTCACTTCGACTAAATCGACCCAGTTTTTTACGCGAAGATAAACTTAAATCTTCTAGCTTACTCAATACATCTTCAGCCACTAAATACCAACGTTCTCGCCAAATCTTATCGGATGGACTACTTGTTAATCGTCCTGATTTTTCTGGATACTTTCGATAAAAAATTTCATTAACTAAGTTATTAAAAAAGACAGAATTCAGTTCTAACTTATCTTGCAAATCAGCAATATTTTGTTGTCTTTGTTCTTCTGTTACATTAGTATCTATTGTTTTTTCTACAGTTTGCTGAGAATTACGACTCACCCACCAATTCCCTCCAAACCATCCAACAAAACCCATTACAGCCATTGTTGTAGCAACAAATAATATCGTTTTCCAGGGGGATGAATTCGTTGCTTTTACTGTGGGTTGTAATGGTTGAGATGTTGTCGTCGCAGTCGCAATGGGTGCAGCCACTCCAGGTTGTACCGCTAGCGGCGGTTGAGTCGCAGTCACAGGGAGAGTCGCAGCCAAATGAGGAGGGGGTTGGGTAATGGGTTGAACAGTCGGCTGCATCGCTTCTAATGCCCGCAGAACGGCTTGAGCAGATGGGTAGCGACCGCCGGGTTGAGAAGCTAACATTTTGTTTAAAATTGCCGCAAACTGTGGACTGATATTCACCTGTTGAAAATCCCAAGTTAAGTCTTGAGGATTAATTAAATATTGAGGTTCTTTTGCGGTTAATAAAACTAAAATAGTGGCGGCTAAAGCATATAAATCACTATGGGGATAAACCACCCCTAAACGCATCTGTTCATCGGGTGCATAACCCACTTTTCCGAGGCGAGTGGCAGGGGTTCCGTAGGCGTTCTCATGAGAAACTTCTGAATCTATTTTGGCTTGAATTTGTTTAACACCGCCAAAGTCAATTAAAATCGGTAAACCATCAGATTGACGCTGAATAATATTATCAGGAGAAATATCACGGTGAATTACACCCCGTTCGTGAATGTAAGCCAGAACAGGTAAAAGCTGCTTCATTAATTGCAGCACTTCAGCTTCAGTAAAAGTCGTATTTTGCTGTCGGCGTTGATGTAGTAATTCGTGATAATTTAACCCTTCGACATAATCTTGAACAACAAATAAATAGCCTTTTTCATTAATCTTTTCTCGAAATAATTCTCTAAACTGCGGAATTTGTGGATGATTTAAACGATAGAGGGTTTGGGCTTCTCGTTCAAATAATTCTTCTGATTTTTTTAAGCCATAACTGCCTTGAACTTGAGGGGCAAATTCTTTTAAAACGCACAATTCATCAAACCGATATTGATCTTTTGCTAAATAGGTTCGTCCAAAACCACCATGTCCTAATTGACGGATAATCAGGTAATGATTTCTAAGTAAGAAGCCGGGATAAATCGGAATACTCATGAGTGGGAGGCGCTAAACTGAGTTAAAATGCAAACCATAAAATGCACTTTCATTGAGGGTAGCATTTGAATTGGGGAGATTACCAAAATGCAGGAAGAACAACGTCAACGAACCCTAAAAGCGTTTCATACTTTTCTGGAAACCCCTTTAGAAACCTTATTGCAGGGGTCTTCTGATGGCGATGCAGACTCAAACGTTGAGTTATTTCACACTGTCGCTGCAACAGTTCCAGCTTACCAGGGATTTCTTTCTGAATATAACATTTCTGCGGCATCGATTCAGACTCCGGAAGACTTCCAAACCTTACCGCTGTTAACCAAAGACAACTACCTGCGTCGTTATCATGTAGATCAATTATGCCGCAATGGTCAATTAGAAAGCTGTGATATGATAGCAGTTTCTTCGGGGTCTACTGGAAAACCCACATTTTGGCCGCGATTTATTAGTGATGAATTACAAATTGCCACGCGGTTTGAACAGATATTTTATGATAGTTTTCAGGCGGATTCTTCTCGAACTTTAGCGGTGGTTTGTTTTGCTTTAGGAACTTGGGTAGGGGGAATGTATACGGCTAATTGTTGTCGGCATTTAGCCTGTAAAGGATATCCAATAACGGTAATTACACCGGGTAATAACCCCGCAGAAATCTTTCGAGTTGTGAAAGAATTAGGATCGGTATTTGAACAGGTTGTATTACTCGGTTATCCTCCGTTTATAAAAGATATAATTGATCGAGGAATTACGCAAGAGATTAATTGGAAACAGTATAACATTAAATTAGTCTTTGCCGGGGAAGTGTTTAGCGAAGAATGGCGCAATTTAGTCGGGGAAAGAATCGGTTCACAGCGCAGTTATTATGATTCTGCTTCATTATATGGAACCGCTGATGCCGGAGTATTGGGAAATGAAACACCGTTAAGTATTTGTATTCGACAATTCTTTAGCAAAAATCCAGAAGCTGCCCGCAATTTATTCGGTGAATCTCGCTTACCCACATTAGTACAATATGATCCGAAAAGTCGGTTTTTTGAAGTAACAACAGAATCAGACTCAGAAGCTAAAACTTTATTATTTTCAGGGGATAATGGTGTTCCTTTAATTCGTTATCATATTGCTGACAATGGCGGAATTATTTCTTACAATGAAATGTTAGAGTATCTGAAACAATATCAATTCGATCCAATTGTAGAATTACAACAACAAGGCAATCGCGGTATTCGTCAACTTCCGTTTGTTTATGTATTTGGTCGGTCTAATTTTACTATTTCTTATTATGGTGCAAATATTTATCCTGAAAATGTTACCGTTGGCTTAGAAAAACCCAATATTCAAAATTGGGTAACGGGTAAGTTTGTGATGGAAATTGCCGAAACAACAGATCAAAATCGGTACTTATTAATTACCGTTGAACTCGCCCCAAATCTACAACCTGATGAGAATAAAAAACAGGTAATTGCAAATTCTATCTTAACGCAACTTCGACGACTTAACAGTGAATTCACAAACTATGTTCCAGTTGAACAACAAATCCCTGAAATTGTTCTAAAACTAACAGGAGATTCTGAGTATTTCCCGGTCGGTGTTAAGCATCGCTATACCCGTCAACTAAAGACTTCTTAATCAGACAATTAGCATCTATACTATTTTTAGTAAGCAAAGGAACTTTTTCAATAAGTTATAGTCAATACAAGTAATATAAAATAGGAGAATCTATTATTAATGAATAGCTTTAAAACGATTGTGACATTTGGCAGCCTAGTAACTTTATTGAGTATAGGAATACCCCTTTTTAACTCAGTTGGTATTGCTCAAAATCCCCCCGCTAAGACTTATCAACCGGGCCCCTGGCAACCCGTAGCGCGAGTCAATCCTGAAGCCACTATTCAAGTGAATATTATTAATCGAGCGGGAGTGGGTTTAGAATACAGTTTAACAACAGAAGAAATGAATATCCGGAAAATAGCAGCCGGTCAAACAGGAAAATTAACGGATCTACCGAAAGATACTTACATTTTAATTAATCCTCAAACAAGTCAAGTTAGTTTAAAATTTAATATTCAAGTCACAGAAGATAATATAGTTAATATTAGAGTTCGGCAAAGCGCCGACCCATCTGGAGAAAGTACAGTTAATATTCAATCCAATGGCGGAATTTATCAATATTAATTGGATAATGATTTCATGCATAAATACAAACTCATAAGAGTTGACTAAAAAATGGCTAATCCAGAACATTTGAAAACCCTAAAGTATGGAATTACCAACTGGAATAGATGGAGAAGAACACATTTACATAAAACCCCACCTGACCTCAGTGGAGCCGATCTCAGAAAAGCCGATCTTAGAGAAATCGACCTCAGAGGAGTTAACCTTAGTAAAGCCGATCTCAGAGGAGCTAACCTCAGTGAAGCCGACCTTACAAAAGCTAACCTCAGCAATGTCGATCTCAAAGAAGCCAACCTCAGCAATGCCGACTTCAGTAATGCCGACCTTACAGAAACTTACCTTAATCGATCTAACCTCAGTGAAGCTGACTTTAGAGGAGCCAATCTCAGCGGAGCTAATCTTAACAAAGTATGTATAGAAAACTGGAAGATCAACGCAGAAACCAACCTAAAAAATATTAAATGTGATTATATTTTTCGTAAGTTAGGCACAACACCAGGCTTTGAATATCGGTTTGAGCAACGCTACCCTCAACAAGAAGACGAAATTTTTGAACCCGGAGAATTTGAAAAACTCGTCAGAAAAGCACAAAAAACTATCGACCTTAGTTTTCCTGAAGGGATTGACTGGCAAGCTTTATCGAACGCTTACGAACAGCTAAAAATTAGTAGCGAAGCAGGAGAATATTTACCCATAACAGCAATTGAAAATCAAGAAGACGGTAGTGTGATTGTCAGAATTCAAGCAGCCCCTGAAATCGATCAAGCAGAGTTTAAAAGATGCCTTGAAGCAAGGTATAAAATAGAGCTTAAATCAAGACAGTTAAAACAAAAACAAGCGTTAGAAATAAAAAATACTGAAATTGATAGCCATCAGCAAGAACAGGAAAATATTATCGAAATCACTGAATTATTAGCAAAAAAACCGATTAATGTAGAGGCTAAAGCTACAATAAATTATGATGAATCGAAAGAACAAGCTAATCTAAATAGTGGGGAAGAACAGGTTGATAGAATTGCTGCTAATGAAAATAATCCGTTTATTCAAGCAGACAGTGATGAGGTCAACTCTAACCCACTGAGAGATAATGCAACTCAGCAAGCTAACTCAACTCCAGAACAACAAATTAGTATCTCTGATATTCTAGGAATTGATATTCCTGAAGTTTTAGCAAGCGTCCCAAAGTTTATATTGACTTGGCAATTTCTTACAATAGCGATTAGTTCATTCTTACTCTTATTTGTATGGTTTCACCAAACCTACTTCGATACTTCTGAGACAGAAGAGCCACAACAAAATCAACCAGAATCTCAATTTCAGTAGCTGTAAAATTTTGAGTTAATTGAGTCAATTGAGGAAAAGATATAAATTTAAATTTACGGAATTTTTAAATCTCAAGCTGTAGTGATGCTATAAACTCCTAATATTATAAACGGTGTCTGTGCCATGACTCAAGATAATTCACAAGTGATGAAAGGGACTTGCTTAAGCGACCGCTATGAAGTCGTCGATCATATAAGTATCAAAGCAGGACGAGAAACTTTACTGGCAAAAGATATACAAACTCAAGAAGTAGTTATTATTAAGTTAATTAAGTTTGGCACAGGTATAGATTGGAATCAGATTAAATTATTTGAACGAGAAGCACAAATTTTAAAGACTTTATCCCATGATTATATTCCAAAATATCGAGATTACTTTGAGTTAAATTTATCAAATATTCAAGGCTTTGCCTTGGTTCAAGATTATATCAATGCCAAATCATTAGAAGAACAACTTCAAGCCGGACGAAGATTTACTGAATTAGAAATCAAACAACTGGCTACTGCTATCCTTAAAATATTAATTGATTTACACAGTCAAAAACCCTCTGTGATTCATCGAGATATTAAACCGAGTAATATTTTAGTCACAAATCGTTCCGGAAATCATGTCGGGGATGTATATTTAGTTGATTTTGGTTCGGTTCAAAACTTAGCAGAAAATCAAGGGGGAACCATTACTATTGTCGGAACTTATGGTTATATGCCACCCGAACAATTTGGCGGAAAAGCATCGGCTGCATCTGATTTATATAGTTTGGGTGCTACTTTAATTTATGCAGCAACAGGGATTCATCCGGCTGAAATTCCTCAGAAAGATTTACGGCTACAATTTGAATCAATGGTTGATTTAAGTTCAGGTTTTATCCAATGGCTAAAACGGATGACTGAACCCAGTTTAGATCGTCGTTTTCTCTTGGCTGAGGATGCTTTAAAAGTTTTAGAAAAACCAGCACTAACAGCGATTAAGCCAATACTTTCACAAAAACCATTCTATAGCAAAGTATGGCTATTTAAAAGTATATCAGGAATCACACTGACTATTCCAAATAAAAGATATAAAATAGAAAAGAAGTCTCGGCAAAGTACTATAAAATTTTCATTATTGCTCTCATCGATTATTGTAGTATGTTTATTATATTTATTTATTCTTCAGTTGTTCATTGGCATTAATGCCATACCCGGGATTTATACAGCAGGAGAGGTAACTTTTATGACTTTTATATTCTTATGTATGATGGCAATATTAACTTTTCCGCTGGTATTTTCTACTGTATTCTTATTATCCGAATTATTTAATTTTTTTAATGCCACAAAAATAAAGTTTAATATTTCTAATAAACAGATTAAATATTATAGATATTCTTTTCTTTATTTACCTTTCTTACCCACTTCATCCGGCAAACAAATTATCAAAATTGAACAAACAGAACCTCAGGTAAGCCATCAGCAGTATAAGCCACAAGATCAAGTTAATTCTCAATCTCCAGCCTCATTGACTATGGTTACTGAAGATAATCAGAAGTATGTTATTGATTATTTAACTCAAGCTGAAGTCAATTGGTTGGGTAGTGAACTCAGTCATTACTTAGATATCCCTTTAGTGAAACAAAAAATACAGCTTATGGATGAGTCAAACAATTCATAATACTTACCCTCAATACAGTATAATTCAACTGAGACAACAATCTTTTAATTAAACAGAGGGAAAAGATGCGAATTTTAATCATGGGGGGAACCCGATTTATTGGGATTTATCTGACTAAAATTTTAGTGGAAAAAGGTCATGAAGTCGTATTATTCAACCGAGGAAATAAACCCTCTCCGGTGGAAGGTTTACAACAAATTCATGGCGATCGCACCGATGCAGACCAAATTAAAGATAAACTGGGAAATGAAAGCTTTGATGCGATTTTTGATAACAATGGACGCAAACTGAATGATACAAAACCGTTAGCAGATTTATATAAAGATAAAGTTCAACATTTTATCTATATGAGTTCGGCTGGGGTTTATTTAAAGTCCGATCAAATGCCGCATATAGAAGGGGATGAAATCGATCCTAAAAGCCGTCATTATGGCAAATATGAGACGGAAAGTTATCTGCAAGAACAAAATTTGCCTTGGACTTCTATTCGTCCAACTTATATTTACGGGCCGTTAAATTATAACCCGTTAGAAGTCTGGTTTTTTGACCGAATTATGGCAAACCGTCAAGTTCCAATTCCCGGCAATGGTTTACATATGACTCAATTAGGTCATGTTAAAGATTTAGCGAATGCCATGGCAGCGGTTTTAGATAATAAAAAAGCTATTGGTCAAGTGTACAATATTTCAGGCGATCGCTATGTGACGTTTGATGGGTTAGCCAAAGCTTGCGCGACTGCTGCTGGAAAATCTCCAGATGAATTAGAATTAGTTCATTATGATCCGAAACAGTTTGATTTTGGTAAACGCAAAGCTTTTCCGATGAGGGTTCAACACTTCTTTGCAGATGTTCAAAAAGCAAAAGATGATCTAAACTGGCAACCCGAGTATGATTTAGTTTCAGGGTTGAAAGATTCATATCAAAATGATTATTTAGCAAATTCTCAAAATCAGAATGAGATTGATTTTTCGGTTGATGATGAAATATTGAAAACCGTTTAAGCTGTAGGGTGCGTCTATTTGATGCACCTTTATTTTTATCTATCCCAAGAGTGATTACAACGGTTTAATAATTGATTAAACTTACAACAATACTTTGATAAATTTATTGATTTTATAAAAATAATAATGTCTTCTAGTACAGTATCTGAATATAACTCTTCTATTCAAATTGAAGGAATTACCCATTCTGCGGTTATTCGCTACTTTGAAACGTTAAATGCACAAAACTTTAAAGAAACAGCTTCCTTATTTTCTTCTGAAGGAGTGCTAGAAGCGCCCTTTGAAGACCCGATAAAGGGTGGATCAGCCATTGCGGAATACTTAGAAGCTGAAGCCATTGGGATGAGATTAGAACCGAATAAAGGAGAAAGCCAAACTTTAGAAAATCAGAATTTACAAATACAAGTTTTTGGAAAAGTTTATACTCGTTTATTTAGTGTTAATGTCGGCTGGCAATTTATTATTAATCCTCAAGATCAAATAGAAGTCGCCACTATCAAACTATTAGCATCTCCCGCAGAATTATTAAGCATTCGTCCTAATATGGGAAATAAATAAGGTGAAACAGCTTTAGTATTATTATGCTTTTGTTGAACTTAAAGTAAAATAGAATATTGTTCCTTGATCGAGTTCTGACTCTACTCTCAGTGTACCACCAAGCTGGTCAATAATTTTCTTAACAATTGCTAAACCAATCCCTGTGCTATCTGTATTTTTAGTAGTTTTTAGCGTCTGAAATATTTTGAAAATTCTTTCTTGATCTTGAGCAGCGATACCAGGGCCATCATCTTTAACTGCAAATTCATAGCCTTTTTCCTGATGTGTAGCAGTGATTTTTACGGTTCCATCCGGTCGATGATGATGCTTAACTGCATTTGTAATTAAATTAGTAAAGACTTGTTCTAGAAAAATTGCTTGGATATCAAGTTGGGGTAAATTTTCTGCAATTTCTATGGTAAATTCTGGCGGAATTTCTAAAGAGTCAATAATAGATTCTAATAAAGCTTTAACAGATATGTTTTTAAGCGGGGTTGCAGCCCGCCCAGCGCGAGAATATTGCAAAACACCATCGATCAGGTTTTCCATCCGCTCTACTCGTTGACGAAGCAAATTCATCTGTTGTTGAGTATCGGGTTCTAGCTTTCCTTCTAAATCTTCTTCTATCCATTCTGAAAGGCTACGAACCCCTCTTAAAGGTGCTTTAAGATCGTGAGAAATAATATAAGCAAATTCATCTAATTCTTTATTTCTTTTTTGTAATAAACTCGTTGTTTTTAATAAGTTTTCATTGACTTTTAATAATTTATCTCGCTGTTGAGCCAGCAAAAATTCCGATTTTTTTCGTTCAGTAATATCGGTAACTGTACCGAAATAACCCGTACATTGTCCTATTTCGTCATACAACCCCACAGCTCGTCCAAACACCCAAACGACTTGACCTTGAGGCGTTAAAAAGCGATATTCTGAAGCAAAAGGTTTATCTGTCCTTGCCGCTTCATACCAAACCGAACAAATGTGTTGTTTATCCTCAGGATGCAAACCACTAACCCATCCATAACCCATCGCTTCAGCTTCTGTGAGTCCCATCATTTCCTGTAAACGAGGATTGATAAATAGGCAATCTCCTTTTGCATCCGTTTGAAAAATTCCCACAGGTGCATTATTCACTAAAACTCGAAAGCGTTCTTCACTCTTATATAATGCTTTTTCTGCTTGTTTTCGTTCTGTAATATCTCGCCAAATTCCAACAAAACCATCACCCAGTCGAGAGAGTCGAACATCGTAAATTTTAACCGTGGTTTCTCCTGAAGGGAGTTGAAAACATTGTGAAACTTCTTTGCATAAGAACTGTCCTGTTTCTACGACATAACAACAATCTGCAAACAGTTCATTTTTAAGATTATAAGGGGAAAGATGACAATTTTTCGGATCAGTTGAGAAATTTTTATTCAGTAGATTATCTTGACAGGCGGCTTGATTAATATAATCTGTTTGAAAATCAATAATTTGATGATTTTTTCCTCGGACAGTAGTATAAATCCCGAAACAATCTAACATGGTTTCAACTGAAGCATGAAACCGTTCTTCGCTTTTCTTAAGTTGTTGTTGCCATTTCACTTGCTGAATGGCACTGTCAAGCGCAATTTGTAAGCTGGTAGCGGTTGTATCTCCCTTAACTAAATAGTCTCTAATTCCACTTTTAAGCGCTTCAACTGCGATGACTTCATTGCCTGTTCCAGTTAACATCACAACTGGAGGAATGTCAGAAAGATTAACCCGTAGCTCTTCAAGAAATTCCAAACCATCAAAGTCTGGAAGCATATAATCAAGTATAATTGCATCTACAAGATGATGAGTCAGAAGTTCTAATGCTTCTTCTCCGGTCTCCGCTTCTACAATATCGTAAGTATAGCTGGAATCTTTATATAAATAACGACGATAAGACTCTCGATCTTCTGTACAATCATCAATAATTAAAATGACTCTTTTTTGCTGAGATTTCATGGAATGAAATGATTAAGAAATTTTTGTCGTATCTAGCAAGGTAACCACATTAAACCAGTAATCAATAAAATGGCTAACAGACTCCTCTAATCTTCTAATATCAATCGGTTTAATCATGTAACTGTTTGCTCCTTGACTATAACAACTTTCAATATCTTTCGGGTTAGAAGAAGTCGTAAAGATCACCACCGGAATTAATCTAAGCTGTTCATCTTGTTTAATTTCTTCTAAAATTTCTCTACCATCTGTTCCGGGAAGATTGAGATCTAGCATGATGACAGAAGGCCGAAGAGCAATATTTTTATCAGTGTATTCCCCTTCATTATACAAGAAATCAAATGCTTCTTCTGCATCCGCACATCGGTAGATAGGAAACACAAAAGATTGTTTTCGCATCATTCGCTGCATAGCATTGAAGTCCTCATCACTATCTTCAATGATCAGTAATAATTTATTGGATGAATGCTCCATAGCGTACTCTTAATTGGGTATTGTGAAATAAAAGGTACTGCCTTCACCGTAGGTTGATTCTAACCAAATCTGACCCCCATGGCGTTCTATAATTTTTTTGGTGATGGTTAAGCCAGCGCCTGTACCACCGCCATATTTTTTAGGAGAATGAAGACGTTTGAAAATACGGAATACAGTGTCTAAATGCCTCGGACGAATCCCGATGCCATTATCCTTAACATAAAATGTGTAGGATTTTGAATATTCATCTGAGTGAGAACTTTTTTCTGTATCAGGAGTTTCATACCAACCAATCTCAATCAATTTTTCGGAATTATTATTATATTTTATCGCATTCGTCAGTAAATTACTAAAAACCTCATTAATTTGAACTCGGTCACATTTTACTCTGGGTAAAGGATGAGGAATTTGAATTTTAAAGGATGAATTAGCCTGACTAATACTAATGGTCTCAGTTACCTGTTCCAATAGCTCATTGAGATCTATTGATCTTAACAATAAATCTGTTCTTCCCAGACGAGAAAAATGCAACAAAGAGTTAATCAAATCTTCCATGCGTTGGGTTAGACGAGTAATCGTTTCGAGTTTATCGACTCCTTCTTCATCTAAAATCTGATGATAATCTTCTAACAAGAAACTAGAGTAATTATGAATTCCTCGCAATGGCTCTTTTAAATCATGGGAAGCCACATAAGCAAATGCATCTAACTCATTATTGCTGCGTTCTAATTCTTGATTGACTTCTGCCAGTTCTTCGGCTTTTCGTAAAACAATACCAATGATATTATTTCTCAATTCAAGGACAGTATTAATCTCCGATTTATCCCAAGGTAAAGATTTTAAATGAACAGTTTCTTTCCAACGTTCAAAAGATTGACGGGGTGATAAATACAAACTCCCATCTGTTGCAGTTTTAACAGATTTATTCGGCTCTCCTCCCCAATCAACAGTTTGAATCACTTCGGGACGAAACCAAATTAAATAGTCTTTTTGAATGGGAGAAATCGCCATCGCAAAAATACCACTACCCACGTCTTTAAACGCCTCGCCTGAAGGATAATGTTCGACTAATGAATGGGTCTTAAAAATAATTTTATCTGAGTCAAACTGTGTTTCTATCCACTGAATTAATTTTTGAGTTTCTGCTTTTGTTGGGGTGTTACCCACTAAAGTTAATTGACCCTCTAAATAAAAAGCGGCTCCTTCAGCATTGACTAAATCTAATATATTTTCCCCACTCTGAGTTAATCCTTCGGTTAAGTTTTCTGCGGTGAGAATAAGCTGAACTAACTGAGCTTGAATACTATTGACATGAGCTGTACTGCTGAGATCTTCATTCGCCTCTTTATTCATAATTTCTACCGTCGCAATTTGAGCGAGAAACTCACAAACCATTCGGGTTTCATAGCTCACATATTTAGGAGTATAATTGTGACAAGCAATCAATCCCCATAATTTATTATTGTGAATTAATGAGATTGACATAGAAGCAGTAACCTTCATATTATTGAGGTATTCAACATGAATGGGGGAAACACTTCTCAGAACACTTAAACTTAAGTCCAGCGGTTCATCTGTGATCGGATTTTTCTGAGGGATTAAAGAAACCGGTTGATAATTTACATCGGGAATAACTCGTAATAAATTTAGTTTATATAGCTTTCTAGCTTGTTTAGGAATGTCTGTCGCTGGATAATTTAAGCCCAAAAACGGGGTTAAACCGGCTCGCTTTTCTTCAGCAATCACTGTTCCTGAATCGTCGGGATTAAAGCGATAAATCATCACTCGATCAAATCCAGTGACTCGTCTAACTTCTTGAACAATAACTTGAGAAATATCTAATAACTTACTCGCTTTTTTGATTCTTTCTAAAGGAATTTTAACTAAACTATGAAAATCGAAAAAGTCAAACTTTTCATTAACATCAGTTCGTTCAATTTCTAAGACAATAGCTTGATTCAATTCATGCAATATCCCATTAAAAACAGTATTGTCTCCCAGATGATTAAATCGAATCTTAAGGGGGTTAACACTTTTGAAGTCTTTTGCTAGGTAATTTTTAATCAGAGTTAACTGCTCATCTCCCAGCCAAGTTTTAATCGGCTTTCCAATAATTTCTTGGGGTGTAAGATGAATAAATTCATCACTATTAGAACTGACCTGAACGACAGTTAAATCTGGCTCAGTCAAAACAAAAAGCATCCCATGAGGCTGGATCAAACCGGGAATATGAATCGGTTCGCGATCGCAGTTAGTAATATCAACAGTTTGAGAGGGAGATAGATAATTTAGAGTCATAATTACTTTAATTGAAATGATGAAAAACAAGTTGCCTCAATCAAACAATTGAGAAAGGCAAATACAGAGTCTTTGGATTTAATGGACTTTGCTGTGATAAAAGGCTTTGCTCAATTCATTGACTTAATGATTTTTGGGCTGTAAATTCGCCTGTAATCTCAAACAATTGCGTCCATCAATCTGTAAACAATAATCGACTCGATCCATTAAACGATTCATAATCAACCAGCCATAGCCATTTTCTTGCTTATCTTCTGGATTAGGGGGATCATAATTATCTGTTTCATAGCCTTTTCCATGATCCCAAATTTCTAGATAAAAATCGCCTTGCTTTAGTTCCATGCGAATAATCACAGGAAGATGAGGCTGATCTTTATGAGCATGACGAATCACATTTGAGTAAGCTTCCGCCAACACCAGCCGAAAGCGATTCGATTGACGGGGCCAGTCTATCTGCTCGCCTAATTCTACTTCCAAACTGCTTAATAACCAGTGTTCGACAACCGCTAAAAAGCGAATATCACTCGGTACGTGCAACTCAGTTTTCATCGGTTAACAAAATCTCCAGAGAGAGTATCGTTTGGTCATCCTCTTGAACTGAATTCTGTTCTCGGATGTAAGCTAATAAATTATCGAGGTTAAGCTGGCTTTTCTGCTGCTTGAGAAGTTGCCATAAACCCTCTTGATTCAGCATTTTGCGCTTCTGTGGGTGGGAATGTTCTCCCTGAGTTGAGGCCACCGTTGCTTCGGTAATGCCATCGCTCATGATTAATACGACATCCCCTGATGCGAGTGGTAAACTCCCTCCCTGACCTCGCCACTGGGGCAAGATCCCAAGCGGAATCCCTCGGGTTTTAAGATAGGTGGGTTCAACGGTGATAGACGAGGGTGAGTGAGTCGCTTGCGCCATTAACTCTTGTTGAGGCCATATCAAAGGATAGATATGTCCTGCATTAGCATAAGCTAATTCGTGAGTTGAGGGGGTATAGCGAGCTAGAATCATTGTAATAAAATGATTATTACTGATGAGATCATCCGATAAAATACTATTGAGGTTTTTCATCACTTGTTCAGGATCGGGTGAATTTTCCTGAGACAACTCTCGACGCAATACAGAAATCGCACTGGCCATAAATAATGCCGCTGGGACTCCTTTGCCAGACACATCCCCTAACGCCACCCAGACATCCCCCTGAGAGTGAATATACACCTCAAAAAAATCTCCCCCCACTTCTCTAGCAGGGTAACAGCGAGCTTGGATATGCACTGTCTCTAGCTCTGGCCAGCTTTGACGCAAAAGGTTTGTTTGGATGCGACGAGCCACTTGCAACTCATTTTGCATTTGCTCGGCTAATTTGACGGTGCGTTGATAGAGTTGTGCTTGTGACAGCGCCAGAGAGGCTTGTTCAGCAACCACTTCCAGGAGCTGAATATCATCTTCTGACCAAGGGCTATCGGTTTCAGGACTTTGATAAATTGCTAAAACAGCCAATAACTCATGTTGATAGGTGAGCGGAACAACAATCAGTAATGTGCCGTCTTCTCCTAAATCCGAATAGATTTGAGTACTGGGCGCTTCTAACACAGACTGCATTAATGCTTCTACATTAGCAGGCCATGATACATTCTCAACTTCAGGGTGAGAGTAAACAAACTCTTGCGGGGATAATATTCCCTCTTCTACGGACTGAACTTGACATCCGCTGGCTTCAAAGGTCTCTCCCAAGGTTTGCACAATCGTTTGTAACATATGGGAATAATCCAATGATTCCCGTAGGGCACTCACCACATCATTATAGAGAGATTCTCGCCTTAGAGCACGTCGTAGGGTATTGGTGCGTTGCTTAGAAAAGCGGTAAGTTTCAGAAGCTTGTTGAACAACCTGTTTGAGTTCTTCCGGGTTCCAGGGTTTTGTAATATACTTGAAAACCTGACCCGAATTAATCGCTTCTACCAAGTCTTCAACATCGGTATAACCCGTTAGTAATATCCGAATCGTATCTGGAAAGCGGTCAACGGTTTTGCCTAAAAATTCAGTCCCGTTCATTTCAGGCATCCTTTGGTCGGAGATAATAATAGCCATCTCGCCACTATCATCCAATACTTGAAGCGCCTCTAAAGCACTTTCAGCTTTGTAAACCTTAAATTCTCGTCGAAATGTCCGAAACAACAAATCTAGATTATCGGGTTCATCATCTACGACCATGAGTTTCAGCTTACGGCTTGGTCCCCGAGTCATGCGATTGGCTTCTCCCAAAAAAATGGATGCAGATCTCTAGACTATCTTATCTGTTTCAACCGCTGATTCGTCAAATTTTGTCAGTTACTGGTTAGAGCGTTATTCGTTTTTTGTTGGGGGAGATAGAGAGACAAAGTGATAGGGAGATGGGGATAGAACTCTAAAACTCATCCTTAACCCCTACTTGCAGACTTTTGACTTGCGATCGCCCTTTCGGCTAACCTTAATTTAGCTGAACGCGCCCGAGGATTTTTAGCAATTTCATCAGCAGCCGGTTGAATCGGCTTTTTAGTTAAGATCTGCAAAATAGAATTATCTTTAAAGCGGTGTTTGACGATGCGATCTTCAAGGCTATGAAAACTAATCATACCAATTCGTCCCCCAGGTTTTAACCAGGTGGGTGCTATATCTAAAAAGGTCTCTAAGACTTCTAACTCTCGATTGACCCTAATTCTTAATCCTTGAAACACCCGCGTCGCCGGATTAATCCGACCATAACGATAACGAGGCGGTACACTACGACTCACTGCTTCTGCCAAATCTGTTGTGGTTTGAAAGGGCCGTTTTTGAACAATTTGACGGGCAATACGGCGAGAGAAACGTTCTTCTCCATAATGATAAAAAATATCCGCTAACTGTTCTTGGTCCCAAGTATTGACAATCTCTGCTGCGGTTAACTCCTGTTGTTGGTTCATTCGCATATCTAATGGCGCAGAAGCCCGAAAACTAAATCCTCGTTCTGGAGTATCGAGTTGATTAGAATTTACACCCAAATCAGCGATAATCCCATCAAAGCGCTGAACTCCGGGTTGAAAGTTAGCAAAATTTCCCTGCCAAAACTGTATCCGATCCGTTAAATTACCACTTAATGTTGCGAGTCTGGCTGTTGTCGTGGCGATCGCAATTGCATCTTGATCAATTCCAGTTACTCTAACATCTGGATACGATTCTAAGATTAACTGACTGTGTCCCCCTCCTCCCAAAGTCGCATCTAAGTAATGTCCCCCCGGCACAATATTGAGTCCAGCGATTAATTCTCGACTCATCACAGGGATATGGAAAGGGTCAGTTGTCGTTTTTTGTTTGTTCTTTGTCATCATAAGTCTTGGGTCTGAAACCCCGTTCTTCTAGGACGGCTTTACTGTTCTATCCTGACAGAGTTACAAAGGATATGTTAAAATGTGATGCATGACTGAGAAAGCCTACCGTTACCGATTCTATCGTGTGATTCGTTCCTATCAAAAGTCTAACAGACGTGGATAGGGCAAGGTCAAAACCTTGACAACTCAACAATCGTGATGGTGAAAGCCCATCCCTCCCGATGGTGGAGTGACAGCATAACCCCTTCCTGTGGAGAATGGTCATCAAAGTGGGAAAAGCGGGGTTAAACGGCAGTAATGATGAATCTGACATCAAATCCTGTCTAGCATCTAACTATGTGTATGAAAAGAACTTCCGTTTGAAGTATCGTGACGGTAATCCAGCCTACGCAGATTATTGGCTGGCAACAAAATGTTAACAAACTAACGTACTGGAAAAAGATAAAGTTTAACCAGAACCATCTACATAGCTTCGGTACAGAGGAAGACACTAAGGTTAGTAATACGGTTGTTGGGAACGAAGTAACCTTTATGAATCTCTTAGATGAGGTCGAAATCTAAGTAGCAACCAGCGCAAGCTTCATACAAGGAAGGATTGTGTAAGAAGCCAAAGCCTATCTGTAATAGATAAGGATAAGCTGACGTACACACTGTTCAATGGAATAAATAGTCTTAAGTAGTAATGAAAAAGTTATGAACACGGCAATAAAACCGATGTATGAATGGAAGGACATCAACTGGCGAAAAGCCGAAAGATGTATCTTTAAGTTACAAAAGAGAATATTCAAAGCCAGTCAACGGGGTGATGTCAAAATAGTCCACAAATTACAAAGGCTACTCTTAAAAAGCTGGTATTCTAAACTGTTAGCCATTAGACGGGTTAGTCAAGAAAATCAAGGCAAGAAAACCGCAGGGGTAGACGGGGTAAAATCCCTAACACCCAAACAAAGAATGGCACTTGCAAATGATTTAAAACTGGGAAATAAATCAAAACCAACTCGTAGAGTATGGATACCAAAACCCAATACTGACGAACGACGACCACTAGGGATTCCTACAATGATTGAACGGGCATTACAAGCCCTAGTAAAACTAGCATTAGAACCTGAGTGGGAAGCTAAATTTGAACCTAACAGTTATGGATTTAGACCAGCACGTTCAGCTCATGATGCAATCGAAGCAATATACATAAGCATCAACAAAAAACCTAAATATGTTTTAGATGCAGACATATCAAAATGCTTCGACAAAATTAACCATCAAAGATTGCTGGCAAAACTCCAAACATATCCAAAACTAAGACAACAAGTTAAAGCTTGGTTAAAAAGCGGAGTTATGGATGGAAAAGAGTTGTTTCCTACTAACGAAGGCACACCACAGGGAGGTGTAATCTCCCCAATACTTGCAAACATAGCCTTACACGGTATGGAAGAAAGGGTAAAAGCATACGCCGAATCCCAAGAATGGAGAAACAAAAATGGTCATAAAATGAACCAAAATCAAAAAAGACAGTCACTTGCACTAATCCGATATGCAGATGACTTTGTTATCCTCCATGAAAAACTCGAAGTCATAACAGAATGTCAGCAAATAATAAAAGAATGGTTAGCAGAAATGAGTCTTGAGCTAAAACCTAGTAAAACAAAAATCTCCCATACACTAGAAACCTTCGATGATAATGTCGGATTCAATTTTCTTGGATTCAATATAAGACAATATCAAAAAGGAAAACACCATAGTGCCAAAGAGAGTAATGGAAAATTACTAGGTTTTAAAACCCTAATCAAGCCGAGTGCTGAAAAGGTAAAATTGCATCTAAGAAAATTAGGAGAAGTAGTAGATAGTCACAAGTCAGCTCCACAAGTTGCCTTAATAAAAAGACTAAATCCAATTATAAGAGGATGGAGTAAATATTACTCAACTAAAGTAAGTTCAGAAACATTCTCAGATTGCGACCATTACTTCTTTGAAAAACTCAATCATATGGGCATATAGACGACACCCAATGAAGAATCGAACTTGGACAATGCATAAATACTGGCATACTGAGGGAAAGGATAATTGGGTGTTTAGCACTAAAGAAGGAGAAAATCCCTTCAAATTGGCAAGACACCGAGACACAAAAATCGTAAGATATGTCAAGGTAAAGGGTAATAGAAGTCCCTATGACGGGGATCTAATCTATTGGAGTAGTCGTATGGGTAAACACCCAGAAATGCCAACAGAAAAATCGTTTCTCCTAAAGAAACAAAAAGGACGTTGTGCATATTGTGAACTGACATTCCAAGATGGAAATTTACTAGAAACCGACCACATTATCCCCAAATCACTTGGGGGTAAAAACAATAAAAACAACAAGCAGTTACTCCATCGACATTGCCACGACCTGAAAACTGCACAGGATAAAGACAGGTACTCATGACAAAGAGCCATTGAAGAGAGGAGCGGTGTGAAGGGAAATTTTCATGCACCGTTCTGAAGCCGAGCCAGAGTGGTGACACATCTGGCTTAGGGCAACCAACTCCTGAACAGGAAAATCTGTTGAGGAGAACATCTTTGGTGTGTGCGCTTAGTGTACAACAAAGCACTATCTGAACGCACAGAAGCTTGGTACAAACATCAAGCTAGAGTAGGGTATTGTCAAACATCTTCGATGCTGACGCAGTGGAAGAAACTAGAGGAACTAGAATTCTTGAACGAAGTGAGTTGTGTCCCACTTCAACAAGGATTAAGAGATCTTCAAACAGCATTCACCAACTTCTTTTCAGGGAGATCTAAATATCCTAACTTTAAGAAAAAAAGGAACGGGGGTAGTGCTGAGTTTACGCTCGTCAGCCTTCAAGTTTAGAGAGGGTGAAGTCTACTTAGCTAAATGCTCTGAAGCTTTACCGATTCGCTCTCATTCGTCAACTCCCTGAAAATTGTCAACCGTCAACCGTCACAGTCAAGTAAGATCCCAGTGGGAGATGGTTTGTCTCTTTAAGAATTGATGACCCAACTCAAAAAAAGCTAAAACCCGTTAAAAAGCCAGTTGGAATCGACTTAGGGATTTCTAGCTTATTCACAACTTCAGATGGGGTTAAAGTCACTAATCCTAAACATTCCAATAAACTGTATAAAAAACTCAGGCTTGCTCAAAAATCTTTTTGCCGGAAGGTTAAAGGTTCAAAAAATAGGGAAAAAGCCAGAGTCAAAGTAGCTCGTATCCAAGTCGCAATCGCTGATTCTCGACGTGATCATACTCACAAGTTAACGACTCAACTGATTCGAGAAAATCAAACAATTGTAGTTGAAGATTTAGCGGTGAAAAACATGGTCAAGAATCACACCCACCCCTCCGGCTCCCCTCCCGGGAGGGGATGGGGGTGGGTTAGTGATGCGTGCCTGGAGTGAACTGGTTCGTCAACTCCAATATAAAGCCTCGTGGTATGGACGGGAGTTAATCAAGATAGATCGTTGGTTTCCCAGTTCATGCGCGATGCTCTAATTGTGGGCATATTGTCGATAAAATGCCGTTGAATGTCCGAGAATGGGATTGTCCTCAATGTGGGACTAACCATGACCGGGATGTTAACGCAGCAATTAATATTTTGGCGGCAGGGCTTGCCGTGTCAGCGCCAGTCACTCATGGGGGGAACCCCCTTTGGCGGCGCTGGCTTGTCTGTGGAGCGACTGTAAGACGAAGTCTTCGCAGCCTGCGGCAGCTTGCATCAAGCGTGAACGAAGACCAGAAGAGAGTAAATCTCGCTTGGGCTGGTGCTAAGAAGCAGAAACTTAAGTAGTGATGCTTAGGAATCCTCTTCGTTCACGGAGAGAAGGATGTCAATGTTCATTTAAGGGAATAGGGAACAGGCAATGGGGAACAGGAGTAGAGGAAGATGGATGAGTTTCATAGTTCTCTCTCCTCATCTCCTAAGTCTGCGAAGTCTTCCTTATCTTCCCACCACCCCACACCCTAAAATAAACAACCTATACTTGAAACCACAACCTCTTTATAATGTGAAAGAGGCTAAAAAAAATTCAATAATCAGCAATAGAAATACAAATAAGAGTCTATACCAAAAATTATGAGCAGAATTGAGACCCGCACCGAACCCATGGTGATTAACATGGGGCCACACCATCCCTCTATGCACGGGGTATTGCGGTTAATTGTTACCCTTGATGGGGAAGATGTCGTAGACTGTGAACCGGTGATTGGTTACCTACATCGCGGCATGGAAAAAATCGCTGAAAGTCGTACAAATATTATGTTTGTGCCTTACGTTAGTCGGTGGGACTATGCTGCTGGGATGTTTAACGAAGCCGTCACAGTCAATGCCCCAGAACAACTGGCTGATATTGAAGTGCCGAAACGGGCCAGTTATATTCGGGTGATTATGCTCGAACTCAACCGCATTGCTAACCACCTGTTATGGCTTGGGCCGTTCCTGGCAGATGTCGGCGCACAAACCCCATTTTTCTATATTTTCCGGGAACGGGAAATGATTTACGATCTGTGGGAAGCTGCAACCGGATACCGGATGGTGAATAACAACTATTTCCGCATCGGTGGAGTAGCGGCAGATTTACCTTACGGTTGGGTGGATAAATGTCGGGATTTCTGTGACTATTTCCTCCCTAAGGTAGATGAATACGAACGGTTGATTACTAATAATCCGATTTTCCGTCGTCGTATTGAGGGACTGGGTGTGATTACTCGTGAACAAGCCATTAACTGGGGTTTATCTGGCCCGATGTTACGGGCTTCTGGGGTGAAGTGGGACTTACGCAAAGTCGATCATTATGAATGTTACGATGAGCTAGACTGGGATGTTCATTGGGCAACAGAGGGAGATTGTTTAGCTCGTTATGTGGTTCGTATTCGGGAAATGCGCGAGTCTGTGAAGATTCTATATCAAGCCCTCGATGCTTTACCCGGTGGCCCCTACGAAAACTTAGAAGCCCAACGGATGATGGAAGGGCCTAAGTCAAAATGGAACGATTTTGATTATCAGTTTATGGGTAAAAAGATTGCTCCGACTTTCAAAATTCCTGAAGGAGAACATTATGTTCGGATTGAAAGTGGTAAAGGAGAACTAGGGATTTATATTATTGGGGACAATGATAGTTTTCCCTGGCGGTTTAAAATTCGGGCGGCTGATTTTAACAACCTGCAAATTTTCCCAGAATTAGTCAAAGGTTGTAAAGTGGCTGATCTGATCGCGATTTTAGGTAGCATCGACATCATCATGGGTTCGGTTGACCGTTAATGATTCGTTATTGGTCGTTAGTTATGGATTGTTTGTCTGAATTTCCCCCCTGTCAAACAAGATCAATTAGTGACCAATAACTGATGGGTTTAGCTTTGCCCATATTGTCAATTAAACACTGCGATGGGTTGTGCTATACTAATCGCGATGAAGATTCAGATATTGGTTAAAGTTGATGTTTCTGAATGTTGAAAGGAATTGTCGCGATCGCATTTTTGAATTAGCCCATCTTCGATATCCCTATCTTTACGAAAAACGACTCAATTTTGGAAATATAAAATGTCGATCTACGTTGGTAACCTGAGTTATGAAGTTACAGAGGATGATTTATCAGCAGTTTTTGCTGAGTACGGTACTGTAAAGAGAGTACAATTACCCACCGATCGTGAAACAGGTCGCCCACGGGGCTTTGGTTTTGTTGAGATGGATACAGACTCTGAAGAACAGGCTGCCATCGAAGCATTAGATGGTGCAGAATGGATGGGACGCGATCTCAAGGTTAATAAGGCTAAACCTCGTGAAGATCGACGCGGAGGCGGATCTTTCGGCGGAAGAGGCGGAAGCGGTGGTCGTTACTAAGTCGCGGTTAATCCCTATTCTCAACGCGGGAGAATACAATAGTAGCGGGGTGAATACGTCCATCACCCTAACGGGAAGAAACACCAACTGACTGCTTTAGCCCCGTCTGTCATCGTCTAGAAGGGACGCTACTGCACAGATCATCAGGTCATTCGTTGAGAGTATTGTTCTTCCCGTTGCTTTTGATCTCAACGATTCATTATTTTTGCTGCCTCCGCGTTTTTACACGGGGGTTAATTTATGATTGAGCCAACACTCACCCATCAGTAATAACCGATTATTTCTTAAAAAATCTTGCAAACTTACACATGATCTGCTACAGTGCAGTATCTCCTCAAAAAACTGTAACTGAAGCAGCCAAGCTGTCTTTTCTTTCCATAAATGACAAATAGCTGATAACGAATCACTTTTCCGGAAAAACGTTAATTTTATTTTAAGTATTGTTGCCGTTCCGTGATATGATTTTTGGTGGCCTATAGAACGCAGTTAGTTATCTGCGTGAAATTCTAGAATCTTGGTGAACTCGTCAGACGCGCCTGTAGAATCTAACCCACAATCTGGGGAAATATCTGAAACAACAACTTCATCCGAAGTCGTAGATTCTTCCATGGAAGAGTATTATCAACTACAGCGGGAGTTGTTGTTACTGACAGTCATTGTGACATTAGTTATCTTTGCCACAATTTTCTGGTTTTATCCCCTCAAGATTGCCCTTAACTACCTGCTTGGGGCAGTCGTTAGTATGGTTTACTTAAGAATGTTAGGTAGAGATGTTGAGCGCTTGGGCCAGCAAGGCGGGCTGAGTAAAAATCGGCTTGCTGTGTTTGCCGGATTGATTATCGTAGCAACTCAATGGCAACAGCTCGAAATCATGCCCGTTTTTCTCGGGTTTCTCACCTATAAGGCAGCGCTCATTATCTATGCTATCCGAACGGTCATCAAGCCGAGTTCTTAAGCGTATCAGGCCCTCGTCTGCGTCAAAGGCAGCCATTAATTGTAGGGGAACTCTCCTAAATAGAAATGTTTGATCTTTTAACCCGCTTAACCTTTTTTCCCCTAGCTGAGTTGGAAGTCGGGAGTCACCTGTACTGGCAGATTGGTAATCTCAAAGTTCATGGACAAGTCTTTTTAACGTCTTGGTTTGTGATTGCAGCTTTAGTGATTATTTCATTTGCCGCCAGCCGGAACATCCAGCGAATCCCCAGTGGCTTACAGAATTTCATGGAATACGCCTTGGAATTCATTCGCGATTTGGCAAAAAACCAAATTGGGGAAAAAGAATATCGTCCTTGGGTACCATTTGTCGGTACACTATTCCTGTTTATCTTTGTGTCGAACTGGTCTGGAGCACTGATTCCTTGGAAACTGATTCACCTGCCAGCCGGTGAACTAGCCGCTCCGACGAACGACATTAATACAACCGTGGCAATGGCATTACTGACCTCTTTAGCATACTTTTATGCGGGTTTCAGTAAGCGTGGATTGGGATATTTAGCAAAATATATTGAACCCACTCCCATTCTATTGCCGATTAATATCTTGGAAGACTTTACAAAACCTCTGTCTTTGAGTTTCCGACTATTTGGAAACATCTTAGCAGATGAATTAGTGGTAGCCGTATTGGTCTTATTAGTGCCATTATTCGTACCCCTTCCTGTGATGGCTCTGGGATTATTTACCAGTGCAATCCAAGCCTTAATTTTTGCAACTCTAGCTGCGGCATATATTGGAGAAGCAATAGAAGGACATGGTGAAGAACATCACGACTAATCCCGTTAAATTTTCTCACAATTAACTATTAGTTTACTGCTCATTAGCTGATAGAATTGTGAGGGCACTCCAAACTGAATATAAAATTTCAGTTGTTTACTTTTTTTAGTTTAGGTAAAAAAAATCATGGAATCATCATTAACAACTGCTGCATCCGTTTTAGCTGCTGCAATCGCTGTCGGTTTAGGAGCAATTGGCCCCGGTATCGGTCAAGGTAATGCTGCGGGTCAAGCTGTAGAAGGTATTGCACGTCAGCCTGAAGCTGAAGGCAAAATTCGTGGAACATTACTGTTAAGTTTGGCGTTTATGGAAGCGTTAACAATTTATGGTCTGGTAATCGCATTAGTATTACTCTTTGCTAATCCTTTTACCTAATCATTTCAGGATAATCGATTTCAGATTTTGGATAGTTAAGCCTATCTGAAGTCTGAAGTCTGAGAGATCTGAAAATCTATTCGATTAAGTACGCGCACGCACATAGAATGTACTGGACAATTTTACTCGCCGTAGAAGAGGCAACAGCAGAAGGCGGATTGTTTGATTTTGACGCAACCCTACCCTTAATGGCTGTTCAAATCCTGATCCTGGCTTTCGTTTTGAATCAAATCTTCTATAAACCCTTAGGAGAAGCAATAGACTCTCGCGCTGAGTATATCAGTGGCAAGAAACTCGATGCAAAAGAGCGATTAAGCAAAGCTGAGAAATTAGCTGAACAATATGAGCAAGAACTTGCAACTACGCGAAAAAAAGCTCAAGAATTGATCGCCAATGCTACTGCCGACGCTCAAAAAATTGCATCCAATCAAATGGCAGAAGCTCAACAAGAAGCGCAAAAAGCTAGAGAAAAAGTAGCTCAAGAAATAGAGCAGCAAAAACAACAGGCAATGAGTGCTTTAGAATCCCAAGTTGATGCTTTGAGTCATCAGATTGTCAGTAAATTACTCGGATCTGAGCTAGCTAACTAAGCATGAATTTTGAATCCATTCAAAACGCTTGAAAGCTATAGGATAAAAATATAAACGCAATGCAATGTGATGAGCATTTAAATCATGGGAAATGTGGTATTGCTAGCAACAGAAGCTAGTGGGCATGGTGGCGTTGGTTTAAATTTTGACATATTAGAAACCAATCTAATAAACCTCGTCATCATTATTGGATTATTGTTTTATTACGGGAAAGGCTTTTTAGGCAATATTCTCAGTCAAAGACGGGCTGAAATTGAAGAGGCGATCACTGAAGCTGAACAACGTCAGCAAAAAGCCGCCGCTGCTTTAGCCGAACAACAGCAAAAACTCACGATGGCTCAAGCTGAAGCTGAAAAAATTCGGGCCGATGCCGAAGAACGGGCTAAAGTCGTCAAAGCCAACATTGCTGAGCAGTCAGCCAAAGATGTTGAGCGCATGAAAGCAACAGCGAACAAAGAGGTCGAGGCAGATCAGCAGCGAGTGATTGCTCAGTTACGGGCGCAAGCGGCTGCAATGGCAATAGAACGGGCAGAAGCCTCAATTCAAGAACGCCTTGATCAAAATGCCCAAGAACAATTAGTAGACCGCAGTTTAGCAATGTTAGGAGGTGGCTCATGAGCATGATTGCCGGTGAAGTCGCAGAACCCTACGCGACTGCATTAATGTCTCTGGCGCAGTCAAAAAACTTGACCAGCGAAATGGGAGATAGCGTTCGCAGTCTGTTAAATCTACTGGAAAACTCAGAAGAATTACAACAATTTCTGGCAAATCCAGTGGTAAACCCAGACGCTAAGAAAGCGGTCATTTCTCAAATTCTTGGGGATGAAGCCAATCCCTATATGCGAAATTTTCTGATGCTTTTGGTTGACCGTAGCCGTATCTTATTTTTAGATCGCATTGGTCAACAATATTTGGCATTGTTACGAAAACTCAACAACGTTGTACTGGCAGAAGTCACCTCAGCAGTTGAGTTAAATGACGGCCAAAAAGAAACGCTCGTCCAACGAGTTAAAGAAATGAGTAACGCGACTGATGTAGAAATTCAAACCAAAATTGATCCGAGCCTGATTGGTGGGGTCATTATTAAAATCGGCTCTGAAGTGATTGATGCCAGCTTACGTGGACAACTCCGTCGCATTGGTGTGAGTCTGAGCTAAATAATCAAATCTTTTCCAGCAGGCGCGAATTAATTTTCACAATGAAACGGCTCGTCCGTTGCTTGAGATCCACCCGTTCAAACTGATCATTAACAACACTGAAAGAGGATTTATGGTAGCAATTAGACCTGACGAAATCAGCAATATTATTCAACAGCAGATTGAACAGTACGACCAAGATGTCAAAGTCTCTAATGTTGGGACTGTACTACAAATCGGAGACGGTATCGCCCGAGTTTATGGCTTAGACAAAGTCATGGCTTCGGAGCTGCTTGAATTTGAAGATGGCACAATCGGCGTTGCTTTTAACTTAGAAGAAGATAACGTCGGTGTGGTACTGATGGGCGAAGGCCGCAACATCGAAGAAGGCTCCGCCGTCACAGCAACCGGTAGAATTGCTCAAATTCCGGTGGGTGAGGCGCTCCTGGGTCGCGTCGTTGATACCCTGGCTCGTCCGATTGATGGTAAAGGGGATCTGCAAACAGATCAAACCCGTTTGCTTGAATCTCCGGCACCAGGGATTATTGATCGTCAATCCGTTTGTGAACCGATGCAAACCGGAATTACAGCGATTGATGCGATGATTCCGATTGGTCGGGGTCAACGGGAATTAATCATTGGTGACCGTCAAACCGGAAAAACCGCGATCGCCATTGATACGATTATTAACCAGAAAGAAGAAAACGTTATTTGTGTTTACGTTGCCATTGGTCAGAAAGCTTCTACGGTCGCTCAAGTAGCAGCCACTTTAGAAGCCAAAGGTGCATTAGAATACACCGTAATCGTAGCAGCCAACGCCAGTGACCCGGCAACCCTGCAATATCTGGCTCCCTACGCGGGCGCGAGCATTGCAGAATACTTCATGTACAAAGGTCGTCACACTTTGGTGATTTATGACGATCTCTCCAAGCAAGCCCAAGCTTATCGTCAGGTGTCCTTATTGCTGCGTCGTCCGCCCGGTCGGGAAGCTTATCCTGGGGATGTATTTTATCTCCACTCTCGCTTATTAGAACGGGCCGCCAAACTCAACGACGAACTCGGTGGCGGTAGTATGACTGCACTCCCCATCATCGAAACCCAAGCCGGTGACGTTTCGGCTTACATCCCCACCAACGTAATTTCGATTACCGACGGTCAGATCTTCTTATCTTCTGATTTGTTTAACTCCGGTTTACGTCCAGCGGTAAACGCCGGGATTTCTGTATCTCGGGTAGGGTCGGCTGCACAAACCAAAGCAATTAAGAAAGTTGCAGGTAAGATTAAGTTAGAACTGGCTCAGTTTGCTGAACTGGCTGCATTTTCTCAGTTTGCTTCTGATTTGGATGATTCGACTCGTCAACAGTTAGCACGGGGTGAACGGTTACAAGAATTACTCAAACAACCCCAGAACTCTCCACTGCAATTATTTGAACAAGTTGCCGTCATCTACGCTGGGGTTAATGGCCTGTTAGATGAAATTGACGTTGATAAAATTACCAGCTTTTCAGTGGGTTTACGGGAATATCTCAAAACGAACAAACCCAAGTTCGTCGAACTCATTCAAGGCGGCAAGGTATTAACCGAAGAAGCAGAAAACCTTCTCAAAGAAGGCATTTCAGAATACAAGCAAACCTTTAAAGTGTCTGCTTAATTCGTGATGGGTTATTTGTCATGCGTTGTTCGTTGTTTGTAGAGAGTAGGCACTCTTACAAGTTACAAACTGTAAGCGTGCTTACTGTCATCAATGGACTACCGCGAAGAATAAATGACCCATTAACTTATGACAAACGACAAGTAACACCTATGTCAAACTTAAAAGCGATTCGCGATCGCATCTCATCCGTCAAAAATACTAAAAAAATTACCGAGGCAATGCGTTTAGTTGCTTCGGCAAAAGTTCGTCGTGCCCAAGAACAAGTTTTAGCGACTCGTCCGTTTGCTGACCGCTTAGCGAGTGTATTGTATGGGCTACAGTCTCGTTTAGCGTTTGAAAACGTAGAGTCTCCTTTCTTAGAAAAGCGAGAGGTCAAAAAAGTAGGCCTTTTGGTCATTTCTGGAAATCGGGGGTTATGTGGAGCCTATAACGCCAATATCATCAAGCGGGCTGAATTGCGTGCCGCCGAGCTACAAGCTGAAGGACTGGAATACAGTTATATAATTGTGGGTGAAAAGGCTCGCCAATACTTTACTCGCCGCGATGTCGAGATCGAAAATACTTACACTTCCCCAGAAAAGGAACCCACTAACGACGATCTTTTTGCTGCGGTCGATCAGGTTTTTTCCTGGTTTTTATCCGGTGAAGTGGATCGGGTTGAGTTAATTTATACGAAGTTTGTTTCTCTCATTAGTTCCCGACCGGTGATTCAAACTTTACTCCCCCTCGATCCTCAGGGCTTGGAAGTCCAAGATGATGAGATTTTCCGCCTAACTTCCCGCGATGGCCGCTTTGAAGTCACTCGGGAAAAAGTAGAATTTGAAGCCGATCCTTTTCCTCGGGATATGTTGTTTGAACAAGCCCCTGTTCAAATCTTAGATTCATTGTTGCCATTGTATGTCAGAAACCAAATTGTACGGGCTTGGCAAGAATCTACCGCGAGTGAATTAGCCGCGCGGATGACAGCCATGAGTAACGCCAGTGATAACGCCAGTGAGTTGGTCAAGACTTTGACGTTATCTTACAACAAAGCTCGTCAGGCAGCGATTACTCAAGAACTGCTAGAGGTTGTATCAGGAGCTAACGCTTTATAATCATCAATCCTCTAATTCTTGTAGAGACGTTCTGTAGTCTGTAGAACGTCTCTTTGTGTGTATTATGGATAGAAGTGTGAACTACCCAACGCCAACATTTTTTATGGCGTGGGCTTCTGACTTCAATGGGGATTGCCTGAGCACAGACTTACGTCCCCGCTTCGGTCTGACATCCCCTCCGTCAGCAGCAGTCCTGGTTCCAAAGACCGTTAGCATTCTGATGCCTTCTGCTAGAAATGTTTATTGCGGCGTTTCCGTCTCTATCATGGTGAGTCCCGCAATTAGGACAATCCCATTCTCGGACTTCTAGCGGCATTTTAGAGACTTGAAAATGACATTGAGAGCAAAGTTTTGAACTAGGGAACCATCGATCAATTTCTACTAATGCCTTGCCTTCTTTTTCAAGTTTATAAGACAAGAAATTGACAAACATTCCCCAGCCTACATCAGATATCGCTTTGGCTAGCTTGTGGTTCCGTACCATGCCCAAAACATTAAGATTTTCGACTACAATGACTTGATTTTCGTCAACTAGCTTTCTGCTCAGCTTATGCAGGTAGTCTTGACGGGCATTTGATAAATGTTCATGAACCTGAGCCACTTTAATTCTTGCTTTGTTTCTGGAGTTTGACCCCAAAACCATCCGAGCTAATTTAGCTTGTTTTCTGGCTAAATTACGTTCATGTTTTTTAAAGTGTTTAGGATTTGCAAATTTAGAGGTTTTCTGTCCATCATAAACAATAGCAAAATGAGTTAGTCCTAAGTCAATTCCGGCAACTTTACCTAGGGTTGAAAGTTTAGGATTGTCACCCTCCAACTCACAGAGAATAGAGGCAAAATATTTCCCTGATGGGGTCATTGAAATCGTGACGGTCTTAATGATTCCTTCAATTGGTCGGTGTAGTTTAGCTTTAATCACTCCGACTCGACCAGGAAACTTGAGGCAATCGTCAATAACTTTGACTTTTTGAGGGAATTGAATAGACTGCTTATTTTTCTTGCTTTTGAACCGTGGGTATCTAGCCCGAGCTTCAAAAAAATTTTTAAACGCAGTCGTTAGGTTAAGAGTCGTAGACTGAAGAACCTGAGAATAGCATTCTGACAACCATTCCGTATCCTCCATTTTTTTGAGTTTGGGTAAGTAAGCATTAAGCGCTGCACGAGTCAACCCCTTGCCTGTCTGTTGATAAGTTTCAATTGCATTGATTGAGCGCAAAATTCCACCACCACCTAGAACAACCAAAGTGTTGAGCTAACACTTGCTTTTGCTCATTAGTGGGATAGATTCTGACCTTTACGGCTTGATGTCTCAACTTGATTACCTCCTGTTACCACTATAACAGTTTGTTGGTAAAACAATGACTTCATTCTTCTTTTTTATAGGTCGCAATTCATCCCGTCGCCAACGAAGACTTATGGCGCGGGACTTCTTGCTCTATTGGGTTAAATTTTTATCGGTTCTTCTAACATCAATTTTGAGCGTTTTAATAGTTCTGGAACTTCAATCGGATAATCACCCGTAAAGCAGGCAGAACAGAAAGTATTCGGGTCAGTTTGAGTGGCTTGTAACATCCCTTCCCAACTGAGATAAGCTAAAGAATCTACCCCAATTTGTTCAGCAATTTCTGCAACCGATTTTGTTGCCGCGATTAAGTGATCTTGATTATCCGTATCAATCCCATAAAAGCAGGGGTGAGTCACAGGGGGAGAAGAAATTCTCATATGAACTTCCGTTGCTCCCGCATCCCGTAAGGCTTTGACAATTTTTCGACTGGTTGTGCCTCGGACAATCGAGTCATCGACAATAATCACCCGTTGTCCTGCCAAAACATCTTTAAGGGGATTTAACTTCATCCGAATGCCTGTTTCTCGCATCCCTTGAGTCGGTTGAATAAACGTACGGCCCACATAGCGATTTTTAATCAATCCTTCGGCATAAGTAATCCCGGACGCTTGAGCAAAACCAATGGCGGCGGGAATTCCAGAATCTGGCACACCAATCACCATATCCGCCTCAACCAAAGACTCTTTTGCCAGCACTTGCCCAATCCGGCGACGATAATTATATAAGGTTTCTCCTTCTACCATGCTATCGGGTCGGGAGAAATAAATCATTTCAAAAATACATAATTTGCGAGTCGGTTTTTGACTCCAATGAAACGAAGAGAGTCCGTCATCCGTGATCCAGACCAATTCTCCCGGCTCAACATCCCGGAGATACTCCGCCCCAATAATATCTAATCCGCAGGTTTCAGATGCTAAAACGTAGCGCGTTGGATGGTTTCCTAATGTACCAATCACTAACGGTCGTACCCCATGGGGATCGCGAACTCCCATCAATCCTTCGGGCGTAGCGATCGCCAAACTAAACGCCCCTTGACAGAGGTGAAAGGCACTGATACAGCCATCTAACCACGTTTTACCCGAATTAACTTCAGAGGCGATCGCGAGGGCAATTAACTCGGTATCAGTTGTTGTAACAAAATCCAACTGACGCTTGACTAATTCCTGACGTAACCCAGAAACATTAACTAAATTCCCATTATGAGCCACAGCCACACTACCCAGCCGAGTTTCTGCAACAGCCGGCTGAGCATTAGCAATTTTACTCGAACCCGTTGTAGAATAGCGGGTATGGCCAATTGCCAGTTCTCCCGTGAGTTGACTGAGAACCGATTCATTAAAGACCTGAGACACTAACCCCATGTCTTTATGAATTTGGAGTTTTCCCTGATTAAATGTCACAATTCCTGCTGATTCCTGACCTCGATGTTGTAGGGCATATAATCCAAAATAGGTGAGTTTAGCGACATCTTTATCGGGAGCATAAATACCAAAAACACCGCACGCTTCTTCTGGCTTATCTACTGGAGATGAATTGATGGGAGTCTGCTCAGTTTCTTGGGAATTATTTTGCATCATATTAATGTTAATTTTGGCTGCTAACCTCAGTTGGGATCAGAATTTGGAATGAGACGTAAAAGGAGTTGATTGCTCCAGATTTCGGATCAATTTTTTTAGACGGCTCCGAATATATCCCCCTTTTTTAACAGTACCCTAAATTGTCAGGTTCGTCATCTGTGATATCTACAGAAGTTCTGCTTTTTCTTTACGTATCGGTGCCAAATTGATTTTGGATTATACCACTTTTATTTTCCATCTCTCAGCAAACTGCTTTAACTGTAGTTGCAGCCATTCAATCTTTGTCAACCGTTTCAATAATAAATAAGATGCACCCCTGGGTGCATCTTACCATCTATCACGAATATTGCTATGAGTAAAATCCGATAAACCCGTTTAAAATTGATCCGATTCTGGACGAGGACGTGCTGGCATCATCCCGGGTTGATTTAAAAAGAGGTTCTCATCACTATCATTTTGATAAATACAACTAATGTCTGGTTCTTTTTCCAATTCTCCCGTAAATCCGAATGTATTCATGTGTTGTTTACAATCTCGTTCGTCGGCTGAAGAGATTAAATTGCGTTGTTTTAAAATCGTCCAGTTACTCGTTCTCAGAACACATCCGGGCTGCATTTTCGGCTGAGTCACGTAGACATTAAACGGGTTGAGGGTAATAAACACTCGCATATCTGTCACCATCGCACTCGCCCCGAAGCGAATACAAGTTTCTGTATTGGGTGAGCTACGATCAATAAATTCACTCGATGCTACATTTTCTGGGGTGAAGGTTGCGGTTGAGCTAATTGCAATACCAATACCAATGCCCAAAATAAACACCCCTGCTATCACCGCTAAAGCAGTATAGTTAAAGAGTGAAGATTTTATAGTGGGTGAAGTTTTACGTCTCATATTGATGTATTTACTGTTTAGGTGAGCATCGCACCGTTTCAAACTGATTTATAACAGACTTCTACTGATTATTGTAGCCAGATTCTCCGGTTTTCGTGTTAACCTCAGCTAGAACCCAGACTGGGGTGAGGATAGTTAGGCTTTTAGCCAATTTAACCTTGTTTCTGTGGGAATGTTTGATTACACTATGTAATATGCCACTCACCTTGTCAAAATCTTTGGGTAGCAATTCAATTACTTAAACATAAGGAGAAGAAACTGTGTCTGTAGAAACCTTAAAGAAGCGTTCTACAACTCGTAAACTTGCACCCCGCTATCGTGTATTGCTTCATAACGATGACTTTAACGGTATGGAGTACGTGGTGCAAACGTTGATGAGTACTGTACCCAGTTTGACTCAGCCACAAGCGGTCAGTATTATGATGGAAACCCATCAAAGTGGAATTGGACTCGTGATTACCTGCGCTCAAGAACACGCTGAGTTTTACTGTGAAACCTTAAAAAACCACGGGTTAACCAGCACCATTGAACCCGATGAGTAAAGGGATAGGGGGTGAATTGAAACCTTATCCCCCCATTCATGCCAGACTTTGAAATTTAGCCTTAGTTCTATTGCTCAGTTTCCAGCACCTGTACGATTGTTCACATTTGCGATCGCTCTGGTGTTACTGTGGAGTCCAGTTGCAATCCCTCTGTATACTTTAGCAGGTGAACGCAACTGGGTTAGTATTGTGACTCTGGCTGTTTTATATGTCGAATTTATTTTCCTCGTCCGTTATTGGGGAAAACAGGTTTATCAGCAGCCTAAATTATTACAACAATACGGTTTAGAAGGATCTCGACGCAATATTCGTGAAGTAATTAAAGGCTTTACTTTTGGTGGATTAAGTGTATTTTTCCTATTTGGAATTCAAGGAATTTTGGGATGGATTATTTGGGATAGCGTACAAATTCAACAATCCATTCAAACTACACCTCAGTTCATTCTAGAAGGCTTTGCAGTCGCTTTAGGGATTGGATTTGCAGAAGAACTGGTCTTTCGCGGTTGGTTAATTGATGAACTAAAACGAGATTATTCACAACCCAAAACCGTCTGGATTAGTAGTATTATTTTTGCAATTCTTCACTTTATTAAACCCCCCGAAGAAATCTATCGCACAATATTACAATTTCCCGGATTAATATTACTCGGTTTAATATTGGCTTGGGGAAAATTTTCAACCCCCACTGCCATGACTCCAAATGGACGACTAGGTAAGCCTATTGGGTTTCATGGTGGGTTAGTTTGGGGTTATTATTTAATCAATGTCGGACAATGGATTAATGTATCAGGAACAGTACCAACCTGGGTTACAGGAATTGATGATAATCCATTAGCTGGAATTATGGGATTATTGTTGTTAAGCGCGATCGCATTCTCACAGTACAGCAGAAGTCAGAAGTCAGAAGTTTGAAGTCAGAAGTCAAATCCTTACTTGACGATGGTTTTTTCCTTCGGAAACGCTCCGCGAACAGCTTTTATCATCTCTTAACTGCTCTGGCTACTGCTATATCTATCATCTAGATAAGGATATCCAAAGTTTACGATATTTATTTGTCAGGTAACTTAAGTTTGTGTTAGGCAGATTTGGGAAGGAGAATAATTTAATCGGATAGGATGAATAAAAATCATAACAAAATTATTGAAATCCTTGATGTTCAGAGGCTGCTAAACCTGTCTGTAACGTTGCCATGACTTGCGCCATATCGCCTTCTATTAAAGAAGAAACCGCTAACCATAATCCTGGAAATACACGGCTTTTGATAATACCATCCTCAGGGATCAAAGAAATATAATCTTCATTTTCTAACGCAAACCAATCTAATTTACTGTCGCTAATTTGCCAGACAATATATTCTTTCACCCCGTTACGACGATAAGCCCGTTTTTTATCCCGTAAATCAATAGTTGCTGTACTGGCAGAGACTTCAGCCACCAATTCAGGCGCACCCTCAATATAACCTTCACTGCTGAGACGAGATTGTCCATCGAATTGACTATCAATCAATAATACAGCATCTGGTTGCGGTTCATTATCAAAATCTAAACGCACTGTGGGGTTATCCCCTAAACGGACACCGGGCGTGGCAATTTTGTAAGTCCATAACCAACCCATTAAGTTAGCATGGGGTTCAGCATGGGATTCAAATCTTAAGGGAGATGCCATATATACAATTCCTTCAATCAATTCTGCCTTTTTGAGGTGAGGCATAGCGTTGTAACGTCGTTCAAACTCCACACGAGTCAAGGAGTCTCCATTTTCTAGGGGAGGAATTAAAACCGCCTGTTGTTGTTTTTGGGAAGTGGTTGTCATGGCAAATTACGCTTACGTTTTATCTTCCAATTTAACGCAAATGACTCCGTTTCTTGAATCAATGTCGGACAATAGATTAAAATACCCAGAACAGTACCAACTTGGGTTACAGGAATGAATAATAATCCCTTAGCTGGAATTATGGGATTATTGTTGTTAAGCGCAATAGCTGTATGGATAAGACAAAAAGTTATTGCAGTAAAATGAATTAGGAGTCAGCGAGTCTGGTAGACGCGCATTGCAATACGCCCGTATAGGAATTAGGAGTTATAACTATTCTTTAGTAAAACCTTTATAGAATGAGGTTATTATTGATTTTTTTTTAAATTTAAAATTTATTTTTATCACTCTAAAAAATAGTATTTTAAGCTGATTTTATTTTTACTGCTGGCGTTTATTTTGATTGCTGTGATTCTCTTTACGGAGAGGCTACGCCAATGCGGGCGCGTGACGGTAGTCGTATCGCCTCTTTTCATTAAATGAAATAAAACGTTATTTAATTGTCATAAAATATCAAAAAAATTTAACTGAAAGCGATTAATCCTTTAACTGAGTCAATTTAGCGAATAGAGTTTATTTTTCCTTAATTTTATGTCTAGGTATTCATTAGTATTTTTAGATTAGATATAATCGAGATTGATAAAATCTGGGTTAGAATCGGGCATTATGTATCTACTCTATTAGTTAATACTCATATGAATCAGCGTTGCGAAATTTATTTAAATTCCTTTCCTGTCTGCTCTCTTGATGAACAAGCCCGTACAGTTAATGTATATAAATACTCATTTGAGCAGCAACCAGAAGGCACAGAAATTTATAAAGCTGTTAATCATATTCTTTATAATATTGGTGGTATAGTTGGAGCAAAACTAGGGAGTCAAATAGTCACTCTTCAGCCTATTGCAGAGAAATATTTACAAGGAGAAAATTGGACTTTGCAGCATTTAGAAAAACAAAAACAAATACTTAATCCTAAAAGTTCTGTAGATAGGAAAACTTTAGAACAATTATATCGTCGAGATATTTATCTATCGTTAAGAAGAATAAATCAGATAAAAGTTGAAAAATCTCAAACCGGATTGATTTTATGGGATAAATCAACAGTTGAGCAAGCAGGAGAAGGTTGGCAAGTGCTTAAAGGTGCTTTAGTGGATATTGCTATCGATGAAAACGGACAACTTAACTTAGAAATTGATAGTCATTACCGCTTTTATTCACCTTGGACAGTACATCAATGGCTCGAAAAATATCCAGATTTACCGATTAATTATGTACGCAATTTAGACAATAAGTGGTCGTGGTATTTTGTTGAAGTGACTCAAGAGCGTCCAGAAAATATTCCGATCCCAAATTTAGGAAAAAGCCTAGCAGAATATCACCGGGATAAAGGCGTTTCAGAACAGATTATTCAAGAATCCTGTGTGGTTTATGTTCGCCATACGAAGAAATACAATAAACAAAAAGACCCGACTCCTCATTTATCAAAACTCCTCAAGCCGAGTGTGTCTATGGAAATTCTTAGTTACGTTGCAGAAAAAGGAGATCGGGGTGCAGCAGAAATATTAACAAAAGTACGTTTACCGATTCAAGAAAGGCTAGAGAAAGGAAAAGCAATTGCTAAATCGTTACTTAAAAATGTATATAAAAAAGAAGAAGAAAACCCAGAACCTATACAACGAATTGCAACTTTATTTCCTCAACCTACTTTTATTGCTCATAATAATATAATCGTGAAGCGTCCGAATGATTCGATTAAAAAAGGGTGTTTCCGGGTGGGAGAAACTCAGTTTGGCTGTTTAAATCTTAAACAAAACAATGGGGGATGGCCTGATTTAATTAAACAACAGTTACTGAAAACCGCTCAAGCCAGTGGAACAAAAATAGATTTAACTTATCAATGTAGTGGTGATGAATTGCCGGATAAGGATATTGCACGTCGTCGGTTTTGGTCAACAATTTCAGATAATAATATTAAAACAATGTTGGTGGTGAGTGATTTGCTTGGAATCGATTATAAAATGCAACTCAGGCGTGAAGCACTGCAAGCCGGTATTGCTTTACAATTTATGCGTCCGATGCCGAAACCTGACCCTTATCGAGCCGCGAATATTACCTTAGGACTATTAGTAAAAGCAGGTTGGCAACCTATTGGTATTAAAATGCCTGATGACCCAAATGTTGCTGAATTAACCATTGGTTTTGATGCAGGGACTAACGGAAGTCTATTTTACGGCACAAGTGCTTTTGCAGTCTTAGCTACGGGTCAAAGTATAGGCTGGGAAATTCCAGAAGCTCAAGTGGGTGAGCGCTTTTCTCAACAAGCAATTTATCAAGCTACTCTCAATATTGTACAGAGATTTTATAACTTAAATAGCCGTAATCCTAAAAGAGTCTTATTACTCAGAGATGGATTTGTTCAAGACCTCGAATTTGGCTACACTATCAATTGGCTTGAAAAAGAAGAAAATATTCCTGTAGACTTGCTAGAAGTGCATAAGTCAGGGGCAGGACGTATGGCTCAACGGACAGAAGCAGGTACATTTCACGAGGTCGCATCCGGGACAGGTTTTAGTATTGCTGAGGATGCTTTCAGAATTGTTACCAGTAAAGCACAAGCAGGAGGCAGTGCCAGACCTTTAGAAGTGGTGAGGATACATGGAGATGCATCTTTGGAAATTTTAGCCCATCAGATTTTTGCCCTAAGTGAGTTTCATCCGGCTAGTGCATTTGCCAGTAGTCGCTTACCGATGCCGCTACATTATGCAGATAAGATGATTAAGGAAGTACAACGCTTAGGACAGCTTGGTATTTTGCATGGCATTGATAATCAAAAGATTTTTGCCGCGTAATCCTGAACGATTTTCGTTAAATTATATTGAGGAAGCGTCTTACTCTCAACTCAATTATGACCCGTCTCTCACCCAACCTTAACCCAGAACAAGAGCAATTTTTACATCAATTTACCCCTCAAACCTGGACGTGGAAGGGTTACCCCATCTGTTATGTTGCCGCAGGGGATAGCGGCCCTGCCGTCATATTAATACATGGTTTTGGCGCGTCTTGGGGACATTGGCGCAAGAATATCCCGGCTTTATCTCAACAATGCCGTGTATTTGCCATCGACTTATTGGGGTTTGGCGGGTCTGCAAAACCGCTTCCGAGTGCCGATATTTCCTATACCTTTGAAACCTGGGCAGACCAAATTGCGGACTTTTGCCGTGAGGTGGTGGGAACTTCTGCTTATTTAGTCGGGAATTCCATTGGCTGTATTGTTGCCATGCAAACCGCTGTCAGTCATCCTGATATTGTGATAGAAGTAGCACTGCTAAACTGTTCTTTGCGACTCCTACATGAACGCAAACGCCCTTGGTATCGGGGCATTGGGGTGAGTGGGGTACAGCGGTTACTGGGAGTAAAATGGTTTAGTCAATTAATGTTTAATCAAATTGCCAAACCCAAGGCGCTCAGAAATATTCTCAGCCAAGCCTACAAGCGCCCTGAAACCATTAGTGATGAGTTAATCGATATGCTCCTCAAACCCGCTCGCGATCCGGGTGCAGTCGATGTTTTTGTGGCGTTCACGCAATATTCTCAAGGGCCGTTACCCGAAGATTTACTGCCGATTTTACCCTGTCCTGCGATTATGCTCTGGGGAACAGCCGACCCTTGGGAACCGATAAAATTAGGACAAGCTTACGGTGAATATCCCGCCGTTAAAGAGTTTATTCCCCTCGAAGGCGTGGGACATTGTCCGCAAGACGAAGCCCCAGAATTAGTCAATCCGATTTTATTGAAATGGATTTTATCGGGCAAGAAGGAGTCAGTAGTCAGTAGTCAGGAGACAGGAGGATAGATTTATCATGAGTTTCATAGACCCCTCAAGCTGTTGGCGTAGCCTGCGCTATCGAGCGCATATACTGACGAGCGCTCAGGGGGTGACAAGGTGAATACTGAATGCTGACTCACCAACACCCTAACTCTCCAAATCAACAAAAAATGGACTGGATACAAGCTCCGAAATGTATTAATAGGGTTGCCTTCAACATCTTCCGTCTTCCGTCTTCCGTCTTCCTTGTTCAAACAATCCTTAAAAAAGCTTTCCGCGATCGCGCTTAAAGGTTTATCCTAATAGATTATCAAGCCTTAGCATAAACGATGCGGTTTTCAAAGATCCTAATTGCCAATCGTGGGGAAATTGCCTTACGGATTATTCGTAGTTGCGCCGAACTCGGGATAGCGACAGTGGCTGTCCATTCAACCGTTGACCGTCAGGCCCTACACGTTCAGCTAGCCGATGAAACGGTTTGTATTGGAGAACCCAGCAGCAACAAAAGTTATCTTAATATTCCCAATATTATCTCAGCGGCATTAACCCGCAATGCAACAGCCATTCATCCGGGCTATGGATTTTTAGCTGAAAATGCACGTTTTGCTGAAATTTGCGCGGATCACGATATTGCTTTTATTGGCCCGACTCCAGCGGCGATGCGGGCAATGGGGGATAAATCAACCGCCAAAGAAACCATGCAGCGGGTTAAAGTTCCCACAGTCCCCGGTAGCGACGGGCTGATTGCTGACGAAAAAGAAGCCTTAGAAATTGCGGAGGAAATCGGTTATCCCGTGATGGTTAAAGCGACAGCCGGAGGGGGTGGCCGGGGAATGCGGCTTGTGCGATCGCCTGATGAACTGCCGAAACTGTTTGCTGCCGCCCAAGGAGAGGCCGAAGCCGCTTTTGGTAATGCTGGGGTTTACATGGAAAAGTTTGTCGAAAAACCTCGTCACGTTGAGTTTCAAATATTAGCCGATAGTCACGGTAATGTGGTTCATTTAGGAGAACGGGACTGTTCTTTACAACGTCGCCACCAAAAGTTATTAGAAGAAGCCCCTAGCCCTGCTTTAACCCCAAAATTACGAAAAAGAATGGGAAATGCAGCCGTTAATGCCGCTGCTGCGATTAATTATGTCGGGGCAGGAACCGTAGAATTTCTCTTAGATGCGACGGGGAATTTCTATTTTATGGAAATGAATACTCGGATTCAAGTTGAACATCCAGTGACAGAAATGGTGACCGGATTAGATTTAATTGCCGAACAAATTCGGATTGCCCAAGGGGAAAAATTGAGTTTTTCTCAAGGGGATATTCAATTGCGCGGTCATGCGATAGAATGCCGAATTAATGCTGAAGACCCCGAACATAATTTCCGCCCCAGTCCCGGACGCATTAGTGCTTATTTACCCCCAGGAGGGCCAGGAGTCCGGTTAGATTCTCATGTTTACACCGATTATGAAATCCCACCCTATTATGATTCTTTAATTGGTAAATTGATTGTTTGGGGAGCGGATCGAGAAGCGGCAATTATTCGGATGAAACGGGCATTAAGAGAGTTTGCTATTACTGGAATTCCTACAACCATTGGGTTTCATCAAAAAATCCTAGAAACCCCAGAATTTGAAAAGGCAGAGGTGTATACCAGCTTCGTTGAAGAGTGGATGAAGCAGGGGAAATAGAAGTCAGCAAGTCAGAATACAGGTAGGGGCGCATTGCATGCGCCATGGGCTTTAACTGAATACACCCGTACACGCCCGTGGCTGAGTCACGCCCTCCTGTAGCAGGAGTGTCCGTTCCCTCAAACAACCAACAACCAGTAACCCATGACGAGTTATGAAACCGAACCGAGAATCCCGAACTCAATTTCTTCTATTTTGATCTAAGCTTAAAATGTAAGAACTATTCGCTCTTTATCAATTATGGCTGTCAAATTACAACGTCCGATTCTAATTGGCGGAATTGGATTATCAGCCTCCCTTTGGCTGCTCAATAGTCTACAAGAACACGCCGCAGAATTTGGGGAATTAGCCCTGTTAGGAACCTTAGCAGCCAGTGCTGGGGTTTGGTGGTTTCAACGTCAAGTTCCGGCTGTGGCAGAAACAGAAACGCCATTAAAACCGATGACACGGGAAACGGTTGCAGCGGCAATTACCCAAACTGAGATGATGATTAATCAGTTGGAAACAGAGATTAATGATAATCCCAATCAGCTTAATTTAAATGATAATTTAGCCCGTTTAAAAACACAACTGGCTGAATTAACCCCTCAACTCGATAGGCAAACTTTAAAAATCGCAATTACAGGCGGCAAAGGCGTTGGAAAAACAACCCTTTTACAGGTTATAGAATCAAGTTGGTTAACGTCACAAGAAAACTCTATAGAAATTGCTGAATATTCTTTAGAAAATACAGAAGAAATTAATCAAGCAGATTTTGTTATCTTTGTGATTAGTGGTGATTTAACCGAGCCTGAATATCAACAATTTTCTCAGTTAATTTCTAATTATCATCGCGGTATTTTAGTTTGGAATAAAGAAGATCAATGTGCCATTTCTGAACAACCCGTAATCTTACAAAGTTTACGAGAAACCGTCGAAAAATTCTTATCCTCTGATGATATTGTCACGACTTCTGCTGCACCCCAACCCGTGAAAGTTCGTCAATATCAAGAAGATGGTACTACACAAGAATGGATGGAAGAGCAACCCCCCGATGTGTTATCTCTGACTCAACGTTTAACTGAAATTGTTCAACAAGATCAACAAGTATTAGTATTCGGTACAACTTATCGCCGGGCAATTCTCCTACAAAATGCTGTTAAAGAATCTCTCAATTTAGTCAGAAGAAATCAGGCGACACCGATTATCGAACAATATCAATGGATTGCCGCCGCTAGTGCATTTGCTAACCCCGTTCCCGCCTTAGATGTACTCGCTACAACTGCAATTAGTACACAATTAATTGTTGATTTAGGCGGTATTTATCAGCAGCAATTTTCCCTCAAACACGCCCAAGAAATTGCCAAAATTCTGGGAACCCAAATGTTTAAACTGGGTATGGTTGAACTCACTACTCAAACCATTACGGGTTTACTAAAAAGTAGTACCGTAACTTATGTCGCAGGCGGATTAGTCCAAGGTGCAAGTGCAGCTTATTTAACTCGAATTGCGGGATTAAGTTTGATTGAATATTTCCAAATTCAGCCCATTGATTTCACACAAACTGAAAATTCCGGATTGAATTTGAATGTATTAAGCCAAACGATTAAAGCCGTATTTGAACGCAATCAAGCCTCAAATATATTGCCTGCGATCGCGGGGCAAGCCATTCAGAAATTAAACCCTAAATTACAACAGCAGTCCGAAACTGTACCTGAACATTCAGCCTAATCATTTGATGGATAAAAAAAGGGGAGCAGAGAAGCAATACTATTGCCTAGTCCCTACTCCCTGCACTAATTTTCAATATTTGTTTACGCTAAAACAAAATCTACTTCATCCGCACCTTGAGTTTCCCCTTGTCCGGCGGTTAACATTTCTCCATTCACATCAATTGCAAAGGGAGTGTCACCTAAACCCGACAAATTGTAATCAGTTGTGTCAGAGGTATAGCCAACGCTAGCAACCATTTTGCGGCCAGCATCGGTATATTTAAACGCTAACATTTGATTTTTGTCTTTTTTATTATCTCGCGCCCAGATCACCATGTATTGTTCGCCTTGATAATCAAATACTTTCGGCTGACGAGTGGGAACATAACGCCCCGGTTCACCAAAGCTAGCATCTAGGAAGGATTGAACTGAATCATCTTTCACCACAGCATAGCTGACTTCATCATCTGAGGTGGCTTCTACATCATTCTCAACATCGCCCTCGGGTGCCTCTTCTTGGTCCCGGTTACGGAAATAGTCTACGGCTTTTTTAGTACCAATTGCCCCAGCAGTGGCTAAGCCTGCACCGATTAAAACATTACGTAGTTTCTTATTCATGATTGCTTCCGATATTGAATTGGAACTTAAAAAGGGGTTCTCAGTAAAGACCCAACTCCATCAACAGTCTGCGATATGGCTGTCGCACGCGCGCGGAGCGATCGCAGATCTTCAGATGAACGCCAAAAATTGTATCAGCAAACACCCGATCGGGTAAATTGCTCTAAGCTTAACTTTAGAATTGATCGCGATTCGTCTATCGCCTTTTAAAATAAATAAGATTAATTCAATTTGATAGTCTGGTTGTTATGAATCAAATCAAAAGCGTCATGGGTCGAGGCATTCCGTTAGTGGGCAGTGATATTGATACCGACCGAATTATTCCAGCGCGGTTTCTTCGTTGTGTGACATTCGATGGGTTGGGGGCGCAAGCCTTTGCTGACGATCGCCAACAAACTCAGGGACAACACCCTTTTGACGGGCCTCAATATCAAGGGGCAAATATCTTGATTGTTAATGGTAATTTTGGCTGTGGATCTTCTCGGGAACACGCGCCGCAAGCCCTGTTAAAATGGGGGATTGAAGCGATTATTGGAGAAAGTTTTGCTGAGATTTTCTTTGGTAATTGTGTAGCCATTGGTATTCCTTGTGTGACAGCCACCCCAGAACAAATCAAACAGTTACAAGAAACTGTTGCCGCCAACCCAGAAGCGGCCATGAAAGTTGATGTGGATACTTTAAAAGTGGACTGTGGTGATTTAACGGTCGATGTAGAAATGAACCCCGGATCTCGGAAAATGTTCCTCAGTGGACAATGGGATAGTTGCGGACAACTCACCGCCAATACTGAGCAAATTCAGGCGATCGCCGAGAAATTACCCTATCTCAGTTGGGATCGTGCCACAGCTTAATGGTTTGTGGTCAACTCCCCCCCGAAACTAATAATGATGATTGGACTTCCGGGTAGTGGGAAGTCAATTCTGGCTCAAAAACTATTACGACAATATCCCGATTATCATTTAATCTCAACGGATGCCATTCGCGCTCAATTATTCGGGGATGAAGCCATTCAAGGGCCATGGCCTGCCATTTGGGAACAAATCAAGCAGCAATTTCAACAAGCTGTTACTGACGCGGCAGACGCAATTTATGATGCAACCAATGCCCAACGCCATCATCGCCGAGAATTAATCCAATTAGCCCGAGAAAGCGGTTTTGATCAAATTCGGGGTATATGGATACAAACCCCTGTTGAACAGTGCTTACAACGCAACTCATCCCGCTCTCGTCAAGTCCCCCCCGAAATTATCCTGAAAATGCATCGTCAACTGATTGATGCCCCACCCGGCTTAATGGACGGATTGGACAGTTTATTCTGGCTCGAAACGTAAAGAAAATCAAAAAATTAGCAGAAATCTCGTAAAATTAGCGCCTTTAGCGATCCATATTCTGCAAAGAGACTTTAGAATAGTGCAGTGAAAGGTAGGTTCGGTGAGGGTTTTAGCGATTTAATCGAAAATTATGTCGTAAATATCCCCTGATAGAAAATTCCTCAACCCTTTTGGAGGATCTTATACAAGGTTTGAAACTCTTTATTTATAAGGACTTCAGCCTCTGCGGTTGCCCGAGCAATCCAGCGTGATAGCGTCAATCAAGATCCTCTGTGTCAACCCGATTGGAGATGAGTTTAATGAATAAAGGTGAATTAGTCGATGCAGTAGCAGAAAAAGCTAGTGTGACTAAAAAACAAGCCGATGCGGTTCTGACCGCCGCCCTCGAAACGATCATGGAAGCTGTGTCTGAGAGTGATAAAGTCACATTAGTCGGCTTCGGTTCTTTCGAGTCTCGCGAACGTAAAGCTCGTGAAGGTCGCAACCCCAAAACCGGAGAAAAAATGGAAATCCCTGCCACTCGGGTTCCTGCCTTTTCAGCAGGTAAATTGTTTAAAGAAAAGGTAGCACCGAAAAAAGAGGAATAATGGCTTCGTTGCCCACCACCCGCCCCCATCATGGGGGAAACCTCACTTGGGCAGCTTCAATAGCAGGCTGCTCTAGCCGTGATATTCTTGATTTTTCAGCCAGTATCAATCCTTTGGGGCCACCGAGATCCGCTCTGGATACCATTCAGGCAACCTTAGCCAATCTTAAAGCCTATCCCGATCCGAACTATGGAGAACTGCGACAGGCTTTGAGTCAAGTTTATGGTTCCCTCGATCCAGACTGGATTTTACCGGGAAATGGTGCGGCTGAATTACTGACCTGGGCAGGGCGGGAGTTAGCCCAATATTCCGCAACTGCCTTGGTGACACCGGGCTTTCGAGATTATCGTCGGGCGCTGCAAAGCTTTGGGGCAAGAGTGGTTGAGTGTCCGATGGATCGACTAAACCCGGGTTGGGGTGAGCAGGCATCATTTACATCTAATATCCGCTTAGAGGATTGTATCCCGGCTGAGTTAACACCCTCATCGCTTGGACTGCTATTGAATAATCCCCACAACCCAACGGGACAACTATTTTCTCAACAGATGATTTTGCCGCTGTTAGAACAATTTGCCCTGGTTGTAGTGGATGAAGCCTTTATGGAGTTTCTCCCGCCCTCAGCCCAACAAAGTCTGGTGGAAATGGTGGGTGAGTTTGACAACTTAGTGATTATTCGTTCTCTGACGAAGTTCTATAGTTTGCCAGGACTGCGCCTGGGTTATGCGATCGCTCACCCGGATCGGTTACGTCGTTGGCAACAGTGGCGCGATCCTTGGTCAGTTAATAGTTTAGCGGCAGCGGTTGGAGTCAGCGTAGTTCAAGATAGCTCTTTTGAACAACAAACCTGGAATTGGCTCAACGCCGCCCGGCCGCAGTTGTTCAACGCCATTAACAGTTTACCTGGATTACATCCTTATCCCAGCGCTGCCAACTTTCTGTTAGTCTATTCACAATCATCGGTTTTAGCGCTGCAAACGGCTTTACTTCAAAAACATCAGATTTTGATCCGAGACTGTCTGAGTTTCCCGGAATTAGGCGATCGCTATTTTCGAGTCGCCATTCGCACGATTGAGGAAAACCAGCGTTTAATTGACGCTTTAGCCGATGTTTTGCCATCTGGGTGAATGATTTACAACTGACTCAAAGTCATCAACCCATGAAAAATCACAAATGACCCACATAAAATAACCCATGCTTGACTACGATGTTGTCATTATTGGAGGCAGTACAACTGGACGCGACGCAGCAGCCATTGCAGCAACCTATCACGGCCGTGTTGCCCTCTTAGAGCCATGTCAGCCCCTGTTTTGGCAGGGGTATCATCAAGCCTTGTTACAAGGGGTAGAAGGGTTAAATCAAGCTCGTCAGCGTCTGGGTTTTGGGTTATATCAGGGGATTGAATCGGGTGGCTCTCAGCTCACAATGAATTGGAAGATAGCTCAACAGTCGGCTGAGTTAGGGATGTCCCGGCTCGCTGTCCACAACTCCCTTGAGAGTTTAGCCCGTTTGGGGGTGGATACGATCTCTGGTGCGGGGGAATTCGTCACTCAGCCGGATTTTGCTTTAGCTGTCAATGGCCGCATATTGCGATCGCGCTATTATCTATTGGCAATGGGTTCAAAACCCAAAATACCAGATATTGAAGGATTAGCACTGACGGGATTTTTAACCGTTGAAACCTTACACAAGTTATCTCTAATTCCTCAAAAACTCGCGATTATTGGGGGAGATCCCAGTGGGGTAGAACTGGCTCAATTTTTTGCTCAATTGGGTTCAAAAGTTACTATTATTGTTAAAAGTTCCCATCTTTTAGGCAAAGAAGATCGTCACGCTGCCTATTTGATTCAAGCTCATTTAGAAGCAGAAGGCGTTACCGTTTTAACCCAAACTGAAGTGCTTCAAACTCAAGTAATTCAAGGTCAAAAATGGATTCAAGCGGGTAAGAAAGCCTTAGAAGTTGATGAAATTTTAGTCGCTGCGGGCAGACAACCCCAATTTTATGATTTAAATTTATCCGCTGTCGGTGTTAAATTTAACCCCAATTACTTAACCCTCAATCAAAAGCTACAAACCACAAATCCTCGTATTTATGGCTGTGGAGATTTAGCTGGGGGTTATCCTTTTGAACACATTGCTGCTTATGAAGCTGAAATTGCGCTGAAAAATATAATGCTTTTACCAAGGTTTAAGGTCAATTATCTCGGCATTCCTTGGGCTATTTTGACTCAGCCTCAGTTAGGGCGAGTCGGACTCACAGAACAACAAGCCAAACGTTACTATGGAGATAAAATATATATTCACAAACAATCATTAACCCATTTATCAAAAGCCCAGCTTTTAGGAGAAATCAGCGGTTTTTATCAACTCATTTGTCATCGCAATGGTAAGATTTTAGGGGCTTCTATTATCAGTCCTCAAGCCAGCGAAATGATTGGTATCATTGCTTTAGCAATTCGTCAAGGGTTAAACGTTGATGCCATTGCCCAATTGCCTCAAATTGGGTTAACCTTATCAGAAATTCACCCTAAAGTAGCGAAAGGTTGGCAATACTCTTACCATCATAAAGACTCATGGAAATCTGATTGGATAGAAACCCTACATCAATGGCGTAGGTTTTGGTCATCATAAATTTATTACTGATAAAAATAATACAATGAAAACTAAATTATTCTTATTCTCAACTCTTGTTATTGCCTTCAGTTTTTTGAGTATTGGATGCACTCAACAAGCCCAAAATGTATCTAGTTCATCACCTGATAATTTCTTAGAAACTAAAGAATGTTTTAACTGTGACTTAACAGGAAAAGACTTAAGCGGAGTTGATTTATCCGATGCTAAATTAAATGGTTCAGATCTGAGTGGGGCTAACTTAGCAGGTGTTAATTTATCCGGTGCATTGTTAGACGGTGTAAACTTCACGGGTGCTAATTTAACGGATGCCAATTTAACAACCGCAGCCTTAGCAAATACTAATCTAACAGGAGCAAATTTAAGTAATGCAGATTTGACAAAAGCCTTTTTAAGAAGTGCTAATTTAACCGGAGCAAATTTAAGTAATGCCGACTTTAAAGAGGCAGATTTAAACGCAGCTACTTTAGAAGAAGCACAGTTGAAAACCGCTAATTTTCAAGGTGCAATTATGCCAGATGGGACAGTAAAATAAAATAATAGAATAATTAGTAATAGCAAATTGATATAATTTTTGAAAGTTATTTTACCCTAAAATTAAAATTTTAAAAAGTAACAAAAAATATAATGCTAAAAGCAATTCTGTTTGATTTAGACGGTACACTGGCAAATACCGATCCCTTGCATTTTAAAATATGGCAGGAACTATTAAAAGAACAGGGGATTGAAATTAATCGAGAAAGCTATCAAGCTAAAATTAGTGGACGACAAAATCCAGAAATTATTCAAGACTTACTGCCTGATTTTTCACAACAAGATAGTGTTGAATTTGCAGAACATAAAGAGCAACTTTTTCGAGAACAAGCTAAAAGCCTAGAACCCTTAGCAGGATTTTTAGAACTATTAGAATGGATTGAAAAACAGCAACTCCAAACAGCCGTTGTAACCAATGCGCCGCGAAAAAATGCGGATTTCATGTTAGATGCTTTGAATTTAACCGAGCGTTTTAAAACCGTTATTTTAGGAGAAGATATGACAGCCGGAAAACCCGATCCTGCCCCTTACCAATATTGTTTAAAGCAATTAAATATTCAACCCTCAGAAGCTATTGTGTTTGAAGATTCTCCCTCTGGTATTCGTTCAGCGATCGCAGCAGAAATTGATACCATTGGTATGGCGACTACTCACGATCCAACGGAGTTAAAAGAATTAGGTGTTTCTCTAGTAATTGATAATTTTTGCAGTTCGCAAATGTGGGAGAAAATTAAGTCGATGATGCTATAAAAAAAGAATATTAGACTTCGCTGCAGAACTAGGGAATAGGGAACAGGGAACAGGGAACAGGGAACAGTAGTGAAGAATGGAGATAAAAAGTACTACTAATTGATTATTGTTTTACTGATGCAAGAGATCGAATATCTCTATCAACAAATAATCTGACGAGATGATGACTCAGGCTTCGTTAACAGGCTGTATGGCTGCGACTGATGAAGAGAAACCCTCAAAAATGTATTATTAGTCACTTCAAAAATAGCAATTTTCAGTATTTTAACGGATAAGCGTGATTACAAGTATTGGATTTTATTCCGTATTATCCGGATGATGTCGGCATACTATTGTAACTCTTTAGTAACCGATATTTAGTTTCTTGAGTTGGCTGAGTCTTCAGTTAACAGAACTGCTAGAGGTTGTATTGCGAGTCTAGTTGGGGTGACTACTGGTGGCATCAATTGTAATGACAAATTTTATCAAGACTCCAAAGCAAATGACAAATTTTCAAGATATGCTACGATACTTGCTGAGTCAAGGAAAAACACCTATCCCTTCTCAGAAAGTACTCAACCCTAATCATCAATCCATCAATGAAATTATTTTTGAATCCGACGTTGATGGTGTACATTACTATTTAGTGCGCGCTCGTCCCAAAACTGAACATTTGATGAACTTGAGTTCACGAGAACAAGAAATCACTAAGTTAGTTGCAGCAGGTTTACCGAATAAATGCATCGCCAAACAGTTAGGAATTAGTCCATGGACAGTCGCAACTCACTTACGTCGTATTTTTGGTAAACTGGGCGTAACTTCACGAGCGGCTATGGTTGCTAAAGTATTAGGAGATGATTTACTCACAGTCTAGATCAACCCTATCTAGAATCTTTCCATGTATTAATGTGCTTTAACAACTCATCAACAATAGATGGGTAATTATAATTGATGATAGTGATTTTTTTGAAAGAGCAAGGTTGACAATTATCGCTTCATCGATTTATTTGTAAAATTTGAAACCCGTCTCAGTTAACAAACTCAATTTAATATTGCAACTCTGTCATTGATTCACTATTTGTTCACTCATTTAAGACTGAAAAGCGATTAATTAATTGTGCTGGCATCAAATGTAATAATTCTGAGGAAGTTGGGTATGGGGTATAAATAACAGAATAAACAGTTAGCCTTTACCCCTTCTTAACGAAATCAATACCTAAAATCTTCTGAAAAGGGCTGAAAACCCTGGTAAACTAGAAGGGATAGCGCAGACAGTCGTTTTCCCTTGGCACGTTACTGGAGTTTAAACAGGCACTGTGGATGCATCAGCTCTTTCAACAACGGCAGAAATTAATAGCTTTCAAGCGATTGTTTTAGGCATTGTTCAAGGCTTAACAGAATTTTTACCCATTAGTAGTACAGCACATCTGAAAATTGTTCCTGTCGCGTTAGGGTGGGGCGATCCGGGTGTGGCTTTTACTGCTGTGATTCAGTTAGGAAGCATTGCGGCAATACTATGGTATTTTTGGCAAGACTTGACAACTGTCACCACAGGTGCAGTTAGAGCCATTCAAAAATCTAATTATCAATCTCCAGAGTTTCGCATGGCTTTAGGGATTGTTTTAGGAACCATACCCATTTTATTTTTTGGATTACTGATTAAAGGTTTTATTCCAAATTATGATAACTCTCCCGTTCGCAGTAGCGCAGCAATTGCAATCACTTCTATTGTCATGGCGTTATTACTGGGGTTAGCAGAAAAAATCGGCAAACGTCAACGCAGTTACGAACAACTCGATGCCCAAGATGGTATCTTAATGGGAGCAGCCCAAGCATTAGCTTTAATTCCGGGGGTTTCTCGTTCGGGTTCAACCATTACTGCTGGACTGTTTATGGGACTTGAACGGGCAAGTGCAGCGCGTTTTTCGTTTTTACTCGGTATTCCAGCCATTACGCTGGCCGGCTTAATAGAATTAAAAGGTTTATTTGATAACGGATTTGGTAATATTGGAGGGGTAGCGCTGATACTCGGATTAATTGCTTCGGTGATTTCATCCTACGTAGCGATCGCCTGGCTGATTCGATATCTACAAACCAAAGATACTTGGATATTTGTTTGGTATCGCTTGGCATTTGGTGTGGCAATTTTAGCCGCGATCGCGGGAGGCGCATTACCAAATATTTAATTGATGTGTGATTGGTTATGAGTTGTTTGTCCTTTATGTTTAGGTAATGTGTTCATTCTTCGTAATTTAAGTGTTGCACTAACAACCAACAACTAACAACTAACAACTAACAACTAATGACTAATGAAAAATCGTTCTCTTCGTCCCGCAAAAATTACTCAAGTTTTGCCTGATTCTATCGCCGCAGATATTGGATTTGAGGCAGGGGATGCGATTGTTTCAATTAATAGTACTCGTCCTAGAGATTTAATTGATTATCAATATCTTTGCGCGGATGAAATTTTAGAATTAGAAGTCTTAGATATTCAGGGCAACTTACACACTGTTGAAATAGAAAAAGATTACGATGACGATTTAGGCTTAGAGTTTGAAACGGCATTATTTGACGGTTTAATTCAATGTAATAATCGTTGTCCTTTTTGTTTCATCGATCAGCAACCCCCCGGAAAACGAGAAACCCTCTACTTCAAAGATGATGATTATCGTCTTAGTTTTTTATATGGTTCTTACCTGACTTTAACCAATTTAACGCAAAAAGAATGGGATCGGATTGCTCAAATGCGGCTTTCTCCGCTATATATTTCAGTACACGCCACGGAAGCAGAAATTAGAACTAAACTGTTAAAAAATTCTCGTGCCAGTCAAATTATAGATCAGTTAAAGTGGTTTCAAAACCATCAACTTCAAATTCATGCTCAGGTTGTGGTTTGTCCAGGGATTAATGATGGTCAACATCTACAACAAACGATAACCGATTTAGCTGCTTTTCATCAAGGAGAAATTCCGACAGTGGCTTCTGTGGCTATTGTCCCGGTTGGCTTAACTCGGTTTCGTCCCACAGAAGATGAACTGATACCCGTTACCCCAGAAAAAGCCAGGGAAGTGATTATCCAAGTCCAACGCTTACAAGATAAATTTCGGCAGCAATTGGGGTCAAATTGTATTTGGTTAGCCGATGAATGGTTTTTAATTGCAGGTGAAGAAATACCGCCTGCTTCTGATTACGAAGATTATCCCCAAATTGGTAATGGTGTCGGTTCAATTCGGCAATTCTTACAGGAATTTCATCAAGCTTGGCAACAATTCCCCCAAACATCTCGAACCTCTCCTAAAACCTTAACCTGGGTGGTGGGCAACGCAGTCGAAAAAGCCTTTCAACCTATCGTTGAACAGTTTAATCAAGTTCAAGGATTAACAGTTAATTTTATGCCACTCGCCAGTCAATATTGGGGACAAACCATTACGGTTACGGGTTTACTCACGGGTCAAGATTTGTTGAAAAACTTGCAAAATAGAGATTTAGGAGAAGCAATAGTGATTCCGTCCCTAATGCTGAAGCAAGGGGATACATTGTTTCTAGACGATATGAGTGTAGCCGAAGTCGCCGAAAAGTTACAAACCCCAATTATTTCAGTCAACGGCGTTGAGGAGTTGATTGCTGCCATGATTGAGTGAAATATCCTCCCCAAGCCTTGGAGAGGATTTTCGGTGCGTTTAAACGAGGATTATGCGTCGCTTTCAATGTAAACAAATAGTAGACCCATAACCACGATTGGCATCAACCAGCCAACTAAAGGAATCATAATCCAAGGCAAGAATGAAGCAGCGTATGAACCGGTCATTTCAAATACTCCTATTTAAGAAATTACAAAAGGGAATGGATTTATCAATGATTAACAGTTAACTGTTAACTAATCCTCGGAAAATCGAATCAACAACCTCAAAGTTTTCTAAGAGGAAGTAGGCAACAAAAGCGCCTCCCATGGCCCCAATAAAGAAACCGCCTGCAAACTGACTCCAGCCTTCAGAAGTATTGAGGGGATCGGTACCTGGGGTGACTTCAGTTGGGTGTGAAACCAAACCGTAAGCCGACAGACAAATTGTTGCAATCAAAATTAAAGCAACAGCAGAAATTAAACCCCCTAGGTTAGCAGTGGCGCTATCCCGCAGCGGGCCAAGCAGTGTCCAAGGACCCACGATAAAATAACCATGAGCCATACCAATTTCTAATCCACGCAGCAATGGAGAAAGTCCTTTGCGGTAAGCAGGAAGATTGCCAATAAATGCGCGGGTAAAATCAGAATCACTGATGGGGGTGGAGAGATGACCTACAAAGGGATCGCCTTTATAGGGTTGAATAAGTTCTTGATCTCGACTTGCCATACTTAATTTGTGTCCTCTATGTTAAACAATCAGCAAACACTTAATGGTCATATTTTATGCAGACAAAGGTAATCTAGTCGCGTAAATTGGAGTGAGCGTTAAAAAAGTTCACATTTACTCTCCCAGACCATCTCTAACTTTTGGGTGAGATGTCCCCCAAGGAGTTGTCAAATGAGTCGAATTGTCCATGAATTGCTAACCAAACACAAGGGGGTTGGTGACTGGTAAACTCAACCCGATGTTTTTGATGAGCTGGAATAAACAAGTAATCTCCGGCGACAAGATTAACAATTGTAGTGTCTGTATCTAGTAGCATTAATGTTGCTTTTCCTTTTAGCAAAATTACCCATTCATCTTGTTGTTGATCGTACCATTGCCCAGCAGGTGTAGTTTGTCCATGAGAAACAATCCGCTCTACTCGCATATCACTTCCTTGCAGTAAGAATTCAAATAATTCTTCATTCGGCAGCGGATGAGGGAGTTTGAATAAATTAGAGACTTTCATATCGTAATATAATCTGAGTTGTAAAAAATTTTCTTATGAAAGGCAATCTTGCAATTAGGCAACGCCTGCTATAGAGTTAAACGTTATGGGATTTTTACTGATGTTGAGGTTTATTAAAAATCATTCTTGACTGCTATATTAGATAGAATATAAAAATAAGAATAATATTTTAAAGTTAATATAATTCAGAGTATTTTATCTATATATTTTCTATTTTGTAAGTAATTGATAATTATTATATTCATAAATCAGCTAATTAACTAAATAAACTTTACTACTATTTTTTAATCAAAATTATCATAAGCTAAGAAGCATTTAAACTGCATATTCTCATGCTTAACCGAATCACTGCCAATCTCTTTCCTGTTGCCTGTTCCCCGTTCCCTGTTCCCTTGCCTCAATCAGCAATTTAAAAGCGTGACAGCTTATCACCATATTAAATAGCAATAAAATTATATATTTTTAGTCATAAATACACTATTGGGATCATCGATATATTCAGCAAAAGGAGAACAGTATTCAAACCCATAACGTAGATATAAAGCTCGTGCGGCAGCAAATTCAGCAGAAGAACCTGTTTCTAACTTAAGACTATTATAATGACGTTGCTTTGCTTCAGTTATAATATGTTCTAGTATATTTCCAGCAATTCCTTTGCGTCGATACCCATAAGCCGTTCGCATTGATTTAATTTCACCTGTTTTAGGATCGAGTTGTTTTAATGCGCCGCAACCTAGCAATTCATCGTCTTTCCAAGCTGACCAAAAGGTGATATTTGGCGATCGCAATTCTTCCAAATCTAGAGCATGAACACTTTCAGGGGGTGTATAGAGATGCATCTCTTCAAGATGTTCTTGCAGAAAAGTAGCTATTTTTTTTCCAGTTAAATTATCTAGGTAAATCTGCACTATATTTCTCGACTCTATACATTAATAACATTAATATTGAGCTATAGCAATTCATTTATGATTCGTGAAAAGTCTAACACGTTTAACTCTATTGCAAGATTGCAAGATTGCCTTTTATAATAATATTTTCTGACAACCCCAATCGGATTGCTATATATTCTATCAGTCGTACAGCTTGTAAAATAATGATTTAATTATGAGTTTTTGCAACAGCTTGATCATTATAAAAATAAAAATCTTACTTTATACATAGAAGTCATAGGCTAATCGTGTTAATTTAATTGCGATCGCTGGAATTAATTCTAAGCTGAATCAGTCATTAATATACCGATATTAACGCTTCAGTATAGTCCCAAATAATTTCATAATTGGATAGGACAGTAAATCCAGTTTCATTAACGATACGCATATTTCTGTATTTTTGTCAAGACACCCCTCAGAGAGGAAAAATAAACTTTGTTCTTACACTACTATCAACAGAAGGGTTAAAACTGGGTTTATCGGGATCGCCTGTACGGTAGAATCGGAGTTTGAGCGAAGTTTGAGGAGAATCTTTGTCAGGTTTTTAGCTTGTAGATATTATTACCCTACTATTCTCTTGTACTCTGAATCTTACAAGGTATCGCTTGATGTTGTCAAGCCCTACAACCCTTATAAATTCGTATAAACACTATTCTTTACTTTTCTTTACAATGTTATCGTTCTCTGACTTAAATATGAATATCTAATAATTTATCTATAATTATTAAGTTGAGATTATTAGAAAACAGATTTAAGTTTGTCTTTTTGAGATTGCGATAGTGTATTTTAGGATTGTTATCTGGCTTATTCTGGCTTATGTATAGACGTGTCTCAGTAACGGGGGTGACTTCTGAATACTGAATACTGAATACTGAATACTGACTCCTGAATTAATCTTACCAATCTCGGCTTTCTAAATCAATTGCACCTAACGCTTTTAAAGTTGCTTTTTGAGCGGTTGTAATTCCCGTGACACCCGTAATATTCATCCCGTGATAAGGTTTATCAGTATGGAGAATCTGAATACAATCTTCCGTTGGTAAATTCCAAACTCGTAAAGCTTGATCGTGGCTGCCACTAATTAAAATTTGACAATCTAGACTAAAGATAACAGACCAAATAGGACTTTCAGAATTAGACAATACTTTAATACAGGTTTCAGTATTAAAATCCCAAAGTCGCAGATTTTGATCGGTGCTACCACTGATCCAAAGTTGACCTTGTGGTGAAAACTGTATGCCTTGAATTCGATCTAAATGACCTTGCCAAACTTTCAAACAATTTCCGGTTTTGATTTCCCATAATCTGACGGTTCGGTCATAACTACTGCTGGCTAAATATTCACCATCTGGACTAAAACATAATCCATGAACTCGTTGATGATGTCCTTCTAAGGTTTGCAAACAACTTCCGGTTTCCACATCCCAAAGCTTAATCGTTTGGTCATAGCTACCACTCGCCAATATACCACCATCTGGACTAAAAGCAACCGACCCAACAGAACGAGTATGTCCGTTTAGACAATAAAGACATTCTCCTGTTTGTACCTCCCATAATCTCAAAGTTTGGTCACTACCGCAACTGACGAGAAGATCTCCCTGAGGACGAAAAGCCACTGCTTGAACTTGATCGCTATGACCATGAAAGGTGGTAATACAATCTCCGGTTTGCATATCCCACAATCTAACGGTTCGGTCATAACTACCACTGGCAAGAAGTTGACCTGTAGGATGAAACGTTACAGACCAAACCCAATCTGTATGACCCTGAAACCGCCGCAAACAGCGACCTGTATTGATATCCCATAATCTGACTATTTTATCGTCACTACCTGTTACTAGGATCGTGTTATCGGGACTAATGGCAAACGACCAAACTTGATGTTTATGACCCCGTAATGTTCGCAACCGTTGACCCGTATTAATATCCCAAAGTTGAACCAATTGTTCTTGACTGCCTGTGGCTAAAATCGGTTGATCCGGACTAAACGCCAAGGAACAGACTTGAGATTTAAACCCACGTAATGTTTTTAAAATATGACCTTTATTCACCTGCCACAATTTCACAGTCCCGTCGTCACTACTACTGGCTAAAAGTTCTCCATTAGGACTAAATGCTACCGTCCAGACGGAGTCTTGATGTCCGGTTAAAGTATGAACACATTGACCTGTTTCTACATTCCATAACTTTACTATATTTTCATCACAACTACTGGCGATCGCTTGCTGTTTGGCTTTGGTTGTGGTTGCAAAAGTAACGATCCAATTTAAACTAAAATCTCCCGAAAACGTTTGAATACAGCGACCCGTTTCTATCTGCCATAACTTAATACTTTGATCTTCACTACTGCTAGCCAGCATCTCACTATCTACACTAAACTTAAGCGTTTTTATACTATCAGTATGTCCCGTCAATGTATTAATACAGTCTCCTGTTTTCACTCGCCATAATTTAATCTGCCGATCTTCACTACCACTGGCGAGTAATGTCCCATCTGAATTAAAGCTAACACAATTAATTGTTCCTTGATGACCCCAAAATCGCTGTAAACATTCTCCCGTACTCACCTGCCAAATTCTGACTATTTTATCATCACTACCACTGGCGAGTAATTCACCGTCTGAACTAAAACTAATGGTTTTTATACTTCCCGTTTTTCCTTGAAAAATCAGACGTTGTTGACCATCTAGAACATTCCACAGTAATATTTTTCCTTCTGTATCACCTGTGGCTAATTGATGAATAGATCCTAATGCAACCGTTAAACTATTTCCCAAGGTTTTAGCAAAAACAGATCGACTTAAATCGGCTTCTGAGAAGTTAACATCTTGTAAATTTGCATCTTGTAAATAGGCTTGCCAAATACTCAAGCGAGAAAAGTCATAATCTGCTAAATTTAAATCTAAATAATGACAAAGATTAATTAAATTTCCGCCGGCATAACTCGGATAAGGTTTAGATTGACATTTCAAAATTGCCAGTAAACGATGAAACTTTTCTTGTAGTTCACCCCGGAGGCGATATTGAGTGATAATCTGTCGAATAATCGGAGTTAAAATTAAGCGGATCTGACTTTCTCGAATATAATCTTTAGCTTGAGATTTAAGTATGGCATAACGATATAAATAGTTTAAATTTTCGGTTTGAATTTCCTCGACAATTTGATTAATAAACTGTTCGATAATATATTCCATCACAACCGGCTGCTGAGTAAAGCCGTCTTGGCTTTTTTCAATGAGCGATCGCCGTCGTAAAGATTCTAATGATTCAATTAATTCGGTGGGAGAAACAAACTCGAGTAAATCTGCTTTGAGTTCTGTTAAATAAACCGATTCTCGATTAATGGCTAACCAATACATGATTTCGGTTTCTAAAGCAGACAGTCGTTCAAGTTGTTGTTCCAGTAAATCACGAATATCCCCAAAAATCGCAGTGCCTTGCTGAATTTGTTCTAAAAATTCATTAACTTGACCCGCAAATAAATCCTTAATTGTGGTGGTAACAATTTTAATCGCTAAAGGATTTCCACCATAACGATGAATGAGTTGATCCCATTGTTTCTCACTACCTAAAATCCCTTTAGTTTGAATCACTTCTCGACAACTTTCTGTTGCCAAACCCGGCATTAATAAAGAATGTACATTTAAACTTTTTCCTTCTAATGCGGCAATTTCTCGAGGCTTTTCTCGTGAGGTTAACATCAAACAACTTTGATGGCGAGTTTCTCCCACACGCTTAAATAGTTCTCCGTAATTTTGATAACCTTTTTGATATTGTCCGGCGCGATCGCCGAATTGTAAAATAGATTCACCGTTGTCTAAAATAATCAAACAACGAAATTGTCTTATCAGTTCAATTAATAAAGAAATTTGCTTATAATGATCCTCAGGTAATTCTAAATCTGGTTGAGGAGAAATAAACTGAATAATATCAGCTAAAATTTCTTCTAAGGGTGGTGCATTTCTCAGCGATCGCCAAATCACAAACTGAAATCGGTATTGAATTTGTTGCGCCAGTTCAACGGAAATAGAGGTTTTACCAATTCCTCCCATACCGAGTAATGCCACCACTCGACACTGTTCATGTAAGATCCACTGTTTGAGTTGTTGTAATTCTAATTCTCGACCACAAAATAACGACACATCCGTGGCTTCTCCCCAATCAACCTGAGCAGCAGGAAAGTGATCGTTGGCGAAGGAAACTAACGCTGTTGGAGTAATCGTTTGAACAGAAACTTCTTGTTCTTCTTGAGTTTCAGTCAATGGATCATAAGTTAACAGGTTCGAGCTTTGCCGTTCTATGACTGAACGAAAATTCGTTTTACTGACTTTTTCGCCAAATTCAACCGATAATAATTGCCAAAGTTTGGGGCCAACATCTTGCTTCAGGTACTCCGGTGTGCAACGATAGGTCAGAGCAATCTCATGATACTTCTGACGTTGCCAAGTTCCCAGTAATACCGCCCGCTGAACATCACTCAGGTGCTTTCCAGTGCTGGAAAAGATAATATTATCTGTAATTTTGAGAACCTCGTCGAAATTCATGCTTTAGCGACCCATCGAGATCTGTCCTCTATAGTCTAGCCTGAACTTTTTTATCTTTTTCAGCAGAGATACTCGGTTACGAGAAGCACAGATCACCATTAATCCCGTCGGAGATAATATCTATGGCTTTGACTCAAGGCGCTCATCACATTGGACTCACAGTTCCAGATGTTGAAATAGCACGTCACTTCTTTGTCGAGATTTTGGGCTTCCAACAGGTTGGCGCAGTTGCTGATTATCCGGCAATTTTTGTCTCAGATGGTACAATCATGTTAACCCTGTGGCAAGCGGTTGACCCACAAACAGCAATACCATTTGATCGTAAAAATATTATTGGCTTACATCATTTTGCCTTGAAAGTCGATAGCCTAGAAACTCTGCAATCTCTCTATCAAACCTTAACCAATACCCCAGGTGTTGAAATAGAATTTCCCCCAGAACCTCTCGGAAATAGCTCAACACAACATATGATGTTTTACATACCTGGCGGGATTCGTATGGAATTGATTGCCCTAGCGGGTTAAAGCTAGAGGATTAAACTGTAGTATGACATCAAAACGTTTAATTCTCCTAACCCCATCATCGACTCATTTTTAACGGAGAAATATTATGGTAAACTCGGGTTGGAGCCATTCTGAGTCCCCCTTTCATCCTGGTGAAATTGCGATGCAAACTCAACTGGGAATAGCGGAACGAATGGATCAACAAGGGCGACGATTAATTCGGGATTATCTCCCGGATCAACATCGGCAGTTTTTCGCCCAACTGGCTTACTTGGTTGTGGGTACAGTAGATGGATTAGGGAATCTGTGGGCATCAATTTTAGTTGGAAAGCCCGGTTTTCTCACCTCTGCCAATGAACATACCCTGACTGTTTCAGCCAGGCCTTTATTTGGCGATCCATTAACAGAGACTCTCAAAGAAAATATCGATATTGGTTTACTGGGAATTGATTTTCAGACCCGCCGCCGTAATCGTTTAAATGGTATTGTTACAGCGATTAATCAGCAAGGCTTTGAAGTTCAAGTCAAACAAAGTTTTGGCAATTGTCCACAATATATTCAAGTTCGCAATTTAGAATTTAAAAGCCATCTAAAGGATATCACGACACCTAAACCTGTCCATAGAATCAGTATATTGGCAGAACAGGAACGTGATTTAATTACCTCCGCAAATACATTATTTATTGCTACAGCATATCAAGATCAATCAGCCGGGATGGCAGCAGGTGTTGATGTATCTCATCGAGGCGGTCAACCGGGTTTTGTCAGCATTGATCAGCAGGATAGACTGATCATTGCTGATTTTCCAGGTAATAGTCATTTTAATACAATCGGTAACTTACTCCTCAATCCTCGGACAGGATTACTTTTTATTGATTTTGAGCAAGGTAACTTACTCTATTTAACGGGAACAACAGAGGTGATTGAGTCAAAAGAGGAAATCAACAACGATCAAGATCAAAAAGTAGAACGGTTCTTGTGTTTCAATCTGAGTCAAGGCTATCGAGTCGAAGGAAGTCTACCCAAAACTCTTTAAAAATACCTTGAGGAAACATTTCAGATGGCTTATAAAAATGCTGCAATTCGTTGAACGGCTTCGGTTAACACTTCCGGCGGATGAACTAAGGCAAACCGGACATATCCTTCCCCAGATTTACCAAACCCAACGCCAGGAGAAGCCGCCACTCCGGTTTGTTGAACGAGTTGAGTACAAAACTCAATAGAATTCTGTTGCCAGGGCTGAGGTAATTTTGCCCAAACGTACATCGTTGCCACGGGAGTCGGGACTGACCAACCGATATCATGCAGAGCTTGGAGAAAAACATCGCGCCGCCGACGGAACGTCTCAACAGTCTGCTTTACCCCCGCCTGGTCGCCTGTTAAAGCTGCAATACCCCCATTTAATATACCCCTGTATTGATTGAAGTCAATCACCGCTTTAACCTGCCTTAACGCTCGGATAATCTCAGCGTTGCCAATGGCAAAACCAATACGAAATCCTCCCATATTGTAGGATTTGGAAAAGGTGAAAAATTCAATAGAAATGGACTTATTTTTATCGGCTTGGAAAATAGAAGGGGCAATTTGCTCCTGTTGCGTTTCGTTAAAAACAAAATCGGCATAAGGGAAATCATGAACCAGAATAATATCGTTTTGTTGACAAAACTCAACCGCTTCTTCAAAAAAGGATAAGGGTGCTGTGGCTGTGGTGGGGTTGTGGGGATAACTCAACACCATCATCCGAGATTGACTTAAAACAGCTTGGGGAATGTCTTGTAACTGGGGTAAAAATTGATGTTCTGCCAGTAGAGGTAAAGAATAAACTTGTCCACCCGCTAGATAAACCCCACCGACATGAGACGGATATCCTGGATCTTGCAATAGGGCAAAATCTCCGGGGTTGAGTAATGCTAAGGGTAAATGAGCCGTTCCTTCCTGACAGCCAATCAATTGTAAAACTTCTGTTTCAGGATCGATGGCTATACCGTAGCGTTGAGTATACCAATTTGCCGCAACTTCTCGAAATGTGCGAGTGCTACTAAATAAAGCATAGCCATGGGTGCTGGGATCGGCTATAGAAGCCGTCATTGCTGAGAGAATAGGGTCTGCAACCGGTAAATCAGACGAACCCAAAGATAGATCAATTAAATCTTTTCCACTGGCGATCGCCACCGCTTTGGCCCGATCCATATCTGCAAAAACATTTTTATGCAGTTGATTTAAACGGTTGGCAAATTTCATGACCATTGTTTATTTTTATTGTTCGAGTCCCTTTTCTACCCAATCCTTCAATAGTTTTTCGGTAATCACTCCTTCATGGGACTGCACAACTTGCTGATTTTTAATCAGTCTTAAAGCAGGAACCCCTTCCACTTTGTAAGTTTTACGTGTTTCTGGGTTAGGGTCAACTTCCATTTTAACGACTTTCAGGCGATCGCTATATTGGCTAGCAATCTTTTCGACCGAGGGGGCCACCAATTTACACGGCCCGCACCAAGTCGCCCAAAAGTAGAGTAAAACAGGCTGATCGCTATTGAGCACCTCAGCTTCAAATTCAGTATCTTGAAGAATAATAACGTTGTTAGTCATAGAATTTTATATCAACAATTCCCGCAATCAAGAGCAACACAGACAGTGGGGCGGGATATTCCACATCTGTGGCTGGATCTAATAAGAGATGTTGTTATGATTTGTTATTGTCCTAGAATAAACCATAATCTGACACAACAGAATAGTTTCTCAGACGATCATTGTTGCTGTCATACCGCTTCAACCGTATTATTGCCAGCAATAATGTTGAGAATTGATCTAGAATTTATATAAAGTCAGGCAGACTTCCTAGATGGCTACAGCAATCAGTAAAAATTATGTTGCGACAGTAGCCATTGATAAAGATGTCTCAACTCAGGGCTGACAGGGTGATTAAATCTGTAAATACCACTAGGAAGTTCTTTATAAAATCAGGGTATTCTGAAAATGATCGGACAAAACCGTATGAAATGATCAAACATCTTGACAATCAAAAAGCGAAGTCGTGATGGACGAGCGCCAGGTGGGTTGCTATCATCGGGGCAGGCAGGTATACAAGTATAACCTGTGGTAGTCCCTTGGCTTACGATAGCCAGTATCATGCTTCGGGGTCATGCCAGTCAGTTGGAGAAAGGAATAATGCAAGCGTACCGCGTTGGGGAAACAACAATTCAAGCAGAGGATATGCCGTCTTTACTAAAGCGTTATCAACTCATGCCGCGATTTCTGCGCGAGGTGATTATTGATAGCGCCATCGCTGAATACACCTGTAGCGAGGAAGAACGAACTGCAGCTTTGGAAAAGTTCCTAGCTCAGCATCAACTGACTTCCCCTGAAGCAAAACAAGCCTGGCTGGATGCCAATCACTTAACTGCAGAAGAACTAATTGACATCGCCGAGCGCCCCATCCGTCTTGAGAAGTTTAAGCAGGAGACTTGGAAGAACAAGGTTGAAAATTATTTTGTTAGCCGTAAAAGTGGCTTGGATCAAGTGGTCTATTCCCTAATTCGGACAAAAAATTCAGGGTTGGCCCATGAACTTTACTTTCGCATCGCAGAGGGAGAACAGGGATTTGCCGATGTGGCGCGTGAATATTCAGAAGGGCCAGAATCTCGGACAGGGGGGATATTAGGGCCAGTTCCTTTATCTCAACCGCACCCGGCCATTAGTAAGCTGCTCTCTGTGAGTCAACCCGGTCAACTCTGGCCACCGCGTCCCTTAACCGAATGGATGATCATTATTCGACTTGAAAAATTTATTCCGGCTCAACTGGATGAAACAATGCGTCTTCGTTTAATAGATGAACTGTTTGAAACCTGGCTGCGAGAACAACTCGCCCAAATTCGTACCTTAGAACCTCTTCCAACTACAGTGTCTTCAGTATCATGACAACATCCATTGTTTCCGACGTTCAAGTACAAAGCTTTCTGGCTGAAACCACTCCCTTTGATCGGCTGTCAGAAAATGCCCTCAAGGCGGTGGTTGAGAAAAGCCAACTCCTCAGTTATCGCCCCGGACAGCCCATTTTTGAGCGAGAAAAGATCCCCACTCAAATTGCGGTCATCTATCAAGGACAAGCCCGCTTACTGGGGTATGACACCCGAATTAATCGACCTCAAAGTTTGCGCTTACTCGGGGCGCGAGAAATTGTCGGTTGGGCCGGCTTAATGCGAGGTGTCCCTTGTGAAACCGCGATCGCTTCAACCGAGATGATCTGCATTACCTTGGGGGCTGACGATTTTCTCAAACTGATTGATAATGAACCCGATTTTGGTGAAGCCTTTAAGGATCATGCCGCTTTAAGCGAAGTCTTTGAACTGTTAAGCCAAGAACTTCAACAACGGGCTGATCCTGTAGGAGATCTTAAAAGCTTAGCTGTGGATGTTTGGCCAGATGCGATTGTCGTCAACTTACTCAATGGCAATAAAAATAGCCGGGATCTCAACAATATGCTCGATCCCAATCGCCTCTGGTTAGTCAGTAGTGGGGTGATTGGAGATTATGCCCCCGGTAGCCGCTTAGATCTTGACGAGCAAAACGAATCTCTGAAAGTGCAGGGATTGAATGGGGTGAGACTGGTGGGATTACACCCAGAAAAAAGTGTAGTTCCGAAAAAGATGGAAGCATCTGAGACAGTCGCCTCTAATGGTACTGAAAGTACTGTTATTGATATTTTTGATAAGATTCCCCAAGCCCCCGATAAAGTCCCCGATCCAGAACTAGAAAATGTTCAAGTCGGAAAATTCCCCATTGTGCGAGCCCGGGGAAAAATTGATGCGCCAGTAGCCTGCTTCAATATGTTGAGCCGTTACTTTGGAGTCAATTTCCGCAAAGATTTGGTGCGCCGTGTGTTTGAAAACCAAATGAGTACGGTGGGGATGATTTCTCTACAAGCTTGCGGTGCAGTGGCGCAAATGATGGGGATTGGGGCACAGTTAGTCCAAGTCCCGGCTAAAGCCGTGAGTCGGCTCAGAGCCCCGGCGATGATTGAATGGCAGGATAGCTTTGCGATTCTCTACAGCATTACAGAACGAGAATTGGTTTTGGTGAGTCCCGAAAAAGGGATGCGGAAACTCCGTCCGAATCAGTTTGCCGAGCTGTGGAGTGAAGAAGGGGGCCAGGTTTTACTGCTACAAGCCCCGAAAAATGAGCAAAAAGAACAATTTAGTTTCTGGTGGTTTTGGCCTGCGTTGATGGAGCATCGCGTCACCTTTATTGAGGTGTTGATCTCGTCATTCTTTGTCCAACTATTTGGCTTGGTTAACCCGTTGATGACCATGGTGATCATTGACAAGGTGATGGGCCAGCGTAATATTGATGCCCTGAATGTGTTGGGGATTTTAATGTTAGCGGTTGCCCTATTTGAAGCGTTGCTATCGGCTTTACGAACGTATCTGTTTGTTGATACCACCAACCGTCTCGATGTCAAACTGTCTTCAGAGGTAATTGACCACCTATTGCGACTGCCGCTGAATTACTTTGATAATCGCCGGGTTGGGGACTTGGTGGGAAGAATTGGGGAACTGGCCAATATTCGGAGTTTCTTAACGGGTACGGCCTTAACGGTGGTGTTAGATGCGGTATTTTCTGTAATCTACATCGCGGTGATGTTCTTCTTGAGTATCCCAATGGCGATTGTCGCCCTCGCGCCGCTGCCGTTGTTTGCCGTCATTGTGATTATCAACTCTCCGATTGTTCGACGGTTATTGCGGAAAAAAGCAGAACGTTACGCTGATTCTCAATCTTATCTCGTAGAGGTGCTTAACGGCATTCAGACGGTTAAAGCCCAGAGTATTGAGCTAAAATCTCGTTGGGAATGGCAAGGCCGTTACGCTCGATTTATGAGCGCTAGTTTCAACACGATTTTGACTCAAACGGCATCGAGTTCGATTAGTGGCTTCCTCAACAAGCTGTCGGGTTTAGCGCTGTTGTGGGTGGGGGCGTATTTGGTGATTGATGGTCAACTCACAGTCGGGGCTTTAATTGCCTTCCGAATTATCGCCGGTAACGTTTCGGGATCTTTATTACGGTTTGTCAGTGTATGGCAGAGTTTCCAAGAAGTGGGGATGTCGGTTGAACGTCTACGGGATGTTTTAGATGCGCCGACAGAAGTCGATCAAGATGACCGCAATAATATTCCGATGCCGGAAATGCAAGGATCGGTAACGTTTGAAGAAGTGTCCTTCCGGTTTGGTCAGAGTGGGCCGTTGCAAGTGGCAAACGTTAATTTAGAGTTTGATGCGGGATCGTTTGTCGGCATTGTGGGATTGAGTGGATCGGGTAAAAGTACCCTGATGAAACTGCTACAACGGCTGTATCCCCCGTTATCCGGTCGGATTAAAATTGATGGCTACGATATCAATAAGGTAGAACTGTATTCTTTACGTCGGCAAATTGGTGTGGTATTACAAGATACTCTGCTATTTAATGGTACGGTTCAAGATAATATCGCCCTGAGTAACCCAGATGCGGGAAGTGATGAAATTATCCGCGCTGCTAAAATTGCCGCCGCTCACGAGTTTATTATGACGTTGCCTCAAGGGTATAACACGGTGGTGGGAGAACGGGGTGGATCGCTGTCTGGGGGACAACGACAACGGATTGCGATCGCCCGGACGGTTCTACAAAATCCGCGATTATTAATTTTAGATGAAGCAACCAGTGCTTTGGATTATCAATCAGAACGGATGGTGTCTGATAACCTGGCAGAATCGTTTCAAGGCACAACCGTATTTTTCATTACCCACCGTCTGACCACTGTGAGAAATGCCGATAGTATTATCCTGATGGATCAAGGTTCGGTGGTTGAACAAGGTAGCCATAATGAACTAATGGCACTTCGCGGCCGTTATTACTGTCTATATCAACAGCAAGAATCCCAACAATAACGATATAAATAAAGTAAGGGGAGTTTGAGGATCAAATATTCAGCCCCAACACTGGGTGCTGTACTAGGCATGCGAGCCATCAAAAACAAACCATAATCAATTACTATGAAATCATCTGTTTCCCTATCGGATCAACCTGTCATTCTAGAGAAGCCCGCCGTTTGGTCCCATGTGTTTCTCTGGGTGATTATGCTAATCACGGGCTCAGCGATTATCTGGGCTTATTTCGCCAAAATTGAACAAACTGTTCCGGCCGTCGGTGAATTAGAATATTCTGATGGCGCGCGAGAAATTCAAGCCCCTACCACCGGGGCAGTTGTGCGGTTACACGTCGAAAATGGCGATCGCGTTGCTAAAAATCAACCCCTACTGACTTTTAGTCCCACGAACTCTAGTGCAGATTTACGTTCGATTGAACAACTGCAAACTACCTTAGAAGGTGAAAATCAGTTCTACAGAGGGATATTACAGGGGCAATCTCAGGGGCAAGCCCCGGCTGAGTTAGTTGATTTAGTCCGGGAAAGACAGGCTCGGATTGGTGAAAATCAAGCCTTACAAGCGTTGTTAAATGAGCTGTATCTCAACCGAGGTGTCGCTTCTGGGTTTAGTTCCAGTTTAGCCAGTTTGGTGGCAAATTATCGGGCAGAATATCAGTCCCGTGTTAGGGCGGGAGAGTCTCAAGTCAGAGAACTCGAAAAGCAACTCGAACAGGCCCTACAAGCTGAACAAGCGGCCAGACAACAGCTTGAGATTGCTGAAAACCAATTGGCATTCTCGGAAAATCAATTGGCTAATGCCCAACAACAGTTGCAGTTTTCCGACTCACAGCAGGCCTTGGCAGAGGAACAATTAACCAAATCTGACAGCGTCCTCGATGCCAGTGAACAGATTCTCCAACGATTAGAAGAAGGGGTCAATGAAGGGGCGATCGCCGAATTACAGCGAGATCGACAACAGCAAGAAGTGTTACGCAGTCAGAATGATGTGCTACGGCAACAGGATCAAATTGTATCCCGTCAAGGGGAAATTAATCGACTGCAAGGGGAAGTCAACAGCCGCGAAGGAGAAATTAACTCGCGACGGGGCGAAATTGCCCGAATTCAATCTGAAATTCGCAATCAGCAAGTCGAACAGCAACGAATTGAAGCGGCTATATCTCGGGCAGAAGAACAACTCCAAAATAATAAGGATAGTTGGGCCCGTGAATTGAATACTCGGATTGTTGAAAATGAAAAACAAATTGCGAGTGCAGATTCTCAATTGGGTCGTTCGCGACTGGCCAATGAAAAGCAGCTTTCGGAATTAGATGCTCAACTCGAAAAGCTTGAAGAACAGCGAGATACTCAGGTATTGAGAGCGCCAGCAGCGGGAATTGTGTCTGATTTAGTTCCCACAACAAAAGATCAGGCTTCTTTAGAGCTGGGCGATGATGAGATTTGTCAATATATTACCAATGCGGTATTAAAACCAGGAGATCCGGGGTTAAAACGCTGTGAGGAAGCGTATTATGAAGCTCAACAAACCGAAGAGTTACTGAAGGTCTTAGATGATGAAGAAGGGTTACAAGCGGTTGCTTATGTACAGAATAGTAACGTTGCTTTGGTGTTAAATGCATTGCGGCTGAAACGGGAAAAATTAGAACCGTTGAATGGTCAAGAAGTGGCGGGGGAAGTGATTGAATGTACTCCACAAAAAGACTGTTTCTGTCCGAAGTCGGAAGCGGCATGGGAAGAGTTGGGTTTGACGGAAGACGATTGTGTTAAAGTTGAATTGAATATTGATGCGTTTCCCGCCGGAGAATTCGGTACAGTGGTCGGTGAGTTAAAATGGATTAGTCAAGATGCGATTCCCCCGGATGAATTACGACAATACTATTCTTTTGAAGCCAAAATTCAGTTAGAGAAAGACTATTTTGTTTTGGATGAAGAACAGGATATTCGGATTGCTTTACAGTCTGGGATGGCAGTGAATTCTAAGATTAATATCGGTAAACGTACGGTTTTACAACTGATGTTTAGTCGGTTTACGGGTACGTTTAATAGTATGACGAATGTGAGATAGTTCTGAATTAGTTTGTAGGGTGTGTCTGCTGGACGCACCCTCTTGGTTTGGCTGTTTTTTAGGAGTGAGGGGTAGATGAACCATAGAGGCAAAGAGAACATAGAGATATTTTAGAATTTGTTAAGTTGATTGAAATGAGGAGAGCGAGTTTTTTTAAGGGTGTTTTATTACTACTTTATTTAAGTCCGGTTTTTGCGGTAATTGGATTTATTTTAGCGTTTGCTGTAGATGTGCCTGCTTACGATCAATGGGTATTACCGGGATTGTTTGAAAAGGTGGCAACGGGAAATATAACGTTTGCCGATTTATTTGAATTACATAATTATCATCGGATCTTATTTCCTCGGTTAATTTATATTGTTTTAGGGTTTTTATCCAGTTGGAATATCTTAGCAGAAATTAGTTTCAGTTTTTTGCTTGCCAGTATTACTTATATTCTTTTATATCAGTTATCGCGGTTAACCAGTAATGCTCAACATACTATCTTATTTCATCTAGCGAATTTAACCACTTGTTTATTGATTTTTTCTTTGACGCAACGCTGGTTATGGGGGTTTCAACTCCCTATTTTTTTGATTAATTTATTTTTAGTTTTAGGGTGTCTTATTTTAAGTTTACCCCGGCTTTCCATTCTTCTTAAGTTAAGTTTGACGGCTTTATGTTGTATTATTACGAGTTTTTCTTCGGCACAAGGCTTAATGGTTTGGTTGGCGATGTTACCGATGGTAATTTCTTTAAGAGGAAGAGGAAGAGTTAAAAGAGTCGGTTTATGGATTAGTTTATTTCTGATTTGTTGTGGAATTTATCTCATCGGATATTATCAAGACCCAAGAATTATCGAACTGACTTTAATTGAAAGATTACTAATTTCAACTCAATTCTTTTTTAATTTACTGGCTGCACCATTACTCAGTTCACCTCGAATTACTTGGATTTTTGGTATTATTATTTTAATTAATTTTATCTTTTTATCAACTTACTTTATTCAAAAACAATATTTAAAATTCAAAACATTAGGTCAAGCTGCTCCTTGGTTATCTATTGGATTATTTTCTCTAATTACTTCTATTTTGATGGCGAGTGGTAGAGTTGAACAAGGGGCGGATTACCCGATTTATGCCATTCGCTACACAACTCATACTATATTATTTTTAATTGCAATTGTTCAACTTTGGAGAATCTGGATTGAACAAAAAATAGATTTTGTTAAAGTTTATCATCCTTCTTCGTTACTCTATAGTTTTTTTGTAGGAATCGTTATTTGCTTAATTTGGGTAAAATCCGGTGATATGTGGGTTGAAACTCAACAGGATAATGTGCCGTTAAAAAATAGTAATACTTGCCTTTATTTAGTTAATTATTTAGAAGAGTCTGAATTTTTTAAAACCTCTCCAGAACGCTGTCTTCTACGAATGAGTAAAACAACATGGTGGATTCGAGACGGAGTAGAATCTTTACAGAATATTCCATTAAGACAATTTGCTCAAAATCTGACTTTTAAGAGTAATACGCCGGAGATTTATGGCTATATTGATATTCCGGAAAATCAAAATAATCTAATTCAGCTTAATTCGGGTGAAACCTTAACCCTCTCCGGTTGGGCAATATTCCCTAATCTTGAAACTCAGCCCAGTTTAGTATTTTTATCCCTGGATAATCGTCAATCTTTTTTCGCAAACGCTAAAATTAATTTACCCAGTCCCGATATTGCAGAAACGTTGAATAATTCTCAATATCAGCGTCAACGTTGGAATGTTATTTTATCAACAGACTCTCTACCGTCTCAACCCACAGAAATCAAAGCCTGGGTGTATCATCCGCAACAAAAACAACTGCTGCAATTACAGGGGAAAGTTCAAGTTTCTGTAAAGCCTGTCAAAAATTAAAACATTATGACAGTTGTTTGCTAGGCTAGATTATGGTAAACCTTGGTTTAATCTCTCCATGAATGTCATTCAGACTAAAATACCTGAGGTTTTCATCATTGAACCCAAAGTGTTTGGTGATGAACGCGGATTTTTCCTTGAAAGTTTCAATCAAAAACTCTTTGCAGAAAAAACGGGGGTTAAAGACGATTTTGTTCAAGATAATCACTCCCGTTCTGTTAAAGGTGTATTACGAGGTCTACATTACCAAATTCAACAAGCCCAAGGTAAATTGGTTCGTGTTGTCGCGGGTGAAGTATTTGATGTGGCGGTGGATATCCGCAAAAGTTCCCCGACTTTCGGTCAATGGGTGGGTTGTGTTTTAAGTGAGAAAAATAAACGACAATTTTGGGTTCCGCCAGGATTTGCTCACGGATTTTTGGTAACGTCTGATAGTGCGGACTTCTTGTACAAAACCACAGATTATTACGCCCCTGAATATGAACGGTCTATTTTATGGAATGACCCGGATATTGGAATTGAGTGGCCTGAGGGGATAACCCCAGTGTTATCGAAAAAAGACGAAGCCGGAAGTTCATTCAAAACAGCGGATATTTTTGAATAATGCAAATCTTACTGACGGGTAAAGACGGTCAATTGGGGGAAGAGTTGTATCCGCTACTCAGTTCTATCGGTAATGTAATTGCTGTAGGGCGCGATAGTTGTGATTTAGCAAATCCTGATGCCATTTCTCAGGTGGTGGAGAAAACTCAACCCAATATCATTGTCAATGCGGCGGCTTATACAGCGGTAGACAAAGCTGAAAGTGAACCAGAATTGGCAATGGCAATTAATGGTAAAGCCCCTGGAATTCTTGCCACTGAAGCGGAAAAGTTAGGGGCAAACTTAATTCATGTTTCGACAGATTATGTGTTTAATGGGGAAAAAAATACCCCTTACCTCGAAACGGATAACACCCAACCATTAGGACTGTATGGTGAGTCTAAACTGGCTGGAGAACAGGCAATTTTAGCCAGTAATGCTAATGCTGTGATTCTTAGAACGGCCTGGGTTTACGGCGCAGGAGGCAAGGGTAATTTTGTTAAAACCATGTTGCGTTTAGCAGCCCAACGGGAAGAATTAGGAGTCGTGGTAGACCAAGTCGGTACCCCAACCTGGACTGGAGATTTAGCCAGTGCTATTGTGGATTTAATTCCTCGATTAAATTCAGAAACCTATGGTGTTTATCACTATACAAATAGTGGAGTCACCAGTTGGTATGATTTTGCAGTAGCGATTTTCTCAATTGCCCAAACTTTAGGTATTCCCTTAAAAATTAAACAAGTTAAACCCATTACTACGGCTGAATATCCCACTCCTGCCCGTCGTCCTGCTTATTCTGTTTTAAGTGGTCGGAAAATTTCCCAAGTTCTAGGAGATTTCCCACCTCACTGGCGACAAGGATTGAGAAATATGCTGAAACAATTACTCGCTAAACAGTCTGTTTAAGGCTGATATTAATGAGTCAAGAAATCACGAGAGTCATCAACCGTCTAGCCACAAAGCACTTGTTATTCTTTTAAGCACATGAAAGCACTCATTCTATCTGGTGGTAAAGGAACTCGTCTGCGTCCCCTCACTTATACGGGCGCAAAACAGCTTGTACCTGTTGCAAATAAACCCATTTTATGGTATGGAATTGAAGGAATTGTTGCGGCTGGAATTACGGATATTGGAATAATTATTAGTCCTGAAACCGGCGGAGAAGTTCAAGAAATAACAGGAGATGGTGAGCGATTTGGAGCAAAAATCACCTATATTTTACAAGAAGAACCAGCCGGACTGGCTCATGCGGTGAAAATTGCTCAACCGTTTTTAGGGGATTCTCCGTTTATTATGTATCTGGGAGATAACTTAATTAAAAATCCCTTGAGTCCTTTCTTAGAACAGTTTAAACAGCATCAGCTTGATAGTTTGATTTTGTTACGTCAAGTCGAAAACCCCACGGCTTTTGGGGTGGCTGTGGTGAATGAAAAAGGACGGGTTGAGAAATTGGTTGAAAAGCCAAAAAATCCGCCCTCTAATTTAGCATTAGTGGGGGTTTATTTCTTTGCTAATAGTATACATCAGGCGATCGCCAATATTCAACCCTCAGCCCGGGGAGAATTAGAAATTACCGATGCCATTCAAGAACTGATTAATACTAGCAAACACGTAGAGGCTCGTACTTTAGAGGGTTGGTGGTTAGATACCGGGAAAAAGGATGATTTACTCAGTGCTAATCAGATTATTTTAGATGAACAAGTCGAGTCTAAAAATGGGGCTGAAATGGATGAAAATAGTCAAATTATTGGACGGGTTGAGATTGGAGAAGGAACAAAACTCGTTAACTGCCAAATCCGTGGGCCTGTAAAGATTGGGAGTAACTGTCACTTAGAAGATTGCTTTATTGGGCCGTATAGTAGTGTGGGAGATGAGGTGACTCTGATTGATGCGGAATTAGAACATAGTGTGATTTTACAAGGGGCTAAAATTACAAATATTCATCATCGTATTGTCGATACTTTAGTCGGTCGTCGCGCTAAGTTAACAACCCTTCCTCAACGTCCAAAAGCATTACGCTTTATGTTAGGAGATGATAGTCAAGTAGAATTGACTTAATTTTCACCCTCAAATCCTCCATGTCCCCCATCTTTTTGGGGGGCTAGCAATATCTATTAAACTAAAAGTTGATACTTTTATATCATTTTAAAAAGCGCTCTTTTCAAACTTAGATAGATTATTTAACGGCTAGTGCTATTTTTCTTTCTTTTAATCTTTGCATAAAAAAGCATAATCCACTATATAGAATTAAACTTTCTCCTAAAAGTTCGGCAAATTCTTCCACTGCAATTCTGATATTTTCGATAAAATAAGTGAATGACTCAGTTGCCCCGAATAAATTGAGTAACGTTTGAATCATATCTTTAAATAATTCAGCCCCAAATCCCCCCACAGCAAATACAATCATCCCTAAAATTGCAATGAATGTTTGACGCTGATAAGATCGCCAGAGATTGCGAAAATCAGGATATAATAATAATGGAGTTCCGAGAAAAACAGCCAGATAAATCCCTAGCCAGGTTCGATCTCCGAGGCTATCAAACCAATGTTTCAGTTGAAGATGAATTTTAAAAATTTCATCAATACTACCATAAATCAGGAGAATCGCGATACGTGCTGTCGCACAGGCTACGCCACCGCTAATTTAAACCGCTGAGACGGAGGACGTTGATAGGTTTGTTCTTGAATAAATAATATCAGTGAAATTAAACCAATACTGAAGAGAAGTAAGGCTTGGAGTAAGGAAGGAATCGTCATCAAACCATTCATATCAAATGGATGTAAGGGGTGTCCATTGATTAGAATACTGCCTAAATAAATAATAACTATCAGTAGCTCAAATAGAATTAAGCCAGTCAGAATTAAACGAGGATGTTTTAACCGCACGTTAATCAACTGATGAAAATGAATTAATATAATTCTATTGTGGCTTTTCCCATTTCAAGGTGTCAACTCTATCAATATCTAAAAATAGATTAATTAACCGGATTTTTGATTATCAGTTTGATATTTTATAGAAGCCGTTGAATTTGAGCTTGAAAAATAACTATGCGATCGCGTATCTTTTTAGTCTATACTTCTATTAGTATTAGCTTGTTTTCGGTAAAAAAGAAATCGGTTCAATCGGAGTAATATGATTGGCTAATTGTTCCATGTCGGCGAAATTACCCTCACAATACAGTGCTAAATCACAACCCGCTGCCAAACACTGTTTAACGTTTGTGACCACATCTTCAGATAACGCTTTCATACTTAAATCATCAGAAACCAGTACCCCTTCAAACCCAATATGCTGGCGAATGACTTGTTGAATGACTTTCGGGGAAATGGTCGCACAACGTTCTGTATCATAAGCAGTATAAATCACATGGGCTGTCATTGCCCAAGATACAGATTTTGCCAAAGCCTGAAACGGCAAAAAGTCATGGTTACATAAGTCTTGTATCGATGCATCCACCACCGGCAAAGCCTTATGGCTATCCACCAAAGCCCGACCATGACCCGGAATATGTTTAATAATCGGCACAACACCTCCTGCTTGATAGCCCTCTATCACCGCCTCAGCCATGGTAATAATTTCCTTGGGAGAATTGCTGTAAGCCCGCTCCCCAATAATAGGGTCAGCACCGGGTATGGGAGAGTCTACAACGGGGGCACAATTAACATTCACACCAACCGCTTTTAATTGGTCTGCGGTACGTTTTGCATCCATTTTTGCCAAATGAGCAGCTTCTGTGATGTCACGGGTTTGCTGTAAGTAAGAAACCGCAGCGGGTGCAGGCCACCAGTGGGGAGCATCTAAACGAACCACGCGCCCCCCTTCTTGGTCTATGAGAATAGGAATATCTGTTTGATGAATACAGTCTCTTAAAGCATCGGTTAATTGTTTTGTTTGGCTAGGGGTTTGGCAGTTGCGTTTAAATAAAATAAATCCAGCCGGTTGACAACGAGTAAATAATTTTTGTTCGGCTTCGGATAATGTAGTGCCAGCACAGGAAAAAATAATCGGTAACATTTTGAATAGATGCTCGAATTTAACTGAATTGAAATAGAGGTAAAAACACTAATGACTATTTTGAGGAAGATTACCGCCTAAATTAGCTTAGCTCAATTTACCCCTAGTGAGAATACTAAATCTGGGCTGCACATAAAGCCGCACCAATGAGTCCAACTTTAGGATTAAGCACAATATAAACAGGTACTTTCTGAATCATCGGACGGATGCGTCCTTTTGCATTAAAAGCGTTAAGGAAGAGTCCATTTTTCAGGAGTTCTAAGTTCTTAGCAGCAATTCCACCTGCCACATACAATCCGCCATAAGGAAGTAATTTTAAAGCTAAATTACCTGCTTCTGTACCGTAAGCTTCGATAAACAGTTTCATGGTTTGTTCACACAAATAATCTTTACCATTGGCTGCTTTGGAAACTTCCGCTGATAAATCAACAGTTTTGCCATGGGCACCGATTTCTTTTTTCCAAGTATTAAAAATTAGGCTCATTTCAGCCGATTCTAAATCCGGGTAACGCTGGCGCATAAATTGATAAATCGCTGCAATTCCCATCCCAGAGATAATCCGTTCAACAGATACCCGTTCTAGCTTTTGTAAATCTTTAACGTAGTTCAAAAGTTGAAATTCTAATTCAGAACCTGGGGCAAAATCAACGTGTCCGCCTTCACTGGGAAAAATACGATATCCTGATTCACCAGGAATCACAAATCCTTGTCCTAAACCCGTACCTGCGCCAATTACGCCGATAGGGGCTTGTTTATTCACTTCACCTTCTTGCAGAGTATAAACATCTTCTGGTTCCAAACCAACCACTCCATATCCAATCGCTGCAAAGTCATTAATTAAGGTGACTCGCGGGATTTTGAGTTCCCGTATGAGTACTGCTGTATCGATAAACCAGCTTAGATTGGTGAGTTCACAGGTTGTATTATTGACCACAGGCCCTGCGATTCCAAAACACGCTTTTTCAGGTGTATACTGTTCTCCTAAGGCTGATGTTGCTTCGGAGAAAAACTGTAGTACGATGGGTACTAAATCGCCATATTGCTGACTGGAATAAGTTTCTTCATATAAGGTAATGGGCTTAGGTACAATTCCTAAAAACCCGCTTGATTCTAATTTAACCAATCGTAAAATTGTCTTGGTTCCGCCAATATCTCCTGCTAGTAATATTGTCATTGTTAATTAACTCCTGATGTATGTTGCTAAATGTTAAAAAAATAATTTATTGAGAGATCCACTCATTCCGAGAATATCATTTTAATGGCTTTTTTGCTAGGCTCAATCTATGATAAATTATTAACGGTTAGTTTACTGTTTTTCTCTTCAGCTTTTTAGTCATTTTCTTTCTGTTTATAACTCTTATCAATATATAAGTCGGCTGAGTTGAATCGCTGATTTACTGTTTCCAACCTTGTTCAGCTTGTTGCCAAACGTAGCGTGATACGATATCAATTTCTTCTGGAGTTAAACGATCCGCGTAAGCCGACATATTCCCTTTTCCTTGAGTTACAATTTGAGAAACATCAGCAATCGACTCATATCCGTTACGTTTGAGTGCTCTTTTTTTCAGTGATTTTCCCCGACGAATAATGTTACCTCCGTGGGCATGACAGCCAGCACAATAGGTCTGGAATACTTTTGTACCTTCATCTAAGTTAGCGGCTAGAGAGGTTGGGGAGAAAGAAATAAATATTATCAAAAATAGTAAGAAAAAATAGCAAAAAAATCGATAACCTAACTTTAACTTAAAATTCATTTTGATATCATTTTAAACGTAATAGCGTGAATTAAAATATTGCCGGAAAAACCCTAATACAACTTTACCTTACTCCCGCTCTAAAGGATATAATACAGCGGAAGTTGCTGACCATTCCCACATCGAACCGGGATAATTTTTAGCGTTATAACCCATATCCACTAACACAGCGGTTAACCAGGCTGAACGAACACCCCCTGTACAATACACAATAATTTCTGTATTTGGGGTAATTTTATACTGATTTAACTGCGATAATATCGTTTCTTTAGACAACAGTAAACCCCGATCATCTAACCAATCCTGATAATATAAATGAATCGCCCCAGGAATATGGCCCCCGCGCTGTTCGCCATAGGGTGTTTTTCCGGCATATTCGTTACGGTGACGGCTATCAATAATAGTCATATTTTCAGCGTTTAATTGCTGCTGAAGTTGCTCTTGGTTAATCGTCCATTCCCCGCGACGACGCACCACAAAATCACCCCTATTGATATCCTGTGAGATTTGAGCGGATTTTAACTGTCCAGTACTCACCAACGCCGGGTAGCCGCCATCAACAAATACCGCTTGACGATGCCCCAGACTGCGTAACATCCAAACAATTCTGCCATCTTCTCCCCAGCCTTTTTTCGGATCAATTACAACTACAACCGGTTGATGTTGATCAATTCCCAGCGCCTGTAATTTCTCCGTTAAAATCCGATCTGAAGTTAATAATTTGCCTCGGTTTGGTTTTTGTGATTGAGAAAAATTTTGCCAAGCAACTGCCTTAAATCCCGGTAAAGTTGAACCTTTGAGTAACTTTAAAGAACGAGCATCTAACACAATTGCGCCGTCATCGATTAAATCAATAGCTTGATCGGCATTGACAATCCATTGTTGCTCTAACCCTTCAGAATTCAGGACTTCTGGACGATATTGAGAGTGAGGAATCTCAGGCTGAAGTCTGTTTTTGAGAAGGAATAAACGAGAACTCCAGCCAATACCTGCCAACAGTAAAATGACTAAAAATCCCAACCTGAATGGATGAGAAAAAATATTCATAACATGGTCAAGATGTTACGATTTTTGCGCTCAAACTTAACCTAGAAAGTGAGAACTTGCAATTATGCGAATGAATGATTTCTAGCCCCCAGCAACAGCAGGAACAATACTCACTTCATCCCCATCTTTTAATTCCGTTTCTGTATTATCAAGGAAGCGAATATCTTCACTATTGACATAAAAATTGAGAAACCGCCGAGGTTTTCCGGCATCATCACACAAACTTTTTTTGATTCCTGGACAGTTTGCTTCTAAAGAATCAATCAATTCAGTAATATTGCTCCCTTCACATTCAAGAGTCGCTTTGTTATCTGTGAATTTTTGTAGAGGAGTTGGAATTAATACTTTAACAGCCATAATGTTTACCAATGATAGACAGTCACTCACATAAAATATAGTCATCGGTTATTAGTCATTTGTCATTTGCCATAGGAATACTTCCTACTCTTTCTCAGGCACAGATATTTCTACCAATAACAAACAACAAATGACAAAGAACCCAAATTAATTAAACCAGAACTTGTTGCCATTCTAAGCGATCTAATGTGCGCGCCCGTTCTAAAGCGCGTTCAAAGCTGTCTAATTTAGCATCAATGGTTAAAGGTTCACCGACATAATTTTGAACAGCTTCCTGGGTTTTTAAGCCATTTCCAGTGATGTAAACAACAGTGGTTTCATCTGGATCAATTTTGCCGGCTTCTACTAGCTTTTTCAATACTGCAATAGTCGTTCCGCCTGCGGTTTCTGTAAAGATACCTTCAGTTTCTGCTAAAAGCTTGATGCCTTCAATCACTTCTGCATCATTAACCGATTCAATATGACCATTGGTTTTGTTGGCTAATTCTACGGCATAAACACCATCAGCCGGATTACCAATCGCAATCGATTTAGCAATGGTATTCGGTTTAACTGGATTAATGAAATCTCGTCCTTCTTTAAAGGCTTGGGCAACGGGAGAACAACCTTCTGCTTGTGCGCCGCTGAAGCGAACCGCTTTATCTTCAACTAAGCCCACTTTAATAAATTCTTGGAATCCTTTATAGATTTTATTGTATAAAGATCCAGAAGCAATCGGAGCCACAACATGATCGGGAAGTTTCCAACCTAACTGTTCGGCGACCTCAAAACCAAGGGTTTTTGAACCTTCAGAATAATAGGGACGCAGGTTAATATTAACAAAACCCCAACCATGAGTATTTGCTACTTCTGAACAAAGGCGATTCACTTGATCGTAGTTGCCTTTAACCGCCATTAAAATCGGATTATAAATTAAAGTTCCGAGGACTTTTCCAGCTTCTAAATCAGAAGGGATAAACACACAACAATCTAATCCAGCTTTTGCAGCGATCGCGGCGGTAGAATTAGCTAAATTCCCCGTACTCGCGCAAGATACCGTAGAAAATCCTAACTCTCTAGCACGACTGAGGGCAACAGAGACCACTCTATCTTTAAAGCTGAGAGTCGGCATATTCACCGCATCGTTTTTAATGTAGAGATTTTTCAGACCCAAACGACGGGCAAGGCGATGAGATTTTAACAGCGGAGTCATTCCAGTCCCGACATCAATCACATCATCAGTGGCTAACGGTAAAAAGTCCCGATAACGCCAGATTGAGTTTGGCCCTGCTTCAATGGAAGCCCGACTCACTTTCTGCCGTAGAATATCGTAGTTGTATTTTACTTCTAATGGGCCAAAGCAAACTTCACAAACGTGTTTGGCTTCTAGGGGATATTCTGCACCACATTCCTTACACTGTAGTTTCTCAAAGGCTCTCTGTAAGGTATTGGATACGGTAGATAGTGTTGTCGCTGGAGTCATGGCTCTAATCTCACGATTAATTCTTTAACTGATTGATGCAGCCTATCACAGAGGAAAAATTTCTGTCAATCATACCCGACTATTTTAGTCGGGATTATAACAGACAGCAAGAAAATTTCAAAGGTTGTTTGTTCTTTGTTATCTGTTATGGGTAGGCAATCTTGCGATAGGGTTTGGCAACAGGGGTAAAGAGGCTTTCCTGACTCGCACTCCGGAGCTCCTCGCTATCTCCTAGTCTCCTGTCTCGCTGACTCGCAGACTCGGTGAATACTGTTCTATTTTCCCATCAATTAGGAATTGTTCTAAAGCGATCGCCTCAACCGGACGACTGAATAAAAAACCTTGAATGCGATCGCAGTGATGTTGCTGTAAAAAGACCTTATCAGCTTCCGTTTCCACCCCTTCAGCCACCACTTGTAAACCCAACCCATGGGCCATTTGAATGGTAGCGATAACAATAGCAGCATTTTTGGGGTTCATGGCGACGTTATGAACAAAACTGCGATCAATTTTGAGGCTGTCGAATGGAAATTGCTGTAAGTAACTGAGGGAAGAATACCCCGTACCAAAATCATCCAAAGCTAACTTAATTCCTAATGCTTTTAGTTCCCTCAGGGTATGAGACGCTTGAGTCGGATTTTCAACTAAAATACTTTCGGTTAATTCCAATTCTAAATAGTTTGGATCTAAGCCAGTATTTTTAAGAATTTGCAGAATACTACGGCATAAATTCCGTTGTGTTAATTCCAAAGCAGATACATTGACTGAAATAGATAACTGTATCCCCTGTGTTTGCCAGTATCTCGCTTGCTGACTCACCTGTTGTATCACCCATTCATCCAAATAAACAATTAATCCTGTTTCTTCAGCTAAGGGTAAAAACTGTGAAGGACTCATCAAACCCAAAGAGGGATGTTGCCATCTCACTAATGCTTCAGCCGAGATCCGGTTATCGGTTTGCAGTTCAAGCTGTGGCTGATAGTGAATAATTAACTCATTGTGCATTAAAGCATGACGTAAATCATTTTCGAGTTGCCAGCGATCTTGAATACCCGCAGAGATCTCTGAAGTATAAAGAATATATCGATTATTACCTTGTTGTTTAGCCACATGAAGAGCAGCATTTGCTTGAGTCAGTAAGTGATCGAAGTCTTGCTCATCTTCCGGATAAAAGGCGATACCCAAGCAAGCCGTCACTATAATTTGATACTGTAGAATTTGTAACGGTTGAGATAAAGAATTCAGCAGCCATTCAATTTGTTGATTAATTTCGGATTTTTGAGTAATTGGTTCTAAAATTAGAGCAATTTGTTCACTATTCAATCGAACCACTAATCCATTTTCACCCACGGCAAGAGTTAACCGTTCTACAACTGCTTGAATCAATCGATTACTATAATCAATTCCTAAGCTTTGTTTATAATATTCTAGTCGATCAATACTGAGAACACTAACCGGGACAAAATGCCGATCTTGAAGCTGATGGTTAATTGCCTGCTGAAATTGATGATGTAATATTCTCCGATTGGGAAGATTCGTGAGACTATCGTAATAAACTTGGTCATTAAGCTGTTTGATCGCATCATGTAAAACTTGTTGGCTTTGCTGTTGGATGCGTTCTTTTTTCTGCAACTGCGATGAAATTGCCCCTAATAATTCCGCTTTTGTAAAAGGTTTAGTGAGATAATCATCTCCTCCTAACTCCATGATCCGACGTATATCAGTGCGTCCGTTGCGAGCGGTCAGGCAAATAAAAGGAATTAGGTTCGTTTTGGTATCTTGTTTTAACTGTTTTAAAACACTATAACCATCTAAACCCGGTATTACTAGATCACACAAAATTAGATCGGGATGAAAATTTTTTGCCAATTCCACACCCTGATAACCTTCTCCAACTCCTTGCACATAAAATCCTTCCGCTGTCAATAATTTCAGCAGTATCTCCAGCAAAAGTGGATCGTCTTCTATGACAAGAATTTTTTTCATACTATTTGCTACCCGCCATCATCATTAATCTATAATCTTTTTCGGCTATTCCTTTTTCTTAAATCGAGTATAACACCTCTAAATTTAAAATCTTTTAAGAAAGTTGTAGTGAGCTTTGTACTAACTGACTGATTTGTAGCCAATCGATCTATAGATGAATCAGTTAAAATCTGTACCTATCCATCATAGTCTATAAATATCCGATGCCCAGTCTAATTCAGCCATTTAGAAGATCGGACTGTAGACTTTTTAGACATACATCGACAAAGTGTTATCAATACAAATAGGGAATTTGACCTAACCCTGAGTCAAATTTTAGTAGGAAGGCTTGATTAAATCAATGATGATTTGAGAATTACTCCGATCCAAGCCATGTGACATTCGTTTTATCTATTCAATCCACTTTAATTAAATTCTATTAAAGGATTAATAACGAATGACGATCTGATGAGTTAGATATTAGCTCAAGATGATGGAATTGAGGTGGTGTTTGAACAGAAGCAATCAAAGTTTTGATAGCCGCTGAAGAGTTGAGAGCTTGAGGGCAGCTAAAAAAGTGGAGTATAATGGCTTAAATTCAGCCTTTTTACGAAAGCTTTATATATTTATAGATCATTGAGCGGATTAATTCAGGGTCAAATAGGGTCTCAAGCTCAAGCTGCTCGATCTTTTGTAGTTATGCTGAACATCATAACCCGCATCTACACACATCACTATAGTAATTATTTGAGTACTGATGAGTTTTAACACCATTTCACCCAGAATAACAGCGATTCAATCCAATTATATTGAGGGAGCAATTTATCCCAATCATTTTAACCAAATTTATATTTTTGGAGATAGTCTATCTGATCCTGGAAATTTATTTTCTATTACACAAGGAGAAATCCCAGCTAGCCCGAGCTATCCTCAACAACGATTTTCTAATGGTTTAGTGTGGTCAGAATACTTTGCAGCCAAATTTGGGCTATCTCCCAAACCATTTGCTCATTCTTTGGCTTGTGAGGATGGTATTAATTTTGCCGTTGGCGGTGCCACCACTGGGAAAACCAATATTAATGGTGCAACATATCCCAGTTTGCAGCAGCAGCTTGATGCTTTTATTACCCCATTACATCAAACCCATCAACGTGCTAATCCATCGGCTCTGTATATCCTGTGGGCCGGAGCAAATGACTATTTAGGGGGAAATATCACCGATCCTGCCATTCCCATTGCAAATTTATCTCAATCCATTCAAGCTTTGTATCAGGTGGGGGCACGCTATATCTTAGTTTTGAACCTACCAGAATTGGGAGATACGCCCCTAGCTCACAATAATGAGGCTATTAATCCAACTCAACTGAATCAACTTTCTCATGCTCATAATACTTTACTCAAAACAACGCTAGAACAATTAAGACAATCTCTAACTGGAATCGAGTTAGGTTTAATGGATATTCGAGCATTATTCAAAATGGCGATCGCCAACCCTGAACAATTGGGTCTCAAAAATGTAACTGATAGTTGCCAGATTGTAGCTTGTTTGCGCCCTGAGCAATACCTATTTTGGGATCAGCTTCATCCGACGACAGCGGCTCATCAAATTATTGCTGAAACGGTATTTTCTGCCTTACAGCTCTCATCTCAATCGTGCCATAAGTCAATCACCTCTAAAGATGCAGGGAATAAGCTCGCTGTTGTCGAAGCATTCCTCTTAAATCAGCGCCGTGCTTAAAGATTCAATACTTCAGACTTAGGTAAGTTGTCAGAGGGTTGATTAATTAGCCGAAAAATGATCGCGATTAAAAGACACGTTACTGTGAGTGAGGCGGGCATTGCCGAAACAACTCCAATGATTGTTATGGGTGTAGCCAGGTTCGATGTATTGGATGGGTGAGAAGCGAAAGACGAGGAATTTAGGGAATTGGTGAAATACATCTAGCGATGATTGACGGGGCGATGTCGAGGGTGAGTCATATCAATCAATTTAGCAACGCTGGCAATGGCGTGATTAGCAATAGAATATCAATCTCTGTTAAATCTTGAAGTTTATTCCGGTGCAGCTTCTAGTCGAATATCCCCGTCAATTTCACGAATTAATTCGATCAAGCCGTTTGCCATGCGAACCGCCACAACCGTTCCTTCAAATTCAAACTCCGGACTGCGTATGGCTTCCAGCAGCATCTGCTTACCAGTCGTCGTCATAGAGACCATCGGAACTTGGTTTTCTTTTTGTATTTCAATCGCTCCATCCGTTTTGAGATCCTCATAGAGACCTTGGTAAACACCTACTTTCTTACCTTGTCGCTTCTGTTTAACTTTGCTTGTTAGTTCACTTTTCTTGATCTTACCTTGCGATCCTCCTAACGCCCATAAGGTTAATAGCAAACGGGTTTTAGCCTTAGCATCTGTCTCACCAATAATTGGTGTTGTTGTCTCGTTATATTCCATATTTGATATCTCAATCATTGTAAAACGCGAAAATACCCTCAGATTGTACAACAGATAATTATTATTCAAAATTTTCTGTAAATCGTAGCTTGTTTGTGTTTGATAAACTTGAGCATTTGTAGTCATTTAGAAGAAGAAATGGCTGAAATTGATCTTGTCATATGATTCTAGATAAACTAGATTCATTCTGTTTTCAGTTATCAGCCCTAGCCCTGAGTCCCAAGGGTATAGGGATTTTTGATTTTTGATTGACTTAAAATAATTTATTGCTTGAATTAACGGATCTCTGCTCTACAATCGGTAATTTCTAGCAAATTATAATTTATGTTTTATGTCCTGTTTTAATTACCAATAAATAGTCTCCGTAAAGCTTCGGAAGTTAATTATAATCCGTTCAATCAACTTTCAGTATATTTGAATATTATATCTGTCTTTATAATCCGTTTATTTACGCACAATTATAAATATATCAGGTAAAAAATAATCTTTTTATTCTCGTTAAAACCTCAATTGATCCATAAAAAAAGCAATATTTTAACCAAGCTTTAAGTTCAGTATTATACCTGATGACAATTGTAATGATTCTATGAAAAGATAGAAGTATCACCAAACAAACAATCACTCTGATTGAATTAAATCCACAAGATTTATAGGTAACAGCAACTCATATTGTTGTAAATCGGATTTAAATTGCGTTCTTTTAAGCTTAAATTCCCCTGCAGGGCAAAAAGTTTGTAACCCATTTCTATTTACCTTTTCTCATCAAATTTGAGTTTGATGAATCGCTTTAGCTTGCTCACTGACTTGCCCTAGGAGAATTTTAGAATGTCATTTTTTCTTTCCCCACAACCCATCACACGAATTGGATCGATTACAACTGAAGGTGATGACACCATCAATACAGATTGGGTGCGTCAAACCCTAACCATTGACAATCAAAATTTAGATGGTAGTGGCATCAAAATTGGAGTGATTTCCGATAGTTATAATCGAGAAGACGGGGAAACTCAAGACATTTTAACGGGTGACTTACCCGGTGTAGAAAACCCTAATGGTTACACCACTGCTGTTAATATCTTGGCTGACGGCACCAACCCTTACGGTAAAGATGAAGGGCGTGCCATGCTACAGATTATTCACGATATCGCCCCCGGTGCAGAATTAATGTTTCATTCTGCGGTGAGCAAGACAGAAATGGCAAGTGCAGTACGAGCTTTACAACAAGCAGGAGCTGATATTATTGTTGATGATTTAGGATTTGTAAATCAATCCTTTTTCCAAGATGGAATTATTGCCCAAGCGGTTGATGAAGTAGCAGCCCAAGGTGTTGTTTATGTTTCTGCTGCTGGCAATGATGGAGAACGTTCCTATGAAGATACCTTTCGTCCTGGCAATAACCCGGTTAATTTTAGCTTTGATAACCAAGATTATATTGCCCATAATTTTAATAGTAACGGAGAGGATATTTTTAACAGTTTCACCTTACCTCAAGGTAAAACCCTCACTTTAACCTTTCAGTGGGATGATGATTTTAACAATGCCGTTCACGATCTTGATATTTTTGTTGTTCGCAATAACGATATAAACAATCTAGATATTGTTGCCCACAGTACAGATGATAATATCGGTAATAATCCGTTAGAAACACTCTCTTTTACCAACAATACCGATACCAATCAATTCTCAATTTTAATCGCTCAACGGGATAATATTGCAACACATCCAGAAAACCTCAAATATATTAGCTTTTCTAGCAAAGCCGAGAACTTTGAATATGGTCATGATAGTTCAACCATTTTCGGACATCCTAACGCGGATGGTGCAATTGCAGTCGGTGCAGTCCGTTATCACACCCCTTCAGAGATTAAATCTTCCTCTTCCGTTGGCGGCACACCGATTTTACTCGACGAAAATGGTAATTCTTTAGCAACCTCAGAAATTCGCCTCAAGCCCGATATTACCGCGCCAGACAGCGTCAGTACCAGCGTTGAGGGGTTTGAAACCTTTTCAGGAACATCAGCCGCAGCGCCTCATGTGGCTGGGGTAACGGCACTAATGTTACAAGCTTCTGGCGGCGCGGGGAGTTTAACACCGGATGAAGTCCGAACTCTATTACAACAAACGGCTAACGATATTGCTGCTTCAGGGATAGATTATCACAGTGGAGCCGGGACTGTACAAGCAGATGCCGCTTTAGAGTTAATTGTACCGCTACAAAACAATAATTCTATTGTGCGGGAAAATCGCGATAACCGCAGTAACAATAGCGCAAGTGAAGCCGCAGATACGTTAACGGGTGGGTCGGCAGATGATACCTTATTTGGTTACGGTGGGGATGACTGGTTACAGGGAGAAAATGGAAACGATGTTTTGTTTGGTAACCAAGGTAATGATGTGCTAGAAGGCAATTCAGGTGATGATAAGTTGCATGGCGGCAAAGATAACGATGATCTGCGCGGCAATGAAGGTAATGATATTCTCTCCGGTGAAAAAGGAGAAGATAGCCTGTTTGGTGAGATGGGTAACGATACGTTGTATGGCGGTAAAGATAACGATCTGTTGATGGGACGGCAAGGGGATGATAATTTATATGGGGATTTAGGAGATGATATTCTAATTGGTGGTAGTGGTCGCGATCGCTTTATGTTGAGTGCAACCACAGGAGTCGATCAAATTACAGATTTTAACCTGAGTGAAGATTTAATTGGGTTAATGGGTGGATTAACCGCTTCACAGGTACAATGGCAGTTTAATCAAACAGGGGAAACCGTGATTAGTTTAGCCAGCAACGGTCAATCTTTAGCTATTTTAGACGGACTCCATTCACTGACTCAACAACATTTTGTCACAGTCTAGAAATAAGCCACAGCACGGGATATTAGTGTAGGGTAGCTGAGATTGAAAGCCAGGATCATATTAAATTTAGACCGCTTTAAGGCTGATATCAAGCGTCTTTTCCATCGAAACAATCAGAATTGTCCCCGACTGGGGGTGTGGATCTGCTAAGTTGTGCATGAGTGCTTTATCAACACCAGTTCGATTTTATGGCCCACACTATTCAACCTCCATCCACTCCAGTAGAAGAAGAGTTTTCCCTAGAGGAAGAAGAATCTCACTTTGATGTATTCTACGATCAACCCGGAACATTACCCGGTACTTTAGATCTCAATCCGGATGCACCACCGCCGGAGATGGTATTAATCGAGTATAATGAAAATCGCGCCACTCGAACATTACTTAGCCATCCCGAAGAATGTATTCCTTATATTCGTTCTGATGCAGTTACTTGGCTGGATGTTCAAGGATTAGGAAATACAGAAACCTGGCGTAAAATGTCAGAAATCTTTCAATTTCACCCCATTGCTTTAGAAGATGTCATCAATGTTCCTCAACGACCCAAAGTCGTATTTTATGAAAATCCAGATCATATTATTATTGTGACACTGATGGTGTTACTGAAGCCCGGAACAGAAGAAATTCATAAAGAACAAGTCAGTATAATTCTCGGGAAAAATTATCTAATTACTGTTCAAGAAGAACCTCAATATGACTGTTTGCAACCTGTACGCGATCGCATCCGAGCCAATCAAGGTATTATTCGTAAACAAGGGGCTGATTATCTCGCTTATTCGATTGTAGATGCCATTGTTGACGGGTATTTCCCGGTTTTAGAACATTATAGCGATCGCTTAGAAGAATTAGAAGATGAAGTCTTTTTTCAGCCCCAGCGAGATACCATTGCGACAATTTATGAAATTAAGCAAAATTTATTAAGTTTACGGCGGGCAATTTGGTCACAACGAGAAGCCATTCATAATTTAAGCCGACAAAAAACAATACTCATTGGTAAAAAAGCCAGAGTCTATTTTAGAGATTGCTACGATCATACAGTGAATATTCGAGATATGTTAGAAACCTATCGCGAACTGTCTTCAGATCTGGTTAATATCTATCTCTCAACTATGGGAAATCGCATGAATGAAATTATGAAACTCTTAACCGTCGTTTCCTCTATTTTCATTCCCTTGACCTTTATTGCAGGGGTTTACGGCATGAATTTTAACCCTAAAGCTTCCCCATTCAATATGCCAGAAATTGATTGGTATTGGGGGTATCCGGCTTGTTTGGGGTTAATGGCGATCACTGCAACCGTCCTCGTCACCTATTTTTGGCGTAAAGGCTGGTTTGAAGACTTTTCTGGTTTACCCAAACCCACCAAAGAAGAAAAAGGGTGAAAGGGAGACTTTGGAGGCAGACAAACACCACCAGAAGAGGAGACATAGCATGAGAAAGTCTCTACGACCTCTATACAAATTCCCTATTCTCTTACCCACAACCAACGATAATAGCAACAAACAACAAATGACAAATGATGGCGCGTAACGCTATATTTGTTGAGATTGCAACAGACTGCTGTCTCCGGTATTGATTCATTTTCTATGCTATTGAAGCACCCATGACTCAGAAGAACAAGTCCTCTCTATTACTTACCCTCGGCGGCGCTATCCTGCTCATTGGAGGGGGTGTTGCAGCCTATTATGGCTTAATGGCGCGACAAGCCGCACAGCAAGTCTCAGCCAGTGCTAGCGTGGTTCCTCAAGATGCCATGGCGGTGGTTTCCCTCACGACAAACTCTCAACAATGGCAACGATTACAACAATATGGTACACCCGAGTCAAAAGCTGCATTGAATCAACAGCTACAGCAATGGCGCGATCGCTTTTTTACGGAAAAAGGGTTTAATTTTAAAACGGATATTCAGCCTTGGGTGGGTGACGAGGTGATGTTAGCCTGGATACCGGATCGAGTTTTAACACCCGGAAGTAATCCTAATACCAATTCATCTCTTTCATCTCCAACACAACCGGCTTTATTGGCTGTTTTACCCATTGCAGATCCACTCAAAGCCAAAGAAATATTAGAACAACCTAAATCATTATCTCAAGGAGAAATTAGCGAACGAAAATACAAAGGGATTGATATTTTAGAAACTACAGGCTTACCCACTGAAAATTATTCTGTTGCCGTTTTAGGGCAAGATTTTCTGCTGATTTCTAACGATCCAAGCGCCACAGATCGAGCCATTGATACGTTTAAAGGCGGCAATTCATTAGCCCAAACCCCAGGTTATGCCAGTGCGACTCAAAAAATTCAAACCCCTCGATCTTTTGCTCAATTTTATTTAAATATTCCCGTCACAGCCAGTTTGGCTTCTTTCACTTCAGAACGCCCCATTCCGGCTGATACATTAGAACGTTTGCAACAAAATCAAGGATTTGCCAGTCAGATGATTCTTGAGTCTGGCGGTATTGCGTTTAAAAGTATTTCTTGGCTCAAACCCAATAGCCAAAAAACATTAAAAGTCGATAATAATGCCAATACTTTATTACGACAACTTCCCAGTAGTACAATTTTAGCAACCGCAGGCAGCAACTTACAACAAGTTTGGCAAGACTATTCTCAAGCCGCTCAAAATAATCCCTTAGCACCGCTCAATCCGACAGTATTAAGTCAGAGTTTAAATAAAGCAACAGGGATGGATTTAGAGAAAGATTTTTTAAGTTGGATGGATGGAGAATTTTCCTTATCTTTAATTCCCGCAATACCCAATAAAGAACAACCTCAAAAGTTTTCAGCCGGGTTTGCCTTAATGGTAAAAACAAGCGATCCGGATACCGCTGAAGCCGCTTTAGAAAAGTTAGATGCAGTCATGAAAGATAATAACTTTTCAGTGGGAAACGCTCAAATTCAAGGTCAACCTGTGGTGAAATGGACTTCTCCTTATGGTGGATTTAGTGTAATTCGAGGTTGGTTAGATAACAATACTGCCTTTGCGACGATGGGCGCTCCAATAGTCGATCAATTCTTACCTGAACCTCAACTGGAGTTTACCTCAAATCCTTTAGTCAGACAAACATTACCGACTGAATTAAATCCTCGTAGTGGTAGCTTTTTTGTGGATTTAGAACAGTTTTTTGATCCACGAAGTTTATCTTTACCACCCTTACCGCCTCAACAAAAAGTTTGGGTTGAAGCCATTCGTTCAATTGCAGTGACGGCTGCGGTGAGTAATGAACGCAGCACCCGTTATGATGCATTTGTGAAGTTTAAGCAGGTAGAAACATCCCCTGTCATTGAACAGCCAGAAGAAGAAACTACAGAATAAAAAAACATATCATATTTTGGTTTAAAAAATATCTGAACTTGACAAACGATCAATGTATCAGTTGAATTTAAAATGGGTGATAAACCGCTGTTAAAAAAGGGGAGAGGAGTTAATGAGTGAATTAGTTAATGCAGTTGAAGCCGGAGACTTAGAAAAAGTCAAAACGTTGTTAAATTCAGGGGTAGATGTGAATGAAGCAACACCTGAAGGAATAACCCCAATACTGGCTGCGGTTACAGTCGGACACACAGAAATGGTGACTCAACTGTTGCAGGCGGGGGCAAGTGCCAATGAAGCCGATAGTGATAACTGGACGGTATTGATGGAAGCCGCTGCCAATGGACATTTAGAGAGTGTGAAGTGTTTACTCGCAGCCGGCGGGGCAGATGTGAATGCAGCCACTAACTTTGGCTTAACTTCCCTAATGAGTGCCGCAGGTAGTGGTTATTTGGAGGTAGTGCAGCTTCTGGTTCAGTCTGGGGCGGATATTCGGGCAAAAGATCAAAATACTTGGACGGCTTTAATTTGGGCTTCTTCTGAAGGGCATACAGCGGTGGTAGAATGGTTGAAAGCGGCTCGTGAGTCTTAGAAGGGAATAGGATTGTAGGGTGTAGGGTAATGGTTACTCTTGTTATTTCCCTTACATGATAGTAACAAAATCGTTAGCGCTGATCAGGGTAGAATCAATTCCTTCTAAGATCGCAATAATTTCGTTATTCTCAGCCAGGCGAATTATTGTAGAATTATTCTCGGATGCGATACGACTACCGTCACGCTCCGCGATCGCAATCTGATCAAATGTGATACCAGAGGTTAACCCCAAAACATCGATTGTATCCTCAAAATCAGTAATAATATCGTTGCCCGACGCAATCAGGAATGTATCTTGACCGACTCCTCCAGTTAACGTATCATTTCCTAAATCTCCACTCATCCAGTCATTGCCAACACCACCAGTCAAGATATCATTTTCCTGACCACCGAAGAGAGAATCATCTCCTTGACAACCTGTCAGCGTATCAACTCCTAAATTACCAAACAATAAATCATTGTCTTCGCCGCCACAGAGATTATCATTATCCTGACCGCCATAGATTGTATCACTGCCAGTGCCACCTTGAATAGAGTCATTGGCAATATTACCAAAGAGTAAATCATTGCCGTCTCCGCCATCGAGACTATCGTCACCGACACCCCCAAATAGAGTATCATCTCCTTCATCACCAAAGATTAAATCAAGATCATCGTTACCGAATAATAAATCATTACCGACCCCACCGCTAATCCTATCATTGCCGATATCACCCCAAATGTGATCCTGACCTTCTTCACCAAACAGCGTATCCGACTCTTTCCCAGCATATAAGGTATCAAAGCCGTTACCACCATTGATGAAGTCATTGCCTGCGTTACCAAATACAATATCATCACCGAGATACGCTTCAATATTGTCATCACCATTCATCCCAGTTAGAGAGTCATCACCACCAAAACCGTTAATTTCATCATTATTGGCAGTCCCCAGTAATATATCGTTTCCGGATGTTCCATTTTGAGAGGCTTCAGGAGTATTAACTAGGCGACTAATATTAATATCTAAACTGGGGAAAGGTTCACATAAACAGTCATCATCAGCAACAGGTACAACTTCGCCTGCGGCAACTGGCGTAACGTCAACTGGCGTAACAGGAGTTGCTTTGGGAATAGCTTCAGGTGTAGCTTCTACAACAGGTACAACTTCTGGTGTAGTAACAGGAGTTTGTTCTGGTGTAGCAACAGGAGTAGGTGTAATAACAGGAGTTTGTTCTGGTGTAGGCGTAGGTTCAGCTATAGGCGTAGGTTCGGGTGTAATAACAGGCGTAGGTTCAGCTACAGGCGTAGGTTCAGCTATAGGCGTAGGTTCGGGTGTAATAACAGGCGTAGGTTCAGCTACAGGCGTAGGTTCGGGTGTAATAACAGGCGTAGGTTCAGCTACAGGCGTAGGTTCGGGTGTAATAACAGGAGTTTGTTCGGGAATAGGTTCGGGTGTAATAACAGGCGTAGGTTCAGGAGTTTGTTCAGCTATAGGCGTAGGTTCGGGTGTAATAACAGGCGTAGGTTCAGGAGTTTGTTCAGCTATAGGCGTAGGTTCGGGTGTAATAACAGGCGTAGGTTCAGCTACAGGCGTAGGTTCAGCTACAGGCGTAGGTTCAGGCGTAGGTTCAGCTATAGGCGTAGGTTCGGGAATAGGTATCGGTTCAGGGACAGGTTCAAGCGTAGGTTCAGGTTCGGGAATAGGTATCGGTTCAGGCGTAGGTTCGGGAATAGGTATCGGTTCAGGGACAGGTGTAGGTATCGGTTCAGGGACAGGTGTAGGTATCGGTTCAGGGACAGGTGTAGGTATCGGTTCAGGGACAGGTGTAGGTATCGGTTCAGGGACAGGTGTAGG
>JBARXJ010000039.1:0-2028 GCA_049647265.1 Microcoleaceae cyanobacterium
GACACCAAGGTGGGACTGGTTTGGGCCTTGCTATTTGCAAACACATTATTGAAGGTCATGAGCAATCGCTCAATGTGCGAAGCGAGGTGGGAAAAGGATCGGTTTTTTCTTTTACGTTAGAAAAGGCCTGACTACGACGTTAAGAACTCCCTGACGACCTTGCTGTCACTTTTGAAGAAAGTGAACTTTTCGATCGGTTCAGAAGATTTGTTCAATGTCCTTCTGATTACATCCGCATTTACTTTCTCTTGAGAGATACTCGAAAATTGAGGTGATTTTCTCATCCTGGTCGCAAGGTATTCTTGCTCTGACTGATTCGGGGTAGGAATCAAAAGCGCTCTGGAACCTAAGGCCAATAGATCGCAAATGGACGAATAGCCAGACCGGCCGATTACCAGATCGCAAGCAATCAAAGCGCGAGCCATTTCATCGCCATCACCTATTTGGTGAAATTCTGTGTTTTCCATTTCGAGGTCATCTTTTCTATCGCTTCCACGAAAAACAATCTTTTTTCCTTCGATCTGCTTCAGTATGTTAAGCAGATTCTCCTCAAGAATGCTTCGCTGCGGCTCAGGTCCGCCCAACACCAATCCTATTCTGTAGCGTTTTTTTGCAGTGTGATCAACCACGAAACGCGAGGGAATCCCCAAATGCCTCTTTGGAATATTTACCTTTTGGCTTGAAGCCAAAATGCCTGAAACCAATTGGTTGGGTCCGTCGGGAATCCATACGGCAGAGAATCGATTGATCCAACCCGCCAGCTTTGTGTTGATCAGGCTTTCGCCGAAAAGCACTTTGAGCGAAAGTTGGTGACTGATAAGTGCCGATGGAATGCGCTGATGGTAGGCTCCGTAAACATTATCAGATACGATGTGAGTAAATCCACTTTCCTCTACCAGTTTTGCGACGAAACGGTTTTGCTCAGAATTAATGGTAGACTGGACGAGGGCTCTTTTGATCAATCCCGACTTTGCCCCCTTCTTGGAATAGAGCACTTCCCTGTCGGGCAATTGGTGACAGTGAAGAGCAGGGAATCTGTTTTTCAAGTAACTCAGCGCCATTCCCGATGAGGTGATTTCTACTTGAGCGCCAAAATGCAACAGCGACTCGATGATAGGCACCGACCGCGTAGCGTGTCCCAAACCCCAATTCAGTACGGCATAAAGCACTCGTTTTTCCACGGGCCAAATATACACGCGAAACCGAGCGCAATGGCTATTTTTGCACCTTTCGATTCATAATGGGAAAGAATAAGCTACGTCACTTTGCCGAAATGAAGGAGCAGTCCTGCGTTTTTGAACCTGAGCTGAAAATGCTCGTCAAAGATGATTTTGAGATGAAGGGAAAGTGGGCTTCTTTTTTTGGTAACGACAACCCCATAACCATTGAGCTCGGTTGTGGAAAAGGAGAATACACGCTGGCTCTGGCACGAAAATATCCAGAAAGGAATTTTATCGGGATGGACATTAAAGGCGCCCGTATTTGGAGAGGTTCCACCACTGCCGTGGAAGAAGGACTGTCGAATGTGGCATTTGTCCGAACCAAAATAGAGTTTATCAATTCTGTATTTGATAGTAGTGAGGTCAGCGAAATTTGGCTCACCTTTTCTGATCCTCAAGTCAAGGACAAGAAAGGCACCAAGCGTCTTTCAGGATGGGCTTTTCTAAAGCGGTATGGCAAACTTTTGAAGAATGACGGGCTGATTCACGTGAAGACGGATAGTCAAATATTCTATGATTCGACGTTGGAAACCATCGAAGACGGTGAGCACCACTTATTAAAATCAAATGACGATATCTACGGAAGGGGCTGGGCTGAATTCAATACAGAAGAGCAGGAGATAATGGCGGTAAAGACTTTCTACGAGAAGAAGTGGCTCGCCATCGGCAAGAAGATCAAGTACCTCAGATTCAAACTCAATGACAGCCACTACCAAGATATCTGAGAAGAATAAAGACTTCTTCGAGATGGTTTTCGAAGTGGTCAAACAAATACCCGCTGGGCGCGTTACGAGCTATGGTGTCATTG
>JBARXJ010000040.1:0-73206 GCA_049647265.1 Microcoleaceae cyanobacterium
CATTACCATCATCAATGGTGTATTCAAAGGTATCTATCCCAACAAAGTCTAGATTGGGAGTGTAATCAATCGTGTCATCACTCGGGTCATCTGGAGTCCCACCGTTATTAATGACTGCTGTACCGCTTATCGGGGGTGTGGCAATCTCAGTAATTGTCAGCGGGTCATCTTCTGGGTCTGTATCATTACCCAATACCGCCAGGTTAATTAAAGTGTTAATCGGAGTTGCATCTTCGTCATCAACCGCATCAGGTGCTGTATTACCCGCTGTAACTGTAATTGTCACCAGGGCTGTAGCTGTATCAGCCCCATCGCTGATGGTGTACTCAAAGGTATCCTCTCCAGTAAACTCAGCGTTGGGAGTATAGATCACCTGGTCATCTGTTGGGTTATTCGGTGTACCGCCATCATCTAAGGTGGCAACACCATTAGTCGGTTGAGTAAACTCGACTAAACCAATCTGTGCAGGGCCATTGTCTGGATCAGAATCGCCATCTAGAACATTAATGGTGACCGCAGTTGCTAGTGTAGTGGTTTCAGCATTATTAACAGCAACAGGAGGTTCGTTTGCCCCAGTGAGTGAAAAAACAACACCCCCCGCAATTAAATCTAAGCCGCCTTCACCGCCTTCGCTGGTGTCTGTGGGAAAGCTCGCAAAATCAACTAAGTCATCACCCGGTTCAACATCTCCTGGGAATAGCGCATATCCAAAGAAGTTGTCATCAGTGGCTAAACCCAAGTCCTCAAAACTAATATAAACACCAGCAATGTCTTGTGGGCCAACTGTTGTTGAGCGTTCAAAGTTCGCATCACCTTGATCTTGACGTAGAACTGCTGCACGCACCTCAGTAGTCGAGTTACCCCAGTCGCCTCCATCCACTTCGACTAAAGCTCCAAATGCACTGGGAAGACCCCCAGTCAACTCTGTAATGGGAGCAATACCGAATGCATCGTTACCGCCACGTTCTAAAATGAGGAAACCTTGAGTTGTGGGGTCTGCAGGAACAGTTATGCCGGCATTAGAGATATAGTCAACCCGCTCAATATTATTGAAATTACCTTCACCATTCTGAAAGTTATCAAAAATATTATCCGTGCCTCGGTTGACAATATCCCCAAACAACGCATCTTCCATTGTGTTAACAAACGAAGATCGCAGTTGAACATTATTGTCTGTACTGCCGGGTGCTTCTTCAAACCAGACAAGCTGTCGTTCTCCTGTCACTTGGGGATTATTATTTCGCCTCAGCTCAAAATTATCAAGGACATCCCCCGCTAAATAGACTTCATTACCGTTGATCGTAAAACTTTGGATTTGTAGATTATTTCCCCCGTCTGCATCCACCCGGAAGGTATAATCAACACCATTGAGTGTGTACTGGTTGCCCGTGCCGCCTAGATTTATCACCTCAACTTCTATATCATCAATGGGTGTGGCAAATACACCACTATAAGCAGCTTGGGTTTGTGGGGTAACGGCTAGCTCTACATTAAAGTTGTTTGTCGTGACTTCTAATTGCCAGTCTCCTCCGAGGGTTGAGTTTCCGGTCGGATTGGCAGAAGCGGCAATTTCTGCACTCGTTAAGCGATGTAGCTTTTCTATAAATTCTGCTCCGGCATCTCCTGCTGCAACGTTACATCCGTAGAGGAGCAAAGATTGAAGTGACCAGTTTTGTAAATATGTTGCGTATTTTCCGAGGGTATCTAAACTGAGGTTAGTGTTGCCTAACTGTAGAGAACCCGGAGCACCATGAGAAATAATATGTAAAGATGAAATCCCCCGATTTTGCTGTAGTGCTTCGTGAATTTGTACAATTCCATCTTGATGGGAATTTAAAGTAATAGTCTGGGCTTGCGGTACAATTCCTTGACGTAAGAAGTCGGCATCTTCTACTGCTGAATCAATTATTACTAAAATTCCGGACTGAGACTGAATTGATGGATTTATAGAGTAAGCTACCTGGTGATTTTTAAACGAATTCATAGAACTTAAGATGCTTGTATGATTAGGATGGGTTGGAGAGTAAGCTGCGCGTTGACGTAGTAAAGATGTAGATAACAAGGTGCGTTTGCGCCCAAGAGCGCATACTTCGTAACCGCCAAGGGTACACTCTTTAATATCGCGCTTAACTGTGATGTCGTTTTGGATGGTACACATAACCTCAATAGCTCCTGCAATAAGAACCTAGACTGACAAGTATTTCTATAGGTTTCCGAAAAATGATGACTGGATTAATTGATTCTGCTATAAACAACGGGTGAATCCCTCTGGTGAAGGGAATGACCCCTAGTGACCGCGCTCGAGAAACGAACTGCTTGCTTACACAGACTAAAAACAGTAAAACAAGTCTTAGCATACCAGAAGTTAACCTCTGGCTGCTGTATGGAAATATTGCAATTTGATTAATTATTTATAGTGAGTTTCTTCATATCCCATAACATCCCCATAAATTTAAAATTATCGCTACTGTTTTGAAGGATATTTATCAAACTATAAATAATATATGAAATCATACAACTCGCCTCCAGCCTGATAGTAAAGATGGTAGAAAAATCTGGAGACATCAAGCTCTATATACTAATACAATTAATGCCAAGAAAAGACTGGGCTTTGAGTGAGTGAAATCATCTCAACTACATTGTTGATAATGACCCAAAACTGGGATTAACAAGGTGACTCTTCCCCTTTGCCTCATGTTCAGCTCAATTGACATCATGCTCTTTCACCCTGAATCCTCATTATCCACCTTCAGCAAAGTCCTTACTTCCAGTAGATCAAGGCTTAAACCTGAGCCTTTCCTTAACAGGCTTAGCATTTGGCTTTTAATTGTATTTTTTTGGGTGAATTTGTTCAGTAGTACTACATAAAGGACATCTAACCTTTATTCTTCCAACTCCGTGTTTTTCCTTATGACAGTTATTGAACTGGACTATAATCGGTTGACAAAGGTTGTTTTTTATATGCTTAAACTAGGTAATATAGGACTCTATATCACTTGAGAATGGCTTCATCTCATACCGATGGCGGAAGAAATCAAAAAAAATTTATAAGATAAATGGCGATCGCTATAAAATTTAGCAACCTCAATGATTGCTATTATGTTTTCTGAATTGTCGTCAAAATATTTTTTTTATAATAATCATAATTAATCAGTTTTATATCTATTTAACGGATCTATTTTAAAGATAATTAATGATGATAAAAATAACTTTATTTTTGATATAGCAATTCAGTTTTTTTTGTGAGAATTCACGCCCGTAAGTAAACATTCCGTAGGCGCACCCTATCTGACGGACGGATGCCGATTGCTCTAATTTTCTTAAATAAATTAATAATAAAAAATAATAAAATATCAAACAAAAAAAAACGGATATATCCGAAGATAATACCGTTAATTTATAACTTTATTGAGTTGAGTCACATTAGAGTGCTATTTTGTGGGAGTAGAATTAGGTTTTGATTTAAAATAAACCCGAAAAAGTTGATGAGCAATCGGCGCTGCTGCAACCGAACCATATCCGCCTTCTTCAACCACAACGGCGATCGCCACTTCGGGTTTATCCGCAGGCCCAAAGGCAACATACATAGAATTATCAGGTTTACCGGGAACTTCAACTGTACCCGTTTTTCCACCTGTTAAAGGAATTGTGCCATCATTCAATGACCGTCCGGTTCCTTTTTTCACCACATCTATCAACCCTTCTTTAATCACTTTAATCGTTTCTGGGGCAATCTCTGTTTTAACGGGTTGGGTTTGGGGTGTGTTGGTTTGGGAAGCCAGTAAATGAGGTTGGACTCGTGTACCCCCATTGGCAATAGTAGACACCATTACAGCCAATTCTAAGGGCGTGGCTAACACTAACCCTTGACCAATGGACATCGAAACCGTATCCCCCAAATACCAGGGCGTATCGAATACTCGTTCTTTTTCCTCGGGTGTGGGAATTTGACCATGATTTGCCCCATCGAGTCCGAGTAAATCTAAATTAATTGAACCGCCAATGCCAAGCTGCTTGCCCCATTTGGATAACTCTTCTGGCCCGGCTTTCATACCGACTTGATAGAAAAATGTATTACTACTAAACGTGAGGGCCTCTCTAAAGCCAATTACACCAAAGCCAGATCCGCTATATTCATGAAAACTGGTTCCGCCAAGGGTAATTGAACCAGAAGTCATCAAGGTTGAACCGGGAGACATTTTACCCGATCCAATTCCGGCGGCTGAGGTCACAATTTTAAAGGTACTACCAGGCGGATATCCTTGTAAAGCGCGGTTTAATAACGGATTATCGCTTCGTTGTAGATGTTTCCAATCTTCTGTGGTGACTTGGCGAGTAAATAAATTGGGATTATAACTAGGGGCGCTAGCCATAACTAAAATTTCCCCCGTTTTAACATTTAACATCACCGCCGCACCTCTTCGGTTACCTAAGGCGGCTTCTGCGGTTTTCTGTAATTCTAAATCGAGGGTTAGCTTAACAGGTTCACCACTGACGGGGGACTGAATGCCTATTTCTTGGGTTTCTGTACCTCGGGCATCGACTTCAATTAAACGATTTCCCCAAACCCCATCAAGATCGGGGTTAGCTTGCCGTTCTATCCCGACTTTTCCGACGATCATTCCCATGGGATATTCCTGGTTTGCTTTTAAATCGTCTAGAGTTGCTTCGCCAATATATCCTAAAAGATGAGCCGCTGAGCTATTATGGGGATAATTTCGGGCGGACTCTCCTCGCACTTCTAAGCCTGGCATTTGGCTGAATTGTTCGGCTAAGGGGATAAACATTCCGGGAGTCAGATTAGACTGGAGTAATACTGGAACTCGAGAACGATAGCTGGCGGTTTCGAGTTTGTTTAATATATCTTCTGTGGGAATTTTGAGGATCTGACTTAATTTCGGGGCAACCGCCTGCCACTGTTCGGGGGTTTGTTTGTAGGGAGTGGCGTAAACGGAACGGGCTAAGCGACTGGTGGCAATGACTTCACCTTTGCGATCGATAATTTGACCGCGAGAAGCTGGAATCGGAACTAAGCGTAAACGGTTTGCTTCTGCCCAGCGTCGGTTATAATCTCCTTGAACAAATTGTAATTTGCTTAGTTGCAAGCTAAATAGGCTGAAGCAACCGCTGACTAATAATAGTAACAGAATGCCTTTGTGCCAGCGACGACGAAAACGAGTAACAGGTGCCTCATCTGTCGCGTTTTGATAGAGATATTGAACACCAAACGGAGATTCTCCAGTCATAACTGCCTCTTATAATTTTAATTTATATATCGTTAGTTTTTGCGCTCAACCGTTCTTGCCTTGCCTATACTTTTGGTAGACAAAGAGTATTTGTAAATATGAGGAAAATAGATTTTGATGCTGTTATAATTCCCGGATTGCTGAAATTAGATGTCATAGTTCAGGAGTCAGCGAGTCAGGAGACAGGAGTCAGGAGTCAGGAGTCAGGAGTCAGGAGTCAGTATTCAGGAGTCAGTATTCAGGAGTCAGTATTCAGGAGTCAGGAAAGATAATTATCCTGTTCCCTTCTCTCCTCATCACCTTGTCACTCAGTCAGAAGTGCTCATCACAAATCAGCTCATCCTCGATGCTCAGACGAACAGTAGAATCTCTTAATCAGTGTTATACTACTGCATATAAAGTTTGTCGATAAATCCTAAGATAGATTTAAGAGTTTTTGGTTTCGTACGATCGCACTTCAACCCATTAACAACAGAACTATCACAGTTTTCAGTCTTAACTCGTTGCTGTCCGGATGAATTGAATGGGTTATCGTTCTTTGTCGCTGTTTGATTTACTATTTGGTGTATCGTTAGTTTTGCGATACTGCGTATCTGCGATCGCCGATAATTAATAACTACAACAAATTAACCCTCTGTTCGATATAATAAGGCTTGCTGTTGTGAGTGTGCGATCGCCTGTTCTATGTCTACCACTGCCCCTAATCCTTTCTCCGCAGAAGAAATTGCAAACGAAGGCATCAAACCGGAAGAATATCAAGAAATCGTTAACCGTTTAGGCCGCCATCCCAACAAAGCAGAATTGGGGATGTTTGGGGTGATGTGGAGTGAACATTGTTGTTATAAAAATTCTCGCCCTTTATTAAAGCAATTTCCGACCACCGGAGATCGGATTTTAGTTGGCCCGGGGGAAAATGCCGGGGTTGTGGATTTAGGAGATGGGTTGCAATTAGCGTTTAAAATAGAATCCCATAATCACCCGTCAGCGATTGAACCGTTTCAGGGGGCAGCGACTGGGGTTGGGGGAATTTTACGGGATATTTTTACCATGGGGGCGCGTCCCATTGCGGTATTAAATGCGTTACGGTTTGGTAATCTTGAAAATAGCCGGACTCGTCAAATCTTTCAAGGGGTTGTGGCGGGGATTTCTCATTATGGTAACTGTTTCGGTGTGCCGACTGTTGGGGGCGAGGTTTATTTTGATCCGGCATATTCCGGAAATCCGCTGGTAAATGCCATGGCGATGGGATTGATGGAAACCCCAGAAATTGTTAAATCGGGGGCTTCTGGGATTGGTAACCCGGTATTGTATGTGGGTTCAACGACCGGACGCGATGGTATGGGCGGGGCAAGTTTTGCTAGCGCTGAATTAAGCGATGAGTCTGTGGCTGACCGTCCAGCGGTACAGGTAGGCGACCCATTTTTAGAAAAATCGTTAGTAGAAGCTTGTTTGGAAGCGTTTAAAACGGGGGCGGTAGTGGCGGCGCAAGATATGGGGGCGGCGGGGATTACTTGTTCGACTTCGGAAATGGCGGCGAACGGGAATGTGGGGATTGAATTGGATTTGGATTTAATTCCGGTACGGGAAACGGGAATGGTTCCTTATGAGTATCTGTTGTCAGAGTCCCAGGAACGGATGTTATTTGTCGCTCAGAAGGGTCGGGAAGCGGAGTTAATTGAGATTTTTCATCGTTGGGGGTTACAAGCGGTTGTAGCGGGAACGGTAATTGAAGAAACTATTGTCAGAATCTTATTCAAAGGAGAAATAGCGGCGGAAATCCCGGCGACGGCATTGGCAGATAATACTCCGATTTATCAGCGGGAACTCTTGACAGAACCACCAGAATATGCATTGAAGGCTTGGGAATGGACATCAAATTTATTGCCTCCTTGTACGGCTTCTGGGATTCCGTTTACAGACGGGTTTCAAACTTGGAATCAGATTCTGTTACGATTGTTGGATACGCCGAGTTTAGCTTCTAAGCGCTGGGTTTATCGGCAATATGACCATCAAGTTCAGAATAATACTTTAGTGTTACCGGGAGATGCGGATGCGGCTGTAATTCGTTTACGTCCGGTTATAGGCGGCAAGTCAGGGGGGCATAAGGGGGTGGCGGCAACGGTTGATTGTAATGCCCGTTATGTTTATCTCAACCCATTTGAAGGGGCAAAAGCGGTGGTGGCAGAAGCCGCCCGGAATTTAAGCTGTGTGGGGGCTGAAGCTATTGCTGTGACGGATAATCTGAATTTTGGCAGTCCAGAAAAACCCGTGGGATATTGGCAATTAGCAGAGGCTTGTCGCGGGTTGGCGGAGGCTTGTGAGGCGTTTTCAACTCCGGTGACGGGGGGGAATGTTTCTTTATATAATGAGACGTTGGATAGTGAGGGAAATCCTCAGGCAATTTATCCGACTCCGGTTGTGGGAATGGTGGGGTTAATTGAAGATATTAATCAGCGTTGTACTCAGGGTTGGAAAAATACGGGAGATTTAATATATTTATTGGGAATAGCAGATTTTGAACAAACAGAAACGGCGCATCTAACTTTGGGTGCGTCTGAATATTTAGCAGCGATTCATAATATTGTAGCAGGTCAACCGCCGCAAATTGATTATGATTTGGAACTAAAAATACAGGGGGTTTGTCGGCATGGTATTCGACAGGGTTTGATTCAGTCTGCTCATGATTGCGCGGAAGGGGGGTTAGGATTTGCTTTGGCGGAATGTTGTATCAGTGGAGAAAAAGGGGCAACCATTAATTTTAAGTTAGATTTACCGAAGCAGGTACGTTGGGATGCTTTATTGTTTGCCGAAGGGGGCGCTAGAATTGTGGTTTCGGTGAGTTCTCAACAGCAGGAAGCTTGGGAGAGTTATTTACACCAAGAATTAGGGGAAGCGGGGGTTTATTGGTGTGCGTTGGGGGAAGTTGAGGGTCAGGAAAGCGGTTTGAAAATATTAGCGGCTGATTCTATTTCTTTAGTTGATATCAGTTTAGCAGAAATAGGCGATCGCTATTACAATGCGATTGAACGTCGGTTGTAGGGTTTGTATTATTAATGTGAGGCAACAAGAGTAGGGTGCGTCACCGACGCACCATTCAATTGAATATCTATCGCTATAATATATTATTCTTCAACAATAACATTTCAAACGTCTAAGGTGATACCTACAATTTGTTGTAAGTTACAAACGCAATCAGAGTAGGGTGTCTCAAGTAGCGCACCATTCAATTGAATATCTATCGCTATAATATATTCTTCTTCAACAATAACATTTCAAACGTCTAAGGTAATTCCTACAATTTATTGTAAGTTACAAACGCAATCAGAGTAGGGTGTCTCAAGTAGCGCACCATTCAATTAAATATCTATCGCTATAATATATTCTTCTTCAACAATAACATTTCAAACGTCTAAGGTAATTCCTACAATTTGTTGTAAGTCAGTAACGCACTACTCAATTCAATTTCTATCGCTAGAATTTATCAGAAACAGAAATCATTGTCCGCCTACTCCCCACTCCTGACTCGCAGACTCGCTGACTCCTGACTCGGTGACTCCTTCTTCAATAATAATATCCCAAACATCTAAGGTAATTCCTACAATTTGTTGTAAGTTAGTGATGGAATTGAGATAATCAATTTTAGCATTAAGTTCGTCATTTCTGGCTTGTCCTAATTCTTCCTGAAATCCCACTAAATCTACAATTGAGGTATTTTCTACGCCGAGTTTGACTTTTTCTTGTTGATTTAACAGTTGTTGTTCTGCCAGTTCTGTGGCGCGTTGAGCCAGTTCAACTCGACGAAAGGCTTCTTGAACATCTCGAATACTATTTTCGATATCTATTTGAAGTTGTTGTAATTGTTCATCTAGATTATTTTCTGCTTGTAAAAGTTCTACTTGACGTTGTTTAAAATCTCGCTCAATCGTTCTATCTCCTAAATCTTTTGTGAGATTAAGTCCAGCCCTAAATTCTGTCCTATCGTCAATAATATTAGGCGCAGGATTATGATTAATACTAGCCTCTAAATCAATATTCCATTTTCGTTGATTTTCAGCCACTTTTAAAGCATATTCTGCTTGTTGAATATTTAGCTTTGCAATTAGATAGTTTGGTCTATTTTCTAATGCTGCTGCTGTTAATTCTTCCGATGCTATAATTTGAGGCTCTACTGCTCTAATATCTGAAGCAACGATAATAAAATCTGGATTAATATCCAAAATTTCTAATAAATTAAGCTGTCTTTGTTTTAAGTTATTTTCGGCTTCTAATAAGCTCACTTCTTGATTTGCTACACGAGATTTTACCGGAATAATATCGACTCTGGCTCTACGACCTGCATCAATTAAAATCTGAGTATTTTCTACTTGTTGACGCGCTATTTCTAAAGAACTGAGTTCAATTTGTAATCGTTCTTGTGCTTGGATTAATTGGCGATAGGCAAGAATCGCGTCTGTGATTTGATCGATTAGAGTAGATTTTAAGCCTAAAATATTAATTTTTTCATCAACGCGAGCAATTTCTATTGAAGCTCTATTGACTTCTATTCCGGCATTTCTTAATAGCGGTTGTCGCACAGAAAGTTGTAAATTCTGCCTTAATTGATCTTCATCCAAATCATCAATATCTCTTTGTTCTCCTATCCCTTCCCAACCTAAGTTAATTTCTCCTCCAGTCGGGAGTTGCATAATCACCCTCGCCGATAGATTTAAGCCATTTGTAATGGAGGTTATTTCTCCCTGTTGTAAGTTCTCCCATTCTAAGGCAATATCGGGTGTAAAATCAGGATTAAATTTGTCTTCGGCAACGATTAAGTTCTGCTGTTGAATGATTCGCTCTAAATATTGATTCTTGATAGTCCGATTATTTTCTAAAGCTAAAATCACAACTTCCTGTAAGCTGAGTTCTATGGTTTCGTTTTCATTGGATTTATTTTCAATGATCAGAGGTTCAGCCTCTGCTAAAAATGGATAATTTTCAGCCGTCAAAGACTCATCAGTTGGTATTTCAGATATTTTTTTATCCTCTAAGAAAGCTTCTGAATTGATAGCAAATTTAACAGTATCTTCTAGCTTTTCTGTCGGTGTCGGAGGAGTTTGGGGTTGAGAAATACTCCTAGAGGGTGTATCCTGAGAATTGTGTAAAATAGGGGTTTCTGTATCTGTATCTGTTTCTGTATCTGTTTCTGTTGTATTTACAGACAGAGAAGGTAAGGGGGAAGGACGTAGAGAAGAAGGTATAGAAATCGGTTGACGGATGACTTCACCCATAATCGCCTGCGGTGGAGAGGTAGGAGTATTGTCAGCTTGGGGTAAGGCGGGAGGCGGAGTAGGTGTTGCGGTGGGTTGGGGTGCTGTTACTAAGATTGAGGATTGGGACTGAAGTTGAGTGATTAAGGTGGCGAAAAACCCGGAAGTGAGGGCTACTATCACACAAAACCGTATCTTCCAAATCTGCTTTGAGCTGGGAGAGTTGGGGGGTTGAGGTTTAGAATTCTGAGGTGAATGCATTATCAACCGTTGACAAGGATAAAAGTAAAGACAGAGGGTAGAAACGTTAAAATATTACTTGCTCATTGTTATAACGCTAATTTTTGGCGATCGCCAATAGATCATAAATAACAAAAAAATAAATAGTCAGCGCATATTTTGGTACTTTTGTCAACTTACGGTTACAGACAGATTTTTAATTTTGTTCAAGCTCTAATACTGTATAGTCAGCTAAATTGCATATTATTGTGATATTTGTCTCGAGATAATCAAGGTTTGAGGAGAGTAACTGACTCAAATTGAGTTTATAGGTATAGTTATACCCAACTATAGCTTATATATCATATCTTACAAAACCGGACGTGAAGCTGTCAACCCTAATAAAATCGTATCAAAATAGCCTATGATTTTCTGGAGTATGGCTTCATATAACTTTACAAGTATATAAATTTTAAATCAGTCGCGGCTTCTAACTGATAAGAGATGATCAGTTTTGTCTGGATAATTTTAATGGTTACCAATATACAATTATCCCAGTAGTCTCTATTTTTCTCCATCCTCTGACCAAGCGGGATGAGACAATAACGCTTCAATCACTCTAACGCCTCGGAGTTGATTTGAGAGGGGTAAATGACCTACAGGTGCAGTTAAATCCCAAGTAAATTCTTGAGGATAACGAGTCCAGGTTCCATCTTTTCGCCATCCCATTTTCGGCCATAATTTTTCCCAATTTTTATTCACATTAAGCCAAAGTTTACGTTGAACTGAGTAACCAAATTTCCCCTCAGAATAAACTTGCCACAATAAATCAATGGTTTGTAAATCTGTACTCGGAAAGGTTCTAATCTCAGAAAAATAAATCCACTTGCGGGCAACAGCAGTACTTCCGGCGAGTTCACACAACTTTTCTAAAGTTAAGCGGTCAGCCTGTTGAAAGTCTTGTTGAATTAACAGTTGCTGCAATGTTGTGTAATCTATATTGGCATCAGATTTTAAAGGAACAATTCCTTGAGGAAAGTGGGTTTGAAGAAAATCTTCAACGTTGGGTTGAGTAATCTTGAGCAGAACTTGATACACTTTTCCCTGTACCCAATTGGGTGCAGTATTTTGAGATTGTTGTAGAAAATCAATTAATAGATCAATTCCCGGTTCTCCAGATGCGGCTAAGGTTTGAATAGCCTGTAGTTGAGTCGTGGGGGAAGTTGAGGTTAACTTTTGACTCAGTTGCGTCAAATCGGGTGATGCTTGCTGTTGTGGAGAAGTGGTCAAGTCAGTCATAAAAGATTTTATACTCAGCGATTGGGGATGAAAGGTAGGTATATCTTCTTATTGTACAAGCCGACTGTCATCCTTCATAGGGATTATTCAATCCTCAGATGATGTTACCAAGGACTGCCAATCATTGTAAACCCCGCCCAGTAAAACGGATGGGATAAATTGACATCTCCCCGTTGGGCAATTTCTCGAGGTAATTCAATTGGAGTGTTGTTATGGACTAACTGTCCGTTATCGAGGCGAACTTCCCCTTTTAACATGGCTAATTGTGCCTGTCGCAAGGCTTCTGCTTTAATCGGGGCATTCAACAAAGCCTGATAAAACGTTGTCATTAACCCTAATGTTCCCGCATCGCTAACATACCACAGACTGGCTAAAGCCGATTTCACCCCCGCTTGTACCGCAAGCCCTGCAAAACCCAATTCTGCTTTTTCGTCGCCCACAGCGGTAGTACAGGCGCTAAGAACCAATAATTCGACAGGGGGTTGATTCAGTTTGAGGTTGCGTAATTCATGGAGTCCTAATTTTTGATCCCAAAACTGAATATAAGATTGTTCTGCCCCTCCTGAGAGAAATTCACCATGGGTGGCTAAATGAATAATTTCATAGTGTTGTTGATGGCGTTGATTTTTGAGATTTTTAACGGTAAATTCTTCGTTTAAAAACAGTTGACCCGGCCAGCGATTTTCTTCAACAATTAAATTGAGTTCTAAAGGGACAGCGGGTAAAGGGGGTTGGCTAGGATCTGAAAAATTAGAGGCCCCCATGGCTAAGACTTTGGATTGTTTTAGGTTAACGTAACTGGTATCGGTTAAACTCAAACTGGGAATTAATCCTAAACTATATTTTTCCACTAAAAATTGTTCACCGTCATATAAAGCTGCAATGGGTATGGTTCTTAAACCCGAGTCCATTGAAAAGATTAATGTCTTTATATCTTGAGTAATTAATTCTGTTTCTATCGGAGCAATTAACCAATCATACAGTTGTTTGCCTGTCACTAAATAGTCGGTTTCTTCCAGATTACGAGGGAGGCGAATTTGATTGGTAAAGGTTCTAGCTACTTTTAACAATTCTTTTTTATCAACGTTAATCCGCTTAAATACAGGTTGACCGTTGGGTAAGAGTAATCTAATTTCTAACTGATTTTCTTGAATCGATACATAGAGAATAGCGGGTTTATAACCGGTTAAACGAGTAATTTCACTTAAGGTTTGATCGATACTTTGATGAGAGGTTAAATTTTTATTCGTTTGATTACCTAAATAATTGACAAATTCCTGACCACGGGAAGAATCAACTTGTAAGACAGAAGACATCAACGGAGATTGATAAACTTGATCGCTTGCGATGGTTCCAGATTCAAGTTTTATTGTAAATTCTTGACTATTTTCGGTTAATGAATTTGAGTCTACATTTTGAGTGTTATTCTCTATTACTTCAGGAGATAATTCATTATCAAAATCTGTTTCTAAAACCGGATCAATATTAGAGTTTGAGGCTATGACTTCTTCTGTCGTCGAAGGATTATTGGGAGTATTTTCAGAATTAACTGTTTGATTAGTGGGATTATTAATTTCCTCACTGGTTGGAGTAGAATCAGGATTTTGATTACCCGAATCAGGATTAGATACAGTTGGCGATGTGGGGGTATTAATTCCTTCAACAATAGGCGCGACTGTTCCATTAATACTGGGAATTCCAATCGTAAAAGGTGTATTAACCCCATCTCCACCTTGTTGAATAGTCACCCGACCCGCTGTTTGATTTCCGAGTACAGATAAGCTAGCATTCTGTTGATTTGCTGCCGTAAATGTACCCGTTGCCCGAAAGAATTGATCGGTCACAACTTCAATCGTTCCCCCTTGTTGTTCTCCTTCCGTTTGAATAGAAGTAACTTCGATATCCTGAGGAGATAATAATCGAATTTCACCGCCATTTTGTGTTTGCGAATTGGCTATAATTTCTTCTGTTTTAATCTGATTACCTGCTTCAATTTTAATATCTCCTGCCCCATTCAAACCCGAAGTATTTAACTGACCCGTTTGAATTGTTCCAGTTTCACTTTCAAGGAAAATATTCCCTCCAATTGTATTAGAACCTGTTGTTTGAATATCTTCAGTTGTAATATTACCAAAACCGTCAATATTAATAATTCCATTTAATGTATTATTCGGGATAATCTGTAAATTTCCGGTTAAAATGTCTCCTGTATCGCTGCTTAAGTTAATCTCTTGATTGCTAATAATATTTCCAGTATTGATATCAACACCAGCATTCACTTCAACTCTCTCCGTCGCCGATAAATTCTCAGTTGAAATATTACCGTTTAAACTGGTGATCTGTATCTCTCTACCCGCCGTATTCACCCGGTTAATCTCAATCTCTGTCCCTGCTGTTAATGTGATTGAAGCATTATCTAATCCTTGAATAGTTCCACTGCCTAAAATACTGCCTTCTGGAACTTGTAATAACACCGGATCGCTAAAGCTTAAATCATTCACCCAACTGATCAAATTATTACTACGAGGACGACCTATTGTAATCAGATCAAATCCATTAGAAATTGCCTCTAAATCCGACCCACTTAAATCTAAAGCATCCGTTTCTAAATTATCCCCTAATCGAATTGCTTGACTATTACTAGACGGTTGTAAAATCAATTCACCTTGTCCTTGAATCGAACCATTTCCGCCTATAAAATTAATTTCCCGACCCGTTAAACGAATATCCCCTTCAGATAAAACTTGCACATTTCCGATATTAATTTCACCGAATTGACTGGTTAGATTAATATTTTCTCCAGTTGTTATTAAATTACCCACCGTAATATTTTCTCCGCCTTCTAAAGTTAAACTGGCATTATCCACTCCAGTAATAGTAAAAGTCGGATCTTGAGTTGAAATCTGTCCCAATGGCGATCGCAATAATACCGGATCTTGAAAAGTCACATCTCCGGCAATATTCAGCGTTCCTTTACTATCTAAACGACCGATAATAATTCGGGTAAAACCATCCTGAATTTGGGCTAATTCTGCGGCTGTTAAATTTTGAGTCAGGATAAAATTATTATTTGTTCCGCCCACTTGCATATCCTGGGTATCGGTTGCGGGTTGTAATAATAAACTCCCCGATCCTGATACATTCCCGGTTAAATTAATCTCATCGCTAGTTAGGAGAATATTACTATGAACTTCTAACTCTTCTGACTCTATTTCTGAAGCCGAAGCCGACTGATTGAATTCACCCGTAATCAGTTCTCCAGTGGTTAATTCTACTTCTGCTTCTAAGATAATATTACCCCCTATTTCTTCCCCTCTCGCGTCAATTAAACCCACATTCAAACGTTCTGAAGCGGTGATTTCAATCTGACCTCCCGTCCCATTATTAGAATGACTCTCAATACTAAAAGTCGGTTGAGTCGCAAAGGCAATACTTCCCTGCTGACTCATTATATTAATGTTCCCCCCAGCAAACCCACTGGCCGTATTAATCAAGTCCAGTTGAATATTATTCACGGCTTCAAGATTAACTAAACCCCCTTGTCCAAAAATCGGGTCATTGGCTGAAGTCGAGACTTCCCCCAGTTGAATGTTATCTCCACTTTCGATTTGAATATCACCGCTTTCTATTAAACCATTTGTAGTTAAATTCTCAGTTCTAATTAATCCAAATTCCGTGGTTAATGTAATATTTCCACCCGAATTCATAGAATTTTCTGTAGATAAATTAGCCGTCGAAAGATTACCATTTCCTGTTGATTGTAACTGAATCTCTCCCCCTTGAGTGATTAAATTTCCGGTACGAATTCCTACCCCAGAAATCGTTAAAGACCCCCCGTTGGTTTGTATTGCATCGTCTGAATTCATCGAAAATGATCCGCTACCATCTCCGTCAGCATCAGCGGTAAAGGTAACTGAACCAGTTGTAGCTTGTAAATTGAGTAAATTATCCCCTAAATCTTGAATTTCAATATTATTTTCTGCTTCTAAAATTACATTCGCTGTTTCCCCAAAACTTTCTAACGTTCTTTCTGAAATCGTGTAGTTATTAGAATCTGCTTCTAACAATAATTGATCCTCTATAAACGGATCTTGTGTCTCTACTAAATCGTTGGCATCAACAATTGTAATATTGCGTGGATCGAGTAATAATGTTCCGACAGAACCGTTTACCCCGCTTAAATTAACATCACCTTCTACTCTCAAATTTCCCTTACTTGAAATCTCAACAAATCCCCCTTCTCCGGTATTACTTTGTGCGCTGATCTGTCCGAAAAATTGAGTTAAATCCTCAGACCAAATAATAACCTCACCGCCATTCCCGGTTTGCAAAGCATCTGCAATAATTTGAGTATTTGAATTAATGATAACTTGATTAGCTGCGGGTAAATCACTGCCGCCTCGATAATTACCCCCTATTCTAACAACACCACCGCCATTAATTCCCGCCGCATTTACTTCTGTATTAAATAATCCAATTCTTTCACCTAAAATATTAATCTGTCCTGCTACAGGTTCACTGTTCTGAGTTTGAGAAACATCCACCATACCTGAAACGACTGTGGTTCCAGCTTCTGTTGGAATAGACGTTTGAGAGGCCGTTAATTGAACGGTTCCATCTGCTAAAACCGTTACACCTAACGCTTCATTTTGGCTACTTCCTGTTAATAATTCAGGTAAAGATAAGGGCGATAAACTGATCTCTGATTCGGTTGGATTAATCGCAGTTGAATCTATTTCTAAATTCAGTAAATGTCCGGTTTGACTTAAACGAATTATACCGGGTTGATCAATCGTGGCTAAAGTAATTTGACCACCAGGAACTATCAATTCCCCCGTATTAATAATTGTTCCTCCTAAAAGGGTTAAATTCTGTCCAGGTTCAAGCTGTAATTTCCCCGCATTAATAATAGAACCGGGTTGATTAACCGCAAACAGAAAAGTATTAGGATTTCCAGTAATTTCAGCATAATTATTATGACCCAACGCATTAAATTCGCCCTGTTCAAATCCGATTCGATTTGCCGTTGTAACCGTTAAAGAACCCGGAATATTTAAACTCGCTTCTGAACCGAAAATAACACCCGCTGGATTAATTAAAAATAGGTTAGCGTTTCCTCCAGTTATTTGAATTAAACCCTGAATTGTAGAAGGATTACCACCCGTTACTCGGGTTAAAATATTCTCTATTTCAGGAGGAGAAATAAAATTAGCCGTCTGACCCGAATCTAAGTTAAATTCTGTAAAACTATGAAATAAATGACTCCCATTCTTCGAGGACGTTCCTCCCGTAATATCGAAGCGATTTTCAATAACATTAACTTGAGTATTCGTACTATTCGATTCAGGAATAATCGATTGAGCAATAGCAACTTTCCATAGCAATAGATCAGTAAACAGAAAACTGCTTAAAGAAATGATTCCTAACCGAGATAAATTGATGAGGACTGACCACAGGCTAAAACCTGGTTTCATAATTAAACCTCCCTGGATAGCCCAAATTTTCTATTATTTATTCAAGTCTATATTGATGCATTTTTTTAAATTGAGAGGTAAAAATCCTATGAAAATTAATCATAATTCCACGAAATATTATCTCTCTTTTTCCCTGAGTTTACCAGATCAATATACCTTCACTCTCAAAAGTGATAAGATCAGATAATCTCTTTTATACTTTTAGATAAATTGGACTGATTAGCTGATCCGACAGAACAAATGGTAAGTTGAGACGTAGAATCAGTGAGATGATTCTAATGGGACATCTTTCCCCTGACTGGCTTTGATTTCCTTCAATCTAGATAACATTCATGCGTTTAATCGGTTTAACTGGCGGCATTAGTACTGGGAAAACCACAGTAGCTAATGACCTATCGCAAACCTACCAACTTCCAATCTGGGATGCAGATGTCTATGCCAGAGAAGCAGTGCAACCCGGTTCACCCATTTTAGACCAGATCATCAACCGATATGGTTCAACCATCTTACTGCCAACTGGGCAACTGAATCGACCACAACTGGGTCAAATTATATTTCATAGTGTAACAGAGCGATGCTGGTTAGAGGCACAGATACATCCTTTTGTGCGCGATCGCTTCTACCAAAATATTACCCAATTTCAACAGCAAAGCAAACAAAATATAGCGGTTTTAGTAATTCCGCTGCTATTTGAAGCTCAAATGAATGATCTAGTCACAGAAATATGGGTGGTATACTGTTCTCCACAGCAACAGTTATCTAGACTGATACAACGACATCAAGGTTCTCTTTCTTTAGAACAGGCTCAAGCAAGAATTGATAGTCAGATGCCATTAAGCCAGAAATGCCAACAAGCTGATGTCATTTTAGACAACTCGGGCGATACCGAAAGTTTATTTAAACAAATTAAAGCTGTCCTACCCCTACCGACTTAAATGATAAAGTAGAACAGATTAAACTTATCTTAAAAGGTTACCAGGTGAAGCGACTCATTACTCAATCCTTCTCAATTGCTGCTTCACCCAATTTCCTCATATTCTTTTAAAATTTAATCCCAATTCCATTAGGATTTCTATCAGTTTGTTCTAAATTAGACTCTTGTTCTACAGCAGGAGAACTCCAACGAATCTTATAATTAGAGGAGCGTTCTGTAAAATTAATTTGAAGGGGTGAAACTTGCTGGTTTAGATATTCTTGAGTGTATCTAAACCGTTGATTAAATTCTGGCCCACCACCCATAGGAAATGACAATGTATTGGGATCTCGACCAATGCTCAATCCTTCTAACCCAGCGGCTGAGTTAGCAATCATTTGAACTCCTTCTAAATTACTACCTAGAAGATTTGCTCCGGTTAAATTGGCGCTGATTAAATTAGCCTGACTTAAATTAGCCACTGCTAAATTTGCATTATTTAATTCAGCACTATTTAAAAAAGTTCCTGCTAAATTAGCGCCTTCTAAGTTGGCTCCTTTTAAATCAGCTCCTTCAAGATTTGCGTTTTCCAAATTCGCATTGGATAAATCAGCATCTCTTAAATCAGCGCCCAGCAAATGAGCCGCTTGTAAATCAGCTCCACTCAAATCACATCCTTGGCAAAATCCAGTTTCTAGAAGTTGTTGAACATGAGCCGGATTGGCTGCCTGAGTGGCATTAGACACACTCAGAGAAAGTAGGACTGTAGAAAGTCCAATTAAAGTTTTGGAGACGGTCTTCATCCGTTTTTCCCCCAGAATAGCAACATGAGCTGGGTTTGCACCCTAATTCTAGAGTACCTTTATTTCCCAATAAAACCAACCTCTTAGGGTATAATTTAGCGTTTCTCAACATTATTCAATCTATCAAGAGGTATAGGAACCGGAGCCAGCCCGAGGAGGAAACATTCTCAAGCGATCCCAAATTTAAAATCGTGAGTGATCCCAGGGGCTGACACTGAGATTTAATACATCAGTTAAAAATAACGTTATCTGATAGGTTTGATCAATCGACATCAGAAATAATCCGTGAGAACTCTCAAATTTGATGGCTCACTCCTGTAGTATTCACAGTAGTGTTTATCAGTATTACCCCTCTCCATAAAGTTTTATCCCGAACTGACCTAATTATTATCTTTGTCACTTTTTAACCAGTTTTAAGTACTAAAATACGGGTAGAGTTCGAGCATACATCAGATCTATCATGTTCGAGTTAATGATACTGAGCTTCTTACTCGGGACTTTGGGCTTAGAAGCTCTCCTATTCGGTCGTTTGATGAAAACTTATCAAACCAATGTAGAACGACGGTTGTCTGAGGAGGAAGAAGTTTTGAACACAAATGAATCGATTCAAATGGTCTCTGCCAATCCTCCGGTTCAGGGTTCTGCTCAACAGGAATGGGAATACAAAATCGTACGGGCCAATCGAGATCTATTTCGTAATCCTGCGGTATTTCAGCGTTTGTGTAAAGAAGAAGCCTCTGTCGGATGGATTTTGCTGGAAAAATTAGACAATCGGCGAGTCAGATTCAAGCGTTCTACTGCCATTCGCGAACAACCCCCTGACAAGCTACCCGTGTTTGATCCCTATCGATGTTCTTATGGGTCTTCGTCTGATTGGACATTTTGGTTAGCAGCGATCGCCTGTCTGGGTGCAATGATTCTTCCGGCCTATTTAACCTATACTGTTGTATTGCGTCAGTTAAACCGTCAATCTCCTCAACAGCCAGTACAGCAGCCATTACCGCAAGCTAGTCCTCCCAACAGCCCAAGATAAACTCACAAAATAGACTTTGAGCCTGTCTAACTCAAGTCTTTGGCTTTGCGAGATTCTAACCAAGCTGGAATCGCTAACCAAGCAATAACGATTCCTAATGCCAACAGGGCAAACTCAGAAACCCAACTAATTAACTGTTCTAAGGAGAATGTCTGTCCGACAAAGTAACTTAAACTCACCATCACAGTCGCCCAAGCTCCGGCCCCTGCTGCATTACACAACAAAAACTTCCAGTAGGGCATCTGGGCAATCCCCGCTAGCGGGCCTGCAAAAATCCGCAGCAGAGCAATAAATCGGCCGAAAAACACAGCTTTAGCAGCATTCTGGCTGAATTGTGCGCGAACTTGGTTCAGTTGGTTTTCAGAGAAGCGAAAGAACTGTCCAATCCGCAGCAGTAACGGCCAACCCCCCCAACGTCCAATCCAATAACCGAAGTTATCACCTAAAACTGCTCCACCGATGGCACTGCCCAATACTAGCCAGTAGTTTAACTCTCCACTCCCAGCCAGGAAGCCCCCCACCAGCGTAATCGTTTCACCGGGAAGCGGAATTCCTGTATTTTCTAGGGTAATCCCTAAAAAAATTGCCCAATAGCCATATTCATGAGCAATTTGCTTGATTGTGTCTAAGGATACAAACTCAAATATCATTCTATGCTGCCTTCACAATTTGTCGTAAAGCTTTATAGTTCTATAATATCTTGACTTCCGGTCAAATCTATTTTGATTGTGATTGTTTCTTAATTTAAGGACATTTCGTAGGGAATAAACCCAAAAATGTAAGGAAGTTAACCAATTTAGTTTTCAAAGGGGAATACTATGTAAAAGTAACTCAATGATGAGGAAGTTCTCATGTTTCTTTGACGGAAACTTTATTGTTTTCATCGTAAAATGTAGCCTAGGCTCATCTGTTATGATGATTTTACCTATCATAGTTATGAGGCAAGTTATAACAATTGTAGGTAAATTGATCGATTTACTGTTCTATGATGGGAACATTCATCTGGCTGAAAACCTCAGTAAGTTCATGTCCCTCAATCTATGAATTGATACTTCAGGGGGTCTGTTTACTATTTTGTAGTTGTTTTAGGAGTCGTGTATAATGGAACGCTTGAACACAAACCAACACATTGTCATTCAGCCTCAGTCTCGCTTGGATGAACAAAGCGGTAAAGTGTTAATGCAACAATTGGTCAGTTCAATCCGAGATGATCATCAACTTTGGATTATTGATATGACCCATGTTAGCTTCATTGACAGTGCTGGACTCGGAGTCCTGGTGAGTGCATTAAAATCTGCCAGAACTAAAGGCTGTCAACTCGTATTATGTAATCTTTCAGCATCGGCTAAGCTGCTGTTAGAAATTACTCAACTCGACCGAGTATTTGAAGTTTTTGATGAATTGGATGCAATATTCTCAACACAATCTCAGTTCAAAATGGCTTAAATCTATTGTTTAACACCTTGATGAAGTGATGAAGCGAAGTTTGATTCTGGTTAACTCAACAATCGGCGAAGCGACAATTCCTTAAGAGTTAAGAGTTAGCTAGAGTCCACTGGAAAGTGTCCTGGGTTATCAGTATTTCATCATCAGAAAACTCCTATCGAATCAAGTCAATCACAGGAGTTTTCTGATGAGGTCTTAAATTTTTTTGTACCTCAACGGGTTTAAGCATTGTTGAAGGTGGGAAAGTCGGTATTCCCAGAAGTACCCGGTTGAAAAGCTGGTAAATCTAAGGTATTTGGACGACGATTTTTCTGAGCCAGACGATAACTAACACTCTGCAATTCAGCGTGAAGTTGACGGTTTTCCCGCTGTAGCATTTCAACCTTCTGAAGAACTGTATCTAAGCGTTCTGAGAACTTCTGACGATAGACTTCTGGTAGTTCCTGAACCACCTGTTCTAACATCATAGAGCGCTCTGTTAACTCTTGAACAGATTGTTTCAGTTGGTGTGCTTCTGTGTCTCGTTCAGTGATTTGCTCTTGATAAAACTTAACCTGCTGTTCTACCTCTTGCAATTGGTTTCGCAATGCCTTCATCTGAAGCTGATGCTGTTCCGAAATTTCAGGGGTTGGCATTAAGTTCGTGTTGCCTTTAACCAGGCGAAACAACTCTTGAGATAACTGCTGCACCAGTTGGTCTTTCATCTTCAGCTCTTCTTGAAGCCGTAACACTTCTGCTTTAAGATCTTGCGGCGTTGCGCTATTGGAGGAATTCACCACGGACTAAAAGCTCCTATAAAAGTAATTATATGTTCGTCTCTTAAACATACTCTTATCTTTTAAAATCGGCAAGATGGAATGGTTATTGGAAGGAGTCGGGGGTAGGGAGTAGGGTGTGGGGGATAAATTCCTACTCCTGTCTCGGTGGCTCGGTGGCTCCTCGTCTGCCTATGAGGCTTCTTGCATCTCGACTTCTGGGGTAGGATTCTCTACAACAGATAATTCCTGCTTAATGGTCAGATAGCGAATCACTTCGTCACTGTAGCGCATGGCTTTTTCCATGACGGCAATTTGAGCACCGGGGCCTTCATAGTTCATCTGAACATAATAGCCTTCACGATGATTATCAATTTCATAGGCGAGGCGACGCTTACCTAAATTCTTAATCTCAAAGTTTTCGCCGCCTTGTTCAGTCAGTAAATCCTGATATTTGGTAATTTGTTGCTGTACCTGCTCATCAATTAAGTCAGGACGCAGAATATACATGGTTTCGTAAATAAATCCACCATTCATGATTAGTTATTCTCCTTTTGGACAACAGGGCTTCTAAATTTTAGAAGCAAGGATCTCTTATTGTATGACAAGTTGGGAATCAGGCTCAATCTTGTTTAGCGAACCTGCATATTGACGGCATCTGAAATTGTAGGAATTTGTGCATAACGACCCAAGGCGCACTGCACAATGGAGTAAAACACAGCCGCTAATACCCCAAGGAAAATCATATTGTAAAGGGTTTCTAAGATAAAGCCTTGGAGTCCACCTCCTAAAATTCCTAGGATTAGACTGCATAAAACAAGCAAAATGTCAATCAGAATCGCTTGCATGGTGTTGAAGCGAATAAAGCGGGGAATATTTTCATTGCGAACCACCAGCATGAATAAGGCGAAGAAAATGATTAGCCCGGCAAAGGGAAAAGATTGATAGATTGCCAGTAAAGGCAGTAGAGGAATTGCGATCAGTTGCAGGATGGGAAATTGTTGAAACAGATATTGACCAAACTGCAAACCATACATTAAAGGTAAGGCGTAGGGTAAGATCGAAAAAATGCGATCGCGAACAGTCACGGTTCCATTCCAGCTCATAAAATGACTCTCCTGAGTATCAGATAAAATGATTCGTTTCTTATAAACTCAGGATAGCGCAGGAATTATGAGATGCATGTAGTAGAGATTTACGGATGGGTTCTATTCAATATTGGCAATGCGGAAACCCATCTGACACTCATACTGTTCGGGTTGGTTCGCCTTCGGTTGACGAACCTGATTAGCACAACTAAGTTGATGATTTTTCCAACGGGGTTGACCGCTTTGGTCAGCTAGTAAACAGCCTTGACATACTTGATGGGGATCAAGAATTTGATTGTCCGTTACCATGACTAACATAAATCTCTCCTCCGACTGATCCGCTTCGCGCTTGTTTTATTGTAATTCAAAAGGCTGAAATCTGGTCTAGCTCGGACTTACAACTTAACAATTAAGAGAGATGTCTATAAATTGAAGAAGGCATTCGCGATCGCAAGTTATCATAGAAGGTTTGAGGGGAATTTTACAAAATACTTACCCTCAGTCAGGATTGCGATCTGTGGAACTGCTATTAACGAGGATATTTTAATTGTGAACAATACGAGCCTAGAAATTCTAGCCCAACGCGATCCGGCGATCGCCAATATTATTAACCACGAACTCAAACGCCAGCGGGATCATTTAGAATTAATTGCTAGTGAGAACTTTACTTCAGCGGCTGTGATGGCGGCTCAAAGTTCTGTTTTAACCAATAAGTACGCCGAAGGATTACCCAACAAGCGGTATTATGGCGGTTGTGAATATATCGACCAAGCTGAACAATTAGCCATTGACCGGGTTAAGGAACTGTTTGGGGCTGCCCACGCCAACGTTCAACCCCATTCCGGCGCTCAAGCGAATTTTGCCGTCTTCCTGGCGTTATTACAACCGGGTGATACGATTATGGGGATGGATTTATCCCACGGTGGACATTTAACCCATGGATCTCCGGTTAACTTTTCCGGCAAATGGTTTAACGTCAAAGACTATGGCGTTAGCGAAGAAACCCAACGCTTAGATTATGATGCCATCTTAGAACTGGCTAAACAGCATAAACCGAAATTGTTGATTTGTGGCTATTCGGCTTATCCTCGGTTAATTGACTTTGCCAAATTCCGGGAAATTGCCGATGAAGTCGGGGCTTACTTAATGGCCGATATTGCCCATATTGCGGGTTTAGTCGCCAGTGGTCATCATCCTGACCCCATTCCTTACTGTGATGTTGTCACGACAACCACTCATAAAACATTACGCGGACCTCGGGGGGGTTTAATTATGACCCGCGATGCTGACTTGGGTAAAAAGTTTGATAAAGCGGTATTCCCAGGAAGTCAAGGTGGCCCCCTTGAACACGTTATTGCCGGAAAAGCTGTGGCTTTCGGAGAAGCTTTACAACCGGAATTTAAGCAATATTCGGCGAAGGTGATTGAAAATGCTCAAGCAATGGCGGCTCAATTGCAGCAACGGGGTATTAAACTGGTTTCTGATGGTACAGATAATCACTTAGTGTTGTTAGATCTGCGTTCTGTTGGAATGACGGGTAAACGGGCAGATAAACTGATGGGTGAAATTAATGTCACCACCAACAAGAATACGATTCCTTTTGATCCCGAATCACCTTTTGTCACCAGTGGTTTACGCTTAGGTAGTCCGGCGATGACGACTCGTGGCATGGGAAGCGCAGAATTTAGCGAAATTGCCGATCTCATTGCAGAACGACTCCTGCAACCGGATGATGAAACCGTCGCTGAAACTTGCCGTCAACGGGTGGCTTCTTTATGCGATCGCTTCCCCTTGTATCCTCACATTACTCTAAAAGAGACTGTGACAGTGTAAAAAGAATCGTCAGTTGTGAGTTATGGGTCATTTGTGCTGAGTTTTGATGAGGACTGTTACTGGCGACAGATTAGGACTCGTGGACTAATTGCCAATAACGAACAATCAATACTCATAACGAAACAACAAATAACTAAAACGGACTGAAATGTAGTAGACTCTGGCTGAACCTCTTTTTCATAACAGGTTCGATCAGTGCTGAAAATCAATCAAATGGGTTGTAGAATGAGCTAGCTCAACAGACAGTCAATTGAATTGATTTATACTGGGCTGATCACCTGTTTCCCTTGTCAACCACCTAATTCAGTCAGATGCCTCAACATCTGTATCATTTACTTGCATTTGTTGTTTCGACCCTGGTTGTGCTTTGGAGTACACCCATCGTTAAAACAATCGGCCTTAGAAGCGGGCGGGTTGACCTTCCTGACGATCGCAAAGTTCATCAACAACCGATGGTCCGTTTAGGCGGAATTTCCATCTTTGCCGGAACCCTAATTGCTTTACTTGTGATTTGGAGTTTAGGCGGCTTTTTAGATGCTAATGGCCAACCTCTAGACTCCACCGCAGAATATGAAATCTGGGGTGTGACTTTAGGCGGCTTTGCCTTCTTTTTAATTGGTTTAGCCGACGATTTATTTAGCCTCTCTCCTGTAGCGCGGTTACTCTTACAAACCAGTGTTGCCAGCATTGCCTGGGGAGTTGGAGTTCGTATCGACTTTCTCAGTATTCCCTACTTTGGCCTGGTTCAAATCGCTTGGCTGAGTTTACCTATCACAATTGTATGGTTAGTCGGGATGGCAAACGCGATTAATTGGATTGATGGCCTTGATGGTTTAGCCGCTGGTGTATCAGGTATTGCAGCAGTTGTGATGTTGATTGTCAGTGTATTTATGCATCAACCCGCAGCCGCGTTAATTGCCGCAGCATTAGCCGGAGGCGCACTAGGCTTTCTACGGTATAACTTTAATCCGGCTCAAATTTTTATGGGAGATGGCGGGTCATATTTCCTCGGTTTTACCCTCGCTGGAGTGGGTGTCATTGGACTGGTTAAGACAACAGCCATCACCTCAATTCTGCTTCCCTATTTGATTCTAGCCGTTCCTATCCTAGATATGTCAGCGGTGATTTTAGATCGCCTCCGCAATGGTAAATCTCCCTTTATTGCCGACAAACGTCACTTGCATCATCGCCTGCTAGAAGCGGGATTATCTCAGCGCTTAACTGTGATGGTGATTTATTCTCTAACGTTATGGGTGGGTAGTTTAGCTTTAGCTTTTTCTGGTATCCCTAGTGGTATGATTTATGCCGGAGGGGCAACCGGTTTATTGGGTTATACCAGTTGGCAAGCGCTCAAACAAGCCCGATAACAGGAGATAGAATTGATGACGGCTGAAATTATTTGTGTGGGAACTGAATTACTGTTAGGAGATATTCTGAATAGTAACGCTCAATATTTAGGGCAACAACTGGCTCAATTAGGCATTCCCCATTATTATCAAAATGTAGTCGGAGATAATCCCGACCGAATTAAACAAGTTGTTGATATTGCTTGTAAACGGTCAAAAATCCTCATTTTTACAGGCGGTTTAGGCCCCACGCCGGATGATTTAACCATTGAAACCTTAGCTGATTTTTTCACTGCGCCGTTAATTGAAAAGTCAGAAATTATCGCCGATATTGAGACGAAATTTGCCCAAAGAGGGCGGATTATGTCCCCCAGCAACCTTAAACAGGCTTTAATTCCTAAAGGCGCAGAAATTTTAGCCAACGCCACAGGTACCGCCCCCGGAATTATCTGGCAGCCCCGCGCAGATAATTTAACGATTTTAACCTTTCCTGGTGTACCCGCAGAAATGAAACAAATGTGGCACGATGTCGCCGTCCCCTACTTACAGCAACAGGGATGGTGTCAGGGAATGATTTATAGCCGCACGTTAAGATTTTGGGGCGTATCAGAATCGGGCTTAGCGGAAAAAGTATCTACATTGTTAGCATTACAAAATCCGACAGTTGCCCCTTATGCTAGTCATGGAGAAGTTAAACTGCGAATTTCCGCCCGCTCAGCCTCTCAACAAGCCGCCTCAGAGTTGATTGACCCCATCGAAGACCAAATCCGAGAAATTGCGGGTATAGACTGTTACGGTAAGGATGAGGATAGTTTAGCTTCGGTTGCGGGTCAACTGTTGCAGCAAGCGGGAGAAACGGTGAGTGTAGCAGAGTCTTGTACGGGTGGCGGTTTAGGTCAGGCTTTAACGGCAATATCAGGAAGTTCGGGTTACTTTTGGGGCGGTATTATTGCGTATGATAATAGTGTAAAAATCGGTTTATTGGATGTTAATTCCGCTGATTTAGAACAGTTGGGCGCGGTTAGTGCTGTTGTAGCGGAACAAATGGCGGCAGGGGTTAAAGCGAAATTAAATACCAGTTGGGGAATTAGTTTAACGGGTATTGCCGGCCCTGAGGGGGGTACAGAAGAAAAACCTGTGGGACTGGTTTATATCGGAATTGCTAAGCCTGACGGTACGGTAGAAAGCGTTGAATGTCGTTTTGGCGGTAAGCGAGGACGAGACTGGGTACGACGGGTGAGTGTTTCAACGGCTTTAGATCAATTGCGGCGGAGATTATTATAATTTACTAACTGTTTATTAGGCGATCGCCCAAATATTTTTTATCTTAAATCTTAAACTGCATAGAATCCAGTTTTTGTCAAGTCACTCTACAAAGTTTGATTGAGGATCGGGTAAAATTCATTCATTGGCAGAATCAGATAGAGATTAAAATGTCAGGAGATTCTACGATTTTTCTAGGTTTGAGGACGATAAAATTTGATGTAGCAATACAAAGCCTTGGATTATTAGAATATCATAAAGCCTGAAATAACGCAATCTCGTTGCTTATTAGGAATAATTCTCAGTCCAAAATTATCGAAATTGGAGGTATTGATATAAATTTTAAAATAAAAGAACACAATTTATAATTTAAGCTTATTTGATATTCATGAGTCTGGCATTGTTGATCGATTATCTTGTATATCCGAAGATCTGATAAGGGTTCTATATTGTTTAACCCGGTGGTAATTGATTCGGGGGATTTTTCGGGAAAGAATAACGTTCAGAAGCGGCTAAATTGCGGAAACGGGTAAATTGTGGATCAAATAATAATTTCACCGTTCCAGTCGGGCCGTTACGATGTTTTGTAATAATAATTTCAGAAATCCCTCGATCCGGTGTATCCGGATTATAATAATCATCTCGATACAGCATTATCACTAAATCCGCATCTTGTTCAATGGAGTTATGCACCACAATATTGTTAGCAATAAAATTATGTAGTCCGGGAACCGTTAAGTCGTAAACTTCTTCATCACCATAGGGTTCAATTGAAATCACTTTATCCCAATAAACATCACTCTCTGCCAGTAAAGCAAGTTTTTCCGATTGAACCACCTCGGCTAATTTTAAAGTTCGTTTACGGCTTAAATTATGCTTATAAAGATTTGTTCCACAATATTGAGTTCCAAGCTGAGATTGCATCTGGCGTGTGGTCAAACCGCAGTTTTGCATTGCAGGAACAGCAAACATTCTCCACGCATCACAAGGAATTATTTCCCGATTTGTATTAGCAGAATGTACTGCTATGTATTCGGCAATTTCTAGTAATGAACGTGTTTTGTAAGTTCCAACTGTACCAACTTTCTGAATAAAATTTTTGATATCCGGCTGGCCTGTTATTATAACGTGGAAATTATCTCGTCCCTTGTTTCTCTGAGAAATGATAGAAACCTTTGCGTTAATATTTAATCTAAGCAAGAGAGATTGAACCTGATATGCTAGTTTCTTACTACTGCTAGCATAGTAAGCCGTTGGACGTATTGATTTTCCTTTGACAAGCTTAATGGAACCATCTGTACTCCATAAATGTCGAATAAATGTAGCAATTGCAGCTTCAGATTGTTCAAAAACTAAATTAGGGATAAACTTTTCGTAAGATCGCAAGCCAAAAATACCTAATGAGTCAAGCCATTGAGCAATCTTGTTTCTCTTATTATGGGTCAAGTGATAGCTAGCAGGAAGATAGACTTGATACCAGTTACGTTCTTGAATAATTCGAGGATTGATATAATCACTAAAAGCTTGAGTTGCCAGAGAAACAACAATGTTAGCTAAATCTTTTTCTTTAGTTGTGTACTGAATTGCGTGGCGAGGTAAAGTACATCCATCTCCAATTAAATGACCTAGTAAACCCAATTCAGAATCACTCATTGAGGTTGATGAAGAACTTGGTATATGTCGAGGCAGAGCAATTCGTGAACCTATTTCTAATTGATCGAGACGCAGCCAGCCACTAATTGTTAAAAACTTATGATTTGCTGTTGCTCTTATTGTTCTTCCTAAAGCCGTTTTTAGCTTATAAACTGTTTTAATTCCTGTTGAAAAAACATGACTAACTCTTGCTTTTTCTAACTTCATTGTTGCTGGATTAATTGCCCAAGTCAGAAACCCTGATTTTCCCATCAATTCTCGAATTGGAACTTCTATTCCTTGATTGGCTAACGAAATTAAACTTTCTCCTGTTAAACATCCTGATTCTCTTAAATCAGACATCATCGGACGTTTATTAGTTCTTGCTTCTACGCCTCGGCTTAACTGAGAAAGAGCAATAACAGGCACATTTAATTCCCTAGCCATCCCTTTTAATGCCCGTGTAATTCGAGATAATTCTTGTACTCGGTTATCACTACTTCCTTCCATTAATTGTAAATAGTCAATTAAAACCAGTCCTAATTCACCGCCTTGTTCAGCTTGTAAGCGTCTGGCTTTAGACCGCATTTCTGTGACAGTAATATTGGGAGTATCGTCAATAAATATCGATAATTCTGATAAGGTTCCAATTGCCATTGTTAAAGGTTCCCATTCCGCTTGGCTAATGCGTCCTGAACGCAGTCGGTTACTCTCAATTCTAGACTCACTCGAAAGTAGCCGTTGCACTAACTGTTCTTTCGACATTTCCAAGCTATAAATGGCTGTCGATAGATTTTGAGTCTTAGCAATATTATGAGCAATTCCAACAGCAAAACTGGTATTATGAACACAAATATCATTGGCGACAAAGTTATGAGTTTCTGGAATAGTTAAATCATAAACTTGTTTAAAACCAGTATATTCAATTGAAATAATTTCATCCCAACAAATATCAGTTTTGCTAAACTCATGTAACTGTCTTTCTTTTACAGTATTTACTATTGATAAGTTATCTTGTTCAATCGTAGCGACAGCGGTATCTTGTAGAAGTTTATTTTGAATTCTATATTTATGACAAAAACGGCTATCTTTTCTACACTCATTAATAACATCTGAAATAAAAATATGAATTGAATCAGTTTCTATGATTTCTAGTTGCCAGTATTTTTCAATATGTTTTACTGTTGATATTATTCCAAAACGCAATAATAAGTGCTGAACTTGCAATAGCATTTTTTGACTATCGCTATTGTAGATAATATTATCATTACTGCTATTATGAATATTTAGATCTCCATGAATAGAAAATAGTTTATTCAAAAATAAGGCAATTTGCGATCGCTTTAATTTAAAGATAATTTTAGGAATAAATTTATTATGATAATTGTGCGCTAATTTAATAATTTCATATTCAGGTAATGTTTCATTCCCAAAAATATTAATAATTCGAGGAACTGCAATTTTATCACCGAATTTTAACTGACTTAAAGCTTGCCATCCTTGTTGAGTTAAAAAGGGATGAGTTAAAGTAACTTCTATACTTCTTCCTGATTTTGTAATAATTTTAAAAACAGGTTTAATTCCATCATCTATAAATGCGGAAGGCTGAACAATATCAAATTTTAAATTATATTTTAAAGTTAGTATATTAGCCTGTTTACACTGATATATTTCTGCAATTGTTGCAATACTACCATCAGCCAGAACAATTTCTGCATCATAACTCAAGCATTTTCCCATCGATGGTCTGCCGGCAACAATGATTAAATCAGACCGTTGAAAGCCACCTGTCATTGCATCTAAATCATAAAACCCACAAGGAATACCCGGTAAAGTTATACCTTCATTACGATCTTCAATATCTTGAAAAGTATTAATTAAAGTTTCCCCAATCGGAACTAAAGCCTGTTGCGGACGAACTTGAGTTAAATTGAGTAAAAGCTGTTCTGACTTATCTAAAACCTCTTCCAGTTCTAATTCCGTTTGATACCCTAAATCAATAATCCCACTTCCGGCATAAATCAACTGACGGCGCATTGATTTATCAATGACTAAATGACTATACTGATCGATATTAATTGCAGAAATAGTCCGTTCAACTAACTGGGCTAATTTCCCTTGTCCCCCGACTTTTTCAAGTTGATTATGATCGGCTAACCAACTTGTAAGCGTCATTAAATCTGTCGGTTTTCCTTGTAAATGTAGCGTTAATGCAGCCTGATAAATAATTTGATGAGCTTGAACTGCAAAATTGTCTGCTTGTAATAATTCTGCTACCCGTCCAATTGCTTCTGGATCGAGTAAAATTCCACCTAAAATCGCTTCTTCCGCTTCAATATTCTGAGGCGGAAGACTATCGTGATTGGCTGAGAAATTAGGTTCATTTGCCATAATTGAAGCAGATCAAAATGCGGCAATTCCTTATGATGGGCGCATTCAATGCGCCCCTACGTTAACTGGGGACAACGTGAACTTCAACTTCAGCAGTGACTTCAGGATGTAACTTAATTTGCGCCTTATAAAATCCAGTTTTACTAATATTATCAGGTAACGTAATACCGCGTCTATCTACTTCTTGTTGAGTCGTAGCCTCAATTGCTTCTGCTAACTCACGATCTGTGACGGTTCCAAAGATTGCTTCATTTTCACCCACTTGCTTCGCAATCGTAAAGCGACCAATCGTTTCAAGGGCTGTTTTACGGCTTTCTGCCTGTTGTTTTAGTTCAATCTGTTTTTGTCGTTCTTCTTCACGACGACGTTCAACTTGCTTCAGAACACCAGGAGTCACCCGAACTGCCATATTTTTCGGGAACAGATAATTACGAGCATAACCCGGAGCAACTTCTACCAGGTCACCATTTGTACCTAATTTACTAATGTCCTGCATTAGGACAACTTGAACACGCTTTGCCATGACAATTTCTATAGTTTTTAACCCAAACACTCTATTATAGTACACCTATGAATATTGCCAGAATCCAATTTGTTTTTTCTCTGGTCATAAATATATTGGCTGATGAGTTGTCGTAACCCAAATAGACTTAGAAGTTATCGGTATAATCAGGGTTTGAAGCGAATAATTCTTTGAATCTTGATGTTGTGCTATTTTTCGTCAATATATAGGCTAATACTACACTATTGATTTAATAGTACAACTTTGACCTTGACCTGTCAATCCCTGTAAAACCCCTATAAATTCGTCGGCTTAGTTGCCATCACTGCGCTTTTTTATGTCATGATTTCTTGATTAATATATTTATTATAAATAGTTTGATGTAATTTAATAAGTTTAAGCAATGAATAATAAATGACTGTATTGATACTCAAGCGGTTAGTAACCTTAATATCGCTATTTGTAATTCATTACAACAATAGTTAACAGTACATACCTGTCATTGCCGCACAAATTGTCATTCCCGTGTAGACGGGAATCCAAAACCCATAAATCTGCAACAAACCCTCATACAAATCTTTGATATTGTGATGAATTGAGATATACATCATTGTTCTACTGTCATTCCCGCAGCATTTCCCAAGTCATTCCCGTGTAGACGGGAATCCAAAACCCATAAATCTATAACAAACCCTCATACAAATCTTTCCACTTCGGATTTTGTTCCTCAATCAAACGCACTTTCCAACTTCGATTCCATTTCTTCAGCCGCTTTTCCCTTGTAATCGCTTCAGCCATGTCATCGTACAACTCAAAGTAAACCAACTGGTGAACACTATATTTATGGGTAAAGCCTTCGACGAGGTTATTTTTGTGTTGCCAAACTCGTTTGATCAGGTTGCTGGTAACGCCGATATAGAGGGTTCCATTGGGTTTGCTGGCTAGGATGTAAACACATGGCTGCTTTGGTTCCATCTTGAAGTTTGGATTTTGCCTAGGATTGTGGATTCCCGCCTGCGCGGGAATGACGTTCAGTTGTGGGGGAGTTGAGAACAATGACGGAAAAGCCGATGTTTTCGCAAAAAAGAGATGCCCTCATTCAAGGTTGACAAAGGGACATAATATTAAAGACAGCAGTTTACATTTCTTTAAATTTATGGCACGGGATTTGCGGGGATTTATCAAACAATTAGAAGAACGGGGACAGCTACGACGCATCTCAGCTTTAGTAGACCCAGATTTAGAAATAGCCGAGATTTCTAATCAAATGTTGCAACAGGGGGGGCCAGCGTTACTATTCGAGAATGTTAAAGGATCCCCTAATTCTGTTGCCGTCAACTTGTTGGGAACAGAACAACGGGTGTGTTGGGCAATGAACATGGAGAAACCCCAAGAATTGGAAGAATTGGGGAAAAAGTTAGGAATGTTGCAACAACCGAAACCGCCGAAAAAGATCTCTCAAGCAATTGATTTTGGTAAGGTTTTATTTGATGTGGTGAAAGCTAAACCGGGGCGGAATTTCTTTCCCCCTTGTCAACAGGTGGTTATAGAAGGGGATGAAGTTGATTTAAATCAAATTCCGATGATTCGTCCTTATCCCAAAGATGCGGGTAAAATTATTACGTTGGGGTTAGTGATTACCAAAGATTGTGAAACGGGGACAGCCAATGTCGGGGTTTATCGGCTGCAACTACAATCTAACAATACGATGACGGTACATTGGTTATCCGTACGGGGCGGGGCAAGACATCTACGGAAAGCGGCAGAAAATGGTAAGAAATTAGAAATTGCGATCGCTTTAGGAGTCGATCCATTAATTATCATGGCGGCGGCTACTCCCATTCCGGTAGACTTATCAGAATGGTTATTTGCAGGGTTATATGGCGGTTCAGGCGTAGCGTTGGCAAAATGTAAAACAGTAGATTTAGAAGTCCCCGCAGATTCGGAATTTGTCCTAGAAGGAACAATTACCCCAGGAGAAATGTTACCGGATGGGCCATTTGGCGACCATATGGGATATTACGGCGGGGTAGAAGATTCGCCTTTAGTTCGGTTTCATTGCGTGACTCATCGTCAAGATCCGATTTACCTCACCACCTTTAGCGGTCGTCCACCGAAAGAAGAAGCGATGATGGCGATCGCCCTTAACCGGATTTATACCCCCATTTTACGGCAACAAGTCTCAGAAATTGTAGACTTTTTCTTACCGATGGAGGCGTTAAGTTATAAAGCGGCAATTATATCGATTGATAAAGCTTATCCCGGACAAGCCAGACGGGCAGCGTTAGCGTTTTGGAGTGCTTTACCTCAATTTACCTATACTAAGTTTGTAATTGTTGTTGATAAGAGTATTAATATCCGAGATCCGCGTCAAGTGGTGTGGGCAATTAGTTCTAAAGTTGATCCGGTGCGAGATGTGTTTATCTTACCCAATACTCCCTTTGATACCTTAGATTTTGCTAGCGAAAAAATTGGTTTAGGGGGACGAATGGGTATTGATGCGACGACTAAAATCCCGCCAGAAACCGATCATGAATGGGGAGAAGCATTAGAATCAGATCCTGATGTGGCGGCGATGGTCAAACGACGTTGGGCAGAATATGGGTTGGGGGACTTAAACTCAACAGAGGTTGATCCCAATAAATTTGGTTATGAGATTCGATAATACTGGGAATTGATTGGAGTCAATTACCCGCTGGTGTAGGGATGTTTTCGGCAGCATCTCTATACCGTAGTCCAGTTATTGAACTGGCTTATTTTGAATAAAATTGATATGACGAATCAGTTAATACCTTAAGTTAAACATCAAGGATGATCCCAGAGGATTATTTTATTCCCTGATTTGAGTTATAGGGTGTATGAAGTGAATTAATACTTTAAAGTCCGTAACTCATTACCTCTTTATAATTTGGAATATCCATAGAAAAACAGAGAAAATTTACAAAAGCTTTATCAAAACTTGAGCAAATTTTATTGATTTTTTACACTCTAAAATATACTACCTTTGATACAATAAAAAAGTAACTAAGAAATGTTAAGTTATAATGCATAGCAGGAGAAAATACAGCGGGTGTAAGCTTGAAAAAAGCATTAATGTATCTGGAGATCATCGATTTTCTCAAAAGTGATGTTGCAGTTTATCAGCAAAACTCAAAAACCTATTGTAATTCTAGGCTGCCATCTATTTTTCAGAAAATATTTCCAATACAACCTCTTCTGCTTATTTTCAACTCTTCAGCTTTAGAGTTAAATCATTGAAACTCAGAAACACTCTATAATCAGGCTGAGCATAATCTAAACTACCATCAATAAGCGCAAATTTAGCGACGGATTAATTAATTTTCAGGGGATAGCAGTCGTCGCTTTAAATTCAGGGTAAGTATTTGAATTATAACTAAGCTGATTTGAGCAAATTTTAAAACTTTGTTCAAGCCGATTTTTCCATGCAAACATGACTGAAATTCAACGAATTAAAGTAACTATGACTCAAACAACTATCAAGATTGAAGCAGAAGATCTAATTCTGAATAACTATATCAATGAATCGGGTAACTTTGCCTCTGGAAACACTTTAATTAAAGTCGGTAATAATGGTGAACAAGGCACAGCAACTCTCAGCTTTGATGGCACTCCCGGCACTTATGAATTAACCGTTGCTTACTTTGATGAAAAGGATGGTGAGTCAACGATGGAAGTCGAAGTAGATGGCAGTTTAATTGATAGTTGGAGTTTTGATCAGAGGTTAAGTGGTACACGGGCAGATGCCGATAATCTTGTAGAACGTACCCTAAATCAATCATTTACCCTCAATTCTAATAGTACCGTAGTTCTGAGAGGATTGAGAAATGATGGAGAACGTGCCAGAATGGATTATATTAAATTACATCCGCTTGGAACGAATACCAATACTGATCCAGACGCAACGAATGATAGCTACAGTGTTGTAGAAAACGGTAGCCTTAATATTAATAGTGCGGCTGGTGTTTTGAGTAACGATAGTGATGCTGATGGCGATAATTTAACTATTAGTAATTTTGATAATAATTCAGCAGAAGGCGGTACAGTTACGGTCAATAATAACGGGAGTTTCAGTTATACTCCAGCCACAAACTTTACAGGTACAGATCGTTTCAATTACACTGTCTCTGATGGGAATGGAGGCACAGATACTGCTAAAGTGACGATTAATGTAACGGCTAATAACGACCCCAATCAATTATTACAAGGAACCCGTGGAAATGATTCGATTAATGGTTTTGGGGGCAATGACACCATTAACGGTTTAGCAGGAGATGATAGCCTGCTGGGAGGTAACGATAACGATATTGTTAATGGAGATGGGGGAAATGATATTCTCAAAGGCGGTAACGGTAATGATACCGTCGATGGCGGCACTGGAAATGACCGGGTTTTTGGTCAAAATGGAAATGATTTCCTAACTGGAGGAGAAGGCAATGACCGGGTTTTTGGTCAAAATGGAAATGATGTGATTGTAGGGGTTAATCCTGATGATAACACCCCAGGTTTAGGCGAAGCGGATGTCCTCGTAGGCGGTGCAAATGCCGATACTTTTGTGTTAGGAGATGCTACTCAAGCGTTTTATGATGATGGAGTAGACGGTACACGAGGAAATGCTGACCGCGCCATTATTCAAGACTTTGATAAAGCATCTGGAGATCTGATTCAACTTCACGCTAGCCCAGAAGATTATAGCCTCAGAACTGTTCCCAACTTAAACCCCCGACATACTCAAATTTTATACAAAGGAGAATCAATTGGGATCGTTAAGAATGTCACAGACCTAGATCTCAATGGTTCAGAATTCCAGTATGAATTGGATAGTACTGCCCCGCAAGCCAGTTTAACTGTTAGCGATGTCACAGATGCAGGCGGTGAGTTGCATATCTTTGAAGTCACCTATAGCGACAATGAAGCCATTGATGTTTCTACGTTTGATGCCAATGATGTGTTTGTGACTTATCCCGATGGGTTTGATGCAGAAGCGACATTTTTAGGCGCAAATCGTAATAGTAATGGTACACCTGTAACCGCTTCTTACCAAGTCGAAGCACCCGGTGGCAGTTGGGATGATGGGGATAACGGTACTTATACAGTTGTCTTGCGAGATAACGAAGTTAGTGATATTACCAATAACTTTGTTGCCGGAGAAACCCTGGGGAGTTTTCTAGTCGATGTCCCTGAACCTGTCGTGGACACAACAGCGCCTACAACGGCTATAACCGCTAGTAATATCACCAATGGGGGAGATACAGTCTATCAATTTAGCGTCACTTACAGCGACGATACAGCCGTTGATAACAGTACCATTGATAACCAAGATATCCGAGTCAGTGGCCCAGGTGGGTTTGACCAAGCCGCAACGTTAGTCGATACTAATGTTAATAATCAAGGGGCTGTGATTACAGCAACCTATGAAATTAATGCCGCTGGGGGTAGTTGGGATATTGCAGATAACGGTTCTTATACTATCTCCCTGCAAGATAATCAAGTCAGTGATACCAGCAATAACTTTATCCCAGGGTCTAATATTGGTAGCTTTGCGGTTAATATCTCCAACGCAGATGATACTGTCGGACAATATGATATTTTTGAACAATCCTTCAGTGATGCTGGAAGCTACAGCAACCCTTACACCGCCGTCACCGCAACAGCCACCTTTACCGGGCCAGATAACCAAACCGCGACTATTCCGCTATTCTGGGATGGAGGAGATAACTGGAAATTCCGCTTTGCCCCCGATACTCAGGGTGAATGGAGTTGGACAATTGACTCAAATGATAATGGACTTAATGGCGAGTCGGGTACATTTGATGTCGTCGCTTCTAACAACACCGGAGGAATTGAAGCCAAACCGGATGCGCCTTATTATTTCCAATACGAAAATGGTACACCGTTCTACTTCTTTGGCGATACTAACTGGCGGCTGGGTCAAACCTCATCCTCAGAAAATCTGAATCATGAGACCGCTTTAGAGTATTTAGATATTCGCGCCAGTCAAGGGTTTAACTATATCCATTCCGACTTTGCTCAAGATCCCAACGAAGGCGGGCCATTATGGGATGGCACAAAAGGCCGCGATCTCAACCCCGGTTACTTCCAAGAACTTGACAGCCGTATTGAGTATATGAATGATCTGGGAATTACCAGCGGTTATATGTTGGAATGGGCCCAAGGATGGAAGAATGACTTTAGTTCTCAAGCGGATCGTTTGCAGTATGCTGAATATGTGACTGCTCGTTATAGCGCCCACAACGTTGTGTTTATTGTGTCTGGGGAATATAACGAAACACTCAGTACAAGTATCTACAACGAAATTGGCGAAACCATCGATGCCACAGATCCTCACGATCGGATGATTACTATTCACTCTACCGGTACAGTCGAACAATTTGCCAATGAGTCCTGGATGAGTTTTGGTGATTATCAACAAATTTACCGGAATTTACATAGTGAGATTTTAGATTCCCGAGATCACAATAAACCTGTGGTTAACTCTGAATATGCTTACTATCTACGCGATAGCAACGGTGACGGTGTGGTTGATAAACCAAATAGTGCCACATTAGAAGAAATTCGCGATGCCAGTTACGATATCGTCATGGCAGGAGGCCACCTTGTTACCGGTTGGGGTACTACCTATTTCGGCGGTAACCGCGACCGAGGGCCATTCAACCCTAATGATCCTCGTAATGATGACTGGGAAGAAGATGTTCAACATATCAAAACCCTGTTTACTGACCGGGAATGGTGGAAACTTGAACCCCACGATGAATTAATTGGTGGCCCCGGTACAGAATATCTGTTGGCTGATATCGGCGAAGAATATGTGGCTTATGTTCGGGGTAACAGTGGTAACTATTCTCTGGACTTAGGAACAAACCAAACTGCAACTTACAATATCCAACAGTTTGATCCGCGTGAAGGCACTTACACTGATGTGGGAAGTTACACCGGTAGCGGCACAATTACCCTCTCTCCGCCAGATAGTGAAGATTGGGTTTATATTGTCGAAGCAGTTTAATTGGTTGTAGCAGACTGTCAAAGAACGTCAGGGAGATGAATATAAAACAGACCTCTCCCTAACCCACTTACCTCTCCCTAGCCCTCTCCTGCGAGGAGAGGGAACAAATGGTCTCCCCCTTGCTCTGAGATGTGGTCGGGGGTTGGAGAGGGAACCAATGGTCTCCCCCTTGTAGGGGGAGGTTGGAGGGGGTTGGAGAGGGGCAATTAATCCCCAACAGACTTGCTACACGATCCAATTCTTCGCCCGTTCAACGGCTTTTTGCCATAACTTAAAATTATCTTGGGCAGAAGTCATTCCCTCACCCGGTTCAAATACTCGGTCGATTTGACGACGAGTGACTAATTCTGTATAATCCTGCCAAAAGCCAATGGCTAAACCTGCCCCAAATGCTGCCCCCTGGGCGGTTGCATCTGTAATTTTCGGACGTTCAACCGGAATACCCAACGCATCAGCTTGAAACTGCATCAAAAAGTTATTTTGACTCGCGCCGCCATCGACTTTAAGTAATGAAACGGAGATTTGACTATCTCGGTTAATGGCATCAACCACTTCTTTCACTTGATAGGCGATCGCTTCCATTACCGCCCTGACCATATGTTGCCGTTGTACGCCTCCAGTAATGCCAAGAAACGCCCCCCTCGCACTCATATCCCAATGAGGTGCCCCCAAACCACTCAAAGCCGGAACAAAGTAAACCCCGTTGGTATCAGACACTTCTAAAGATAATGATTCGGTTTCAGCAGCGGTTTGAATTAATTGTAAACCATCCCGTAACCATTGAATACAAGCACCGGAAGTAAACATTGCCCCTTCTAGGGCAAAAAAGGGTTTTTCTTGACGGGTTGTCCAAGCGACAGTGGATAATAATTGATTATGAGATCGTTCGATTTGATGTCCTGTTTGTGCCACTAAAAAACATCCCGTTCCGTAGGTACATTTAAGTAAACCCGGTTGATTACATCCATGGGCAAATAAAGCGGCTTGTTGATCGCCAAATATTGCAGTAATGGGAATAGCCGTCTCAAGAAAATCAACGTTTGTTTCGCCGTATTCACTTAAACTCGGTTGAATAGTTGGCATCATTTGTGGCGGAATACCAAACAATTCTAATAGATTTTGATCCCAATCTAATGTCTCTAAATTCATCAACATTGTCCGACTGGCATTACTATGATCGGTGGCGTGAATTTTTCCTCCGGTAAGATTCCATAATATCCAAGTATCCACTGTTCCTGCTAAGACTTGATCTAAATTAATATCAGACTGATTCTGTTTTACCCAATCTAATAGCCAGGCTAATTTAGTTGCTGAAAAATAGGCATCAACCACTAATCCAGTGCGTTTTTGAATCTCTTCTGTTTTCCCTTCTTCTGCCAGTTGGCGGCACATCGAAGCAGTCCGTCTATCCTGCCAAACAATCGCTGGATGTAAAGGTTCTCCGGTTGTTTTATCCCATAATAAACAGGTTTCTCGTTGTACGGTTAAACCAATTGCCGCAATAGCAGAAGCTGGGATTTGAGTTTGTTTTAAACAGGCTTGAAAAACCGTACAAGTATCTTGCCAGATTTCTAACGGATCGTGTTCTAGCCAACCCGGCTGGGGATAAGATTGAGTTAATTCTTTATAAGCTTGGCTGACAACATTTCCTGTTTTGTCAAATACCAAAGCGCGGTTTCCTGTTGTTCCCAAGTCCAGTGCTACCACATATTCCGATCCGTTCTGACTCATGATTTTATTAATTCCTTACTGTACTATTTTAATCACTTCCTAGCAGTGCGATACGTGCGCTCCCCATAGGCTACACCACCGCAATTTACCAAATGCCTTAATCTTATTGCAATATCTTCAAGTTTTTTTAAAGTTTTTCCTAAAAATTACAAATATTAATTAAGTTTTATGATTCAATCTATCTCTCTATTTTTAATTAATCTATAGCAATTCATTTATGATTTATGAAAAGTCTAAAAACCGATAAAAAGTCTGGAATAAATTTCCCGATAGCCAGATTGCTAGATTACCAGATTACCTATTAAAAGAATATTTTTTTACGACTCAGATTATATTGCTATATTGATTAATAATAATATTAAATATATACAAAATCTTAGTCAGGGACGATCCATAAATCGCCCCTAAAAATTGATTAGTCACTGCCTAATAAACAAGCCAATAATGCCTTTTGAGCGTGCATCCGATTTTCAGCTTGATCCCAAACCCGAGACGCAGGAGATTCAATCACTTCATCGGTAATTTCTTCATCTCGGTGAGCAGGTAAACAATGTAAAATAATCGCATCATCTGCTGCTTTGTTTACAAGTTCTTGATTGACTTGATAAGGTTGAAAACTCTTAATTCTGCTGGCTGATTCTTCTTCCTGACCCATACTAGTCCAAACATCAGTATAAATCACATTTGTATTTTTAATTGCTTCTAACGGATCGTCGGTTACTGTGACTTCTGTTTTATTATCGGCAATTTCAACAGCTTGATCGACAATATCGCTATCCGGCAGATAATCAGAAGGCGTTGCAATTCTGACATTCATTCCCATCATTGCACAGCCTAATAATAAGGAATGCGCCATATTATTTGCGCCATCGCCAAAATAAGTTAAAGTTAAACCAGAAAAGCGATTAAAACATTCATAAACCGTCATTAAATCCGCCAAAACTTGACAGGGATGTTCTCGATCTGTTAAAGCATTAATCACTGGAATTTCGGCATAATTAGCAAAAGTTTCTAAATCTTTTTGTTCAAATGTCCGAATTGCCATAATATCTAAATAGCGATCTAATACCCTCGCTGTATCTCGTAACGGTTCCCCTCGGCTGACTTGAGTTACACTGGGGTTAAGATCGATCACTTGTCCCCCTAACTGATACATCGCCACGGTAAAACTTACCCGAGTCCGAGTCGAAGCCTTAGAAAACATCAATCCTAACACTTTATTGCGTTGCAGCTTCACCATTCCAGATTTAAGCTGACTCGCCAGTTGTAGCAAACTTTGCAACTCCTTCCCAGTCATATCTGCTAAACTCAGAAAATCCCGTCCCATTAATGATTCCATCTGTACCCTATAATTGTAATTTCAATCAGTAACCGCGTTGTCGCGTTGAACACGCATAGTATTATCTCTCATTTCTCATTAATTCTTACGTTGCGATCGCGAATGTCATTTATTGCAGACAAATTAATCTCTACAAAGTATAAGCTTGACTTATTTTTAAATTAAATCATTAAAATTATATATTATAGGTTAAATCGATTATATGATGAAATGTAGTCAAATCATCACTGTTTTTAAATTAAATTGAGGAGTTAAGCGGAATTATTGTTTTGTCTTTCTGTAAAAGTTTGAAGATATTATTATTCAATTGTGATTAACCCAGAAACAGGAGAATTCTCAACTTTACCCGAGTCTTACTTTGGTAAAGATTAACAGTAACGATTATTGTTTTGTGTTTTTGTAAGAGTTTAAAGATGTTATTATTATAGCAATCCGTTTTCAGTTGTAAGAAAATCTTTTCGTCCTAGCGGTGCGCCCCTACTCCCTCTATATGCAAAGTTGCTCTACGCAGGCGAACCCCCTAGCGTAAGCCTTAGCGGTAGCCATGGGCTTTAGCCCTATTGCCCGTAGGGCTATAGACCGCACTTTGCGCTTCTCCCTTCTCCCTACTCCTGACTCGCAGACTCGCTGACTCGGAGACTCCTTAAGAAATAACTCCTAAATTCTCACAAATCATTTCTTATTGCTATAAATGATTGAACCGTTCGGATATGATAGGACTTCTATAAAATCTCTAGGATAGGCACAACTGAAAATATAGATTGTTTGATTTTACTCATTAAAGTTGGAGGATGACAGCGATTGAAATGGTTTCCACCTTCTATCTAGAGAGTGGTGAAGCCTTGTCAGAGAAGATGTTAAAATCACAAATCTGATTTAAGCTGAAATATTCAATGATCACCTTCATTTCGATAGGGATAATCTTAATTATCGCGTTTTATGTTGCCTGTAATCTCGGCGCAAATGATGTTGCCAATTCCATGGGAACTTCTGTGGGGTCTAAGGCAATTACCCTAAAACAAGCCATTATTATTGCGGGAATTTTAGAGTTTACTGGCGCAATTTTATTTGGGGAACGGGTTTCAAAAACATTAGCCACACAGGTTGTCAATACAGAAGCGTTGGCGGCAGCGCCTCAAACCTTTTTACTGGGGATGGTAGCGGTATTATTAGCAGTTGGAATTTGGTTACAATTGGCAACTCGTTGGGGGTTACCCGTGGCTTCTTCCCATGCAACAGTGGGGGCTATTGCCGGGTTTGGGATAGTGGCAGAGGGGTTGAAAGCAGTAGACTGGCCAACAATTGGGATTATTTCTAGTAGTTGGTTAATAACACCCCTAATTAGCGCGGCGATCGCAGCTCTATTTTACAGTATCCTCAGATATGGGATTCTAACGCATCACTCCCCACTCCAACAATTACAAGAATGGATTCCCTGGCTGAGTAGTGCTTTACTAGGAATATTCGGTGTTTTAATCTTACCGCGACTGAGTCAACCGATGGCGGTCTTTGTCGAACAGCAGTGGCAGATTAGTTTACCGCCTCATGACTTTACCATTTTAATTGGTGGAATTGCGATCGCGGGCTTGAGTACTTTTAGCTGGCGGCAGTTAGCGCGGCATAATTCCGTCTCAGAGCAGTCTCGGCTCCAAAACCCCATCGAACAACAATTTGCTAAATTCCAAGTGATTAGCGCCTGTTTTGTGGCGTTCGCCCATGGTTCTAACGATGTTGGCAATACCATCGCCCCCTTAGCTGCAATTTTTTATGTTCGCAAGACGGGAACCGTACCCTTAACAGAATTTGATATTCCCACTTGGATTTTAATTCTTGGAGGGGCTGGAATTGTGACAGGTTTAGCCATTTGGGGTAAAAATGTGATTACCACAGTCGGTGAGAATATCTTATCCTTAGCACCCAGTAGTGGATTTTGTGCCGAATTAGCAACCGCAACCACCGTTTTAGTCGCGTCTAAACTGGGTTTACCCGTTTCTACGTCCCATGCTTTGGTGGGAGGAGTTGTGGGGGTAGGATTGGTTCAAGGCTTAAAATCTGTTGACTTTAGTACGCTTCGTTCGATTGGTTTAGCCTGGCTTGTGACAGTTCCGGCGGCGACGTTGTTGGCGGCTACACTCTTCTTATGCTTTGATAGATTCAGTTGACATCTTATACCGTTGAATAAACAATTGTATTGGGAGCCTGGTCAACGCAGCTATGCAGCAAATGTAGAAACAGGGCTCAGGAGAGTTCATCAGCAAACTGATCCTAATAATGAAAAAACTAAGCTATGTTTGGTTTAGACTGTTTAAGTTAATATGAAACCCATCCCGCCACCCCTCCCACTGTGCCTTGATTTAACCCTAGGTAAACTTCTTTAATCGGAAAGCGTTGGGTTTGTGGTGGATTCATTAAACCCATGATTTAGACTAGAGGTGAATTGCGAATGACTAAGCAGGACAATCAACCACCACCGATAGATATCAATAAAGATTTCGCTGCGCGTGAAGTGCTGAACGCTGTCGTTCAGGAACTTGATATCCTCCATCGTCAAGTGAAACAGCAGCTTACTGAAGATATCCAAAAACTTCAGACAGACAAAAGTCGCTTGAGTGAGGATGTAGAACGCTTACAGCGCCAACACGAAAAACTGCAACAAGAGCGGTTTCATGCTTTGTCTGAGCGACAAATTGCTCAACAACAAGTGTGGCTGAAGCAGTTAGCGCAAGTATTAGCCAGTAATTTACAGCATGAGCTGATTAAACGGATTAATCAACTGCGAGACACGAATAACCCCGCAGTGATGAGCAATGATTCGGGTGGATTGCTTCCTTCTAATGATATTGAGGGGGAACTGTCTTCTCGAGAATTAGAAGCGGTTTTGGATACGAGCTTAAATGAAACGTTTCAATCTCTGCAACATGAGCTGAGCAATTATCAAAGTAATCTATCTCAGCGCTTGCATCAAGTGCAAACCATCGAACAACAAGTCGATGGACTGTTGGAAACGGTGGTGGTGCGCTTGAAAGATCAATTGCAATCTTCAACTTCGACGAACCCGGAAATTGCCAATCATCCCAATCCCAATCCCGTCGAAACCTCACCCCCAGAAGTTGTTCAGCCTCAACCGACGGTTTCCCCGGCAGATCCTCAACCCGCTAAACCTGCTAAACCTGCTGCCGCAGCGGCTCCTACTCCTGTTCAAGGTTTATTATTAGCGTTGATGTCAGCAGTGGCATTATCCCTATTCAACGTTTGTCTCAAACTGATTTTACAAGGCCCCGCACCTCGAGAAATTTTTGGCTTATTTTTTCCGGGTGGGTTATTTCAAATCGAAGGGTTTGTTTCCCCCGGTTTAGGAAATTCGCTGTTAATTTTGCTGTTGCGAATGATTGTGGTAATGGCGTTAATGCCGATCTTAGCAACAGTTCTTTATCCAGCCGTCTGGACAGATATTAGACGGTTTTTGCAGTCCGGCAATACTAATCTAATGCTGACAGTGGTGGGGAGTGGTTTCTTTTTATTCCTTTCCCAAGTCTGTATTTATATTGCCATTGGTCAAATTCCAACGGGAATTGCGATTACTATTTTCTTTATTTATCCCATTGTTACTGTTTTGGCATCCTGGAGATTGTTTGGCGATAAACCGACACCCATAAAGATAATTGCTATGATTGTGATTCTCACCGGTGGTGTTCTGTGTTTACCGAGCTTTTTTGCGGGGGCTGCGGGTAATACACAACTGGGAATTATCGCGGCTGTACTCGCTGGGATTACGTTTGCGGGTTATGTTCTACTGACGCAAATTGCTGCCGGGAAGTTACACCCGATTCCTTTTAGTTTAGTTAACTTCGCCGCTATTTTTGTCTTTTGTGCTGTTAGCTTAATCCTACTACCGGATGAATTTAGTTTAGATATTAACCCAGATGCCTGGAATGGAATTCTCATCGGTGGTGTCGTTTTAGGGGTACTAACGTTACTGAGTTATCTACTGAATAACTTTGCGATTCGTTCAGCAGGTGCCGCTTTAGCGTCTATTATTGGTACGTCAGGACCTGCCTTAACCGCCCTATTTGCTTTCTTAGTGATTGGTGAAGCAATTACTGGAAAACAGATTTTCGGCATGGCGCTGGTAATTCTAGGCGTGGGTGCGATGAGTGTTGAACGGATGATGGCAGGTAAGAAAAAGACTGCTTCGTGATTCACTTCTTAATTAAGTTCAATTTTTTGAATTCCCGTGTCAGATTGATGTTGGCGCGGGTTATTTTTTGGTATAAGGAATGGCGAATCTGCGGTGATACCAAACCGCCTACGCGATCGCCTGATTCATCCCAAGGGAGAAAATCTTAAGTGGTTTCACGGATATAATTCGTTATACTCGAGGAATCTAACGACTCGGTTTTAAACGATAGCAGGGTGTATTTATCAGTATTGCTTCATATCATGTCCGGATGATTCGTTGTCCTGTAGAGACATTAAATTTAACGTCTCTACGCTCCAAATCGGATTTTTAATATGGGTTAATTCAACGGACATGATATCACTTATCATTGCTTATAATGTCTACACCTTTGTCTTTTAAAGCCTTTTGTAGAAGATTTATACCCCAACTGGCTTTCAATTCAACTCAACTCCTGCAAATTGTAGCGGTTGCGATCGCCTATCACACCGTTTCTCGCCTAGCCATCCTCGCCGCTTCGTTACCGGGGGACATTACGAGTATCTGGCCGGCAATGGGGGTTTGTCTGGCTGCTACAGTATTAATGGGTCGTCATGCCTTGTGGGGTGTGGGCTTGGGCTGTTTTGTACTGAATCTAGAGAGTTTTGTTTTAGAAATAGAAACAGTTGGCTTAACTGGCAAAGGACTGCTAGTCCTGGGGATTACCACCCTGGGTAAAGTGATTTCAATTGGACTTGGGGCAGAACTGGTGCGGCGAGCCTTACCCAAACCCCCCAATCTGAAGCGAGTGCGCTCAGTATTGGCCTTAAGTTTTCTCGGGGGAGTGGTCAGCCCCATTCCAGATACAGTCATGGGCGTAACGGTTTTGTGTGGGGTGGGTATCATTCCCTGGTCTTACTTTCTAGAAACGTTCTGGACTTGGTGGGCGGCAGAATTTATTGGGGTTTTGGTATTTGCGCCCCCATTGCTGATTTGGCGGCAAGAGATCCGAACCTTGGCTTCTCGGATGCAGAAACAGGGTTTAGAGACTTTGCTGTTGTTGGTTTTAGTGATTGTCGTTAGTGAAGTGGCGTTCACAGGAATTTATCCCATCGAGTATATGCTAATTCCTGTGATGGTGTGGGCGGCCTGTCGATTGGGACAACTAGAAATATCCCTGCTGATTGTGTTAGTCTCCGTATTATCGACAATTGGCACAGCTCAGGGGGGAGGCTCTTTTGTCCGGGACTCCTTGAATGCCTCTCTGGTATTGCTTCACTCCTTCGTCAGCGTGATTGCGTTAACCACCTTAATGATGTCAGCGTTGGTACAGGAACGAACTCAGGCAGAATTAAATCTGCTTGATATGAATCATCAACTTGAAAACCGGGTGCATCACCGCACGCTGGAATTACAACAAGCAAATCTTGATTTACAAAAGGTTTTACAGGATTTACAACAAACTCAGGCTCATTTAATTCAGACTGAAAAAATGTCAAGTTTGGGTCATTTAGTGTCTGGTATTGCTCATGAAATTAATAACCCTGTCAGTTTTATTTATGGCAATTTAGTACCTGCAACGCAATACATTAACGATATATTTGATTTGTTGGATCTCTATCAAGAAAAGTATTCAAACCCAGATGAAGAGATTGAGGATAAAGTCGAGGAAATTGATCTTGAATATATTCAAACTGACTTGCCTCAACTCCTTAGTTCTATGCAAAATGGTGCTAAACGTATTTCTAAAATTGTTCTAGGTCTGCGTAATTTTTCCCGGCTAGACGAATCAGAAAGTAAAGCAGTTAATCTGCATGACGGGATTGATAATGCGCTGCTACTCTTACAACACCGCCTGAGTGTTAATCAAGCCTGTGCTTCGATTCAAGTGATTAAAAACTATCAACCCCTGCCGGACATTTATTGCCACGCGGGTCAACTCAATCAAGTGTTTCTCAATGTTCTCAGCAATGGAATTGATGCCTTGGAAGATGCCATCAAGAGTCACGCTCTCAACCCATCACAACCCTATCAACCCAGACTCGAAATTAGTACCCATTTCTATGCTGAAAAACACAATGATTCATCTAATTCCTCAGCGGTGACAGGCTCAGTTTCATCCTCTGACTCCTCTCAATCTCTTGCTCCGGTCAATGGAGTGTTAATTACTATTGCAGATAATGGTCTGGGTATTGCTGAAGATATCAAAGCCTCTGTTTTCAATCCCTTTTTCACCACTAAGCCGGTAGGGCAAGGAACAGGTTTAGGATTAGCTATTAGCTATCAAATTGTGGTGCAGCAGCATCAGGGTCAACTCTGGTTTGAGTCTGTACCCGGTCAAGGCACAACCTTTTTGATTGCTCTTCCCTTGAACCCATAGAATATATTGACTCACAGTCTCCCATCTGCACAGGTTGCGCCAACGTGAAGACAGGGCTTGTATCCCATTGTTTTCGGTCAGGCTGGATTTGTTGATTAAAGTTGATCGATTTAACTGAGCCATTCTATCCGCTGTTTAGACCACTGGAGTTAAAGATCTTCGTGCTATCTGGCTGATGATCTATAATTCTTCTGTTATTCAAGTTACAATTTAATAAATTGTGATATACTTGTTAAGAGTTTACAATAAGTTACAAATATTTAAGAAGATTGGCGATGAGGCGGCAAAAAAAAATAACCTGTCACTCTCCTTCGTTAGAATAGTGCAGGTTGCTAATCCTTAGTATATTTTTTTCAGTTGTCAGACAACAATTTCCCGTAACATTTTTCAGAAATGTTAACGTAATATCCGAGCTGTTCGCTTTGCCAGCATCATTAACAAATAAACTGTAAGGATGTAAGCAGTTGCCAAGATTGGAATGGTTAGGGGAAGGTTAGAGTATGTCATAGTCGCAGCAAATAACAGAGAGAGGAGCAATAACGAAAACGTAAAATTCGGACAGATTGGAGTTTAAAGCAAACTACTCTGGGCGCTTTGGTCACAGAGACGAAACATTGGGTAATAGCTTGGCCTCACCCACATCTGGGGGAAATCATGAGGCTACTTCTAACCCACCTATACTGCTAACTTTTCTAGATTTAATCGGCTCCTATACCTGAACACCTGAGCTACTGTTAGCAACTCATCTATTATCTCTAGGAGCGACTCTAAATATGACGGGAAATAGTTTAATACAACTATTACTCTGTCATCCAATAATTCTTGCAGCGGCAGGCTTCATTAATAAATGACTCGCCCTAACTGCCCTTGATGTGTAGAATTATCTAAACTCTTATTTAATAAGATAACATATAACGTCAAATTTTGAGTAATTTTTCTGAAAAAATTGTCAGCAATAGGTTAATTTTCGGATAAATTTTTATTATTGAGAGTAAAAGGTGACTCTAGTCTAAGGAAAGAGTGGTTGATCCCTGACTCCGTCTTGTCAATTCACTCGGGGTGAGCCATGGCAAGACTAGGGGATGACTCCAACAATACCTTGCTACAGTGCAGTTCTATCCGTTGCTAAATCCAAAGGCAAGAGAAAGCCCAGCCGATTTGCTAAACGAATCGATTAAACTTTATTAGGAGTTTAAAACGGTGAAAAATAGGTGTTAGTCAGACCAATTAACAGGCACAGATTAAAATTCTAACCCTAATTCCCAACCTTTTAACTGTCCTATATGACAAACGACATAATCCACAATCACGAGGCGCCATATTCCCTCAGCAGAAAGTTGAAGCAATTGACTCAGAAAAGGTGCATTATTTAATGTATAAATCTGTTTGAAATGTGTTTGTGCCCCCAAATTTCGATTTTGTAACAGAACATTTTTACCATTCGGCGCAAATAACTCAATACTCAAATCGCCCAAATACTGATGTTCAATCTCAACCTTGACCGGAATACCTTGAATTAAACTCACCTCATCGACAACAATTTCACTACTCACACCAAGCGGGTCATTATCCGGAATAATTAATCATTCTGTATTCTGCTTTTCTACCAAACGAGAAACAACCTGGGGGATGGGTTGAGTTTGGGCCAACTTCACCGCTTGTTCTGCATTCACCTTACCGTATCCAAACCACTGAGAATACCCCTGAGAATCAGCCATCTCCCAATTGATACCCCAACTGTAAAATCGAGCTGATGCTGTCTTCTGGGACACCAATGCCTTGATATTGGGGTTGAATTCTGGGGTTGAATGAAGTCATAATCATATGCAGCAATGACAGAATAGATAGAGGTGGCTCACGAAAATCCAAACTTCTTTCTCGACTAGGCGCAGAAACAGTAGAAGTTATTCCCTCAACTGTTCGTCTCCCCATCCGGAGGGTTTACCAAAGCTTTACGGAACTATGTTATAACTTTACCAAAGCTTTTAATCCGACGGGTCAATCTCCCTTAGAATATAAAACAACAGATAACAACTGGTTTAACCTGTTATTAAAAGCTATATTTCTCTAAAGTAGACTGATATCACTCTCACTCTAATGTGCCTTACTCCCTCGAATCGGTTCTGATAGTGTTGATTGGGAAGAGCTGAGGATTAGTCTTGATATCTTTCAAAACTTAGAGAATATTCGTATAAATTTTAAACTTTACCTTTGAAGATAGATTATGTTACCTCAGCCCAAAATGAGTATTCAAGATAATCTCAAACAAACCCTCTCCCAGATCTTAGAGACCGGTCAGATTACCCGCAACGATCAATATAAATTGTGGGATTTGATGTCCTCTAATGCTCATTTGAGTTTTGATGAACAGAAAGGAATTAAAAAGATTATTGATGGCTTACACCGAGGAGTTTTTCAGATTATGGACTAGCTGCAATCGGCACTTAAATTATATTTAATTAATCAGTAACTTTCCAACCTGTATCTATAAATAATGCAGGTTTTTTATGCTAAAAATTTATTCAGATTCAAGGGCAACAGGTAATACTAGAATATGCTTAGCGATACTGCGTACCACCAGACTCTCGGCTTCGCAAAAATGCGAACTGCATAGACAGTATTCCCGATCAGTCATTTACCCTTGATACTTTATAACGTCACTTTTGATGCATTTGTCAAGTGAATGTAAAAACACTTAATCAAAAAGTATGAAATAACTTTGTGACTGTCATTGCTACACTTTCCAAATCCCTGCATAAACCGTAAAACCCAAACTTTCTAACTGAGATTTAGAATCATTCAGGGTTTTTTGCACAGTTTCTAAGATCATTTGTCGTTCCTCAAGCGGACAACTCGTCGTCATTTCTGAAATCAATTCTTTTCGTTGAGTCACAGAACCTTGAACCTGTTGACTAAAAACCACATAAGCAGAAATTAAAGCCGCCCCCCGTTCATCCCGTGGACCAATTACCCAGTGAGTATCGACATGAATTTCGCGAATCTCCTTTGATCGCAAAAATGCTAAGTATCCTTCTGTCTCCTCAAATTCTAGAAATGCCATAATCCGGATCGCCGTTCCCCAAATCTAAATCCTGAATGATATAATAAAGCATCTCGCATCTGTTGATATTATCCTAGTCTCCTCAGCCACAAGATCAAGTAAAAACAACCCGACTCCGGCTGAGCCACTCTAACCTCAAAACCGATGAGATTAGAAGGAAAAAGGCAAAGGATGATGTATAAACTAGGGTTAGGTGAACTCATGTGTTTTGAGCAAGGTTATGAAAGAAGGGGATTTACTCAAGGGGCGCTACAGAATTATCCAAGACTTGAAGCGGGGTGCATTTGGCAAAACTTATTTAGCAGAAGACCAACAGAGTTTGCCAGAGATTTTATGTATCATTAAAGAACTTAAACCTAACACCACCACACCTGCTGTCTTAGAAGAAGCCCGACGACGATTTGAATTAGAAGCGATTACATTAGAAAAATTAGGGGATTTTGATCAAATTCCTAGCTTACTCGATCACTTTGAAGAACAGCAAGAATTTTACCTGGTTCAAGAATTCATCGAAGGGCAAGACTTAAGTAGTGAAATTATTCCCGGAAAACAACTCGCCGAAGCTAAAGTCGTTAGTTTATTATACGAAACATTAGAAGTCCTGAATTATATTCATCAGCAAAATGTAATTCACCGTGATATTAAACCCTCAAATTTACTGCGACGAAAATCAGATTATAAAATCGTTATTTTAGATTTTGGTGCAGTGAAAGAAATCGAAACCTTAGTTCTTTCTGAAGCCGGACAGCCCAGTGGTTCGGTGGTGGGAACACCCGGTTATATGCCGATTGAACACCTCAGTGGTCGTCCTCGTACTAATAGTGATTTATATGCCTTAGGCATGACGGCGATTGAAGCGTTAACCGGAATTCATCCCTTAAAATTAGCTCGAGATTCACACAGCGATCGGGTGACTTGGCAGCATTTAGTTTCAGTCAGTGATGAACTGAAGCAAATTTTAGATAAAATGGTGCGGTTTAAGTCGAGGGAACGGTATCAAACAGCTAAAGAAGTTTTAGCGGATTTGCAGGGAATACATTATGAATTTTGTAATATTTATCGAATTGGTGCAGTCCTGAATCAACGTTACCAAATTCTGAGTTTACTCGGAGACGGTAAATATGGAAATACCTATTTAGTTGCCGATAAACAGCGCAATAATAGTCGATGTATCGTTAAGGAAATTCAACCCCAAGCTGAACAAGCTCAAGTTCGTTTAGAAGCAAAGAAGTTATTTGAAGCAGAAGCACAACTGCTTTATAACCTGGGAACTCATGACCAAATTCCAGAATTATTAGATGACTTTCAGGATAACAAAGCCTTTTACTTAGTTCATGAATATATCGACGGAGATCCCCTCAGTTATGAAATGAACTCTGGATATCCCTGGCCCGAAGCCGATGCGATCGCCTTTTTGGAGGATGTCTTACAAATATTAGTCTTTGTTCACCAACAAGCGATTCATTTTGATATTAAACCCTCTAATTTAATTCGTCGTGCCGTTGATGGCAAAATTGTGTTAGTGGATTTTGCTGCCGTTAAGCAAATCGCTACCTTAGTCCTAAATTATCAAGGACAACTCAGCATTACAGGCGTGGTGGGAACGCCCGGATATATGCCGGAAGAACAAAAAGCAGGCAAAGCGCGTCCTAATGCGGATCTTTATGCCCTCGGACTCACAACCATTCAGGGAATAACAGGGAAATTACCGACAGAATTGGTGGCTGAGACTGAGACAACCGAGGCAAGCTGGAAAAAATTAACCCCTATCAGCCCAGGGTTTGCTGCCATTTTAGAGCGAATGACCCATTCTTATGTTCGCGCTCGTTACTCGTTAGCTGAACAAGTGTTAGAAGATTTATACAACCTCGAACAGGGAGAGCAAGTCGAGCAAGTCGCAGCATTAGAAACTGAACCGGAGATAGAAACTGAACCGGAGATAGAAGCCTCACTAGAGCAGATCCCAACCCTCACCTCAGATCTGGAACCACCCTCACCCCCTGTCCCGACCTTCCCTCAGACCGCTGCTGCCCCTGAATTAGCTTCTATTACCCGCGTTGAGGCAGGTGGAGCCTTAACAAAACGTCGCCCTTCTCGTCGTAAACTCTGGTTAGGGTTAGTCATAATTGGCGGAATTGCCACGGTTGCTTTTTTACCCTGGACACGAGGAAAATATTATACCTATCGATGCAATCAATTACTGAATGCGGAAAAACCGGAAGCTGCCCTGTCTCCCTGCGAACAAGCCGTTAATGCTCAGCCCAATTCAGCAGAAAGCTTAAAAAACTTAGGAGATGTATTTTATAGTTTAGAACGCTATGAGGCGGCTCGGGTTAGCTATGAAAACGCCATTCAACTTTCTCCGTCGGATTATAATTTGGCTTGGAATGGTTTGGGGCAAACCCGCTATCAATTAAAACGCTACGATAAAGCTTTAGAAGCCTACAATAAAGCCGTAGAGATTGACCCCCGTGATGCCCGAGGGATCAAAGGACGAGGTTTAGGGTTTTTGGGTTTACAGGAATATTCTAAAGCGTTAACCGCCTTTGAATCTGCTATTTTAGCCGATCCGAATGATGTTGAAGCTTGGGAAAAGAAAGGACTGACTTTAGAATATTTAGGACAATCTCGTTCATCGCGGCAAGCCTATGAAGAAGCGATCGCTTTAGCCGAAAAACAGCTTCGGGATAATCCAGAAAATGTTGTAGCAGCGGTTGATTTAGGTCGGGTATTGAGCAAGTTACAGCGTCATTCAGAAGCGTTAGAAGCTTATAACCAAGCAATTGAGATTAACCCGCAGTTTTATCGTGCTTGGATTGGTAAAGGAAATACTTTATTCTTTTTACAACAGTTTGAAGAAGCCTTAGAAGCTTACGATCAAGCCGCAGAAATTAGACCTAAATATCATTTAGTCTGGCATAACCGAGGCTCACTCCTAATGGATGGACTACAACGTCCGGAAGTTGCGATTGAGTCTTATCAAAAAGCCTTAGAACTTAACCCAGAATTTGATCCAGCTTGGCGAGATCAAGGTCAAGCTTATCTTCAATTGGAAAAATACACAGATGCTCTCAATGCGTTTGATCAAGCGATTAAGCTTAATCCAAATGATAGTCAGTCTTGGACAAATCGCGGAATTGCGCTGACTCAACTTCAACGGGATTCTGAGGCGATCGCGGCTTATCAAAAAGCCATTGATCTTAATCCTAAAGATCCTTTAGCCTGGGCGAATTTGGCATGGGCTTATGAGGAAATTAGACGCTATGGCGATGCCATTAAAGCTTATGATCGAGCGATTCAACTCAAGCCTGATTTTACCTCTGCCATTGAATCTCGTCAAACATTAATTCAACAATTTGGTCGCTATTAATTCCAGCCTTCGGGTAGAAGAACTTGGTCAATTAAAACAATTACACCATTGCGAGTTCCTTGGGAAGATTTAACCACACTATTTTGATTCAAAGTGAGTTGATCTTCAGCCTCATTCAGTTCAATTTTAACGCTGTTACCTTGGCGAGTGGGCAGCATACCTTGTTCGATATCCTCAACACTGACTTCACCTGGCACAACATGATAGTTAAGCAGTTGTAGTAGTTTATCTTGATTTTCAGGGTTTAATAAATCCTGTTTGAGTTCAGTGGGTAATGCAGCAAAAGCTTCATCCGTGGGAACAAATACAGTAAAGGTGGTTTCTGTATTTCGTAGTTCATCAATTAAACCCGCAGCCAGGGCTGCTTCTGCAAAGGTTTGATAAGGTTGATAATATTTGATCGCTGCATCTAACTCTCCGCCAATGGTACCATCTGCACTGCGACTGGTGCGGCTTGGGGACGGGTTAAAGATACTCGAAGCATATCGATACTGCGCTAAAGCTGGAACACTGACACAAAGACTTGCACTCAGTAAAACACCAGTCAGAGTACGCATCCAAATTGAACGACTCATAATTAAACACCCAGTATATTATTTTGTCGTTTCATTCTGACACAATCATTTGTCAAACATCTAGAGGGTAAAACCCCTCATGTATTTCAACCTGAAGATATCAGTAACCCGAGTCATTTATCCCGTTTGGGGGCTAACCTAAAGAGACATGAATTAACCCTCATATGTGAGTCATTCACTGGGCAAAACCCCTCGTGTATTTCAGCCTGAATAGATCAGTAACCCGAGTCATTTATCCCGTTTGGGGGTTAACCTAAAGAAGCATAAATCAGCCCTCATATATGAGTCATTCACTGGGTAAAACCCCTCGTGTATTTCAGCCTGAATAGATCAGTAACCTTAGGAACTTATCCCCTTTGGGGGTTAGCCTAGAGGATAATAAATCAACCCTCGTCATTTAGATTTCTAAAGACTGCGAATAAATTAAATAACAGAGAAATGCAAATCTTAATACTTTCCGGATTGAGACTGTCGGAAATATTGATATTTTAGAGTTATTTCAAAGCTCAATTATTTATTAAATATAAAGTAATCATTCTGTAAATTTATCATTTTTTAATACATTTCATGAATGCAACTTCTCAAACTAAAGCCAAATTAATTCATCAAATCGATCTGTCTTATGCCACGGCATCTCCGGGGCAACAGCAGGCTTTAATTCGACAAAAATATAAACTTTATATTGCCTATTCTCTACTGCCTTCCTCCCTGCCTCTAGCTTACTGTTTGGTGCCGACCTTAGCGCAGGCTCAACCTATTGTTCCAGCTCAAGATACGGGTACTTCTGTGCACCGCCAAGGGAATGTGATTCAAATTCAAGGCGGTCGAAGAGTTGGTGGTAATTTATTTCATAGCTTTAGTGCGTTTGATGTTCATCGCGGACAAACCGCTCAATTTGCATCCACAGAAACCGTTCGGAATATATTAGCCCGAGTGGTCAGTGGAGAAGCTTCTATTATTAATGGAATTATTGAAGTTGCAGGGGGAAACTCTAATTTATATTTAATTAATCCAGCAGGAATTGTTTTCGGTGCAGAGGCTCAATTGAATGTTCCGGCTTCTTTTGTAGCCACCACCGCCAGTCAGATAGAATTTGACGGAAAATGGTATACCGCCACAGGCTCAAATGATTACGAACAATTAACCGGAGATCCGACCGCATTTGCCTTTCCTAAAGGTAGTGATGGAGTCATTGTTAATGAGGGAGAGTTAGCAGTTTCAGAAGGTGAAAGCCTCACATTATTAGGCGGAACAGTGGTGAGTGTAGGGAGTTTAGAAGCACCCGGCGGTCAAATTAATTTAGTGGCAGTTCCAGATGAACAAATTGTTCGTGTTAGTCAAAACGGTCAATTATTAAACTTAGAAATTGCAGACTCTCGCTGGCAACAAAACACTAGAAATGGTGCAAATCATCGAGTTTCTCCCCTCGCCTTTCCAAAAATGTTAACGGGTGGAAATCGTAATCATGCTCAAGGTGTCAGTGTTAATGCTCAAGGTCAAGTTGTGCTTTCAGGCGCTCAGAATAGTATTGAAGTCCCGCGAGGAACTGTTGTTGTGGCGGGTGAAATTAACACTTCAATGCCTCATTCAGTTGATACCAATCAACCCAATTCTCCTCAACTTCAACCCGGCGGAAATATCGAAATTGCCGGAGATCATATTGTTCTGAGTGGGGCAAAAATTCAAGCGACTCCAGCTCATCATAATACCCCGATCGAATCGCAACAAAATCAAAACTTTACCTTAGGAAAAGTGAAATTAACCTCTTGGTCGAATTCAATCGAAATCAGTCCAGATACAATGATGGTTGCTGATGAAATTCAGGTAAATACTCAACCTATAGCAGCGGTTCATCATCCCCCTGAACCTGCCTCCTCTCTGAGTGCATCTCAGACGATTGAATATCGTTTAGCCAAATTAAAGCTGAATCGTTTTAAAACAAATGAACCGATTAATTTACCCGATCTTAACCCTTCCTCAACTCATCAAGCCTTCAACAATACGGCGACCCCTTCACCCCAGGTTTACCAAATGGTGCAAGGATTAGAAACCGTAAGAACAGAGACCTATAATCCCTTAGGAAATCTCAATGCTTCTGAAAGCTTAACGTTTTCTTCGATTCAAGATCGCTTAAAAACAATGAGTCAATCGATTGATAAAAATCCAGCCATGGTTTATGTGGTTTCTAAAGATCAGCAATTAGAAATTATTTTAGTCACTGCTAACAATCGTCCTAAATACTATCGGATTCCCACTGCGAATAAAGCCGAATTTAATAAAAAAATTCAGCAATTAATTGGGGAGGTGAGTCGTTCTCCTGAGATCGGCAATTCTCATGACTATTTAGATCCGGCTCAGCAGCTTTATGACTGGATGATTGCGCCGTTAGAAGCCGAACTGCAACAGCAAGGAATTGATACATTAATCTTTTCTCTCGATCCTGGGATTCGTAATTTTCCCTTGGCAACGCTGCATGATGGGGAATCGTTTTTAATCAAAAAATATAATTTAGGCTTAGTTCCGAGTTTAAATTTAACTGATACTCGTTATCAAAATATGAATAATTTATCTGTTTTAGCTATGGGTGCATCTGAATTTATGGATCGAGAGATTGTTGACTTGCCGGCGGTTGAATTAGAGTTATCGATGATTTTGGACAACTGGCGCGGTCATACTTTACTCAATCAAGATTTTACCCTAGAAAATCTCCAATCTCAGCGGGAAAAACAACCGTTTGAAATTCTGCATTTAGCGACTCACGGTGCGTTTAATTTACGCCAGCCTCAGGAATCTTATTTACAGTTATGGGATCAAAAATTACAATTTGAGCAACTCCGACAGCTCAATCCTGGGGCTGAACCCTTGGAATTATTGGTTTTAAGTGCTTGCGAAACTGCCTTTGGAGATACAGAAGCAGAGTTAGGCTTGGCGGGGTTAGCGGTACAAACGGGGGTTAAGTCGGTGCTGGCAAGCCTATGGCAAGTGGATGATGCGGCTACTTTGGGACTCATGAGTGAGTTCTACCGTCAGTTAAGCCGCATGACACACACCGTTAAAGCAGAAGCCCTCAGACAGGCACAAATTGCGATGATTGAGGGTGATATTCGGGTAGAAACAGGTCAGTTACGGGGTTTGAGCCGGAGTGGACAACCCGTCAACTTACCCGCGTTACCGACAGAAGAAGATATTGACTTATCTCATCCTTATTATTGGGCTTCTTTTGTGATGGTTGGGAGCCCTTGGTAAGTAAAGATCATTAACTTACGAAGAGATTGGGATATTTTGAGTATGAGATGAGTTAGATTGCGGCAAACTCATGTAGGATAAAACCGATTGAGATAAACGAACTGTGGGACGTTCTACAGGATGTTGAACGGGTTCGAGAGCAACTGGTTTTTCGTAGTAAACCCCTTGCGCTTCATCAAGATTAGCGCCTGTGAGATCGGCTTGATGAAGATTAGCGCCTGTTAAATTAGCACCGCTTAAGTTTGCTCCTCTTAAATTCGCATTGAGAAGATTAGCATCCCTTAAGTCTGCTCCACTGAGATCGGCTTGGCTTAAGTCGGCTCGCACGAGTCGAGCATCTCTTAAATTTGTATTAATCAAACAAGCACTATTGAGCTTGGCTTGACCGAGATTAACTCCATCTAAACAGGCTCCGGTGAAGTCAACACCACTCAAGTCTGAGCCTATCAAATTTGCCCCGACTAAATCCGCGCCGCTGAGGTTGGCATGGGTTAATTTTGAGTTAATGAGGTTAGCAAAACCTAAATCTGCACCGCAAAGTTCAGCCCCTTCGAGCTGAGCATCAAACAGATTAATTCCATGAGCGTTAATACCATTAAGATTCGCGTGGGTTAAGGTGGCGGCAACAACATTCGCAAAACTTAAGTTGGCACCACTTAAGACGCTTTGACTGAGGTCAGTCCCGTTGAGATTAGCAAAGCTTAGATCCGCTCCACTCAGATTGGCTCCAGTCAAATTTAGACGCACTAGGCTAGCATTACTTAGCTTGCCTCCCTGACATTGTTTGAAATCAAGCAAGCGCTTGATCTGCACTGTATGTTCACTCATTTTTACTTAGGTTAAAGTTGATGATTGGATATAATGATGAAATCCTAACAATAACAAACTGTCATGATTGCTGAAGTTTGAAATTTTTTGATTGAGTGAATGATGAACTTAGATGCTGCATATTATTGTAATTATTATAGTATAAAAGCTGATGAAATGCATCGTTAATTGTCAAGCTGATTAAAAACTGATTTGATCGCACTCTTTATTGTGAGCTGTTCTACCCCACAGCCCAACTGAGCGAATTGGGAAGCATGAGATGTGATTGATTCAATCATGAAATCTTAAATTAATCTAAAGCCGCTCTGGTGCTGATTTTACTGGGTTCTCAGTTTAAATCAAGATGCGAGGCGCGATCAATTATCGCAAACATTTTAATTGATTGAGTCATCCCCCTACAGTCAGATCATAGAGGTGAGAAATAACCGATCATTAGCAGCAGTCTTGTGAAATTTAGATAGTGATAAAATTAATCACCTTGAGGATAGTCTTGCCATAATGTCGTGACTTGACGCAAGCTTTGATAATCTCCATTGCCTAAAATCAAATGATCTAAAATAGGCAAACAGAGAATTTGTGCCCCCTGCAATAGTTGGCGTGTGAGTTCAATATCTTCTGGGCTAGGTTCAAGGTTACCAGAAGGATGATTATGGGCAATAATCACTCGAGTTGCCCCTTGACGTAGAATAGATTTAAAAATATCTCTAGGATGGGCTAAGGTTTCTGTAGCTGTACCAATAGTGAGTAATTGTGTGCCTAATAATCGGTTTTTAGTATCTAATAAAAGAACGGCAAATCGTTCTTCAACTTGCCACATTAAATCATGACTTAAAGCATCGGCAGCCTTACGAGGATCGTCTATAATTGCAAGTTCAGGTGGGCGAGATTGAAACACTCGTTTTCCCAGTTCAATTGCTGCTACAATAGTGGTTGCTTTTGCCGGGCCGATGCCGTGAATTTCCGTCAGTTCTTGAACATTAATATTGCGTAAAATCCCTAAGGGTTCTCGTTGATGTTGACTCAATTGATTGAGTAAATATTGTCCTAAACCCACCGCTGATAACTTGCCTTTGCCTTGACCTGTTCCTAGTAAAATTGCGATTAATTCTGCTGTGGATAAATAGTGTGCGCCATGGGCAATTAATCGTTCGCGGGGACGTTCATCTGAAGGTAAATCAACGATACGGAGATTATAGGTCATGCTTTTTTTATCACCATTGGGAAGATGCTATGGCGCTACGCCCAGTCTTTAATCATTTGTCATCTATTATTTGCTAGTCATAACAGGCTATGCAACTTTGATAAATGTCAAACACACTCTTTGCGTAGTCCTATAACTGCAATATACCCATTGAAGTTAAAAGAAGCGACGAAAATTAATAATTTATTGTAAAATATCAAGCCGTTTAATCAAATATTAATACAGACAATAATGATTGATAAATCATTTGATTAACCTCACAGCAAACTTTGTAACAGAATTGAATTATCCCTAAACTTTTATTCAGTTTCTAACACCTTGACGGTATCATTCATCCGAATATATCCCGTATTTTGCGGTATTAAATTTTGACCAAAAATAATTCTACCCCCTTGGTTTCGGTATGTAGATAATATTTTCAAGGGTTCTGTAAACTGATTTCGTTCTCCTGTTGTTTGGTCAGTGGTAATCACATTACAACGACCACTGGGTTTAACCGCAGCAAATTTAATCTCTCCAATTTGTATCTGTTTCCAGGTATCCTCAATAAACGGTTGATCGCTTTCTACGATTAAATTAGGTCGAAATCGAATCATTGGGGTTTCTAAGTTTTGGTCGGGATAAGTCGCTTTCAGTCTTTGATTTAAATCCGCTAAAGAGGCTGTATTTGTAATTAAAAAAGGATAACCATCAGCAAAACTAACGTAATCGCTATTTTGGGTGGCATATTGCGGATCAACGGGGCGAGGATAGTCGGGAGATTGCTTCACTAAACGACAAGTTTGATCGTCAGGCAGTTGTAAAGCGGTGTGAAACCATTGGGCGACTTCATCCCCTTGATCAATTGCAATCGTTTGATCGCGCCAGACTTGAACTTCTAAAGAATTTCCGATTGATTTTGGAGTGAATATAAACGGCTCAATCATATCTGTATTGACAGATAAAATAAGCTGTTCATCACTCATTTTTATTTGAATTGTTGCAAGCTGTGGATGCTGCCGTTGAGTCATAAACTTATGATTTTTATCAACTAACATCCATTCGCGATCGCCTATAAAACCTTTGGGCGTAACTTCTGCTTCATTCAGTACAATTCTTTGACAAGATTTAATCGGATGAATAAAAATTCCTGTAATTTTCATTTTGCTTTAAATCTCAAGTATTTTCTTGACTATGGGCTTTCCCCACTCTTAAAATCTGTCCTGCCAATACTGCCGCCCCGAAACCATTATCAATATTCACTACACCAATTCCAGGGGCGCAGGAATTTAACATTGTCAGTAACGCCGATAAGCCATTGAAACTGGCCCCATATCCGACGCTAGTGGGAACAGCTACCACGGGACAATCCGCCAAACCCGCCACCACACTGGGTAGGGCCCCTTCCATGCCAGCCACCACAATTAAAACATCAGCAGCGGCTAATAGATGGCGATGGCTGAGTAAACGATGAATCCCGGCTACCCCCACATCCCACAACCGTTGTACTTCAAACCCCGATAAAGTAGCAGTAATTGCGGCTTCTTCAGCCACAGGTAAGTCAGCCGTCCCTGCTGTTAATAGGGTAATTTTCCCCGGTTGAGTCGGAGGCATTTCTAATTGATTTTGGGGATGAATTGCGGCTATTTTTGCCAGGGGATAATAGGATAAATCAGGAATCTGTTGCTGTAATTTTATAAACACATCTGGCCGAACTCGAGTTGCCATGACCACAGGATGACGCTGTTGCATCGCCTGCATAATTTGAAGAATTTGATCGGGGGTTTTATCTTGCCCCCAAATCACCTCTGGAAAACCCGTTCTAAGTTGACGATGATGATCGATGCGGGCAAAATCTCCAACGGTTTCAATCTCCAATTGTTTGATTTTTTCGAGGGCATCAGTCGGGTTCACTTTGCCCGTTGCAACCGCATTAAGTAGATGTTGTAATGATTCTGAATCCATAGAAATTATTCTTTAATATCTGAGTCAAGTTCTAACTCGTACAAGTTCCAAAAACCACCACCGAGGGGGGTATATTGAACACCAGAAATGCGATCGCGAATGGCTTCAAAAGATAACGGATTGACCATATATAAAAATGGCACTTGTTCGGCGACAATCTTTTGAAAACGACCGTATAGGGCTTTACGTTTATCGGTATCAAATTCCTGGGAAGCCTGGACAAAAATTTGATCAATTTCTCTTTCCCAATCGGAAACAGTCCAACCTTCTATTTTGCCTTCCCCTGGTTGTGGCCCTTGATTAAAAGTATGTAATCGAGCATTAACTGCCCAAATATTATAACCTCCGTGGGGTTCTACGCCACTTCCCCCTGTAAATCCGCCTAAGTAAGCATCCCAACTGCGAGTTTGAGATAAGCGTTTCACATAAGTATTGAAACTCAAAAACAATGGATCAACTTTAATCCCAATTTTGCCTAAATCTTGATTAATTTGAGTTGCCATTTGTTCTCTGACTTTTTTCCCCGAACTCACCAACAATGTAAACCGAACTTGATTTCCGTCGGCATCATATAACAGACCAAAGTCATCATAATAAAACCCAGCATCGGTTAATAGTTGTTTAGCTTTTTCTGGGTCATAGTCGTATGTTTTCAATCCTTCTTCTGGAGAAAGATAATAAGGGCTTTGTCTAGGAATGGGTGAATATTGCGGTGCGCCTAATCCTAAAAAGATATTATTCTTCATCACCTCTCGGTTAATGGCGTAGTAAACCGCTTGACGGAAGGCTTTATTATTAAACCAAGCGGATTTTATCGGATTCACAAAAGGCTTTCCTTGGTCATTACTACCTTGATTCTGGTTAAATGACATGAAGATTGTACCCGTATCTGGCCCGGAACTATAAATCGTATATTTACCTCGTTCTGCTTCCGGTTTTAACAAGGGATAAGCTTCGGGTTGTATTTCTAATGCATCTAAAGATCCCGATCTAAAATTCAGCAGTTGGTTATCGGTACTTTCAATAATTTGCCAAACCACTTGTTCAATCTTAGGCAGTGAATTTCCTTGTTTATCTTTTCGCCAATAGTATGGATTTCTTTCTAAAATAACCCGTTGGTTAGGGGTATAACTCGACATTTTATAATAGCCATTCCCGACAATTTTTTGAGGATCGGTATCGGTTCCCCAAGTATTGAGAAATAATGGATCGCCATCTCCATCCGTCTGTCTAACAGTTTCTTCTAAAATATGAGCCGGTAAAATCGGTAAGCCCCCCGCATATCGGATAAAAGGCGCAAAAGGTTCAGGTGTAGCAAATTCTACCCGCAAATTATCGAGTTTTTTAACAGAGGGAAACTGACGGCTTTCTCCCACGCGCAAAATATCTTTAAAGCTACTGGGAATTTGATCGTTGAGATAAATATCATTATAGGTAAAAATAATATCGTCAGCGGTCATAGATTCCCCATCTGACCATTTTAAATCCTCTCTTAATTTAATCGTAATCTTCTGTTTATCGTCTGAGATTTCCCAAGATTCCGCTAAGCCCGGTTCTAATTCACCGGTAATGGGATTTTCGATAATTAAAGCATCATAAATATAGCCAAATACACTGTATGCCGATTGATTTAAGGGATAGTTAAATGTTCCAGGGCCGCTGGGTGTCGGCACCACTAATCGAGATTGCAAATTAGATTGAGCCGGACTACAAGCAGATAAGAATAGGATGATGGATAAAATAATTCCTATTTTAAAAAAATGATTGTAAGACTTGAGAATAAAATTCATTGTAATTAATAATATCGTTTCCAGGCAAGCAAAATAATAGGATTATAAAAATACTGATCTTCTAGAAAAATAATCCGTTTTAGTCGTCATGCAGGTTAATTTTTTTGCAATAAAACAACTGCATAGACTGCAATGGCTTCTTCTCGACCCACAGGCCCTAACTTTTCGTTTGTGGTGGCTTTGACTCCCACTTGATTTGATTCTAATTGTAAAACATTCGCTAGGCGGTCGCGCATTGCCGAGATATGAGGTTTAAGTTTCGGACGTTCAGCAACAATCACTGAATCAATATTACCAATCTGCCAACCCCGATCTTGAATCAATTGATCAACTTGTTGCAACAACACTAAACTATCTGCACCTGCCCATTTTGGATCGCTTGGGGGAAAGTATAAGCCGATATCCCCAAGACTCAGCGCCCCTAACATCCCATCCATAATCGCATGAGTCAGGGCATCCGCATCGCTATGTCCCAGTAATCCCAAGGAATGCTCTATTTTAACACCTCCTAAAATTAAGGGTCGTCCCTCCACTAAACGATGGATGTCGTAGCCGTTGCCGATGCGAATATTCATATATCAAGTTTAAAATAATTCCCAGTTACTTAGTCTAGAAGGTGATGGCAGCGATCCACAATCTCTATGACTAAAGACAGTGTATTTTTCTCTGGATACATCTAAAGATAGATTTGTCAAGCTTTTTTCATTAAACGTTGCAGACTGACGGCAAGTATGTTACATTTTATGTATCAGTTGACATCAAGCAAAAACAGGAGTCACTAATCATGGAAAATCAAGAAAATAAATTTGGATTTACCGAGTTTGCAGAAACCTGGAACGGTCGTTTAGCGATGTTAGGGTTCGTCATTGGAGTCGCAACTGAGTTACTCACCGGTCAAGGAATTCTATCTCAAATTGGTTTAATGTAATTGATTGATCTGACAGATTTGTATTAGTCTGAAGAGCAATTATTAATTCTTATCAAGTATATCAGGAGCTTTTGGGTATTATCTCAAAGGCTCCTTAACTTTTCTCTGTTTTTGTCAATTCTCCTTAATTAATCATACAGCTCAATTTTTTAAATAAAATATAAAATCGCTCGAATTAAATTAACAATAAACTATTTTGATCGCGATTAAATTAACAACGTTTGACATCCCTCAGGATTGAATGCATTCTGTTGATGCACATCCAATGTAGCCATTGTCTCAGACAAAGCTTCAGCAAGGGGAATCTTTCATGAGATAATCATGAAGTAAGTGCAGCATATCAAACGTTGAAGATGTTAAAACGACTAACCATACTCTTTATTGTTTTCATCAGTCTGACTCTGGGGGGGTGCATCTCTGCTGGAGGAGGATTTCAAACCTATGTAAATACCGCCAAAGGCTACGAATTTATTTATCCCAATGGTTGGACTGAGGTCAAAGTTTCTGATGGCCCTGATGTTGTGTTTCATGACATGATAGAACAGACGGAAAATGTCAGCGTTGTCATTAGTCCAGCTCCCGATGATACCTCTTTAGAAACCTTAGGAACTCCCTCAGAAGTCGGCTATAAGCTGAGCAAAAATGCAATTGCACCGCCTGGGTCAGGTCGTGAAGCAGAACTGATAAATGCAGAATCTCGTGAAGCGGGAGACAAAACTTATTATCTACTAGAATATGCGGTGAAACTACCCAATCAAAATCGCCATGATTTTGCCAGTGTTGCCATTAGTCGAGGTAAATTATTTACAATTAATGCTTCCGCCACTGAAAAGCGCTGGGAGAAGATGCACGATTTGTTAGAACAATCCATTCGTTCCTTTAGGGTATATTAATCCATTTTAGTGCTTTTATGATCCGCCCAACTCCTGCCACTTTTATCCTCGCTTCTGCATCTCCCGCACGACGACAATTACTTGAAAAAGCAGGAATTTCTCCTTTAATCTGTCCGAGTCAGTTTGATGAATCGCAAATTAAGACCAAAAATCCCAGTCAATTAGTTGAAACATTAGCACAGTGTAAAGCTCAAGTTATTGTCGATCAAATTCATCAAAATCAGCCGCTTTTTCCGATCAATTCAGAAGCTCAAAAACGGATTAAATCAGAAAAAGTATTAGTCTTAGGATGCGATTCTGTTCTAGTTGTAGCGGGTGAAATTTACGGCAAACCCAAAGATGCAGCAGAAGCCATTTCTCGTTGGCAAATTATGCGAGGTCAAGTGGGTCAACTCTTGACAGGCTATGCATTAATTGACATCAAATCTAATCGCAAACAGGTAACATCTCGAGTGACTCAGGTTTATTTTGCCTCCGTCAGTGACGATGAAATTAAGGCTTATATTGCCACTGGCGAACCGTTAAATTGTGCGGGATGTTTTGCCATCGAGGGGAAAGGGGGATTATTCATTGAAAAGCTAGAAGGATGTCATACCAATGTGATTGGGTTAAGCTTACCTTTACTGCGTCAAATGCTGAATCAATTAGAATACAAAGTTACTGATTTTTGGAATTTAAATACAGATCTTTTATTCTATACTCATCAAGGAGATCCTCAACTCGACTAAATCAATAGCCATTCTGAATTGAGAGATAAAATTTGGGTAAAATTAGTTTCTCTATCTCACAAATACCTCTCTTTGATGAGAAGAAAGAATGGCTTTCTCCCGTGGGTTTTGGTTAGAAATTAGTTTAGATTTATCTTGAATAAACTCGCAATACTCTTGCACTTAAAACCTTGACTTACTTATAATTAAAAGAGACTAAACTCTCTGACACAATCTAAATTTTCCGTGTTATTCTATATTAAAACTCTATCAGAAAGTTGAGAGATTATTTTCTAGTTCTAACTTTCCATGAACCCTCTAAAAATTTCAATTATTATCCCAGTTTTAAATGAAGCAACATCAATAACAACGGTTATTCAACAAGCTCTTACTGGGAAAAATATTGAAATAATAGTCGTTGATGGAGGCAGTCAAGATCAAACCGTTGAAGTGGTTAATGCTTTAGGTGTAAAACTGATTCAAACTTCTCCTGGACGAGGACAACAGATGAATTTAGGCGCAACACAAGCAACCGGAGAGATTTTATTATTTTTGCACGCTGATACTTATCTTCCCGATCAATTTGATGATTATATTTATCAAACTTTAGCACAACCTCACACATCTGCCGGAGCATTTAACCTCAATATCGCAGCTCATTTACCCGGCATTCATTGGATAGAAATAATAGTCAATTGGCGATCGCGCTTTCTACAGTTTCCCTATGGAGATCAGGCAATCTTTCTCAAAACCACGACCTTTCGGCAAATCGGAGGATTTCCTCAATTACCCATTATGGAAGACTTTGAGTTAATTCGACAACTGCGAAAAAAAGGTAAAATTGCGATTTCTTCTGCTGCTGTTATTACTTCAGGACGACGATGGCAAAAGTTAGGCGTATTGAAAACAACACTTTTAAATCAACTGATTATCATTGGCTATCTTTTAGGAATTTCACCGGATAAGTTAGCAAAATTTTATCGTCGCCGTCACTAAGATAGTTTGTTGTTGATGGGGTAAGCTGATGAGTCATTCTACTGCATATTAGCGTACAGATAATTTCTCTATAAAATCAGAGTTGAAAAACATTATTTTATTATCAAACTTACGACTATTGTAATTTCTGAGAAATCGTTTGACTAACAATATTATTTCCCGATACACTCAAATGAATATGATCTCGATATAAACTTTCCGGATTAGGCGTTTGATTAAATAACGGTAAAAAATCAATAAATGTAATATTGTTTTCCTGAGTTAAAGCCATTAACCGTTGACGTGCCTTCACTTCATAATCCCGTGAACCCGGTTCTCCAATTTCTCGTAATAATGGAGTTAAAGCTAATAAAAATTGAGCATTTTCTGATAAAACGTACTGTTGAATTTCAGCAATTTTATCTAAATTAAATCCTACTGGATCTTTAATGTATTCAGCAGGTTGAGGCGGTTCAGGCACAGCAGAAGCTGAACCTAAATAACGAGTAAGAACTTCTTCTAAGGCAAAAGTCGGGAGTTTGTCGGGATAATTGCGATCGCGACCAACAATTAAAGGATTCGGAACTTTAGAAAACAAATCATCTGTGTTAATCACCAACACCACAATTTTTGAATTAAAAATGCCATGTTTTTGTAAATAAGCCAATTGATTCGGCGGCCCCCAAGAATTCGCCGACATATTCAGCACTTCAACCGGAGTATTCTCTGTCGTTAATTGCTGCTGAATTTGTATCGAAAGAATATCAGCCTGATCTGTCCACCATCCCCCGTTAACAATAGAATCACCTAATAACAAAATCCGTAATGTATTGTCAGTCGGTTCTTTGGTAATTTCCGGACTTCGCATCGAATAACCGTTAATCTCAATCCAATTGCCAAACCGCCGAGTTTTCTGCGACGGCGCTAACAAATAGCCTATATCAGGATCGCATAGATAAATCAACGGTTGACCAAACCCTGCAATTCGTCGCAATGCTAGCTCTATCACCACCATACCCGCTAATATTCCGACTAATATAATCATCGCTATTTTCACAACTTTACCCCTATCCGATTAATTTAAATTACAAATTGACCTGCTTTATTGATACACTGATTGATGGCAACTTTGATGCTCCTTGCCTATTCTAAGGTGAGGCGGGTCAAACCGAATAAAATGCATGAATTCATACCCTCTCAAATTCAGAAGGGTTTGAAAATGATAGATCTGATCTCTTGGTGGTTGTAGGTAAATCTGTGGACTTGTATCAAATCTTTAAAACACATAATCCGATTATTGGTGTTGTACATTTATTACCCTTACCCACCTCTCCGCGCTGGGGAGGAGATCTTAAAGTAATTATTGATCGCGCCGAACAAGAAGCCACCGCTTTAGCTTCAGGGGGTGTCCATGGAATTATCGTTGAAAACTTCTTCGATGCACCCTTTGCCAAAGATCAAGTCGATCCTGCCGTCATTAGTGCCATGACACTCATTGTGCATCGGTTAATGAATTTAGTCACCTTACCCATCGGAATTAATGTCCTGCGAAATGACGCTCAGGCTGCCTTAGCGATCGCCTCCTGTGTGGGGGCGCAATTCATCCGGGTAAACGTCCTCAACGGCGTGATGGCAACCGATCAGGGCATTATAGAAGGCAATGCTCATCAGCTTTTGCGGTATCGCCGAGAATTAGGTAGTGATGTTAAAATCTTAGCCGATGTCTTGGTGAAACACGCTCATCCCATTGGCAATATTAACCTCGGTAATGCCATTGAAGATACAATTAAACGAGCCTTAGCCGATGCAATTATTTTATCTGGTTGGACAACAGGAAACCCTCCCAGTTTACAGGATTTAGAAGTTGCCCGAATAGCCGCAGGTAATACCCCGATTTTTATTGGCAGCGGGGCTAATTATGATAATATCCACAAAATGATGTCGATGGCAGATGGAGTCATTGTCTCTAGCTCCCTGAAACGACACGGTAAAATTGAGCAACCTATTGACCCCAGTCGAGTGAGTCAGTTTGTTGAGGCGACTCATCGCAGCTTATCGAAATAGACTATCACAAACTTCTTGTTTAAGACATTGGAGACGGGGAGATACCCAAGGCTGTTTAATGCGTCGGGAAACATTTGTTGTGACCTCTCCCCCAGCCCCTCTCCTGCTAGGAGAGGGGAGTATTTTTTCTATTAATTACTCCTCATAACCTTGGATGTAAGGAGGTTGGGGGTTAGGTCGAAAAATTTCTGGTCGAGAATGAAACAGCCCTGGGGGAGACACCGGAGACACCGGAGATGAGGAGATGAAGAAACGCTTGACTCACCCACTCACCTTGTCACTCGCTCATCTTACACCCTACTTTTTATCAATAAAATGCGCCCAAATATTCCCATTTGGCCCTGATACTCGATCCAAATAACTGTAAGAATATAATAGGCGTTGACCCTCTGTATTGGAATAGTTGGTATAGGCATCGCCCCAAGGATCGTGGACAATATAGCCTTCATTGTTATAACCAATTAAAGTCACAATATGACCCGATGGAGTAAAATCTCCGGCTAAAACTACAGGGCGACGATTAATTAATTCTTCTTTGACTTCCACCCAATTTCTAGTAGTGCTAAAACTGGTTTTAAAGCCATACGCTTGAATTAATGCCGACAATACACTGTGATTGGTTTGTGAGCCAGCACCCGCATGATTAAAGCACCATTGTAATAGCTCATCTTCTAATTGTCCGCCCATTCGAGACCGAAGACCATGGTAAAACAGTGCCATTGCAATGGATGTAACATTGCAAGTTGACCAAGAATAACGCGGATTATCTCGTTGAGAAAAATAGGGAATATTTAATTCTAAATGGGGCGGAATGGGATTAAAAGATTTACCGCGTTGTTGAAAACTAACATCTGTTGGTAAAACATAACCGGTATTACCAAAATAAGAGATTTCTTCAGTCAAAGCCACCTTGATATGACCTTGCTCTACACTATAACTCTTAATTCCATAAACTTGTTCTCCAGGTAAAACTGCTTTTTCTGAAGCTTTCAATAAATCCGTTTTAATCGGTTGTTTTTTAATTACAGTTTCCTGTTGAACTATCATTGTAATGGCATCCGGATTATAGGGAATTTCAATACCATCCCGAATGAGGCGAACGTGTTGCCAATACACATATCCAACATTACCAAAATCCGCAATAGATTCTGTTAATATTACCCGAAAATGTCCTTGAGTCGAAGCATATCCTTGAATAAAAAAGGTTTGTCCGAGGGAAATTTGAGTATATTGATCGGGCGATAAACTTGAACTATCAATCGGTTTTTTCTTAATTAAAGTCGTTTGAGTAATCCACAATTTCGCGTTAATCTCTGTATCAGGAATCTGATCGACATCAAAATCAAGAACTTCTTCTCCTTGATGAAATCGAATATGTTTTATATAAACGTAACCAAAAGAACCAATATGGGGAATATTATCTTCTAATAAAACTTTTAAATGTCCGTCAACGACACCATATTTCAAAACTTTAAATTTTTGACCCGCTTTCAGGACTATTTTTTGTTCTTTATTCAGGAGAGTTGAATCAACTGGAGTACTTTTAAATAGAGTATCTGTGACGATCTCTAATTGTAAATCCTGGGCGATGAGAGGAGAAGTTTGAGTGGTAGTCATCTTGAATAAATCACTAATAATTTTTCAACTATATTTTTATTGCCTGACCTTAAACATCACCCAACTATTTCAGATTCACTGATGCTATGAACCCGTCTCATCTCAACAGCAAGTATTACTCCTGAAAATCGCATAAAACAATTGATTATCAGTAGTTATACGTCTGACTTTTTTATGATTAGAGATGAGAATTAGTTTCTATGAGTGAGACTTCGGCAATAAAACAATCGGTAGATTAGTGAAAGACTCGTTCAGATGCTATTTAGCATGATGACATGACACCCAATTTATTGTCCAAGGAGTCAGATACCTGATATTTGATACCCACAGGTGTGAGATACCCCACACCCGATAACCTACAATATTGTCTTAAGCCAGACAAAAGTGACGTTGTACCCTTAGATTGAATTTGGGTTTAGCTAACGGTAACTTAACCACCGCCGCCACCGCCGCCACCACAACCACCGCCAATATCGCCATCATAACCAGTAGATTTTGAACTAGATTTAGAATAAGGACGGCATGGCCATATTCTTCTTTTGATAATTACTGCTATTATTACAAAAATAAAGAGTAGCCCATAGAGGAGTATAGGTGAAGGTTGGGGCTGTTGTTCTAAATAATTATTAGGGGCAGGTGAAATGTTGGGCTGTTGTTCTAAATAATTACTAGGTGTAGGTGAAATGTTGGGCTGTTGTCTCAAATAATTATTCGGTGTAGGTGAAATGTTGGGCTGTTGTCTCAAATAATTATTCGGTGTAGGTGAAGGTTGGGGCTGCTTTTTAAGAGAATTATTCGGTGTAGGTGAAGGTTGGGGCTGCTTTTTAAGAGAATTATTCTGTGTAGGTGAAGGTTGGGGCTGCTTTTTAA
>JBARXJ010000041.1:0-9156 GCA_049647265.1 Microcoleaceae cyanobacterium
TTGCGCCAACGAGTGTCACGTTTGGTGAGGAAAACATTATCCTTTTCTAAGAAGTTGGAAAACCATATTGGAGCTATATGGTATTTTGTTCACCATTACAATGCATCCTTACCTGTTTAGCACTACCCAATTTATTAATACATTTCGTAGTGCTGTTATTGCTACTCCTATATCTTTATTTGAAATTAAAAATATTATACAAAATCAAATCAGAGATATAGAAGAAATATTTTCTGTCATTTTAGATCCTTGGATCAAAAGCCGTAGTGAGATTTTCTGGTTTAAAGAAGGAAATGCAATGTATAACATCGCTGTCTATCTGCTTAATGAACAAGGTGAACTAGAAGTCAAGTTTCGTCAATGTGATGATAGGATTAATAAGAAAAATCGTAACTGGAAGCCTGGAGTCGGTCATGTGGGACGATGTTTTGTATTAGGTACAACATCTTTTGGAAAGAATACAGAGACAGAACTACAAACCACTAGCAAAGAGACAAAGACAGAAAGATCCGAAGATCAATTTTATTATCGCTCTGTTATTGCTGAACCGATCAAAGTATGCGATAATATAGTAGGAGTATTAGTTATTACAAGTAGTCAAGCCGAGCAATTTCAGAAGGATATTCATGTCCCTTGTGTAAGGGTTATGGCTCAATTGCTGGGTTTAGGTTATGAGGGAATCCAAGGAGTAAACACTGATGAAACGCCAGACACTACCTCCCAATAGCAGCAATTTAGAACAAATTGATAATCCCATTGCTGATGCTTATCATGAGTATCTAAAGGATCGTACAGTGGATTATTATACAGTTGTTCAGCGAGAATCAAAAGCAGCTCGTCGCGCTTTACGAGAAGCTGCAAAAGCTATTGCTTTGAAAAGAAGAAAAATGCGGTATTCTGATGGTGAAGAATAACTATATTTGTGCTTGAAAAAATAAAATAATGTACCTATTACTATATTTTCCTGCCTCGAATGGTTGCTAAATATTGACTTAAAAAAGGCAATCCTCCTAAAGCCGGAAGAAAATATCGGGAAGTACAGAGTAAACCTAAAGCCGCTGCGGTGGTTGATGCAAAATAGGGTTGATAAAATAATACTAACGCGGCATCTCTCGTTCCAACTCCTGCAAACGTTAGAGGTAATAATCCAGCTAAAATCGCTAAGGGAGATAGGGCTAAATTTGTAATAAAAGGAACCCACGCTTTTAAAGCAAGAATAAAAAACCAGATTTGTAATAGATGGAGAAACCAAATAAATATAGAAGTTATACTAATTTTAAATAGTTGCTTTTTGTCGCTCCAAAAATAACGTTGCATTTCTCCCCAGGAGGCTTGTAACTTCAGCAACTTTTCCTTAATTTTCTTAGGCGCAATTTTTGCAAAGAATAAAAAGAAAAAATTAGCAAAACCGGGAGAGGATAAAATTAAAACTCCTAAAATTAAGCCGATAAGAATACCTGCCGTCATTGTCCAAAAAAGAATATCCTTTTGAGGGTAGAGTAACAGTCCAAACACACACCACAATAACAATGACAATAAATCACAAGCCTTTTCAAAAATAACTAAAGATAACGCCAAAGAACCCGTTAAATGCCCTCGATCTTTCATAAAATAGGCTTTAGCAATATCTCCCATTTTAGAAGGCAACACCATATTTAAAACACTGGCTGCTAAAATTAAACGATTAGCCTCTCCAAAGCCTAAAGCAGTCCCTTGTGGCATCAGTTGTTGCAGTCGCCAAGCCGTAAACATTGTCAGGGGAAAAACCATTGCTAAACTCACGAGCATCCAACTGCGATCGCAATTTTTAAACACATCGATTAATCCTTGTAAATCAATTTTTGAGTAAATAATTGATAAGATTAAGATGCTCACCGCAATTGAAACCAATCGTTTCATTCTCTATGCTCCGTGTAATCGCGATCATGATATAGCCATTCGATTGTACGCTCAGGATTAGCAAGATCTCAATCCGGATAGGCCACAACAGCAAGTTCTTACCCCAAAAATACGAAGAAATACCGAAACCTTGTGAGAGAATGAGGAAACGATGTGAAAAAGTAAACAAAGTTGCTGTAAATTATAAGATATGGAGGATCAAGACCTAAGTTTAATTAACGCCCAAGACAGCTTTGAAAGCCCTCTGGATCATTGGCAAGACTCGCAAGAGCCCAAACCCGATCCAGAGGAGATGTTGACGTTGCTAACGTCTCCAGAATCTCAGCCTCGGATGATTGCTGCGCGGGCCTTCTGTGAAATTCACGATCATCGAGCCATTCCCCATCTGATTCAACTCCTACAGGATGGATGTCCTTTGGTGCGGGTGAGTGCGGCTTATGCGTTGGGGCGTAATACCAGTCCAGATGTAGTCGAACCTTTGATACATCAACTCAGCCAAGATTGGAATGGTTATGTCCGTAAAGGGGTTGTCTGGGCTTTAGGAAACTGTGGGGATGCCCGGGCATTATTGCCTTTGGTTAATGCTTTGAAAACCGATATCTCGGCGGTGCGGTTATGGGCGGCGAGTTCTTTGGGACAAATGGCGAAAGTGGGCTATGATGTGGTGATCAAGGCTATTCCTCCCGTGATCGAGAGTTTACGTCACGATACCATGGCAGCGGTACGGAGTAATTGCGCTTGGGCGTTAGGTCAATTATGCCGAGAATTACCGTCTAATGTGGTTTATGCTGGGGCAATTGATGCATTGATTGAAGCTTTAGAAGAAGATGAAGATATGGGAGTCAGGGAGGATGCTCAATCTTCTTTGTTAAGAGTGGGCGATCCAAGAGGATTACAAACGATTGAAACGTTACAAATGGATGGTTTATTATGAGGTGGGGTAATCATTGAATTAAAATTAAATTTTTTTTTCTAATTTCATTGGATTCGAGAGAAACTAACAATAAAGAACGAATCACCAATGAAAAATAATATTTTGTTAAAATCTCACTCATTATTACTCTTTTAAATAACAATTAAGCTAGCTTGGACTTCTGCTAAAGCGGCTTGATTAACAAACCCTAAAATCTGATTCGATAAACTATTTCTAATTAAAATACCTGTTTGTTCTCCAAAACTTGTGGACTCTAAACTCACTTGATCGATTGTTAATTCTGATGTAAAACCAATCAAATCATTCGACGTAAAATCTATAACTCTATCGGCTAAATTGAGATCATCAACGGCAAATTGATTCGATAAAATAAATAGATCGCTACCTTCATTTCCCACTAAATTATCTTGTCCACTATCTCCACTGAGGGTATCATTCCCTAAACCACCAATCAGTTGATCGTTACCTTTTCCGCCATAGATTCCATCATTTCCAACATCACCACTGATCAAATCATCCCCTAGATTTCCCAGTAGTAAATCCTCTCCAATTCCTGCTTCAATTGTATCGTTATTTTTCCCGCCAAATAAAGTATCATTTCCCGCCATCCCTAATATTTGGTCGTTTCCTTGATTTCCATTCAGTTGATCGGCGAATTCAGTCCCTTCAATTAAATCATTTCCTTGATTAGATAACGCAATTGTTTCTTCAATCCATTCGGCATAAATTGAAACCCGAGTATCACTAAAAAACTCACCAAAACTCGTATCATTATCCTCCGTAACATCCACACCAGCCGTCATCGGACTTTGTCCAAACGAACTTAAACCCGCAATTTTACCCTGAATAAATCCAGGAGATCCTGAATCTCCACTACTGATACCAATCTCTTCTATTCCCACTCCTAAATCGGGAATATTGTATTCCACACCAAACGCATCATTTTCCGGTAAACCGCTATCAAAATCATAGGCTAACTGAGTATTAGGAATAATATTACTTTGGGGATTTTCATTAAAAACTTGGCTAAAGCTATCGTATCGGTTTTTTCCTTTACGTTTAATCGATGAAACATCACTATTATCTTCTCCCAAAAATCCAGTTCCGCCGATACCATATCCCACCTTTTCAAAGACTTGACCAATTTCATCTGAATCCGTATAAACTGAATAGCGATCGGCTTCAGGGGGCGCATTTTCTGCCAGTTCAACAATCGCAATATCATAATTATTATCAAAATCTGCCGTCCAACTTGGGTGAATAAAAACTTGTTTAACCGCAAGATTAACTCGCCCTGAACTCAAATCAAAAAACACAGTATAATTGGCAGAATTGGGACTGAGATTGGCTGCGCCGTTCTCTTGATTAAAACAATGAGCAACCGTTAGAATATGACGACCTGTATAGAGTAGGGAACCTGTACAATTAATATTATTTGCAGTCCCAATCCCGACGATACCATCAAATCCCGTATCCGGTTGAGTCAGAAATTGGCTTTGATTCGGATTACTTGTGGCAACAGAAATACGATTTCGACGATTTAGCAATTTAAATTGAGACATAACGAGTTCTTAGCCATGAGAAATAGGTCATAAGCTAAAATATTATCACTAATGTCGGGGTGAAGACCCCCGCTACACGGATGTTAGCGGTCGTTGAAACACCGACCAACAAACAAACTGCGTAGCATCCATATTCTAACAATTTTTTAGTTAAATCAAAAACTGTATGTTAAACTATATTTAGGCTATCGAGGTTAGCATAAATGTTAGTCCTAGAGTTTAAAGTTAGAGCTAAACAATATCAATATACAGCTATAGACGAGGCAATACGCACAGCTCAATTTGTCCAAAATAAATGCTTGCGTTTTTGGATGGACAATGCGAAGGTGAACAAATATGACCTCAATAAGTATTGTCGTGTATTAGCTCATGACTTTGACTTTGCTAACAGACTAAACTCACAAGCCAGACAGTCCAGCGCTGAAAGGGCATGGTCAGCTATCTCTCGTTTTTACGACAACTGTAAACGGAATATTCCCGGCAAAAAGGGGTTTCCAAGGTTTAAGAAAAACAGTCGCTCTGTAGAGTATAAAACTACGGGATGGAAGTTAGACTTAACAACAAGGAAGTCCATTACCTTTACTGATAAGAATAATATTGGCAAAATCAAGCTAGTCGGTACTTACGACTTAAACTTTTACAAGATTGAATCTATCAAACGAGTCAGGTTAATTCGTAGGGCTGACGGTTATTATTGTCAGTTTATCTTGTCTGTTGATGTTAAGGTTGATAGCGAACCCGCGTTGAGTGTGATTGGCTTAGATGTTGGGCTAAAATCATTTTACACCGATCAAAGTGGGAACAAAATTGATAACCCTAAGTTTCTAAGAAAAGGAGAAAAGAAACTTAAAAGACTTCAAAGAAGACTATCTAAAAAATGTAAGGGGTCTTCTAATAGAAGGAAAGCACGAACTAAATTAGCTAAAGCTCATCTTAAAATAAGTAGACAACGTAAAGATTTTGCTGTAAAGTTAGCAAGATGCGTAGTTCACTCTAACGATGTGATTGTCTATGAAGATTTAAGAATCAAGAATCTGGTTAAAAATCATTGTTTAGCTAAATCAATTAACGATGCTGCGTGGTATCAATTTCGTCTTTGGCTTGAGTATTTAGGGAAAAAACATAGCAAGATAACGATTGCTGTACCGCCTCAAAATACCACTCAAAATTGTTCTAATTGTGGTGAGAAAGTACAAAAATCTCTATCAACTAGAACTCATATTTGTGCTTGTGGATGCCAATTAGATCGAGACGAAAACGCGGCACGCAACATCTTAAAAACTGGATTAAGTACCGTAGGGCATACGGGAACTTGGCTACAAGATAGCCTAAACGCTTTGGGAGAGGATACCGCTACTTTTTCAGGAGAAATCCTGTCTAAGCAAGTAACCTCAATGAACAAAGAATCTCCCGCTACATTGCCTGATTCAATTAGCGGTGAGAGTGTCAACTTCTATCATAAGAGCAAAGAAGGAAAGTAGCCTATCCATTACTAGAAAGGTTAAGGAATCTTCCACAATCGGATAACAACGAAATTAATTAATCTAAGTCTTAAATAAAAGTTAAAAAATCTTGAAGACACCAGAGACCTAAACTCGGGTGACAAGGGGACTATTGTAGCCGACAGATGAACAGACAAAAATCCATTCCGAATATTGTGATTCATTAACAATGGGTATCGTTAAAAAAAGTGTATAGTAAAATCTAACAAATTCTTACTGCTTCATAGCATTTTGAAAACAGTGAGGAATTTTATTCACTTAATAACAGACGAGGAGCAACAACGATGGAAGGGTGTACCGTTACCGATCTAAAGATTCACAGCAAACACAACTGCTATAAGCTCGATGCACAAACCCTGCAAAAGCTGCAAGAAGAAACAGCCGTTTCGACACAGTTGCAACCTGGAACCTATGTGATTAGAATCCGTAGTGGTGGATTTAATTATCAAGTCAATGACTCTCAGTCTGGAGAACCCTTGGTGATGCTCTGGATATATGGCGGCAAATTTATCAATAAGAAAACAAATATTACCGTAGAGGCCACTTGGTCAACTTTGAATGGCTTCGATGATACTTTAACCTTAGATGTTATAGAAACAACCACTCTATGTGCATTTTTCTTCGATTCTCATCTGGAGGATAACGAAGGCGAAGTCACCCTATCTATAGTCAAAATTTAATCCAAAACGGCTGCGGCTGACTATTGAGAATTAACCGATCATTAACGACCTTTATAAATCTACCCGCTTGAGAACCATGTCACATTCGAGAAAAACACTCGTTTCATTTTGGGCGATCTTGCTGGCTTTTGCGATCCCAACCCAGCTTCAAGCCAACTCCAACACAAGTGCGATCGCTCAATCTTCAACACCAAGCTTTACCCTGCCAGAGTCACTCCCGGAGGATGCTACCGTCACAGTCAGCGGCACAAGCAGTATGATCACCGTCAACGAGGCGCTCAAGCAACGTTACGAAGATCAATATCCCAATGCCGAAGTTGAACTACAAACGGGTAATAGCGACGAAGCATTAGAGGCTTTACAAAACGGTGAAGTCGATCTCGCTGCGGTCGGCCGTCCCTTAACTAATGCAGAAAAAGCAAGAGGCTTAGAAGCCATCCCCGTAGATCGCGGTAAAATTGCAATTCTTGTTGGCCCGGATAATTCTTTCCAGGAAAACTTAACCTTTGAACAGTTTGCTCGGATATTTCGGGGAGAAATCACAGACTGGTCGGAAGTTGGGGGAGAACCAGGGCCAATTCGTTTAGTGGATCGACCGGAATATAGCGATACCCGACGCGCTTTGAGTACCTATGATGTCTTCAAAACCGCCCCCTTTGAAACCGGAAGTACTGCCGACCCGGTCTCAGAAGACGAAACAGAAACGGTGATTGAAGCCTTGGGAACAGATGGAATTGGGTATGCGGTCGCCGATCAAGTGCTGGATGCAGATAATGTCAATATTATCTCAATGCACCAAACCTTACCCGACGATCCCCGCTATCCTTATTCTCAAATCCGAACCTACGTTTATCAAAAACAAACGGCTACACCTGCAACCCTAGCCTTTTTGGGATTTGCCACCTCAGAACCGGGCCAAGAAGTGATTGCTGCGGCCACACCCTCAGACACAGAAGGTGCAGGGTTAGTGGTGCCGCCGGGTGGGTCAACTGCAACCCCCACTCCCGACAGCCTAGCAGAATCACCTCCCACCGCAACTGATGATGAGGGTGGGGCAGCTATAGTCACGCCTCCAAACGCAGCAACCCCTCCCGCTGAAGGGACAGACACCGAAACAGCCCTAGTTCCGGACAGTGGTGTAGCCGCTACTTCAACAGAGGGAGAATTTCCCTGGTGGCTACTATTATTGTTAGGTATTCCTCTATTAGGGGGGTTACTGTGGTGGTTACTCAAAAGCAGCGGAGGACCCAGTGGTGTCACTTCAATTCCCCCTGGCACTGCAACGCCCCCCGCTACAGGTACTGCTACAACCCCAACAGGTACAGCTACAGGTGCTGCCGCTACCCCAATCGCAACAGGTACAGGTACAGGTACAGGTACAGGAGTAGCCGATCCCGAGGTTCCTCCCGTCACCAGTACAACACCTGTCGGCACAACCCCAACCAGCACCCCTCCCGATCTGGCTGCTAATCCCGTTACTTCCAGTCCTGAAGACCTTAATTTAGGAACCGCAGCAGGTATTGCAGGTGCAGTCGGTGCAGTGGGGGCAGCGGCAGGTGCTTTAGCTTGGGCTAGAAGACCATTACAAAGTCGGATTACCCTATCTCATCAATCTCCCCAAAGTGTTGAGGCTGTTTGGGATGTTCCCCAAGCCGATATGGATGCAGCAATTGAACAAGGGGGACAACAGTATCAATTGCGGATTTATGATGTCACAGAAACGAGTTTAGATAGCGATCCACCCCGCAGTGTACAACAGTTTGATTGTGATGAATCGACACAACAACGATTAGTGGCTGTTCCTCGAGGCGATCGCGATTATATTTCAGAAGTGGGTTATGTGACGGATGAGGATCAATGGTTACCGTTGTGTCGCTCTAATTCAGTTTATGTTCCCGCCTCAGAATCTATCGATCCCGATCTTCCTTCTGCTGGAATAAATGGCCGATCGCCGACTCTAACAGACTCAGAACCTAGCATCCCTTCACCTTGGTTAGATGCAACAGACAGAGAAACTCAAGCTTCAGAAGAACCCACTTTAGCTCATCCCGGATTAACAGCCAATTCTCCCAGTACAGATACAGATATCGATCAAATCGCTCCCCCAGAAGTTGATGCAGCAATTGGAGTTAGTGACACACCCGAGACAACTGACACACAAAACGATGGTGAAGGAATCGGATTACCCGGTATTGTGTTAGGGGGTGCGGTAATAGCTGCGGGTGCGACTGCATTTTTGGGTTCACCGGAGACTCAACTGCGCTTAAGTCCTGGATCAAATCAAACTGTAGTGGCAGATTGGGATCTTCCAATAGCTGATGTTGATGCAGTCAAAGAACAAGGCGGAGTTCAACTACAACTGCGAGTTTATGACGTAACGGATGTTGATGTTGAGAGTGAGATTCCTCATAGTATGCAACAGTTTGATTGTGAGGAGTCTACACAACAACTGCAAGTAGCTGTTCCTGATAGCGATCGCGATTATGCAGCAGCCATTGGTTATGTTACCGCTGACAACCGTTGGTTACCGTTATGTGGATCTAATTCAGTTTATATTCCTGCCTCCACTGGATCTGATG
>JBARXJ010000042.1:0-119191 GCA_049647265.1 Microcoleaceae cyanobacterium
TTAAGTTTTGAGTAATGATATATTGATGACGAAATTTAATCAGTTCGTTGAAGCTGGGATATTCACTATCTAGAAGTTTGAGGATGACAAATTGATTGTCTGATAAACGTTGAGCTTGAAAGACAAGAGATTTTAGTCCTTCGTGAATGGTTTTCAAGGTTTGATAGCCATTAATTTGACGTGTCACGCTAGTCATTATCATTAACTCCAGAAAAAATTAGAAATTGAGTGCTTTCTCTGACTGCAATCTCGAAAATGGAGCATAGAAAACCTGTGAAAAAACCACTAAGTCACTTGTCCTACAAAGCACTTATCTTTACTATTCCCAACTAATGAATAATTAATAAAGCGCCAGAAGGGATGAATGAGCAATGGAGCAAGCCGTTTAACTTTTTTGACAAAAAAAATAGAGCCAGAAGAAAAAATGGCTCCATTCATTGAAGTTTTTATTGACCGTCGATAAAGTCTTTATATCGTCTCAGTCAGTGAATGACGACTAGCGATTGTTGTAGCGCTGATCGTATCGACTCCGCTCGTAATTGTAACGGTCATTGTAACGATTGTCATAACGGTCATTATAGCGATTATCAAAACGATTATCAAAGCGACCTTCATAACGGTCATCATAGCGATCATAGCGGTCGTAGCGATTATCAAAACGATTATCAAAGCGATTATCATAACGGTCTTGACGCTTTTCGTGGTCTCTGCGCCAAGCTTTTTCTTGTCTGTCTAGTGCATCATCCAGGTTATCATGAGATTGCTTCATCAAGCGTTCTTTTTCCTGTTGCGACATATAACGATATTTAGGTTGAGTCAGTTCTTGTCGCATTTGACGTTCTAGTTCAACGTGACGGCGCTTGCGATAGTCATTAAATTCTTCATCTAATTTATCTGCGATTAGCATCCCTTCAGACTGAAATGTTTGAGAAGTCCGTACAGGAGTGGTTCTAGACTGGAGACTGACGGCCTGAACCGGAAGAGTAGAACCTGTTGCTAGGAGTAAGGTGGCAATGGCTAAAATCTTTTTCATGTTGTTTCCTTGATTGAATTTAGATAGAGTGAGTCTTTGTGATAGTGTGTACGATATGTATACTATCTTGACCACATTTTCATCTACAAGATTGAGGTTATATTTTTATAGACTTTGGTTCTGAGAAATAAGTTCAGTATAGATTGTCAAAAATATTATCCAGTTTTGATCAATGCTTAAATTCTGTCGAACACAGTCTGTCTAGGGTTCAAAACCGTCTTTTAAAGTCAAACTCTATAGCTATCAATACATTGTAGCATTTTCTTAAAGTCTATTAAGTCTGTTTTAATCTTTATTACAAGCTGCGGGAGATCCGGTTTAAAATCCCTTTTATATTTTTCTGTTTAATTGAGTTTAAGCTCTATTTAAAACGCTATAAAAGTAAGATTCATGACTTCAATATTTCTTCAATCAATTGACACAAAAAAGGGTGTATTTATTGGCTTTTAATACACCCTAAAGTCTGACTAAAGTTTCAGAATTTGAGCTGTTACTGCTAAACTTTCCTCGTACAATAAATCTCGGCCCCAACGCTGTAATTGTTGAGCCATCAACGACTCTGCTTTTTGGTCTGTAGCAGTTGTCACTTCTTCAGTACGGCAGGATTGAGCACTGCCTCCAGCTTCCATCCGCATACAACCAGTGGTTTTAGAACATAAGATTGTACAGCAATTGGCATCTGGATTACTATTAGAATTTAGCCGTAAACCCACTAAATCACCGGGAACTTCGCCCATATCGGCGGTAGGAATAGCAGCTAATTCTGCGATAATTTCTTTGTCATCTGGCCCTGTAAACTTAACGTATTTTAAGTCATAGTCCCCGCCTTCTTCGGTGAAGGAAACGGGCTGCCATTGTAAGCGACTAGCAAGCCAACCTAAATACATCAACGCTTGGGCTGCATTACCTTTTTCATAGTCAATCGCAACATTATCAACTTCGGTAATCGCTTGCCGACGTTCGGGGGGGTCAAAAGCGGCGGCAGCTAATTCTTGCCAAGGAGAAAGCCGATGCCAGTTTAAGTCAGCAATATAGGTTTCTTGTTCAATTAAATCTTGCATTTTCAATAATTCTGATTCAGGATCACTGAAATAGCAAGAATCCACGATTAAACAATTACTCACCTGAGAAAGCTGCTTGAACAGGTCTTGTTCGGGGTTGGGTGTGGCTTTCCACCAGACAAATTTGGGTAAGTCCGGAATCATCAAAGAGCTGACAATATCACCCACTCGTTCTAAGGCTTCTTTTGTGCCTTTTAGGGTAATATATTCAGCACAAACTAGGCTTTCTTCACTCTTTCTTTGAATCGGACAATAAGCGGAAACCTGGGCTGTTACGCCTGTGTCTTCCCCGAGGGTGGGAGATAAGGTGATGACTCGACAGGGATTTTGAGCCGCAATCACTTCACTCATGGTAAAGCCACGAGTATCGATATTGTCAATATCTTTGCGTTCGTCGGGGAGTTTTGCAAATTCCTCCCGTAATATTCTGAGGGTTTCTGAGTCTACCCGTCCGGTGATGGGTAAACCGTAAGCTTTTTGAGCATCTCGAATAGCATCACGGGTATCAATTCCAATCACACCATCAACAGGTTCTTTGTAAAATGATAACCCCGCTAACAATTGCTGAAATTCTTCCGGTTCATAGACCACCATACTAAAAGTCGCCGCCCGTGTCGCCACAGTAGCCGCTTTTCCGTTCCCTGCTTTTTGACTGAGCCAAATCTCATTTAACTCAGCTTCTATCTCACTGAGAGAAATATCCTTTGGTTTTTGTAATGCAACAAGTGGAGTGTTCATGGTTGGTTATTCGTCATTCGTGATTGGTTATTATTGATTGATTAGAACAGTAGATAACGCCAAGTTCGTGAATGATTGGGTCAAGATGTTATCTGTGAGGTAGAGACGTTATATATCACGCCTTTACAGAGATTAACGACGAACTATTTCTAACTGATTTACAATCGTCGCCAACGACGGCCGTCACGGTTAATCAGAAGTTCTGCTTCAACCGGTTCCCAAGTTCCCGCTTCATACAAAGGAATAGAATCTGCCGGTGCAGGGGCATCCCAAACTTCGAGTAAGGGGGTAATCACCCGCCAAGAAGCCTCTACTTCGTCGTCTCGGGTAAATAGGGTTTGGTCGCCTAACATACAGTCAATCAGAAGACGAGCATAAGCATCTGTATTCGGTTTACCAAATGCGGTATCGTAGCGGAAATCCATATCCACAGAACGGCTGCGTAGCGAATTTCCCGGCATTTTCACCTCAAACCGCATGGAAATCCCCTCATTAGGCTGAATTCGCATTGCCAGAACGTTGGGGTTGGCTTGTTTACTGGCGGACTGAAACATCAGGTGAGGCACATCTTTAAATTGAATGGCAATTTCACTCACCTTTTTCGGCATCCGCTTTCCGGTTCGCAGATAGAACGGTACGCCTTTCCAACGCCAGTTATCTACATATAATTTTAGCGCGGCGTAAGTAGGAGTAGTAGACTCAGGACTGGCATCTTCTTCATCTCGGTAACCGGGAACTTGTTGGCCTCTCATCCACCCGGAGGTATATTGACCGCGAACCGCAGACAGTTCTAAATTATTGGTATCAGCCAAACGCGCCGCTTGAACCGCTTTAACTTTTTCGTTACGGATACTATCGGCATCGAGGGAATTGGGGGGTTCCATTGCCGTCAGGGAAAACAGTTGCATCAGGTGATTTTGCACCATATCCCGCAACGCCCCGGAGGTTTCATAATAACCCGCGCGTCCTTCTAACCCCACGGTTTCGGCGACTGTAATTTGCACATGGTCTACAAATTGACGGTTCCACAGGGGTTCAAAAATGGCATTACCAAAGCGAAAGACCATTAAGTTTTGCACGGTTTCTTTACCGAGATAATGGTCAATCCGATAGACTTGCTCTTCAGAACAAACTTCTCGAACCACTCGGTTTAACATCTGAGCCGTTCCTAAGTCCCGACCAAAGGGTTTTTCTATCACTAACCGTTGTTTTTTCGGGTCGGGCAACATTCCGGCGCTACCTAACTGTTGGATGGCTTCGGCAAAGAAACGAGGGGCAACAGAGAGATAAAAGACTCGATTTCCACGAGTTCCGCGTTTTTCATCAAGTTCTTTGAGGAAGGCTTTGAGTTTTTGATAACTTTCTGGATGGTCAATATTCCCAGAACAATAAAATAACCCTTGAGCAAAGTCTTTCCAAGTGTCGTCTGATTGCAAACCGCCGCCAAACTCCTCGACACCAATCTTCATTTGTTCGCGGAAGTAGTCGTGACTCCAGTCTCGCCGCGCTACCCCAACAATGGTTAATTCCGATGGCAGTTTACGTTCTAGCCGCATTTGGTACAACGCCGGAACCAGTTTGCGTTGAGTTAAGTCTCCAGATGCACCAAAAATTACTAGAATTTGCGGTTCAGGGACTCGGTCTTGTTGGAGGCCAACCCGTAAGGGATTATCTATAAGTGCAACCATAAATTATCCTTTTTGACGAATGAAAGAACGCCTATTTTTTGATACAATAATTGGGATTATAGGGCGTATACAATGATTAAGAACGTAAAACGTATACAATTATTGAGATGATAGGGCGCATTAAATACGCCCCAACGGTCTAATTAACTAACGGGTGAAAGCTTTTGAACTTTTTCTTCTAATGAGTTCATTAAACTCGTAAAAGGTTTGACAAATTTATCAATTCCTTCTGTTAATAGTTCATCCATCACTTGATCGAGATTAACTTCTACTTCTGGATCTTTTAAGTTTTCAATCAGTTGATAAGCTTCCTCAACATTATTCTCGACTCGATTATCGACATCACAATGATCGGCGCAAGCTTCAATTGTATTCGGGGGTAAAGTGTTAACTGTATTCGGCCCGATTAATTCATCGACGTACATGACATCGCTGTATTCTGGATTTTTCGTACTGGTACTTGCCCAGAGTAAGCGTTGAACGTTTGCTCCTTTAGCGGATAATGCTTTCCAGCGATCGCTTTGAATAATTTTCTTATATTCTTGATAGGCAATTTTAGCATTAGCAATGGCTACTTTTCCTTTAACCGCTTCTAGTTTTGCCTGACGATTCATATCCGTGACACCATTTAATTTAGCATCAATCATGTCATCGACTTTAATATCGATTCGACTCAAGAAGAAACTCGCAACCGATGCAATCTTGCTAATATCCTTTCCGTCTTTAACTCGTGCTTCTAGTCCTTTGATATAAGCCCAGAATGTATCAATGTAGCTACTCACGGCAAATAGCAACGTTACATTAACATTAATTCCGGCTGCAATCACCTTTTCTACCGCTGGCAAACCTTCAGTCGTACCGGGAATTTTAATCATCACATTTTCCCGACCAATCGCCTCATAATAACGTAACGCTTCTTGAACTGTTTTTTCAGTATCGTTAGCAATATTGGGGGGGACTTCAATACTGACATATCCATCTAAACCCTCAGTTTGTTCATAAATCGGTTTCAAGACATCACAAGCATTGCGAATATCATCAAATACCAGAGATTCGTAAATCTCCATTACCGATTTACCCGCTTCAATTCCTGCTTGAATATCGTCATCATAAATCGCATTTCCTTTGATTGCCTTCTCAAAAATAGCTGGATTTGAGGTAATTCCCCGAATCCCTTTTTCAACGGTCATATTTTTCAGATCCCCAGATTCGATTAAATCTCGGCTGAGGTTATCCATCCAGATACTTTGACCAAAGTCTTTGATTTCTAATAAATGATTCGTTGTCATGTTTAATACTCCTTGTTTGTTTTTTCTTATTTGTCATTCGTACACTAATTATTTCATCAATCACCAATAACTAATGATCAATGACCAATGACTAATATTACTCTTGTTTTTCGCGACGCATTCCTTCTTTAATAAAAGATTCAACTAAAGCTACATCTTCGGTGCTTCCAATAATTAAAGGAGTGCGTTGGTGTAGTTCGTCTGGAACAACATCAAGAATTTCCTCAGTCCCTGTGGTTGCCCGTCCCCCGGCTTGTTCAATCAAATAAGCCATGGGTGCAGACTCATACAACAGGCGTAATTTACCTTCTGGCTTTTTCACAGTTCCCGGATATAGGAAGACCCCACCTTGATATAAAATCCGGTGTAAATCCCCCACTAACGCGCCGCTATAGCGGGCAGTATATCCTTCGTGACGATGAACATAGCGAATATACTCTCGAATGGACTCATCCCATTGCCAAAAGTTCCCTTCATTGACGCTGTAAACGGGCCCATGTTTAGGGATGGTGATATTCTCATCCGATAGAATAAATTCACCTAAACTAGGGTCAAGGGTGAAGGAATGAACCCCTGTACCAATGGAATACACTAACATTGTGCTGGGGCCATACAGTACATAACCCGCCGCTAGCTGTTTGCGTCCACTGTGCGTTAATAAATCACTGGCTGTGCCATCCTCATCGTTGCCTTCTTGTTGATGGATAGAGAAAATTGAACCGACATTCAGGTTAGTATCTAAGTTAGAGGAACCATCTACCGGATCGTATAGCAGGGTATATCGCCCCAAAGGACAGTTTTCCGGAATATAATAAGGTTTCTCCATCTCCTCAGAAGCAAGGCGGCAGACTAAGCCACTTTGCTTGAAGACAGAAATAAATACCGAGTTGGCATAAATATCCATCTTCTTAACTTCTTCTCCTTGGACATTTACCCCACCGGTAAACCCCAAAGCATCATCGACTAACCCGGCCCGGCTCAAGCGACGAGCAATGAGTTTCCCAGCTAAACCAATGCGGTTCATTAAAGAACTCAAGTCTTGAGCATCCGGGGAAAAGCTATGTAACTGTTGCAGCACATGGCGTGATAAGGTTGTGCAATCTCGATCGAGATATACTCCTTGATCTAGAGGGTCTGGAGTCGCTTTCCCAAGCTGCGTCTGTACCATGGCGTTGTCGCCTCCTTATTAATGGGCGCGTTGATTCCGAAAAAAGTCAATCTCTGATTTTTTTAGGATGAATGAAAAATTTTAGCGTTGCCCTCTATCTTAAGGAGGCTTTCCGGGAAATCAGGCGAAATTTTAGCTAAGCTTTAGAAGTTGGGAGTCTTGTTAATTGCTGGCTTCATTCTGTACGACCTCTAGGCATGGGAATGTTAAACGGGTTTGAGCTTCTAACTGTCCCTTTCACTGCCGGACTGGGTTAATTCTCAGATGCTATCGCGTAGGGACGCGGTAAAATAACGCTGTTGTCTGTTGGGTGCGATCGCAGCTTGAGATGTTGACCGATTCATTATTATCTAAAACTTATAAAAAGTTTCTTATTTTTACAATTATCCTGGGGATAGGATTTCGTTTTTTCAATTTAGGTTATCCGGTTTATTGGTTTGATGAAACTCAAACCTCTTTAAGAATTTCAGGATATACAAAATCAGAAATTGCTAAAACGGCTTATACCTCTGAAATCATTCAAGTGGGCGATTTTTTAAATACCTATCAATATCCCACCGCTGAGAAACAATTCAGTGATGTAATTCAAGCGTTATCTCAACATCCAGAACATTCTCCTTTATATTATCTATTCGCCCGATTTTGGTTACAAATTTTTCCTGATTCTGTGGCTTCTCTGAGAAGCTTATCTGCTTTGATCAGTTTACTCGCACTGCCTGCGATGTATTGGTTGTGCTGGGAATTATTTCAATCCCAAGCCGTTAGTTTAATTGCCGTCAGCTTACTAACGATTTCTCCTTTTCATGTCATCTATGCACAAGAAGCAAGGGAATATAGCTTGTGGACTGTTACGATTTTGTTGTCTAGTGCGGCTTTACTCAAAGCATTAAAGATCAATCAATTGAGGTCTTTTCATTGGGGAATTTATAGTCTAACCGTTGCATTAGGACTCTATACCCATCCTTTTTCAGTATTTGTAAATATTGGACAAGGCATTTATGTGATACTTTTATATGCTAAAAAACAAATCAATCAATTTTTTGATTATTTTACCGCTTCTTTCATAGGTTTACTATTATTTTTACCTTGGTTATGGATTGTTATTCAAAATTTATCTAATTTCGTTGATAATACAAAATCTACAGGCGTTCCGAGAGAAGGCTTACCGTTATTTTGGGGATTAAATCTAGGTCGTATATTTTTTGATGTCAATCAAGGAACCAGTTTACTCAATCCAACTTTATATTTTTTCTTATTTTTAACCATCTATGGGATTTACATTCTGATTCGTACCACACCGCCGAAAGTTGGGATATTTATCATAACTTTAATTGGAGTATTAGGTCTGGGTTTAATTGTTCCTGATTTACTGCTCGGTGGACGACGTTCTAGTATTACCCGATATGCCATTCCTTGTTATTTAGGCATTCAAATTGCTATCGCTTATTTATTCACGTTTACCATTAAAAAATACTCCATTTGGAAATGGATTTTAATATTTATATTATCACTCGGGATTATTTCTAGTGCGGTACAATCTATTCATGCGGTTTGGTGGAATAAAAGTTATGCAAAAAGTCGTTATCTGCCACAAATCGCAGAAATTATTAATCAAGCCAATAACCCACTGATTATTACTGATGAAGAACCCGGTCGGGTTTTATCTCTATCTCATCGACTCAATTCTACCGTATCTTTACAACTGATCCCTCGCGGTTCTGTTCCGACTCTTTCTAAATCTAACTCCGATAAAATCTTTTTATTTCGTCCTTCTGAAGAGTTAAAAATTAGTCTAGAAAAAAATAGTAATATTCAGGTAAAAAAAGCCTATAAAAAAGGATGGATTTGGCAAGTAATAACTCATTGAAGAAGGAGTCACCGAGTCAGGAGAGAAGAGAAGGCAAGAGTAGATAATGGTTTTATTATAATTAATTATCCGGACATGATATCATAACTCCATAATATTCTATTAAAATGCTAAAGCTAAAGTAGGGTGCGTCATCGGACGCACTATTCATACAAGTTATAACTGCCATAATAGATAGTGCTATAAATTTTATTGACACGCCTCAACTAAAGTCTGTAAATTGTTTTCCATTGCTGTTAAATAATATTGCGGATCAAGGTTACCCGTTTCAATGGGATCTAAAGTTTTTACAGGCAATCCTGTATCCTCTGAAATCCGTTGTAAACGATTATCTTCTACTCCGGTTTCAGATAATAATGCTTTAATATTATATTGCTGTGCTGTATTAATCACTCGCTGAATATCTGAGGGAGACAAACTATCTTCTGGTAGTTGAATCACAGCAATTTGTTCTAAACCATAGCGTTCTGCTAGATAGGGATAAGCATCATGAAATGCAATAAATTGGCATCCTTTCAATGATGCTAATTGAGCTTTAAATTGTTGATCGAGTTGTTGAAGTTGACTCAAATAAGCCGCTGCATTGGTTTGATAAGTTTGACTGTTTTCTGGATCTGCGGCTATCAATCCATCTCGAATATTTATGACTTGTTCTTGTGCTAAAATTGGATCGAGCCAAACATGAGGATTACCGCCTTCATGAGAATGACCGTGATCGTGATCGTGATCGTGATCTTCTCCACTGTGTTTTTCTTCTTCTTGTAAAGGTTCAATTCCCTGACTAGCATCAATTTGTTGAAGCTGAGAATTGGCTGTATTAGTAATCATTTTATCGAGAAATTCTTCCAGTCCTAAACCATTTTTAATTAAGATATCGGCTTCTGTTAAAGAACGAATTTCATCCGGAGACGCTTGATAGCTGTGAATATTAGCATTGGCAGGGACGAGTAACTCCACCTCACCCTCAGGGCCAGCCACTGCCTTGGTAAACAGGTACATTGGTAAGAAAGTGGCCATGATTTTTGTGGAAGTGGTCTCTTCTGACGCTAGCGAAGTGGTCTCTTCTGGCACTAACGAAGTGGTCTCTTGGGGCGTTGGCGCGGCACAACCCATCAGTAGCACCATGAAGGATGTGACTGCACCCATCATTCGGGAATAAGTTTGAGGTGGATTGAGGTTTTTAAAAACAAACACGAGGTTAGTTCCTTTCTATGAATCTTTGTTTGATAATGATAATCATTTTCATATTATTGTGCAATAACTTGATTGATTCGTCATTACCCCAGCCACACTCTGCTATCCACTCATTGCTTTTGCGCTCACCGATGAATCTACTCAAAGTTAATTGTTTATGTTAAAATAAAGCTTAAAAGTTTGACATCAGATTGCATCTAGATTCTCCTATTCCTATGATAAAAAGAAGTGAATGACTTCGGAATAATTGATCGGATTGTTTAACCCAAAAAATTTAGCTGCAATATATTCTTGATATGAAACCTATAAAAATGCTGATGTTTGTCGGCTTGGCTGTCGTTGCTTCTATTGTAGTTATCTCTGCAAAAACGCAACCTAACCAGGTTCAAAACCCATACAGAGAGGAGTTTCAAGAAATTGCTCAAGTTCAGTATACAGAACGCTGTTTATCCCCCGAACTTTCTCAACGTCCCGTATGGGAATGCTACGAAATTGCCGCAGATTTACCCGAATATAGTCCTATTACCATCACCCATACTGAGGGAGATCAATATCAAGTCTTAACCTTCCAAGACAACGGACAGACAAAGTTTCGATTTACCCCGACTAAACAAGGCACTTGGACATTTAGCAGCGGTGGTAGCATCAACATTAATACAACTCGTCCTGACTATGCAAAAGGATTTGTCGCAGCCCAGGATCAAAAGTGGATTCGCACAGCCACCACAGAAGCATTTGTGCCGCAGTATGTGATGTATGATAAACCCGACATTGAAAACGGGATTCAAGAGTTTGTTAAACAGCATGGTTTTACCGGACTTCATATTACAAACTTACGGGATTTGATGGAGAATCCCGCTTATTTTGAAGCGATTGTTTTAGAAACTTATCGTAATGGTGGAGCCACACATTTTTGGGTATGGGGAGATCGAGCGCGGAAACTAACGCCAAAAACCTATGGGATTGATGTCGATCAATTATACAAAGAAATTGCCGCTCGATTAGCCCCGATTCCAGGATGGACTGTTGGCTATGGTTTTGACTTGTTTGAATGGGCTTCTGCCAAAGAAATCGAACAGTTTCGCCAAACCCTAAGAGACTATAGCAGTTATCATCATTTAGTGGGTGGACGAGGTCATAAAAATCAATATAAAGTCATTAGCAATAACTTAGATTACGTTTCTTGGGAATGGCATCAGCCAGATTATCAAGAATACCGAAAACATTTAGAAAAAGCACAAGGTCAACCTACATTTTCTGAAGATCGATTTCGCATTCGCACTCCCACACGCTATCCCGAAAAAGACTATAACCCAGAACTAACTCGTCGAGGATTGTGGCATTCTGCCATGGCGGGGGGTGTGGCTAATATTTGGGGAAATAAACCGAAAGATCAGGAATTTTCAGCGCCTTATCCCAATAAAAATGCAATCAAAACCTATAGTCAAGTGATTGATAATCATTTTACACTGGGGATGGAACCCGATAATAGTTTGATTGATTCGGGATACTGTTTGCGAGAAGGAAATCAACAAGCGATTTGTTATGCCGAAGAAGTGTCAACAGTAAAAATTGACCTTAGCAAGATTAATGGAGTCAAACAGATTATTGCGGTCGATACCCAAGAGAATTATCAAGAAATTCCTATTTCAGTAACAGATAATCAAACCACTTGGTCGGCTCCTAAAAAATCGGATTGGGCATTTATTATTGCTTCTTAACCCGAGTCAGTTTAATCAGTTTCACCCATACACCAACAGAGAAATAAAACCAGAAAAACCAGAGCCAATTTTGAGGGAAATTGCAATCCCGGTAACAACGCCAGAGGAGTAAAAATAAATGCCTGAGTCAACCAAATACTCGCCAGTAAAATCAATATCGTTAAAATGGCAGCCATAAGCAGATTTAGATCTCAATACAACAATTAATTGCAATCACAGTTCACGCTTGATGTAAGCTGTCTTGTGCTGCTGTGACGCGCGTCAATTTGCACAAGTTCAGGTTTTTGGGTTTATTCATTGACCTGCATCTACTAACATATAGTAGTCGTCTATCTGACAAAAATAGGGACTTCATCGTGCTCAAGACCCTTTTAGCTGATTTTCGTATTATCTTTGACCGTGACCCGGCAGCCCGCAACTGGCTTGAGGTACTGTTTTGCTATCCCGGTTTGCAAGCACTGCTATTTCAGCGCTTAGCTCATCAACTGTATCGTCTAAAAGTTCCATTTATTCCTCGGCTCATCTCCCATATCGGCCGTTTATTAACGGGTGTAGAAATTCACCCTGGCGCTACTATTGGCCAAGGGGTATTTATCGATCATGGTATGGGGGTTGTGATTGGTGAAACCGCAATTGTGGGAGATTATTGTTTAATTTACCAAGGCGTAACCCTCGGAGGAACGGGTAAAGAAAGCGGAAAACGCCATCCGACCCTGGGGGAAAATGTTGTCGTTGGGGCTGGGGCGAAAGTCTTAGGCAATATTGAAATCGGTGATAATGTTCGCATTGGAGCCGGTTCAGTGGTTCTGCGGCCAGTTCCCTCAAATTGTACCGTTGTGGGGGTTCCTGGACGAGTGGTGTATCGCTCAGGGGTACGAATTAATCCTTTAGAACATGGTAGCTTACCCGACTCTGAAGCGGTAGTGATTCGTGCATTAGTTGATCGGATTGAAAACTTAGAACAACAAATTCAATCTTTACAAACTCAAGTTAATGTTCCGCCCACACAACCCGTCGCCACTCCAATTTCAACATCCAATCAAGATTTAGCCCACCGCAGTCAAACAGACAAACCCAAGAGTCAAACTCTGACAACCTCAAGTTGTTCTTTGCAAGATAAATCCATCATCGAATTTTTGGATGGCTCGGGAATTTGAGTGATGTTGGGTGAGTTGAGCCACCTAAACACTGCTGCTCACTTTAACTCTATATTGTCCGTCTCGCTTGTGTTTCAGTTCGTGGTGCAGTGAGGCGGTTCTTTTTTTGAATTAAACCGATGATTTTCAGGAATCAGATCATGTCGGGTAGTAGTTAGTACCCATTGATTCTATTTAGTGTGGTGAGAGGGTGCATATATGGCAACCATCGAAATAATTTTACAGCGAATGACTTGGGCAAGTTGCTTTTGCTTAGCATTAACCCTGTACTCTAACGCTTTACCGACTGGGACTTTACCCACGAAGTTAGGAGAGACAACTCAACCCCATCCAGAAATTGGGATTACCTATTTAGCTCAGCGCCTGGGTACAGAAATTAGTCGTCAGGTTCAATCTCACAGTACTTCTATCTATTTAGTGACCACGTTTTCGCCTGAGGAGTAGGCATCTGACTGAGTTAAACTGCGGTGTACTATCCCAAGCCGTCCCTCGAATCAGCCTTTCTCCGTTTAAAGTGGCGATTTAGGCAATTACAATTGCAGCTTTAGTCATGTCTATATCTTCGAGTTATCTTATACTGTGAATATAGGGGGAGTACATCATCAGTAGAAGTAGATTGTTTCTGATGGCAAAAGTACCGAACAGACAATTGATGATTTTGGCATTAACAGACTGTTGGTTATTTAGCAGATATTCTCCTAAATTCGCTATAATCTCTGTTAATCAGATCTGTGCAAAGTTTTAGTTCCCTCAAGTCAAACCATTTAAGTTTAACAGTCGCAATACAGAACTTAAAAGTTACTATTTTAGGTTCGGCTCAGTTGCAAGTCACCCCGATTTAAAGACCCGATTGTCTCCGCCTTTCTCACAGTCACAGCAAGAGCGATCAATACTTCTGTTGTAGAACTATTTTTCGCAATAGCTCAACCCGTCTGGTTAACTTTGAAACAGTTGTCCGGTTTTTTTACTATGTCTAAAAATGTAGTTTATTGCTTGTTGAATCTTTTTATTTTCTTAAAGTTTCTTTGACAATATTTATGTATTCTGATACGATAAAATCTAGGGAAGTGAGGTAGCAAATTATAAACAATGACTTACAGGTGCACCTACGATGATTCTCAACCTGAGTCTTTTCTTTCAGGGTATAGTCCAATTCAAGATGTTGAAGTCGCGCAAGAAGTCATCTATGATTTCTTTATCGAAATTGTCAAACAGTGGAACCCAGACACTGTTGTAGAAGAATTTGAACGCTTATTTTTCTTCATGCAAAGCCAGCAAAATGAAGAAATTAATCATGCTCTGAATCGGATTGTTTTTGATAATAACGAATCTGTCTTTAGCAACACAATTAAGCGGGTTTGTTATATTTTAGTTAACAACTGGTATATTAATCGGAATTATTCTGCGACAGGGAATCTACTGTCTAAACTTGAAGAAGTCGCAGGACAAGAGTTTTATTCAGAATCAACTTTAGTGAGTCGATTAAGAAAATGGCTCATTAAATTTGTTAAAAGCTCAGACTATCAAGAAATTCGTCAATGTGCCCTACAAACTGGGCGCAACTGGAGTAGTCGTTATACCTCCTATTTATTAGTCTCGCAATATGTTAATCCACAAAACTCAATTGAGCAGCAAGAACTGGCTCGGAATTTATCCAAACAACTCAGGGATAAATATAAATTTGATCTGGCAATGTACATCGTCCGCAAAGAATCTCCCAAGAATCAATCCATAAAAAAGACTAAAAATCCAACTCAGCTTGGAGACGATGTGATTAATTTAATTAAAAGAACCCTGTCTTCTCAACGAGTTTATAGTCATACTAGACAAGCAGAGCTCTTTTTAGAAGAAATTGAAAATTCCAGTTATTCTGCATTTAAAGCTCAGCTTCCAGAGTATTTAATGCTAAAAGAACCGGAGGTTAATCATACTAAAATATTACGAGATAAGCTTTGTCGTAAGCTAGAAACATTGTATGAAAGTTATAATAATGATCCGGTTGAAAAAGGGATTTTGATTCGGACTTGTAACCGTCTCATTGAATTTCTAACGACAGAAGATAGTACAACGCCTTCTGCAATTTTTCTACTATTTAACAACCACGGCAATCCATTAACCTTAGTCACTATCCTCCTCAAACTCATCTTAATTTGTAGTGCTTCTCGCACTTACTTAGAAGTTTGTATTGCGAAATTAATTCAATATTATCAAAATTTTGAAGAAGAACAATGTCAGTCCTTTATTCGATTTCTCGAAGTCTTTAACTTAGTGTTTACAATTTTCACAGAAAATGTTCAGTATCACCTGGTTAAAGTTGACAATCAAGAACCATCCGGGCCGCTGTCTAATTTAGATGCTTATCGATTATTTTGTCAGACAAAAGGGTTAGATTTGCGGGGTCGCAATTTAACAGGTATTAAACTGACCAGCACTGACTTACGGGAAGCCAACTTACGAGAGACTAATTTAGCGGGCATTAACTTAATTCAAGCAGACTTGAAGCTGGCTAATCTCTCAAAAGCCAATCTTAGTGAAGCAGTTTTGAATGAAGCTCAACTGCTGATTGCCGATCTCAGCCATGCTAACTTAAAAGAGGCAAGTTTAATTGGAGCCGATCTACGCCGAGCCAATTTACAACAAACCACTTTAGTCCGCGCCTGCCTCACCAGTGCATTGTTAAATTTTGCCAATTTACGGCAAGCCAACTTAGCCCAAGCCAACTTAATGGCAAGCCGCCTAGATTATGCCAATCTTTCCCAAGCTGACTTAAACCACGCCAATATACAGTACGGTAATCTCTGTCAAAGCAACTTCAGAGATGCTAACCTGAGTTGTGCCAATCTCAAAGGAGTCAATCTCAGAGGGGCTCATTTAGTCGGAGCTGATTTGAGTTACGCCGATCTTCGAGGGGCTGATTTATCAGGCGCGAATTTATCAAAGGCTAATCTTCATGGGGCTAATTTAGGGAAAGCAGACTGTCAATATGTCAACTTTACCCAAGCCAACCTAAACCACGCCAACCTGAATCACACTAACCTAGAATTTGTTAACTTTACTCAAGCCAATCTGAGTTACACCGTTTTACGTCATGCTAACTTCTATCAGGCGCAACTGTGTAAAGCAAATTTATATCATGCTGACTTAACCCGTACCGATTTGAGTCACGCAGATTTTAAGCAGGCTAACCTGTGTTGCTGTTTAATTCGTCACGCCAAGCTAACCCGAACCAATTTTTGTAATACTAACCTTCAAGGCGCTAATTTATTTGGAAGTAACCTGATGGATGCTCGGCTGAATGATGCTCAATTCGGTAATAATTCTGGCATATCAGATCGCATTAAGCGTACATTAAACCTCAAAGCCAAGTCAAACTAAAGTGAGAGTCTATTGATAAATCGTAGAGACGTTATATATGTAGAGACGTCAACGGTACACCGGATGTAAAATCCGGTGCCTGCGTTGACCGCATTCCGCGGTTATACATAACGTCTCTAGCCAGAAATAAAATTTAAATGAGTTTAACTAAACGCAAGGTAAACATAATCCCCGCTGCTAGTCCTAAAGCACCCACATAAATCCCAACGTAAGCGATCGCAGCTCCTGCACTCATAAATCATTCTCCACTAAATCTATTCATATTCTATTGAACCACGGGTTGAGTTAAAATACAGCCACTATGAATCTGTTGATCAAGGAGAGACCATGGCGGCTGTAATTCGGGTTGATTTAGGGCAAAAGTCTTATGATGTGGCGATCGCTCCTGATAATCTTAACCAATTAGGCAGGTTAATGGTTCCCCTGAATTTAGGCAAAAAAGTCCTATTGGTGTCTAACCCCGAAATTTTCCAACACTACGGACAACAAGCGGTTGAGTCGTTAACGTCTTCTGGCTTTAACGTAGAGAGTTGTACCCTACCCGCAGGGGAGTCTTACAAAACCCTGAAAACCCTACAGATTATTTATGATGCCGCTTTGAAACATCGCTTAGAACGATCTTCAACCCTGGTGGCGTTGGGTGGAGGCGTAGTGGGGGATATGACCGGGTTTGCCGCAGCCACTTGGTTACGAGGAATTCAGGTGGTACAAGTTCCCACCTCACTACTGGCGATGGTGGATGCTGCAATTGGGGGTAAAACCGGAGTTAACCATCCCCAGGGAAAAAATCTCATTGGTGCGTTTCATCAACCGAAATTAGTCGCGATCGATCCCACTGTACTTAAAACATTACCGCCACGGGAATTACGCGCTGGAATGGCAGAAGTAATTAAATATGGGGTGATTTGGGATCGTGAACTCTTCAGGCAGCTAGAACAGTCTCAAAGCCTCGGGTCAATGGCGGCTATCGATCCGATCCTACTGCAAAGCCTCCTCGAACGTTCCTGTCAAGCCAAAGCAGAAGTGGTGAGTCAAGATGAACAAGAAGCCGGGTTACGTGCCATTTTAAACTATGGTCATACGATTGGTCATGCGGTTGAAAGTTTGACCGGATATACCACTATTTTACACGGCGAAGGGGTTGGGATTGGGATGATTGCAGCCAGTCGAATTGCGGTTGAGTTGGGAATGTGGACAACTGAATGCGATCGCGCTCAACTGGCTTTAATTGAAAAAGCAGGGTTACCGACTCAGCTTCCGGCGGGATTGGATATCGATCAAATTATCGATACGCTACAAACGGATAAGAAAGTTAAAGCCGGAATTGTGCGGTTTATCTTACCTACTGATATTGGTAAAGTGACTATCACCGATCAAGTGCCTGCATCTGTGATTCGCAAGGTATTGCAGCAGTTATAGAACCCCTAAGAGAGTCTTAGTGAGAGGGTATAATCAATCAAAAATATACCATATTCCAGTCGCTTGACAGACGGGGTAGAAATTTTGTGGGTTGGGAGCTGCGTTGAGCAAACAATAGAAAAACTCAAAAATGGGTTGAGGTGTTCTCCAATATGATCTGGGGATCAAGGGATTTTATTGAGAAAGCTAGTTTTTCAACACTGATTATGATAATCTATCGTACTTATGATCAGATAATATAACATGACTTAGTATTGAATATGGTCGCATCTATTACAGGTACAATCTTTAGCGATATTGATTTTGACGGAGTTCAGGACTCCCAAGAAGCGGGATTACAGAATTTTGAAATTCAATTACTTGATTCTAGTGGCAATATCGTAGCAACAGAGACGACAGATAGCTCTGGGTTTTACGAATTCTCAAATTTAGCCCCAAATTCCTATATCGTTAGCCAAGTCATCCAGTTCGGCTTAGTACAAACTTCCCCTACTTTTGCCACAGAAACAATAGAAGTTGAGCTGGGTATCACGGACGAATTCCAATCGGGTGTCGATATTGTGAACGTTCCCCCGATTGATTTCGATGATATTCTCAAAACAAGCTACGATGGCGGGGGCGCAATAGAAATTCAAAGTACAGGTAGCAATTTTGCAGTCATCTATGAACCAGGAAACAATAACTTTGTTAATGTCGATGGAGAAGAGTTTGAGCTCGTTAATATTCATTTTCATTCAGAAAGCGAACACGCCGTCAATGGCGAGCTTTTTGAGTTAGAATTGCACATCGTACATGGCAACGAAGCTGGAGGACTGACAGTCCTGGGGGTATTTATTGAAGAAGGGGAATTAAACCCAATATTAGCCCCCATTTTCGAGACTTTAGACTCACAGCTTGCAACAAACGGACAACTGCCAGACAGCATACCATTTAGCGAATCACTTGAGATTACTGAGTTGTTACCCGATAATTCGGGACGGTTTTATAATGGTTCGTTGACCACGCCACCGTTTACCGAAAATGTTAATTGGTTTGTTTTTGAAAAACCGATTGAAGTCTCCTCAGAACAAATCGAGATCTACCAAGATTTTTTAGCAAGTGCTAATGTAGAATCTAATAATCGCGATTTACAACCTGTTAATGGCAGGCAGTTTAACGAAGTTAATTACCAGATACAGGTAACAGACGATGAGTCGATAAGCGATCTTAATTTTGGCAATGCTCCGGTCTATCAGATTATCGGCACTGTAGCCAATGACACTATTTCTGGCAGTGGAAGCTTTGATTTGATTCTCGGTGGTCGGGGTGAAGATGTACTGACTGGACTTGAAGGTAATGATACTCTGTACGGCGGTAAGGGTGAAGATATTCTCAACGGTGGAAATGGAAACGATGTTTTATATGGTGATTTAGGTGATGATATTTTCGTCCTGGCGACTGGAGAGGGAGCAGATACCATTACTGATTTTAATAATGGAAATGACTCAATTGGTTTGTCAGGCGGTTTAACATTCAGCGAACTTTCCTTCGCAGGTAACAGTATTCTTGTTGATGAGACTAAAGAAATTTTAGCCACTGTCACAGGAGTAGATACAACGACTCTGACTGAGTCTAATTTTATTTCTGTTTAGGGGGATGGCGACTGATGTACAAGAAACCACGTGCTTGGCTGAAATACTTGCTGTGATTAGCTTTCAAATCTGAATCCCATCATAGACAAAGCACTCCTCGTTCACGATGGAAAGAAGAGTGCCTTATCATTTTTGATATGGTTAGGGTCTATATAAAAGCTGACCCCAATTCAAGGTTTAAAAGCGATTCACGTTTAAGGTCTTTATAAAAGCTGACCTCATTTGATTCAATACTTGTATTTTGCCAGAAATTTATCGGGGATCACGCATTTCGTAATGTTTTCTTTATTTTCTTTTATTTAAGGGTTATGGATCTATGTCGATTTTTGTCAAGTTATGTTACTTGGGATCGGAGGAACGGCGTTGCGCTTTCAGTTCAAGACGAAATAACCACACCATCAGGGCGACAACCCCCACTTGCAAGGCAAAATTGGGTAAAGTTGCTCCCAATTCCTCACCCGCCAGCAGTTTTGATAAAAAGACTAACGCCCCGATAAACCCAGACGCACCGAAAGCAACATAGACAAACTGTCGTAAACCCCGATAAGGCGCTTTACTTTCTGCTTTGAGGCGAGCAAATTGTTCCGGAGTCAGTTTACGTTTGGACATAAGTGTCAAAACCGTAGGATGAATTAAGATAAGTATAATTGACTAACTTCATCGGAGCAAGAGGATCACAGTTTGCAGAGACCCCACAATGATCCCTAAAATTCCGCCGAGGTTAACAATAGCCTGTAACTCACTTTTAACAATACCGTTGGTTGCCGTCTCTAATTCCTGGGGAGAAGTAGATTGGACACGGTCAATAATAACTTGATCGATATTGAGAATAGGAATCGCCTGAGCGACAATATTTTCTAAGTCTCGTTCTAAATAACGTTCTAACACTAATGCCAATTCTTTACTAATTAGACCGAGGGAACTATTAAGTACTTCTGAGGCTTGTAAACGTCTTAAAATGAGCATTGAAACCTGTTCCCAATCAATGGATTGAGTGATGCCGTTAATTAAATTTAAGCCTTTATCTTGCAGGTAATGACGAACGGTTTCTTGTAAGGTTTTACGTAACTGTCGAACCGTTGAAACGGGGAGATTTTGCAAAGATAAATTTTGTAGCCATTCTTGAATTCTTTCTCGCACACTGAGAGCAATAATTAATTCACCTAAGCGGCGATTGGTTTCAACTCGATCATCTAAACAAAAGGTTCTCAGGCGAGTTAAACTATTGCGTAATCCGAGTAAATTGGCAACGACCCAGTAAGTACCGCTGCTTTTTTCCCGAAAGCCTTCATCAATAATAGCAATATTACGATCGGTGAGAAAATCAATCAAAATCTGTCGTAACATTTCCGGGGGAATCACAACATCAATTAACCAGTCTGCTAATTGCCGAGATTGTTGTTGAGAAAGTTGAAATTCGAGTAAAACTTGATCAAAAATCTGATTAATTTGAGGCGCTAGAAAATCCTCTTGCCTAGCCCAAATGCGTAAAAATCGAGGAAAAGATTCTCCCAGTAAATCTTGTAAAATACCCGATAAAATTTTAGCCGTTTTTTGCTCCTGATCGGCTTTCAGTTGCTCTAAAGCCAGTTGCAATAACCATTCAATCGCCGCTTGCATCCGCTCCAGTTGCAGTAAGCGACGGGCTAAATTTTGCAGTTCCTCTGGGGTAAGCAATGACCCCATAATGGTATCTGAAACCCGTTTAGCGAGGCGTTCTTGATTGCGAGGAATTAAACCTGGGGTAAACGGAAGTTGTCGTCCACCGACTCGAATGGCTTTGTATGGACGAAAAAGCATTTTAATGGCTAAATCATTGGTGAAGTAGCCAATAATTCCACCCAGGATAGGAGGTGCGATATACACCCAAAGTTGAAACGAATTAGACACGACCAAAAGCTGATACGCGGCGTTGAGGGTAAATTAGTTTGAAATCTTAGATTTCTGAATCACTAATACTCCCATCATACCCCCTGCGATCGCATAGTGGGTAGCTGATGTAAATCCAACCGATCGAGAGATCGCCACTTGTTGCTGACCATCAGGGAAGCGTTCTAAACTGGGGTTAATATAAGCATATTCTGGTTTTAAGCCCTTAGTCTCTGCCAAGGGAACGACTAAATAATCCAGATACCATTGCTGAAACTGTTGTAATACCACAGAATTGGGGCGATGAAAATCTAAAATAGCAGCAATAGCTCCGGGTTTGAGGACACGATGTAACTCTTTGAGGCTGGTTGGGATATCAATAACATTGCGTAAGCCATAGCCCATGGTGGCACAATCAAACGTATTCTCTGAAAACGGTAAATTTAGCACATCAGCTTCGATCCAAGTCATAGGAGCCGTTGAGAAGCTCACAGGAGCGGGTCGAGACCTGGCGATCGCTAACTGTTGGCTGCTAAAATCCACCCCATAAACGGTTCCATCAACTCCCACTTCTCGAGCCAATAAATAAGTTAAATCTCCACTACCACAACATAAATCCAGTGCTGTATCGCCCGGCTGTGCTTGGCTCCAGCTTACTGCCATCTGCTTCCAAATCCGATGCTGCCCCAAACTTAACCAATCATTCATCTGATCGTAAACTGGGGCAATGCGGTCAAAAATTGCTTGAATCTGCTCACTGTTGCGGGTCATTTTAAACTAACTAAAGCCAAGGCTAAAGTTTGGCTAACTAAGTTGAGGGAGTCTAAATCATCTGGGTGGAGTTGACAAGGCTGTTTCCACTGTAGAGATAATATGCCAATACAGAGCTGTTTGTAAATCACAGGAATACTAACATGAGCTTGAATACCAGATTTTTGATAATGTTCAACCTGCGCTAAATCTTTATCTCGGCTGATGTTAACGCTGGCTTGTATGGTTTGAGAAGCAACTGCCTCAGCCACTAAAGGATCTGTTGCTAACCAATCATCCACACTCCCATCCAGGCTATAAGTGCCACGAAGTGAAGTTAACGTCTTTTGTTCAACCGCTTGTAAAATACAAGCATCTACATCAAAATTACGACCGATGGCTTCAGTAATGGGAGATAAACTATCTTCTACAGAGTTAACCGCTTGAGCTAATTGTAGAATTTGACACAGAAGCTGAGCTTGTTTATGCGCCCGTTGTAGCTCTTCAGTGCGTTGATTTAATAGTTCATAAGTTTCGGCTGCCCTTTGAACCACACTTTTGAGTTCATTAGGGTCCCAAGGCTTCGTAATATATTTATAAACCTGTCCCGAATTAATCGCCTCAACTAAATCCTCAATATCTGTAAATCCGGTTAAAATAATCCGAACGGTATTCGGAAACTCCGGAACCGTCTTACTTAAAAATTCCGTTCCTTTCATCTCAGGCATCCGCTGATCCGAGATAATCACAGCCACTTCTCCCTCAGTTTTAAGGACATCTAATGCTTGAATTCCACTATCTGCCTTAAATACATTAAAATTCCGACGAAAGGTGCGATAGAGCAAATCTAGATTATCTGGCTCATCATCTACCACTAGCATCTTCGGTTTTTTGGGACGATTGAGAGTCATGAGCTGTTGCTTAATTTCTACTAGTTCTGAGGTTCCACTGTCCATTGGATAGCGAATACAATAATCTTTCCACTTATACTACTCAAGTCTATCCCAACTTTAAGGAGAAGTTGTCATTTAGTCATTCCTTGCTGTTTATGGGTTATTCGTTTTAACCGACAAATGACTTCGGACGAATAACAAGTTCACTCTATCTCCTCGCCTGGAGGAAGCGGACGGGGTGTGAAGACAGGGCAGTATCCATCTGCTGTTACTTTAAAACTATACAAAGCAGACTCTGAGTTCCAACACCGTTGACCACGATAATAGTGACAATTGCCACAACACTCTAGTTCTGGGGGAACAGGGCGATCATTGTTTTGTGAGAGAAATTCCCGCTGAGAAATACCCCGTAATACCAGTTCTTCCCCTTGCCAGCGCGCTTCTACCAATCCTGTATCTGCAAACGACAGCCAGCGTGGATCGCTAGTGAGGGCTGAGGGCAAAGCAATCTGAATATGACTAACTAATTCGGTTAATTCTCCACCATAATGTAAGTCCGCGATCGCGGGTTGCAAAAACGTTTCTCCCACGGGTAACTCTACTAATGTTCCGGCTGAGGGACAGTGCAGTTGATAGCGGTTGCGTAATTCATCTAAATTTGTCAGATCGCTAAGATAAGTCGGAGATCCATGTACCCAGATAATGTGTTGAGGGCGTAGATTATGAATGAGTTGGGTGGTACCGGCTCCATCGCAATGTTCGGGTAAGAAATAAGTTTCTACCCCAGTAAATTGAGCTTCTAGAGCCTGTGGAATATCCCAATGAGTTCCCGGACGTTCGGGTAAAAACAACACCCAAGAGCGGCCAGGAATCAAGGCATAATCCAACACATTGATCGAGTCTTCCGTGATTAAAATACAGGGATATTCAGGCAGTTGAGCCAGATAATCCAATTGAAAGCGACGGACTCTCGGACGAATCCGATCATCCCAAAACAGGGGCTGATGTTGAGCGAAATTCTGTACACTTGCGGGAAAATGAGACTGTAATTCTAAGTAGAGATCGCATCCGGTTGCAACGGCTCCATCGACCCAAATATCAAGGTCTCGCCCGGTAAAATAGTGATGACTACGCAACAGCATTAACAGTTCTTGTCCCAGTCCTAAAGCGGGAGTCGGTAATAAAATCGAATGACCTGCTGTAATGGCATTATAAAGTCGTTCAGCAAATTGATTTTCCAGTTGTCGGCGATTGGGATAACGAGCTGTACCGTAAGTTCCTTCTAAAATCAGAATATCCGGTTTCAGTCCTCGTAATTCTCCCAACGGAAATCCATCCACCAGTCGAGTGTTGGAGAGAAAAAAGTCACCGGTGTAAAATAGTTTATACTCGCGTTCGGAATTGGTATAGCGCAGTAATATAGCGGCTGCGCCCGGTAGATGACCCGCAGGAAACAGGGTCACACTCAACCCAGGTGCTAGTTCAATTTCCGATTTCCAGGGTAAGGAGCGGCTAAATTGGGGAACTGTTGCTGAGTCTGTTTCTAGCCAATTGAGCAATAGAAGCTGGTTGGTGACTTCGCTACCATAAATCGGCAATTCCGGAAAGGCTTGATGCAACCCCAACAACCCCCGCGCATGATCGGCATGAGCGTGAGTACACAAAACCCAATCAGCCGGTAGGGGTTGATCTAACTCGTTGATTAAAGGGGAGAGGTCTTCGATACCGCAATCTAATAAAATGCGATAATCACCCATCCGTACCAACAGACAAACGCCTTCGTCTGCGTGGCCAGCACTGTAAGAAAAACATTCCAGATCAGTCACAGGAGTTTAATAATCTGAGAATTTTGTTTAGATTTTATCTGTATTGGTGGAATTTTTCTAAAAAAATGTTAAAAATTGTTTCATAATTGCGATGGAATTTTAAAATCTTAAGATTATGTCCCTTTCTCAATTTCAAACTTTCTTTGATCATTGTGTTGGTACTTGGGTCACAGAACGAACCTATCACTATCTAGCACAGCAGGAAGTAGAACGCTCCCATACTGAATTTATCATTCATCCTGTCTCATCAGAGATCAAAGCTCAGGTCTTAGCGGATAATCAGGCTTCCGCAGAACAAGATTTAGCAGAATTACCCGGTTATCAGCTTGCATTTCAAACCGTTTCTGAAACTGGAGAAAAAGTGTCTCAGCAGCTTAATTTACTATTTGTCCCCCGAAAAACCTCAGATTCTATCATTGAAGGCGATTATCTCAGAGATCGAGCCTATGAAGAAAGACGACCCATTGTGTCTCATTTCCGCTACGATCCTCAAACCCGAGAACTGCTGATGACCACGAATTATACTCGAGTTGTGTCAGTTGATTCAATTATGATGGTCAATCCTAGTTTGAGAATTCGTAAAATTTTAAACTATCAACGTCCCCCAGAAAATCAACCCTTACAACAAGTGGTTTTAGCTGGATTTGGTGTAGAACAAAAACAGGGATAAATAGCTTTTCTATACCGACTTTGATGGAAAAATCGCGATCGCGACTGTGGATGAGGTTAAGCTTATGATCAGTAAATTCTGATAGAGTTTTCCTCTCCACAGTCTCTGTCAAATTCAGCTAAAAAAATGGTTGTCCTGAAGAAAATAATTGGTTAGTTTCGTTCTCAATATTTGCCTTTATTCAAGTTCAAAGAAAGTTTAATCGCAAATCGGATTAACTGTGATCAAAATAAGAAAGTAGGGAGTTAGATCCTCAATGATCGCGGGGAATCCCTACTTCTTGTGTTGTATTCCTATAAACCAGACATGACTTCCCGTGCGGCGGCTAAAGTTTTGTCAATATCCGCTTCAGTATGAGCAATAGAAGTAAAACCCGCTTCAAATTGAGAAGGAGCTAAATAAATCCCCTGTTCTAACATACCGCGATGAAACCGACCAAACTTAGCTAAATCTGATTTTTTAGCATCATCATAATTATGCACAGGACCTGGGTTAAAGAAGAAGCCAAACATCCCGCTAATTTGACCGCCACAGGCTTCATGACCTGTTTCTTTGGCAATGTCTAACATTCCCTCAGCAAGCTTTTTGGTAACTTGATCTAAATATTCGTAAGTTCCAGGTTTTTGCAATAATTCCAGGGTTTTAATCCCTGCTGTCATCGCTAACGGGTTACCGGAAAGGGTTCCCGCTTGATACATTGGGCCTGCCGGGGCCACCATTTCCATAATTTCTCTACGGCCACCATAAGCCCCCACCGGTAAACCACCCCCAATGATTTTACCCAATGTCGTTAAATCCGGTGTGATGCCAAAGCGTTCTTGAGCGCCACCATAAGCAATACGAAATCCGGTCATGACTTCGTCAAACACCAGTAAAGCATTATTTTCTTCGGTGATTAACCGTAACCCTTCTAAAAATCCGGCATCCGGGGCAATGAAACCTGAGTTACCGACAACAGGCTCTAGAATGACTCCAGCAATTTCGCCTTGATTTTCAGCAAATAGCTTTTTCACCGCTTCTAGGTCATTGTAAGGGGCGGTGAGGGTATCTTTTGTCACAGACTTCGGCACACCCGGAGAATCCGGTAATCCTAAGGTCGCTACACCCGAACCCGCTTTCACCAAGAACATATCTCCATGTCCGTGATAGCAGCCCTCAAACTTGATAATTTTTTCCCGTTTCGTAAACGCCCGCATTAACCGTAAAACCGATAGACAGGCTTCTGTGCCGGAATTAACAAACCGTACCATTTCCATACTGGGAACGGCCTCAATCACCATCTCTGCTAACACATTTTCCAACACACAAGGTGCACCAAAGCTGGTACCATTGTCTAAGGCTTCTTTGAGGGCGCTTAAGACTTCCGGATGGGCATGACCACAAATGGCAGGCCCCCAGGTTCCGACATAGTCGATGTATTGATTGTTGTCTACATCCCAGATGTAAGCTCCCTTAACATGATCGAAAACGATTGGCTGTCCACCCACAGATTTAAACGCCCGTACTGGAGAATTCACTCCCCCCGGCATGAGTTTTTGAGCCGCAGTAAAAATTTCTTCTGAACGAGTTGTTTTTAATGGGGTTGTAACCACAATTATTCTCCTAAGCTATAAGTTCAGTCAGAGTGTAAATCCAAAGAGGCATAGAAATCGCAAAATTTTATGATTTACCTCTGTTTTGGGATAATCTTTTATAGTGCAGACTGATATTCTATACACATGAGTGTGATTTCCGTTCGCTTAGTTTATAATCTTCTCCCCTATAAACCTTAATGTTAAGCCAATTTACCTCAATTGATAAAATTCGTTACAATGCCCAAGGAACGGTTCCCGCCATTATTCAGGAGGCGTGGGAAGGCAATATCATTGGCTGGATTTGGCTAAACTCGGAAGCGGTTCAAAAAACGATAGAATCAGGTCAACTTTGGCATTCTCAAGCAGAAGAAAATCTCTCTAATTCTGGGCAGGCGATTCAAAGCTTACAATATGATCCAGACAGCGGAGCGTTAATTATACAAATCGAACCTGAACTGGCTAAAGATGATTTAGGAACGTTTGTCAAGTCTTTCCCTAACGTTTTATCTGAATTATTTGCTGTAATTTGCGATCGCAGAGATCATCCTCAACCTAGCTCCTATACTTGCCAATTATTTGCTGGAGGCGATAATAAAATACTAAAGAAAATCGGAGAAGAATCTGCTGAAGTTGTGATGGCTTGCAAAGATGATGATAAAGATGCGATCGCGGGGGAAGTCGCCGACTTGTTTTATCATACCTTAGTGGCTCTGGCTCATCATCAGGTGGATTTACGATCTGTGTATCAAAAGTTAGCCCAACGTCGGCGCTGAGGAGGCAACTGGGTAAGGAGATGAGTAGGCAAGTCGGCAAGTCGGCAATAGGGAACAGCGCAAAGTGCGGTGATGGGGTGCGCGATCTTGGGGGGAACCCCCATGAGCAACGAAAGCATATAGAGGCAATAGGGAACGGGAAACAGAATCATCAAAACTCCTGACTCGGTGACTCCTGACTCGGTGACTCCTGTCTCCTTATACATCAGCAAAATTCAGTTCCCCCAATAGCCGCAGAGATGTTATAGTAGTATTTCTGCAATATATCTTTTAAAATTAAAGATTACCATCTTATAAGTCTCTAGATCACCGAATACCCATGGCTAATATTAAATCTGCACTAAAGCGAATTCAGATTGCAGAACGCAATCGACTGCAAAATAGGTTCTATAAGTCAGCCGTTCGGACCTTAATGAAAAAGTATTTTATCGCGCTGGAAGAGTACGGTGCTAGTCCAAGCTCAGAAAAGTTAGAAGCAGTCAACCAACGGATGTCAGAAGCTTATAGTAAAATTGATAAAGCCGTTAAAAAAGGAGTGTTTCACCGCAATAATGGAGCGCGGAAAAAGTCTCGCTTAGCCAAAGCATTGAAACGTCATACTGCACCTTCAGCAGAAGTGGCTGCGTCCTAATTCGGGGATGGAACCGAATCAATCAATTCTCTCATCGCTGAAGTGTGAAATGGATTCAAAACATCTTGCAACAGCACAGATATAAATTCTTGCGCTTGTGGGTTGATGAAGCCGTTTCAACACCAGCATCCAGTCCACCAGTACTTTAGAGTGTAGCAGTATTTCATGCTCCCAGATTTTCTGGTTAGAGCGTTAAACTCTCTTATAGGATTTAATAATAAGGGAATATAGTGAACGGTGAACAAGCCTGTTGAGATGCCTCTGATTGATACCCACGTCCATCTAAATTTTGAAAGTTTAGCATCAGATCTTGATGCGGTTCGGCAACGTTGGCAACAAGCTGGCGTTGTTCACTTAGTGCATTCTTGTGTTCATCCAGGAGAATTTAATGAGATTCAGGCGATCGCCAATAAAATCCCGGAACTCTCTTTTGCCGTGGGGTTACACCCCTTAGATACTGAGAAGTGGAAGTCTGACTCAGCCGATGAAATTGTTGAGTTAGCCCGTTCTGATTCTCGGGTTGTGGCAATTGGTGAGATGGGTTTAGACTTTTATAAGGCAGACGATCGCGACTACCAGGAAAAAATATTTGAGGCGCAGTTAGAAATCGCTCATCACCTCAATAAACCTGTGATTATTCACTGTCGAGATGCTGCCGCACCGATGTATAAAATACTCAAAAAATTCTGGGAGCGCATTGGGCCTGTTCCTGGAGTGATGCATTGTTGGGGTGGCACACCAGAAGAAACTCAATGGTTTCTTGATTTAGGATTTTATATTAGTTTTAGTGGAATTGTCACCTTCAAAAATGCTCAATCTGTCAAAGCCTCGGCTTGTCAAGTCAACTTAGATCGGCTGCTGATAGAAACAGACTGTCCGTTTTTAGCGCCAGTTCCCCGACGAGGAAAACGTAATGAACCGTCTTATGTCCAATACGTTGCTGATGAATTGGCGAAACTGAGAAATGTTCCCCTAGAAACTATTACACAACAAACCGCTAAAAATGCTTGTCAATTATTTGGTTTATCTGTTGAGGCGAAATCAAATCTACTGTGAAAATATGACACTCAAATTCCGTTGCAATTTCTCACCTTATTGGGTGAGTTGAGCTTTACCTTTTGGGGTAAAAAATGAAATCTATTCTTCAGTGAGTTACTAATATCTTCCATGACAACATCAGTATACAACCAGACTCTTTTACCGGATCTAATTGATATCCAACGCTCTAGCTTTCGCTGGTTTCTCGAAACGGGATTAATCGAAGAACTTGAAAGTTTTTCCCCAATTTCTGACTATACCGGAAAGTTAGAACTGCACTTTTTAGCGAAGAATTATAAGCTGAAAGAACCCAAATATGATGTAGATGAAGCAAAGCGGCGCGATAGCAGCTATGCCGTACAAATGTATGTTCCTACCCGCTTTATTAATAAAGAAACAGGAGAAATTAAAGAACAAGAAGTCTTTATTGGTGACTTACCTTTAATGACCGAACGGGGTACGTTTATTATTAACGGTGCGGAACGGGTTATTGTTAACCAAATTGTTCGGAGTCCAGGGGTTTATTATAAATCCGAAATTGATAAAAACCAACGTCGGACTTATAGTGCTTCATTAATTCCTAACCGAGGCGCTTGGCTAAAATTTGAAACCGATAAAAATGATTTAGTTTGGGTCAGAATTGACAAAACCCGTAAATTATCAGCCCAAGTCTTACTGAAAGCATTAGGACTTTCAAATAACGAAATTTTTGATGCGTTGCGTCACCCCGACTACTTCCAGAAAACGATTGAACGGGAAGGGGAATTTTCAGAAGAAGAAGCCTTAATGGAACTGTACCGCAAGCTGCGTCCGGGTGAACCCCCGACTGTCGCCGGAGGAGAACAGCTTCTGAATAATCGCTTTTTTGATGCCAAACGCTATGATTTAGGTCGCGTCGGACGGCACAAACTCAACCGCAAACTGCGCTTAAATATTCCCGAAACCACACGGGTTTTGACCCCAACTGATATTTTGGCGGCGGTTGATTATCTGATTAACCTTGAATATGACATCGGCGAAACAGACGATATTGACCACTTAGGAAATCGTCGAGTTCGTTCCGTGGGAGAATTGCTGCAAAACCAAATTCGCGTCGGTTTAAACCGCCTAGAACGGATTATTCGCGAACGGATGACGGTGAGTGATTCTGATGCTTTGACTCCCGCTTCTTTGGTTAACCCCAAACCTTTAGTGGCAGCGGTTAAAGAGTTCTTCGGCAGTTCTCAACTCTCCCAGTTTATGGATCAAACCAATCCGCTAGCGGAATTAACCCATAAACGACGGATTTCTGCCTTAGGCCCAGGTGGGTTAACCCGAGAACGGGCAGGGTTTGCGGTACGGGATATTCACCCCTCTCACTACGGCCGAATTTGTCCGATTGAAACCCCAGAAGGGCCAAACGCTGGATTAATTGGATCTCTGGCAACTCACGCCCGAGTCAGTCACTTTGGCTTTATCGAAACCCCTTATTATCCCGTTGAAAATGGTCGGGTACTGAAAGATCAACCCCCCACTTATATGACGGCGGATGAGGAAGATGACCTGCGGGTGGCACCGGGGGATATTCGTATGGACGAAGAAGGTTATATTATCGGGGATTTTGTCCCGGTTCGTTATCGTCAGGATTTTACTGAAACCACTCCTGACCAAGTGGACTATGTTGCCGTTTCTCCGGTACAAATTGTCTCTGTAGCCACCTCTTTGATTCCTTTCCTCGAACATGATGATGCCAACCGGGCATTAATGGGGTCTAATATGCAGCGGCAAGCCGTTCCTTTATTGCGTCCCCAACGGCCATTAGTGGGAACAGGCTTAGAAGCCCAAGCAGCCCGAGATTCGGGCATGGTGGTACTGACTCAAACCGATGGCGAAGTCAGCTATGTGGATGGGTCTAAAATTCGGGTGATGGGAACCGATGGCCATGAATACGAATATGAACTACAAAAATATCAACGGTCTAACCAGGATACCTGTTTAAATCAACGTCCTTTAGTGTATGAAGGAGACCAAGTGATTGCCGGTCAAGTCCTGGCGGATGGGTCTTCGACAGAAGGGGCTGAACTGGCTTTGGGTCAAAATATTGTGGTGACCTATATGCCCTGGGAAGGCTACAACTACGAAGATGCCATCTTAATCAGTGAACGTTTGGTTTATGAGGATTATTACACCTCGATTCACATTGAGAAATTTGAAATTGAGGCCCGTCAAACCAAACTAGGGCCAGAAGAAATTACCCGAGAAATTCCCAACGTTGGGGAAGATGCCCTACGACAACTCGACGGTAGCGGTATTATCCGGATTGGGGCTTGGGTAGAATCTGGGGATATTTTAGTCGGGAAAGTGACTCCGAAAGGAGAATCTGACCAACCCCCAGAAGAAAAACTCCTACGGGCAATTTTTGGAGAGAAAGCCCGAGATGTGCGGGATAATTCCCTACGAGTTCCTAACGGTGAAAAAGGCCGTGTCGTGGATGTGCGGGTATTTACACGGGAACAAGGGGATGAATTACCGCCCGGGGCGAATATGGTGGTACGGGTTTATGTTGCCCAGAAACGGAAAATCCAAGTCGGGGACAAGATGGCAGGACGACATGGAAATAAAGGAATTGTTTCCCGGATTTTACCCATCGAAGATATGCCCTATCTCCCGGATGGTCGGCCAGTCGATATTGTACTCAATCCTCTGGGTGTACCGTCTCGGATGAATGTTGGTCAGATCTTTGAATGTCTCATGGGATGGGCGGGTGAAAACCTAAATTTACGGTTTAAAGTGATTCCCTTTGATGAGATGCATGGGGCAGAAATGTCTCGGGAAACCGTTAATCGTAAACTCAAGCAAGCCCGTGAGAAGAAAAATCAAGATTGGCTGTTTAATGAAGATCATCCCGGTAAAACCATCGTCTATGACGGCCGGACTGGAGAACCGTTTGACCAACCCATTACCGTTGGCGTGGCTTATATGCTGAAATTGGTTCACTTAGTGGATGATAAGATTCACGCCCGTTCCACTGGCCCTTATTCATTGGTGACACAGCAACCTCTGGGCGGAAAAGCCCAACAAGGGGGTCAACGGTTTGGAGAAATGGAAGTTTGGGCCCTCGAAGCGTTTGGCGCGGCTTACACCTTGCAGGAACTGTTAACAGTTAAATCTGACGATATGCAAGGCCGGAATGAAGCCCTGAATTCTATTGTCAAGGGTAAAGCCATTCCTCGTCCGGGTACTCCAGAATCATTCAAGGTATTGATGCGAGAATTGCAATCATTGTGTTTAGATATTGCTGTTCATAAAGTTGATACTAGTGATGATGGGAGTAATGACTTAGAAGTTGACTTAATGGCTGATGAGTCTAACCGAGGACGAACTCCCTCTAAACCCACCTACGAATTGAGTTCAGTAGACGAAGAAGAGAAGTAGTCATTACGTTGATCTCAACGACACGCGCGCGATCATGATTAGTCATTTGTTGTTGGTTGAGACAAGTCGCCAATGACAAATGACAGATAAGAAAGGACACATGAAATTATGCCTAAACTGGAACAACACTTTGATTACGTCAAAATTGGTTTAGCCTCTCCAGAACGAATTCGTCAATGGGGAGAACGGACTTTACCGAATGGTCAGGTTGTCGGAGAAGTCACTAAGCCTGAAACGATTAACTACCGTACTCTAAAGCCGGAAATGGATGGCTTATTCTGTGAACGGATTTTTGGCCCGGCGAAAGATTGGGAATGTCATTGCGGTAAATATAAACGAGTCCGCCACCGGGGCATCGTCTGCGAACGCTGCGGAGTAGAAGTCACAGAATCCCGCGTCCGTCGCCACCGCATGGGCTACATCAAACTCGCCGCCCCCGTTACCCATGTGTGGTATCTCAAAGGCATCCCCAGCTATATGGCAATCCTCCTCGATATGCCCCTGCGCGATGTCGAACAAGTCGTCTACTTCAACGCCTACGTCGTCCTCAATCCCGGTAACGCCGAAAACCTCTCCTATAAACAACTCCTCACCGAGGAACAATGGCTAGAACTCGAAGAACAAATCTATAGTGAAGACTCCACCCTCAACGATGTCGAAGTGGGAATTGGGGCCGAAGCCATTGCCCGCTTACTCGACGACATCCCCCTAGAAGAAGAAGCCGAACGTCTGCGGGAAGACATCGCCAACGCCAAAGGACAAAAACGCGCCAAACTAATTAAACGGCTGCGTGTCATTGATAACTTCGTCGCCACCGGTTCTAGTCCAGAATGGATGGTACTCAATGTCATTCCTGTCATCCCCCCAGACCTGCGACCCATGGTACAACTCGATGGGGGACGGTTTGCCACCAGTGACCTCAACGACCTGTATCGCCGGGTGATTAACCGCAATAATCGTTTAGCCCGACTCCAGGAAATCTTAGCCCCCGAAATCATTATCCGTAACGAAAAACGGATGTTACAAGAAGCCGTCGATGCCTTAATTGACAATGGTCGTCGGGGACGGACTGTCGTCGGGGCAAACAACCGACCCTTAAAATCCCTCTCCGATATTATCGAAGGAAAACAAGGGCGTTTCCGTCAAAACTTACTCGGTAAACGGGTTGATTATTCCGGTCGGTCTGTGATTGTGGTTGGCCCCAAACTCAAAATGCATCAATGCGGCCTGCCCCGAGAAATGGCAATTGAACTATTCCAACCCTTCGTTATTCATCGTCTCATTCGTCAGGGACTGGTGAATAATATCAAAGCCGCTAAAAAACTGATTCAACGTAGCGACCCCAGTGTTTGGGATGTGCTAGAAGAAGTGATTACCGGTCACCCCGTAATGTTAAACCGGGCACCGACATTACACCGTTTGGGCATTCAAGCCTTTGAACCGATGCTAGTCGAAGGACGGGCAATTCAACTCCATCCTTTGGTTTGTCCTGCCTTTAACGCCGACTTTGATGGTGACCAAATGGCGGTTCACGTTCCCCTCTCAATTGAATCCCAAGCCGAGGCCAGATTATTAATGTTGGCTTCTAATAATATCCTCTCCCCAGCAACCGGAACCCCGATTGTTACACCCAGTCAGGATATGGTTTTGGGCTGTTATTACTTAACCGCTGAAAACCCCCATGCCACCAAAGGCGCTGGCCAATATTTTGGTCATTTAGAAGATGTAATCATGGCTTATGAACAAGACATTGTGGATTTACACGCCTTAATTTGGGTGCGATTTGATGGAGACGTGGTTAATGGTGAATCAGAAGTGATTGATGAGGAAGATACATCAGCTTCAGGAATCGTTAGTCGGATTTATAAGGGTGAAAAAAGTGGTGAAATTACTCGTCGAGTTCGTTTAGATGCAGAGGGAACTGTTTTGTCTCAATATGTGCGAACCACAGCCGGACGGGTTTTGTTTAATCATACGGTGCAGAATGTGATTAGTGATTAAGAAGGCAATCGGCAATCGGCAAGTAGGCAATAGTAATGATTAGTGATTTTAAGGATTTGCGAATATGGCAAAAGGGGATGGAAATAGCAAAAATGTGTTATTTCTTGACCCGGCAGTTTCCGAAAGAGGAGTTGTTTGGAATGACTCAACAAATTAGAAGATCGGCTGCTTCTATTCCTGCCAATATTGCAGAGGGATATGGAAGGCGTTCTCCTGGGGATTATGCCAGATTTCTAAACATTGCTGTTGGTTCTACTAATGAATTGCAAACTCATCTTATACTGTCAGCTTCTGTCAACCTTTGTACTCAGCAAGAAATTCAACAAATCCTTGATTTACTTCTTGAAGAATCAAAAATGATCCGGTCTCTCATCCAAAAATTACAAGATAAAAAATAAACTCTTGCAAGAGTGCCTGTTCCCTTCTAAAAAAAAACTCATTAACCCATAACAAAAAAAACCATGAACAACGAACCAAAGAAAATCTTCCGTAACCAAATTATTGATAAGAAACAACTGAAGAAATTAATGTCTTGGTCGTTTACCAATTATGGGACGGCAATAAGCGCTCAGATGGCAGATGAACTCAAGGATTTAGGGTTTAAATATGCCACGCGGGCGGGGGTTTCGATTAGTGTGGATGACCTGCAAGTTCCGCCGTCTAAAAAAGAAATGTTAGAGGCAACTGAAGAAGAAATTCGCACCACAGAACGGCGCTATTCTAAGGGAGAAATTACTGAAGTTGAGCGGTTTCAAAAAGTTGTTGATACTTGGAATAATACTTCAGAGGAATTAAAGGATGAAGTGGTACGAAACTTTAAATCCACTAATCCGCTGAATTCGGTGTACATGATGGCATTTTCTGGGGCGCGGGGAAATATCTCTCAGGTGCGGCAGTTGGTGGGAATGCGGGGGTTGATGGCAAATCCACAAGGGGAAATTATTAATATCCCGATTAAGACTAACTTCAGAGAAGGTTTAACCGTCACAGAATACATCATCTCCTCCTACGGGGCGCGCAAAGGACTGGTTGATACGGCCCTACGTACCGCAGACTCCGGCTACCTCACCCGACGCTTAGTCGATGTCTCCCAAGATGTGATTGTCCGCGAAATCGATTGTGGCACCAGCCGAGGGATTGAACTGGGCCATATGACCGATGGCGATCGCATTCTCATCAACCTGCAAGATCGGATTTTTGGTCGCGTCCTCGGGGAAGATGTCACCCACCCCCAAACCGGAGAAATTGTTAGTTTTGGCGATAAGAAAGCCGTCCGCAATCAAAGTATCTGCGCCGACCTGGCCGAAGCCATCATCAAAGCCGGGGTACAAAAAGTATTTCTACGCAGTCCCCTCACCTGTGAAGCCAATCGTTCCGTCTGTCGCCATTGTTACGGCTGGAGTTTAGCCCATGCCGAGATGGTAGACCTCGGAGAAGCGATTGGAATTATTGCCGCCCAGTCGATTGGGGAACCGGGGACCCAATTAACCATGCGAACCTTCCACACAGGGGGAGTATTTACCGCCGAAGCCGCTGCTGTCATTCGTGCGCCGATTGATGGTAAATTAACCATTCCCAAAACCCTAAAACTACGGGCATTCCGCACCCGTCACGGCGATGATGCCTTCTTAATTGAAAATAACGGCAAAATTACCGTCGAAGGCAGTAGCAAAAAATCCCTGAATGTGTCTCAAGGAACCACTTTGGTAGTCAAACCGGGAGATAGCGTCATAGCCGAACAGATTTTAGTTGAAATTCCCGCCGGGGGTCGAACTGCTCGGAAAACCACCGAAAAAGCCACCAAAGATGTGGCCACCGACCTCTCAGGAGAAGTCAAATTTGCCGATGTTATCCCCGAAGAAAAAGTAGACCGTCAGGGCAATATGACCCGAATTGCCCGTATGGGGGGACTGTTGTGGGTGTTGGCTGGAGAAGTCTACAATTTACCCGCTTCTGCCGAACCTGTGGTGAAAAACGGTTCGGAAATTACCGTTAATAGTGTGTTGGCCCAAACCCAGTTGGTCTCAGAACATGGGGGAATTGTGCGAATTGAAGAGGAGGAGTCAGGAGTCAGTAGTCAGGAGTCAGGAGGAGGAGAGAATGAGGATGGTGCGTCTGAGAGTGCCATTGTCGAGTCGGAGGAGGAGTATTTACCGCGTGAGATTGAAATTATCACCGCATCGGTATTACTCGACCAAGCGTTGGTACGGATACAACATCTGCAAAACCGGGAACAATATGTAATTGAAACCAGCAACAATAACCGCTTTTTACTCAAAGTTACGCCGGGTAGCAAGGTAGAAAATCATGAAGTGATTGCGGAGTTGATGGATGATAGTTACCGCACCAATACCGGGGGTATCCTCAAATATGCAGGGGTAGAAGTGGCCAAACGGGGCAAAGCCAAGCAGGGATATGAAGTGGTCAAAGGGGGGACATTACTGTGGATACCCGAAGAATGCCACGAGGTGAATAAGGATATTTCTCTGTTGGTGGTTGAAGATGGTCAATATGTTGAAGCCGGGACAGAAGTTGTCAAAGATATCTTTTGTCAAACCAAAGGGGTAATTGAAGTTACACAGAAAAACGATATTTTACGGGAAATTGTCGTCAAGCCAGGGGATTTACATTTAGTTGATGACCCCGAAATGGTAATGGCCCTGGATGGTCAGATTGCCAATCCCTCCCAGGAAGTCATCCCCGGCATTGTTGCCCCTGAATTGCGCTATATCGAATATGTGGAAACCCCCGAAGGCCCCGCACTCTTATTACGGCCCGTAGTGGAATTCCAAGTGCCAGAAACACCGCCAATTCCCTCTCAAGATGCGCTGAATGAATCGATTTCATTAGAAGCAGTACAACGGCTGCCGTTTAAAGATGGGGAGCGGGTTCGGTCTGTGGAAGGAGTAGAACTATTACGGACTCAATTGGTGATTAATATTGGTACAGAAGCGCCTCAATTGGCGGCCGATATTGAGTTATTGCCGGATGAAGATGACCCAGAGGTAATGCGGTTGCAGTTGGTCATCTTAGAATCATTAGTGATTCGCCGAGATGTGATAGCTGATGCCACCCAAGGCAGTACTCGGACGCGCTTACTCGTCAAAGATGGGGATGAGATTCAACCGGGGGCAGTGGTAACGCGCACAGAAATTCTCAGTAAAGATGGGGGAGTTGTCGGCGGAATTCGTTCTGGGGCGGAAATCTTACGGCGGCTATTGGTAGTGCGAGATGCAGACCAATTAATGATTCCCTTGGATATCCCGGCCGGAAGTGAAATTGACCTCAAACCCGGACAGTTAGTCGTGGAAGGGATGGAAGTTGCGCCGGGGGTGTATTTACCGGAGTCAGGAGAAGTCATCTCAGTAGGGGCGCATCGCAATGCGCCCACACAGGAAGAAGGTAACGGGGAAGAGTCAGGTTTGGTGAAGGCGAATCAGGCTCATGTGGTGTTGCGGTTGGGGCGGCCGTATCGGGTATCTTCCGGGGCGATTCTACACCTGAATGATGGAGATTTGGTACAACGGGGAGATAACCTGGTGTTACTCGTATTTGAACGGGCAAAAACCGGGGATATTATTCAAGGGTTACCTCGGATTGAGGAATTGTTAGAAGCGCGTAAACCCAAGGAAGCCTGTATTCTGGCCCGACGACCGGGGACAGCGCAACTGGATGTGAATGAAGAGGTGATTGAGTTACGGGTGGCCGAAACTGATGGCACAGTAACCGATTATCCTTTGACTCCAGGGCAAAATGCGATTGTCGCCGATGGTCAAAAAGTCGATGTGGGTCAACCGATTACCGACGGGCCAGCTAATCCTCACGAAATGTTGGAAGTGTTCTTTAACTATTACATCGAGAAAGATAGTGAGGGGGTGTATGAAGCGGCGATTAAGAGTTTCCAAGAATGCCAAACGTTGCTGGTGAATGAGGTGCAGTCTGTTTATCAGTCTCAAGGAATTGATATTTCTGATAAGCATATTGAAGTGATTGTACGGCAGATGACAGCGAAGGTGCGGATTGATGATGGCGGCGATACGATTATGTTGCCCGGTGAGTTGGTGGAATTGCGCCAAGTTGAGCAGGTGAATGAGGCGATGTCAATTACAGGCGGTGCCCCAGCGCGGTATACGCCAGTATTGTTGGGGATAACCAAAGCTTCACTCAATACCGATAGCTTTATCTCAGCGGCTAGTTTCCAAGAAACCACACGGGTATTAACCGAAGCCGCTATTGAGGGTAAATCTGACTGGCTGCGGGGGTTAAAAGAAAATGTGATTATTGGACGCTTAATTCCGGCCGGGAGTGGGTTTAATGCCTATGAGGAACCGGGTACAACGGATATGGGGTTTGATAATAGCGCCCCGCCCTATTTTGGGGAGGACGAAGATGAGTTAACCGACGTGGTATTGGATGACAGCAGTGCGCGGGCGTATCGGTCGAATAATCCGTTAAATGCCGGGCAAGAGTTTAATTTCCCTAATTTTAATGAGTCAAATGATGGGAATGATTTAGAAGCCATTGGCGGAGAGGTTGGTGATATGCCCTCAGATGATGAGTTGATTGGCGATGGTTATGGAGAAGATTAAGCATCTTTAGGTCAGGGGCGTATACAATCGGGCATATGCAATCGGGCGTATGCAATACGCCCCTACAACATCTTTAAATTAATGCCCTGGCTGTTATGGTCGGGGTTATTTTATGGGGAGAAAATGGGAATACTAAGTCATAGTAATACTCTCCCTAAGCTTCGATTAAAAGCTATGAAAATCACTCAACAAACCTCGACTATTTTAAAATTACAAGTCCAGAAATATTTTCAGACTCTATTAATGGCAATAGGACTCGGTCTCGGGTTTTCATTGACTGGATTAATCATGACTGTTGTATTTGGCAATTCAACCACTTTAAATTGTAATCGTTTAGAATCGGCTCAGATTGACTGTGAAATTAATAGAAAGAATTGGTTAACAAGAGATAGTGATTTAATACAAGTAACAGACCTGAGAAGTGCTGAACTTGATGTTAATTCCAGAAATCGGAGTGGGAGACAGAGAAATGATTACGAAATTATTCTGATTACTAATAATAATAGAATTCCTCTAACAAATACATATAGTTCAGGATTTGGATTTAATCATGAGAAACAGAATCAGTTAATTAATTCTTTTATAACAGCATCAGCACCCGACTCATTAACCGTGAGGCATAATATGCGCCTGGGTTTAATCATTGGAATTATTTTTCTGTTCGTTAGTCCGGTTTTAGCGATTAATCTATTATTGTCAAAAAGAATTACTGACTGTACTTTTGATAAAGCATCAAATCAATTATTAATCAATCAAAGAAATCTTTTTAAGAAGCAGTCTAAAGAATACACAATGAGCCAGATACAGAAAGTAAAAGCAATGCAACATCTTCATTATGGTTGTATTATCAAAATCTTCCTAACAGAGGATGAGGAGATTGAATTCAGACCTTTTTCTTATAATAGTAAAAAACGACAAGAAACATACGATAAATATGATTTAATGGTACAAAAAATTAATCAATTTATCGAGACAGATGCTTAATAATAAAACTATAGCGCTACATTCTATCATTAAGATATTTATAAATCCTAGAAGCATTTATAGTCTACTATAGCAAAATTACAGCATCGCGTCGTGCTATATTTCACAGATGAACAACCCTTTTCAGTCAATATCTTATCTGTTGTAATCATGATTATTTTATTAGGATAAGTGGGAATACTACAGCAGAAGTCAGAAGAGACGTAATATATTACGTCTGTACAGAAGTCAAATTCTTACTTAACAATGGTTTTTTCCTTCGCAAACGCTCCGCGAACAGCTTTCATTATGTCCTAACTGCTCTGGCTACTGCTATAAGTCATAGTAATACTCTCCCTAAGTTTATTACTGAATAAAGCTGTTATTAATGATTAAAAATCAGAGATTAAAAGCTATGAAAATAACTCAATACAGCGCCACAACTTTAAACCTAGAAGTACAGAAATATTTTAAAGCTTTGTTACCCAAAATATTGATTGCTTCCGGAACCATATATGCCGGATTAATGATTAGTATCGGATTCAGTAATGTAACAAAATTAAATTGTAATCGTTTAGAATCGGGTCAAGTTGATTGCGAAATTACTAAAAAAAATTGGTTATTACAACAAACGAGTCATTCAATTATAGCTAGAGATATTCAGAGTGCTGAAGTTGATATTAATGATGAAAGCGATAGTGCTGAGAGTTATAATCTTATTTTAATTACCCCAAATAATAGGATTTCCTTAAGTGATGTATATACTTCAGGAACGGGATTCGATCATTATCAGCAAAGTCAATCACTTAACTCTTTTATAACAGCATCAACCCCCGACTCATTCATCATTCAGCATGATTTGCGCTTTAATACTTTATTTGGAATCCCTTTTATCATCGGTGGAATTTGTTTAATCATTTATTTATTAAAATCACAAACTATTACAGATTGTATATTTGATAAAGAATTAAATAAAATATTGATAACGAAAAGAAATATATTAAAGTCAGAGACTGTTGAATTAACGCTCTCGCAGTTAAAAGAAGTGAAAGTAACAGAACATTTTCAGTCTATTCCCGCCCTCACACTGGTGATGTTAGATAATGAGAATATTTACTTGAAACCCATATTATCTAACCGACGAAAAAGAAGAGCCAATTATAAACAATACAATGAACTTGCTTTCTCTATTAATCAATTTCTCCAGAGAGATTCTAAGCAATAAAACTATTAAACGGCTGCCAACAATTTCAAGTTTAAATTGATGCTAAGGCTGTTATGGTCGGGGCTTTTTGGTGAATTTATATTCTAATCCCAGGGTATTTATGTTTTATTTTTTCCCATAGTTCTGCAGGATATTCATCGTATTTATACAGATATTGACGTATTTCTTCTACAGGTCCCCAGGATATCAATTCTCGATAGGTTCTTCCTGCTGCGAGTTGATTACCCTTCAGGTCAAACATTTCAACCCATCCATCCTCTCGGTCTGTTGTAACTTTCACAACATAAATTATTTCATCCTCATCCTCAACTGGTGTTCGGTACAGACGCGCCGATCCCCAGTCATCATTGAACAAGGGCGTTTCATAATAAAAAAATGCATCAAACACTGATTGAGGGATTTCATCTTTGTCTTTTTTAGAGAAAGGCCACTCAATCTCCGTACCCTCAAGAAATGCCGTACCAGGATCATAATTCCAGTGTCGAATTACAAACTGATATTGCTTATACTCCATTTCAATGAATTCTTTAACTTTCTTATTAATCAGTGGTTCATTGAAAGTCATAACAGTCTCCTGCTTTTTTTCTCTCTATTCTCTTTAACCTCTGAGTTGCTTTATGTATTGAACAAAAATGCAATGACTGGAGTGTACCACCAAATGTACCCCACGTTGTACGACCGGAATAAGCAGGTAGACCACCCACAGCACACCAAATATAAAGTAAAGTATGCAATAAACAGCATATATAAAGCACCCATGACCACTAAGAATATCAGGGCGGGTTAGGTATAGTAATTACAGAAGATGAAAAATAATTAATTTCAATTAATAACCCACCATCAAAAGTTTAATTATGTATAAAATTTATCAGATTTAAGAAAAAGTAATATAGCGATCTTGCATCTCCACCTTACTGTAGAGTCTACAATAATAAAAATAGACTCTCAGTTAATTCATTATGGCAACACAAGAACAGATACTTCTAAAGATTGGTGAAGTGGCTTCAAAAAGTGGCGTACCCATCAAAACAATTCGCTATTATGAAGAATTAGGTTTGTTAAAAGCAACAAAGCGGACAGGTGGAAAATTTCGACTATTTGAACAAAGTATAGTTCACCGACTGGCATTAATTAAACGATTACAATCTTTAGGTTTAACTTTACAAGAAATTGGTGAATGTTTAACTGTTTACGATCACGGTAATTTACCTTGTCTGAGTATTCAAGAAAAGTTAGAAAAACAAGTTAATAAAATCGATCAACGTATTACCGAATTAATTTTACTGCGAACAGAGTTAGCTAATTTATTGCAACATTGGTCTACTTCCCCAGAAGAAAAACCCGGAATAATTTGTCCTAATTTAGATATTTAAAACAATCATGGTTAAACTCAATCGTCGTCAATTTATCGCTTTCACAACGGCAGGTGTAGGAACAGCCTTAGCTGCAAATTGGGTATTCCGTTCCAACCGTTATTCGACTGCAATTCCCCCTTCAATTGCGTTAGCAAAACAACATCAAAGTGCTGAAGGATTATTAGAAATAGACCTAGAAGCGAGAGAATATTCTGTTAATATAGCGGGAAAATCGGCTCAATTAATGACGTATAATGGACAAATTACCGGCCCCCGTTTAGAAGTTCAGCCAGGGGATACAGTCCGAATCAACTTTATAAATAATCTGTCTCAACCTACGAACCTTCATTATCATGGCTTGCATATTCCGATTACAGGAAATGCTGATAATGTATTTTTACAGATTCCACCTGGCGAACGATTTACTTATGAATTTAATATTGCTAAAAATCATCCAGCCGGACTGTTTTGGTATCATCCCCATTTACATGGCTTAGTGGCAGAACAACTGTTTGGCGGGTTAGCAGGTTTATTTGTTGTTCGGGGTAAACTTGATGAAATTCCAGAAGTAAAAACTGCTGCTGAACAGTTTATTGTTTTACAAGATTTTGCTTTAGATAACCGTGGAAATAGACTTCCCGACTCACAACTTTCTATTATGACGGGACGAGAAGGTAATATTATTACCGTTAATGGAGAAGTTAACCCTAATTTTACAATACCAAACGGGAAGCTTTTACGTCTAAGAATTCTTAATGCTTCTCCTTCACGATTTTATCAATTATCGTTAGAAAATCATCCATTTTATCTGATTGCTACAGATGGTGGCGCGTTAACAAAACCTGTAGAATTAACTGAATTGTTACTCACGCCAGGAGAAAGGGCGGATATCTTAATTCAACCCAGTCAAAAACCGGGACAATATCGTTTATTGAATTTACCCTATCAACGAGGGAGAATGGGAATGATGGGAGGCGGCATGATGGGGAGAAACGTTAACAATGAACCTCAAGTATTAGCCACAGTGAGTTATCAAACCCAAGCTACACCAGCCTTACCCACACAGCTTATACCTGTTGAACTTTTACCAAAGGCGCAAAAAATACGCCGTTTTCAGATGAATCATGGCATGATCAGAGGTCAAGGCATGGTATTTTTATTGAATGGTCAACCTTACCAGTCTGAACGCATCGACACGGCTGTACAGTTGAATACCGTTGAAGATTGGGAATTAGTTAATACTGGGATGATGGATCATCCATTTCATGTTCATGGTAACCCATTTCAGATTATTAGCCGTAATGGCAAGCCTGAACCTTATACCGCTTGGAAGGATGTCACGTTAGTTAAACCAGGGGAAACGGTGGTTATTCGGATGGCGTTTCGAGACTTTGCGGGTAAAACGGTTTATCACTGTCACATTCTAGATCATGAAGATTTAGGGATGATGGCAAATTTAAATATTCAAGCTTGACTCTCCAGTTGGCTGGAGGATCTAAAATAGAGAATAGTTCAAACGGTAAAATGATGAAGTTGTCTCAAACCCTATTATTCATTGTTGGAAGTGTGGCAGCATTTTTTATTATAGTGATTTCTTCTGCCATTATCACTTATGCATTTCCTGACTCTTCTGAGTTAATATTCACTTCGGCTGCGGTTTCTCCAGAGTTAAAAACGGTAGACGCTGAAGAGAGTACAAAATATGAGTTACACATGATGAATTCAGCCGATGAGGTTGAAGTCTATTGTCACGAAGGAACTTTACCCGAACTCCATAACCATGATGGTTTATATGCATTACATTGTTACGAGTAACGTTAATTTAAATAAGGTCAAAAGATGTTTAAAACATTATCGAATTATTGGATATCTTCTTTAGTTGCAGGTATAGCTTTGATGGCGGGAGTAACCTACTTCGCTATAACTGATACTCATCCATTTTTTAATAGTACCCAAGCAGCTAATTTATCCCCAACAGCATTAGCAGCCCAGGAGTTAAATATTACGGTTTATCGGACTCCGACTTGTGGTTGTTGTGAAGGCTGGGTGGAACATCTGCAACAGAACAATTTTAAGGTCACTGATCTTGTTAAACCCGAAGCAGAAATTAATAAGATTCGCCAAAAACATAACTTGCCTACACAGTTAACCACTTGCCATACCGCAGAGATTAATGGTTATTTAGTAGAAGGTCATGTACCTGCTGAAGATGTCAAAAATTTAATTGCTAAAAAACCTAATATTACTGGAATTGTGGTTCCTGGAATGCCTGTTGGATCGCCCGGAATGGAAATGGGAAACCGGAAAGAATCTTTTGATGTAATTGGCTTTAAAAATAATCAAATAGAAGTATTTAATTCTTATTCCTATTAATTATGGAAAAAGCAAATTTTAAATTACAAGGCATGAGTTGTGCATCCTGTGCCAAAACAATTGAAACAGTAATGAGTCGGGTTTCTGGGGTAGAAGAATGCACCGTTAATTTTGCAATAGAACAGGCAACGGTTCAATATGACCCTCAACAAACGACTATAGAAACGATTCAAAATGCAGTGGAAAAAGTCGGCTATGGTGCGTTTTTTCTGGAAAATAAAAAATCACCCTCTGAGGATAAACAAGAGGCAGTAGAGACACAAAAAATACGGCGTAAAGTCATTATTGGGGGGATTGTTAGCGCCATATTAGTCATTGGTTCATTACCGATGATGACGGGGTTAAGTATCCCCTTTATTCCCATGTGGTTGCATAACTTTTGGCTACAATTGGTATTAGCAACGCCGATACAATTTTGGTGTGGTTGGCAATTTTATACCAACGCTTGGAAAGCTTTTAAACAGCATACCGCCACGATGGATACATTGATTGCCTTAGGAACCAGTGTGGCTTATTTCTATTCGCTATTTATCACAATTTACCCCATTTTTTTAACCCGTCAAGGTTTAACGCCACAGGTATATTATGAAGCGGCAGTCGTTGTCATTACCCTAATTTTATTAGGAAGATTATTAGAAAATCGCGCCAAGAAACAAACCTCAGAAGCCATTCATAAATTAATGGGGTTGCAAGCTAAAACTGCGAGAGTCATTCGGGATAATAAAGAAATCGATATTCCAATTGAAACTGTACAAATTGGCGATATTATTTTAGTTCGTCCGGGTGACAAAATCCCAATTGATGGAGAAGTTATAGAGGGTAATTCTACGGTAGATGAATCGATGGTAACAGGGGAAAGTGTAGCGGTTAAAAAGCAAATGGGTGATGAAGTTATCGGGGCAACAATTAATCAAACAGGACGGTTTAAATTCCGCACCACTCGGGTAGGAAAAGATACTGTTTTAGCCCAAATTGTGCAGTTAGTTCAAGATGCCCAAAGTTCAAAAGCCCCTATTCAACGACTTGCAGACCAAGTGACAGGCTGGTTTGTTCCGGTTGTGATTGCTATTGCAATTTTAACATTTATAGGCTGGTTTAATTTAATGGGAAATTTAACCCTCGCCTTAATTACAACTGTTGGTGTATTAATTATTGCTTGTCCTTGCGCGTTGGGTTTAGCGACTCCGACTTCTGTGATGGTAGGAACTGGAAAAGGGGCAGAATATGGGGTATTAATTAAAGGGGCAGATAGCTTAGAACTTGCCCATAAAATCAAAACAATTGTACTCGATAAAACTGGAACTTTGACGCAAGGAAAACCAACCGTAACTGATTTTATTACATTACGAGGAACCGCGAAAAATAACGAATTAAAACTATTACGTTTAGCTGCTAGTCTTGAACGCAATTCTGAGCATCCTTTAGCAGAAGCTGTGGTACAATATGCTCAATCCCAAAAAGTTGAAATTACCGATGCTGAGGAATTTGAAGCGGTTGTCGGCAGTGGCGTACAGGGAACGGTGTCTGACCGTGAAATACACATCGGTACCGGGCGTTGGTTTGAAGAGTTAGGCATCAATACAGAAGCCTTACAAACCCAGGCGCAACGGTTAGAATATCTGGGTAAAACAGTGATTTGGATTGCTGTAGATGGGGAAATAGAAGGGATTATGGGGATTTCTGATGCCTTGAAACCTTCTTCGGCTGAGGTCGTCCGGCGACTGCAACGCATGGGGTTAGAAGTGGTGATGTTAACCGGAGATAACCGTTCTACCGCAGAATCTATCGCAAAAGAAGTCGGCATTCAACGGGTATTAGCAGAAGTCCGCCCGGCTCAAAAAGCCGCAACCATTCGTCAGTTACAAGCCGAGAATAAAACAGTGGCGATGGTAGGAGACGGAATTAACGATGCGCCAGCTTTAGCCCAGGCCGATTTAGGGATCGCTATTGGTACAGGAACCGATGTGGCGATCGCTGCTAGTGATATTACCTTAATTTCAGGAGATTTGCAAGGGATTATTACAGCGATTGAACTATCTCAAGCGACAATGAATAATATTAAGCAAAATCTATTTTTTGCCTTTATTTATAATATTGCCGGAATTCCGATTGCAGCCGGAATTTTATTTCCAATTTTAGGGTGGTTACTTAACCCGATTATTGCGGGGGCAGCGATGGCATTTAGTTCTGTATCTGTAGTGACAAATGCGCTGCGTTTACGGAAGTTTAAACCGAAATCTGTTTAGTTTAGGTATTACAAATGTTGAGGATATTTTTTATAAGTACTCTAGTGAGTTTGAGCATATTATCTCACGATAAAATCTCCCTATCTGCTCCTGAAATAGAAACAAATACCCAATTTCAAAAAGTAGAACAACCCTTTGGAATTAAGGGCATTGTAACAGCCGCTGGACTCGGATTGATTGTCCTAGAACTCTGGTGGTTCAAAGGCAGTCAAACTCAGGCAAAATCTGCTGAAAGTCAAGCCGGAATACAAGAAATTAAAATAACAGTAGACGGCGGATATCAACCCAATCATATTGTCGTGAATATCGGTCAGCCTGTGCGATTAAATTTTGAACGACGAGATACGAATAGCTGTTTAGAAGAAATTCAATTACCTGAATTTAAGATTAAGAAAAAGTTGCCTTTGAATCAAACTACTTCTGTAGAATTTACTCCCGAAACGCCTGGAAGTTATGAATTTGCTTGTGGAATGAATATGTTTCGAGGTATCATTGAGGTGAAATCTATTTAATACAATTCAGTACTTAAACTGCATTTAAAGAGACGCGCTGATTAACGTCTCTTAAGACTGAATTAAATAACGCGAAACGGTTTAGTTAAAAGCAGGAATAATCCCTACAGCCACTTGAGAGGGTTTAGAACTAGGAGTTGTGACGTTTTCAGTATTATAAGCATTGCCCCGATACTTTAACAGTTGAGATTTAGACTGAGAAATGTTCACAGGGTGACCAGTTGTGTAGCGTAATCCTCTGTAACAGGCTAAATGTTGTGTTGGAGTGGTTTCAATAGCTTGATAGTGATATTGATAAGCGATACCACGATATGTGAGTTGGGTAGACATTTTTCAAGACTCCTAAGCTGTCGTGTTTCCTTCTAACCCGACATATCTCTACCCCTAACTCACTTATGCATGAGTTGGCTGAAGTGACCCCGTTAAAATTCACTATCCCAATACCCAACCCACCACACCTAACAAATCTAATCAGTCTTCAACCCACGGTGAGCAAGATGATTGTCCTTCCACATCTTCCGTCTTCCTTCTTCCTTCTTCCTTGAAGGCGTTGCCTTGGTCAATTTGGTCTTTGCAGGGACAGTTGAATGGCATACAATGAGAAACTCAATACAAAAATAATCCCAAAGAGAGCGAATCATTGAACTCATGAAACACACCTTATCTGTTTTGGTTGAAGATGAAGCGGGTGTTTTAACCCGAATTGCTGGCTTGTTTGCCCGTCGTGGCTTTAATATCGAAAGTTTGGCGGTAGGCCCTGCGGAAACACCGAATATCTCTCGCATTACCATGGTTGTCCCTGGAGATGACCAAGTTGTTGAACAGTTGACCAAACAACTCTATAAACTGATTAATGTCCTAAAGGTTCAGGAGATTACTGAAATTCCCTGCGTCGAACGTGAACTGATGCTATTGAAGGTAAATTATACCAATAGTCAGATTCGCTCAGAAATCATTGAACTGGCCCATATTTTCCGGGCGCGTGTGGTGGATATTGGGACGGATTCTGTAACGATTGAGGTGGTTGGGGACCCCGGTAAAATGGTGGCAATTGTACAAGTCCTCAGTCCCTTTGGGATTCGGGAGATTGCCCGGACTGGAAAAATTGCCCTGACGCGAGAGTCCCGTGTTAATACAGAATATCTCAGGAGTCAGTCTACAATAGAAAGTCGGCTATAGCCGGATAAACCCACAACTCAATGGCTGTAATCATTACTCTGTTAGGGCTTCAGTCTTTATTGGTTAAGGTTTGAGTCGGGTAAATGCTAAATCTTGTAAACTAGGTTGATTTTTACATCATTTTACTAAAAAATTCGCTATAATAGAAAAAGTAAATTACCGTTCAATCTCCATTTTTCCTCAGTGACGTTTCTCTGAGAGAACATTTTATTTCACTACCCGAGATAGACGCAAAATCTGACTGTCATCGGTCAGAATATTGTTGATGATAAAATTATAAACTTAATAAAATGGGACGTTAAAATAATGGACGAAAAAGACTGTTTAGTGGTATACGACCAGTTGATAGAACTGCTGGAAGAGTTTAATCTCGGCTGGGTAGTCGAACAAATCGAAGATGTTATTGGTGCCGGAAAAATTAGTGAAGAAATCGTTTCAGGACGAAAAACACCCGATCTAAAATTAACTTATTATTCCCCCGAAGAACAGCTTTTATTACTAATTTCTGCGATTGAACAGGTTGTCTTGAATACAATAGAATTTGAGGCAAAAATTCAGGCGAATTTAGAGCATGAAACGAAGAGTTATCAACTCAAACCAGAATTATGCTTTACTTCTGCTCTCAAACAACAAAGAAAAACAATTCAGTTAATTCCAGAATCTTTAAAACTTCGTCAAACCCATTGTAAACAACTGCAAGCACTCCTGAATCAATTAAAACAAGAGGTAATTCCAAATGCCCATTAATACTAATTTAATTCAAGATATTAAAACGGAACTAGAACAATCCCTCTCTCCCGAGGTTCAAACTCAACGGCAAATTGCCAACTTATTTAATTTTTATATTTTGAGTCTTGTGATTCAAGCGGCTCGAAATGAAGGAGCATCAGTGTATTTTAAAGATGGGTTAAAACGAACTCCGGAAGTGCTAACCTTTCGGAATCGTGCCGGACAAATTTATGATACCACTCAGCCTTATACTCATGCGGTGATTGAATTTGAAAATAAGCCGCCATTAGAGGCTCATTTAGCCGTAAAAGTTCATGGTCGTCTGAGAATGTTGTATGACTGTGATATTTGTGTTTTGTATAAAATGGAAGCAGAAAGCTGTCGAGAAAATAAGAGAGAACCTCGGGCTTCTCGGATTTTAATCGCCGTGGATTGCCATCATTACACGACTCAATTAAAATTTGAATTAGCTCAAGCTTTTTTGGCGTTTTCTTCAGAATTAAGAGTCAGGGGAAATTGTTATTTTGTCTCTAATAGTGAATCAGAAACCGTCGCTAAATTGTTAGCCAGTCGTAAACGCAAATGGGAAACAGGCATTATACCGGATCAAACCAATACAGTTAACCGTTTGATGTATGAGTTTCAGAATACATTCAAAGATTTTAAAGCCAGAAGTTAACGGGTTTGATGAGTGTACCACCGATACCATTCTTTAGAGCTACGAATGGCAAACCACAACAGTAACATCGCAATAAGTCCCCCTTGTTTGGGGGCATCTAGGGCAAAAATCACCAAGAAGACACAAAGAACATCTTGAGCAAAAATCACCCACAACGGTAACCCTCGTAAGCGATAAAACCAGCCTGCTTGCACCAGTTGTAACACTAATGCCAGTAACCCGCCCGTGACGGCAATAACCGCTATCAGCCAGTCCGGCATCTCTGTGGCTTGGGCAATTGCTATCCCCATAATTGCGCCGACAATGGGGCTACAAATCAGTTGAATCACTTGTAAAATCCGTTGTCCTAGTAATTTCTTTGAGGCGAATAACTCAAACAAAGACCAACTCACCAACACACCGATAACAACTTGGGGCGGCAAATAAGATAATAAAGGCACATCTGACCACAGATCGATTTGCAGCAACCCAATTAATAGCAAGGGAAGGGCAATTCTGATCCCGGCTGCGGCTGATGCAGAGAGGGCAGCAAGAAGTTCAATCATTATAATCCTCAGATCGGGCTTCTTTTATTCATTATCTTATTAAGTTTCTTCAAATTTCCAAAGTAACCGGATCGCTCTATCACAAACGTTACCGAAGAAGAATTCACACCCGTCAGAATCTCTTCTAGGTTTGTTGGGTGTAGTTGACACTCCCGCGCCCTATAAGGGCGGGGATTCTTGGTTCACTGAGGCTCCGTAACTGAGCAGGACGCATCCAACCCAGCTAGAGGGAATCTCTCCCCAAGCGTGTGAGTTCCCGTATGCCCTACGGTACTTAAACCCAGTTGCAGGATGTTCCGAGCTGCATTAACATCTCTATCCTCAACATAATTACAATGTGGACAAACATGAGTCCTTGTTGATAGAGATTTCTGCACTTTTTCACCACAGTTAGAGCAGTTTTGACTCGTGTTATGGGGTGGTACTGCCACAGTAGCCTTACCATACTTATAACCAAAATATTCTAACCATCTGCGAAAAAGAGACCATCCCGCATCACTAATACTTTTAGACAAATGACGATTTCTAACCAACCCTTTAACATTTAAGTCTTCATAAGCTACCAAATCGTTAGATTGGATTAAACGGAGTGCCACTCTCTTGGCAAACTCTTCTCGCTGCCGACTTACTCTTAAATGCTTCCGGGCATATCGCTTATGCGCCTTAATATAGTTCTGGGTTTGTGATTGACATGAACGGAATTTTTTAGACTTTTGACGGTTTGCTCTATTGAGTTGTCTCTCAGATGTTCTATAAAACTGTGGGTTAGACTCTGTTTCTCCACTGCTTAAAGCGAGGAAATACTTTATTCCTAAATCTAGCCCTACAGCTTTATGAGATGGCTCCAACTTTGGAACAATATCTCTTGGGTCTAAGTTGATACAAAACTGCACATAGTAACCGTCTGCTCGTCTAACAATTCTCACTCGTTTAATTTGTGACAGTTGGAAGTAGTTTAAATCACGAGAGCCGACCAACTTAAGCATACCAATTCCTTTTTTATCGGTAAAGGTAATACGCTTACGGTTTTCTGATAACTTCCAGCCTGATATTTTATATTCAACTGAGCGAGAATTCTTTTTAAAGCGTGGGTAGCCTTTTTTGCCCGGTTTATTGGATTTACAGTTTTCATAGAATCGATTAATCGCTCTAAGAATTCTTTCAATTCCAACTTGACAAGCGTGAGAGTTTAAAGCTTCAACCAACTTAAACTCTTTTCTAAGCAAAGTGTTGTACCTAAAAAGTTCTTTTTTCCCAATGCCACGATTATCCATCCAATAGCGCAGAGCCTTGTTTCTGACAAACTGTGTTGTCCGAATGGCTTCCTCTATGGCGGATATTTGATGTAGCTTGGGATTTACCTTAAACTCTAGTACAAACACAATTGCTACCCAATAATATAGTATCACTATACCATAGGCTAATAAAATTTGTTGGGCCCATGAGTTAACCGCCCTGGAAGGGCGGGGCTTGAGACCCGTTTCTCTTGGTCAGTAAGCAAGATTGTCCTCCTAACTCCTGGATACTGACTCCTGGCTCCTCATCTCCTCATAATTTTACCCCGTTTGTTAGTAATTGTTCTCAACTATGTTACAATTCACAGTCAAACTCTAACTAAGAATTATTTGCATTAGTCAAGGGTTAAGCAACGGAGAATTCGGCTGTAATTCTCTAAAAAATTGTGATGTCAATTAGGAACAAAAATCGGATGGACAAGCTAACAAGACGTGGCTTTATGGCGGCTGGGGCTGCATTTACAGCGATTACCTTCGGGGAGTTAAATCGGGGTCGTCCAACTCTAGCGAATACAGGAGTGGTGAACCTCTACTCGTCGCGGCATTATGATACTGATAATCAACTATATGAGAACTTCACAACAAAAACTGGCATTAAAGTTAACTTAGTCGAAGGGAAAGGAGACGCTTTAATTGAGCGGATTAAAAGTGAAGGAGCCAATAGTCCGGCTGATGTCTTCCTGACGGTGGATGCGGGTCGTTTGTGGCGGGCACAACAGGAAAATATCCTTAAACCCATTTCTTCTTCTGTGCTGAATAACGCTATCCCAGCCAATTTGAGAGATCCTCAGGGTCGTTGGTATGGCTTCTCTAAGCGGGCGCGGGTGATTATGTATAGTAAATCTAGAATCAATCCGGCTCAACTCTCGACTTATGAAGATTTAGGCGAGTCCAAATGGAAGGATAAGGTGTTGATCCGTTCTTCAGGAAATATTTATAATCAATCTTTAGTGGCTTCGATGATTGAAGAATTGGGTGAGCAGCCAACAGAGGCGTGGGTCAAGCAATTTGTGGCTAACTTTGCTCGTCCACCCGAAGGCAACGATACAGCCCAAATTAAGGCAGTTGCTGCCGGTGCAGGAGATGTTGCTTTAGCCAATAGCTATTATTTAGCTCGCTTAGCCAAGTCCAGTGATGCCGCAGACCAAGCCGTTGCTAATGAAGTGGGAATGTTTTTCCCTAATCAACGGGGGCGTGGTACTCATATTAATATTAGTGGCGGTGGTGTGGTGGCGACTGCTCCCAACCCGACGGGAGCAACTCAGTTTCTAGAATATTTGGTTAGCCCAGAAGCCCAACAAATGTTTGCTCAAGGGGGTAATGAATATCCTGTTGTTGCTAATGCTGCTGTTCCGCAGGTACTTCAGCAGTTTGGTTCGTTTAAAGAGAATAACCTAGATGTTTCCGCCTATGGTCGCTTAAATGCAGAAGCCATTCAAATTATGGATCGAGCGGGTTGGAAATAAGTTAAGTTTTTATCAAAATATGGGATAACTCTAGATCGTCTATATAGAGTTATCCCCGTTACTTCTCTACTGATTCGATTCATTGCTCTGTTCTTGCCATAGCGATCTGAGATTGACCAAAGCGATCGCGGAATAAACCTTGTTACTTAGCTTCACTAAGCTGTTTACGCTTTTGTTGTGTCCATGACAACATGATGGGCAACAGCAAGCAAACCAGACCATTACCAATGGCAAGGTATAAACCTAACATAAAATCAGAATTCATTTTTGTAGGCTCCTATACTTTTTAAAAAACAGATTAGATCTGTGATTTTTGCTTTTATATCATCGCATACTTACTCAGATATGATAACAGTCATGAGTTTTAATTATGTGTTCAAAGAGATAAGTTAAACCAATCATTCAAGTGAGCAATCCTAATATTCTTTAGTTGTAAAAATTCTTTTTCAAAAAAATATTATTGCAATTGAAGCTCGACCGCTTGTTGAATAAATTGTTGCAGTGTTTCAAAATATTGAACCCCGCCAACTTGCCGTACATTATTATGATCCGCATCTTCAACAATCAGTAACTGTTTCGGTTCGATTGCCGCAGCATACAATGTTTGACTCATCCGGCTTGGAACAACCGTATCGGCTGTACCATGAGTCAATAAGATCGGCATTTTTAAGTGATTGACTTTCTCAATTGAAGCAAATCGTTGTTGGAGTATCCAGTGAATTGGAAACATCCAATATTTCCCTTGATAATCTACCATATCTTGCATCGAAGAAAAAGACGATTCAACAATCAATCCTGACATTTCAGGATGTCGTGTTGCCAGTTCAATGGCGATCGCACCGCCCAAAGAATGACCAAAAACAACAACTTTCTGAGGATCAACTTTTTGTGTCTCTACTACATAATTCCAAGCCGTTTCAGCATCCTGATAAACCATTTTTTCCGATGGAAAGCGCTGACTACTCTGACCAAAACCACGATAATCGATAATAAAGACTGAAAACCCCATGTCATGGAACATTTTAACATAGCCTAAATTAGCACCAATATTGCTGCTATTGCCATGAAAATGAATAATCACAGGTTGATCCGATCCCAATGCAGACTCAATCCACCAGCCATGAATTTTTTCTGTCGATGAATCTTTAGAGCCGACAGAGAGCCAAACATCTTGATAGGATAAATTTATATCCGCTGGTGTGGTTTCCAGCAGACGCGACGGAAAGAAAATAAATCGATTTTGTCCGAAGAGTAAGACGCAACAGGCTAAAGCGTAAACTGTTGCCACTCCCGTTAATATAGGGGCAAACTGCATGAAATAAAGATGCATCATAATCTTTTATAAAGTACACGCCAATCAATAATTAGAACTCGAGTCGTGATCTAATCTATAGCACCTCACCAGAGCAGTTAGGACATGATCAAAGTCTTACACAGTTGTATTGTCAAGAATTTGACTGGGTGACTTGGTGTACAGACGTTACATTTCAATCTCTACGTCTGACTTCTGCTATAACTCCTATTTTGACATTCTTCCTGTTGAAAAGGATAAGAGATGTCCCAGAGGAGTGAATAAGATTGCACCACGACAATTTTGAAGAAAACCGAAAATGAATTTTTTGTATTTGACAACTGAAGCGTTATATTCAACTGCTCAGTTACGAATGTTTTAAGCCATTTATCATTCCTTAGCTTCGTCATGCTGAAATAACGTTTTTTTGCGATTGCGGCTTATTGACAAGGATATTTTCTTACACATCCAAACGGAATTACTGTATATATTCTTAATATTAAAAATAAAAACATAAATTTATCGATTTTGAAATATTTCGGGCTGAGAATGTTCCATTTCACAATCAATTTTTCGTTGCTGTTGTGCAAGATCACTCATCTGCTTTGCTAGATTTAAACAAACAGAAAAAGCAGAGATAAATACGCCTTCAGCGATTAACTTTAGAGATTCTTCAACGGTTTGTAAGCAATCATAAACTAATTCTTGATACTGTGGATTAGTGATCCAATATTGAACTAACGTTTCATCATTATTATACCAATCAAAAACACCCATAATTGCAGTTAAAATAAATGCTCCGATAAAGAATCTAAAAGCAGGGCGGTATTGCTTAAATTCATACCAAAAACTATAAATAAAATAACTGCCAATCACACTATAAGAGATTAAAATAATATCGTCTATTCTATCGGTTACAGCAGTTTCTTGAATGTCTAAAATCCAATGAATAAAATGATCGGTTTTCTCGTGAATTTCAAAATAATCATCTAAGGCTAGAAAGACAAATCCAAACGTCATCATTCTCCATAAGTTAACCGGAGATTTCCAGGATTTCCGTTGAGAACTAGCCTGTTTTCTATAGTTTGCAATTTTCCAACATAATCCCGATAAAATTAATAACTGTAAACTCGATAGCAACGTCATAATCTCGGTTTCTTCAAAATATTCTATCGGACTTTCCTTTTGAACAATTGCCCAAATAATAGCCATCGCGATCGCTGTCAAATTAAAGGCTAAAATAATCCAAAGATAAGACGAAGAAGAAGAAACTTTTTTAATGAATTTATTCACGACTCACACCACACACAACAGTTAAAAATAGATTAACGCACCTCACCTAACCAGAATTTCGATGATTTGTCAAAGTATCATTAGATGTAGCTCTCAACTGCTACAATTTATACAGTATTTGTAGAATAATTTAAAGTTAAATATTTTGGCAAAGTTTTCAGCCCAGCAACAGCGCGATCGCGCTTCTAACTTTCCCAGCACCGCATTTGATATTGTGGCTGTGGCGGCTTCTGCGGGGGGGCTGAATGCTCTAACTCAGGTATTATCTGATTTACCCGCCCAGTTTCCCGCTGCTGTGGTTGTGGTACAACACCTTGACCCAAATCATCGTTCCCTGATCGCCAATATCCTCAGTCGTCATACCCCCATGCAAGTTAAGCAAGCTGAAGAAGAAGATAATTTAAGTCCAGGGACAGTCTATATCGCCCCGCCGAACCATCATTTATTGGTAAACTCCGATGGTACGCTTTCCCTAACACAATCAGAACAGGTTCATTTTGTCCGACCTTCAGCCGATCTGCTATTTGACTCTGTTGCAGCCAGTTATAAACAACGGGCGATCGCAGTTGTTCTCTCAGGCACAGGGAGTGATGGGGCGATGGGAGTACAAACCATTAAGAAAATGGGGGGAATTGCGATCGCTCAGGATCAAGAAACGGCTGAATTTTCTGGGATGCCTGCTGCTGCCATTCATACCGGAGATGTGGATTTTATTTTACCTCTGAGTCAGGTTGCGGCTGCACTGATTTCACTGGTGATGCCAGGGTAAGCTATTATTTAGTCTCGTCAGATCAAAAACATAAATACACAAGTATTAACAGAAAGCTGTATGATTTAATGATAAATGAGAGTTGAGCCATCAATTAATTATTAGGAGTTGATTGCTCATTTAAAATTTAATGATGAGAGAAATCACAAAAAATCAATTAATCAATTTTATTTTACCCGAGTTCTGTATAAAAAATCAATAAAACAAACTAAAATCTATTCAGAATAATTGAACCCCCAACTCTCAAATCAAACCCTTGTGTTCGATGACTCATACCCATAATGAAAATGAAAATCAAGTTTTTGAAACCCTGCTAGACTACCTGAGGCAATCCCGAGGCTTTGATTTTACGGGGTACAAACGTTCTAGCCTCCAGCGCCGAGTTTGTAAGCAAATGCAATCTTACAGTATTGAAAACTTTGGCGATTACCTCGATTACTTACAGGTGCATCCCGAAGAATTTTTGCCACTATTCAATACAATCTTGATTAACGTGACGGCTTTCTTTCGGGATAAAAGTGCCTGGGACTATATTCAGAATAAAACTTTACCCCGCATTCTCGAAAATAAATCTGACCGTTCCCCAATTCGGATTTGGAGTGCTGGTTGTTCTTCTGGGGAAGAAGCTTACAGCTTGGCGATGATTTTAGCGGATTTGTTAGGAATTGAACAGTTCCGCCAACGGGTGAAGATTTATGCGACCGATGTAGACGAAGAGGCTCTCAGCCAAGCGCGTCAGGCAAGCTATAGTCCCAAACAGATTCAACCCATTTCGCAACACTTACAGGATCAGTTCTTTGAGCCAGCGGGACAACGTTACGTTTTCCGACCCGATCTGCGACGGGGGGTGATTTTTGGTCGTCACGATCTAATGCAGGATGCTCCCATTTCCCGCCTCGATCTACTGGTTTGTCGCAATACCCTGATGTATTTTAATGCTGAAACTCAGCAGCGAATTCTCAAGCGGTTTCACTTTGCCCTCAACGAGACTGGGGTTTTATTTTTGGGTAAGGCAGAAATGTTGCTGACCCATGCTAATATCTTTGTACCCTTGAGCTTACAGCATCGGATCTTTCGTCGAGTTACCGATCCCAATCGGCGAAATCGTCTGTTTGCAGTCCCTAAAATGGATGAACAGGAGACTAGCAATGGCATCGATCACCACCTGCGTTTGCGGGAGTTGGCGTTTGATGCAGTTCCTGTGGCTCAGATCATCGTGAATACCGAGAATATTCTGGTGCTGGCTAATCTCACGGCTCGGTCGATGTTTGGGATTAACTTTTTAGATTTGGGTCGTCCCCTACAAGATTTAGAAATTTCCTACCGTCCCCTGGAGTTACGCTCTCATATCGACCTAGTGGCCAGCGAACGTCACCCGATTGTGATTTCAGATGTGGCTCGCCACCTCCGAGATCGGACTCCACAGTATCTCGATATCCATTTCAGCCCACTAGAAGATAGCGATAATACACTTCTGGGAACCAGTATCTCGTTTATTAATGTAACTCACTATCACCAACTCCAGGAGGAACTACAGCAGTCTAATCAGGAACTAGAAACCGCCAACGAGGAATTGCAGTCCAGCAACGAAGAATTAGAGACCACCAACGAAGAACTTCAGTCCACTAACGAAGAATTAGAGACCACCAACGAAGAATTGCAGTCTACTAACGAAGAATTGGAGACGATGAATGAAGAACTCCAGTCTACCAACGAAGAGCTACAAACCATTAACGATGAGTTGCGTCTACGCACCACTGACCTTAACCAAGCCAATGCTTTCTTAAGTTCTATTCTCACTAGCCTGCAAGCCGGGGTTGTTGTTGTAGATCGCCAATTTCATATCCTCAGTTGGAACGATGAAGCAGAAAATCTGTGGGGATTAAGGGTCGATGAAGTCCGGGGGCAATCCTTATTTAGCCTTGATATTGGCTTACCTGTCGATCGACTGCGAGACCCCATTCGCAACTCCCTGGCAGGAGACGAACGTACAGAAATGGTACTACAAGCCATTAACCGTCGGGGTCAAACCATTCACTGTCGCATTAGTTACAATCCCCTACTGAGTGCTCAAGGGCAACGTCAGGGAGTGATCTTACTCATGGAGGAAATAGAACATGACTAATATTAATCAGTTTGAAGACTGGATTATAGTGGCTCAAGCCCGTTTAGAACAGATTCAGCAAAATACCAGCGACTTACAGCCCGGAACACAGGATATCCTCACCGAACTTTGCATTAATACTGAGGAGTTGCACGTTGCGACAGAACAATTGCAGTTGCAAAATGAACAATTGCTTGCCACCCGTCAGCAACTAGAAGCAGAACGTCAGCGCTACTTGGAGTTATTTGATTTTGCCCCCAATGGATATATTGTCACTGATAGGGAGGGGATTATCCAACAGGCCAATCGCTCTGCGGCTGAATTACTCAATGTCCCTCAAAAATATCTCTCCGCCAAACCCCTGGATGTGTTTGTGGCTCAAACAGACCGTGAATCCTTTAACCGTCAATGGTTTGACATCACGATAGAATTTCCTCTGGCTTGTGAAATAGCCTCTAGACGCGCTTTTGAGCCCGTTGGGAACTATACCACAGGCAACCTCATTCAGGACTGGGAAGTTCAACTCCAACCCCGTCAGGGTGAACCCATTCCCGTGGCACTGTCTCTCTCGGCTACCTGTAACGCTTCAGGGGAGTTAACCGATCTGTTATGGCTGATTCGAGATTTACGTCAATCTAAACAGGCAGAAGCGCAAATTCGGCAGCAAGCGGCTTTGTTGGATGTGGCAACGGATGGGATTTGGGTTCAAGATCTAAAGGGAAAAATTTTATATTGGAATCAAGCGGCTGAGAACATCTACGGTTGGACAGCCACAGAAGCGATCGGGCAATCTTGCGATCGCCTGTTGTTGCATCCGACAATGACATCTCAATGGAGAAAAGCTCAGCAAACGACTGTCAACCGAGGACAGTGGCAAGGAGAATTGCAAAATTTCACAAAATCCAATGAAGAAATTCGAGTAGAAAGTCATTGGACATTAGTTCCAGACTCCGGCAACAACCCTCAATCTATCCTAATTGTTGATAGCGATATTACTCAGAAAAAACAACTAGAAAAGCAATTGTTTCAAGCCCAGCGCCTAGAGAGTATAGGGACATTGGCAAGCGGCATTGCCCATGATCTGAATAATATCTTGACTCCAGTCGTACCCATTGCTCAGATGTTAATGCTCAAACTTCCGAATCTCGATGATGACACGAGAAAATTGCTGGAAATGATTCAAAATAGTGGCAGGCGTGGGGCGGCGATCATCAAGCAAATTCTAGGATTTGCCCGAGGCATCGAAGCAACACGGATGACAATACAACTGCAAAGCGTTATCCAGGAAGTAACCCATATCGTCACCGAAATTTTTCCCAAGTCGATTGAACTTCGCACCCATGTCCCTGACAACCTGTGGGGAATTGATGGGGATTTTAGTCAATTGTATCAGGTTCTGATCAATCTGTGTATTAACGGCCGCGATGCCATGGCTTCAGGGGGAATCCTCAGTATTAATGCTGAAAATCTATCTGTCGATGAAGACTTTGTCCAAATGCATTTAGGGGCAGAAGTTGGGCCTTATGTGGCGATCGCTGTTTCTGATACCGGGATTGGTATTTCTCAGGAAAACTTAGATCGGATTTTTGATCTGTTTTTCACGACCAAAGCAGTGGGTGAAGGGACAGGTTTAGGTTTGTCAACGGTTGCGACTATTGTCAAAAGTCATGGCGGGTTTGTTGAGGTATCGAGTCAGCTCGGAAAAGGGACGCAATTTCAGGTATTTTTGCCAGCGGTTGATGTTACAGAAACGGTTGTTAAGGACAGTCAAGAACTTCCTCAGGGAAACGGAGAATTGATTTTGATTGTTGATGATGAAGATAGCATTTGTCAGATTAATAAAACTGTATTGGAAACCTATGGTTATCGAGTCTTAACAGCCGACAATGCTTTCTCTGGGATTGAGTTATATACTCAGCATCACTCAGAAATTAGTCTGGTATTAATGGATTTGATGATGCCATTGATGGATGGTGTCACTGCTATTGAGGCATTATTAAACATTAATCCTAATGTTGAGATTGTTGTGGTCAGTGGAGATACAAATACTCATCAAATTACTGAAATGATCGGAAACAAGATTAAAGCATTTTTGCCAAAACCTTACACTTTAGAAGAATTATTGCAAATTTTAGCCTAGTTATTATCGTTGCGAATGACCCATATCTGTGACTCGCCAACTGAGTTTTAAATTGATCCAAAAATTCCAAGCCGTAACAATCGCGATCGCCATCAGTTTCGCGAAATATTCATTAATGCCGAGTAGATTAAATAAGAGATTAACTAATAATACATTTAAAATTAATCCCACTAAGCAAACGCCGTTAAATTTCAAAAGCCGCTTCAGCCGTTTTTTCCAGCCCCGTTGTTTGCGGGAAATATCTCGAAACGTCCACAGATCATTCCACAAAAAGTTATTTAAAATTGCCACTTCTGTTGATAAAATAGCACTACGAGTTAAACCTAAACTAGCTTGTTCTCGCAATAGATAAAATAGTCCTAAATCAATAAATAGTCCACTAAACCCAACTATTCCAAATCGTAAAAATCGACGGATGGGAAATAATGCTAAGCGCAATGTTAGTAAATGTTGTAAATATTCGATATACTGTTTCCAGGTGACTTTACTCGCGCCTTCTGTCCGTTCTTGGAAGATATAACCCACTTCAGTAATAAAGCGAATATCACCTCGGCCTAATACTTCAATTAAAATTTTATAGCCTTTTGGACTCAAAGTACGCCCTGCGATCGCATCTCGCCGCAGCATAAAATAACCACTCATGGGGTCAGAAACACAGCCCAACACACCGGGTAACACAATTAATCCTAACACTTGAGCGCCACGGGATAAAAGCCGTCGGGTTAAACTCCAGTCACTCACGCCACCTTGGTTAACATGACGACTGGCAACGGCTAAATCTGCGCCTGCGTTGATATTTTCCCAGAGTGAAATTAAGGTTTCGGGGGGATGTTGTAAATCGGCATCAATGACCCCTAAAACATCACCTCGCGCTACTTGCCAACCGCGAATTACAGCGCTTGAGAGTCCCCGTTGAGTTTGACGACGCATTACCCGCAGTTGAGGATAACGCAGGCTGAGGTTAAGGGCAAATTGCCAGGTTTGATCGGGGCTATTATCATCAATTACAATCAGTTCATAACGATCAGGAATGGCGCGATCAAGAAGCTGAGTCAGTCGTTGAATTAATATTTCTATATTCTGACTTTCTTGATAAGTTGGAATAATTAAAGATAATTTAATATTAGATTGTTCGATTGCGCCCTGGGGTAAAACTCTCAGTAAGCCAGTGGGTTCTGACAATAAAGAGTTTGCTTGCTTCAGATACATAGATTGACCTCATACAGCCATCAACAAGATGCTATCCTCTCAAGCTTGGTATTATAGCGGGTATTTGGTATTTATTATTCGTTCTTTATTCTTTGTTATTCGTGGCAACAGGGAACAGCGAACGGGAAACAGTGAATTTAGGATTAATTTGGTTTGCTGTACAGACAGACTCGGTGACGGGCGCATGCAATGCGCCCCTACAGTATCGGGCGTGTCTCCATCTCCTCCTGACAAGAATTTTAGCCTAATTGCGGTATGTTAAGAATGCACTGATTATCAATCATCCTCTCAACTCATGACTCAGACTGTTTGGATTGCAAGACATGGAAACCGGATAGATTTTGTTAACCCGGAGTGGTTTAATACAGCCCAGCGTCGTTACGATCCGCATTTATCCGATGATGGCATCATTCAAGCGCAACAATTAGCAAAACGATTATCCTCTGAACATATTACTCATATATTTGCTTCTCCTTTTTTACGAACCGTTCAAACCGCTTATGCTGTTGCAGAAATATTAGATATCCCACTGAAATTAGACTGGGGTTTATGTGAATGGCTTAACCCAGAATGGATGTCAGAACAGCCAGAAACATTATCGGTTGAAACATTAGTTCAACAGTTTCCTCGTATCGATCAAACCCACGTTACTCCTATAACCAAATATCCCGAAACTCAGCAAGATTGTTTAAATAGAACAGGTGAAGCCGCCAGACGTTTAGTCGCATCTTATCCCGATGAAGATTTACTCTTTGTCGGACATGGACTGTCAGTCGTCGGAACAGCAATGGGATTAGTTCCTAGTTTAACGGCTTCCGATATTACGGCTAGTTTATGTTGTTTAGTCAAGTTAGTTCGCAACGGTTCAGACTGGACAGTAGAACTGTTTGGAGATACGTCTCATTTATCCGAGACAGAAACAACGGTTCGGTTTAATTAAGTAGACTTTTATCGTTATTAATAAATTATTTTAGTTTAATTTAAGTAAATTTCAAGCACTCAAGATCATTTTAAAGTTTACTCGGAGTAACTCGTGACGATATTGTTACTTGTAACTTTTAAAAGTTTTGTAAATCGCTGACTCATATTTAGTGATTATGGGATGAACCATTGTAAGATTTTAAGCAATTAATCTTGATTCATATTTGAGCTGCAAAAAATGGTAACAATCACCGTCAATACACTGATTGATGAAAATGATGGGATTGGAGTCAACGGAATTTCTCTACGAGAAGCGATCGCCTTGGCTATTTCTGGCGATATAATTACCTTTGCTCCTAGTATTGCCAACGGTACGATTACCCTCACCAATGGAGAACTTGTTATTGATCAAAGCCTCACCATTGCGGGGGATACAGACAATAACGATACGACCCGCAATATTACAATTGATGCCAATGGAAGTTCACGAGTTTTCACAGTCGATGATGGTGATGGCAGTTCAGATCAAATCGTTATCCTTGATGGATTGACCATTACTGGAGGCAGTACAGCGAATCAGTTTCCCAGTCAGGGTGGTGGAATTGATAACCGAGAAAACCTGAGTATTCGCAATAGTACAATTAGCGGTAATTTTGCGGCGGATGGCGGGGGGATCTTTAACTTTTTTCAGAGTACAGCCACGATTACCAACAGTACCATTAGCGGTAATTCTGCTAATCTCGGAGGGGGTCTGTATAGTCGTTCTGCTACAGTTAATATTAGCGATAGTACGATTAGTGGTAATTCCGCTGCGTTTTTTGGTGGAGGCCTCTATAATCGTTCCGCTACAGTCGATATTAGCAGTAGTACGATTAGTGGTAATTCTGTTAACCGGGGTGGGGGAGGGATTTATCACAACTTTGGTTTGTTAGAGATTACCAACAGTACCATTAGTCAAAATTCTGCCACTAATTATGGCGGAGGTATCCAGCAAGAATCTGGTACAGTAAATATCAATAATAGTACGATTAGTGGTAATTCTGGGGGTTCTTCTGGGGGCGGTATTGCTAAATTTTCTGGTACAACCCGTATTGTCAGTACGATTATTGCAACGAATACAGCCTCTTATAGCCCTGATGTGGGTGGTTTTTTCAGTAATCAAAGCGATCAAGGAAATAACCTGATTGGAGATGCCACAGGAACTATAAGTTTTACCACCAGTACTTTAGTCGGAGATGGGAATAACCCTATCGATCCGTTACTGAGTCCGCTGCAAGATAATGGGGGGGCAACACAAACCCAGGCATTACAACCCGGAAGTCCTGCGATTAATGCAGGTGTAGATAATGGATTAACGACTGATCAGCGGGGTGAAGCACGAATTCAGCAGGGAGCAACTGATATTGGGGCATTTGAATCAGACTTTTTTATTCCTCTGACTCCAGGAGATGATGTGATCACGTTGACTGCTGCTGATGAGACAATTAGTGCTTTAGCGGGTAATGATATAGTCCGAGCCAAGGGCGGCAATGATAGTATCTCCGGAGATGAAGGAAATGATAAGCTTTTGGGTCAAAACGGCAATGATACTCTCAATGGAGGTGCGGACAATGATACCCTCAATGGAGGAAATGGGAATGACTCACTGATTGGAGGAAGGGGCAATGACCGACTCTTTGCTGGTAGAGATAATGATATTTTAATTGGAGTCAACCCCAATTCTGCTAACCCAGGTCAAGGGGAACGAGATTTGCTGCGCGGAGATGATGGAGCCGATTCATTTATTTTAGGGAATGCCAGCGCTATTTTCTATGATGATGATGGCACAACTAATGCAGCAGGAAATACCAGCCGCGCTCTGATTCGGGATTTTGATATTGGCGTGGATCAGATTCAACTGAATGGTAGTGCAGAAGATTATTTATTAAGAACAACCAATAGCGGTAATACCAATATTTTCTACCGACCTGCCGGGGAAGTACGAGACTTAATTGGGATTGTTCGAGGAGTAACCGGTTTAAACATCTATGATACCAGTCAATTCTCTTTTGTGTAAGCAATAAAGGTAGCGATCGCTATCTTTAAAATAGCGCTATGAGTTAGGAAAGAGTAAACTGTAAAAGAGTTATAAGGTTTAAAAAGGTTCTTGTGCATAGCGCCATATTTACAGGTAATGCTATTACTTTAATTCAATCCCTCGAATCGCATAATCTAACAATTCTATCGGATGCATTAACCCTATTTCTTCTCCTTGTAATTCTAAATGCTTTTTAATTTGCAAAGAACATCCCGGATTAGCCGAAGCAATTAACGTTGCACCCGTATTAACAAGATTTTCAACTTTCTGTTGACCCAATTCATCCGCCACTTCCGGCTGCAACATATTATAAACTCCAGCACTCCCACAACATAAAGCCGCATCAACTGGTTCTTGTAATTTGACTCCTGGAATTTGCTTGAGTAATTCTCGCGGTTGTACACTTATTTTCTGTCCGTGCAAGAGGTGACAAGCATCTTGATATACTAACGTTAAATCTTTATCTTTTACCAATGGAGATAGAGAAGTCGTTAACCCCACTTCTGCTAAAAATTCTTGTACATCTTTCACTTTGCCTGCAAACTCTTTAGCCTTGTCACCATACTCTGGATCATCTTTTAAAATATTGCCATATTCTTTTAATGTATGTCCGCAACCGGCTGCATTAATAATCACAAAATCAACCCCCGTTTCAGCAAAACTATCAATCATTTGTTTAGCCAAAGTATGGGCTTGTTCGGTTTGTCCTTGATGTTCGGGTAAAGCAGCACAACAACCCTGAGTTTTCGGAATCACCACTTCACAACCATTCGCCGTTAATACTCTAACTGTCGCTTCATTTACAGGCGAGAAAAATAACCGTTGTACACAACCCAATATCATCCCAACCCGATAACGTTTTTCTCCTTTTGCGGGAATTATAGTCGGTAATTTATCTTGAAAAGAATCAGTTGTAATTTTAGGTAAAATTGATTCCATTGCCCCTAAACGCGGGAATATTTTCGGTAATAAACCTGTTGTACGGACTATTTTTTGTACGCCTAATTTTTGATAGAGAAATAAAGGCAGTAAAAAGACTCGTAACCGATTGGGATAAGGAAATAAATTAAAGATTAATAGCCGAATTAATCGGTCGGGTAAATTGCGCGGAATATTCCGTTCAACTTGGGGACGAGTCGCTGCAATTAATTGGTCATATTGTACGCCAGACGGACAGGTTGTCACGCAAGCTAAACATCCCAGACAACTATCAAAATGTTGGGCAGTTGTTTCTTCTAAAGGAGCATCTTGTTTATTAATCGCATCCATTAGATAAATGCGACCTCGAGGTGAATCCATTTCTTTTCCCATCACCCGATAACTGGGGCAAGTGGCTAAACAAAATCCACAGTGAACACAGGTATTAATTAACTCAGGATTAGGAGGAGATTGGGCATCAAAACCGGGAAATTCTTCGGGAGATTGTAAATGAGGATTTTGCCCGAGAAAATTACTCTCTTTTGCAGGAACAGTTTTGGCTGTATTGTCAAATTTTGAATCTGAAGTTTGCATTTTATATTTATATGGATAATATCTTATTCTATAATTCTGTCTTCTTTTTAAAGCGAACGCAGATTTTAGTACTTTTGTCAATACCCCTCAAAAGTAGAGCATTCAAAATTCGGTAAACCTCTAATCTGTTATAGTCGCTGAAATTTAGTATTTATGATGAGAGTTTACACAAGATAATCAGGCTTTGCAGCGAATACTGACTATAAATTTAGGTTTATAGGTACACTTGTACCTAATTTTACGCTATGTTCAGTATGATACAAAATCCGATTCGATCTGTCAACCCCCTATAATCTCGTTCAATAAATACCCTGAATTTTGGCTTGCAATGTCATCATTCTTTGACATAGATATGCTTTTTTAATGTTTTATCTGCGATCGCTTAAACAAAAGTTATCTATTTTGGGGATTTGAGGGATACATTAATCAGTAGAATTTAAATTCCTCCGATAAAACGATGGGGACTAAAGATAGAATTAGGATCAAACTGTTGTTTAATTTGCTGCATCAACTTTAATCCATTTCCCGAATAACCCCAAACATCTATTTTTTGTTTCAGATTCATTGGAGCCGCTAAAACAGATAAAAATCCGCCTTTGGCTTCACACCATTTTCGCAGATTTAATAACTCCTCCGCCGTTACTGTTTCAAACTGCAACATTCCTAAACCGACTCCGGCATGAATCCATCCCGTTGTTTGAGATTGAGTTAATGTTTCAATCGCTGCTGTTGGACTTACTCCTATTTTGCAGATAATTTGTGAATTTGAGCCAGAAATACTCATTTGTTGATGTAATTGTTGCCATAAATCATTCTCATCAGTATTAACTAAACCGCCTTTGAGTCCGAGTTTTTCCCCTACTTCTAATAGCCGAGAACTTTGTTGTTGAACGCTTTCAGTAATACTTTCAAATTTTACCAATAATCCTAAACCTGAACCTAACTCCAATTTCTCTATTAATGTGGGAGATAAAATATCAACCGCCACCGGAGTTAACGCAGAAGATAATAAGGTTTGGCTGGCTTGAGTAATTGCAGCGGCATCTCCGGTTAACAATACTGTTGCTGAATCTAACGCCATCGGATAAAGCCGTAATGTCACTTGGCTAATTAACCCCAAAGTGCCATAAGATCCGGTTAATAACTTCATTAAATCGTATCCGGCAACATTTTTCACCACCCGTCCGCCCGCTTTAGCGATTTTGCCATCACTACGAATAAAGGAAACTCCCAAAACCATATCCCGCACACTGCGATAGCGTTGCCGCAATGAACCCGTATCGGCTGTGGCTATAATTCCGCCAATGGTTGCCGTTTGCGGATACGCCGGATCTATGGCAATAAACTGTCCGACTTTGGCTAAAGTTTGCTGCAACTGTTCAAACTTCATCCCGGCTTCAACCGTTACCGTCAAATCACCCACCGCGTGTTCAATTAAACGATTTAACCGTTCTGTACTCACCGCCAGATGTACATTTTCGACTAAACCCCCCCAATGCAATTTACTCCCGCCACCATAAGGCAAAATACGATAACAATATTTCGCTGCGATCGCCACCACTGCTGCTAATTCTTCCTGTGTATTGGGGTAAACCACAGCCTGTATATGGGTTTCGGGTGTAACTGCCTGAGTCAGATTTTGTTGTAAAGCCGGGTTAAGATTGTCCCAAGGAATTACCCCATCGTTTCCAACAATAGCTTGTAATTCCTCCAGGTTAAGGGGTTTGGCGGTTTCAGTAGATGTTATAGTGCCATCCATTAATATTAAAATGCGGTTGATGATCTGAAAATATCTTTCTATTGTAGAAGAAATTGGACTCAAATCTACACCAATCAATTCTTTATAATTCTAAAATCAATATGAGATAATTAAAGGGGTGCATATAAGCCATCTCCATGCCTAGAAAAATACGAGAATTGAAAGCGCAACTCACTCGTGAAGGTTTTATATACTTGCCGAAGCGCGGTAAGGGTAGCCATGAACGTTAGCAGCATCCCCTGCTAAGAAAAACTATGACAATTCCAGGCAAGGATGGAGATGATGTGCCATTTTACTTAGAAAAACAGCTAAGCAAATTATTAAATACTCTCACAGATTTAAGGAAGGAGGAGAAAGATTAATGAATCGATATAGTATGATCATTCAGTGGTCTGATGAAGATCAACTTTTCTTGGTAAGCATTCCTGAATTTACCGATTTAGTGATGATGCCTTGTACTCATGGAAAAACTCGTGAAGAAGCAATTCATAATGGTGAAGAAGTAATTGAAATGTACTTAGAAGCTTGGCAAGCAGCTATGTGAACTTATTCCTAAGCCGAATACAATGCAAGTGGCTTGAGAGTCGTAGTGAGAATAGCATGACCGTTACTTAATGATAAAAACTATTGAGAGATTAAGAGATAGGTATTGTTATGAATAAAGAACAGCTTCAACAAGAGTATCAAAACGGACGTAGAGATTTTACCAATCTAGATTTATCGGGTTTAGACTTAACAGATATTAATCTAGAAGGTGCAGATTTAACAGGAGCAAATTTATCTGGTGCTTGTATAGAATCTGCAAACTTAGCAGCCACTAACTTAACAAGATCAAACTTATCAAACACTAAGTTATATTGGACAGATTTAAAAGATGCAAATCTCACAAACGCTAATCTCACCAATGTTGAATTTGAGGAGACTAACTTTGAGAGGGCTAATTTACAGGGAATTCAATTTGAAGGCACTTCATTCATATCATGTAATTTATTTGAGGCAAAAAATATTCCCTCGCCTGTATTCTCACCCTTATTCATTCCAACCGATCACCCAGATATAGATTTAGTAAATTCAATTCATTCAGTCACTGAAGGATTACTGTGTAACTCAGAATTTTATTATCCTTACGATATTTTCTTATGGAATACGGTCATTAGAGGGGAATTGACACTAGAGAAATTGCTCAAAGAAATGGGATATTTAAAGCTGACAAGCTTTCCGAGTTTGCAGCTAGTTGAGTTTGACGATGAAGAGATTGCCAGAGATTATCAAGTTCTGTTTGATAAGATTCAAGAAGTTTTATCAGATATTGAGATCTACAAATTTGAAACTAGAGACATTAAGAATAACTACCCCGATTGTACAGCACTTTACATTATTATAGGTCGTACAGCAGTAGGTGATTGGTTTAGCGCAACCATAACTCATGGGGAGCTGTGTTTATACACGGGGACAGGCGATCACTTTGGGGGAGATACTGGCATCAGCATAGTGACTGAGATCAGTGAAGCACTCACCAAGGATGAGGCAGCAATGACAAAAGCTGAACATCTCAATTTAATTTCTGCTGTCGAGAAAGCGGATGCTGAGATAGAACAGCTAGTTTGGTCATTAGCTGAGGATCGAGATCTAATGCTGCATAAATTACTTTTAGCCGCTGATATATTTCTAATCAGGGGTATGGAAGATTATAACCGTGTAATTCAGAAAGATTTCTATGAAGAAAAGATTTTGGATGGAAAAAAGAAAATAGAACAAGAAAAGCGAGAAGCATTTGCTCAATTGGTACTGAATAATTTATCTAATATTAGGGTTTGTTTCGTTGGAGAATGTGACATAGATGTATACTTGATTGGACAGACAGCAAACCAAGACTGGCTTTGTATTCATACAGGATTGATGTGGACTTAATAATATTGATTAAGCTACTTTTGTAGAGTGCATCTATAGAACATACCCTACCCATTCTTTTTTATTCTAAGAAATATTCATGACTTCTTCTAAAACACAACCTGTAAATGTTCCCCCAATGGATGAATATAACCAAAAATTGGTAGAGAATTTACATCCAACGAATTGGCAAAATCCCCAACCGCAAAACTGTTACAACTTAGTCGTTATTGGTGGCGGGACTGCTGGGTTAGTGACGGCAGCCGGGGCGGGTTTATTGGGGGCAAAAGTTGCATTAATTGAAAAGCATTTATTAGGAGGAGATTGTACAAATGTCGGTTGTGTTCCCTCGAAAGCTTTAATTCATTCTTCTCGTATTGCTGCTGCTGTTAAACAATCTCAAGCATACGGAATTAATATACCGGAAGGAACAACAATTGATTTTGCGGCGGTAATGAAACGGATGCGGAAAGTTCGTGCAGAAATTAGTAATAATGATTCTGCTAAACGATTTAGTGAAGAGTTTGGCGTAGATGTATTTCTCGGAGAAGCCCAATTTAATAGCCGCAATACTATTAAAGTTTCGGGAGAAATATTAAAGTTTAAGAAAGCTGCGATCGCCACTGGATCTCATCCTGCTATTCCAGAAATTAAAGGGTTAGAAGCAGCCGGATATTTAACCAATGAAACGGTATTTTCTTTAATGCAACTTCCGCCAAGAATTGCTATTATCGGCGGTGGTTATATCGGTTGTGAACTTGCCCAAACCTTTCAACGTTTAGGATCTCAAGTCACGTTATTACAAAGGGGTGAAAGAGTTTTAAAAAACTCAGATCCGGAAGCTTCGTTTAAAATTCATCAAACTTTTTTAGATGAACAGATCAATTTAGTTTTGAATACCGATATTCAATCTATTCAAGTACAAAATAAAGAAAAAGTTATTCATTATATTGTCGGCGGTATTGAATATGATATTACTGTCGATGAAATTATTGTGGCAACAGGGCGATCGCCAAATATTAATAGTTTGAATTTAAGTACTGCTGGTGTAGAATCTAATAATAAAAAAGGGATTATTATTAATGATTATCTGCAAACAACCAATCCCAATATATATGCTGTGGGTGATGTTTGTATGAATTGGAAATTTACCCATGCGGCGGATGCGGCTGCTAGAATTGTGGTACAAAATGCTTTATTTTCTATTGCTGGAATTGGGCGTAAAAAGCTGAGTCGTTTAATTATGCCATCTTGTACTTATACTAGCCCAGAAGTGGCTCAAGTGGGCATTACTGAAGCGGAAATTCAACAAAACCCGGCAAAAGTTGAAAGCTTTTATATAAGTTTAAAAGATAATGATCGCGCAATGATAGAAGGAGAAACTCAAGGGTTTGTTAAAATTCATGTTCGTCAAGGCAGTGATAAAATATTGGGGGCAACAATTGTAGCGCCTCATGCTGGGGAAATGATTAGTCAAATTACATTGGCAATGGTAGGAAAAGTCGGTTTAAGTCAGATTGCAAATACGATTTATCCTTATCCGACTCAATCAGAAGTTATTCGTAAAGCCGCAGACAATTATAATTTTAAATGGTTAAAAGGATGGGTAAAACAGTTAGCTGCATATTGGTTAAGCTTACGTCGATAAATTTATTGATTGTCAATTTTATCGGACTGAATAACAGGTGAATATTTAATAATTTCTATAATTAAGATAGCAATAGTTAACCAGATTGAACCCATTATATACCCAGCAATCACATCTGTTGGCCAATGAACCCCTAAATAAAGACGACTTAATCCGATTAAAAGAATTAAGATTGATGTTAAGGTTAGAATTAACCATCGCCAAGGTTTAAATTGATTCATGAGGTAATAACCAATTAATCCATAAATCACAATAGATCCCATGGCATGACCACTGGGGAAGCTTAAGTATTTTACTTCAATAATTCTATCCCAAAGTTCGGGTCTATCTCTGGCTAAAGACGATTTAAGAAACAAGTTAAATCCAGCAGCGCCATTGCCAATAATTAAAAAGATAATAGCAATAAACTTTTGCTTTTTAAGCCAGATAAATATACTAAACATTAAATTGATTAGTAATAATAAGCTGGGTTTTCCTAAAAAACTTATAACAATAAAAAATTGAGTTAAAATTTGATTTTGAATCGATAAAAAATACTGTAAAATAGTCGTATCGAATTCTGTGGTATGCTGATTAAGAACTTGCTGAGAAAGTAATAAAAATCCTAAGGTAGCCAGAATTGCGATGATTAATCCGCTAATTCCCAGAATAGAAGAAAATATCGCGATGAAAGATGTTCTTAAATTGGGCTTAAGATCATGGGTCATAACAATAGAATTAACTCATTCCTAATTATTGCTATCTTATTATATCTGTAATCATCACTGCTCAGTTAAACGATCAATAATTTCTATCTCAGGTTGACTTGATTCAATAATAGTGTCTTCATCCTCCTTAAAAGAGTATAGATTATCTTTTCGTTTATCTATGATGTCAACAATAGGCGGCAGATCTTTATTTTCTGTCTTTTCCTCTGAATTTTCTCTAGTTTTACTCTGCTTTTTTTTTACTTTTAATCCGGGTAAGCCTTCTAATTTTTCGGGAGACTCTTCAGATAAATGACGCGGTACTAAAACCATTAACTCTTTCGGGAGACATTCAATTTCAAGCGGTGTTGTCCCTTCCATTTCTCCATCAACTGCTACTTTTTGTTGAGGATTCGTTTTAATTGTAATTTTCCGAGTTCTTAAATAACCGATATCATCTCGCTGGGCTTCATTTTCATTGGCAGCCGATTGAAAAAGATGATAGGATGCTGCAATAGCGCCTAATTTATTCTGAGGCGAAATAATTGTAACATCTAGTAAACCGTCATCCATGACAATTCCAGCCGGCCCCTGGGCTAAAATAGATGAAGGGGGAGCAATATTTGCAACCGTAATTGCCGCCGCTTCTACCTGAATAATTTTATCGTCTGTTTCTAATTCAGCTTCAAATTTTTCGAGTTCTTGTAACTGATTTAATCCAGATAAAAAGTAAGCTAAAATTCCAAACTTATCTTTTAATTCTCGACTGGTGTGATCGACAGTTTCTGCTTCAAATCCTATTCCGGCTAACAATATCATCAGTTTTCCGTTACATTTAGCGACATCAATATTTCGCTGATTTTGCTCTAAAATGGTTTCACAAGCCTCTTTAATGGTATCTGGAATATTTAAAGCATTTGCAAAGGCATTTGCAGTTCCTCGGGCAATCACTCCTAAGGGAATATCAGTCCCAATTAAGACTTCTGCCACTTGAGAAACGGTTCCATCTCCTCCTGAGGCAATAATACAACTGGCATCTGCTTCAACGGCTTGCTGAGCCAGCTTTTCTGCACTAACTTCTTTTGTGGTATGCTTAACAATTAAGTTGACTTTAGATTCTAAATACTGCTTAATTAATGAAAGCTCTTCTTCAGCATCTCCCTGACCCGACACGGGATTAAAAATTAAATAAGTTGATCGATCCATTTCTCAATTTCCTTCTCTACTAGATAATGTTATATTGCTCATTGAAAAATTGATAAGCGACGTAATCGGCTCTGAAAACAGACTCTAATATCTCCTCTAAAGTAACAAAAAACTTTACAGCTTTTTTAAATTGACTCAAATTCTATCTGAAGCTAGATTGAAGCGAAAAGCAATAGTTTACGATCTCATGCTTAAGAAAGAGGATTAAATCTCTCTTGAGATAGAAGTAAAGTTCATCGTAAAATGACTAATATATTTTGCATAGCTCTAAATTGTATTAAATTAAATACGAATTGAGAGCGATATTAAAAAATCAATTTAATGGAGCAATAAACTATGAGTGATGAAAATAGAGTAGAAGCTACCATGAAGAATATTGAGGGGAAAGCCCAAGAAATGATGGGAGAAATCACAGGCGACCCTAAAGATCAAGCAGAAGGTAAAATGAAGCAGGCACAAGCTTCTGCACAGCATGAAGTAGAAAATCTTAAAGACGAAGCGAAAAAACAGGTCGATTCTTTATAATGCCCTTTGATTAGGTTCAGAGAGAATCAGAATAGCCTAAATTAGGAAAATAGTTTCTATCTTTGTCATATAATAGTCTTTAACTTCCTGTGAAACTGATTAACTTTAAGTCGGTTCTATGGGAGGTTAAAGATTATAATTGTTAAATCTGTAATATTTTAGATTAATTCATGACAGAACAAAATTCACCCGAAATAAGAGCAAAAGTTATCCCCGACGGGCCTGTCGCGGCGACTGAACCCATCGCAGAAGTTCATGATGTTAATCAACTCGCGGATGCAGTCGGGGTTGATATACCTGAAGAAGAACCCCTGGATATGAAAGAGAGATTAGACCAACGAGACGAGCAACGCTGGCAACTCGATCCCGACTCCGCCGCCGATCATTAAAAATTGATCCATTCCCTGACTGTACTTCCGGAACTGTCTAAGTTAATCTTGATGAAATTCTTAGCTTGTTTTCGTATGTGAGGAGTCAGTCAAGCATGGTGAGTTGGAAGCCCGTAAATGATGCTAAAGCAACCGGCGATCGCTTGCGGTTAGCTTTAAGGGGGGGTAGTGTGTCCGGAGGCATTGAACATCGGGCATGGGTTGAAATTAAGCGATCCGCGATCGCAAATAACGTCAAACAGATTAAAGCAATATTATCCCCTCAAACCGCTTTAATGGCGGTGGTCAAGGCGGATGCTTATGGTCATGGGGCTATTTACGTTGCCCAAACGGCTATAGAAGCTGGGGCTACAGGTTTAGCGGTTGCCACTATCCCAGAAGGCATTGAACTACGCGAAGCCGGGATAAAGCAGCCAATTTTAGTACTGGGGGCAGCCCATACCCCGGAAGAAGTCAAAGCCATCGCCCATTGGCAGCTACAGGCAACGTTGTGTACGCCTCAGCAAGCCTTACTCTTTTCCCAAACCCTGAATAGTTGTAACCACACCTTATCGGTTCATCTCAATATCGATACCGGGATGTCTCGCCTCGGGACGGCTTGGCAACAGGGGACTGAATTTGTACAATTGGTTCAGCGTTTACCCAATTTAACCATTGCTGGAATATATTCTCATTTTGCCACCGCCGATAGTCCGGATCAAACGGTAATGAGACAACAGCATCAACGGTTTAAACAGGTTATTAACCAAATCCAAAATATCACAAATTGGAACTTTTCTCAACCGTCTCAACGCCCTTGTTTACACATCGCTAACTCAGCCGCCGCCTTAAGCGATAGCGCATTACATTATGATCTAGTTCGGGTTGGTTTAGCCGTTTATGGGTTATATCCAGCCCCCCATTTACAGTCAGCTATTCAGCTAAAACCCGCAATGCAAGTGAAAGCCAAAGTCACCCAAGTCAAAACTTTAGATGCAGAGATGGGGGTGAGTTATGGTTATCGTTATATCACAGAAAAACCCACAAAAATTGCCGTGGTGGGAATTGGTTATGCTGATGGTGTTCCTCGCAATCTTTCTAATCAAATGAAAGTGTTAATTCGGGGAGAATATGTACCTCAAATTGGCTCAATTACCATGGATCAACTGATGTTAGATGTGAGTCATATCCCCGATTTACAAGTAGGAGAAATTGTTACTCTGTTAGGAGAAGATGGTGAAAATAGTATTTCCGCCGATGATTGGGCAGAAACATTAGGAACCATTTCCTGGGAAATTTTATGCGGTTTCAAGCATCGACTTCCTCGGATGATTTAAGCTTTCAAATCAAGCGGTTTCATTCTTGACTATAAAATTTATGACCTAACCCCCTAACCCCCTTCCCTGCAAGAGAAGGGGGAATCATTCTTAGTTTAGATAAATTATAGATTGTAGGGTGTGTCACTAGACGCAGCAAATACCCAACTTATAAATAGGGGAAAAATTCTACTTCATATTTATTGTAGGGTGTGTCACTAGACGCACCATATACCTAATAAATAGCGGAAAAATTCAATTTTGTTAGTTTAGATAAATTATAGATTGTAGGGTGTGTCACTAGACGCACCATATACCTGATAAATAGTAGAAAGATTCAATTTTGTTAGTTTAGATAGATGAAAGCTGTTTTTAATTAAAAGTCAATTTAAATCACAAATTCAACGACTTCTGCTAAATGTTGAGATGCAGCTTCAGGGTTATGAGTTGCAATAATTTCTTTAGACTTTTCACCCATTTCTTTACTGAGTTGAGGTTGTTCTATAAACTTAATCATTAACTCGGCTAATTCTTGAGGCTGGTTCGGATCGAAAACATAACCATTGACCCCAAATTGAATTAATTCAGATGATCCGGCTCCTTTTGAACAAAGAATAGCTTTAGAAAATATCATCGCTTCAGAAGTTACCATACCCCAAGTATCCTCAAAAGTTGGTAAAACAAATACATCGGCTTGACGAAAATAATCTCCCAATTGATCATAATTTACCCATCCTAACCATTGCACCGAAGAATCAAGTCCTTGAGTCTTTGTCCACTGTTCTAATTCTTGCCGTTGTTCTCCATCCCCAATAATCAGTAAAGTATAATTGGAATAGTTTTGTTGTTGTAATAAAGCACAAGCTTTTAGCAGTTGATCTAATCCTTTACGGGGAATAACTTGACCGACAAACAGAAATAATTGATGATTTAAATCAGCCGTGAAATTATTGTCTGTGGTTGTTTTTGCCAGTAACGTTTTGGCTTCTGCCACTTCATACGGTCTAGCAAATACCGTTTCTGGTTTGGCTTGTAAAGTCTGGGTTAGATACGCTTTTCCCCGTTGGGTATTCGTTACAAAAGCATCTGCCATCTTCACCATGGCACGTCGTAAATTTAGACGAAATGGAGAATTGAGATAATCAACCGTTGGGGAACTACCCTCGTAAATAATAATCACCCGCCATTGACCAATGGGTTTAAATAAAACGGCGAGTAACGTCCAGAAAGAAAACCCGTTAGCAAAAATAACTTTTGGTTTAAATTGCAACAGTTCGTTAATAATACCAGGGGAAAGTTTAATAAAGCCTTTGTTGTAGTGAGTACCGCTTTCTTTGGTTTCAACAAAACCCATTTGACCCACAACAGACAGATCAAAACTATTTTCACATCCAGCAGTAAACCCAGACCAAAATCCAGTATAAACTTTAGTATTAGGGTAAAGCCGAGAGAACTCACGAAATAGGGGCTGCCAATAGTTTCCCCGCGCTAAAGATGGCAATAGCCAAGCAATACGACAATGTGATGATAGCACGCTAATTTGAGGATAAGTTTAATGAGCCATTCCAGTCTAGCATCGCTAAAAAAGTAGGATTAAAAGCGATCTTGACAACGATAAACCGTTTGAAAATAGATACGGCTACCGCCACGCTACGCCATCGCCTCAGGGATAATATCGATTAATGCGCCCAGGCACGGTACAGTAGACACTGACGATAAAAATCTTAATTTAAAGGACAGTGAATATGAGTGCAGAACAAGATCCAGTTAAGTTAATGAAACAACAGGTTGGTAAAGCAGCCGCAGATCGGGTAAAATCTGGTTCTATCGTCGGTTTAGGAACCGGATCGACCACAGCATATGCCATTCAATATATCGGAGAACGCCTGCAAAGTGGAGATCTCAAGGATATTAAAGGAATTCCCACCTCGTTTCAAGCCACTGTACTCGCCAAACAATACGGTATTCCCTTGACAACGTTAGACGAAGCGGATCATATGGATGTGGCCATTGACGGGGCTGATGAAGTTGATCCTAACAAAAATTTAATTAAAGGCGGGGGCGCTGCCCATACTCAAGAAAAAATTGTTGATTCATTAGCGGATCAATTTATCGTTGTTGTGGATAGTTCTAAGTTAGTCGATCAACTCGGTTCAACCTTTTTATTACCCGTTGAAGTGTTGCCCATGGCGATGACTCCGGTGATGAAGGCGATAGAAAAACTGGGCGGAAAACCTGAACTCCGCATGGGTGTTAAAAAAGCAGGGCCAGTGGTTACCGATCAAGGAAACTTGGTGATTGATGTTAAATTTGACTCTATTGATGACCCAGTGGCGTTAGAAAAGAATTTAAATAATATCCCCGGTGTATTGGAAAATGGTTTATTTGTTGGGGTAGCCGATGTGATTTTAGTTGGTGAAATTAACGACGGGACACCCAATGTTCGGGAAATTGCTTAGGGGTTTAAGAGTTTGTGGAGGCGTTATGTAGCGTCTCTACACCTATTCAAGAGGATCAGAATTAATACCCATCTGTGGTCACCTTTCTGCCCGTAAACATTGAAACTCCGCCTCTTGTCTTTGCTGAAGTTCTGCTTCTGCTTCAGTCAGAACCGTATTTCCTGGATCATGAGGATGTTAAACAAAACGAAGAACAAATCACTCAGAAACATTCAACCAATTACTATATTCCCTTTTATAATAAAAAATGCGGTTAATTTCAAGTGATTAATAATGATGCATTATCGACGTTTTGGCCGGACTGAACTGCCAATGCCAGTATTTTCCTGTGGGGGAATGCGCTATCAACATAAATGGCAAGATCTTCAACCCAGCCAAGTTCCAACAAATAATCAAAAAAATTTAGAAGCGACTATTAATCGTTCTTTAGAATGTGGAATTAATCATATTGAAACCGCCCGAGGTTATGGTTCCTCTGAGATGCAATTGGGCTGGGTTTTACCGAAGTTTCCCCGCGAACGATTAATTATTCAAACCAAAGTTTCTCCTAAAGAAAATCCCCAAGAATTTCGTCAGCAACTCGAAAAATCTTTTGCTTATTTAAAAGTAGATTATATTGATTTACTCGGAATTCATGGCATTAATACCCCGGAAACATTAGATCAAGCCATTCGTCCAGGGGGTTGTTTAGAAGTGGCGCGACAATTTCAAGCAGAAGGAAAAGTTCGGTTTATTGGCTTTTCAACTCACGGCCCGACAGATATTATTGTTAAGGCAATTGAGACGGATGAATTTGATTATGTTAATTTGCATTGGTATTATATTAATCAAACCAATTGGCCGGCAATAGAAGCAGCAAACCGTCATGATATGGGGGTTTTTATTATTAGTCCTTCGGACAAAGGCGGAAAGTTATACGACCCTCCTCAAAAGTTAGTCAAGCTTTGTTCTCCCTTGAGTCCCATGGTGTTTAATGACCTATTTTGCCTCAGTCATCCACAGGTTCATACCCTCAGTTTAGGGGCAGCAAAACCGTCTGATTTCGATGAACATTTAAAAACAATTCCGTTATTGGATCGTTATGATGAAGTCTTACCGCCGATTTTAGAACGACTTGAACAAGCCGCTATTGAAAGTTTAGGAGAAGAATGGTATCGTAACTGGCATCAAGGCTTACCTACTCTTGAACAAACGCCCCATAATATCAATATTGCGATCATTTTATGGTTACGAAATTTAGCGATCGCCTTTGATATGACTGAGTATGGAAAAATGCGTTATAACCTACTCGGAAATGGGGGAGATTGGTTTCCGGGAAATAACGCAGCAGAGGTGAATAATATCAACTTAAAGGATTGTTTAAATCAAAGTCCTTTTGCCGATAAAATTCCCGAACTGTTAGCCAAAACCCATCATTTATTAGGCGGAGAAACCGTTAAACGTTTATCTCAAAGTTAAGCCTAAACGGATGGCTTGTTTAAGCGGGTGAAACAGGGGTTTTTTGCAGAAATGCTTTGACTGTTTTTAAATAAGTCTCGGGATCTTCTAACATCGGAAAATGAGCTGTTTTCGGCAGAATAACTAACTCAATCTTATCGTTAAGGGCGGCTGCCTGCCGTCCCATTTCAGCCGGAATAATTTGATCGTATTCTCCCGCCACTAACAGGGTAGGGACGGTTAATTTTTTGAACTCTCTGGGTAACCATTCCGTTGCGGCTTTGCTGACAGACGTTAAAACTGTACCATAAGCTGCATCAAAATCCGCCAGTAAAAAATCTTCTAAAAATGCTAGACTATCGGCACGAGGTAAACTGCGATGGAGAAACCGCGCCATAAAGAATTTATCCATTAACGGAATTTGAGTTAACCATTTCGGCCGAAACTGAACCACATAACGGCTAAATTTGTGGAAGGTAGAAAACGTCTTCTCATCATATTCAAAAATACCGCTACAAGTCAGAATCGCCTGTTTTACCCTTTCCGGTTGTAAATTTAAATACAATGCCGCAATTGATCCGCCCATAGAATGAGCATTTAGATAGATTTGATCGAGTTTCAGCGCGTCCAGCAAGCTGGCTAAATCTTGAGCATATTCGGTTAATTCATAGCGAGGATCGTTATATTCAATTGCAACATCTCCCAGTTTGCTTGAGCCGCCAAACCCTCGTAAATCGTAGATTAAACAATCAAATTGATCCGACAATGCTGTAGCTGTACTTTGCCAATATCGCCCAGACCCACCCCAACCATGTAAAAACACCATCACGGGTTTGGGTTGCTCCGTTGAGCCGGGAGACTTAACCCATTTAATATAATGATTGACACCATTGACTTCAATATAGCTTGTGTTCCCGTTAGAATTCATGACTCAGTTCTCACCTGAATGACTAAAAATAGAGTTTATTAAAATTTGATGATGATCTTTTTTAGAAATCTTAATCTAGATCCATCAATCCGATCTAATATACCAGACGCTTTGGAGATTATAATTGATCTGAGTATAGATTTAAGAATTAATCTAGAATTGTACTAGTAGCCAGTCGATATCCATCAGTCACCTAGTTGAAGCGATCAACAAAGATGAGAGTCGTTGATGAAGTAGAACGCCTGTTAATGATTGATATCATCTCATCATATCTGTTACTTTACAAAACTTTATTTTTTGCTAAAATTTTGATTAAATTCTGAAATTTTGGTGAATAATTGCGCTAAAGAGAGAGATTTAAAACTCATTAATAAATCTATAATAATCTAATGGGTTAACTATGCAATGGCTTTATGGAGTAGGAGACATCTTAATGTTAAGAGAAACACTAATTGATATTATGGGTTTTATGCCTCACGGGAGTTGTTATTTATGGCAACCTAGACTAATGGCATTGCACGGCATTAGTAATGCTGTTATCGTATTATCCTATATCTCAATTCCTCTCACCATTCTTTATATTCTCCGTCAGCGCAAAGACTTACCTTTTAATTGGTTTTTTGTTCTAAGTTCAGGTTTTATAGTTTTCTGTGGTTTTAGCCATCTAATCGATATTATTACTTTATGGTATCCGATTTATTGGACGGCTGGAATAATTCGAGCAATGACCGCAGGTGTTTCCTTTGCTACAGCGATCGCTGTGATTCATCTGACTCCCAAGATTACCGCTTTACCCAGTCCGGCACAATTGCGAGAAGCGAATGATTTGCTTGTTCAAGAAATTGTTGAACGTCAGCAAACAGAAACCGCTTTACAAGAGAGTGAAGCCCGTTATCGTCAGCTCAATCAAGAACTAGAAAAACGAGTCAAACGAAGAACCACTCAACTTGAAACCATCAATCAATTAAAAGATGATTTATTAGAACAGCAAACACAAGCACAAGCCGAGATCGAAATTTACGAAGATATTGTTAAAAATTTACCCATTGGTTTAATTGTTTGGCGCTTAGAACAGATGGAAGACTGGAAAAGTTTACACTTAGTGAATGCTAATCCAACCGCCGATCAATTACTCGGAATTTCTATTAGTCAAGAGACGGGTAAATCTATCATAAAATCTTTTCCAAATATTGAACAAAACCGTCTACATATCGCTCAACAATATGCTGAAGTCGTTCGCACACAGCAGCGCCAGGTCTTTAACGAAGTCAACTATGGAGATGATCGGATTGATGAAAGTATATTTGCAGTACAAGCCTTTCCCTTATCCAATCAATGTGTAGGTGTGGCTTTTGATGATATCACCGAACAAAAACGGATAGAAATAGCTTTAGCTGAAAGTGAGCGTTTATATCGTTCTGTTGTTGATAGTGTGCGAGAGGCAATCTTTCAAATTGATCTAGATAAACATTGGATCTTTTTAAGTCCAGCTTGGACAGAGATTACGGGGTTTGAAGTCGCAGAAAGTTTGAATAAAAATTTCACGGATCTAATCTATACGCCAGAAGATCGACAAAGTATTGAGACAAGATTTCAAGCTTTAATTAGTGGCGCAGGAGAAAATTATTTATCTGCATTTCGTGCCGTGAAAAAAACCGGAGAATTTTGTTGGTTAGAAATTAATGTTCAGCTTAACCGAAATAGTCAAGGGGAAATTTTAGGCGCTTGGGGAACGATTAATGATATTACGGGTCGCAAACAAACAGAAGCTATTTTACAGGCGAAAGCTACAGAATTAACCCAGTTAAATAGTATTTTGCTAGCCACAACAGTTCAGCTAGAAAAACGCAATGAAGAACTAACCCAGTTTGCCTATGTTACCTCCCACGATCTGAAAGCACCCCTACGGGCGATCGCCAATCTTTCAGAATGGATTGAAGAAGATCTTGAAGATAAACTCGACGAGGAAACCCAACACCAAATGAACCTATTACGGGGTCGGGTTTACCGGATGGAAAACTTAATTAATGGACTGTTGCAATATTCTCGGGTGGGACGACTTCAACAAAAATCAGAAGAAGTTAACGTGAATCAATTATTGGCTGAAGTGATTGATTCTCTAGCGCCATCGCCGGAATTTAGTATTAATATTATTGGAGAAATGCCAACATTAATCACAGAACGTTTGCCCTTGCAGCAAGTTTTTAGTAATCTGATTAGTAATGGGGTTAAACACCATAATTGTCAGAAGGGTAAGATTGAGATTTCTGTTGCCGATTTAGGTCAGTATTATCAGTTTACTGTGGCTGATGATGGTCCAGGAATTGCAGCAGAATTTCAAGAAAAAGTGTTTACAATTTTCCAAACGCTAAAAGCACGAGATACAGTAGAAAATACGGGAATCGGCTTATCAATTATTAAAAAAATAGTCGAATCTCAAGGCGGAACTGTTGACTTAGAATCTCAACCGGGTCAAGGCGCAAAATTTATCTTTACTTGGCCAAAATAGAGGTAACAGTATTTGTTAAATTAGAAGCGTTACCAATCCGTTTCCTGCCAGCAATCACTCTTCGGTCATAGGTCATCTTCTGTACTGCCTGACTTTTATTGCCGATTCAGTCTCTAGAATTGATGTATTGAAGCAAATCTGACTTCTCTGGTGTGGGTCACCCATAGATGGCAAATGAGCGAATCTCTGTCCTAAGACAGAGACATATCGAAATTTAGTTCATCCCTAAAGTTGAGGTTTCAGTCCTAAGAGAGGTTTATTATAAACATATAAAAAATTGAAATAAATTGATTTCACACCCCATAATTTAAATAACAAGTGACTCACTTGCAGGGGGGAGAGAATGTCATTAGTTATGGAGGGCAAAACAATCAATATTTTGTTAGTAGAAGACGATGAAGTGGATGTGATGAACGTCAAACGGGCGTTCAAAAAGAGTAATATCAAGAACCCTCTCTATTTTGCGGGTAACGGATTAGAAGCTCTGAAGGTTCTACGTTCCGAGGGCGATCAGCCCCCGACCATTCCTGAAACGCGGCGATTAATTTTGCTAGACCTTAATATGCCTAAAATGGGTGGATTGGAGTTTCTACAAGTCTTACGCGCCGATCCAGAACTCAAAGCAATTCCAGTCATTGTGTTAACAACTTCTGATGAAGATCGCGATCTGATAGAAGCTTATAACCTGAATGTAGCCGGTTATATTGTTAAACCTGTTACTTTTTCTAAATTTGCTGAAGCAATTGCAACTTTAAACAATTACTGGAAACTCTGTGAAATGCCTTAATTATAGTATATGATTATTGCACCTTTTTGCCAAATTATTGGGAGTTATTTGCCATAACTCATGAGCCGAATCCATTACCATGGAAGATTTGTTAAATATTTTAATTATTGATGATGATGAGGTAGATCGACTAGCAGTTCAGCGGGCACTCAAAAAAGCGGGGGTTAAACTCGAAGTGAGTGAGGCAGCAGACTGTAGTAGCGGTATTACTCAGCTTCAACATCGTAAGTTTGATTGTGTATTCTTAGATTACCGTCTTCCCGATCAAGATGGATTAGCATTACTTCAGCAAGCACAAGTTCTTCAAATTCGAGTACCTTTAATTGTATTAACGGGACAAGGAGATGAACAAATTGCGGTTGAATTAATCAAGGCAGGTGCATCTGATTATCTCTCAAAATCTCGCGTTTCTCCAGAGCGGCTTTGGCAAGTTGTTCGTAATGCGATTCGAGTTCATCAAGCAGAAGAAAAAGCGGAAGTGGCTTACAAAAAGCTACAAGAAACTAATCAACTACTGCTACGAAAAAACAATGAACTCAAACGTCAACAACAACAAATTGAACTGCAAAACCACAAGTTAGCAGAAGTCTCTCGTTTAAAGTCAGAATTCTTGGCTACAATGTCTCATGAATTGAGAACCCCAATGAATTCGATTACAGGATTTGCTCAGCTCCTGTTAAGACCCTTTCCTGAACCTTTATCGCCTCAGCAAGCCGATATGGTACAGCGAATTTTTAGTAATGCTCAGCATCTATTAACTATGTTAAATGAAATCCTAGACTTTTCTAAAATTGAGGCCGGTCAAGTACAGCTTCAACTCCAAAAATTTGACTTAGCTCAATTAGTTCGGATTACAGTGGAGGAATTACGCTCCTTAGCGTTGGAAAAAAACCTCAGCTTAGATGTAATCATTGAAATGGAGGACTCTTGGATAATTAATGACCCCAAAAGTCTACGACAAATTATCGTTAACCTCTTGTCAAATGCAATCAAGTTCACAGATACTGGCAGGGTAGTGGTTAAAGTTTACGAAACCCAAAAAGATCAGATTGTACTTGAGGTGACAGACACAGGAATCGGTATGACAGCCGATCAAATTTCTTATATTTTTGAAGCTTTTAGACAAGTTAATCAAACGACAACAAAAAAACATTACGGCACAGGCTTAGGATTAGCAATTGTTGATTCTATTGTGACATTAATGCAAGCGAAAAAGCGGGTAGAAAGTGAACCCGGCAAAGGATCAACATTTACCATAGAATTTTCCCGCTATCTCAGTCACTGATTTAGCTCGAGTAAGTGAATTTAAATACATGTATAGATGGTCTTTAGTAAAAATAAACTTATTCTTTTTAAGCAATGTTAAATCATAACAATCATCATAATGGTTATATTCTAGCAGTCGATGATATTCCAGATAATTTACTTTTAGTAAAATATGCTCTAGAATCCGATGGTCATGAAATTGTCATGGTCGAAGATGGTGCAACGGCTTTAGCGAAAATTGAAGAATCTGCACCCGATTTAATTTTGCTTGATGTGATGATGCCAGGGATGGATGGTTATGAGGTGACACGAAGGATTAGAAATCATCCAAAATTACCTTATATCCCTATTTTATTAATTACTGCTCATGAACAATCTAGTGTGGTTAAAGGATTAGATCAAGGCGCGGATGATTTTCTGCGTAAACCCATTCAGGTCGATGAATTGCAAGCTCGAGTTCGTTCCCTACTTCGCTTAAAATATAGTATCGATCAACGAGAAAACTTTGTTCGTTGTTTAACCCATGATTTACGCACGCCACTCGTTGCAGCAGATCGAATGCTAAATCTGATTCGACAGGGTGTATTCGGAGAAACTTCCGAACAGTTGAAAGAAGCCTTAAATCATATGACCAGTAATAATAAAAGCTTACTGAAAATGTTAAATGATTTATTGGCAATTTACTCCTATGATATGGGTCGTAAAACCCTGAGTTTCGTAAATTTTGATCTAGAAGATTTAATCCATGAAGTCGCAACTGAACTTAACCCGCTTGCGCTTGAAAAAGGTCTTGATATGAATTGCAAATCCTTGCATAACATCAATATGAAACCTTTTAAAGGGGATCGGATGGAATTACGCCGAGTCCTAACGAATCTTCTTGGAAATGCAATTAAATTTACGGATACAGGGAAAATAGAAATCTCGTGGCAGCCAACTCAACCTGTAACCACAAGCGAGCGGGAATTTGCTAATTCTAACTGGATTAAAATTCAAGTTAAAGATAGCGGAATGGGGATTGCAGAAGAAGAAAAAGCCACCATTTTTGAAGCGTTTTGTCAAGGCAATCATAAACGTTCTGGCAATGGTTTAGGGTTACATTTGTGTCGTCAGGTCATTGAGGCTCATCACGGCACTATCACAGTCGATTCTAAAGTCGGTGAAGGCACTTGTTTTACAATTTGTTTGCCGATTCATTCTTAGAAAAGTTTTATTCAGGATCAAGGATTTCAAATACTCTAAAATCTCTGAGACGAAATCCTTCTGAACGTAAAGAAACTTGACAGGTAAACCCTTTGTCTTCTAATTGCAGGGGGGATTGAGATAGCTGACAAAAATAATAACCCACAGACTCACCTTTATCATTACAAACTCGAAGGTTATATTCATATTCTCTGGCAGTTGTACCAAATCGGTTGATAAATACATACTGACCCATGTAACGTTCAGCTTGCCATTGATTACGATCGACAACCAAAGTAACTAAATTATCCTCTGCTGAATTAGAATAAAACTGAGGAAATTTCTGATTCTGAATAAACCATGTTTTTAACAGTGAGTTTTCGGGTTCAATTAGATCTATAGGTGGTAAATTAGTTAGCTTTTGTTCTTCTAATTGCGCTTCTATCTCAACTTCAACTTCCGTATCAACTGTTTCGGTGGGAGATTGATTTAATTTTTGTTCTTCCTCAACTTCCGTATCAACGGTTTCGGTGGGGGATTGATTTAATTTTTGTTCCTCTAATTGCGCTTCTATCTCTTCATCTACTTCCGTATCCACTGCTTCGGAACCCGCAGAATTACCTAAAGCAGGATTTTTTGTATCTTGAATAACATCATCATAAATATCTTTTTCTAACCAAAGACTTGGATCGCTGAGTCCTGTTTGAGAGAGCGGGGGTGCAGGCAATTCATCCGTTTCTGCAAAACAGGGTTTCCACAATGTTAACGCTTGTGTTCGGCTGGGAAAATTTAACACACTACACCATAAAAATAGTATAGTTACTGCGATCGGCCGAGTTCGTCGAGTTAAAAATAGAATCATTGATCATGGGTTATTTGTTATTCTCTTGACTCCTATCTCCTATTCAACTCAAAGACTCAACCAGAGATTCTAAAGTTTCCTTGATTTCCTGCTGAGTCGTCGTTGCTGTACCAAACTGTCGTACCACTAAACTCGCTGCCACATTACCCAGAATAGCGGCTTGTTGAAAGGAGGCTCCGGTACAGAGTCCTAACGTTAAGGCAGCAACCACCGTATCGCCAGCACCTGTGACATCAAATACATCTGTACGGTTAAAAGCCGGAATGTCAAACACAGGCAGAATCGGTTCAGTGGGTTGAAATCCACTCATGCCCTCATCCCCTCGTGTAATTAATATACATTCAGCTTGAGTTAACTGTAATAAATCTGTGCCTGCTTGTGTCAGTGTTTGTAGATTACCAATTCCATAACCCACTGCTTCCTCAGCCTCCGGTAAATTGGGCGTAAACACCGTTGCGCCTTGATAACGATGTAAATCCTTCTGAGCATCTACAACCGTGCGAGAATGCAGTAGCGCCGCCTCTATGACTGGAGCCGTTAACACGCCATCTCCATAGTCTGAACACACCACAGCATCAACATGAGGTAAACAGTCCCGAATAAAGGCAGCCAGTTGTAACTGTAAGTCAAGATCCGGTAACTCATCGGACTTTCGATCGACCCGAACAATTTGCTGAGTCACAGACTGACGAGCATGACCTGAGATCCGAGTTTTTGTGACAGTGGGACGGTTTGGATCAATTAACATTCCCTGGGTGTTAATGCCAGATGCTGCAAAAATCTCTCGCAGTGCTTCTCCCTGTTCATCTTTCCCGACAAATCCGGCAACCGTTACCGCAGCGCCTAACTTAGCTAAATTGTAAACGGCATTTGCCCCACCCCCCGGAATCCGACGAGTGTGTTCATGGCGTAAAATTAACACAGGTGCTTCCCGAGACAGCCGTTCGACTTCACCCGTGAGAAATTCATCTAAGGTTAAATCTCCCACCACCAAAACTCGAACTCCAGAGAAGCGATCAACCTGTTGAGTTAAGGGTGTGAGGGTAGAGCGCAGGAAGTTGAGAAATGTAGCATCCAATGTCATCGCTTTTATGCTAAAAGTTTGAAACGCTCAGGCTAGTCATCACCCGAGCAATGACTGACACAAGCTCAAGGTTAGACAATCATCACATTTTATATTGAGTACCCGAATGAAATTCAGGTGAATTTACTTCATCTATTTAGGAGATTGAACTAGCGCTGTCACTCCTATTTAGTAGACCGACGTTGTTTGATAATAATTGCCTTGAGTTGAGCGACTTGTTTTTTCACCGCATTGAACTGAACCGCATACTTTTTCAACTGATTAATTTCAGCTTGCATCTTCGCCATCTGTTTCTTGAGATCTTCAATCTCGGCTGTCGCCGTATTCGATTCTGCTCCAACTTGAGCAACAGAAGCGGGAGCGGCTTGAGTGGGTGCATCTGGACGGGGCAATTTTGCTTTTTTAAAGGCGAATTTAATGGCCTCAATCAAATCCTTCTTTTCAAATGGCTTTTCGATAAACTCAAAGTATTCAAATGGTTCTGAGATTTTTTCTGTGACCTCTTCTTTGCGCCCCGACATCAGAACTAACGGAATCTTTCGCAGATCGTCTTTGAGCTGAATTTGCTGAAAAACCTCCCAACCACTGAGCTTGGGAAGCAAGAAATCTAACATAATTAAGCTAGGCTTTTCTTGATGGATGAGGTCTAAACCCTGTCTGCCATCTTTTGCCTCTAAGACATCAAAATTACCCGGGGGTAGCATCTCTCGCACCCGTACCCGGATGACTTTGCTATCATCAATAACCAGGATTTTCTGACCTGCCACGACTGACTCCCCTACCGATGAGATAAATGTTTGAACTTATAGATTGGATCAATATTGATCCTTAAGCCACAAGTCTAGCGTAGTTTTCCTCACTAGATTAATCTGAATTGGCGTAAAAGCGCAAAATAATTCAAAAATTTTGACCTACCATGTCTACTTCTAACTCTCCAACTTCAGCAATACCCTCCTGGCTACGTCGTTCTATCGGCAAAGCCAGTGAATTATCTCCAGTACAACGAATTATTAAACAACGGCAAATTCATACAATTTGTGAAGAAGGTCGCTGTCCGAACCGGGGGGAATGTTATGCCCAAAAAACGGCTACATTTTTGCTCATGGGGCCCGTTTGCACCCGCTCTTGTGGGTTTTGTCAAGTGGATAAGGGTCATGCACCGATGCCCCTTGACCCAGAGGAACCCCAAAAAGTGGCAGAAGCCGTTCAATTGTTGGGATTGCAGTATGTGGTGTTGACAGCAGTGGCACGAGATGATCTCTCTGACGGCGGCGCAGGGGTGTTTGTGGCGACGATGAACGCAATTAATGAGTTGAACCCTCAAACTCAAATTGAAGTCCTTACAGCGGATTTTTGGGGCGCACAAGGGGGGGGCGATCCTCAGGTTCGACAATCTCAACGGATCGCGACTGTCGTTCAAGCTAAACCGGCTTGTTACAACCACAACGTAGAAACGGTGCGGCGGTTACAGGGGCCAGTGCGACGCGGGGCAAAATATCAGCGATCGCTCAATGTCCTAGGCATTGTTAAGCAATTAGACCCAACTATTCCAACCAAATCCGGATTAATGTTGGGTCATGGGGAAACGGAAGCCGAAATTATCGAAACATTAGAGGATTTAAGAAATATTGGATGCGATCGCATTACCCTCGGTCAATATATGCGTCCATCTTTATTGCATCTGCCTGTACAGAAATATTGGACACCAGAAGAATTTAATCATTTAGGAGAATTAGCAAAAAACATGGGATTTTCTCATGTCCGTTCAGGGCCATTAGTTCGCAGTTCCTATCATGCGGGGGAAACTTAGGAAATTGAGAACATTGCAAAAAATTCATTCTTCCAGCTTTATTCAAATCAATTCACCATGAACTACTTAGAAATCATCACCATTGAACCCGGAAAGCGAAGCGGTAAACCCTGTATTCGGGGATTGCGTTTCACTGTTTATGATATCCTCTCCTACCTCGCTTCTGGAATGACCTATCAAGAAATTCTTGAAGACTTTCCTTATCTGACTCAAAACGATATTTTAGCCTGTCTCAGTTACGCTGCCGATCGAGAACGGCAAACCTAGATGATTAAAACGTAATATTAAATCCGAAAATTCATGGAACAAATTAGAAGGTGGCGCTATCAATTGAGAACAATAGATAGATCTTGATTTAAACAAACATCTGTAAAATCTTATCTAAAGCTTTTGTGAATCAATCGCTATAAACTATAAAGCTCCTACTCTTAATTGATTCACTCTTAATGTTGGCTGATTCAATCAAAATCTGTCGGTAAACCCAGATTGCGATAATATTCAAAAAACCGTTGAATTTGATGGGGTAAAACCCGAGATTTGGACAGTTCAGGAATTTGATCTTCGGGGAAAAATCCGACTTCGCTAGTCTCATAACTAGTCGTTGCTTCTCCCCCAATGAGTTCACACAAAAAGAACAGTTTATAAACATGATACGGCATCGGTGGAGTATGACCTTGATGAGTGCGATCGTAAACCGCCAAGAGTTTAACTGCTTTGGTTTGATAACCAGATTCTTCAAAGATTTCTCGTGTCACTGCTATTGAGGGGGTTTCATTTACATCTGCCCACCCGCCGGGTAATGTCCAACGATGATGATCTAAAACTTCTCGAACCAGCAAAATTTGAGAGTCTCGAAATACAACCCCTCTGACATCAACTTTCGGTGTCGCGTAGCCAGACTCTTGTGAAAATAAGTCTAGAATGGTTTCTTTCTCAGTTAAACTGTGGGAGGCAAAAATCTCTGCTGTAATCTGCTGAATTTGCCGATAACGTTGTAGATCATATTCACTCTGGCTAAAGTGTAATCCGGTTTGGGCGATGGCTTGTAGGGCTTTTCCCCATTTGATCCAATTGGGTTCCATAACTGTTGTTTTGTCTCAACTCACCCTAGTTTAACTTCAGCAGCAACAATCACTCTCTTCATCGGCTAAGCTGGAAGAATAACAGCAATGATAACTGTTCGTACCGGCTACACCAGCATTGTTGTTTTCCTGACTAAGGTGCTTGTACCAGACACTTTCGATTGGCAAAGCTTGAGGGTTTCAAACCCTGTGAATGTCGCCCACTCAACTGATTGATGTAAAAGGATTATTCATGACTTCTGATTTAGAATCATCTCAAAAACTGGCCCTGAGAGGAACTCTGTTAACTGGAGTTATTACTTTTTTTATGCCCTTAGTGGGTTATATCTACACTGGGCGATATAAAGCATTATTTAAAACCTGTGGTGTCTTTTTTGGCATTTTAGTCTTATGTTTTATGGCTGAACCCGCACTGGATGAAGACGAAGATTTTATGACGGGAATGATGTTTTTGTATGGTGCGGGAACTGCCGTAGAAAATACACGCGCTGTGAGTCATGCGAAAAAACGGGTTAGAGAGCAACAGATTTCAGCTTTAAATCCAGAAAGAGTTAAAATTCAGCTTTTAAAAGCAGCTAAAGCACAAGGGGCGGTTACAGTAGCAGATTGTGTTTTAGAAACGGGATGTTCTGCAGCAGAAGTTCGTCAGTATTTAGAAGAATTACAACAGGAAGATTTAATTCAGGTTGGTAACCGAGAGCATGATGGAGCGATTATTTACCGTATTATTTAAATTAGTTAACTTTAATGATTCGGTGTAGTCTAACTTTGGGTTTTGATTCGATTAAACCCAGCATGATTTGTCTCCTATTTCATCATTAAGTTTTCTTCATTAGAAGGTAATGCTATACCGAAATACTATGGAGTCAGCAGAGAAGTCTGCCGGGTCAATTACAGCAGTTGCAGCTATTTTTGAGCTGATAGAAAATACTATCTAATCTTTCCCTTTGACTCCACGTTACCTCTGATTTTGGATTCGGACAAAATAACTTCTTATGAATGCTATTCTCTAATTATCACTTTTCATGTCGTAGTTGTTTGACTGAAACCCAGAATAAAATCCCAAAAATACCTAAAGAAAATAGATGAAAAATAATTAAACTCAAAAGGGTTTGCTGTTGTTCTGTTGTGAAGAAAAACCAATGTGAAAATCCACTGTAAACAATAAGTTGAGAACAGGCAGCAGTTAAAAACAGTACAATTCCCCATATTTTTCTCAAAAATAAGCCCACTGCGGCGAAAGGATCGATAATTCCGTAAAATATATCGCCAAGTTTCCAACTCAGAGGCATTTCTTGCTAGGATAATTCACCAAAACCCAGAAGATTAAAAATGTGAACAAACGTACCTTATCCATAGAAAACAGCTAGAATTTGTAGGTAAATTCTCATACTGGGTTTTTCTAGGGTACTGTTCAAGTCATTTAACATCGTTTATTGTTCCTCATTATCTCCATAACGAAAGGGTAAATCTTGATTGATATGATTAATTTCCTGCTGTTCCATATCGTTAATTTTACCGATATAAGAGTGTAGAATTTTTAGTAAGCGACGGTCATAAAATCGGTGCAAACTATAGTTGGGAGTGGCTGGAAATCCTCGGCGTTTTTTATGTCGTCCACCAGCGCCGGGATCAAACGTTTTAATACCATGATTAATCCCCCATTCAATCGGTGAATAATAACAGGCATTAAAGTGTAAATTATCGATTTCTTGGTAGCTTCCCCAATAACGCCCATAGAGGCGATCGCCTTTCGTTAAACAAAAAGACATTCCAATCGGTTGTCGGTCGTTCTGTTGGCTATAAGCTGCCGCAAATACCACCCGGTGACGATAATTTTGATGTAACGATTCAAAGAATTTTCGAGTTAAATATTTACTGCCCCACCAGCCAAATTTATCACAAGTATCGGCATAAAAATGATGCATTAAAGAAAATAAAGACTTAGGAATTTCATCCCCTGTTACAGTTTTCATTTCCAATCCGACTTTATTAATTGCTTTACGTTCACGCTTAATATTACGGCGTTGATTGGCATTAAAAGACTTTAAATAATCATCAAACGTATTAAAGCCTTGATTTTGCCAAATATAACTGTGATGTAACCAAGCCGTATACCCGTGACGTTCCATTAATACTTGCCACTGTGGATCGACATATAAAAAATTACAACCGGAAAAATTATTTTCGATGCAAAAGCGATCAATTTCATGCACCATTAACCCGGTTAATTCCTCTTCATCTTCCGTTTCAGCAATTAAAAATCGATATCCTTCTGCGGGGGTAAATGGCGACATTCCCAGCAGTTTAGGATAATATTCTATTCCTAATTGATAAGCCACATCTGCCCATTGATGGTCAAAGACAAACTCACCCCGGCTATGACTTTTGACATACAACGGGGCTATCCCAATTAACTGACTATCCCGCCACACCGTTAAATGATGGGGTAACCAACCTGCCCGCCCTGTGGCGCTACCAGAGGCTTCTAAATTATGTAACCAGTCCCATTCAAAAAAAGGGGTGGTCAGAGGCTGGGCTAAAGCGTCCCATTCAGTTTGAGGGACTTCGGAAATATTAGTGACCCAACGAACAGAATAGGGTGATTTTTGCTGTTTCACCATGTTTTTGACAAACTTGTAGAGACGCATCTTCTAGGGTAGTGTAATTAGCCATTATTGGCCTGTATTTCGTGACATCTCCCGGCGCTAAATTAAAAATTACAGCGCGGGCTTCTTACCAACACCACCTATCGGTTCAGTTACTCGGTAAGCTTTACTACTGACGGAATGCCCCACCGCCAAATTTAGAATATTTCTTGCCGCGTTCAGGTCTCTGTCAGCTTGATAACCACATCCAGGACAGAAATGTACACGCTCTTTCAATTTTTTGGGTACTTTTTGACCACAGTTAGAACAATTTTGTGATGTGTTTTTGGGATTTACCGCAACCGTTAACAACCCAGCATTTTCACCTTTGGTTGTGAGGATTGAGAGAAATTGTCCCCATCCTGCATCTAAAATTGATTTTGCCAGTTTAGTTCTGGCAAGCCCTTTGATATTTAAATTTTCATGCCCAATTAAGTCGTAATTGTCCGTTAAGTGTTTAGCTGTTTTGAAGTGGAAATCTTTGCGGGTATCAGCTACTTTTTTGTGGCCTTTACCCAATTTTTCTACAGCTTTACTACGGTTTTTGCTGTTTTTGACCTTTCGAGAGACTCGTTTTTGTTCTGTGCGCAATTTCTTTTGAGCGTTCCGGTAATACTGGGGAATTGCTATATTACTTCCATCAGATTTAATCAGAAACGCCTTTAATCCCATATCAATTCCAACGGGAGACTTAATATCATGGTTAGAAATTACAGAGGGTACAGAGTCATCTTGAATTGATAACGTGACATAGTAACCATCGGCTTTTCGGGTAACAGTAGCGGTTTTGATTTTAAACCCTTCAGGTATGGGTCGGTGATATACCATTTTTACTGTTCCAAACTTAGGCAATCTTAACTGATTACCATCAATCGGATGAGTCGAGATTGAAGGAAAAGTTAAAGATCGATACCGACCATGACCTTTAAATCTGGGTTTACCACTACGTTTCCCGTTACAATCACCTTTGAGATAGCGCTTAAAAGCTAAATCTACTCGCTTTACACAATCCTGTAACACATGAGCGTGAATATCTCCATACCAAGGGCGATCTTGCTTGAGTTGAACTAGAGAACGTTTTTGTGAGTAGTAGTCAGGTTGTTCCCGCAATTTGGGTAGGTGACACAGTAACGGACAAGCATTAACCGATGTTCGGTTTCGTTCGTACCAATCAAAGCGGTCGGCTAGCAAATAGTTGTACTGACAGCGCAACATCTCCAACCATCGCTCGATTTCAGCGATTTGTGGCTTTGTTAGTCGTAGTCGATACTGATAAGCTAGTCTCACAATCTTTCTTAATCAGTGTGATAGCAGTTTTAACACTAATGATAGCAGGTTCTCCGGAAATGTCTATGAAACATGACTTTGTGTCTAGCGGCAGGTCTGTCTCTGACTTAAAAGCTCCGGAACGTATTAACCACTAAGTATCGCCAAAAAGTCTTTACCCGTCAGATGTTGACACGCTTAAGTGAGGTGATTACAGACCTTTGCCAAAAGTGGAATTGCACTCGTTATAGAAGTAAACGGCGAATAAGACCATATCCATTTGCTATTTCAGTATTACCCCCAGATGGAAATCCCAAAATTTGTAAATAATTTGAAATCTGTTACAAGTCGTCGGATTCGAGCCGAATACCCCCAAGCTGTTGGAAAAGCTTTATGGAATGAGTCTTACTTTATTGCTTCATGTGGTGGGGTTACAGTCTCTGTACTGAGAAAATACATCGAAAATCAAGACAACCCTACTTGAAACCCCGCCCCGCCATTCATGAGGGGCTGTCGCCGGAAAGAAATTCCGGCGTTTATAAGCCCAGTCCCGACTCTCATGATTACGCGGCGCGGGATTTCCAATCCCTTCTGTCGCCGCAAAATAGAGAGGGGGGCTGCTGGCGGGTTAGCTCAGTTTAAGATTCAATTGCAATATTGCGTCCTTGGAGATCAAACTCTAATTTAATGAAATTTACCATAATACAAGGGGTGTAAATTCTAAGTTAATCGAAGCTAAGCTTGTGAAAATTAAGTCTGCATCGATTTTAATTTAGTGAAAAATACTATAATAGAGCCAGAAGATACTTTGCCCTAAGTTTTGCTCGATGAATATCACTCCAGAAGCTTCTACAGCGCCAGATTTGATTGGCGAGGATCAACAACTCACCCTCACAGCCACAGACTACAGCTTGGTGACAGACTTGTATCAACTCACCATGGCAGCTTGTTATGTCGGGGAAAACCTCGACGGGCGGCGGGCGAGTTTTGAGTTATTTACCCGTCGCTTACCCGAAGGGTTTGGATATTTAATTGCCATGGGTTTAAGCCAAGCGTTGGACTATTTAGCCCATCTAAAATTTACTCCGACTCAAATTGATGCTTTAAAGGCTTGTGAGATTTTTACCCACGCACCCGCGCAATTTTGGGAAGTCTTAGCCGCAGGACAATTTACAGGGGATGTGTGGGCTGTAGCGGAAGGAACGGCTGTTTTTGCCAATGAACCCCTATTGCGAGTAGAAGCGCCTTTGTGGCAAGCTCAAATAGTCGAAACATTCCTATTAAATACCCTCAATTACCAAAGCTTAATTGCCACTCGGGCGGCTCGAATGCGGGATATTGCAGGGCTATCGGCTCAACTGTTAGAATTTGGCACTCGGCGGGCTTTTAGTCCACAGGCTTCTGTATGGGCCGCCAGGGCTGCGATCGCAGGCGGACTCAATTCGACTTCCAATGTCTTAGCCGCCTTAAAATTGGGTCGTCAACCCGCAGGCACAATGGCTCATGCTTTGGTGATGGCGTTAGCCACTTTAGAAGGGGAAGAAATGGATGCGTTTAGGGCGTTTCATCGTTACTTTCCGGGTGCGCCTTTATTGATAGATACTTATGATACAGTGGCAGCGGCTGAGCAACTCGCAGAAAAAATTAAAACGGGTGAAATGCATTGTCACGGCGTAAGGTTAGATTCTGGAGATTTAGTCGCGATTTCTCAACAGGTGCGCTCCCTTTTACCGGATGTTAAGATCTTTGCCAGTGGAGATATTGATGAGTGGGAAATTGCCCGACTCAAAGCCGCTGGGGCAGAAATAGACGGTTATGGCATTGGTACAAAATTAGTGACGGGACAACCTGTAAATGGGGTTTATAAACTGGTTGAAATAGATGATTATCCGGTGATGAAGGAGTCTAGCGGTAAGGTAACTTATCCGGGACGAAAACAAATTTATCGAGATTTTCAACAGGGTAAAATTCAGTCAGATTATTTAGCCTTAGCTAACGAAGATGAGCATCACAAATTTAAACATTTAATGCCGTTGATGAAGCTCGTCATGCAACATGGAAAACGAATTCAACCCGTCGAAACCCTCGACGCGATCGCGCAACGGACGGCGGCAACAGTAGCGACTTTACCCGAAGCAACACGCCGTTTTGATCAACCTATTTCGCCCTCAATACAACTGTCTGAAGCTCTGCAAAAACTGATAAGGGCGAGAAACAGTAAGCTAATTTCTAACCCAATCTAGACATATCTTACTTTTTGTCCGGATTTTCTCTTGCCATTCTCTCTATCGCATCACTTATACTATTTGCTTTCAATAAAATTTTCTGTTCTTCTAACCACTTAAATGCAGTCGGTGTAAGCGTTAATGTGGTTTTTCTTTTTTCTTCACCATATATTTTGGGTCTAGCCATTGTCATTTTTAGTTAAATTCGTGTATTATACTAATATAACAGGGCAGGTCGAACAATGCTTTTAGGATTTAAAACTGAACTAAAACTTAATAACTACCAAAAAACTCAATTAGTGGTCGCATTGCGGTGTAGCCCGCCATGCTTGGAATTGGGGATTAGCATTGACCAAAAACATTCTTGACCATAATCGAGAAAACCCTCAAGATCAAATCAAATTTCCAACCGGAATTACTCTCCATAAGTGGTTAGTGGCAATGGTTAAACCAGAGTGTCCTTGGTATTACGAGGTTAGTAAATGCGCTCCTCAATATGCCCTTAGACAACTTTCCGAAGCTTGGAAACAAGCGTTTAAGAAAACCAAAAAACCACCAAAATTCAAGAAAAAAGGACAATCTGACAGTTATACGGTCGATGGTTCTCTAAAGATAGCTCATTTTAGAGTCAAAGTCCCGGTGATTGGGTGGTTAAAAACCTATGAGCTTTTACCTGTTGATACCGTGCCTAAGTCATTTACTATTAGTCGCACCGCCGATAGATGGTTTATTAGCTGGAAAATTGAAGTTGAGTCAACTAATCTGCCTAAAATTGTTGAAGTGGTAGGTGTTGACCTAGGCATCAAAACCTTAGCCACGCTGTCAACAGGTGAGTTTTTTGATGGTGCTAAAAGCTATCGAAAATACGAGAAAAAACTTTCAAGGTTGCAATGGCTCAACCGCCATAAAATCCCAGGTTCCAATAATTGGAAAAAGACTCAAATAAAAATAGCTAGGCTACATCGAAAAATAGCTAATATTCGCTCATATACATTGCACAAACTCACAACATATCTTGCTAAGAAACACGGCAAAATTGGCATTGAGAACTTAAATGTGTCTGGAATGATAGCTAATCATAAGTTAGCAAAAGCTATTGCGGATATGGGTTTTTACGAGTTCCGTAGGCAGCTTGAATACAAATGTCAGCTTTACGGTTCCCAATTAGTCGTAGTTGATCGATGGTTCCCAAGTTCCAAAACTTGCTCAGGTTGTCGAATCAAAAAAGAAACACTCTTGCTATCCCAAAGAGTGTTTAGGTGTGATTGCTGTGGTCTAGAAATAGATCGAGATTTAAACGCTGCCATTAATTTGCAAAGAACCGTCAGTTAGACGGCGATAGCCTGTGGACAGAGTGCTGCCGACAGTTCTGGCTGAAGCAGGAATTAATCACTAATCTACTTTTGTCTAGATATTTCTAGTTATGGGTAGATTTGGGTAAGTATTATGTAACGGTTCAAAGAAATTAACCGGAGTTGAGTGAGAACCGATAATGCAAGCACGACCGGGTTTAAACTGTTGAATGCGTAACCAGTTTTGATCGGCGTAGGAACGCATATCTAAGCTGCGGTAGAGAATGCCCTGACAAGCAGAACCATCGGGGTTGTGTTCCCCATTAGATTGGTAATTGTAAAATCGATAAGCCACGGGGTAGATGCTCGTTTCTTGGTATAAACATTGATGATGTGAATTTAGTGTAGCGGATTTCTCCCGAATCAGGATAAGGATTGGTTTTGAGCGCTTAATTTATTGTTAAACAGGCAGATTAAGTGACAGCGGCTCAACCGCTTCGTTGGCAATAACGCTACACTTAATATTGGAACCCACACGCCCCATTACCTCATGAGGCAATCGCAATACCGAGAAGGCAATATTGATATGAAAAGCTCTTGGAGATCAACTTCGACTCAACAACGCACTGTATTTCGTGGGCAGCACCAAACCACAGCGACGCAAAGACTAGGAAGAATTCTAGGCAGTTGGATTTTAGCCCAAAGTGTAGTATTGGGAACACCGGCTTTAGCGGATAACTCTCCTAAAACCCTCAGTTACAGTGAGTTGTTACAAAAAATTGAAGCAGGGGAAGTTGAACGCATTCAAGAAGATCCCGCCCGTGGCATTGCTAAAGTTGAGCTGAAGGGAGAATCAGAGGATGCACCGACATATTATGTAGAGTTATTGGATCGAAATCCGGAATTATTACAAGCAGTTCAAACGCAGTCAGAACTAGAGTACGAAGTTAAGCCATCTGCTGATAATAGCGCTGCGATGGGATTAATTATCAATCTTTTAGTGATTTTTGTGGTGTTGGCGTTTCTATTAATGATTTTACGCCGTTCTACCCAAGCTTCTGGCCAAGCCATGAACTTCGGTAAGTCCCGCGCCCGGTTCCAGATGGAAGCCAAAACGGGAGTATTATTTGACGATGTGGCCGGTATTGCAGAAGCCAAAGAAGAATTACAAGAAGTTGTCACATTCCTCAAACAACCCGAACGCTTTACCGCCATTGGGGCAAAAATTCCCAAAGGTGTGCTGTTAATTGGCCCTCCGGGAACGGGTAAAACCTTGTTGGCAAAAGCGATCGCTGGAGAAGCGGGAACTCCATTTTTCAGTATTTCCGGTTCAGAATTTGTCGAAATGTTTGTCGGGGTGGGAGCCTCGCGGGTTCGGGATTTATTCCGCAAAGCCAAAGAAAACTCTCCCTGTATTGTGTTTATAGATGAAATTGATGCGGTTGGCCGTCAACGGGGGGCAGGTATTGGTGGCGGAAATGATGAACGAGAACAAACCCTCAACCAGTTACTCACCGAAATGGATGGGTTTGAAGGCAACAACGGCATTATTATTATTGCGGCCACTAACCGCCCCGATGTCCTCGACTCAGCCTTGTTACGTCCGGGACGCTTTGATCGTCAAGTGATTGTTGATTTACCCGGTTACAATGGTCGCTTAGGGATTTTAGAAGTTCATGCCCGCAATAAAAAGCTAGCAGAAGATGTGTCTTTAGAAGCAATTGCCCGCCGGACTCCGGGTTTTTCTGGGGCTGATTTATCTAATTTACTCAACGAAGCGGCTATTTTAACCGCCCGCCGTCGTAAAGAAGCCGTTACCACTTTAGAAATTGATGATGCAGTCGATCGCATTACCATTGGTTTAGCGTTATCGCCGTTATTGGATAGTAAGAAAAAGCGGTTAATTGCTTATCATGAAGTCGGTCATGCGTTGCTGATGACATTGCTGAAAAATTCCGATCCATTGAATAAAGTTACCATTATTCCTCGTTCTGGGGGGATTGGTGGTTTTGCCCAGCAAACCTTTAATGAAGAGATGGTTGATAGTGGGCTATATACTCGTGCCTGGCTACTGGATCAAATTACCATTGCTTTGGGCGGACGTGCCGCTGAGAAAGAGGTATTCGGTGATGCAGAAATTACCATTGGTGCCAGTAACGATATTCAACGGGTGACCAACTTAGCGCGGGAAATGGTGACCCGATACGGAATGTCAGATTTAGGGCCGTTGGCGTTGGAAAATCCCGGTGGAGAAGTGTTCTTAGGGCGGGGACTGCCATCCCAGTCAGAATATTCCGAAAAAATTGCCACTCAAATTGATCATCGCATTCGGCAAATTGCCTTTGAAGGTTATCAAAAAGCCCGACAAATTATCTCAGAACATCGAGAATTAATGGATTATTTGGTTGATTTATTGTTAGAAAGAGAAACCATTGAAGGGGAGGAATTTCGTAAAATTGTTTCTGAATACGTCACCCTACCCGAACAGCAAATGAAGATAGATTTAAAGAAAGATTCTTTAACGGTCTAAAGATAAGGGGAAAGTGACTGTAAACGTTGACCCAACTCCCACTTGCGAAACCAATACAATTTTACCGGATAGTAGGTTTACTAAGCGCTCAACAATGGCTAAACCTAAGCCTGTACTATCTGGTAAATAGGTTTCTCGAGATCCGGCTCGATAATAAGGCTGAAAAATTCGCTCTTGCTCCGTTGGACTAATGCCTTTGCCAGTATCGGCGATAATCAATTGCCAAGTCTCTTGATTGCAGTGTTGACAGATGACTGTTACTGTACCAGAATCGGTATATCGAATCGCATTACTGACTAAATTTGTAGCAATTTGTTGGATTCGTAAGACATCTGTCATCACTTGCGCTGGAGCGTTATCGAGATTAACAATAACTTCTAAGTCTTTCTGATACGCTAACGGTTCTAGTGCTTCAACCACTGTTTTAATAATCGCAGAAATATCGGTTTGATTTAAATTCAGTTTAATTTGACCGGCTTCACACCGAGAAATTTCTAAGGTATCGTTCACTAATCGTAGCAGTTGTTCTCCATTTTTTAACATTCTTTCGATCAGTTGAAAGTCTAGAGAGGTACTTTGTCCTTGCAGTTTTTTTTGCTGTTGTTGCAGTAACAAAGAAGAAAAACCAATAATCGAATTTAAGGGATTTTTTATCTCATGAGCAAAATAGGAAATATTTTCTTTTTGGGATTGAACTAATCGATTTAATTGCTGATTATTCAGAACTAATTGGGTATGCATCTGCTCTAGTTTTTCAAGTTGAGCCTCAACATAGCTTTCTAAAGAGAGAAAGATCACCTCATCTAATACCGCATCAATTTTACGAACAGCTTGTAAAACTTCAGCGGCTGTACCTGTGAGTAAATCCGGTTCTAATACAACAAATAGGACTTGTCGTAATAAGCGATATTCGTGGATAATTTCAGCCGCATCATAGCCCTGCTCTGCTCGTACTATTCCATGTTCTAAGCTATGTTTTTCTACTTTCTGAGGTTGGTCAATGATTGATTCAGTCAGTAAGCTGGCAACTGCTTCTAAAACAATCGGTAAACTATCGCGAATTGATTCATAAGTTAAGGTTTTGCTCGTTCCGATTTCTTCATCTTGACGAACTTCATCAACCCAGCTTTCTATCACCGAATCGATTTTAGATAATAATATTTGACCTATATCTTTCATAATAAAGTAGAAGTATCAATAACATAAACAGCTAGATATTGTAAGTTTTTGAATTGAAGTCTATAAATTTATGAAAAAAATAATGATAAATTGATCGAAAGTAAATGAACGAGGAATTGGGTATAAATGAACGAATTTTATGATAAAAATATGACAATCTAACCTAATTGTAATACAGCCTTTAGCTGGGTTACTGATGGCTCAATTCTTCTTAATTTATATTGATCAGAAAAAAGATAGATGTTACTTTTATCAACAATCAAGAATGATTACAATCATCATGCAGATGCAGTATACCACTAGATGGACTGGCATTTGAGATTAATATGAAAGTTAAAAGCGCTATAGCATAGTGGTTAAAGGGCTGAAGCGAAGAACAGTTCTAGTCTACCCCCAGGGTCAGCGGGGATGGCACCGCTATTACAAGCTTGCTGATTGTAACTACTTGTAGTGCTTATTATCTAACGAATCCGTCAGTGAATCACAGATATAGCTGAGTTTCGTTATTTTTCTTTACATTACAGGGTTTAAAATACATCCTTAGATGGATGAAATCTGAACTTAAAAGGCTTTAATCATCGATCAGAGCAGTCTGATTTGAAGACTAGGAAACTTATCCTTATCCAATAGCATCACAGGACAACAGTAGAGTAATACTTGCGGAAAACGACAGCCACATAAAGCTTGAGTTCCGAGGGGAAATAATAATGATTAACAAGATGTATTGTTGAGTGGGGTTTCATCAGCTTTTAGGGAATACTAAGTCTGTCACATCACTCCGCCAGCCTATTAATTAGGCAAAATAACTATTACTGAATCGACTCAATCGATTTTAGAGTTATTTGGGTATAAATAATTCAGTTTGTATACTTAGGAGCCTTAATCATGAAAACAACTTCCTCACAGTTTCACAACTATGAAATTATAGAAACTCTACACATCGGATCAAAAGCACAGGTCTATAGAGCGAGACGACTTCGTGACCAACAGCTCGTCATATTAAAAGTACTCCGCAATCAATATCCCAGCTTAAACGAATTAATTCAGTTTCAGAATCAATACACGATTATTAAAGATTTAAACCTAAGCGGTATTGTTCAGCCGATTGCATTAGAGTCTGAAGATTATAAATGGTTGTTAGTGATGCCGGATGACGGCTCAATTTCCTTGACTCAATACTTAATTAATCAGAAATTATCGCTTCCAGAACGAATAGAGCTAGGATTACGCACAGGACTGCAATTAACCGAAACCTTAGAAGAACTATTTCAGAATAGAATCATTCATAAAGACATTAAGCCTAAAAATATTATTATTAATCCTCGTAATCAAGCGCTCAAGCTGATTGATTTTAGCCTAGCCTCTAAGCTAACTCTAGAAACCCAAAACCTTCAAAATCCAAATACTTTAGAAGGAACACTCGCCTATATCTCTCCCGAACAAACCGGGCGCATGAATCGGGGAATTGATTATCGAACAGATTTCTATTCCCTCGGTATAACATTGTATGAAATATTGACAGAAGAACTCCCTTTTAAAAGTAACGATCCGCTCGAACTGATTCATTCTCATCTCGCAAAAATACCACAGCCTTTAAAGGAAAAAGTAAAAGAAATTCCGGCAGCTCTTTCAGATATTGTGATGAAATTAATTGCAAAAAATGCCGAAGATCGTTATCAAAGTACTATCGGACTAAAAGGTGATTTAGAACAATGTTTGTCTGAGTGGAAACAAACGGGAGACATTCAATATTTTACATTAGGAAAACTAGATAAGTTAGCTCAGTTTAATATTACCCAAAAACTCTATGGGCGAGAAGCTCAAGTTAAACTTCTATTACAAGCCTTTAAACGAGTCAGTCAAGGTAGCTTTGAACTGATTTTAATTGGTGGTTATTCGGGAGTCGGTAAAACAGCATTAGTTAACGAAATTTTAAGGCAATTAACTCAATCCAAGGGCTATTTTTCTTCTGGAAAATTTGATCAGTTTCAGTCTAATATCCCTATGGAAGCACCGATTAAAGCTTTACGCGCAGTTGTGGCAGAATTGTTAACAGAAACTCAACAGCGTTTAGACTATTGGAAAAAGCGATTTTTGAGTGCTTTAGGAAGTAACGCTCAATTAATTATTGATGTGATTCCAGAGTTAGAATTAATCATCGGAAAACAACCGCCTGTAGCGAAAATTGGCCCCACAGAAGCAGCGCGTCGTTTTGCTCAAACCTTTACTCACTTTACTCAAGCCCTTGCAGATGTAAAACACCCTCATGTACAATTTATTGATGATTGGCAATGGGCTGATAGCGCTACTTTACAAGCTTATTCAGATAGCTTACAGAATTATGAAAATCCCTATTCTCTGTTGATTTCAGCTTATCGAGATAACGAAGTTAACCCCACCCATCCCTTTATCAAAATGGTGGAGTCTTTGCGACAAACAAAGGTTAAAATTACAGAGATTAAACTAGAACCTTTACAACTATTTTATGTGGCACAATTGGTTGCCGATACCTTACATACCACTGTTGAAAAAGTGATGCCGTTGGCGGAGTTACTCCACGAAAAAACCAATGGAAATCCTTTTTTCCTGACTCAACTGCTGAAATCATTATACGAAGCCGGATTAATTTGGTTTGATACCTGTTGTTGTCAGTGGCAGTGGGACTGGGCAAAAATTCAACAACAAGGCGTAACGGATAATGTGGTTGAATTGATGATTAGCCGCATAAGTCAGTTACCTCAACTCAGCCAAAATGCCTTAAAGTTAGCGGCTTGTATTGGGAATCAATTTGATTTGCAAACGTTAGCGATTACAGCAGAAACTTCACATGAAAAAGTGGCACAAGATTTATGGCCAGCCATTCAAGAAGGATTTATTATCCCTTTAAGTGAAGCCTACAAAGCTTATTCAGACCGTTTAGAAACCGATGATTTAACCTTAAATTGTAACTGTGATTATCGCTTTCTTCATGACCGCGTGCAACAGGCAGCTTATGAATTAATTCCAGAAGCAGATAAGCAAATCACTCATTATCAAATCGGACAACTTTTACTGGCACAAACGCCACCGGAAAATAGAGGGGATAATATTTTTGAGTTAGTACATCAGTTAAATTATGGGACGAATTTAATTTCGACTCAAAAACAGCGGGATGAATTAGCAGAGTTAAACTTAATTGCGACACAAAAAGCTAAAAATTCGGCTGCTTATCAAGTGGCTAAAAAGTATTGTGAATTTGGGATTAGTTTACTGCCTCAAAGGACTTGGAAAACTGATTATCAGTTAATCTATAGTTTGCATCGAGAAGCGGCAGAAACAAGCTACTTGTGTGGGGATTTTGAGCAAGCTGAAGCGCTTTATTCTACCACGTTAGCGCAGGCTCAAACGGTTTTAGACAAAGCAGCGATCTATCGGATTCAGATGACTCAGTATCATCTGCAAGGACGAAATGCCGAAGCGATCGCTATTCAACGTCAAAGCTTACAATTGTTTGGCTGGGAAATGCCAGAAACTGTAGCGGAAATTCAGCGTAGTTTAAATAAAAAAATAAAAACCGTCAATCAGTTTTTGCAAAAAAATAGCATTGATTCTATCTTAGAACTGCCTAAAATGCAGGATAAAAACACAGCAGAAATGCTGCGAATTCTGCAAATATTATTACATACAGCCTGGTTGGATGGTCACACCTTATTGGCATTATTAGCAGTGGGAAAAATGACTACACTGTCACTGAAATATGGCAATAGCGATTTGTCTCCCTTTGGTTATGTTGGTTATGGAATGATTGCCAATATTCAACTAAACGATCCTAAATTTGCTTACCAATTTGGCAGTATGGCAGTGCATCTTTGTGAACAATTTAATAATCCTGATGTGGCAGGAATGGCAAATTTCTTATTTGCTTCTGATGTTCATAGTTGGAGTCGTCCGTTACGAGAAGCTGATATTTATTACGAAAATGCGTTTCAATATAGCATGATAGCGGGTAACTGGCTAACGGTTAGTTTTGCGATCATGCAAAGTGGTTCAGATCAACTAACTTACGGTAAAAACCTCATAGAATTACACAAAATTGTTCAAGATAATGCTGATTTTCTTCTGAAAGTTAAAAGTTTAGAAAACAGAGATGCACTCATAGCAGGGGTGCTGCAACCTGTGCGGCATCTATTGGGTTTAACTAAAGCAGTAAATAGTTTTGATGATGATGAGTTTAGCGAAGCAGAATATTTAGAGAAATATAAAAATATCCCATTTCATTTAGCTTGGTTTTATTCTGTTAAAATTCGCCATGCTTATTTATTAAATCAATCTGAACAATATTTAGAATTAATACCTAAATTAGAGATTGTTGAAAAGACAGTTCCGACTAATGCCAAAGTTCCTTCTACTGTCTTTTATGTCGCACTGATGCATTTAAGTTTAGTGGAGACAAACTGTGAGAATATTCAAGATCAATTCCATTGGCAAGCCGTGATTCCTTTAGAAGAAAAATTAAATCAATGGCAACAACATTGTCCTGAAAATATTCAACATAAATATATTCTAATTCAAGCAGAAAAAGCACGGCTAAAATCTGAAATAACAGCCGCAATTGACTATTATGAACAAGCCATCGATCAAGCTCAGATCAATGATTATCTTTATGAAGAAGCGCTAGGGAATGAATTGGCAGCAAAATTTTATTTGAATTGGGGTAAACCAAAAATTGCCCGAACTTATTTAATGGAAGCTTATCGTTGTTATGAACACTGGGGAGCAACCGTAAAAATCAATCAGCTTGCACAAGAATATCCTGATATATTTAACCCAATTTCAAAGCCAGAGCAGGAGAGTAATCAAATAATACAAAGCCTCAACAGTGTAAGTTCTTTATCTTATCAAACTAGCTATTCTAATGGTTCTAATAGTAGCACCAGTTTAGTTCATTTGTTGGACTTAGTGAGTGTATTGAAAATGTCTCAAGCCATTTCTGAGGAAATTGATATAGACCAACTTGTCACCAAACTAATGCAGATGATTTTAGAAAATGCCGGAGCGACCCAAGGCGTTTTTATGTTTAATCATGCATCTGAATTAATGGTTGAAGCCGTTGCTCTTCAAGGAGTAGAATCTAATGATGGCTTCAGTATTAATCAACAAAAGTTACCTGTTGCAGAGAGTGATGATATTCCGCTAAAGATCGTTAATTCAGTTCAGCGACAATTAAAACCGATTGTGATTGATGATGTATTGAATCAGGCAGAATACGCCGCAGATACTTATATTCTAAAGCGAAAACCAAAAAGTTTACTCTGCTTACCCATTCTGAATGCGGGTCAGTTACTCGCAGTTTTGTATCTAGAAAACCATTTAACCACTCATACTTTTACAGCCGAAAGAATAGAGGTGTTAAAACTGTTGTGTTCTCAAGCAGCAATTTCTTTAAATAATGCTAAACTTTATCGCCAGTCTCAAGATTCTGCTGAGCAATTACAAGCCTCTCAAGAATTACTAAAGTCGGTATTAGATAATATTCCTCAACTGATTTTCTGGAAAGATAGAGAGAGTGTATTTTTGGGTTGTAACCAAAATGCTGCTAAAGTAGTTGGGTTAAATTCTCCAGCAGAAATAGTTGGAAAAACAGATTATGATATGCCTTCGACACTAGAACAAACTGAATCTTATCTTCAATCCGATCGTGAAGTGATAGAGTCAGGTAAAGCAAAACTACGTTTCGTTGAACCTCACCAACAAGCAGACGGTAAGCAGGCTTGGATAGAAACCAATAAAATTCCCTTGCGAGATACCAATGGAGAAATGTATGGAATTCTGTGTACGCTGGAAGATATCACCGAGCGTAAACAATTTGAAGACAATCTAAAAAACTATAACGAAACCTTAGAAACTCAAATCAAAGAGCGAACCGCTCAACTGCAAGAAGCGCAGCGAATTGCTCAGATAGGAAATTGGGATCTAAATGTGGCAACAGGTCAGTTTTCTGGCTCTGAAGCAGCTTATCAAGTGTTTGGTCAGTCTATAGAAAAAGATCAGCTCGCCCCAGTCGAAGACCTCGGAAAATTTTATCCTCCAAAAGACTTAGAAAAATTGCAGCAGGCAATCACTCATACGATTCAAACTGGAGAGAGTTTTAATCTAGAATTAGCAATGCATAAAATTGATGGAGAACCGGGTTATGTTCATGTTTTAGGGGAAGCCGTCTATAATCAGCAGGGGCAACTTACCCATGTGTTCGGGACACTGATGAATATTACTGAACGAAAACAGATGGAGTTGAAGCTGAAAAAACAGACCATACAGTTAAAAAATACTTTGAAAGAACTCAAACAAACTCAAGCACAAGTGATTCAAAGTGAGAAAATGTCGAGTTTAGGACAAATGGTGGGGGGTGTGGCTCATGAGATTAATAATCCGGTTAATTTTATTCATGCCAATATAGAATATGCGGAACAATACAGTCAGGATTTACTGGGATTAGTTGAGCTTTATCAGAACTATTATCCGGAAGCGCCTGAGGAAATAGAAGAAAGGATAGAAGAGATTGAATTAGATTATTTACAAACAGATTATCCCAAGCTATTGCAATCAATGAAAACTGGAACAGAACGAATTCGGGCGATTGTGCTTTCCCTACGGAATTTCTCTCGGTTGGATGAAGCAGAACTGAAAGAGGCAAATATTAACGAAGGATTAGAAAGTACATTATTAATTATACAAAATCGCTTAAAAGATTCTAATATAGAAGTTATTGAAAATTATGGTAGTTTACCAAAAATTCAATGCTATCCCGGTAAACTGAATCAGGTATTTATGAACATTCTGAGTAACGCCATTGATGCAATAGAATCTCAATCTCAACCGGGTAAAATTTGGATTCAAACAGAATTATTTGAAAGTCATTTAATCAAAATTCGGATTGCAGATAATGGCAGTGGTATTGCTGAAAGCAAGCTGAAAAAAATATTTGATCCTTTTTATACCACAAAGCCAGTGGGTAAAGGAACTGGTTTGGGTTTATCAGTCGCTTATCAAATTATTACTGAAAAACACAAAGGTAAACTGTACTGCCATTCAATTCCTGGAGTTGAAACTGAATTTATGATTGAGTTACCAATCCTGTAGTATAGCAATTTCATTGATGAGGCAACGGGGAACAGCGGTGCGACCGGGCGTGATATCTCCGTGCGGAGAGGCGATGGCCTTCGTAATCACAACAGTGAACGCGCACCTTAGCGTCAGCCTTAGCGGTAGCCATGGGCTAAGCGCCCTATTGCGCGCCAGCGCTATAGACAGGTAACAGGGTGTGGGGAGTAGGGAGTAGGGAAGAAATTTTTGATAATCATCAGGGATCTAATCCTCCTGACGGGCGTGTACGGGCGCATTGCGATGCGCCCCAACAGTATCGGGCGTGACTCCTTAATTAACCCACTTGAATGGGGCCAGTAACACTGCCAGAAAAGAATTGTCTCACGGCTGGATTCTCAGTACTATAGGCTTGTTTAATGCTTCCTGACCACTGAACTTTGCCGTTGTAAAGGAAGAGAATAGAATCTGCGGTACGGCGAATGGTACTATCTTGGTGAGTCACCATCACATAGGTACTGCAACCCCCGCCGCTGTTTTGTAACTGACGAATTAAGTCTTCAATCACCGTTGAAGCAATCGGATCTAAACCCGCCGTGGGTTCATCATACAAGATCACTTCTGGAGAATCTTCCGGATTTTCTGGATTGGGCATAATTGCCCGGGCAAAACTCACCCGTTTTCGCATTCCTCCCGATAATTCGGCTGGATAGCGATCGCCAATTGGGGGTAATCCTACCATTTTTAGCTTTTCAGCCACAAGATGTTCAATTTCGTTAGGGGGTAGTTTAGTATGTTGATACAGCAAGAAACCCACATTCTCCGTCACTGTGAGTGAATCAAACAAAGCCGCTTGTTGAAACACCATACCCACCCCAATGGGATCAGAAATATCATCTTCCCAACCCACTCGTTTTTGACCTTTGATATAAACCTCTCCCGCGTCCGGACGCAGTAAACCCGCAATAATCCTTAAAACAGTTGATTTTCCGGTTCCCGACGGCCCAATAATACCTAAGGCTTGTCCCTGGAAAATCGTCAGACTCACCCGATCTAAGATTACGCTACTGCCAAAAGACTTACTGACATTCTTGAGTTCAATTAAAGGTATAAGTTCCGATTGCTTTGGCATCAAATCTGTTTAGAAACATCACTTTATGTTGACTTGGCAGCCAGATTCAGGGGGTTATGGTCTTAACTGACAACCCATTCTTAACCCAGAAACAGACATATCCCTAGCAGAATGTAGGCAAACAAGCCTATACTATTGACTAAATTGATTGTATCAAACCGACACCGCCCCTTGAAATCCGGATTAATCTGCTTTTTGTGCGTTTTTTCTGCATTTAAGTGATAGACCTATTGCTGAAGCTAATCAGAGATGTCATCTGGTTCACTCCAATCATATTTATATGATCCACAAGTTACTTAAATTTAGACATTTATTCAGTGTACCCAATCGTCGTTCATCCCGTCGTGTTCACCAATGGTTTAAATGGTTAGCCCCCGGCTTACTGGTCAAACGTTGGTTAGTGATGAGTATAGCGGGTGTGGTTCTCACCAGTTTAGGCTTGGCAATTTGGACAGGGATGACCCCTGTATTTTATTTACTGCAACTGTCTAAAGATTTCCTCGGTTGGATCACTCAGATTATTCCTAACTCCTTTTCTGGGCCAGTGGTGGTGATTACAGGTATTCTCCTGATTTTTTGGGGTCAAACCCGCAGTTTAAACGCCATTACCCAGGTGTTGATGCCAGAAGGGGAAGAAGAATTGATTGACCGCCTCTTAACCCACCGTCGCCTCAACCGAGGGCCAAAAATTGTTGTCGTGGGGGGTGGGACAGGATTATCAACCTTACTGCGAGGGTTAAAACAATATAGCGCCAATATCACAGCAATTGTGACGGTAGCCGATGATGGTGGGTCATCTGGGCGACTGCGGCGAGATTTAGGAGTTTTACCTCCAGGAGATATTCGTAACTGTATTGCGGCTTTAGCCGACGAGGAAAAGCTATTAACCGAACTGTTTCAATACCGATTTAAAGCCGGAGATGGGTTAGTGGGTCATAGTTTTGGTAATCTATTTCTGACGGCAATGAGTGAGGTGACCGGAGATTTAGAACGGGCCATTGCGGCGAGTTCTAAGGTCTTAGCGATACGGGGTCAAGTCTTACCTTCAACCCTGTCTGATGTGCATCTCTGGGCAAAATTAGCTGATGGTCGTTGGATACAAGGAGAATCGAGTATTACCGAGGCCAATGGTACGATTGTTAAAATTGGCTGTACCCCGGCTAACCCACCCGCCTTACCCAGGGCATTAGAGGCAATTGATGAAGCAGATTTTATTATCATTGGCCCGGGTAGTTTATATACCAGCGTGATTCCTAATTTACTCGTGCCTGAAATTGCAGAGGCGATCGCCAATCGGATTGTACCGCGAATTTATGTGTGTAATGTGATGACGCAACCGGGAGAAACTCAAGGGTATACCGTGTCTGACCATATTCAAGCCATTGACGACGCTTGCGGATATCAGTTATTTGATGCGGTTTTGGTACAGGGAACAGTTCCTTCTGCTGGGGCTTTAATTCGATATGCCCAAGGAGATTCTCATCCTGTTATGTTAGACCGAGAAGCAGTCAAACAGTTAGGGCGGCGCGTTGTTTTAACCAATGTGATGGAAGTCGATGAAATAAGCGGTTATTTACGTCATAATTCCCAACGCTTAGCCCAAGTATTGTTAAGGTGGTACAGTCGGGCATAAAGTCAATGCGAAGGAAGAAGGAAGAAGGAAGGAGGAAGGAGGAAAAGCCGAAGTTGTTTTCTGGTTTGCCTACACCCCACACCCCATACCCAACACCCTATTAAGTCTGACATAAAGCGGCTTTACGACTATCAAATAGTTTGACAATACCATCCATTACAGCTTGTTTCACCTTAGAATCACAACCGGATAAGAATTCTTCTGGGGTAATAATTTCTTTAAAGAATTCATGAGCGCGATCGCGTTGATGTTTAATTTCATCAAATCCTAAAGCTTTCGCCATATAAGTCGCTAAGGGAGAATTTTTCATATCATAAGCAGAACTTTGTGTTCTCCCTTCTTCTAATAAAGTTAACACCTCTTTTTCTAAGTCATTTAGAGGATAATGAGGAGTTTCGATTTCAGGTAAAAAATCAACTAAAGACACATTGATAAAATTATCAGACGGCATTTCTCCCATCAAAGTAGACACAGGAATAACTCGTCCAACCCGTAAAGAAAGCGCTTCTAAAAAAGCAATCGTAAAGAGTTTACTACCTAAATACAGTCGTCCGACTTCAACATTTTTTCGTGCTCGTTCCCTCATTAATTGATAGGTCTTATCATCTGGAACGTCGCGAAACTGATGAAAAATTACTTCCGGCTGAATAAAGTTTAGAAACCCTTCCATTTTTTGAATAGCGGTACGATATTGATTAATCGTGTAAGAGCTAGCATTTTTGAGGTGATGATTCGTTTCCGGTAGCAAATTCCAGGTATTATCTAAAAATCGAGCTGCGCTAGGATGAGCAAAACTACCAACATCACGGTTAGATAATTGCACGGAATGTTTAACCGTTGCTATCAATTCTTCATCCGTTAAATCAACATCAAATCGATCTGTAACTTTCTGCAATCGTTGATACAAAATATCACTATTACTGAATGATCCCTCTGTATGACGACGGAAAGGAATTGTTGCTTCAATACAAGCTACAATTTGAATAATATATTTCACAGGTAAAATCGGTTCTAACACTTTACCCGCTACTAAAGCACTCAAGAATTCATTTTGACCCGCTAGGGGAGATAAGGTTTGACCCGCTGAAAAATCAAACAGTTGTAGAACAAGATCAAGTATCTCATCGTCGGGTGGTAATTCTGAAGCCTCTCGGATCAGTAGATTTTCCCCTACTTGCCGCACAAATGCTGCCAGATAGTACGTTAGATTAAAATTAACACTCTGATCCACCTGAACATAAACCACATCATGAAACAGGGCTGCTAACACTTCAATCGCCTCAGTCTGCCCCCCCACTTCAAAAATATGTTCTGGCGTGTGAAAATATCGCCAAGGCCCGGTCATGGTTTGGACAATTAGTTCTGTGATTTTTTCTAAATGGGCAATATCGACGTTAACTTGAAGCTGATCCATCGCCCAGATTAATTTATCGAGGCATTGCTGATTGTGTTGAGATTCAAAACTGATTGAACCAGTTTTATTGAGATTTGACATAATGTATTAAATATCTAAAAATATGCCCTTAACGGATCGCAACCGAGAATTCGCCCTAAAGATTTTGAGGAAAAACGCCTTTCAATTATCTAATGTGATTTGATCACTGGTAGACATTGATAGCAATTCTCCCGTTTTTTAGGGGGGTAGAGTTGTAAATTTCCTATATAAACGAATCGCTTCTCCAGTCATGAGTCAATCTGCGCTTAATTCTCCCAATCAGGTTACAGCAACGGACATAAACTGTCCTAATTGTAGCTTCATCAACCCAGCGAGTGCAAAATTTTGTACAGAATGCGGAACAAAACTAATAATTGTCTGTACTCAATGTCAGGCGAATAATCCCTTCAGCGGAAAATTTTGTCAAGAATGTGGGACGGTTCTATCATCTCAGTATCCCTCTAAGTCACAACAACGACAGTATTCTAGGACAAGGGGACTGACGTTATACCATCAACCCGCCGAACGTCGTCACTTGACGGTGATGTTTTGTGATTTGGTCGGTTCAACCGCCATTTCTGAACAGTTAGACCCAGAAGAATTAAGGGATTTAATTCAAAAATATCAGCAAACTTGCGCGAATGTTTTAATGAGAGTAGAGGGCTATATTGCTCAGTATTTAGGGGATGGTATTTTAGCTTATTTTGGTTATCCGAATGCTCATGAGAATGATGCTCAGCGAGCCGTTAAAGCGGCTTTAGGGATCATTAAAACCATGAAAAAATTAAAACTAAGCTGTATTAAAGAGCATAAAATTAAATTAGCAGTTCGCATCGGAATTCATACGGGTTTAGTGGTCGTCGGAGAAGTGGGAGCTGGTAATAAACGAGAGCAACTTGCCATTGGTCAAACACCCAATATTGCGGCTCGTTTACAAAGCTTAGCTCAGCCCAATACTGCGGTTTTAAGCCCAACAACCTATCGATTAGTGCGGGATATTTTTGAAGTAGAGTCTCTGGGTAAACATCAGCTTAAAGGGGTTTCTCAGCCGGTTGAAGCCTATCAAGTTTTGCGGGAAGTGGGTTACTGCAAACGGATGAAAGTTGCGGCGAGTAACTTGATTTCCTATGTGGGACGAGAGGAGGAATTAGAACAGTTACACCAATCCTGGGAACGAGTCAAAGCGGGAACGGGAGAAGTTTTTTTAATTAGTGGAGAAGCCGGAATTGGTAAATCTCGGTTGTTACAAACCTTCAAACAACAAATTGCTGAAGATACCTATCAGATTCGAGAATTATATTGTTCTTCTTATTATCAAAATACTCCGTTTCATCCTTTAGTAGAACTGCTGCGCGATCGCGTGATTCAATTTTCCCGAGAAGATACAACCCAAGAAAAGTTAATAAAGCTAGAAACCTTTTTAGAAAATAATCAAGTTCCCAAAGACGAATTTGTTCCTTTATTTGCAGATTTATTTAATATTCATTTAACAGAAAACTATTCTCCTTTAAATCTTTCTCCAAAGGCACAAAAACAAAAGTTATTAGAAGCCATGTTGATGATTATTCATCACAATGCCAGTCAGCATCCGTTACTCGTGATTGTTGAAGATTTACACTGGATTGATCCCTCTACTTTGGAGTTAATTAATTTATTGATTGAAGAAGGTTTAAACTATCCTATTTTACGAATATATACCACGCGATCTAGATTTGAATCCAATTGGTCACACCTACCGGGTTGCCATCAAATTAATCTGAATCATTTATCCAGACAACAAACAGAAAAAATTATTTTAGGCGTGACTCAACAGAAATTATTACCTAATTCTGTGATGCAATTACTGCTTGAAAAAAGTGATGGTATTCCTCTATTTGTCGAAGAAATGACAAAAATGGTAATAGAGTCCGGCTGGTTAGAGGAAACTGAAACCGAATATCAATTAAAAGGAACTTTACCCCGTTTATCCATTCCAGATACTTTAAAAGGACTGTTGATGGAACGTTTAGATCGATTAGAAGCCGCCAAAGAAGTGGCTCAACTGGGAGCCGTAATTGGTCGAGAATTTAGTTATGAATTGCTTCGTTCTACTGCAATTAAACAGTTTGAAAGTCAAGAAAACGCTTCTTCATTTTTAGATGAATATACAATCACTCAAGGCCTAGAACGATTGGTAGAAACTCGCCTATTATTTATGAAAGGAGAACTTCCTATGGCCTCTTATATTTTCCGCAGTGTCTTAATTCAAGATGCCGCTTATGATTCTCTGCTTAGAAGCACCCGTCAACAGTATCATCAACATATTGCAACGGTTTTAGAATCTGAATTTCCCGAGCTGGTTGAACGAGAACCCGAACTCTTAGCCTATCATTATACCCGCGCCGACAATCCTCAAAAGGCAATTTTTTATTGGCAAGAAGCAGGACAAATGGCATTTATGACCTCTGCCAATGAAGAAGCGATTGCCCATTGCAAATCTGGCTTAGAACTCATTCGTCAATTACCCCAAAATTCAGATCGTTTACAACAAGAATTAACCCTACAAACCACTTTAGGCAAAGCTTTAATTGCAACGAAAGGTTATGCTGCTCCGGAAGTAGAAAAAGTCTATAGCCGTAGTGAAGAAATCTGTCAACAACTCGGTACAACTCGTCAATTATTTTCTGTACTGTGGGGATTATTTGGTTATCATGCGGCTCGGGCAGAATACCGTTTATCTTTAGAATTTGCCAGTCGGTTAATGGGGTTAGCACGGCGAGAAAATGATTCGGTTTTAGAAATGGAAGCACATTTTACGGTGGGTGTCGCGTTATTTTATTTAGGTCATTTACAAGCCGCCAAAGCCCACTGGCAGGACGTAATTGCTCTCTATCAAATCCTCTCGATGAACTGTCAAACCTGCTTAACTGGGCAAGATGTGGGGGTCGCGAGTTATAGTTTTATGGCATGGAGTGAGTGGCTACTACAACAGCCCCAAAATGCTTTAGAATCGAGTCAGAATGCAGTCGCTTTAGCGCAGCAAATTGCTCATCCTTACAGTATTGGACTGGCTTATAGTTTAGGCGCGATGTTTCATCAGTCCCGCCAAGACACTCAACAGGTACAACACTATGCCAAACAAGCTTTTACTGTCGCTGAAGAACAACAGTTTCCCTTTTGGTTAGCCGCTGCAACGATTTTACAGGGTTGGGTGAAAGTTCAACAGGAAGACATCATCGATGGAATTACCCAAATTCGTGAAGGTATCAAGGCTCATGCTGCCACCGGGGCAAAAATTTCATGGACTTATTTTCTTGGACTATTGGCCCAAGCCTACGGCAAAGCGGGACAGACAAAAGCCGGGTTAGCGGTCTTAGAAGAGGCTTACAGTGCTGTTGAAATGACAGAAGAACGATTTTGGGTAAATCAACTCGATCAAATCAAACAGCAGTTACTGGCTCAATCTGAGTCAATGCAGTAATCATAAATGAATTGCTATATCAGTGTGATAATTTTGTCTAAAATCTCGTCAGTATCAAAGTGGCGGTCAATTTCATCAGGCATCCAGTCTATTAAACGCTCGAGAAAGTCAGCCAGTAACTGGCGTTGAGTTAAACTCAGGCTGTGAATTCGTTCTGGGTTCAAATGAAATAGGAACTGACTCAGGTAGTATTCCTCACCCGTTTTCAGGCATAAACGAGCCAATGCGGGTAAATAATACTGAAAACCTTCGTTTGTATTGATAAAACAAATGGGGTCCCAACCCGGATAACCCAACTGTTCAATAATAGTTGGTTTCGCGAGTATATCGAAGTAGGGTTTGATCGTGTTCGGCACATTCACAACAGTGCTGATAATTACAAAAATGTGCAGGTTTCTCAACTCCGGAAAAAGCGGCTTCGATAGCATTGAGCAGGGATAAGGAATGAGCATCCTGCGCCTGGTGATTTAATGATTGCTTTGGGATCACAATGAGTTATTGTTTGTTTGATAATAGCATTAATACATTTAAAGCCCTCTACCATAAAGTAGAGTTTGAACTCTGTTTCCATCTATTCCAAATGAGTGAAGTAACTTACTTCTCTAGAGTGATTTAAAATCCAAGTGAAAACTGATAACTTAGTAAGTGTCAGAAACAAGCGTACCGAATGAAGGTTTTGCTGTTATGATTCATTGCTTATCACCGAAGGAGAGCGAACTGGCAGGTGAAAAGGCGGTACAGTTTCTGTGACATCAATTGATAATAGCGGTGTGGAGTTTTTATCGCTTCCTCTGTTTTATCATCATCGAGGTGGGGCGCAATCCTCAATCAGAACAGCCTGAGATGATGGACGCTAATTGTCAGTTTGGCATTATATATTAACCATAAAATCGTATTCTCAATGGATGAATGTTTTGCTGTTGTGATTCATTACGTCCGACCGAAGGAGAGCGAACTGTCAGGTCGATGACATCGAGAATACCAATCCAGCAAGTTAACGATAGCGGTGTGGAGTTTTTATCGCTTCCTCTGTTTTATCATCATCGAGGTGGGGCGCAATCCTCAATCAGAACAGCCTGAGATGGTGGACGCTAATTGTTAGTTTGACCAAAACGAATTGAACATAGCATTGTACTCTGAATGGATGAATGTTTTGCTGTTGTGATTCATTGCATCCGACCGAAGGAGAGCGAACTGTCAGGTCGATGACATCAAGAGTACAGACTGAACGAATTGACGATAGCGGTGTGGAGTT
>JBARXJ010000043.1:0-28804 GCA_049647265.1 Microcoleaceae cyanobacterium
TCTTTCGGATTCTGGCACAACCTTATCGTAATCGACGACGACGATTTGGGTTACGCTTTAATCTGATTTCTGGTTTGTATAATCGCGGACTGGATTTTGCGATCACCTGATTCATGCAAGAGGTTTATTGCTAAACAAAGATTGTAGGCGGGATAAATCCCGTGATTAGCTTTCATCTCCGGGTTAAAACCGGGCGCGTTTTCAGCGTTTTTAATTATAACTTATCCGAACGTCTCCAGATTGACGACCCTGAACAACGGTAGACGGTAAGTCCAGTCAGTTGGTCGCAATACGAAGCATTGTTGTCAGATCTAGGGGATCAATCCTCCTACCGTATAAGTTACTTGGATGGAGTACTAGAAATTCCTCAAATTGCAAAATCTGCGATGTGGATGGGTGATGCTTATGCTAAAGCGGAGGAAACTTTATACTCTTCTATTGATTTAAGCAAAGATGAAATTATAGAGGCTGATTTTGAACCGATAGAGTCTAATTCTTCACCAGTTTTAGAAAAAGAGTTTCTGGATAATACAGATTATTGGACAAAAAAATATTAACAACTCGCTTTGGAAAATGTACAGCAGCCTACCAATATTTAAAAGATAATTATAGTTTTAAATTTAGTCGAATTTGGGATAAAGTTATTGCTGCCTTTAATGGAGAATTAAATAGTGAAGTTAGCTTATCTCCAGCATCAAATCAAGTCAATTTAGAGAAGAAAGTATAAATATTAGAAAATACTGTTCAGTCACAACAGCAACAAATCAAAGGACTGGAAGACAAGCTAAATCATGTTTTACAAGTTTTGATCAATGTGCAGAAGTAGCCTCAAACATTTTATATTTGGGAAAATACGGGTTAACAAAAGCAGATACTGTTTTTGAAATTAGTATTTTTACTGAAGTTTAAAATAGTGAATTTGTGCATTTTAGAATTATCGTAAAAATTATGAAACTATAGTTTTATGACAATATTTGATAGAATCAGTCGCCTGACGAGAGCTAACTTAAATGACATGGTAAGTAAGGCTGAAGCGCGCTACATGATCAGCAATAAACAAGTTGGCTCTGAGTTAGGTTATGGTTTAACATCCACAGGTGCAGCAATGGGTGCTTCTGTTGGAAAAGCAGGAATTTTAGCAGGTGGTACAGGTTACAGTGTTGGAACATTGCCTTTAGCAGGTGCAGGTGCATTGACTGGTCTTGCACTCTATGAAGTCATCACAATTGTATTAGAAAAAGATTCTTCATCTCTAGGTGCAGCAGGTGTAGGTGCAGTTGCAGGTGCAGGTGTATCTGCTTCAATTGGTGGTGTTGCCGTCTCTGCGGGAGGGACTGCAATGGGTATGGGTATAGTTTCCATGGCCGCAGCAGGTGCAGTTGCAGGACTTGGTATTGCTGGTTTATCTCGGCTATTATTGCAAGCAGATATCGAAAAGCTTTTAGACCAAGCCATTCTAGATATGCAAGGAGACTTGGTGAAATTCCGCCAAGCTGTAGCCATTGCGATCGCTAGCCAAAAACGTACTCAGCAGTATTATAATCAATATCACTCACAAGCTAACCAATGGCAGTCTCGTGCTGAATTGGCACTACAAAAAGGAGATGAAAACCTTGCCCGAGAAGCGTTGCAACGGAAGAAAGATTATCTTGAACAAGCTAGCGCAGTTAAACCAACCCTCGATCAACAAATAGCTCAAGTTGAAACTGTAAAGCGTAAGCTGACTATTTTTGAAAGCAAAGTTACTGAAGCAAAAGCTAAAAAACATATACTTAAAGCGCGTATACAAGCATTTAAGGCAAATCAGCAACTTCAAGGTATGATTGGTGGAATTAACCCCAGTGGTGCAACATCAGCTTTTGAGAGAATGGAAGAAAAAGTTCTGCAAATGGAAGCAAAATCTCAAGCAGCAGGTGAATTAGTTGGTTCTGATCTCGAAAGTCAATTTGCAGCCTTAGAAGCTGGAAGCGATGTTGATGATGAGTTAGCAGCGATGAAAGCACAACTCTCTGGTATAAGCCCCAAAAGCAGCCCAACTCATAATATACCTAAATCTGAGGTTGATGCCGAATTAGATGAACTACGTCAACAATTGGATAAAATGTAGTTATCATTTTAAAAGATAATTCTCTATTAATTCATGGAGTCAATCTGATGCTTCAAGTTAAACCCCGATTTAAAAGCTTTGAAGAATATCTCTTGTACAATGATAATTCAGAGAAACTCTATGAATTATTCAATGGAGAATTAATTGAGATGCCGCCAGAATCGGGCTTAAATATTGAGATTGCAACTTTTTTATTGCTTCAGTTTGTTGCAATTTTGAATTATCGTAGAGTTAGAGGGCAAGGATTAGAATTAGAAGTTAATGGCGAACCCAAAAACCGTTATCCAGATTTAACGATAATTCGAGAAGAACATATTCAACAACTCTCTAAACGTAATACCATTCGTCTGTCGATGTCACCGCCATTACTGGTGATAGAAGTCGTCAGTCCCGGAGAATTACAACGGGAAAGAGATTATATTGCCAAAAGAATTCAATATCAGAGTTGTGGCATTCCAGAATATTGGATTGTTGATCCTCAAACTCAAACTATTTTAGTCTTAGAATTGATAGAAAAGAATTATACAGAAGTGGGTAATTTTAATAACGATGATTTAGTTATATCTCCCGTATTTCAACAACTGAATTTAAAGGTTTCTGATGTATTTAATCCATAAACAGTAATCCATTAGACCTCAATATCCATTTGTATCCCTTCTTTTCCACTATTGCCTATTGCCGCGATCGCGTAGCGCCATAATACATTTAACCACCAGACGGTTCAAACCGAATCAATTGTCCGTTAGGTTCATCTGTTAAAACATATAATAATCCATCCGGCCCTTGGCGGACATCTCGAACTCGCTGACCAATAGAAATGGATTCTTCATTCACCACATTACCAGAATCATCGACTTCTATACGGCGAATATCTTGAGAGACTAAACCCCCGGCAAACAGTTGACCTTGCCATTGAGGAAAGCGATCGCCATTGTAAACCGTTAAACCAGAAGGCGCTATCGACGGTGTCCAAATCACCTCCGGGTCTATCATTCCAGGAAGAGACGTTTCCGGAGAAATTAATCCCCCAGAATATTCGCGACTGTGAGTTGCCACTGGCCAGCCATAGTTTTCGCCGCCTTGAATTAAATTGACCTCATCACCCCCGCGAGATCCATGTTCACTGGCCCAAATTCGATTAGTCACCGAATCAAAAGTTAATCCTTGGATGTTACGATGTCCATAACTCCAAACTTCGGGTTCAGCATTGTTAGTCGCCACAAAAGGATTATCTGCTGGAATTGAACCATCATCATTAATTCGGACTATTTTACCTAAATGACTGCCGAGGTTTTGGGCTTGCTGACGAATCAATTCTCCGTTTAACGTAATAGGAGGGTTACCGCCATCTCCGATAGACACTAATAATGTTCCATCCGCTAACCAAGCCATGCGAGACCCGAAATGTTGTCCTCTGGGTTTAGTTTGACCGACCTCAAAAATCACTTGCCAATTGTTCAGCGTATTCCCATCAAAAATAGCCCGACCCACACGGGTACGACTGGCTGAATTATCACCGTGGGAATAGGTAAAATAAACAAAGCGATTTTCTGTAAATTGAGGGTGGATAGAAACATCCAATAAACCCCCTTGATTTTCTGCAAATACTTCGGCAACTCCTGAAATAGGAGTCGGGTCAAGTACACCATCACGAACAATGCGTAAGCGTCCAGGACGTTCTGTAATTAATATCTCACCATTCGGTAGCCAAGCCACACCCCAAGGATGTTCTAAGCCATCGACGACCGGAACAGTTTGATAACCTGGCGTTGCTGCTACTGTTTCAGTATTGGCAATCGAATCATTCGATGAGGGAGTAACAGTCGATGTATTCTCCGTTTGAGTGGCTGCAGAGGAATTTGATTGTACCTCTGTTGTACAACTCATTACGCCTAAAAGCGCGATCGTACTGCCAAATATTACAAGATGATTGACTGTTTTATCTCTGTGTTTGAACATATTGCAGAAAATGAATTAATTGAGACATAGATCGCTGTCGATTCGGTGCCTACTCGGTCGGGACAGCTTATATGAGTGTCCTAATTCTCCCTTTTTTTGGTATAAAAGGTTTTCTTTAACTGGCTATTCCTAATTATTATGTCAACAGAATTAGTATTTGTGTGATTTTTTCCTATGGTTTAACCGAATAGCAATAAATCCTGAAAAATTAATCAGCCATATATTCTTCCCCGCCAAGTTTGAGGTTTACGAGTAGCCGAGAGAAATAACCGAGTCACAGCTAAACTATCGGCAAACGGAGATAGCCAAAATACCCAAGGCATTGAAGCGGTTTTAAGATCATAAGAAGGGGCGATCGCGGCACATAATGCTATCCGAATTAGGACTAAAAATCCATTTAAACCCAATAAAACAGATAAAAATAATGACATCGGTATCTGAAACAATCCGATTAAACTGAGAAGGATTAAAAGTAGGGGTAAAGGTAATCCTTGTACAGCCAGTAATAATAATAAATCTCCCCAGAGTTGTCCTTTGGAAGAAGCATCTTTAAGATCTAGCGATCGCCCCCAACCCTCCCAAGTGTCCCAAAACCCATCATACATTCGGACTTTCAATACATTTGCCCCATCGAGAAAGCCGACTTTATAGCCTTTGGCGGCAATATTACGGGCTAAAGTCACATCATCACAAAAAGATCCTTTTGCGGTTGTATAACCGTTTAATTCTTCTAAAATAGAACGACGACATAAAAATCCTTGGCCGTTTGCCATCACTCTTTCTGGACTACTAGGAGTAATATCCGGTGGGCCGTAACGGTAAACTAAAGTAATCAGTAAAGCAGGTTGTAGCCATAACTCACCCGGAGACTTGAGGATAAATTGAGACGATAAAGAAATTAAATCATAACCTGCTTCTGTTGCGGTATGAAGTAAACTTGCAGTTAAGCCAGGATGGGGTTGAGTATCGGCATCTATTCCTAAGATCCATTCACTTTTAGAAGAACTTTGTAAAAATCCGGTATGCAACGCCCAGGGCCGCCCCACCCAACCGGGAGGCAAGGGATCATCTGTGATTAAGCGAAACCGAGGATCGTTTTGGGCAGCGGATTTTACCATCTCTTGTGTTCCGTCTACGGAGTGGCTATCGACAACCAATATTTCGCGGACTTCATAGCTTTGACGGGTTAACCCCTCTAAACAAGGAGACAGCCGTTCAGCTTCATTTAACGTGGGGACAACTACACTCACTTGACCTAACATTTCACCCGTTGCCGCTTGAGGTTGTAGAGACGGACGACGAGTTAAGCCTTTGAATAAACGCGAGAGTAATATAGCGGTTGCGGGAATTTGTAATAATAGTAAAATTAAAGCGATACTGCTGAGTTCAACGGTCATAATGGGTTATTGCTTATGGGTTATTTGTCATTAGTTACTCGCGATCTCACATCCGGTTGAATACCATTCATAAAAATATCTGAAATCCTTATTATTAAAGGTTCGTGATATTGGGCAGTCTAGAGGATTTGATTGATTATCCAGAGATCGGCGATTTTACACAGTCTATACTTGACTTCTTCTCAAAAAAAATGACTTAGGATAAATAGCCAATGACATCAGATAAATAATGAACCCCTCCTACAAGAGGAAGGGCTTTTTAAATTAGCTTACAAGGTTATTACCATCGACTGCAAGTCTTAAGACTGATAACTCACCGTTAAACTCTCGGGTTTGGCTAAATTTCCCTCTAACATTATGCCTCTTTCATTAGCCGCTAAATGGCGAATAATTTTATAAGCTGCTTCAATATCGTCTGTTGCGTTTGCTTTTTCAACTACAGTCGTTAAAGGTAAAGCAGTATCTGTTTCTTTCAATACATTTAACAGCCGAGTTTGCAAATCCAAAATAGCGGCAGCAGCTTTTTTACCTGCTTCTACACCCGGTTGATGATAAGCATTAATTCCGACTAAAAATCCATATAAACTAACCGTTCGTTCATATAACGCAATTAAAGCACCCACTGCTTTTGGACTAATACCTGGAATCGTAATTGTAATTGAGTCTCGTTTCTTTTCATATAAAGCCGCCCGAGTTCCTTGTAAAAAGCCTGATAAATAATCTCCGGCAGTAACATCGGGTTCTAATTCAGGGGAAGAACTTCGGCGATCTTTCAACACTTCAATAAACGTAACGAAAAAGTTAGCAATTCCTTCTCTTAATTGCTGAACATAAGCGTGTTGATCGGTAGAACCTTTATTCCCATAAACAGCAATACCTTGATTCACAATATTACCGTCTAAATCCTTTTCTTTGCCTAAAGACTCCATCACTAACTGTTGTAAATACCGACTAAACAACAGCAACCGATCTTTATAGGGCAACACCACCATATCCTTTTTGCCTTGTCCGTCTCCAGCATAATACCAAGACATTGCCAATAACGCGGCGGGGTTGGTTTTAATATCATGTTTGCGAGTTGCTGCGTCCATTTCTTTCGCCCCGGCTAACATCGCTTCAATATCAATTCCCTGTAACGCCGCTGGCAATAACCCGACAACGGATAATTCTGAAGTTCGTCCGCCGATCCAGTCTGCCATTGGGAAAATCTCTAACCAGCCTTCAGAGTCAGCTTGTTTGTAGAGTTTACTACCCGTCATGGTCGTGGCGATCGCGTGTTGGCTAAAATTTAATCCTCTCGCTTCATAAGCATATTTGATCTCTTTCATGCCGTTACGGGGTTCAGGAGTCCCGCCCGATTTAGAAATCACCAGAGTTAAGGTACTATGAAGTTTATCCCTCAGACCATGTAAAACCCGGTCGATCCCGGCTGGATCGGTATTATCAATAAAATGAATATTAATGGGTGGATCAAGCGGCGCTAAGGCTTTGGCAACAAATTGTGGCCCCAAAGCAGATCCGCCAATACCAATAGAAAGTAATTCGGTAAATTTCGGGGCGTTTGGCGGTTTAATTTCGCCACTATGAATTTTTTGAACAAAGGTGGCTATTTGTTCGAGGGGTTCAATAATTTCTTGTTTAATTTCCGACGTTGGGGCTAATTCTGGGTCGCGTAACCAATAATGACCCACCATCCGATCTTCGTCGGGGTTCGCGATCGCGCCTGCTTCCAATGCGTCCATATCCTTGAAAGCTTGTTCAAACTTCGGTGTCATACTGTCAACGAAGGCATCATCAAACCGCATTCGACTGATATCGACGTAAAATTCTAGCCCTTCATGGTAATACAGCCAATTTTGGTAACGTTGCCACAGTGCAGAAGCGTCCATCATAATACTATTTTCCACTATCGAGATAGGAATTAAAGTCGCGTAGTTGGCTTGAGCCTCCAGCCATTTAGCCCTACCGCCCTTAATCTACCATGAGTTATGTCTGATTAGGGTATTAGATTTACGAATTCTATAGATTGTTTGGTGTTGGTTAAGCACTTAAAGTTATTTGTTCTCCCTCCCCTATCACAACAGAAGTCGAATCAATCCGTCGATACAATGCTAAACTCAACGAATCAATGAGGTTTAACACCCCCTATATATTTTTAACTCTAAACTATTACGTTACCCTTATAGTTCAATGATAGTCGGTACAACAGAGGCGCAAAGTGGGCGGTGTCGGTTGACCTCCCGCTCAACTTTGTAAGAGAGCAGCCCAAATTTTAAATATCACGACAGCTCGACTCAGAGCCTTGCTAATTTCAGGTAGAGTTGAAGGCGCTTATAAGACGGGGAAGCGGAAAGTTGGCGGTGTCGGTTGACCTCCCGCCAAACTTTTCAAGAAACAGAATCAAAAAAAAATGTTCGACAACCTGTGATTACTGTTAAGAAGGGTAACACTAACGTTTATGGGCATCAAATCGAGATACCGGGAGGATGTCGCGTTGTCTATAATCCCGATCACCCTATCTGTGGTGCAAGGGTTTGGATTGAAACCTTGTACGATGTTAAGGTGATCGCTTAGGTTTAAGAAGAAATTTTTGTAAAGCTTTTCTATTCTGAGATTAAATCAGAATCAGCATCAATTGATTTGCTCATCACTTGGCTCTCTCCCTCTCTGCGGGTTAATGGCTTCTGTTAAGTTCTAGATGATCGACTTGTTGAGGTTGCAATAATAATACACAAATCTTCTGGAAAACAGTATAAACTTTCTGGGGAATCGTTGAGGTTTTCTGATACCATCTGAACTGTCAAATTCCTGGCTATGTTCGGGAATCAATCATGTTTAGAGTGTAAAGATGAAAACAAGAGACTTAGATAACATTAGCCTCGCAGCATTTCAGCAGCCGATCAATTGCTGCAACGTCACAGCCATTGCCTATGCATTAACGGCTTTAGGACATCCTACCTCTGTTGATGATATTTTCTATGTAACCCGATTACCCATTGCTTCTGTTCTAGATGACGGTATGACTTTGGCAGAAACCTATGATACCTCACTCAGCTATGTTGAGAAGGCTAATCTACCTATATCTGTGAGAATGGAATGTTTTGACAAACAAGACATGACCTTAGAAGACTTTATTCAAGAAATTGAACAAGCCGTCGGTGATGATAAGGATATTCATATCTTAAATTTTGGTGTTGGCATTGCCCATGACAACTATAATCTCGGTGGGGGTCACTTTTCCTTACTCGCTGATTATGACCCCAATACAAAGGAAATCACCATGGCAGATACGAATCCTAAAAAGTATGCTCGTTTCTGGAAATGTCCTGCCGAACGAATGTATAATGCTTGTGTTGATAAAGATTCTTGCTCTACCCGTTCTCGTGGAATGATTGTTGTTCGTAAAACCGATCACTCCCATCATGAATAATCCCTAAAATGTTTTAAGGTATTCTCTACAGTAAACTCGACAATTCAATTCGTATACCCACCCCAACTGCCTCTAACACAGGTAGGTTTTTTAGTTCTAAGGATTAATGGATTTAGTTAACCAGCCTTGCTGCGGATCAAAAGAATAATGGTGGCGGTTTTGAGGAGTTCCCCGTAATTCTAAATGATCGACTTGTTGAGGCTGTAATAATAACACGCAGAAGGTTTCCGGGGGATCTTCTGATTGTGGAGGCGGGTCAAATGCTTTGGTTTCGGCTTTGGCGGCGGCAGGTGACGGCCAATAGAATTGCGATCGCCCTGAGTCTGATAGTTTTTGCCATAGGGTTTGACGTAATTGAGATAACTCAGAATTATTATTCTCAATATCAATAATTTTTAATTCACCCAATAAACGAAACTGTTCTCGGGTTTTGGGGAAATACCAACAAGCCTCTGCCCAAGAACAGTTTACAATTTGATCGATTTTTTCACTGCGACGATCTGTGACAAACTGAAGTTGATTGAATGGATCGTAAAATCCTCGAAATACAACGGTTCGGTTTGCCGGACGACCGTCTGAACGTACCGTGGCAAGCTGTAAATAACGGGCATAGACTAGGCTGCGGTTGCGATGTAATGCCCCACTAATTTGCGATCGCCACGGTGCTACATTCATGTTAACGGCGGGCTAACTTTTTGCTCATTTTCCGTAACCGAATAGACTCTGGAGTAATTTCTACCAGTTCATCCGGGCCAATATATTCTAATGCCCGTTCTAAACTCATGTCTACTGGTGTTTGTAATTGTACCAATTCATCTCCACTGGCGGCACGATGGTTGGTTAACTGCTTAGTCTTACAAACGTTAATTTCTAAGTCTTGAGAACGGTTGTTTTCCCCAATAATCATACCTTTATACACTTTTGTTCCCGGTGTAATGAAGAAAACGCCCCTGTCTTCAGCATTTTTCAGGGCATAAAACGTACTGACTCCTTCTTCAAAAGAAATTAATACCCCATTCCGGCGGGCTTCAATATCCCCCACTAACGGACGATATTCCAGGAAGCTGTGGTTCATAATCCCTTCGCCCCGTGTCATCCGCATAAATTCACCCCGGAAGCCAATTAAACCCCGCGCTGGGACGACAAACTCTAACTGAGAACGGCTATTAGTCCCCATCCGCATATCCTGCATTTCGGCCCGACGTTGACCCAGACGTTCCATACAGCTACCGACGGCGGCTTCAGGCACATCTAACACCAAGTATTCGTAAGGTTCACAGGGTTTACCCGAGACTTCGCGATAAATCACTTGTGGCTGGGCGACTTGGAATTCATAACCTTCCCTACGCATATTCTCGATTAAAATACCGAGGTGAAGTTCTCCCCGACCGGAAACGGCAAATTTATCGGGGGAGTCGGTTTCTTCGACCCGTAACGCTACGTTGGTTTCAAGTTCGCGCATCAGTCGATCTCGGACTTGCCGTGAGGTGACATAAGTTCCTTCTTGTCCTGCAAAGGGGGAGTCATTCACAGAGAAAGTCATTTGTAATGTCGGTTCATCGACTTTAATCAGCGGTAAGGCTTCCGGTTCATTCGGACAGGTAATGGTTTCGCCGATATTGGCATCACTAAACCCAGCAACGGCGACTAAGTTTCCGGCTGAGGCGGTTTCTAGTTCAATGCGGCTGAGTCCTTCAAACCCCATCAATTTACTGACTTTACTTTTGACCATCTCACCGCCTTCTTTAATTAAAGCGGCTTGTTGTCCGGCGTTAATTGTACCGTTATGAATTTTACCGATAACAATTCGTCCGAGATATTCGGAATAATCTAAAGTTGTGACCTGCAACTGTAAAGGTTTTTCGGGGTCTCCAACCGGCGGCGGAACGTGTTCAAGGATATCCTCAAACAGGGTTTGCATATCTTTGCCTTCTTCGTCTAAGTCTCGTTTGGTATAGCCTTGTAAACCGGAAGCGAATAGATAGGGGAATTCACATTGATCGTCATCTGCGCCTAATTCTAGGAATAAATCGAGAACTTTATCAATGGCAGCGTAAGAGTCGGCGTTAGGACGGTCAATTTTATTGATGATAACAATAGGACGCAGGCCTTTTTCTAAGGCTTTTTTCAATACAAACCGAGTTTGCGGCATCGGGCCTTCATTGGCATCAACGATGAGTAAACAGCCATCGACCATCCCCAAGACTCGTTCAACTTCTCCCCCGAAGTCGGCGTGACCGGGGGTATCGACGATATTGATTAAAGTATCTTTGTAGCGAACGGCGGTATTTTTCGATAAAATAGTGATTCCACGTTCTCGTTCGATGTCGTTGGAGTCCATCACGCAGTCTGGAACTTCTTCCCCTTCACGGAAAACACCAGATTGTTTGAGAAGCGCATCAACTAGCGTGGTTTTGCCGTGATCGACGTGAGCAATAATAGCAACGTTGCGAATGGGAAGAGACATAGTTTCAGATTTTAGTTGGGACAGTTAGTGTTGAACGGGAAATAGTGTTTATATATCTTCATAATTCTAGCGCATTAGCGACCCAATTTTATGTTAAGCTGCCGGATTGATCGCAGATGTCGAAACTGATTTGAGCAGATCAGAGGTAAGAGGAGTTAGAATTGATCATTTATCACTCATCACTTCTGTTACCTGAGTTTAATTGAGATCTTATAAGAATATGAAATACAGTTATATAATCCTTCTATAAAAATAAGCCCCGTAATGTTGCTTGAAATTGCTGATTGTGACGCAGCGGTTCTAGGTCTGGGTCAGTTTTTGCCACGAGTAAATACTTTTTGGGATTGAGTTTGATTGCCTGAGTAATATAATCAATCGCTAATTCAATATTCCCGCGACAAGCATAACAATATCCTTTATTATAAATTGCGTTCGTATAATCGGGCTGAATTTTTAAAGCATTTTCAATACTGGTTAAAGCTTCTGAATATTGACCTTGTTTCACTAATGCATAGCCCCGATTATCCCAAGCTTCATAATTTTTAGGATCGCATTGTAAGGCTCGATCATAAGCAGCGATCGCGGCTTGAGTGTGTCCCATTTGTCTTAACGCCAGTCCGCGATTATTCCAAGCATGGGTTTCAAAAGGGTCAATGGCAATGGCTTGATTATAGCAGTATAACTCATCTTTGCGTCGATTTAAGCCCGCTAAAGCCACTCCTTTGTTAAGCCAGGCACTGACATGATTGGGGTGAATTTCAATCGCTTTTTCGTAAGATTCAGTGGCTTTATCATAATCTCCGATTGCCAAATAGACACAGCCTTTGTTATACCAAACTTCGGGATCATCGGGTTGTATACTCAGGGCTTGATTAAAGCTTAAAATAGCAGCTTTCAAACGTCCCACATTAACTAAAGCTAACCCTCGATTACTCCAAGCTTTATAATAATTGGGATTAATTTTAAGCGCGCGATCGTAACAGCCAATGGCTTCTTGATTGCGATTTAACTGAATCAAAGAAGTGGCTCTATTTCCCCAAGCTTCGTAATGATCGGGTTTACGTAAAATAATTTGATCGAAGCTAGAAATGGCTTTTTCATGCTGTTCCATTTCAGCCAGTAGAATCCCTCGGTTTAACCAGACTCGCAAATCTTCAGGATCAATTTCTAAGGATTTTTCAAAGCTGACTAATGCAGCATTGTATTGTTTTAAATGTCCTAATGCCAGTCCTCGACATCCCCAGGCTTCCGCATTTTGAGTATTGAGATTTACACTCTCATCCAAATAAGCGATCGCGTTTTCAAATTGACGCGCGGTTAAACACTGATTGCCTTTCTCAAATAAGATCTGTGCTTCTTCTGCTGGATTGCGAGCCATAATGATTTTATCAGTCTAAGCCTTCAAGTTAGAGAATACACAGGAGGGAGAATAAATCCATCTCTTGGGAGTGTAAATCTTAATCAATATTGTAAAATAATCAGTTTCAAAGTCTGAATATTACTAGGTTTCAGCGGATTGAAAATTCACTCAATTGTCGGACACTTAAACGAGGGTTAAGTTAGAAGTCACGTCATCCGAAGCGCTACAGGGGACAAAAGCTTACCCTTTATCCTCTATCTGGGGGAATTGCCCCAACCCTGTTGAATGGCTTCTGATTCGGTGTAAAACCACTGTTCTCCTGCGGTTAAATTGATCGCAGTGGATGCGTAATCGTCCATGGCTGGCAGATCATAAATCTTTTGATCGATTGTATAAGAAATATCACCCTTAATCAGATATTCGGGCTGTGCGACTGAAGCCGTTACAGATTGAGAATGATTCGGACTCCCCTGCATTTGAAAGAATGCAATTGTACCAATGATGGCAGTCGCGCCAATCGGTTTGAGTCGCCTCAATTTTGCTGTTTTTGTCTGGGTTGGGATCAATTGTAATGTTATCCCACCAATTGAAGCTTTGACAGCACGTAGCTTTTGACCCGGTAAAGGCATTGCCTCGAATACAATTCTATCCCCCACCTGAGGAGAGCGATCCGTTTTCTTCAGTACACTAATGTGAAGCAAAACTTCCTCATCTCCAAAATCCGGTTTAATAAAGCCAAACCCTCTATCGGAGTGCCAGTTAATCAGTCGTCCTGTCTGTTGAGTCGGTGTCATTAAGCAGTCCTATGTGAATGTCCATTCTCAAGGATTCCCAAATTTCTGATTCAACTGACTGCGTTAGATTAAGATTGGTTGAGTTTAGCCTAAGTTTGAGGTAACTTCGCCAAACTTTCTGGGAAAATCTCTATTTGTTGGTTATTATCTTCTCGTTGATAAATTGAACGCTTGACTTCACCCAGATAAAGGGGTTCTGATACACCGGGTTCCGGATGTATAATTGCCCGGGCGCGAATGGTGAGAAATTGGTCAGACCGTCCGACTCGTCCTGGAGAAAACAAGTTACTGGCTGCTTCTTGTAGCGTTGCCTCCAGTTGAGTTTGGGTAATTTCAGGGGTGACTGCAATCACAATTTCACGCGCGCCATTATCATAGACACGAGTATAGCGAACCGCGTCAGGAATTTCGGTACGGTTAAACAGTCCCAACCCCAGGCCAATAACCCCACCCGTTAAAACTCCCATAAAGGCGGTAATTCCCACGAGTCGAAAGCGAATTCCCCATTTAAACAGAAACCCTAACACTGTGATACCACCACTCAGGAGGGTGAGTAAACCAAACCATTTAGAATAATTTAGCAGTTCAGCAGTATCTAGCATTAATTTATGACCTGTATTTTAAAAGCTTAATCGATTGCGATGTGTTTATTTTATCGCAAAGGCAGCTCAACAATATAGATTATCTATCCGAAGCGTGTCATCCCCCCAATCCAACTTCATACTTGCTGACTTTTGTACAGACGTAATATGTCAATCTCTACATCTAACCCCCATCTTCATCTCTGGCAAGCTTCTAACTTCACTTATTCTCTGTTGTCTATTCTCGGTTCCCAATTGCGGAAAGGAGTCTAATCTATTAATAATTCTAATTGCTGAGATTCAATGCGATTGGCTTGATATAAGGTTTCTGCAATTTCAGTTAAATTTAAGACGGCATGACCTTGATAACCTTTTTCAGCCAGTTTTTCGATCACATTATTACCGTGATCGATCAAAACGACAATATCTTTAATTTTTAATCCGGCTGATTCTAATTTAGCAGCGCCTTTAATCACGCTACTGCCTGTAATTAAAATATCATCAACCACAACAATGGTTTCACCGGGTTGAAAATGTCCCTCAATTAATCGCCCTGTGCCATGTTTTTTGACTTCTTTACGGGGAAAAATCATCGGTTTTTCTAATTTCAAGGCTAATCCAGTCGCGGTAGGTAATGAACCATAAGGAATGCCTGCAATTCGATCAAAGGTTAATTGTTTTAATATTTTTGTATAAGCTTCGACAATTTGATGGAAAATTTGAGGGATCGAAATAATCCGCCGTAAATCAATATAATAGGGAAATGTTTCTCCAGAGGCTTGTACATGATCTCCGAAAATAATACAGCCAATATCATAAAGTTGTAAAATTAAATCTCGATTGGGTTGGGGTTTAATAAAGCAAACATTCGGTAGCCATAAATCACAGGTTGGGCTGGTCGTGGTTAATTGTTGACGATGTTGATTAATGCGGTTGCGAAAGTTTTCAATAGAAGACGTTATTTGTTTTTCTGCTAATAATTGAGCCGGGACAGGTAAGAGTAAACTTGAGCCATTTTGATCGAGTCCGCTGCTTAAAATTTGACGGAGATTATCATCATCGATTAAATCATTTTCTTCTGCAATATCTCCTTCTAATAATATCCAACGTTCCGGCGCAGTTTGCCGAATTCTAGCTAACTGTTCGGGAATGATTCCGACTTGTAATCCTAACTGTTCTAGTGTTGCCCAGATTTGTGTTTCTTGAACTAGTTTAAGATAAAACGGATCTTGAGAATTGGGATATTCTTGTAAATATGTTGCAGAAGGATTAGCAGTGGCACACAGAATAAAAACTGCTTTTTCGGGATAGACTAAAAACGGACTAATTTGATCTCGTCCGGCATAGGGAGAAACAGTACAAGCATCACAGTTTAACTGTTGAAAGATATATTCAGCGAAAATACTGCTAGTATTTATATCGCTATATTTGGCATCGAGAATAATGGGAATATTATCGGGTATTTTTCTGATGATTTCTGTTAATAATTCTCCGCTTTTCTCTCCGAGTATTTGATAATAACCGAATGGAATATTATAAGCACAAACTAAATTAGCGGTTTTGAGAATAAGAGATTCTAACTGTTCTTGCCATTGAGATTGTTGCTCAAAATTTGGAATAAGAGAAAGATAAAGTAAGCTTTGATTTTGTTCTGCTGCGGCTAATAGTTTATCTAAAAAGTTCATAAGAAAAGAGGTTTAGCCAAATTAATAAAAACGGGATTCTGGAAGTTATAAATCTTAAATATAAAGAAAAGATGCTCCCAATATTATATCAGAAAATACTGGAAAAGCATCTTAACCAAAAGCAGAATATAGCAATTAGAAATTGTTTGTGAGAATTCACACCCGTCAGTAGACAGGAGATAAACGATTGCAAGATTGCCTTCTTTGCCCTGTTCCCTATTCTAAGCAGTATTGCTATATAAGCATTAACTGTTAACTTTGTGATTGGATTGTTTCTACGAAACCAAAATCTAAAGTGGGTGGTTCTAAACTGGGAATAGTTACTTCCAAACCCGGCGGTAAAGGTGGCAATTGTGGAGTTCCAGTTTCCCAGTCTTTTGTTTTATCACTCAAAGTCGAGATAAACGCTTGAGAAGGAACTTCAGCTACTTGCAAAGTATTTAAAACTTTCGCTAATGCCATCTCAATTTGATTATGAGGATCAATTGCCACCCAACCTTGATCGGTGAGTTTCCGCAGTTCAAAATGTAAGTGGGGGCCAGTTGACATTCCTGTATTCCCGACTCGTCCAATGACTTCTCCTTGTTTAACCCATTCTCCCGGCTTGACAAACAGTTCCGACAGATGACCATAAAGGGTTTCTTTCGCCTTTTTCTTATGATCTAACACAACCGTTACACCATAACCCCCTAGCCAGTCGGCAACACTGACTTGACCGGAGTAGGAAGCCACAACCGGAGTTCCAGTATCTGCCCCCATATCCATTCCGGTATGAAAGCGGCTAGACCCTAAAACCGGATGTTGTCGCCAGCCAAATAATGAGGTGATGGGGGCCGGAATACTCAACGGAAACAATAAAGCAATATCTCCATTCCCTGGAATACTGGGAGGACGTTTGGTGCGATTATAGTAAGTTAAGCCAGAATGACTCATGGCACTGGCATAGATTGGCCCGACTTGAACTGGATTATATACACCGACAGGGGCATAGGTTGAAGAACTACCCCCGCCACCAGACCAACTTGAAGCAGTCTGTCTGGGTTGCCAATAGGAATTAGAAGGAGTTGCCGCCACAGGTTGTGCATAACCGACATTGCCAACCAAAGTATTCTGTACTTTAGCCAGTGCATTCAGTCCGGGATTATACTGAGGTTGAGACGGTGTACCACACCATTGACCGGAGGGTTGTTCGCCTATCCCTAAAACCACTTGACAGCCAGAAGAGCGTTCTGAGAGGATAACGGAAGTGGGAGATTGATAAATGCCAGTAGACCCAACACTATAATCTGTGGGATCGATATACTCACTCGCTGAATAATTTTCTTCTGGGATAAATTGCGGTGAGTCGGGAACAAACTGTTTTTGAACTTGTTGCTTATCGGGAAACGCAAGCTGTTGGTCTGAAGGCGGTGCAATTTCCCGTTCCTGTGGTAAATAGAGGGTGGTTGGAGGGTCTATGGCTGCTTCGTCGTCACCATAGTAATAATCGTCTGTCGGGGGTGAGTAGTAAGATTCTGTTGTCGGTTCAGAGTAATAATCTTCTGTTGGTTCAGAATAGTAGTAATCTTCTGCGGGTGGTGAGTAAGATTCTGTTGTGGGTTCAGAGTAGTAATAATCTTCTGTCGGTTCAGAATAGTAATAATCTTCTGTTGGTTCAGAATAGTAATAATCTTCTGTTGGTTCAGAATAGTAAGACTCACTCTGGTAAGTATCAACCGCAGCGGGTTCAGGTTGCCAAGTGTCATAGGCTTCCCCTCCCCAGTTGGGTTCGGCAGTTTCAGCCGGAATGGACTCATAAGATTGAGTATCCATTGGGATAGAAAATTCGTCGTAAGCCGCAACCGAACTATTTAACAGTCCGAAACTGGTTAGACAACTTAATCCGACAACCAGAGATCCTTGAGATATACGACTGGCTACGAGAGGTGGATAAGGGTTAGGTAAATTGTCCTCTGCTGTTTTAGCGCAAAAGGACTGGAAAGGTTGATTCAAGTCGTTGGATTCAGTCATGTCCTCACACTGACACTGCAAATTTCTATAACTTAGGATTGATGCTAAATTAACTCCGATCAATCATAGCCCAGACTTATTGTACCGGGTTTAATGCAAACTTCCCGGATCGAAGCAGAGCTTGGGATTGAATCGAGTTGCACCCGTAATTCACCTGTTGGAGTGACTCCAATGACTACGCCAGAGTTCCCATCGATCTCAACTCGGCGACCGAGACTGTTGAGGAGTTCGGTATAACTTTTTAGTAGATGATCTATATTACCCTGTAAACACCGTTGCAAGCCTAATTCAATCCCAGAAATGACTAAAGCAGCCAATAACTCTAAAGATTGTACTTTAACAGGTTCAGTCGATTTAGCGAAAAATTGTTGTAAGTTGATACCCGTTTCTGGAACAATATTACTCCAGTTAATCCCAACTCCAATCACCGCTTGAGTAATTTGCTGTTGAGACATTTTCGTTTCTGTGAGAATTCCGCCTAATTTGCGTCGATGAAGAATTAAATCATTCGGCCACTTCAGTTGTACCGGAATATTATATTCTCGTAACTGAGTTGCTATTCCCCAAGCCGTTGCCATGGTGAGTTGAGGGGGTAGAATATTTGTGCGGTTGAAATCCATCCCCAAAGAAAGATATAATCCTCCCCGTGTAGACTGCCATTGTCGTCCCCATTGACCTCGGCCAGCGGTTTGTTGAGTGGCGATCGCTACTGTTCCTGATTTGGCCCCCTGTTGGAATAATTCCCATAGGGCTTGATTAGTGGAAGAGACACTTTTTAGTATTTGGATTTCTGAAGCGCCGATCTCAGGATGAGATAAAGACGACAGTGAACGTAGCGTTTCCAGACTCGATTCGATCCGTTGTAAATTAAGAGTGAGAGTCATATGTCATAGTAATTTACATTTTGATGCGATCGCTTGAGCCATACCAGGACATCCACGTTAACATCTATTTCATCTGGATGAGAGCAAGATTGTTGAAACCTTTGATTTTCTCATCAGGTATATCAAAGCGGGGTAAAATTTGTGTAACTGATACATAGAAAGCATTTCATGGTATAGAGGCTTGCCTCCATACCTCGTCGGGTTAATTGATTTTGCCAATTATGTGATGGGGGTTGGAATAAGGATCACCGGGGATATCCAGGTGGCACTGAGATACACACCCTTACTCTGGTTAACAGCTTGCATTAATGCCAATTGTACTGATACATATGCTGCAACGATAGCAACTAACGGAGCTAGTGTCCCACCAGATGCAGCAATTAGGGAGCCACCATAAGCCATGAAGGCAGCAATAACATTTGATACCGTGGATAACTCTTTCATAACAGCTTCGGGGATGACAAAATGATACCCCCACCAAAATGCGGCAGCAGTAATAACTTCTTGCCCGGCAGCGACATTCAAGGTTTCACCCAGTCGGATATTCTCTGCTGTAGTTTCAATTGGCGGGGCTTCTAACCCGGCCTTTTCTAAACTGGCACAAATACCCTCAGCAAGCTTCTCACGAAACTTGGGATCCTGTTGCAACTTCTTTTCAAATACTTGAGATACAGCTTCCAAACCATTATCAAGATTAAGTGAACTCGTCATAATTTTTATCCTCTCAAAAATAGAGTGTTTCGAGAAATGCAAGAAGGTTTAGCTTTTGTGCTAACCCTTTTTCTCTTTCTTAATATCAATACTATCCTTTTAATTATGGATGTGTAATGAACTATTTTTGGGTGATTATTGAAGTAATTATTAATTATTTATAGGTAACTGCAACTTATTCAAGCCTATATAAAATGTGTGAATACTTAAAAAGCAGTAGTCAGTAACTGCCGAAACAATTACTCACTACTGTAATATTTTACAAACCGATCAATTGACTTTCTTTAATGTCTGCCAGCAGTCTGATAATCAATATCTAGACGTTGCAATTCACGGATAACTTCCTCCAGTCCCACTTTGTTGATGTAAGACTTTAATACTTTACCATTTCCGTAGAAACCAACAGCGTGACCTCGTCGAACCGATTTTAAGATATGATGCCGATCTCCAGCATTGCCATAAGCGCATTTTATCCCATAGTGAAAAAGGGCACAATTATTCCGGTCTAGAGAGCGCTCAGCGCTTCGCATATCTTGCGGTGACATATAAAAAACATCAGTTTTATCTGGGTCGGTAATGCTTTTTGTTGAGTTTTGAGCTTGAGCGGGATGACTCGCAGTTAATACTATTCCTCCTAACATCGAAACCAAAGCTACACTGCTGAATAAAGCACGGCGTAGATTCATTTTTTTTATTGTTAATTTCATCATAGTCTCCTTTGTTTACAGAACTTAATTGAATTGAAATATTAGCTAAATTGCTAATGCTTAATTTCTTTATTACTATCAATCATATCTTTTGAAAAATAGATTGATAATGAAATATTTTTAGGTATTCATTTCTTTTTAAATCATATACTTGACTCTATTGATTCAGTTATGAGCAATATGTATTGCAGTTATAAGCAATGTATCTTGCAAACTGAATTATTGTTCAATTTTCGATCTAAACTCTAGTTTTATATCATGTCCGGATGATTGATTATTCTGTATAGACTTTAAATTTAACGTCTCTACGCCGGAATAGGATTTTTAATATCGGTTAATTCAACGGACATGATGTTACTCGGAAATATCCGGATTCAAGCCTGTTTTTTTGTAATATAATTAGATTCAGGCTTCACCACACTCCACCGACCTGTATTGGGATCTCGATAGGTGGTAAAAGGGTTGATTTTTAAAGGATTTTTAGGACAATTTCGTTTCTGTCCTTTTCTCCAAGCTCGGGGAGTATTTTTATGGTACTTGCGAAACTGAGCGTAAAAATGATTGAGATTTTGATAGCCTATTTTAAAAGCAATCTGTTCAATAGAATACTCTGTTTCTAAAAGTAAACGTCTTGCTTCTGCTATCCGGCGTTCGATAATCCAATTATTGACTGTTTTTCCGGTCAGTCTTCGGACTAAGTCGGTTAAGTAAGCGGAGGAATAACCAACGGCTTGAGCAACTTCTTTGAGTTTAATACTTTGATGATAATTCAATTCAATGAACTCGAAGATATCACCCAGTCGAGGAATAGATGGAAAGATGGACTGGGGAATATTTGATGCTTTACTTTCGGTAGCAGTAAAGAATTCCTCGTATGCTAAAGGATTATAATCACTTACTAAAATATTAGTCATTTTCTCTTTTGATATTTGAGATAAATTGGAGTTTGCTCTACTATTTACTCGCTTAAAAGCAACCCTCTTTATCTGAAATACGACAGAGTTGTAACAAAACTTGACAACAAATCAACGTACTTCGTGCTTCTATGACTTCCGCGTAACGCTTGACTACTAATAATGACCCATTCCATCACAGAGGTGCTTGTCGTTATCAGCAATATTGGGATTGGTTTTGAGATAATCTCGTATCCAATCACAACCTAATTCTAGTAGCCTGTCTATATCTAAATTGTCCTGCCAATTCCATAAAATTACAGTTTCGTCTTTACTTCCTGAAGCCAGCGTGCCATCAGGGCTAAAAACTATTGCGCTCACGGCATCCCTATGACCTGTAAGAGTTTTGATGAAGCTGCCGTCAGTTTTCCAAAGTTTAATAGTATTATCATGACTGGCTGTAGCAATGATTGCACCATCAGGGCTGAAAACTATTGCGCTAACGGCATCCCTATGACCTGTAAGAGTTTTGATGAAGCTGCCGTCAGTTTTCCAAAGTTTAATAGTATTATCATCACTGGCTGTGGCAATGATTGCACCGTCAGGGCTAAAGGCAACTGTATTCACGGCTTTGGTATGTCCAGCGAGAGTATTGTGGGGATGGGTTGAAAACTCTCCTGTGGTGTTCCGTTTCCAAAGTTTGATAGTCTTATCATCGCTTGCTGTGGCAATGATTTGACTGTTGGGGCTAAAGGCAACTGCATTCACGGCTTGGGTATGTCCAGCGAGAGTATTGTGGGGACGAGATGAAAACTCACCTGTGGTGTTCCGTTTCCAAAGTTTAACCGTTCCATCTTCACTCGTTGCAGCAATGATTTGACTGTCAGGGCTAAAACTGATTCCGGCTAATTTAGCAGTATGCCTTTCCAGAGATTTAATCAAGGTGCCGTCAGGCTTCCATAGTTTGACATATTGGTCTGCACTGGCTGTTGCAATGATTTGACTGTCAGGGCTAAAATCTATTCCGACAACTGGGCTATCATGCCATTCCCCAGTTTGTAGCAATATCCCGTCTCGGTTCCAAAGTGTAACAGTTCTATAGCCACTGGTTGTTGCAATCTGGCGACCATCAGGACTAAAACGGACTGCATAAACCTGACTTCCCGGTTTAAGGGCGGGCATTGGGGGTCTGTTGGGTTTCCAGAGTTTGATCGTACCATCATGACTACCAGAGGCAATCATACTACCTTGAGGGTTAAAAGCGACTGCCTGAACCACATCCCGATGTCCAGACAGGGTATTAATTAAAGTACCATCTAATTTCCAGAGTTTGACTGTCCTATCATTACCCGCAGTTGCAATCATCTCACCGTTTGGACTGAAGCTGACTTGCCAAACCCCCCCATCCGAGTCTCCTGAGAAAGTGGTTGCTAAAGTACCATCTAATTGATGAAGTTTTACACTGCCGTATGAAGTCCCCGTGGCGATGATTTGACTATTGGGACTAAAGCTAACAGTATTAATTGCACCTGCACCTAACAGGGTGTGGCGGATGGAAGTTCCATCTTTCTTCCAGAGACGCAATGTTCCATGCCAACCGCCTGAGGCAATCATCTCACCATTGGGGCTAAAAGCAACAGTTAACTGAAAATCAAGATTACTATTTTTTTGATCTTCTAGGGTTTTGAGTAAGGTACCGTCTTGTTTCCAAAGTTGCACAGCCCCTTTGCCACTTGCCGCATCCCCACTAGCGGTCACAATCATTGTGCTATCTGGACTGAAAGCGAGGGCAACCACTGCATACTGATGTCCTTCCAGCTTGTTAAGAATCTTACCATTTAGATTCCAGAGCGTAATAGTTTTTCCACTGGCTGTAGCAATGATTTTGCTGTCTGGACTGAAAGCAACTGCGGAAATATCTTTTAAATGACTCAGCCAAGGTTTATTGAGTAACCTGCCGTCTGGCTGCCAGAATTGAACTGTTCCATCCCAACTGACAGTAGCAAACATTTCACCATCGGGACGGAACACTACGTCTTGTATCTGACTTCCATCCCCTTCTAAGTGGTTGTAGTTTTTGATCCGGTAAAGCAGATGTTGTAGGGTATTAACAACAGTTGTCCGAGTCTGTGTTTTCACCCAAGGCAATTTTTGCAATTGTTGGCCTGCCCTAATGGCTGCGGTGAGCGCTTCTAACTCCTGATGGGAGGCAAATAACGCTTCTGAGGATGCAGTAGTCGTTGTGATTTGGCTGATGATTGCATTCTGCCATTGCCATCGGGCAACCCCAGCTAAGCTCAAGGCGATCGCTAAGCCACTAGACAGCCCCCAAATCGTTAATTGTCGTCTGCGTTGTTGTTTTTTGCTTTCTTGCTCTTTGAGTTTGCGACTCAACCCAATAAAATGCAACTCAATGCAACTCAATTCTAAATAACGTTCACTTTGCCAATATTCAGCATCACAAAGGGGTTTTCCTCGCAACAACGCCCCTTCGTCACAATTGCTACTCTCCCAAGTCCGCATGGCTGCCCGTAACTGTTCTTGCCAATAGCGAAAATCCCGGTCTAGTTGCATCCACTGTTGCAATTTTCCCCAACGACGAATCAGGGCTTCATGGACGATTTCTACAGTTTCTGAACCCATTTTCTCATCGTATCCCGTTACCACTAACCGAGCATCCGCCAAACGACTCACTAAACCCCAATTGTCCTCACCCACTTCTGTCCGAGTGGCAACACGACGGGTATCTTCTGTTCCTTCTCCTGGCTGTACTAATTGAATAAAAATTCGCTGCGCCTTTTCTTGTTCCTCACAGTTGAGTTGATGATAAACTTGATCGGCATAACTGGCTAATGCTGCTTCTACCCCGCCAATTTCATCATAAGTTGTATGGGTTAATTGGGTATCTTGCTGTTTTTCCCACAGTTGCGTTAAAGCAAACTCCAATAACGGTAAATCTCCAGGTGCGGCACTGACGGCAGAAACAATCCGTTTTGTCAGTCCTTCTTCAAGGGTGACCCCCAATAATGCTGCTGGTTTTTCAACTGCGGTTTGCAATTCAGTATTTGTCATCGGGCCTAATTTTAAGTCCGCATATTGCAAGGCATCGGCGAAGGGACGATAAGATAATGCTTGTCCGAGAAAGTCTGCCCTCAATGTCAATACAAAGGTGAAATTGCGACTATTGTAAATAGCGTTAATTAATCCATCTAAAAAATCTTGGCGTTGTTGTGGATCTCTACAAAGGGTATAAAGTTCTTCAAATTGGTCAGCAACGAGTAATAAACGCTGGCTGGGGTTTTCCCAAAAGATATCATCCACTACATCGCCCAAATGATTCTCATCTGCCTGTAAGTTGGTGGTCAGGTTTCTAATTGCGTTTAAACGTTCCGTCTGACTGCGGTAAGCTTGTTTATGGGAAACAAGGGCTGTAGCTAGGGCAAGGCAGGGTCTCGAACTAGGACGAAAGGTAATAATTTGCCAATCTTCCGTATCCCGCAAACGTTTGACTAACCCGGCAAACACGACACTGGATTTACCACTGCCACTCGAACCCATGACCGCCACCAAGGGTTGATGATGGACTGCCTCGAGTAACATATTGGTGAAATTCTCCCGGCCAAAAAAGAAGGGTGCATCCTCTTCGCCGAAGGCAAACAAACCGCGATAGGGACAAATTTCGGTAGGACGGCGACCTAAGTCTAACCAACTCGGTGGGGTTGTTGCGGCATTTTGACAAATCACTGGCAGCCAAGACGCACAGGGATATTGATCTTCTAACCCATGCAATTTTAATCTTGCTTCTTTTGTCGCTTGATATAAAGACTTACTATCCACAGCAAAAGCGACGAGAAAATGCTTTAAAAATATCTGTGCCACAATGTCCGGCACTTGTTCTCGCATCACAATAATTTGAGGAATATTTAATACTTCTAATTCAGCGGCGAGTCCCAAACCTTCGCAGGAATTAAAAATTGCGATTGTTAAACCGTTGCGTACGGCTTTTTTCAAGCCATATTTGAGATCGTCAATAGTTAAATATTCAAGATGTTGATTAAGATAAATTCGTCCTGTCTCTGCCACCGTTTGGCTATGACCCGCGAAAAATAGAATATCCCAAGGTTTTTCCCACAATTGGTCGTTAATTTGATGACGTTGAGGTTGTACCAAAAAAGTGACATCGGCATCGGGTAAACAGTTAAGTAAATTGCGGTCGGTTTCAATATCAATCCCACTACTATTACCCAAAATCGCTAAAATTCTGACTTTGTCTCTGTAAGTTGGCGTTTTCGCTATTATCAGTTTTTGATAGTTCGTTGCACCCAAAGCTACGGTGGCAAAGGGATATTCTTCAACTAAATCCCACAGATGCCAAGGAATTTGTCGTAGCTGTTGATTGGAAGTACGAATCAATACCTGTATTAAATCTTGTTCTTGTAATTCCTTTAACCAAGTCTCACGAATGGGGCGAAAAGACTCTAAACGTAGCCAATGATTCAGTTGTTTTTGTAACGCTTTAGCGGTATTTTTACAGTCTTTATATCGTTGATAAATTAAACCATCGTAGCTCACTTTTACGGCTTTAAGGGCGCGAGTTGAACTCCCCAAACTGCGATAGTTTGACCGCCACTGGTCAATTGTCGTTTGTAAAGGTGCAACAGGAGGGAGATTACCGGTAACTTCTTTATAAGGACTAACCCCTTCATCAGCAATTGAAAGCGTTACCCGGACACCCTGCTGTAAGTCGCCATCCAGCTTTAAAGCAACCAATTTGGTCATAGGAAATACCAGAATTGAGTCAACACTAAAGTCTGACGTGTGTGTGAGTTGAATAATTTTAGTTTATCTGAATTCGTCAAAAATCAACAGTCACACAAATGAGTGACGCGGAAATGTCGGGTGTGTCACTAACGCACTCTACAATATCTACTTTATGATGTCTGAATTCATCAAAGTTTAACAGTTGCATTAGTTATGAATACAGGAAAAATTGTATGAATTTAGAGTATGAATTCCTCGGTAATGCTAACATCTTCTAACGCTATTTTAATACTAAAACTATCTCCAATAGCAGCACTAAACTCAAATTCAATTTTTTTGTTTTCCGTCTTCGCTTTGGCTTCCATTACAGCAGTTCCTTCTTCATCTAAAATCATAATCTGAAGAGACTGAGGTAAGTATTCTTGATCATCAACTGGATGTAACTCTACAATAATTTTCATTTCATCGCTATTTTCCTCATCCGGACTGACTTTGACAACGATTCCAACTGATGAGTTATTTGCTGTATTCTCAAAATCAATTAATTTTGCCCGAACCTTTTCAGCACTTCTAAACTGCCAAGCGGGTTCTGTTAAAAAGATAGATTCAATCGTTTCCCAACCTAATTCAAAAACATCCTCAAACCATCTTGTTAAGTTGATAATATTTTGAGAAGAAGATTGAGTCGTTTTTACTTCTAGTCTTTCTAGATAATCCAGGAAATTTTCTAGGGGTTGAAGTTGGTTAATTGGCAACTCATCAATTGATACTTCTTGAACAAATCCTAATAATTTTGCTGACTGCAAAGACTCACTAATTTGTACAACGATATATCCAATCCGATTGAATTGAACTTCCGGTGGAATATAAACAAAGTCTACATTTTCTAATACCGGGCGACATTCTAATTTACCTAAGTTTTTAATAGATAAATCAGCCACATCTATTAAGGTTTGTTGTATAGGATTCCAACTGTCACTAGCTGCTAAATCTGTTTCAAATCCCATACATTCTAAGTAGAAACTGACGAAAGAAACCGCTAAGCTATTTAGCAAAACCTGTTGGCTTTTTTCAGGAGTGGCTTGCTGTTTTGACCACTGTTCTGCTCGTCTACGAGCAACCGTTGATATTGGGCTTGTAAATGTAGAAAAAGTTGTCATATTCATTATCATTTTTTCCTTTAATTTAAGTTTCAAATCTCACACAAATCTCTCAATTCGTCGCGAAACTTTTCTAAATTTCGTTGATAAAAATTACTTAAGGTTGCAATCGGGATATTAAACTCATCTGAAATCTCTTTCCAAGAAATACCCGACCATCTTTTTATCGCTATTTCTCGAAAGTTTATTTGAGGATACTTTTTAATCTGAGTTTGTCTAAAAATTCCTTTTGGATCGATTTCTATATATCGTCTAATTTTTTCAAATGTCTTGATATATTCTTCTGTCTCTTTACTCTCCTCAACTGTCGAAGGTTTTATGTTCTCCAAAATAGAACTTTCCAAATTGATTTCATTCGCTTTGCCAATAACTTTGGGAATTGCTTCTTTAAAAAAACGTTGACTTAATAACATATTTATCCAAGTGATAAATTGCCCCCGTTCTGGATTATACTTATCAATATTTTTACAGATATACAAAAACAAGTTTTGTACGGCTTCTTGGTAAATCTCTTCATAAACTCCTTGAAATTGACCAAGATAGGGACGAATCAGTTGATGTGAACGGTAAATGATATCAATCAGTTTTGATAAAGTAATCCGTCTGGCGGTAGTCCCTATTGGGTGTTGTCTGGCTTGCAGAGCTAACTCTTGAAGCTGTTGTTCGTTCATACACTCATTGATTAATCAGAACTACATCCTCAGATCACTATCAGATAATTACTCCGCAGATTATCCAAATAGGCTCACAAAATTTACAAAAATATACAAAAAATATACAAATAGAAAAGAGCTGTCAGCATTAACTTGTTAGAATAGTTGTTTTCGTCGCCTCAACTTTGGAGAATTGAAGTTCAACATCCTTCAGGAAATCCTCAGCAGGGAGGGGAGGAAGCCATATCTGAATTAAGCTAAAATCAAAACACTTCAACCCATCAGAATTTATATTTTTCTTGGACTATGCACACTTGGCACTGGCACACTTGGCAAGATTTACCCTATCTCAAATGTAGTTTACTGGATTCCTGGCCTCATGGCTTTTTGACTCGTCATTTTAGTCCGCGCCTGCCAGCAGAGTTAGTCGAAGTCTTACAACCTGCCGCCACTGCTTATCGAGTTAAACAAGTTCATGGTAACCGAGTCTTAACCACCACGACGATTAACGCTTCAACTCAGACAGAATTGCAAGAAGCTGATGGGTTACTCACAGAAAATCCGGCTGAGGCGGTTTGGGTTGCCAGCGCCGACTGTGTGCCTGTGTTAATTGCAGATACTCACACCCGAAACGTGGCTGCGGTTCATGCAGGATGGCGAGGAACGGCTGCTAAAATTGTACCGGAAGCGATCGCACAATTTCAAACTAAAGGCAGTCAGTTAGCCAATTTAAGAGTGGTGATGGGGCCTGCCATTTCTGGGCCTGTGTATCAGGTTTCGACAGATGTGGCGCTTCAGTTAAGTCAATCTTTTAACCCCATAGCGTCTTTAACTGAGTTAATACAACAGCCTAATTCTCCGTTTTTAGTCGATTCTGAACCGGATAAAGTTCGAGTCGATGTTCGCCTGGTTAACCAGTTACAACTCGAACAACTTGGCTTTACTCCCGAACAATTTGCTATTTCACCCGACTGTACTTATCAAACACCAGATTCGTTTTTTTCCTATCGGCGAGATAATCTGAAAAAAGTACAATGGTCAGGAATTGTTAGTTTTTAGTTTTTAGTTTTTAGTTGTTAGTTTTTAGTTTTTAGTTTTTAGTTTTTATCTCCCTATTACCCTATTTGCCTATTTGCTTATTTGCTTATTTGCCTATTTGCCTATTTGCCTATTTGCCTATTTGCCTATTTGCCTATTTGCCTATTTGCCTATTTGCCTATTTGCCTATTTGCCTATTTGCCTCTT
>JBARXJ010000044.1:0-72849 GCA_049647265.1 Microcoleaceae cyanobacterium
CCATTATGAATTTTGCCATTCTTGACAATATGGGTTGAATTACAGTTAGGACACGCAAGTGGATAAGTTGACATATATCGATTGAGCTGATTTCATCTTCCTTATCCTTACATATTTAGGACTACCATAAATTGTTCTTGGACAATAGATATCTCTTCAGTCTCACTCAGTTTTTTGGCTTGTCGATCAAAATCTAAAATAAATTGAGTTATGGGTTGCTCATTTGAGAGTGTTAAAATAACAAGGAATAAATGAAGTACTCCTATGAAAATTAGTAAAATAAAAAAAATTTAATTTTGTGAACTTTCAGCAGTTGCCTTACTCACTAAAAACCCTTCAATTATAGGGAGAATTACTCCAGTAACAATCTGTACAACTTTAGAAGTTCTAGTCAATCCTCTAAGTTGCTGTCTAAATTTGAAAAATAATTCATTATTGTCTGTATAGTTAGGTAAATTCAATGGAGATTTTTTAGACATAATTTCATTATCATCATTTTCAATAGGTTTAAATAAAAAAAAAGATAGATCAAATTTTATAAAATTGTCTATAATCATACTAACTTTAATTTTACCAAATTGTTTCAAGATTTAAGATAAAGTTTGGTAATATATCTCGATCATAAATAGAGCTAGGGTTTTCTAATATTTCTTTTGCTTGTTGTTGGCGATATATTTCAACTTGACGATTTTTACGGTCACAGTTCTCCCGGATGCAGGCTCCGGGAGCTGCTGTAACTCCATTGATTAGCCATCCTAACTTTACCCCATTGTCACGATATTCTGCCATTTTTTCTTGTGTATCTTTCAAACTATCTGAAGGCGACATTAACTCTAAGACAAAATCCGGCACAATAGGGGGGAATTTTTCTCTATCTTGTAAACTTAAAGTTTCCCAACGTTCTTTTAATATAAAAGAAACATCCGGAGAACGGTTCGCACCATTGGGGAATTTAAAACAAGTAGAAGAATCAAAACAATAACCCAGTTTATAACGATTATTCCAAGAACCAAACTGACCAATAATATCAAAGTTTCTAATTCCTGTTTCTCCTCCACTCGATGATATGATTAAAATTTCTCCTTGAGAATTACGCTCAAATTTAATATCTAAATTATCCCGACAAATTTGATAAAATTGTTCATCTGTTAAGCCAGAAATTGCACTAAAATCTAGCTTCATTTCGATTTTCATTGTTTTAGCTATTTAATAAATAGACAGTAATGAATTAATTAAATCTTTGGTAAAATATCTCAAAATAAATAATATAGCAGTCAGCTTTGAGTTGTGAGCAAAATCGTCTGGGAAAAGGCAATTTTTTAATTCTTTAATCAGCAAGCAGAGTAATCACTTTGGGCAATAACCGATATGCATGGCTTCTCATAAATCATAAATGAATTGCTATATAAAGGAGTAGGTGTGCGTTATTGACACACCCGCTCATTACTTAAAAATTTAGCTAGCAATTGAATTAATCTGATTCACAGAATAATTAGCTTGTAAACGATGCATATGTTCAAATATTTTCCAATAATATTCTTGGGTTAAACCACAAGTTACCGCTCCTCGCAAAACCACATTAATATACCAATCATTCGGAGCTAATTCTTCAGGAAGTTTATTAATTACGGTGTAAGTTCGTACTTGTTTATAAACTTTTCCTTTACACTCAACTTCTATCGTTTCTGGTTGATATCCGCCGATATGAATCCCTCGAACTGTATCAAATTGAACTTCTTCTCGTTGGTCTAAAAGATTCATAAATCTTTGAGGAAGTTGATAAAGCACTCCTTCAACAATACTATTGGGATCTTTAACGACATCTAATGCACCGCAATTACGACGAAGAGAACGACGATAAAATCCTAAACGATATCCTTTTAATATAGCGGCTCCCATTACATAAGGATAAGTGGGTTCTCCCATGGTACGTTGTAAATCAACCGGACACATACAAGAGCCATAGGCAAAATAATAAAACATCTCTTCATGATTCATTAATGGTTGATTTAAATAGATTGATTGCAATTGTATTTCCTCCTGATACAATCTTTATTGCTTAACTTGAAAAGCTTGGAAACATTAGTTTGAGTGTATCTATTCTACCCAAGGTGAACTGTAGTAAAAAAAACAGTATTTGCCGTTATGTTGCAGTGGCGACACTCGACCCAACCGTTTGTGGTAATTAATTATTTTTTAAGGTTGGTTTTTAGGACGGGATGCGCGGGTGTAGCTTCCACAAAGGATATCAGATTTAAATGCAGCCAGGGGAAACCGACTCCGAGGTCAAATGATCTAATCTATGGTATGATGCTTTGGCTAAAGATCAGAGAGTATGTATAAACGGCAGAAATGATCATAATCTCCCCATTTGGCTAGGGAGATGTCAAAATTGATATTGGTTTAAAAGTTGCTCTATTTCCGAGTTGTTTGACGCATGGGAAAAACGTTATTGCTGCGCTGGTTACTACCGACTTTGGCGGGTTTAGTTTTATTGACTTCTCCGGCAGAAGCGGCGAGATTACAATCTTGGCGGTTTGAAGCGGGTGAAAATAGACTTTCTTTTACGACTGTTGGCGGTGTTCAACCGAGAGCGCAACTTCTGTCTAATCCTACCCGTTTGGTGATAGATTTGCCAGGTACAACTTTAGGCAGTGTTACCCGCCAGCAAGCAGTAGGGGGTGCTATTCGAGAAATTCGTATCGGTCAGCCTAATCCTCAAACGGCTCGGATTGTGGTAGAACTGATAGATGGTTATACGATTGACCCGCAGCAAGTTCAATTTCGCGGTCTTTCTGACAGCCAGTGGACGGTACAAATTCCTCAACCCCAGTCTACAACTGCTGCGGCTACCACCACTGCTGCTAGACCGACTCCAACTATCCCAACAACTCCGACGCTGTCTCCTCTGCCTTTTCTATCGCCTCAGCCGACAACTAATCAATCTCAAACAACGACGAGTCAATCTATTCCGAACGTAACTCAAACCAATGTAGACTCTGTTGAAGTACAAGAAGATGGGATAATTCTCCGCACCAGTGGCCAGATGCCAGAGATTGAATTTAAACAAAGCCAAGACGGCACTTGGATGACGGTAGATATATTTGGTGCGATGTTAACGTCTCAGTCTAGCACGATTGGACGACGGGCAAATCGTCAAGGGGTGAGTATCACTCAGGTGACTCAACTGTCTACTTCTCCTCCTGTTGTCCGGGTCACGATGAGTAAGTCCAATACTCAACAAAACTGGCAAGCCAGGTCTTCTGCCGGGGGAGTAACTGTTTGGCCGCAAGGAAGCACACCGCCAGCCATTCAAGTCTCCGGAGGCGTCGCAACTATTCAGTCTATTGAGTTGCAAAATCAATCCTATTTTGTGATTAATGCTGATAAGCCCGTCAATTATACCCATGGTTGGGATGCTGAAACAGGCGCTTATGGCGTTACCTTTTTTTCAGCTAGACTGTCGCCTGGAGTACAACTCCCACAACGACAAGTAGGGGGGCCATTAATTTCAACGCAACTGCGTCAAGAAGACCCTGAAACCTTTACATTATTAATTCGACCCGCAACTCGAGTCCAAATTGGTCAACCTAACCAACCCAACGCCAATCAAATTATCTTCCCCATGGGGATAAATTTAGCGGCTATTCCACCTGTCCCCCCAGCAAATACCACTGCATCAACTCCGCAACAGTTACAGCCTTTACTACCCCCTCGTCCAACTGGCAACACTCAAGCGCAACAGTCTATTACGCCTCCCGTCACGCCTCAAGCGAGTCCGCAACAGTTACAACCTTTACTACCCCCTCGTCCCCAAGCCCAACAGCCTAATACGCCTCGTCCTCAGCCTCAACAGCCGATAACGCCTCCCGTCACGCCTCAACCTATCTCTTCTTTATTACAACAGCTACAAGGTTTACAACCCCCCAATTCTAATAATTCTACTGCTCCTGCACCGTCAAATACACCTTTACCCGGTAATTTAGGAGTCCGAAGCGGTCGCGTATTAGTGGTGGTTGACCCAGGTCATGGCGGCAGTGATGTCGGCGCTGTTGGAGTTGGGGGGTTAAGCGAAGTAGATGTAGTGGACCCAATTTCGCGAGAAGTCGCGCAAATTTTAGAGCAAAATGGGGTACAGGTGGTATTAACTCGTCAAGATAACCGTACGGTAGAATTAGCACCTCGGACGCAACTGGCTAACCGTTTGAATGCAACTTTATTTGTGAGTATTCATGCCAATGCGGCTTACCGTGCGGGTGCGTCTGGGCTAGAAACGTTCTATTATCAGGATGGTTATCGTTTGGCGCAATATATTCAGAATAGTATGTTGGCAAATTTTCAAATGCCAAACCGAGGGGTTAAACGAGCGCGGTTTTATGTGTTGAGAAATACCAGGATGCCTTCGGTTTTGGTAGAGACAGGTTTTTTAACCAATACTTATGATGCGTCGATTTTAGCACAACCAGCCCAACGCAGTCGGATGGCGCAAGCGATCGCTCAAGGTATTTTACTATATTTAAGGGATAATGGGTATTAAAGTATTAGAAAGCACGACAAAAATACAAAGGGTGAATACTTATATTGCTCTCTATTTTATCCCATTTTTCCCCTCAAGTCTTTTAAGTTTTATGAGCCAGACTACGGTTAAATTGAGCTAAATCATAATTGGGTTGAATTGCTATTGCTTGATTATAAGAATAAATGGCTTTTTCATATTGTCGTAAATGATGAAGTGCAACGCCTTTATTATTCCAAGCGATATAATAATCGGGTTGAATTGCTAATACTTTATCATAAGAATTAATCGCTTTTTCATATCTTCCTAATTCATTAAGTGTATTCCCTAGATTATACCAAGCTTTATATTTATCGGGTTTAAGTTTTATAGCTTGATTATAGGAATTAATGGCTTCTTCTTGTTGTTTTAATTGACGTAGTGCATTGCCTCGGTTATACCAAGCTGAATGATCATCTGGTTTTAATTCTAAAGCTTTATTGTAAGAATTAATCGCGGCTTCATATCGTCTTAAATGATAAAGTATATTGCCTTGATTATACCAACAGTCTGCATTTTGAGGCTGAAGTTTAATCGTTTGTTCAAAATCAGTTTTCGCAGCTTCCAATTGGTTTATTGCGTGGTAAGCTAAACCGCGTTGACTCAAAGCTTGAATAGAGTTAGGGTTGAGACATAAACTCTGATTGAGACTATTAATTGATTCTGAGTAACGCTTTAAATAATAGAGAGATAAACCTAAATAATACCAGATTTTATAATGACTATTTTTGACTTCAATTAATTGTTTAAAAGATTCGTATGCTAATTGATATTCACCTTGAATCAAATAGTCTTTCCCTGGTAATAGTAAAGGATTTATTTCAACTAAACTATCTAATTTATTATCTTCATTATTGATAACTATACTAGAATCAATTTTTTCTTCTGCTTTAGACAAATTGTATTCTATTGCATCATTTTCGTCTAATTGTTGTAAGCTTCTATCTTTTTGCAAATCTTCTCCTAACTGTTTTTCCTGTTTATGATTGATAACTATACTAGAATCACTCTTTTCTTCTAGTTTAGAAATATTCTGTTCTATGGGATTTTTTTCTAAAGTAAAATGATTATTTTCTTCTAATTGTAAATTGTCTCCTAACTGTTTTGGCTGTTTATTATTGATAACTATATTTGAATCACTCTTTTCTTCTAGCTTAGACAAATTCTGTTCTATTAGATAATTTTCTTCTGATTGTTGTAAACTTCTATTTATTTGTAAATTTTCTCCTAACTGTTTTGCCACTTCTCCTAACTTCCCAGTTACCACTTCTGCCAATAATATTAAGCGTTTTGCTAATTTCTGATGTAATTCCGGCTGTTCTAACCATCTTTGACCATATTGTTGTAGCCATTTTGCTAATTGATCTGAGTTAATTTTTCGAGCGATCAAATACTTTTGCAATTCTTCCCAACTTCTTCCATCTGCTACTTCTTCCAACAACCCCATCAATATATTTTCATATTCTATATTATCCCGTTCATAAATAGGCTGTTTTAATTGAGATTCAGAATTCCGAAAAAATAGTTTTTTGAATAAAAAATTGAGCCAATTCCAGAGCTTTTTGAGTAGTATTAACATGGGTCAATCATGATTAAACGCTTAATCGACAGCTTTTTAAAGATTGCACCCGTTAAATTTTTCAAACCGTAAAATACCAGATGTTATAATAACCGATTATTAAACCTTAAGTCAAGATTTATTTTAATCAATCAATCTATAGCGTTGTATTTCTTCAATTATGATTACTTTACCCATTCATGAAACCTTTCAACAAACCATTCAAGGCGAGGGATACTGGGCAGGAACACCCGTTGATTTTATTCGTTTGGCTGGTTGTCCGGTAAAATGTCCTTGGTGCGATACTGGATATGCCGATGGGGGTGCGGGTTTACCGCGTCAAATGCGGACAGCTTCAGAATTGATTGCAGAATTACGTTCTCCGCGTGTGGTGATTTCTGGGGGGGAACCGATGATGTATCCACAATTGCCGGATTTCGTTACAATGATAGAAGCCACTCAACGACAGGTTTCGATTGAAACTTCCGGGGCATTCTGGCAGCCTGTTCCAGACTCAACTTGGGTGACTTTGAGTCCGAAAACTCATGTCAGTCCTCAATATCCTGTGGTAGAAACGCTGTGGCAGCGTGCTAACGAAATTAAACTCGTGATTGCAACAGGTTCAGAATTAGAATTTTATTATCCTTATTTATCCCCGCAAATTTCAACCCCTGTATTCTTACAACCTGAATGGACAAAGATTGATCAAACGTTGCCATTCGTTTTAAAATTGTTGCAAAAATATCCTCAATATCGTCTTTCTCTTCAGTTGCATAAATATGTCGGAGTTCCTTAGTTGACATGAAATCAGCCCGTTCCCACTACCCTCGGAATTTAAGACAAACTTCTACTCCAGCTTATCGTAATATTTTGCAGGCTTCTGCTTCTTCTGCCTCTCAGGCAGTAACATTTTTATACACCATTAAAACAACACTACATCGACAACATTTTAATCCGCCCATTTGGCACGATCCTCATTTTCATCTATTTGAAATTACCTTAGAATTGGAAGCGACTTGTTATCCAGAAGATTTGTATGGTTTGGATATGGTAGAGGTAGAAAATCAATTAAAAGATTGGGCAGAATTGTTACCCGAAATTATTAACGAACATCCCCAGTGTTGTCATGGAACCACAGAACAGATGTGTGTTTATTTTTCACAAATTCCAATAGATCCTCATATCAAAATTCGACAGGTGAGTGTCTCTGAAACCCCTAACCGCGTTACAACTTTACCGTTATCTCCTTCAGTTGAAAATTCATAAAAAATAAATAATCAACCGATTTTTTGTTATAATGAAAAACTAACTTTTAACGGTGTTGCCTGAACCGACCATGTCTCTCCCAATTGTTGCTATTATTGGCCGTCCTAATGTGGGAAAATCCACCTTCGTTAACCGTTTAGCGGAGAATAAAGAAGCTATTGTTCATGATGAACCCGGAATTACTCGCGATCGCACTTATCGTCCCGCTTACTGGCAAGATCGAGAGTTTACGGTAGTCGATACAGGCGGACTGATTTTTGATGATGAGACGGAGTTTTTACCTCTGATTCGAGAACAAGTCATGGCAGCCTTAAGCGAAGCCAGTGTGGCTATTTTTGTGGTAGATGGACAGCAAGGGGTAACCGGGGGAGATGAAGCCGTTGCGAATTGGTTGCGATCGCAATCTGTTCCTGTTTTACTGGCGGTTAATAAATGTGAATCTCCGACTCAAGGGACAATTCAAGCGGCACAATTCTGGGAATTAGGCATAGGAAATCCGTTTCCGATTTCTTCAATTCATGGTAGCGGTACTGGGGAATTACTGGATGAATTAATTCAACATTTACCCCCAATAGATGAGATTGAAGAAACAACAGAAACTCGGGTGGCTATTGTCGGTCGTCCGAATGTGGGAAAATCGAGTTTATTGAATGCTTTTTTAGGGGAAAACCGGGCAATTGTTAGTCCGATTTCTGGTACAACGAGAGATGCCATTGATACGGTAGTTGAACGCAATGATAAAACCTATCGTTTGATTGATACAGCCGGAATTCGTCGTAAGAAAAATGTAGAATATGGGGCGGAATTCTTTGGGATAAATCGGGCATTTAAAGCCATTAAAAGAGCAGATGTCGTCCTACTCGTCATTGATGCCTTAGATGGAGTTACAGACCAGGATTTAAAACTCGCAGATCGAGTGGCAGAAGAAGGACGCGCCTGTGTAATTGTGGTGAATAAATGGGATGCGGTTGAGAAGGATACTTACACGATTTTAAGTTATGAAAAAGATGTAAAATCTCGACTTTATTTTATCGACTGGGCGGATATTATTTTTGTTAGTGCAATGACAGGAAAACGGGTTGAAAATATTATTGATTTAGTCGATATCGCCGCAGAACAACATCAACGCCGCGTTTCAACTGCTGTAATTAATGAAGTCATCGAAGAAGCTGTCAGTTGGCATACTCCCCCCACCAGTCGCCAAGGAAAACAAGGTAAAATTTATTATGGAACTCAGGTGAGTAGTCAACCGCCAACAATGATTTTATTTGTCAATGATCCTAAGCGGTTAGGAGAAAATTATCGCCGTTATGTTGAACGTCAATTTCGTCAGCAACTGGGTTTTAAAGGTACCCCTTTACGCTTAATTTGGCGCGGAAAAAGCTTACGAGATGCTGAACGAAATTCAAATAATCGGGCAACCAGGGTTTAAAAATTAGGAGTCAGGAGTCACCGAGTCAGTATTCAGGAGACGCTTGAGATAAACTATTGCCGACTTGGCTATAGCAAGTGCCTTTAAGAACAAATAACGAACAAAAAATAACCAATAAATAATGGATTTATTGCGATCGCTGCCCATTGGCTTATACTTAGAACAACCCATTACTTGGCTGCATCGTCTGGATGCGCGGGTTAAGTTATTGTGGTTAATGAGCTTTTTAATTACACCCTTATTGTCGAGTGCCATTTGGCGATTAGGATTAGTTATTTTACTGATTCTAATTACCCTCAGCGCACAAATTCCCCTGCGAGTTTGGCAGAAACAAATGGGGTGGTTATTGATGTTTTGTAGCTTAATGTTTGTGATTGCTTGTTTATTACCCGATGGACTAACCGTCGAACATCAACCTCGACTACCGAATAACGAAATTAGCTTTTCTCTGCCTTCTCCTCAACTCTCCAAACCCGTTAAATCTGAACCATTGCAACAGTTTAAGCAGTTTTTCACCCTCTCTTCTGAACCCAGCTTACCGCAACCGACAGATTATCGCTACGTTCTATTTCAACAAGGCCCCATTACCATTACGCGCCGTTCTTTTGATTTGGGAATTCGCCTCAGTGCCTTACTCTTTACTCTGGTTTATAGTACGAATTTATACTTATTGACAACCGCCTCAGAAGAAATTACAGTCGCAATCGAAAATTTAATGGGGCCATTACGACGATTTAATATACCCGTTACTGAAATTGCATTAACTTTAACACTGTCTTTACGCTTTTTTCCATTAGTTCTGGAGGAAATCCAAAACCTGATTCGTTCAGTCCGCACTCGAGCGATTAATTGGAAAAAACTGGGATTTAGACGCGCCACTCAGGTCTGGTTAATTGTAGCAGAACGGTTACTGGAAAATCTATTGCTGCGAGCCGAACAAATCTCAACTGCGATGAATGTCAGAGGATTTACTCACCCGAATCAACATCGAGTCGAGTGGCATCAGCTTCAGCTTGGTTGGGTCGATGGGTTTGCGATCGCGGGTTTAGTGGGGCTTTGGGTGATGCGGATCTTTTTGGGAATCGATACATAACATAACTTTATATTCTGTAATCTATATTACTTTTTCAAACCAAATATTGCGAATCATTTTAATTTAGTTCAACTTACTATATTTTTTGATATTGATAGTGGTGCAGTTGGCTATTATAATTAGAAAACTGAAGCAGTTGATTATATTATTCTCTGCCCAATGTATTAAGTATTAAATCTTAACATAAAGTTGGATAAAGAAAATAATGATAATCTATAAAAAGCCTAAGAATATTCAATCGCTAAAACTGCCCGATAAAATTATCAAATGAACGCTATTCATCGCATAATCCTAGGTTGAATGACCACAGAAACTTACATGAATCATCCCAACTTTGGCTTACTTTTTAAAGTTTGTCCAGTTGAGGGAAATCAAGAACTCTTTACCACCCTTTATGCTCAGCGACTCTTCTTTCTCGTAACCCATAGTAATAATGGCTTAAAATTTGAGCCGTTAAGTCGTTCTGATGCTCGATTAATGGTGGAAATTAGACTCAAAATGTTACGTCGAACAGGTAAAATAGAAGAACATAAAAAATTACAAACCATTCATCAGCAGACCTTTCAATAAATTGAATGGAATGACAGATTCAATCCTACATAATATTAATCAAATCCGGGAAAAACTCCCGGAAACAGTTCGATTCATTGCGGTGACAAAAACGGTTTCGGCAGAAGCCATTAGAGTGGCTTATCAGGCAGGAATTCGTGACTTTGGAGAAAATCGGGTACAAGAAGCGGTTGAAAAACAAGCACAACTGCAAGATTTAGTCGATGTCAACTGGCATTTAATTGGCCACTTACAAAGCAACAAAGCCATCACAGCCATAGAACAGTTTGACTGGATACATTCTGTCGATAGCCTCAAACTGGCTCGCCGTTTGGATCGCTTAGCAGAAGAAAAACAGCATTCGCCTCAAATTTGCTTACAAGTCAAAGTTTTACCCGATCCGGATAAGTTTGGTTGGACGGCGAAACAACTGTTAGAAGATTTGCCCAAACTCGATGAGTTGCAGCACATTAAAGTTAGAGGGTTAATGACCATTCTTCCCCAAGGGTTAAACTCGTCTGAAGCTCAACAAGCGTTTGACTCAACCCGCGAACTCAGGGAACAAATTCGGCAACAAAATTGGTCACATATTCAGATGCAAGAACTTTCCATGGGAATGTCATCAGATTATCCCTTGGCAGTCGAATCGGGTGCTACTATGATACGACTAGGACAAATTATCTTTGGTGCGAGGAGGGTATAGATAAATATAATATATTCTCTAGTCTGTCAAATTCTGGGTGAGTTGGGTTATCCACTCTCCTTATCGTTAAACCACTGCGACTCTATCAATCAGGAGTTGAGTCAAAGTTATTAGTCGCTATGTATAATTGAGACGACTAGCACAGCTAAGCAACTGATAGCAGTCCGTAGGAATACAGTATCTTGTATTCATACCCTTAAATATGTCCAAGAGTAGACTTGTTGTATCAGTTTTATGGAGCAAATTAAACCGTGAGCATTTTTGGCAAACTTCGGGACTTTGTCGGCTTGAATGATTCAGCCGAGTATGATTACGAATATGAAGAGATGGAAGGGGATCAGTATCAAAGTACTTATCCTGTTCCTCAACCTCAAGCTGCTGCTGCACCCACAGAGGAAGAGCGGCGAACTTCTACTTCTACGACTCCTTCTCGTAGACCAAGAGAAAGAGCAACAATTGGATCAGTTAATACAGGTGGTGTGATGTCTGAAACGGTAGGATCGAGTGTTGGTAATGTGATTGGAATGCCGGGTGCATTAAACGGAATTTCTGAGGTGATGGTGATGGAGCCTCGCACCTTTGAAGAAATGCCTGCGGCTATTCGTTCTCTCAAAGAGAGAAAGTCTGTTGTTTTGAATTTAACGATGATGGACCCCGATCAAGCTCAAAGAGCGGTTGATTTTGTGGCTGGCGGAACTTATGCTCTAGATGGTCATCAAGAACGGATTGGAGAAAGTATCTTCTTGTTTACTCCAAGCTGTGTTCAGGTTAGAACTCAATCTGGTGTGGTTCATGAAGTCGCCTCTCAAGGACGTTCACCCCGGCTTTCTTCTACAATGGCTTCTGTTTGGCAAACTGAAAAAACACCTGCTGCACAGTAATTTGAGTTTTCAATTATAGCGCGTAGCGCTGGCGGGAACAGGGAACAGGGAACAGGGAACAGGGAACAGGCAAGTAGCCTATAGGAGGGCGTGTCTCCTGTCTCCTGACTCCTGACTCGCAGACTCGCTGACTCCTAACTCCTACAGATAGAGACGCTATATGAAACGCCTCTATTTTGTATAACTATGCCACTGCGGGTTGAGGTTGGAATTGGAACATCGAATAAATCACATTTCGGCGAATATCCGTCATCATTTCCAGGAATTGTTCATAGCCTTCTCGTTTATATTCAATTAACGGATCTTTTTGTCCGTAACCGCGTAAACCGACAGACTCTCGTAATGCATCCATTTGTTGCAAATGTTCGCGCCAGAGGGTATCAATTTGTTGGAGGATAAAGAAACGTTCTGCTTCTCGCATTAAACCCGGTTTAAGTTGATTAACTTGGGCTTCTTTAATATCGTAAGCATTGCGAAGTTGCTCATGCAAGAAGGTCTTAATTTCATCGATATTTAAATCAATTAATTGATCGGCGGTTAAATCTTGCAATAAATAAACAAATTCTTTAGCTTTATCAACGACTTTCTCAATATCCCATTCTTCCGAAGGTAAGTCTGGGTTAATATAGGCATCAACAATATCATCCATGGTTCTTTCACCATATTGAATCACTTGTTCTTTGAGGTCTTGCCCTTCTAAAACCCGGCGACGTTCGGCATAAATAGCGCGGCGTTGATTATTCATCACCTCGTCATATTCAAATACCTGCTTGCGGATATCATAATAATAGGTTTCAACCTTTTTCTGCGCCCCTTCGAGAGATCGCGTCAACATTTTCGACTCAATGGGCATATCTTCTTCAACGTTAAACATACTCATTAAGCCAGCAACGCGATCGCCACCAAAGATCCGTAATAAGTTATCCTCTAAACTGAGGAAGAACCGGGTTGAACCGGGGTCTCCTTGTCGTCCGGCCCGTCCTCGTAATTGGTTATCAATACGGCGAGACTCGTGACGTTCTGTACCAATGACGTGCAGTCCACCTAAGCCAATCACTTCATCATGCTCAACATCGGTAAACTGTTCGTATTCTGCCACAATCGTTTTATAAACATCCCGTAATTTTTGAATCACCGGTTCAGTTGTGGGGGCTTTTTCTGCGGCAACGGCTAATTTATCTTCGGCTTGTAATTCGGGTAAATTGCGATCGCCATATTCAGAAACAGCAAAGTCTACTGCTTCTTTAAGTTGAAGTTCTGCCGCTTGAGACATTTGGGTGGGGAATATCTCAGAAGAGACTTTCCACGTTTTGGCTTTTTTCTCTTCACCAAACCCTTGAACGGCATTGCGTTTACTTCTCGGAACAGGAGTGACTGCTAACTCTTTTTCATCTTCTGGTTTAACCACACGGGGCATAAAATATTCCCGCATTTTCAACCGCGCCATATAGTCGGCATTTCCCCCAAGGATAATATCTGTTCCTCGACCTGCCATATTGGTGGCAATGGTTACACTGCCTCTACGTCCGGCTTGGGCAACAATTTCAGATTCGCGTTCAACGTTTTCGGGTTTAGCATTGAGTAAGTTATGAGGAACTTTACGTTGAGATAATAGACGCGAGAGTAACTCTGATTTTTCAACGCTAGTTGTTCCCACTAATACCGGACGACCGACTTCGTGCATATGGGCGCATTCATCGGCGATAGACTGCCATTTCCCGGCTTCTGTCTTATAAACGACATCGGCTAAGTCTACCCGACCAATAGGACGGTTTGTGGGGATAATACTCACCTGTAAATCATAAATCTTCTCAAATTCGGCTTCTTCCGTTTTTGCCGTTCCGGTCATCCCCGATAGTTTCGGATACAGTAAAAAGAAGTTTTGGTAAGTAATCGTGGCTAAAGTTTGGGTTTCTGGCTGAATATCGACTCCTTCTTTGGCTTCTATCGCCTGGTGTAAGCCATCACTCCAGCGTCGCCCTTGCATTACCCGGCCGGTAAATTCATCAACAATGACGACTTCTTGATCCCGGACAATATAATTAACATCTTTAACAAATAGTTCTTTGGCTTTGAGGGCATTAAAAATAAAATGCGCCCAAGGGTTACTGGGATCGTATAAATCTTGCATCCCCACCAATTCTTCGGCGGCGGCAAAACCTTCATCAGTTAACAACACGTTGCGGGCTTTTTCGTCGACTTCGTAATGGTCTTCCGGTTGTAAAGCTTGCGCCACTTGAGCCGCGCGAATATACTTTTCACTGGGACGTTCTACCTGACCGGAGATAATTAACGGGGTACGGGCTTCATCAACTAAAACAGAATCTACTTCATCAATAATGCAATAGTTGAACGGACGTTGTACGACATCATCAATAGAAGTTGCCATATTATCCCGGAGATAATCAAACCCTACCTCACTATTAGTGGCATAAGTAATATCACAAAGATAATTTTTCTTGCGTTCCTCAGGAGTCATTCCTTGCTGAATCAGTCCGACGCTTAAGCCTAAAAATCGATGAATTTGCCCCATCCATTCCGCATCCCGGCGGGCCAGATAATCATTTACGGTAATTGCATGAACCCCATCTCCCGAAAGGGCATTAAGATAACAAGGTAGTGTGGAAACTAATGTTTTCCCTTCCCCGGTTTTCATCTCAGCAATTTCGCCTTTATGCAGGATCATACCGCCGAGGAGTTGGACATCAAAGTGACGCATCCCCAGGACTCGTAACCCGGCTTCGCGCACAACCGCAAAGGCTTCGGGTAAAATCTCATCTAAAATTTGTTCTCGTTCTTCTCGAGATTTTGCCTTTTCTAGAAGTTGTTTAAATTCCCCTGTTTTTCCCCGCAGTTGCTCATCAGAAAGGGCATGAATATCTTCTTCTAAAATATTGATATCTGTGACAATAGGCTGAAACTTTTTGAGTTTTCGAGCATTGGGATCACCCAGTAAAGCTTTTAACATGGCGAGATTCTAAATAATTTTAACAAGTTTATACTGAGAGCTTAAAGTTTACTGAGCTGGGTTGATACAAGTCTGAGCAGATCTACCCATTTTATCAAGGGGTACACCATCCATCAGTTCATCGGTGTTTCCAGCTCCAATAAAAAGATCTTGTATTGGTTATTGTAGCAATCGATGTATCTGAGGGGAAATACGGGTAATCTCTACAAGTCGGTCAATTGTCGGTTGTTATGATGTCAGTAGCGCACAGGCGCTATGGCTACCGCCAATAGAAAAGCGATCGCAGAAGTTATTTGTTGAGCAAGTAAAACAAATCACCCATTGACAAATAATCAACGATAAATAATCAATGTGTTAGAATCCTTGATTAACCCTTGAAAGTCGGCAGGGTTTGTTTGCCCAATCTTGGGGGATATCCGAGTTCGATCTCGGTTCACGGCTGTCTATTGCCCTGAAACATTGTGCGTTCACAACTGAAGCATACTGATGTTTCCTAAAGTAGACAACCCTGATACAGATTCAACCCCGTTCGCCGATTAATGTTAGGGATGGGGATTGCAACTCTCAATTGCAAGTCGCTGTTGAATCCTACAGGAAGTCTTGACGTTTGATTGCATCGATGGCTGAAAGGTCGAGAGCGATTTGCTGGGATCAACTCAGTCAAGTCAAATTGAGCCACTCTGCTACATTGCATTCAACCCTATTGATCGTCAAGGCTTGCTGAGATACATATTAAAGTCGTCAGGGACTGAATAAATTCAGTAAAATGACGTTAACACAAGCCATAAACTCGAAAAATTAAAGTAAGTTTATCATCTTTTAATTTTTCAATTCTAAAAAATGTCACGCTAAAATTAGCGTACGGGCATGCAGCAAATGATGAGTATTAGCCATGTTTGAACGCTTCACAGAAAAAGCAATTAAAGTAATCATGTTGGCCCAGGAGGAAGCACGCCGCCTGGGACATAACTTCGTGGGCACAGAACAGATCCTCTTGGGTCTGATCGGAGAAGGCACAGGTGTCGCAGCCAAAGTGCTCAAGTCCATGGGGGTGAACTTAAAAGACGCTCGGATCGAGGTCGAAAAGATCATTGGTCGGGGTTCTGGGTTTGTCGCCGTCGAAATTCCCTTTACTCCTCGTGCCAAGCGCGTCTTAGAACTTTCTTTAGAAGAGGCTCGCCAATTAGGACACAACTATATTGGCACAGAACACCTGCTTCTGGGGTTGATTCGCGAAGGAGAAGGAGTCGCCGCTCGTGTCCTGGAAAACTTGGGTGTTGATCTCACTAAAGTCCGCACTCAGGTGATTCGGATGTTGGGTGAAACAGCCGAAGTTACAGCCGGCGGCACTAATAGCCGGACGAAAACACCCACCTTGGATGAATTCGGCTCTAATTTAACCCAAATGGCCGGCGAAGGCAAGCTTGACCCGGTTGTGGGTCGGCAAAAGGAAATTGAACGGGTGATTCAAATTCTCGGTCGTCGTACCAAGAATAACCCCGTTTTAATTGGAGAACCGGGGGTTGGTAAAACCGCGATCGCTGAAGGTCTAGCCCAGCGCATTGCTCAAAATGATGTGCCGGATATCCTGGAAGAAAAACGAGTCGTTACCCTAGATATTGGTCTGCTGGTGGCAGGGACGAAATATCGGGGTGAGTTTGAAGAACGACTCAAAAAGATTATGGATGAAATCCGCTCTGCTGGCAATGTGATCCTCGTGATTGACGAGGTACATACCTTAATTGGGGCCGGGGCAGCAGAAGGGGCTATTGATGCGGCAAACATCCTGAAGCCTGCCTTAGCGCGGGGTGAATTGCAATGTATCGGCGCAACCACCCTGGATGAATATCGCAAGCACATTGAACGCGATGCTGCTTTAGAACGCCGTTTTCAACCCGTTATGGTGGGTGAACCGTCTGTTGATGAAACGATTGAAATCTTATTTGGTTTGCGGGAACGTTATGAACAGCACCACAAACTGAAGATTTTAGATGAGTCTCTCGAGGCAGCGGCTAAACTGTCTGATCGGTATATTTCAGATCGGTTTTTACCCGATAAAGCGATTGATTTAATTGATGAAGCCGGATCTCGGGTTCGTTTGATTAACTCTCAATTGCCTCCAGCCGCTAAAGAATTGGATAAGGAATTGCGACAAGTCCTGAAAGACAAGGATGAAGCGGTTCGTTCCCAAGATTTTGACCGGGCAGGAGAATTGCGCGATCGCGAAATGGAAATTAAATCCGAAATTAGGGCGATCGCTCAGAATAAAAAGTCTGAAACCCGCACCGATGAAGATGATTCTCCGATGGTAACGGAAGAAGATATCGCTCAAATCGTTGCCAGTTGGACAGGCATTCCGGTGAATAAACTCACCGAGTCTGAGTCTGAGAAACTGTTGCACATGGAAGATACCTTGCATCAGCGTCTGATTGGCCAAGATGATGCGGTTAAAGCGGTTTCTCGTGCCATTCGTCGGGCTAGAGTCGGCTTGAAGAACCCCAACCGTCCGATCGCCAGTTTCATCTTCTCAGGGCCTACTGGGGTGGGTAAAACTGAGTTAACTAAAGCGTTAGCCACCTACTTCTTTGGTTCGGAAGAGGCGATGATCCGCTTGGATATGTCGGAATTTATGGAACGCCACACCGTTTCTAAATTAATTGGTTCTCCGCCTGGATATGTTGGGTATAACGAAGGGGGACAACTGACAGAAGCAGTTCGCCGTCGTCCTTACACTGTGGTGCTATTTGACGAAATCGAAAAAGCACACCCGGATGTATTTAATATGCTGTTGCAAATCTTGGAAGATGGTCGCCTGACTGATGCCAAGGGTCGAACAGTTGACTTCAAAAACACCTTAATCATTATGACCTCTAATATTGGGTCGAAAGTGATTGAAAAAGGTGGCGGTGGTTTAGGCTTTGAGTTTGAGGATGATGCCACCGATGCTCAGTACAATCGGATTCGTAACCTGGTTAACGAAGAGCTGAAACAGTACTTCAGACCCGAATTCCTCAACCGTTTGGATGAGATTATTGTCTTCCGTCAGTTAAACAAAGAGGAGGTCAAGGAAATTGCTGTGATTATGTTAAATGAAGTCTTTAGCCGCTTAGGGGAAAAAGGCATCACGTTAGAAATCACAGATCGATTTAATGAACGCTTAGTCGAAGAAGGCTACAACCCCAGCTACGGCGCACGTCCTCTGCGTCGGGCAATTATGCGCCTGTTGGAAGATAGCTTAGCCGAAGAAATTCTCTCCGGTCGCATCAAAGAAGGCGATATTGCCGTGGTTGATGTCGATGAAAGCGGTCAGGTTAATGTTTCACAGGGCGAAAAACGGGAATTGTTACCCCAGACTGCTGAATAGTTTTTCACCCTGACTTAAATTGAATTTGTATAGACGTTCAACCTTGAGCGTCTTTTTTATGCACATTTTTTAGTTTTTGTCAAATTCGCGTTACTTTTGTTAACAAAACTCGTGCATCGTCGAAAATTTATTGAGCCTCTATTTTTGGCGATCGCTAAGGAAGAATCAGGGTTTGAGGGGACAAAATCGCAAAAAGACACACGAACCCCTTGGTTGACCTCATTATAATCGGGTCTCAAACCCTTGTCAACTCGTTCGATGCGCCATACTTATTAAATTTTGTAACGGCTATCAATTTTAAAAAACTAATTGTTTTATTTTTGTTGTATTAGAGAAGTTAATCATTAAAGCAATATTCAGCAAGTTAAGAGACTGTATGTTAATTTGAAGTTAATCTCTAATATTAATATTACTTTTTTCTAATTGGCTATCTCAATCATAGCATAATTAGCCATTAATTCAAGCTAAAGTTAATCTATATTGATTGTCTAATCTGCGAAAAATAGACTTTTGATAACAGTCTCTACCCAAAACGACTCATTCGCTTCAAACTATTTTAGTCAAAAGTAAAACGGATCATAAAAATCAGTTTCCCTTAATGTGAGTCAGCTTTCAGGTGAAGGATTTTGTTAAGACTGAAGATTACCAATTCTTGATATATCTCAAAAATGACTATTTTTAGTTCATGGAAAACCGGAATAGAATTAAGCATTTTAGAAGCTTTACAGCTCTCGAAGTTTTTCATAAACCAAAACAGCAATTGCTATAGATTAGTATGATCAGCAAAAATAGCTAAGTTAAAGTTAACGGTAATAACACCTCAAATTCTGTTCCTTCTCCAACAGTTGATTTCAGATTAAGTTTTCCTCTGTGGCGTTGAGTCACAATTTGATGACTAATGGTTAATCCGAGTCCTGTTCCTTTTCCAACGGGTTTTGTTGTGAAAAAGTTCTCAAAAATTCGTTTTTGAATTTCTGGTGGAATACCCAAACCATTATCAATAATCTGTATTGAAATACAGCGAGGAGATCTATCGGAAACAGGTGGAGTGAGAACTAACAAATCTGTAGAAGTACTAGAAGAATATTGACTATCGTATTGACTCCTAAAATTGTTTTGCTCTGAGGGGGAAGGCAGTGCGTTGATTTGCAAATTTTCCTGTTGTTGAATTGAATAGTGTCTCACTTGAGTTCTAATCAAAATTTTGGGTGGTTTTTCTTTTTTATTATTTTCCTCTACCGCATCTAATGCATTGGCGATTAAATTCATAAACACTTGATTGATTTGCCCTGGGTAGCAAGATATTTCGGGGATATCGCCGTACTCTTTAATAATTTCTACGCCAAACTTCAATCTATTTTTAAGAATTAATAGAGTATTATCTAAACCTTCATGTAGATGAATTTTCTGTCGCGTTTCTGTATCTGTGCGAGTATATCCCCTTAAACTCGTCACCATTTGATTGAGTCTTTTGGATGAGATTTGTAGACTTTTAGTCACTTCTGGAATATCTTGTTGAATAAACTCTAAATCAATCTCTTCTTTAATAGTTTCTACTTCCTCGTTAGGCTTTAAAGTATGTTTTTCATAGGCTTGCATTAATTCTAGTAAATCTCCTGAATAGTTAGAAAGACATTGAATATTTCCAACAATACAAGCAACAGGATTACGAATTTCGTGAGCCACTCCTGCTAACATTTGCCCCAGCATTGCTAACTTTTCGGTTTGAATTAGTTGAGCTTGAGTTTTTTCATGTAATAATTCTGTCGCCAATTTGTGAATATGAGATTGAGCAATAAGTAAGGTTTGGCTTGCTAAAACGCCATAGTTATTAGAATCCATTTCAACGATAACTGGTTCATACATTAACTCGCTATCTCGTTGAATTGCGATGTCAGCCGCATCAACAATCTTAGTATTTCCCGGTAAAACTAAAGCATCTTTTTTGGCAAATCGATAAAAGACATGAAGCGATCGCTTTAAAAACAATTCTCTGCCATATGCCCGACTTAAAATTTCTAAAAAGCGACGGCGTGACACCATACCGACGAATTGATTATTTTCAGTTAAAATAATTCCGGGAATAGTAGGGCTATAATCAAAAAATTCTTCGAGATCATTACCTGTGGCATTCATTTCCAATTGACATTGAACTGGAGATAAATCCTGAATGGTAGAATCAAGATGAATCTCTTCTAGTAGAGGATATTCCAGTTGACAACATGGGGTATGATCGGAAGCTGACGAACGATTCATAGATAAGTACCTGTTGAATGAATATGGAATTGAAAAAGGCTATAATTTTTACGAAAATTGATTCACCCTGAGGTTGACTTAATATATACTGAAAAAATTCATAAGATCCACACAATAGATTGATTGAGTACGATCAAGAACACTTCAGTAATGGTGCGATATGACTGTATACTTTTGCAAAATCTGTTTAATAGAGGGATAAATTAACCCGAGTTCAAATGAGTGTAGCAAGTCATGTCTCAAATGAGAGAGATGTCCTCTCTGAGAAACAACTCACTGACTTTAGTATAAATACTTAAAGAGCGACTACGGTCTGAAAAGCGATGACACATTAGATTAATTGATTATATTATATGCAACTTGATCAAAAATAGTAAAAATGTATTTTATTTAACAAAATTTTAACCCGAGATCATGATTAACTTTATTATTGAACTGTCATGATTGGGTTAATCAAAGATTAATAGATTAACAATTGACAGCAATATTTTGCACCACTATTCACGATCGGTTAATTTGACTCTTTTTCCTGAATCGCTGTACTATTCGAGGGTATCTGATAAAATCTGTAGGCGCACCTTTCCCTGCTTGCTATCCCCTAATTGAACTTCAATAATCTGACCCGCTAATTGTTCTAAACAGGTCAATAAAGAACGCAGATGGGGTGTACTGGCTCCCGTATCCACATACAATCGGTCTGCTAAACTGCCGACCCTCTTCCATGTATTATACAGTTTGGCAATATTTTGTTCAAGTTGGGTGGCTTGCTTAACTAAATCCGCCGCCGTACTCAAACACCCCACTCTTAACGCTTCTTCTAACGCCATTTCCACATCTACAGACGCTTGAGAAAGGGTTTGGACTTGGGCTGCGGCATCTAAATATTTAGATAAATTACGGGCATCAGAGGTGAGTTGCTTCACCGTATCGACATCGGGACTTTCAATCATTTCCCGTTGTAATTCATCAATATGAGACTCAGGTAATTTCTCCATTTCTCGCACCAATGGCGCTAAAAACCGAGGCGGCATCGAACCTTCATTCGCTTTTTCTCGGACTTCATCGGGTAATAAATCTGAACTCATCGCCGTCCACTCATCCGACAACTGCCGCACTTCTCGTCGGGTAATGCGATCGCCTTGAGTTGCCGCATCACTCACCATTTGCTGAACTTCAACCGGAGATTTTGCCGTTTCTACAAATGCCCGTTTACTAAAATTATTAATAGAATCAGGATTCAAAAGTCCCTCTGCTAACAATGTATCGGCGCTATTAGCCAGTTCAATTAAAGAATAAGCTTGACTTTTACTAATTTCTCGTGTTTTTAGCCAATTCAGAAAACCTGTTCCTCGTCCTTCTCCGCCGCGTTTTTCGCGATCGCGCACAGCCCGTAAAATTCGTCCTCGCCAAATTTCGGTTTGCAAGTCGAAGCGATCGCAAACTTTCCAAGCCACATCAACTTGTTTCTCAAAATCAGGTTCAGAAATTGCTTCGTCTTCTGGATCGGGTAACTCAAAGTTCAAGTCAGTAAACTCATTCAGCACCTCTGCCAGTTCAGTTGAAGAAGAAGGGATATCAGCCATCCGAGCATTATCTGTTTGGGGATTGCCGGATCATTATGACATGATTTGATAATTATTGGTGATTTGTTCTTTGGTTACTGGTTATTCCTAGGGAGTTGGGAGTCGCAAATCAGGAACGACATCACTCACTCCTGAGTCTAAATCACTAATGACGCTTTCATCGCTTGGGGGATGAGCTTACCGTAGTTTTCTCTAGGGGTTGCAAATCTCCGTGATTCAGTGTCCAACACCGATCTGCCACAGCCATTAAGTCTCCCGCATCGTGAGTCACGACGAATAATGTCCAGTGGGTTTTGAGTTTAGCCAGTAAACTCACTAATTGTTGTCGCATTGACCAATCTAAGCCTGCTGTGGGTTCATCTAACATCAAAATATGAGGTTTTCGGATAAGCTGAACTGCCAGGGCTAGACGGCGCTGCTGTCCACCGCTGAGAGCATGAGGAGAGGTTTGCAAGGAAAGTTGATTCAGTCCAACTTCGCTGAGGGCATGGTTGACTTGATCGAGGCTGAGTTCGGGATGACCTAAACGTAATTCTTCTAAAATGGTATTGCCACAAAAATGCCGTTCGGGAAACTGAAACACTAAACCCGCAAGCTGTTGTAGATATTCTGCATTCAGTTTTTTTTCTCGCCAGCAAACTTGTCCTTTTGTCGGTTCTGCCAGTCCCGCTAAAATTTCGAGTAATGTTGTTTTTCCGGAACCACTTTGACCGATAATCAGTCCCATCTGCTGAGGAGCTAATTCTAAATTCACATTTTTTAAAATGGGAGTTGAGCTAGCAACCGGATGATACAGTAAATTTTGAATATGCAGCATTAATGTAGGGGAAGGGATTTAATCTATTTCAAATATCACTATCGTATTAAATTATATCATTGCTGGGGATTTTTCTCTATATTTTATTAGGGTTTTAAGCGGATTAAAGATTAACTCGATCTCTGATTAATTTGCTTTGTTTTAAAATCACTCAGGTCAAAACTATCACTATGATTTTACAGAATTTTAAATCTAAAAACATACAGTGTCTCAGTGCTACGATTGGCTTTTTGCTATTGAATATCAGTAGTGCCGTGGCAGTCGATCCGTTTCGTTCCTCGACCGAAGCGCGGACACTGAGTCAGCCAGCCGTTGCTGCTTTTGAGGCGATGTTTGAGCAAGGAAACTATCAAAATGCTCAATGGCATCTTCAGCAAGCTCAATCAGAAGAAAGTCAAGAACCGATGGTTTATGGAATGTTAGCAACGTTTGCTTATCAACAGCAAGATTGGCAAGCTTTAGCCGATTATACTGAAAAGATTTTAACGGTTTCTCAAGGCTTAAAACTAAGCGATCCTTTGCGAGGGAATTTATATCTTGCTATTGGTCATTTTATGGAAGGTGCTCATAGCTTAGCCACAGAAGGAACATTACGAGGTGCGCCGAAAGCATTGAATAAATTAGAGGAAGTTTTCACCGCTCTAGATGCAGCAGAAGCCGTCAACCCAGAAGATCCAGAATTAAATTTAATTCGAGGCTATTTAGAGTTATTTTTATCGTTAAATTTACCGTTTAATAGTCCAGAAAATGCCATTACAAAGTTAGAACAATATGGCAGTCCGCGTCATTTAGCTTATCGAGGCATTGCCATTGCTTATCGAGATTTAAAACAACTGGATCAAGCTTTAAGTTTTGTCGATAAAGCATTAGAGACTGTTCCAGATCATCCTGAGGTTTTATATTTAAAAGCGCAAATTTTGGCTTCATTAGGACGGAAAAAAGATCCGATGTTGTTAACAGCAGCACAAGAAAACTTCCAAGCAGCATTAGCTAACCCACAGCAATTACCGAAACGAGTGGTTGCTCAAATCTTTTATGAACAATGTAAAAATTTAAATCGGATCGATCAAATTCAACGCGCTTGCGATCCACTTCGAGATACAATTAGAGAACGAGACGGTCTTTGGGGGCCAGTTTCGGAACAAATGCCAACCTTATAATGATTAATTTAGAAACAATTATGAATGTTTATTTTCGCGAATATGATCCGTTTGATTTATGGATTTGGATTGAATTTACTACCGTTCCTTCAATTATAGAACGGCAATATGTCGAAGAAGTATTAAATTCTTGGTTTTTACTCGGAAAATTAGGTGGATTTAATGCGGAAAGTTTACAAGTCCAAGATACAGGCGTAGACCTTAATTATCTGAATTACGATCCGAATTTATCGAAAGATAATATGATGGCATTAATGCATAACATGGGAGAAATTGAATACAATGGGATTTGGTCACGCTGTTGGTTTGATTTAGGTACAAGCGATGCATTTGCGCTTGATGTTTTGATAAATGCTTTAACTCAACTGAGTGAAGAATATGTAGTGATTGAAAAGTTAATTATTGGCGGAGAAAATGAAGATTGGCCAGTAGATAGAGAAAATCAAGAAGCTGGTTTTGCAGATTATAATTAATTAATGAAGGAAGAAGGAAGCAGTTCGACAGGCTCACTGACCAGGAAGAAGGAAGAAAGAAAAAGAAACCCTATTAATACATTCATAGGCTTGTATCTAGTTTATTTTTTAGTTAATTATTCATTAAGTAAATATGGCAAAATTAGGTAAAATTCGGGTGTTGGCTTTAGGCTTAATTCAACAAGACAACCGCTTATTTCTTTCTCAAGGATATGATAATATTAAGCAAACCACGTTTTATCGAGCGTTAGGGGGTGGTGTTGACTTTGGAGAACCGAGTCATATTGCTTTAGAACGAGAATTTCAAGAAGAATTACAAGCGGCTTTAACGAATATTAAATATCTCGGTTGTTTAGAGAATCTCTTTGAATATAACGGTACATTCTATCATGAATTAATTCAATTGTATTGTTGTGATTTTGCGGATACTAAATTTTATAATATTGATTCGGTTAAATTTTACGAAAAAGAACGAGAAAAAACAGCCCTTTGGGTTCCGATTTCACGCTTTTTATCGGGAGAATTAACATTAGTTCCAGAAGGTTTTTTAGACTATTGTGATAGAATGTAAAATAGATTGTAGGGTGCGTCAATGACGCACTACTGAAACGGGATACGCCGATCAAAATCTTCATCCATACAATCTAATAGAAAGTTGGAAATAATTAGAGATAATTGATTAAACCGTTTCGGAGATAAGCCTGTAGAATTTGCACTCAATATACCATGAGCAAAAACGTGTCTTATAGATCTAGCGAAGCAACTAACATTAATATCATCACCTGCTTTAAAATCGCACATCATTTGTTTTATATCTTTACCCGTTGAATGTTGTTCAAGAAAATTAGAGATATTGTTACTAGGATCTAGATCACGAATAGCTTTAATAATCTCTTCCTGTGATTGAGCATTTTGAATAAATTTTATTTGTGATTCTTTATTGGGCTTCAATCCAATAATATAACAGTAAGTTTCAAATGCAGAGTACACTAGAAAAATCCTAGTAATTGCTGAATAAAGTTGAGGCGTATCTACACCAGAATAAGTATCCCCTAAATCTAATCCCTTAAAACTTTTTGCCAGTCTAAACCATGCTGACCATCTCGATAATTGGGCAAAGTTATTGACTAAATCCTCAGGCAATATGCTGTCAGATTCACGATTTTCAGAAAAAAAGCGAGACCATGCTTTGGGATAGTTGTTGTTAGACATAATCTATTTCACTCAATGACTGATTTTTATAAGTTGAGTTCTAATTTTATTTTAGACTGTAGTGCGTTATTAACGCACCCTACTACTAAGGCTGGCAGGAAACAAATTTAAAGCAAATGTATCATAATTAAAGTGATTTGAAAACTCGAACGGCTTGCTGATAGAAAGTCCCTATAACCGTTGACTGCTACAAAAAACCCCATATCGTTACCAAATCGAACTACAATTGGTTAAAGTATCAAAATTTGATCAAAGTTGCTAATTTTCCGAATAACAGCATTTAACCTATGATTTTGAAAAATTTCTCAAAAACCATTCTTGCTAGCGTTTTAGTACTGTTTCTGTTTATCTCAGGCTGTGGGACAACTGTCTCATCTCCCCCAACTGCCGATCAAACCTCCACCGAACAAGTCTCTCAACCCGTTGCTGCTGAACCTGTATCGGGGGGCGAGTTTAATCAGTTTTTCCCCAAAGGTCAAGGAGACTATAAAGTCACATTTCGCCAGGAAAAAACAGGATTTTCTCAGGCCCAACTGTCTCAAGGGGGGACAGATGTAGCACTGCTTTCAATTAATGATATCGCCAATAATCCTAGTGCAGCGAGTAAATTTAACAATAGTAGTCAAAGTATGGCCGGATATCCTGCCGTGAGTCAAGGGAAGAATACTACTGCAATTTTAGTTGGCGATCGCTATCAAGTTAAAGTGAAATCTAATAGTGATTCTTTTACAGAAGCCGACCGCGAACAATGGCTAAAACAATTTAATTTGACGGGTTTAGCTCGTTTAGATTAAACCTCAATTGATTCATTTTACCACCAACAATTAGTAATTTTTCAGGAGCATTATTGTGAGCAAATCGATTATTGAATTAGTGGATGATCTCCCCACAAAGGGCCCCACTATTATGGTATTAAAAGGCTTAGATTTTGCAGTTCCGGGACAATGGAATAACTTAGTGGGGTTTGATAATACCGTGCGAACCGTCACGGGAGAAGATGATCCCAGTTTAATTCAAGACATTAGTGAACGGGCATTATGGCTATATAATGATAAATCTGAAGGCTATCAACGGGCGTTATGGCTTTATCAAAGAATTGATAATGCTGGAACGGCTCTTGGAACTGCTGCCTTAGCCAATAAAATTAGTGAAAATGTTAGCTTTCTCGGTTTTCTGAATAAATTAACCCCTAAAGCAAATAAAGCCCAAGCGATTGATTTATCTTTAAAAGTCGTAGTTGAATTAGTTGCCTTTTGTCAAATAAATGGAATTCCAGGTGATAGTATCGGGGAATTTTTAGGGGCATTAGGAAACTATGGCAATGAATCTTTAATGCGAATGGCCGCTTTAGTGTGTTTAGATGGATTGATTCCCTTAGGGCCAGATTTTCTGATCGCAGTGGGTAGTACAATCTCTAATTTAAGCCCATCGGAATTACAAAAAAATGAAGGATTTAAACGCATCCATGATTTAATTCCCGGTGGCAACCCAGCCGCTAAATTAGGCTTTGTTCAAGAAAGCTTTAGTTCTGTGCAAGGATGGATGAGTAACTTTGTGGCAGACAGAGGTTTAACTCCAGAAAAAGTCGTGAAAAATCTTCAAGGTTTTGTCGATATTAGCAACGATAAATTAGATTATGTTGCCGCATTTCTCGATATGACCACGAATTATTATACTCATACTGGGGTTCAGACTTTAGCCCGTCGCTTAGTGGAACGGGCCTATGCTGAAATTTAACAGTAGTTATTAGTTATTAGTTGTTAGTTATTAGTGATTGGTCATTGCTTGTTTAACAACTTACTCATGACAAACAACCAATAACGACTAATATCTCTCCCCCATTAACCGCTGTCGCATCCCTTCTGCAATTTTTTGGCCAAGATAATCTGGGATTAAACTTTCATTCGGCCCGAGGAGATAGAGAATTAACCGGGTTCGTCCTCGCCAGACCAAAAGGTTAGCGTTGACCACGAGTAAGTCTTCTTGCCAAATGGCATACATGACTTTATAGAATAACCCCGGTTGGTTATCAGCCTCAATGAGCAACGCTGGGAGATGAAACACAGGATCGACGTAAAACTCGGTTGCTACGTCCTCTAAGCCAGCGTCAAGGTTAAATTCGACCGCTAACATCTCTTCTACCTCAAAGTGCCCTGCTAGGGCTTCTGTGATGGCGCGGCTGACATTTTCAGAGGTTTTCTCTGTCAGTGCTTTACCCCCCCGAGAGACCACTAACTTGATAAATACCAACATAGGGGGGTAAATTTGTCCATACAGACTTAAGCTGTGAATGGTGAGTCCATAAGCAGCTAGTACCCCGAAAATATCACTCAGTAGGAATGATTGGTTACGGTAAGCAAAATGTAGGGCACTGCGACTGCCTTCTGGCTTAACTTCGATCACCGCCTGTCTAGTGCGGTAAATCTGATAAGCCAGTTTAAGATTTTGCAACTGAATTTCACTACTGACAAATTGCTCATAAAATTGGGGAAACGCTCGGTTGAAGCGCTTTAGCAGGTCTAAAGTTGATGTTTTTAAGCCCGGAGCCATAATTGCGGGGAAGGTACGGGAGATATACTATCTAATACGATCATTCATGTTTACTATCATTACCACGCCTGCATGGGTTTCTGGAAAAACTTGTTTAGCAGTTCAGATTCGACTCCTAGCTCCCAAATGATGGAGGAATACGAGGGATACACCCCCGAGGGAAATAATTCTAATTCCCCGGCAGCCCGGAAGCCGATCAGCAGTGGTCGAGTCTTTTTCAGTACAGAGCGAGATATTGATCTCTATGAGCTGGAAGAACTTTGTAACGCCGTTGGTTGGTCTCGTCGGCCATTGAGAAAGGTCAAAAAAGCAATTCAATATAGCTATCTTGTCGTTTCTATGTGGCAAATGCGCGGCAACCAGCGACGACTAATTGGGTTTGCTCGTGCGACTTCCGATCATGCCTTTAATGCCACTCTCTGGGATGTGGTTGTCCACCCTGACTTCCAGAGTAAAGGTTTAGGCAAGGCCTTGATGAAATTTATCATTAAAAAACTCCGTAGCGATGATATCAGCAACATTACCTTATTTGCAGACCCTCAGGTGGTGGATTTTTACCGAAATTTGGGTTTCGTACCCGATCCAGAGGGAATCAAAGGAATGTTCTGGTATCCAGACTAACTTATTTGGGTTAGGTGGGAGTAGTGTCTATCTCAAGAGGCACGATTTACAATTCCTTTGAGTTAGGTGAAAATACGCGCCGTACCCTTAGAGTTTTGACTCTCGTCAGCGATCTCGTTGACGCTGTCATTGGACAATCCGCAGCCATCACCGTCTATAATCTATCTTATATTTGGGCGCTTGGCTGCAAGCGTAGCCTAAGCTCAATCTTGAAGAAATTAATTTGATCATTTTTTACCCGAATTGCACAAATTAGGGTAAGATAGATTAAGTACGATCCGGGATGTAGCGCAGCTTGGTAGCGCGCCTGCTTTGGGAGCAGGATGTCGCAGGTTCAAATCCTGTCATCCCGATAGCAATTGAATGATAAATGGCTCTAGTTTTCAAGGGTTAGTTGATCTCAAGATAAAATTCTTGTGTCAATTAATCATATTTAGAGGAGTACAAACCTTTAATTTCTCCCAATGTTAGGGGCAAGGGTAGGACTGTTTCCTGTTCCCTGCGCGCATCGCTATAGCTGAGTAGACTGACTACTCTTAAAAAATGCATTAAATGCACCAGCTTTCATGCATCTAGCCGAATACACTATAGGGGTGACAACGTCCGGTTTTTGTAACAGTTTACCTCAATACTTGTTTGAGTGTGAATGAGGATATTTTATTAAAAACCATAATCAGCGGTCTGCTGCGATCGCGCATATCGTCTGAATTTTAGGCTTGACATGATAGTGATATCGCCGAATCATTCAACGCCAAATCGATACAGATCTGCCTGATTTTTTATAAGATATTATCCGCTTGAATAGTATCTTGTTTAACTTTCATTGGACATCCATTTAAGCTTCTGCAATTAAACAGAGTTGAATAAAAATTACCGGAATTTGTTCTTCACTTGCGGAATAGGGAAGTGGTAGATGCACCTGATAGTTGTCCCCTGGCTCAATGTTAGGGGATTTTTTTTTACCCGCTTCATCAGAGCAAAAAACACCTCCCATCGACATCAAGGAATACTACATTTTTTCAAATTCTAATTCCGTATATTCTCTATCAATCCTGACGATAGTATCTGGCATAGAGACTCCCATAATTTAGAATCAACATTTTAACAAAATGGTTACCCTCAATCCGGATTTTAGGGAACTCTACAACAAGGTAGATTAACTGCCAATGCTTTGCGAGATACTCAAGTTGGCTGTAAAATTGTGGGGATTTGTCAAATTCTTCTCTAATCTGGCAATTTTTGCGTAGTCACGTTGCCGGATAGCGAGAGAATTTCATCGAAAAACACAATTGCTACCTCCATGCCGTGAGGATAGACAATTTGACAATAGTATCGTTCGCGGAGCATCTAGTTTAGTTCAATTCATATGATAATTTATGACACAGAAGCACTTGCTATTCTCCCTTAAGCAAGCATTGATCGGAACCTTCGCGAGTGTGCTGATGACAGGGCTAGTGTTGATACCAACTCCTGTCCGGGCCAATGCCAGATTAGGGGTGGCTCGTTCTCCTGGGCCAACGGAGTGGGGAGCGGTAGAACAACGACTGCGTGCGAGTCAAATTCCCTATCAAACCCTCGATCTCAATCAACTCCAGAGTATAGACGATCTCAAACAAATTCAGGTTCTATTTTTACCCAATATAGAAGTTATCACCTCACAACAGCTCAAAATTATTCAACAATGGGTTAAACAGGGCGGAAACCTGATTGCCAGTGGCCCGGTGGGACAAAAATCAACACCTCTGGCGCGTCAACTGTTGCGATCGCTGTTGGGTTCATATTGGGCCTTCCCCCTAAACTCTCCGGCTCAACCCCTCTCCCGTCGCAACCTGTGTCAAGAAGATCTCTGTCGTCAACTCACCCAATGGTCACCGACGACCAATATCGAAGGAAAAGTCACCGGCGGGGTATTAATTCCTTCTAGTGTTGAAAGCTATACCGCAGGAACTTGGCAAGGCAGTGGCGGATCTCCTTCTGTGATCACAACGCAACAGTCTACTTATCTCGGTTGGCGTTGGGGAAACTCCGAAAGTTCAACAACCGTTGATAACGCTTGGTTACAGGCGGCTGTGGGACGCTATGGAGTAGCAAGTGCTGCCGTTAACCCTCAACCCGTTCAACCAACAACCACCCCCCCAACAAACGTAGCCCCAACAACCGTTCAGCCGCTGCCTCAACTGCAATCTCAGATTACTAATCCCCCCCCTAGCCCTGTACAACCTCAACAGCGTACGGCTCCCCTACAAACCCCAGAAAGAAGACCCATTACGCCTCAAACCCCGATCCGAAGTGTTGCAACAGCCCCAATTTCACCGAGACCCGTTCAACCGCAATTACTCGATCCCTCCCAACAAGAAGCCCCCGCCGGGTTAGTGGTGAATGGGGGAAATCAACCCATTACCAATGTCATGGCAAATGCAATGCAGGATGAATTGGAACAACTGTTAGGACGGTTTGAAAATGCGTTAATTGCAGCCAATTCTGGTAATACGCCCATTAACCTGAAAGTGGCTTCAACCGAACTAAATGACTCTATTAGTAACCGCCCTATCTCCAATTCTCCCGTCGCTAACCAGGCTATTGCTAAAGCCCGCTACGCCCTGAAACAGTTTCCCGAGTTAGTCAATCAACAAAATTGGGCAACGGCCCGCCAACTGTGGTTAGAAGCCCGTCAACAACTTTGGCAAAACTATCCTCAGCAAGGACAACGGGTGGGGGCAGAAATTCGGGCGGTGTGGTTAGATCGGGGTACTATTGTGCGATCGCGATCGGAACGAGAATTGTCTCTGGTGTTTGATCGTTTAGCCCAAGCGGGAATTAATACGGTATTCTTTGAAACCCTCAACGCTGGATATCCGATTTATCCCAGTCAGGTTGCCCCAGAACAAAATCCCCTCAGTCGCGGTTGGGACCCTCTGGCTGCCGCAGTGAAGCTAGCCCATGAACGGGGCATGGAATTACACGCCTGGGTCTGGATATTTGCCACCGCCAATCAACGTCATAATACAGTTATTGGTAAGCCCACGAATGATTTAGGGCCTGTATTAAGGGCTTATCCAAATTGGGCAAATAAAGATAATCGAGGACGAACTTGGAACCCTAGCGATCGCAAAGCTTATCTCGATCCAGCTAATCCTGAAGTACGGAATTATTTACAACGAATTGTCGCAGAAATTGCTCAAAATTATGAAGTTGATGGTATTCAACTCGACTATATTCGTTATCCGTTTCAAGATCCAAACCGCAATTTTATCTATGGTTACGGTACAGCCGCCCGACAAAGATTTAAACAACAAACGGGAACCGATCCGGTTAATATTACCCCTAGAAGCGGAGCATTATGGCAACAATGGGTTAATTTTAAAGTCAATCAAGTCACTTCTTTTGTGGGAGAAGTTTCGCAATATTTAAAGCAACAACACCCGGATGTTATTTTATCTGTAGCGGTATTTCATCATCCTGAACAAGAACGAATTTGGAAGATTCATCAACATTGGGAAAATTGGGCGCGTCAAGGTTATGTAGATTGGGTTGTTCCGATGACATATTCCCTCGATACCAATCGTTTACGCCGTATTGCTGAACCTTTAACTTATGAACAACGCCTGGGTTCGAGTTTAATTACACCCTCAATTAAAGTATTGAATATTCCTGATATTGTTGCCATCGATCAAATTCAAGCAGTTCGAGATTTGTCTACGGGTGGATATTCAATTTTTGCCTTTGAAAGTTTAGGCAATGGGTTACATACCTTTTTCCAACAAACCCAAGGCTGTCGCGGTAATAGTTGTCCTGCTGCAATTATTCCCTACCGAGAACCGTTTGCGGCGGCTAGCGATCGCTATTTAGCCTTAAAACGAGAATGGAGTTATTTACTCTCTCAAGATCAACTCTGGATACGTCCAGCAGAACTTGAAGCCTTTGGTCAACAAGCCGAAGCATTAGAAACAGCATTACAACAACTGGCCGAAAATCCATCAGCGCAAACCTTAAGTAAAGCACAGCGATCGCTGTCTTTATTTAGAAATCAGTTTAACACCTCAATGCGATTACAAGCCTTAGAAAGAGCGTATCAAGTTAGGAGTTGGGATAATCGCCTTGCTTCCCTTGATATGTTACTGCGTTATGGAGAACAAGTGAAATTAAGGCGATGAGTCGGGTAACGGGTAGCGGGTAACGGGTAACGGGTAGCGGGTGTCGAGAGTGGGGAGTAGGGAAAAATTTTGAATAGTTTTTTTCTTCTTCTCCCTTGTCCACTTTTCCCCCTTGTCTACTTTGTCTCACACCCACGATCACTTTGATGTAAAAAAACCTACCCTTGTGAACTTACCTTGTCTCCCCGTCTCCTGAAGACTGCTGATGCCGGGTTTGCAAGAAATTATCAATATCTGCGATCGCCTCTTCTAACTCTGATAAACTGATGGGTTGAGTCGATGGCTGGGGAGGAGGAGTCACTTGAGGTTGATCGTCGTCGGGTGTAGGTTCTTGAAACGCATCCAATAGCTGTTTTTCATAAGATTGTATAAACTCCTCAGAAGCATTACGCTTTTGGTTTCGTCTATTCTTTGTCATGATTAATAAGCTCCTGGACATGATTACAAGGGACAATGAAACGGCCGGAGTCGATCAAGAAGATCCTAATACATCACTAACCTTTCCCTAGTACAGATAACACTGTTTGAGAATAAAATTCCGTCAAACTTGTACTTAAGTTAACATCCATCACCTGAATCTGTTATGTCATAAAACAGGGATAAGCTGTCGCACATCTAAATATAACTTAAATGCACAACAGCTTACTTTATGTTTTGATCGGCGTAATACTATATTTAAACAAAACTGAAAGTATCAGTATCCGACAAGTCTAGTCCCGTCGTATTCACAACAATACCCACTAACTCCCGGGTTAAACCAGTATTTTCAAAGATATTAGTATTGCCCCTGTTGGTTTCTCGTAATAAATAATCTCCAGAACTACCATTAAGCTGAATGGTGTCAAATCCAATATCTAAACCACGAATCGCAGCTCGGTCACTATTACCATTGCCAGCATAAAATATAGCAGATTCATTTCCGAGGACATATAAATCTGAGCCACTGCCACCGATCAGAACATCTCGCTCTCCAACCCCTGGAGCCTCAGAAGTCGGGTCAACCCCAATTAAGGTATCATTACCAGTGAAGGCAGACAGTCGGTCATTGCCGCTACCCCCTGTCAGTAGGTCATTACCAGCGCCACCATTGAGAATATCATTACCCGCGCCACCATCAAGGGTATCATTACCATTTTGACCGGCCAGTCGGTCATTACCATCGTTACCGAAGACATCGTCATCTCCCCCACGGGCGCGAATAGTATCATCTCCAGCCAAGGCATCAATGGTATCATCAGCCCCAGTATAGGTGAGGTCATCGTCCCCGGTGGTGGGAACAGGGCCAGAAGCCACTTGAATTTCAAACGCCCCAATATCAGCACTTGACCCAGAAACCCGGTCAAATCCCGTTCCCCGTTGGTCTGTTGCTAATCCCTCAGGGTTGCTGCCTGTATCAATAGCCGGACTTCCAGTCAGAAGTGCATGAGTTTCGGTCGGGCCACCATTATCCTGAAGTGAGCCAAGAACTGCATCAACGGGAGCCGCAGCCGTTCCCACAATATCACCATTCACCCCATCGGTGAAGCCTGTTGCATTATCACCATTACCAATCAGGTTATTACCACCACTAATGAAAGTACCACCAGAGTTATTGTTGATATCATTATCGCTGTCGTTACCTGAAATGACACTACTGGTTATAGTTACAGTAGTTGAGCCTCCAAAGAAGGATTCAAAGATTCCAACTCCACTGAAATTATCGGTAATGGTGCTATTGTCAATCGTTATTATTCCACCACCACCAATTCCGGCTCCCGACCCAAAAGACGAACCATCAGCTGTATTGCCACTAATGGTACTATTAACGACCGAAAGTGTTCCTGTGGTGTTGTTGTTAATGCCACCCCCGGTGTTACCAAAAGCATTACTGCTAACGGTACTGTCAATCACCGAAAGTGTTCCGTAGTTTCTGATGCCACCCCCATTAGAAGCTGTATTACCAGTAATGGTGCTATTGGTAATGGTTAGGTCTCCCCTGTTGCTAATACCGCCACCCGACGGAGTAGCTCCTCCTGCCTGTCCTCCAGTAATCGTTAATCCATCAATCGCAACAGAACTGGCTGCACTATCAACCAAAAATACACGGGAGCTACCCGCAGCATCAACGGTCACCGGATTTGTTTCATCCCCATCAATGATGAGAGTTTTATCAATTGTCAACTCCCCGTTACTGAGGGTAATCGTATCCCCGGCAATACTCGGATCAAAATTAATAAAATCACCCGGATTAGAGTCTGCGATCGCATCTCGTAAAGAGACTCCTCCCGTTGCAATCCCGTCATTTTCATCAACCAGAGTATTGACAATAATCGTCGCCATGTTCATCCCCTATAAAAAAGACAGTAAAAAGTTGGGCTTGAGTTGACTCAATCCCGGCTATTCAAATCATGCAGTCTGACTTCATCAAAATCTATTGATGTTTTCGATCAGATCCACATCGCCTCAAGACATACCTCTACACTCTCAACAGCGCCAGTGGGTGACCTTTGACCCCCATCTAACAAACTTGTTAGAAGCTCTAGTTATATGTTTCTCGATACAGAATATCAAATAATTTTGTAAATAGCAATACAGTTTTTTAAAGATTTTATTAAGCGTTAATCATTCACTCTGTTCTAGGGCGACCCAATAGAAATACTATTTAATTTAACTACAATCTTCAGATATCTGACTACAATTTAGGATGAATTATTTCATTTTTCTGATAACCTTTTTCTTCAAGTCATTACATTACCCTTTCATCATCTAATAAATCTACCCGAAGCGTTGAAGCGTCAGTTAGGGTGGGAGAGTTAGCGATCGGTAAAATTCCCTTTGTCAGGAAAAGCGTCCCATTAATAATATCTATTTTCTGTTATCGACTGTTTTGATAATATTTCTTGTGGGATAAAGTTGAGGCGATCGCGTTGATCAGATCTATTTTCTGTTATCGACTATTTTGATAATATTTCTAATCTAAAGACTTAGAAAGTTGCTTAACAGCAGATTTTAACCCCGGTAAATAATCAGTAACTGCATTCCAAACCCGATCTAAATCAACCCCATTTAAATAATCATGAACCAAGATATTTCTGAATCCTGATAGCGCCCGCTAGTCTACATCTGGTGCATTAGCTTTTAAATCATCTGATAATCGTTGTGTCGATTCAGCCATCGTTTGTAACCGCCGCAAAACAGCATCTTGAATTAAAGAATTACCGATAAAACTCTCTTTACCATCACAAGTATATTCTTGTATTTTCTCAATACACTGTAAAATGTGCGGTGCGACCCTGCTGCTTTGTAAGCAGCTAAGGAACGCGCACCAAGAGAGCTGAAGATAAATACGATCCCTGTCTGGATTCATAATGGCTTTGCCGACTCTAAAATTCTATCCCGAATTAAAGGAGTTATTCCTTTCTCTGTGACAATATCGACTGGATAACCTAACAAATCCTGTAAATCCATTAATAACCCACCGGGAAACCAAGGTGTCGTTTTTTCTATATCATAATCAATTAAAAAATCAATATCACTATTTTCTTTCTCTTCTTGTCTCGCTACTGAACCAAATACACGAATATTAAAAGCCCCGTGTTGGTCTGCAATTTTAATAATTTCGTCTCGTTTTTCCTGTAGTAACTCCATTAAAGTCATTGTATTATCCTTTTATTACCTAAATATCCACATCACTGTTAACCGTTTGTTAACCTTTAGGATAAAAACCAAAAATTTGCATCTATTCTAAACTTTTCATAACATTTTTACCCGATATTTTCTAAAGTTACTATTTAAAAACTTTCTTCTTTTTCCCTCTCCATTAAAAAACAGTCCCTTAGGGACACAATTCCCCTCTCCTCCCAGGAGAGGGCAGGGTGAGGTAGAGAGGGCTAGGGAGAGGTTGTTGGGGTCAAGAATGAAATAGTCTTGCACTCCACAACCAATTATATTCTGGCTTTGACAAATGCTTCTAACCGTTCCATTCCCCGTTCAATACTGGCTAAATCAGTGGCATAAGAAATCCGCACATGACTATCATTTCCAAACGCCACACTGGGAACGGTTGCCATGTGTTTATCTTCCAATAAAGCATTAGAAAAATCCATCGCATTCATGCCAATTTCACTAATATTAGCGTACATATAAAACGCGCCATCAGGTTTAATACAACTAATACCAGAAATTGAATTTAACGCCTCATAAATTACTTCTCGCCGCTTCGCAAAAGCCAGACGCATTTCTTCGACACAATCTTGCGACCCTTCTAACGCTGCCATTGCGCCATATTGAGAAAACGTACAAACATTAGAGGTACTATGACCTTGAATGCGAGTCATGGCTTTAATCACTTCCGCATCCCCCGCTAAATATCCCAGTCGCCATCCGGTCATGGCGTAAGCTTTAGCAAATCCACTACTAATAAAGGTGTGTTTATCACTCTCGGGTAAAGCCGCAGCAATACTTAAATGCTTGGCATCATCATACAAAATCTTGCAATAAATTTCATCGGAAACCACATGAATTCCCGCCTCCATTACCACTTCTGCTAGTGCCTTAATTTCTTCTGGCGTGTAAACCATTCCCGTGGGGTTAGAAGGAGAATTGAGGACAAATAGTTTAGTTTGAGGCGTAATGGCCTGACGTAACTGTTGCGGTGTAATCTTATATCCAGTGTCTGCGGTGGTTTGGACAACAACAGGCTTACCATCAGCTAAGGTCACCATCTCCGGATAACTCACCCAATAGGGCGCGGGGATAATCACCTCGTCTCCGGCTTCAATTGTGGTAATGATTAGGTTATACAGCGAATGTTTCCCCCCGTTGGTCACAATCACATTCTGCGCCTGATAATTCAAGCCTGTTTGTTGATTCAGGTGATTGGCAATTAATTCTCGTAGCTTCAGTTCCCCAGCGGCTGGGCCATAGCGAGTTTTGCCTTGGTCTAAGGCAGTTTTCGCGGCTTCTACAATGTGTTTGGGGGTATCAAAATCGGGTTCTCCGGCACTAAAATTGAGAACATCAATCCCTTCAGCTTTCATTGCTTTGGCTTTCGTTGAAATCACCAAAGTGAGGGAGGGGGTTACTTTTTCTACTCGCGCTGCCAATTTCATTGTTACAATTCTCTGGGGCTCAGAACGATTGACTTTAAATTTTACGAGGGAGGGAATTAACCCGCAACTCTGGATGTCAAGCCATGATAACACTTCACTTTAAACCATCAAAGATGAAATGACAAAACTTTACCTTAATTTTTTATTAAATATTGAGCGTTTGACCGACCTTTTATACTGAATTTTTTAAGCTGTTAAAATAGATATGATATAATTTCGCAGCTCATGTATTTTGAGTTTAAACGGATTGAAGTTAAGTTTTGACTGAGATTTTTTTTAATATTTTCTGAAGAATCATCCCTAGTATTCCATCAATTCCTATTATTTTTAGGGTTGATTCTATCCCAGAGTAAAAATAACAGCTTACAAAGGTGAACAATTCATCTATAATAAAATAATCTATAAAACAATCCTGCAATTTATTCTGATTATTCTACGTTAACGCCTCATGTTGAATCTTTACTTTGATACTGAATCGGATTCTAGTAAATCCTTTGAATTACCCGGTGCTCGTCCCCATTATAATCCAGACCGACCGGGGCAAGTTGAGCATATTTTCTTAGATTTAGTACTAGATATCCCTAATCAATCCTTTGCTGGAACTTGTACAATACATCTTAATCCGGTTCGCAGTGGGATTGAAACGTTACTATTAGATGCGGTTGATTTAGAGATTAAATCGGTAAAAATCGGCAAAGCAAAACAGGAATTTGACTATGATGGTCAACAGCTTCAAATTTATCTAAAGCTGCCAACAGAAGCTGATACAACGATTAAAATCGCGATTGAATATGGAGTCGAAAAACCCCAACGGGGACTCTATTTTATTCAACCCAATTCTGATTATCCCGATAAACCAACGCAGGTTTGGACGCAAGGAGAAGATGAAGATTCTCGCTTTTGGTTTCCTTGTTTTGACTATCCCGGACAGTTAGCCACCTCCGAAATTCGTGTCAAAGTTCCTCAAGAATTCATGGCAATTTCTAATGGGGAATTAATCGAGACAAAGAAAGACGGAAAACATAAGATTTATCACTGGTTACAGAAACAGATTCATCCGACCTATTTAATGACATTAGCTGTCGGTGATTTTGCTGAAATTAAGCAAGAATGGAATAGTATTCCTGTGACTTATTATGTGGAGAAAGATAGAAAAGATGATGCACTCCGCACCATGGGAAAAACACCCGATATGATTGAGTTTTTCTCAAAAGCGTTTGGTTATGACTATCCTTATCCTAAATATGCTCAAGTTTGTGTGAGTGATTTTATCTTTGGCGGTATGGAAAATACCTCCACAACTTTGTTAACAGATCGGTGTTTATTAGATGAAAAAGCAGCGCGGGATAACCGGAATTCTGAAAGTTTAGTCGCCCATGAATTAGCCCATCAATGGTTTGGGGATTTAGTGGTGATTAAACATTGGTCTCATGCTTGGATCAAGGAAGGAATGGCAACCTATTCTGAGGTTTTATGGACAGATAAAGAATACGGAAAAACCGAAGCCGCCTATTATCGTTTGAATGAAACCCGGAATTATTTATCAGAGGATAGTTCTCGTTATCGTCGCCCCATTGTTACCCATATTTATCGAGAAGCGATTGAACTATACGATCGACATCTGTATGAAAAAGGGGCTTGCGTTTATCACATGATTCGGACAGAATTAGGAGACGAATTATTTAATAAAGCAATTCATACTTTTGTCCAGGATAACGCTCATCAAACCGTTGAAACTGTTGATTTATTACGAGCCATTGAAAAAGCAACTGGGCGTAATTTCCTTGGGTTATTCGATCAGTATGTTTATCGGGGCGGACATCCAGATTATAAAGTCTCTTATTCTTGGGATGGTGAAAGTCATTTAGCAAAGGTTACTGTCAGACAAAAGCAGGCTAAAGATAGCGAAAAACTCAGTGAACAGTATTTATTTGATCTGAAAATTCCGATTGGATTTGGCTATGTTTCAAAATCAGATCATCAACCTGAGTTAAAAACCTTTACGGTACGAGTTCACGAAAAAGAACAAACCTTCTATTTCCCGCTTGAAAATAAACCAAAATTCATTAGTTTTGATGTTGGAAATCATTACTTAAAAACAGTCATTTTAGAATATCCAGTCGCTGAATTAAAGGCTCAACTTCAGTTTGATTCTGACCCGATTTCCCAGATTTATGCGGCGCAAGCTTTAGCTAAAAAAGGCGGTTTAGAAGTAGTTAAAGCTTTAACTTCTACATTAGAGAAAGAGGAATTTTGGGGGGTAAAAGTAGAAATCATTAAACAGCTTGCTAAGATTAAACTCGATCAAGTTGTAGAGGGGTTAATGACGGGGTTAAAAGATGAGAATGCAAAAGTACGACGCGCGGCTGTTAATGCACTGGCAAAAAGCCGAACAGAAGAGAGTTATAAAGCCTTAAAATCTATCTTAGAGAAAGGAGATGATAGCTATTATGTCGAAGCGTCTGCCGCGATGGCAATGGGTGAGATGGCAGCAGCAAATACAGAGGAAAAACCCACCGAAGAAAAAGCCATTAAGCTGTTAAAATCCGTCTTAAAAGATAAAGCGGGTTGGAATGAAGTGGTGCGCTGTGGTGCTATTTCTGGACTGAGTAAAATGAAGACTTCAGAAGAAGCGTTAAATCTAATTTTGAAGTATACAACAGCAGGTGTGCCTCAAGCCTTACGTTTAGTTGCCATTCGGACTTTAGGCAGTATTTCCACAGCTCAAAACTCGATCAATTTAGAGCGAATTTTACAACGTTTAGAAGATATTGCGGGAGAAGACTTTTTCCTGACTCAAGTCGCTGTTGTAGGTGCTTTAGGAATAATGGAAACACCAAAAGCAATTGCAGTTTTAAATGATTTAGTCGAGTCTGCTTTAGATGGACGAGTAAAACGACGTGCCGAAGAAGCGGTACAAAAAGTACAGAAAAATATCGGATCAGATAAAGCCTTAAAACAGGTACGAGACGAATTAGAAAAACTCAAGAAGCAAAACCAAGAGTTAAAAAGTCGTTTAGAAACCTTAGAAGCAAAAGCCAATTCTAACGGTCGTTGATCTTAAATAGTTTAGGGATACTCTATTGCTGGAATATCCCTAATCTCCTCAATTCCTATCATTGGGAAAGACTATTCTTCATCCGCAAAACTCACATTAGCGCTAAAAAGCCAGGGTCATGCCCCGGCTTGTTCATTTTGATTGATTGGGTTTTGAGTTAGAAACTGTGGGCGTGCAGTACTTCCATTACGTCACAGAGATAGGAAATGCCCGAATAATCATCGAAAAACTCCGTTGCAACCTCATCGGCAATCTGAAGAGCCATTTCCTTAGTGGGGGTAAGCACCTCAAACTTTATATTCGAGTAGTTATCGTAAACAGTAGGCCGTCCCGTCGAGCGCACGTTGCGGCTGCCTTTACCGCCAGCGTCCACCACCGTATAACCGGGAGCACCGGCTTCGTCGATGATCTTAGCGACCTTTTTCTGTAGCAACTTTTCCGTGACAATCACGAGTTTGCAGGCTTTCTGGGTCATGTGTATTACCTCAAATACGCTTGTAGTTATTGAACTGAGTGAACGTGTTTCTTGCCAATGGGTCGCACCGCTGTTGAATAGAGACGATGCAGACCTTGACATAACCGTCTCATTGGTTGCCGGGCTAGAGAAACAGCGGTAGAGCGCTATCCTCTAGGGTGAGTTGCCTATCGCCTGAGCAAGGCCGATGAATAGCGGTATTCCTACGGCAAGTGCAATCGGCGTACCGACGGCTGTGGACGAGCCAATATAGGCAGAGGGATTGGCTGAGGGGATACCAGCTCGTAAAGTCGGCGGCCCCGAGATATCTGAACTAGAGGCGGCGATAACGGCCAGGATCACAACACCGCCCAGGCTGAATCCCGTGGTAGCGTGAGCAATCATGCCAAGACCAAAGGCAATGAACCCATGCAGTAGCGGTGCCACAAAGGCATATATAGCGTACCACTGACCCACTTTACGCAGCTCACCAATCCTTGCTGTGGCCTCCATACCCATTACTAGCATCAGTATCGAAAGCAGGCCACGGAAGAGGGGATCGAAGAAGCTCTCATAGACACTTTCTGGCCGAGTTAGGATGCCTAGAGCCAGACCGAGCAACAGTGCCGATAGGGCAGAGCCTTGAAGGCTTTCTTTCACGATAGGCCATATCTGAACCCTCGGGGACTTATCGCGCTTAGGATACCCGCTTGCGGTAATGTACGGCTTGCTACGATACCCACCTGGGGTAACGCGCGTCTTTGGCTTGCGACGAGACTCTTGCTTAATCAGATCCTCCTGCTTGCTGAGTTGCTCCTCTGCGGCATCGCGCTTCTTGCTAGTATAAATGCTGGCTAAGACAATCGCAGTCACGAGCGCTGGGATATCCATGAAGGGATAAAGTGCGCCAGCCCAGGGTTCGTATGGGATACCTTCGGTTTCTAGTACCGTCAGGCCAGCAGCGAGGGTAGAACCACTCACAGCACCGAACAAGCCCGCAGTCGCAATGGCATCAACAGTTTTGACGTTCGGCAGCAGGGCCAATGTATAGCGCCCAATGAACACGATCAAGATCCCTATTACCATGGCGAATAGCGCGGGCAACAGCATCTCCAGCAGATTAGCATTGCGGATGGCGATACCGCCACTCAAGCCGACTTTAATCAGCAGCATGAAGACGATGAACTTATAGATCGGATCTGGAATGGTCAGCCGGCTATTGAAGGCGGCAACGATCATACCACCAATCAGAAAGCCGAGTGTGGGGGACTGTAACTTCCCCCCGAAGAGCGTCAAGAAATCGGATAAAAAATCCACGTTATCATTCTCCTTGATCAGATATTGTCAATACCGGACGACCCAAAGCATCCAGTACCGAGTGATTAAAGTTGAAACTATTCAGGTTAAACACCTTTAAAAAATTAGTCATTTGATATCCTTGCAGCGCCATAACAAACGCTGAACCTACTTTTTTTGTGTGTTGTTGTAGTCATTGTTGGTTAAACTCCTTGAAGCTATTTTTGATAAAATCAATGAAGTAACTGACTGATTGATCTACTGAACTAGAGTGATACAGATTTAATATCGCTCTTTTAAATAATTAGAGTGGATAAAATTTATTGAGTCCAAATCTTTATAGATAGCTATGGTTTGACTGAACTAAATATTGATCTAGAAAAAATCGGCTTCTAGCTTTAATCGCTAGTTTTTGGCTTACTCTCTGGCTAGAAACCGAACGGCTGATATGCAACTTTCGATCTTTTATCCAATCTCTAGAAGAAACTGGGTGGTGGACAACGCTGTCCTCGAATTCGTTTAGTAAAAATCATGATAAAAACTCCAATTTAAAACAGTTGATTAAATTCGCTTCACGAGTAAACTATCAAGCTTATGTTGAGGACTCTCTAGATGAACTTCAATTCCATCAAAAAATCTTTCAACTCATCGTAAAGTCTGGATGGGACAATCTGGAAATTTAGCTTCTGTAGCAGTTTATCTCCAGATATCCTCTCAATTCACCTTATCATTAAGGGGTTAACTCGATCAAAATTTTTGAAAGAGTTCTCGTGAAATCCCTAATGAATTGTCTCAGTCAAAAACCATAAATCATAACTTTTATAGGGATAAGAAACACGACTGCGGGGGTCTTTCCGCTTGCATCAGCCCCATATCAAAGGGGTTCTCGTATTGGCATCGGAGTCGGAGAGATTTCCTAGATATTCCTGCAGAAAAACAGAACCCACAGCAGAATTACTCACAACTTTTATAAATTTCCGCCGTAATTAGAAATATCAAAATTTAGACATAAAAACCCCCTGACAGTCTCTAAAAATTTATAAAGACTATTCACTGTGTTATGGAATGTTTTAAAAACAGAAATTTTAGACGATTATGTTCGCCAACTCACTACAAAACTTCTCAATCATTTTTTTTTGATTAATTAGCTTGTTTGGAAGCTCAAAGCCTTATGTATAAGAGCACTTACAAGGTAAACGCTTCTCAATCTAAATTATTATAAGACGAGAAAAGTCTTGAATATAATGAAGAAAAATTAACTAACCTTTCTTTCATAACATTAGCTTACATTAAATCATAAAAAAATACTAAATTTAAAACTAATAATATTAAATCACATAATTAGGTTTAGCTTATAGATGTAAATAAACATTAAATTGACTTGCCATAGATTAAAGTCTATGCATAGAGAATAAAGAATTGGGTTATAGTCTTCTCAACGCTGTAACGTGCAGTGCTGCAAGGTTAGGGAGTCACCGAGTCAGGTGATATAGTGGATGATGAGCTACGCTACGGCAACTGATTTAACATCGTTCTGTGTCTGTCTGCTTGTCACCGGGTCTTGTTTCTGTTGAACAGCCTCTATGATATACAGATAGAGACTAGCACTCGATCAATATTTCAAACCCGTGTGAAATGGCAAACTATCGTTCAGACTCCTTTCGCAAAGCTTTTCAAAATTTGCAATTGATGCCACTGGTGACCCCTGAACAACTCGAACACTTCCGAGTAGAGTATGGTACAGAACTTTTGGAAGAACTCGAGGTACTCGTTGAAAGTTGCTCACCGAATAATAATAAGATTATTTTTACAGGACATCGAGGATCGGGTAAATCAACATTACTGAGTGAATTTTGCCGTCGAGTGGGGAAACGCTATTTTACCGTCTTTTTTTCCATCGCTGACATTATTGAAATGTCTGATGTGAATCATGTTAATGTTTTGTTTGCGATGGCAGTACAATTGATGGAAACGGCAGAAAATCGCGAAGTAAAGATTGGATCAAAGACCAAAAACGAGTTTTATAAGTGGTTTAGTAAACATACTAAAACGGAAAGTAATTCAATTGATTCTAGCGTGGAAATAGCAGCGGGAGGAGAAGCTGTAGGAAGTGTTCCATTTGCTAAATTTTTTGCCCGGTTAAAAGCCACTCTGAAAGCGAATTCTATTATTCGAGAAGAAATTACCACCGAATTTGCCCGCAGAATATCGGATTTAGTGGATCGGATTAATGATATTGCAATCGCCATTCAAGCGGCTTCTCAACAAGAAATTTTAGTTGTAATCGATGACTTAGATAAACTAGATTTAGAGGTGGTCGAGCGGGTTTATCGTAACAATATTAACGCCCTATTTCAGCCCTCATTTCGGATTATTTATACCCTACCGATGGCGGCAACTCGGGATAAGACATTGCGGGGGATTCTCAACAACGCCACCAACAACCCCATTCAGTCGATGTGGGCGACAAAGCTGTTTGCAAAGGGGGAGGATCGTAAAACCAATCCAACCCCTGTTCCTGAAGCTGTAGAAGTGTTTAGAGAGATCTTACGAAAACGAGTACACCCTCAGTTGATTGAACCCGAAATAACACAAATGCTGATTCTTAAAAGTGGCGGCGCATTGCGAGAGTTAATTCGCTTAGCCAGTCGCTGTTGTCAGTTATGTTTAGTACAGTTGCGGCGATCGCCTGATAATCCAGATATCATCGTAACAGAGGAGATTTTGCAGAAAGCCGTTACCAACTTACGAATTGAATTTACCGAACCTTTAGGACAAAACGATTATCAAATTTTGGCACAAATCTATCAAGATTACACCCCAGAAGACGGTATGAATGAAACTTTTTTAGAATTATTACATAATCTATACATCCTAGAATATCGCAACGATGACTTGTGGTTTGGTGTACATCCCATTGTCCTGGATATTTTACGACATCGTGGGTTAACTGGGGAAAATGGATAAATGTCACAAAAGACTCCTCCCTCAGATATTGATGCCAATGAGGATAATTATGATCGCTTAATCGTTACTATCGAGGCGAGTCAAGGAATGCTGGCACTATTGATTGCCTCCTGCGACGATCAAACTTTTCGCGATCGCATTATTCAACGCTACCAAACAGAATTAGCACCCACTATTCCAAACTATCACGTAAAGCTTAACCGAGCCGAACCCAGTTTGCGAGCCGCTTTAGCGCAATTGGTGACTCACCACCCGCAGTTGCAACCCACAACCCCAGCAGCGATCACCGTAACCGGGACAGAAAACTTACTGACGGTAACATTAGAGGATAATACAACCCAGACAGAAGTTGAGCAGTTTTTTGGCTATTTGCAATGGACGCGAGAAGGACTGCGGGAATTTCCCTATCCGATTATTCTTTGGGTAACCCCTGAAATTTTAAAGCAAATTAGTTTTGCAGCGCCAGATTTTTGGAGTTGGCGTAGTGGGGTATTTCAATTTGTCGCGACGGAGAAAGTAATAACTCTAAGCAGTCAAGCCACATCAACCTTCCAAACATATGACTTCCACAGTAGTGTAAAAATAGCCGAAAGCTTACCTTTAGATGAACTATTACAGACTCTACAGCAGATTGAAACCCAACAAGGAGAAAATACTCCCGCATTAGCAATAGTTTACGATCGCATTGGGCAAGCATACAGTAGTCGTGTAGAAACCAGACAAACAGAAAATCTAGAAGCAGAAACTAATTTAGCAGTTGAATATTTTAACAAAGCAATTGATCTGCAAACAGCATTAGGAGATCAATTTAATCTTGCGAGTACTTTAAATCGATTAGCTAACTTTTACAAAAATACAGGACAATATCAGCAAGCCATATCTTATCATGAAAAATCTTTAGCGGTTTCTCGTGAGATTGGCGATCAACAAGGTGAAGCTGCTTCTTGGGTTAATTTAGGTAATTGTTATCGCGAAAACCCAAAAGGAGATATCGCTCAAAACATCGAAACTGCAATTAAATATTATCAAAATGCTTTACAAGTTTATACCCGCAATAGTTTTCCAGTAGACTGGGCAACAACTCAGAATAACTTAGCAAATGCCTACAGAAATAGAATACGGGGAGACAGGGCTGAAAACATAGAAAATGCGATCGCATCTTATCAAAATGCTTTACAAGTTTATACCCGTAATAGTTTTCCCGCAGACTGGGCAGCGACTCAGAATAACTTAGGTGAAGCTTATAGAAATCGAATACAAGGAGAGCGTGCTGAAAACATCGAAACTGCAATTAAATATTATCAAAATGCTTTACAAGTTTATACCCGCAATAGTTTTCCAGTAGAGTGGGCAATGACTCAGAATAACTTAGCTAATGCCTATAGAGATCGAATCATAGGAGAGAAAGCCGATAACTTAGAAAATGCGATCGCATCTTATCAAAATGCTTTACAAGTCCGTACCCGTAATAGTTTTCCACAAAAGTGGGCAATGACTCAGAATAACTTAGCCAATGCCTACCTATATCGAATCAAAGGAGAAAAAGCTGATAACTTAGAAAATGCGATCGCATCCTATCAAAATGCCTTACAAGTTTATACCCGTAATAGTTTTCCAACTGAGTGGGCAACGACTCAGAATAACTTAGCAGCGGCTTACAGTGATCGAATTAAAGGAGAGAAAGCCGATAACTTAGAAAACGCGATCGCATCTTATCAAAAAGCCTTACAAGTTTATACCCGTAATAGTTTTCCACAGAATTATACTGAAACCTCATTTAACTTAGGACTGGCTTACCGTGATGCCCAGCAATGGCAACAGGCTTATGATGCTTTCTCGAATGCTATTGATACAGTTGAATCTTTACGAGAGGAGATTTTATCCGGAGATGAAAGTAAGCAGAAATTAGCGGAAGAATGGAATAAGCTTTATCGCAACATGGTAGAAACTTGTCTACAACTGAATCAACCCAAGGAAGCGTTAGAATATGCTGAACGTAGTAAAACCCGCAATTTAGTTGAACAAATATTGCTACGAGACTCCGATCAGATTTTTCCGCCAGAGGTTGCTGCTAAACTGGCGAAACTGCGTCACGAGATTAATAGCGGTCAATCTCAAATTCAGCAGGGTACAGTTAAAGATTATCCAGAATTAGCGCAATATTTGCAAGACTTACGACAACAGCGTAACGCATTGCAGAATCAGTATCTTCCGGTAGGTTTGGGTTTTGATTTCGACTGTTTCCGACAAACTCTTGATGATGATACTGCTGTGATTGAATGGTATATTGGCAGCGAGACATTCTTTGCTTTCGTTATCCTTCCTTCTATTCCCCCTCTTGTTGAAGGGGGGTTAGGGGGGATCAAACAGGAGACAATTAAAATCTGGCAGTCTACCCCTGAGGATTTTGATCGTTTAATTGATTGGACGAAGACTTATTTAAACACCTACTATAACGATCCTGAAACCTGGCGTAATCTGTTGAGTGATGGTTTGCAAACGGATGATTTGGAAGATGGGCGAAAGCGTTGCGCCCCGACGTTACAAAACCTGGCTGATATTCTCCATCTCGATAAACTGCTAGAATACCTTCCTGCTACTTGTCAGCAATTAATTCTAATTCCTCACCGCTTTTTGCATCTGTTTCCCTTACACGCTTTACCAGTCGATCAATTTTATACAGAAGAAGGGCGCAAGCATTGCACCCCTACCGTGGAATCTCGTTATTTATTGGATATTTTCCCTAAAGGTGTTCGTTTTGCCCCCAGTTGTCAACTCTTGCAACAACTTCAAACCCGGCAACGAAAAGACTTTAACAATCTATTTGCAATTCAAAACCCGACTCCTGACTTATATGAAAAATACGAGAAAGATTTAGGTGCAGTTGAGGCAATTACAGAACAGTTTACTACAACTCAGGTTCTGAGACACAACAAAGCCAGCAAATCTGCATTATTACCCCCGTCCGAAAAATTACAATCAGCAAACTGTCTGTTTTTCTTCTGTCACGGTTACTTTAACCTCAACTCACCTTTAGATTCTGGGTTGCTGCTTGCGGATGATGACCTGACTGTAGCAGATATTATCGCCGATTTCCATTTGGAAAATTGCCGCCTCGTCACTCTTTCGGCTTGTGAAACGGGAATTCCTGATTTCAACAATATCAGCGATGAATATATTAGTTTACCCTACGGCTTTCTATTAGCAGGTAGTACCAATGTTGTCAGCAGTTTATGGAAAGTTGAAGCCACTACTACAGCTTTATTGATGATAAAATTTTATCAAGAACTTCAGCAGCAAGATAATATTACCCTTGCCTTGCAAACCGCTCAATTTTGGTTGCGGAATACGACAATTGTAGGCTTCCAAACTTGGCTAAGTCAATTAAAGCTTCTTAGAGAGGGCAAGGTTAGATTAGAAGAATACTTCAATAATTTGAAGCAAGAAATGGATGCAACTGCTAAACCGTTCAATTCCCCATACTATTGGGCAGCATTTTGTACTATTGGAAAAGGAGAATAATTGATGTCTAACGCTAGTACTCAAGCCTTAATTAATTTGTATCAAACTGGCATAATTTCTCAAGCATCTTTCAATGAATTCTATCAGCAAACTCATAATTTAGAAGACGATGAGGATATTGCTGAAGCAATTGATACTTGGTTAGAATCTCAAAATAATAGTCAGCTTCTACAAGCGTATGAAGATCAACTTAGAGAACTAACTGCTTCAACTTCTATAGAATCAAGCCAAACATTAGGTCCTGGTAATTCTCAATCACCTACTCCTGTAGGAAAACCTAGCTCAACTAGCCGAGAATTAATCGATAATATTATGATTAAAAATAAAGATTCTGTTGATGATAGTGAATCTCAATCTCAATCTTAGGGCTTGTTGAAATATGAGCTGACAAATAAATTAAAGTATGTGATAATTTTGTGAAAAACTTCACTCTCAGTCTGTATGCGTTTCACCTTTGTCAAACTTTTGATAATGCCCTCGATGAAGTGGATAACGAGGCTTCATTATTATGGGAAAATCTGATTCAGTTAGCAGATGAAGCACTTCCTTTTCATGAACTAAAAAATCTGCGATCGCATTTGACCTGCTACACCGAGAATACTTATAAACCCGCTAAAACAGAACGAAAACAGTACAAACTAACAAAAAGCGATAGTATTAACTTAGGTAGTATTTCTACAACCGCAGGCTTTCAAATATACGGTGATATGCAAGCATTTCGCCTGCATGATACTTATGCCGCCGATCTAACTTTATATCCTGATTAGACTCAAGAAATTAAAATTAATCAGCTTCAATTATTCCAGCCACAATCTTTACTTCCTAATGTTATTCAAGCCAATTTAGGACAAACTATTTGGCTATATGGCGAAGTTGATGCAACAGAAAGTGAGTGTGAAGAAATTGCAAAAAAATACGCGATAGCTTTACTTGCCGGAACTTCTTTAAACCTTAATTTAGATCATATCAATAAAGGGAATTTATTCGGTACTTTATTATTTGAATTTAAGGCAATTAATCCAAATTATCCCGAAGATATAACTCAGTCTACTCATATTTTAATTTCTTTAAATTATCAAAAATCTTCTATTACTGAAGATCTTAGTAAAATATATGATTGGCTATTAGAACTATTATGCTGTTATCATAAAATTCGTTTAATTAATTCCCAAGTCAGTCAACGATATCAAGAAGCTAGAAAATTATATAGTAAATTAGATCAAGATATCGATCATTTTTCACAATTGATAGAAAATAATAATCGTCAAAATCGTCTCGAAACTCTAAAATCTGAATTAATAGAATTACCGAAAAATACAATAAAATATAGTCAGCATTTAGGCGATATCCAAAGTTTATATACCGCTCTCAAGACTAATACAAAAAATTATGAAATCTGTCTAAATAAACTAGCAGAGATAAAAGAAATCCCTCAATTTTGGCAAGACTTTATTCAAAAAACTCGTAATCGCGATTTAGTTCAAATTCAAACTCATCTCAACTACCTTTCTCCCACACAAGCTAACTTTCAACAGTCAATTGATACCATTCGAGGTTTAGTTGAAATTGAACAAGCCGAAATCGATCAAATTAATGAAACGGCGGCTGAAAAGCGACAAAACCGTATAGAATATATTATTACTCTAGTCAGTACTGGATTAGCACTGAGTGGCATTTCTTCGGCTGTTGCGAATAACGCTGCTATCACAATTATTAATCTGCTTCCTATCTGTCCCTCCAATACTTCTGAATTATCTCAATCTGTCTTGTGTAGTTTTTCTCTAATATTAGTTCACTTATTACTCGGGATTTTATTTGCTGTTATTTTAGGAATCCCATTAGTTTGGTTATTCAAAAAGATAGTGAAATCGAAATCAAAATAACTTTACTATTAAAAATAATCAAATATTACCGAGTAATGATATCATTTTCATAGGCTTATCATTGCCATTTATGAAAACTGATACTATATTCTATAGCCTGTTTCAAGAATTTCCTAGTTTCTTCTTTGAACTGATTAACCGTCCCGCCGATGAAGCAACTGCTTATGAATTCACCTCCCGTGAAATCAAACAATTGGCTTTTCGGATAGATGGTTTATTCTTACCTAAAATAGAAGATTCAGTTAAACCGTTTTATCTGGTAGAAGTTCAATTTTCACCCCGATGCTGAATTATATTATCGTATCTTTGGGGAACTGTTCCTATATTTACGACAATATAAACCGTCTCATCCTTGGCGTGTGGTTGTGCTTTATCCCAGTCGCAATATTGAAATTGAACAACCCCTGCAATTCGACGAACTCCTTAATAGTTCCTGTGTCCAACGGATTTATTTAGATGAACTAGAAGCAGCCGCAGAACGTTCAATTGGCGTTGGAGTTGTTAAACTAGTAATTGAGCCAGAACAGACGGCAGGAGAACAAGCTAGGCGACTGATTTCTCAAGCCAGACTTCAACTCGCGGTGCGACCTCGCGCTTTCTCAAAGCGCTAGGGAACGCGCACCAAGAGAACCGATATTGCTGTTCAACGAGATTTAATTAATCTAATTGAAACGATTATTGTCTATAAACTACCCCAAAAAAGCCGGGAGGAAATTGCTGCCATGTTAAATTTAACTGAAGAACTCAAACAAACCCGATTTTATCAAGAAGTTAAACAAGAAGGAATCGAAGTAGGACGGGAAGCAGCTAAGTTAGAAGCAATTCCGCGTATGCTTAGTTATGGATTAAATGCAGAAACCATTGCACAATTACTGAATTTGCCTTTAGATTTTGTTCAACAAACGATTAGTCAATCTGAAATGAATGATGAATCTTAATCTTTTTAAATTTCAGGAAATAAAATTATGTTAAATTAACCCTACAAATCCCCTTTATGAATCTGATGGAGATTTAGAGCCTTTCTTTCTATTACTGTCACTGTGAGTAATTTGAAGATTATCTTTAGAATCAGCTCCACCGATACTCAGTGGCATATTATGATCTACATCAATATCATCTCCCATAAACAATGGCGCTTCTGAAATAGGGCAACAATTACCTTGTTCTTTGAGCTTCTCAAGCTTTTCTGCGTCAGAAAGTTTAGTTTTTCTTGAATCTACTGAGTATTTTGTCTGGAAATTCTGCGCTTCCCGTAAGAATTTTTCTTTAGTAAAATCTTCCGAATTATTCCTCAGCGCATAGAATATATTTTGCAAATCTTTCTTAATCTCTAATCTGTGAAACTTAACCATTTCAAAGTTAAGCTTACTAAGAAGATACCAGAGAATATAAAAAGCTTTTCTTGTACGTGCGAATGATCGAATTTGCCTATTCGCTTTAAATAATGAATTCAGCTCGTCATCTAGAAACTGATTTAATTTTTCTTTACCTTCAATATCTTTATCCAATAAAACTAGCTTAACTTTTTTAATAAAGCTCTCTAAGTTTTTGATACCTTGTATAAAATCAGACTTTACCTCTTCATTTTCTGAAGCAGTTTGGAGAAGTTTAGTCAGAACTAAAGATGAACTTATTCTTACACTAATTCCATTGTTCACATTATAAATATATAGATGTTTGTCATCCTCCTTGCTTTTGATGCGTTGGTATTCAAGATATGCTAAAGAGGTATAAAGCTCTTCATTTTCCATTCTATCTCTAGACTTACTAGTCTTTATCCGTTTAATATAAAACCATTCTCTATATTTATTGAAATTATTCTTTATCGTTTCAATCAGCTCTCTAGCTACCCAAGAATTCCACATCTCGAAAGAATTTTCCCGAATTGGATAGGGCTTATTATTCAGTCTAACAAACAGATCGACAGGATTAAATTCTGGGTTTATGCTCTCTTCAATCTCTACAACAAACAATTGAAAATCCAATATTTTATCTTGTAAAGACATATCAAGACGTTGATATTTTTTCTTATTTAAGTTATTTAATATTTTTAATCCTTTTAAAGAAAACCCTGAGTTTTTCGGTGAATACAAATAACCATTTTCATCAACATATTTTGCTTCTATAAATCCTAGAATAGTTAGCAGACGTTGTTGACCATCTATCACTTCCGAAACACCATCTTTCCTCTTATATATAAAAATTGGAGGAAGGCTGATATCCAATAGAATGCTCTCAATAATTGAAGAAGCTTTAAATATACTAATTACTTCTGCTCTTTGATAGGAAGGACGAACCAGAAACTTATTGCGTTCCATCATCCTTTTAATATCATCAATTGAGTTTCGTGATGGCTCTGGTTTTGTTACTCTCAAATAGGCTAATTCACCCAGTTTAGTAACAGTATCATCGCTTTCGCTTCTTCTAATACGATTTAGTTCATCTCTTGTTTCGCGATCGCCATCTACATAAGCACTAAGATTAACATTGAACTCCTCCTCAAAAAACTTCGCTATAAAAGAAAACCGCTCGAAAATATAACTAGTATAATTCTGATAATTTACAAACTTTTCAAAGTTATCTGATATTTCTTTGCCCAAACGTTCAATCCGATCATTATTTTTTATATTATGTACATCAATGCCTTCAGCTTCTAATACGTGAAGTATCCACAATAAGCATTCAAATACTAACCGATTAGCAGTGAAATTATTCTCTTCAAAAATCCCCTTTATTTGATTCACTCGATAAACTTTTTCTGCAAAGCTATTACATAGTTGATCGGCTTCATCTTTACAGCGCACTTGATTAGCCGTATGTTCATATAATTTATCTAATGTTTCTGTTCTATTATTACCCCATGAATAGTATTTAATAGGAAATTGGTGAAGAACTAAGTATCTACGGATAAATTGCAACACTTTTCCTGTATCAATGCTCTTTTTGCTTTCTCTCTCAGGCAAGAAAAGATTATGAATAATCTCACAGAACTTACTATTTTCCTTAACCCAGTTTTTGAAGTTTTGAAAAACTAAATTTTCATCATAAACAGCATTATCAATTTCTGCTTTTTTTAAAGGAGTTATTCCAGAATTATACCTACCGAATATTTCTTTCTTGACTTTATCTTCAATTGCTGAATCTAGTGGAGGTTCATTGACGATTTCAAATTCAATAATTCTAATTTTTGCATCAAGAAATAAATCAATTATGCGTTTTGTCTCTGAATTAGCTTGCAAAGATTGATAATTTTCTTTTACAAGTTGCTTTAAAGCAGCTAAACCATTTTTTGTTAAAGAAAACTCGTTATCTTTGAATCGCTTTATTGTTTCAAATCTTTGACGACCATCAATGACCTCAATCTTGGAAGAATTCTTAAAAAATATCAGAGGGGGTATTTCTGTACCTAATAGAATGCTTTCAATAAAATAAGTAGCTTTATCATCATCCCAAACATAATTTCTTTGGTAATACGGTTTATAATCAATTTTATTTAAATTGCGTAAACTAAAGAGCGAGTCAATAGATTTTGAATAAGGTTCAATTTTTAAATGCGAGGTAAAAATTTTCTCAAAATCTTCTTTAGTTAGAAAGCTACTCATTGTCCAGCTTTTCTCCATACCTGTATACTACACCGGAAACTATAAAATATTTACTAAAAGACTGATAGCTCTAATCTTTGTCATTAAGTATATTCTCTTAAGTCTTTTGACTCCGACTTTAAAATCTATCAGACTATATCATTCTAAACATAGTGGGGAATGGGATGATACCTATCGATTATAGCCTATCTGAAAAGCGACCGCCTCATTTCACACGCAAACAAATAGGGCCAATTGAATGAATTGACCCTACAAATAATGCTGATGAAATTGTTAGTTAAACTTCAATGAGTTTAAACATCATAATACAGCGCGAACTCATGGGGATGAGGACGCAGACGCATCGGATTAACTTCATTATCGAGTTTGTAAGAAATCCAATTCGCAATGAAGTCTTCGGTAAATACGCCCGACTCAGTTAAGAAAGCGTGATCGTTTTCTAACGCTTCTAACGCTAATTCCAAAGAACCCGGAGTTGAAGGAATCTTGCTTAACTCTTCAGGAGTCAAATCGTAGATATCCACATCCAAAGGTTCACCGGGATCGATTTTGTTCTTAACGCCATCTAAGCCGGCACACAGCATCGCTGCAAACGCTAAGTAAGGGTTGGCTGTCGCATCAGGGCAACGGAACTCCATCCGCTTAGCTTTGGGGTTAGAACCCGTTAACGGAATCCGAACGGATGCAGAACGGTTACCCTGAGAATAGGCTAAGTTTACAGGTGCTTCAAAACCCGGAACCAAACGCTTGTAAGAATTAGTACTGGGGTTAGCGAAGGCTAGCAGCGCCGGGGCGTGCTTCAAAATGCCGCCAATGTAGTGGAGACCAAATTCACTTAAATCAGCGTATTTATCGCCAAAGAACAGGGCTTGACCATCTTTCCAGATTGACTGGTGGGTGTGCATCCCCGAACCGTTGTCATTGAAGACAGGTTTCGGCATAAATGTGATGGTTTTACCATATTTCTTACCGACGTTTTTGATGACATACTTGTAAATCATCAAATTATCCGCTGCTTCAATTAAAGTTCCGAAACGGAAACCCAATTCACACTGTCCACCTGTTGCAACTTCGTGGTGATGTTTTTCGACGGGTACACCACACTTAGCCATCGTCAGCAACATCTCTGTCCGGATATCTTGGAAGGTATCGGTAGGTGCAACCGGGAAGTAACCTTGCTTATATCCAGGTTTGTAACCTAAGTTTCCGCCGGGTTCTTCTCTACCGGAGTTCCAACGCCCTTCAACAGAATCTACATAGTAGTAGCCACTGCTTTCAGTTTGATCGTAGCGAACATCATCGAAGATGAAGAATTCCGCTTCCGGCCCAAAGAAGGCTGTATCTCCCATCCCGGTTGAGATGAGATAATCAATCGCCTTTTGAGCAATCACCCGAGGACAACGATTGTACCATTCTCCAGTCCGGGGTTCTTTAATACTACAAATTAAACTCAGAGTGGGTTCACTCATGAATGGGTCGATCCAAGCCGTTTTGGGATCGGGGACCATGGACATATCTGATTCGTTGATTGCCTTCCAACCCCGAATACTCGAACCATCAAAGGGAATACCGTCGGTGAAACCCGTTTCATCTAATTCAGTTCGATAGATGGTGAGGTGTTGCCAGGTTCCTGGCATATCAATAAACTTCAGATCAATCATTTGAATATTTTGGTCTTGAATCATGCTCAAGACTTCTTGGCCTGTTTCTGGCATATCAATCTCCTTAAATTTTCTTAACTTGGAAAACTAATTTAATACCTTATGGCAAAATTACATACATCTGGCTCATCATAATGACTCAGATTAGTTAAGTTTTGTATCGAGTGCTACACTCTCGCACGACGTGACTGAGAATAATTGAAAGATATTATAAGGAGATTTAATTCATGAGGGACACAGTTACGAGTCTCATTAGAAATTACGATAATATAGGCCGATACTTAGATCGTGATGGAATCGATCAGTTAAAGTCTTATTTTCAAACCGGGACAGACCGGGTACAAGCCGCAACGGTAATTAATGCCAACGCAGCAGAATTAGTGAAACAGGCTGGAAAGCAACTGTTTGATGAGATTCCTGAATTAATTCGCCCCAGTGGCAATGCCTACACCACTCGTCGGTATGCTGCTTGTTTGCGAGATATGGATTATTATCTGCGTTATGCAACTTATGCCTTAGTTGCGGGTAATACAGATGTTCTCGATGAACGAGTCCTACAAGGGTTACGGGAAACCTACAACTCTTTAGGGGTTCCAATCGGCCCGACTGTCTGTGGTATCGGTATCATGAAAGATATGGTTCGGGAAAAAGTTGCCGTTGCCGGAGTGACGGTAGGTGATTATCTCGATCAACCTTTCGATTACATGATTGCAGAATTAAGCGAAAAAGACATTTAATTCTCAGTTATCAGTTATTGGTTGTGAGTTATGGGTCATTGATTGTGAGTTATTGCTTATTAGTTGTTGGCTTTAATAACTCTTACCTTGCAGTCCTTGAACCCCCATAACTTTGAGGGGACAGACAGAATCAATTAGCTGGTTCTGTTCTCCCTTAAATAATCGATGACCGATAGCCTAGAACAAATGACCAATAACAAAGAACCAATTTTGGCTAAACAACGACTCGATACATTATTGGTCGAACGAAATTTATGTTCTTCCCGCCAGCTAGCGCAACGGTTAATTCGGGCGGGGGAAGTTCGAGTCAATCAACAATTAATTGATAAACCGGGTACAGAAGTTAAAACGGATGCAGATATTCAACTGAAGCAACGTCCTCCATATGTGTCTCGTGGCGGCGAAAAGTTAGCCAAAGCCTTGACAGAATTTAATATTTGTGTTAATGAAAGAATCTGTATTGATGGGGGGATTTCTACCGGAGGCTTTACGGACTGCTTGCTACAAAACGGCGCAAAACAAGTTTACGGGATTGATGTGGGTTATGGTCAGGTGGATTGGGGGCTGCGTAACCATGAGCGAGTCATTTTGAAAGAACGTACCAATTTACGTTATCTAACTCCCAGTCAACTTTACGGTGAAACTGATGATTCTGAAATAAACAAAGCTGATTTTGCCGTTGCGGATGTTTCTTTTATTTCCTTAACCAAAATTTTACCGGCGTTGTGGGAATTGCTGCAAACCCCGCGTGAAATCGTACTTCTCATCAAACCTCAATTTGAAGTGGGCCGGGGGCGGGTTGGCAAAAAAGGGGTTGTGCGAGATACTACTGCACAAGCAGACGCTATTGTTCAAGTCGGCTGTAGCGCCCAAGACCTAGGGTGGAATTATCGAGGTTTAACCTGGTCACCCCTACTCGGGCCTGCGGGGAATATTGAGTATCTGCTGTGGTGCGCCGTAGAGGGTCAATCGTTTCCCGATGGGGAGACAATTGCTCAGGTGACTCAGGCGGCAATTGCAACACCTCGGATAAATTAAACTCCCTAACTCGAAGCTCAACAGAAAAGTTTGCTGATGATTCAATGCAGTTTTTAAACAACACTCGGCAGTTTGGCTTATCAATCATAGGCGCTCTCGGCTATGGTATTTGTGCAGTTATTCTTGTTGGAATTGCTGCCACTCTCAAAGTCATTGCTCTGGTTTTAGCTCACAATTTTGTTTATCCAATCTTTGTTTTTGGAGATTTGCTGCGCGGTTTAGAACTAATTAATTTACTGAATTTATTAGTTTTTGCTGTTGTCGGTATGGGATTTGGTTTAGCAACCGCTTTACTTCCGGGTGAGAGTGGAAAGAAAATCAGTACAGGATTTTTAATTGTTGCTATTCCAGTGATTATTGCGATTCCTCAATTTGTTAAATACGACCTCTGGATTAATGATATTGTTATCGACGATAACATCCCCAAACCACAAGCACAAACCACTGCTAATTCCTTCTTAGAAAGACGAGTGAGTCATGATGGTGTCTTTGGATTTTATCTTTATACAGGTCAGTTTCCAATGATTCCGACTCGGACATCTCAAATGGAAGACTTGGAAAAACTAGAAAAACAGGTCAATTCAAAGTTTGTCAAATTTAGCGGTATTCCACCCACTTTCATCAATATCATTATGGGAATCTGCTTTTGGGGAATTCGATTATTTTATTTTGGCATTGCCGTGATTACCGCCATCTCCCACTTTAAAGACGGCTTAAAAACTGTAGGACGTTAGAAGAACGATACACAAGATATTCATGTGATGCAGTGAAATTACGACATTCACCTGGCTTTACCCCAGCCTGTTGCTCCCTAGACTTGACAAAATTTTCAAATAATGTGTTATCCTAATCAATAGTTCCAATGGGAACATAGCCGTAAAGCTAGCAAGGAGGTGATGCCCATGAGTGATAGTAGTATACGCATGGGTCAGTTTGTTGGAGAATGCCGGCTGTGGGCCGGGGCTGTCCTCTAGAGATGACCTGGATTCCATTCTTGGAAGCCAATCTTCCTGGGTGACCGGATTCACTTTAGAGTGTTCCTCCCGGCAGTCAGGTTTCAACAAAATGACCCGCTAGGCCGCTCTTACCAACTTATCGAAATAATGCTCGTCGTTATTTAGATAAACCTATGGTAGGAGCGGATAGTTATGTCTAGATATTCAGTTAAATAGTAAAGCATATTAAAAACGTTATCTTTAACTTAAAGATAAAAAATAATGTCACAACTCCTCAGTGCATCCCAAATTCAAAACTTATCTGCTGAAGTTCCAGAATGGACAGTAGAGGGAAAACAGCTAAAAATCGTTAAAACCTTTGAAGATTTTGTCAAAGCCATCGATTTTGTTAATCAACTTGTCGAACCCGCCGAAGCTGCCGGACATCACCCCGATCTTACAATTTCATATAATAAAGTCACGATTAGTTTGACCAGTCATGATGCTGGGGGACTGACAGAGAAAGACTTTGAGATGGCAAAAACAATTTCAAGTTTAGCTTAAGAGGAGTCAGGAGTCAGCAAGTCAGCAAGTCAGCAAGTCAGCAAGTCAGCAAGTCAGAAAAGTTTCCTTATCCCTGTCACCCGTTACCTGTTCCCTGTTCCCTGTTTCGGTGTTCCCTATCCCATAGCACTTTAATTAAACTATTATATTTTTCTACAACTTAACTTTGATTTTTCCTGTAAGCTAGGTAAGATTTAGGACAACGGAAGCAAAAAAGTTTTAGTTTCCTAAAATAGTGTACTTATTTGTATGGTGCTTAGTAATAGCTATGGGTAAATACAGTTCTTGGATATTCGCTGCACTATTGTTAGCTGTTCCTTTAACCGCTTGTGTACAAGAGACAGGTGGCCCCACAGAGGGAGGAGAAGGAACGAGTGGGGGATTTCAAAGCCGTTTAGATACCGTTAAAGCCAGAGGAACCCTCGTGTGTGGCGTAGATGGGGGGATACCCGGATTCAGTTTTGTCGATGAAAGTGGTCAATATTCCGGTTTGGATGTTGATATCTGTAAGGCTGTGGCTGCGGCTTTATTTGATGACCCAGAAGCGGTTGAATATCGTAACCTCGACTCTACAGAACGGTTTGAAGCATTAAAAGCAGGTGAAGTGGATATGCTCTCTAGAAATACCACCTGGACCATTAGCCGCGATACTTCAGTCGGGATGGAATTTGCCCCCACCACCTTCTACGATGGTCAGGGAATGATGGTTCGTGCAGATAGTGGTATTACCTCCTTAGAAGACTTTGAAGGTCGAGCGGTTTGTGTTGAAGCCGGAACGACCACAGAATTAAACCTGACGGACAATATGCGCGAACTCGGGGTAAACGTTGAGACGGTAACTTTCCAACAGGCTGACCCGGCTTACGCAGCCTATGCAGAAGGTCGTTGTGAAGGGATGACTTCTGATAAATCTCAGTTAATTGCTCGTCGCAGTACTCTGCCGAACCCTGATGAGCATATTTTACTCGATGCCACCATGTCTAAAGAACCCCTGGGGCCAGTAACGATTAATAATGATTCCCCTTGGTTCGATACCGTCAAATGGGTGACATTTGCTTTAATTGAAGCCGAAGAACTCGGGATTAATCAAGCCAATGTGGAACAATTGAAAACCACCAGCGAAGATCCCACCATTCGCCGTTTCGTGGGCGCTGAAGGGGACTTAGGAGAAGGTTTAGGCTTGAGTAATGAATTTGCGGCTAATATTGTTAAGCACGTGGGAAACTACGGTGAAGTCTACGAACGCAACCTAGGAGCTGGATCTCAGTTTAACCTACCTCGCGGTCAAAATGACCTGTGGACAAATGGCGGTTTACTATACGCCCCACCATTACGTTAACTCTTAGAAAGGGGGGATAGGGAGAAGTAGGAGATAGGGAGTATTCCTTCTAACTCGGTGTACAGATGTAATATATTACGTCCCTACTGTCTCCTGACTCGGTGACTCCTAACTCCTAAATTATGACAATTAACCCAGAACAAAAAGTACCTCTGTTACGAGATGAGCGATTTTGGAAGATTGCCCTTCAGGTTTTAGCGGTTGTTATCCTAATTGCTGTATTTGCTGTGCTAAGCATCAATCTCACTCGTAATTTACGGCAAACCGGTAGTGCAATTGGTTTTAGTTTCCTCGACAGTACAGCCGGGTTTAGTATTGGTGAAAGTTTAATTCCTTACCAACCAACCGATCCTTATCGACGGGTATTATTAGCGGGTTTAGTGAACTCCTTGCGGGTCATGTTTTTTGGCATTATCCTCACCACTTTATTGGGAATTGCGGCTGGAATTGCTTACTTTTCTGATAACTGGCTACTGCGTAAAATTACAGTGGTTTATGTCGAAATTATCCGTAACACTCCCCTACTATTACAATTACTATTCTGGTACGGTATCTTTCTCCAACTTCCCAGCATTGCCGATAAAATTACATTGCCGGGGCCGACGTTTTTAAGTCAACGCGGGGTTTACATTCCTTGGCCGTCTGGAAATTTAGTCTGGTTATGGTTGGCAATATTAGCAATATTGGCGATCGCAGCATTCTTAATTGGACGTTGGCGAACTAAAATAATGGTTGAAATTGCCGCCTCCGGTCAGCCTCAACTGATTGCCCTGTGGGTAATGGGGGCGATCGCGATTTTAATTATTTTGTTTGGACTCAATTGGCAAGGGCCTCAAATGGCTGAAAATGGTAGATCCATCGTGGGTGGACTCCGCTTAACCATTGAATTTACAACAATTTTATTAGGGTTAGTGGTCTATACTGGAGCCTATATTGCTGAAATTGTCCGTTCTGGCATTCAGTCTGTACCCAAAGGTCAATGGGAAGCCGCGCGATCGCTGGGTTTAAAATCAGGATCTGTGATGCAGTTAGTCGTATTTCCCCAAGCGTTACGGGTGATTATTCCGCCGCTGAATAGTCAGTATTTAAACTTAGCGAAAAACTCCAGTTTGGCGATCGCGGTTGCCTATGCCGATCTCTATAATGTTGCCAATACCACCTTTAACCAAAGCGGACGGGCAGTCGAAGTGATGTTAATCATTACGGCAGTTTATCTCTCGATTGATTTAATTATTTCTCTGAGTATGAACTTACTCAACCGTAGCGTACAATTGCGTGAACGGTAAAAGTTTTTTATGGGTTATTTGTTATTAGTCTGTGCTATTGGTTAAAGATTTACTCCTGATTCCTAATGGGCGCATTGCAATGCGCCCCTACCAGACTCGCTGTCTCTTGTCTCGGTGACTCCTAAACTATGACTTCAACTCATCCCCAACCCTCAAATATTGCACCGCCGACGGGTGATAAAGAGTCACTTCCTGAGTGGCTACGGAATAATCTATTTAATACCTGGTACAACAGTATACTCACTTTTATTATTGTTAGTATTCTATTATGGATTGCAGCAGGATTTCTGTCTTGGGCGAGAACAACTGCCCAATGGAATGTTATCCCTGCAAATTTATCCTTATTTGCCGTCGGCCGTTTTCCCAGTAATCAATATTGGCGCTTATGGATATTACTCGGTTTAGTTAGTGTATTATCCGGCATCACATGGGGAGGACTCGCCCGCAACGTCTCAGTCTTGTTTAGCCAAAATGTCATTATCGGCATTAGTATCGCCGCCATGGCGTTAGCAGTCTTACCCGTCGGCATACCCTATCGGCTGTTATTGCTGGGAATGTTAATAGTTTTGCTGGCTGCGGCTTGGGGAGGAAAACGTTTCGCACAGGCTAAACCCCAATGGTTACGGTGGTTACCCTTTGCCTGGTTTGTAACTTTAATTATAGCCATTTGGTTAATTGGGGGCGGACTGGGATTAAAAAGCGTGGGTAGCAACCTTTGGGGCGGGTTAATGCTAACGTTACTGATGTCAGTTATCAGTATTTTATTATCTTTTCCGATTGGAGTATTCTTGGCATTAGGACGGCAAAGTCCGTTACCTGTGATCCGAATTCTTTCAATTGTTTATATTGAATTAGTCCGAGGTTTACCCTTAATTACAATCCTGTTTATGGGGCAGATTTTGTTACCCTTATTTCTCCCCGAAGGAATGCGCCCTGACCGGATTTTACGAGCAATTGTGGGGTTAACTGTGTTTAGTTCAGCTTACCTGGCAGAGAACATCAGAGGGGGCTTACAGGCAATTCCTCGAGGTCAAGTGGAAGCAGCCAAAGCAGTGGGATTAAATCCATTATTAACAACCAGTTTAATTGTAATGCCCCAAGCGTTGAAGATTTCAATCCCCTCAATTGTGGGTCAATTTATCAGTTTAGTTCAGGATACAACGTTATTAGCAATTGTCGGGTTGGTGGAATTATTAGGAATTAGTAATTCTGTGTTAGCTAATCCTAAGTTTTTAGGACGTTCTTCAGAAGTTTATCTATTTATTGGGCTATTATATTGGGCATTTTGTTATGCGATGTCTGTGGGAAGTCGTCGGTTAGAAAAACAGTTGAATACAGAAAATAAATAAAATAAATCTAGCATCATTAATCCAGAGACGAATAACTCCGCCCTAGATATTCCGAGAATATCTAATATTTATCAACTAAAAAATTATAAGCATTTTTATATATAGCAATCACAAATCATTTATAAAATTCTTGAACTTCTTAAAAAAATTCCTCTTCCTCCCTTCCCTTCTGCCGTCTGCCATCTGCCATCTGCCTCAAAACAGTCACTGATTCTCACGAATCAGATAGGATTGCTATAGCACTTTGATCATCTATAGTGCTACTTTCTAAGCTGATAAATTTTACTATTCCCCACAGCCTAAACCTTACACTCCTAAAACGGTTAATCTTTTCTATTCATAAGCTCTACCTAAAATTATAATATTAAACTCTTAAAATCAATCGATATTGGAGATTTTATCAAACTGTATATTCATCTAGATTGACAAGAATACTTTTATTATTTGCGGTACTCAGTTAATTATTAACTTTTTTAAATTTCCAAAAAAAATTAACAGAATTCCAGAACTATATATAGAAGTCGAATAAATAAGAGACGATGTTTACTATTAATGAGTATTTAGTTGGTGATTGGAATGGTGACGGCGTAGATGATTTAGCCGTACGAATAGACTTTAAAATCTTCATGGATTACACTCATGATGGAGTGGCCGATGAGGTTCAGGAATACGGCAGAGGTAACGATGAAGATGAATATTTAGTCGGGGACTGGGATGGTGATGGCCGCGATAATTTGGCGGTGCGGCGGGGTTTTCGAGTATTGATGGATACTGACTTTGCAGGCGGGGAGGAGATTACCCTGGCATACGGCAGAGGCAATAGAGAAGATGAATATTTAGTCGGAGACTGGGATGGGGATGGTCGGGACAATATAGCAGTCCGACGCGGTTTTGAAGTGTTGATGGATACTGACTTTGGGGGTGGAGATGGCATTGTCCAACAATACGGCAGAGGAAATGATGAAGATGAATATTTAGTCGGGGACTGGGATGGGGATGGTCGCGATAACTTGGCGGTGAGGCGGAATTTTCAAGTGTTAATGGATACTGACTTCGCAGGCGGGGAAGAAATTACCCAAGCATACGGCAGAGGAAATAACGAAGATGAATATTTAGTTGGGGACTGGGATGGGGATGGCCGCGATAATTTGGCGGTAAGACGGGATTTTCAAGTGTTGATGGACACTGATTTTGATAGTGATGGTAATTTTATCCGCACTTTAGACCCTAATGTGGCAGCGGTTGAATTTCGTAGTATTAACGGCAGTGATAATAATTTAGCCAACCCAGAATGGGGTACCCCAGACTCTGAACTGATCCGCCTCACATCCCCAGCTTACGATAATAGCACTTCAACTCCCCGAGGCGGCATACCGTCTTCTTTACCCACTCCACGGGTGATTAGTAATATTGTTTTCGATCAAGCTGAATTAATTCCCAACTCAGCCGGGGTGAGTGATTGGTTTTGGCAATGGGGACAATTTATCGATCATGATTTAGACTTAACGCCTGCTGGGGATGAAGCATTTAATATTCCTGTGCCTGCGGGTGATGCTGATTTTGATCCCAATAATACTGGAAATAGAATGATTGGTTTTAACCGCTCAATTTTTGACTTTTCAACAGGCACTAGAGAACAAGTTAACGAAATTACCGCTTATATTGATGCTTCTAATGTATATGGTTCTAATGAAGAACGAGCCGATGCATTACGCACGAATGATGGTACAGGTAAACTTAACACCAGTATTGGTGAGAATGGAGAAATTCTACTTCCTTTTAATACACAAGGTTTAGGCAATGATAATCCTTCTAATAGAGATCCACAAGAACTCTTTTTAGCAGGAGATGTTCGCGCTAACGAACAGGTTGGGTTAATCGCAGTTCATACCTTATTTGTACGGGAACATAATCGACTCGCGGCAGAAATTGGTCAACGTTTAGATGATGGTGAAGCTGAATTAGTTGATTTATTTGAAGAATCCGAACTGAGTCGGGGTGATTTTATTTATCAAGCCGCTCGTCGAATTGTTGGAGCAGAAATTCAAGCGATTACCTATAATGAATTTTTACCGTTATTGTTGGGAAATAATGCTTTAGATGATTATTCCGGATATGGTGGAAACGTTAATCCTGGCATTAGTAATGAATTTTCTACTGCTGCATTTCGTTTCGGACATACAATGTTATCGCCAACGCTACAAAATGGCACGCCTGAGGGGATCACATTACGAGATGCTTTCTTTCAGCCTAATTTAGTTGAGACCAGCGGAATTGATGGTTTATTAGAGGGTTTAGGCGCTCAGGAAGCTCAAGCTATTGATGCGATGGTAATTGATGATGTGCGTAATTTATTGTTTGATCCATTCGGTATAAATGTATCCGATTTAGCCTCTTTAAATATTCAGCGAGGACGAGATCATGGGATTGACAGCTATACAGAAGTCCGAGAAGAATTAGGGTTAGATCCGATTACTAATTTTGCTCAAATTACTTCCGACCCAGAAGTTCAAGCCGATTTAGCAGCAGCTTATGGTACTGTTAATAAAGTGGATTTATGGGTGGGAGGACTGGCTGAAGATCCGGCTAATGGTGCGTTAGTGGGAGAAACGTTTCAAGAAATTTTAACCAATCAATTTACTCGTCTGCGAGATGGCGATCGCTTCTATTATGAAAACGATCAATTATTGTCTATTTTAGCGCCGGATATCGAACAAACGACGCTTTCTAGTGTGATTCTTGATAATTCTTCGATTAGTAGTCTTCAGAATAATATCTTTCTAGTTTAGTTATAGAAATAGTGCAAGCTTATGCTTATACCGGGGAAGAAAGAGTGAATTATAATCGCTCAAAATTACAGTCTTGAGTTAATACTTCAGATGGATAATGCAATGGCACCGAAGGAAAAATAGGATAAGCGACAATTAAAGGACTCACGCCTATTACCACTCCCGCAGCAGTATTAAGAATCGCAAAGAAAGTCAGAGACGCTCAACCCCCAGCAGCTAAGCTTTCTCCCCCTAATTTAGCGACCATAATGGTATCAAAGAAACCCGTCATTGATTGAGCAACCTGGGCGCTGGTTAGGGGAATAGCAAGCTATAAAAATTTTTTTGTTTCCTGTCGTAGAGAAGAATTAATTGTCATTGAAACCATGATTAAATATCTTAATTAATCTCTTTATATTCAATATTCGCCTATTGTTGCGCTTGATATCTCTCAAAACCTTGCTAGACTATCACAATCGTGCGCTGACTTGATGAGTCCAAAATAAAGTATTCTGATTTAAGCGTTGACACAGTACAAATGAACTATGAAATCGAGACTTGAAACCTCTCGTTTAATTCTGCGAGATTTAACTATTCATCCGCTCCTGAATTTATTAGGTTTATTTGACGAATAAATACAACAATCCTTAAAAAGACTGCTATCAGTAAAGTGATTTCTAACGGAGCATAATTGATTAAATAAGTGTAATTAAAAGATGGATTACCCGATATTCCAGGATAAAAACTGATAATAAAAACGAACATTAAATAAAACATCCCTGTTGTGTGCAGAATTTTCCAATTTCTCGCTCCAATGTACTTTGCAGGTGCATTGAAAGATGTAATTAGCATCGGAATTACAAAGAGAAAACCTAGTCCTCCACTGATAATTGCATCAATCGGAGCTTTGGCAATAATAAGAAACCAAATCACTGCTGGTAGATGAAATACAAGATGTTGAAATCCGAAAGCAATTCCCATAAATCGGCGATTTCTCAGCAGCCATCGACTAAAAGAATTGGGAAAGAGCTTGTATAATGGTGAGGCAATAAATGCAGCGGTGAAGGTAATCATGCCTGCACGTCCCGTTGCATCTAGCCAATGAATAATCCCTGGCTTTTCAATGCCATATATTGTCAGGGTTACAACTGTTAGTATTGCGCTGACGACAACAGCAGTATAGACAATATTCCACTGATTAAAATTCTGTTGAAAACGAATAGCTGCATTTGAATTCTCGTTCATGATGAAATTATCCGAGAGATTAGCAATAAACTAGGAGTTAAGCTTGTACTCAATGAGACAAGTCTGTCTACTTCGATGTGCTGCCATTATAGATGCACGTAGACAAGTCTGTCTACTTTATTGATCAAAAAAGCCATGACTGGAGAATTCAGTGCGACTCAGCAAAAAATATTGGAAACTGCATCGAAACTCTTCTATGAGAAAGGAATTCCGTATGTTGGTATTAATGAGGTGATTGCAGAGTCAGGTATTGCCAAACGAACGCTTTACCGTTGGTTTCCCTCAAAGGATAAGCTGATTGAGGAAGTGACAAAGTATCGTGCTCAACAATGGATTGCATGGTTTGAGACAGCAGTCACAGAGCGTGGGAATACCCCAAAAGAGCAACTGTTAGCAACGTTTGATGTGTTGCGAGAGTGGTATGCATCTCCTGGATTTCGGGGGTGTCCATTCATTAATGCTGTGTTAGAGATTGCCGACGCATCCCACAAAGCCCATCATGTTTCAATTGACTTGCGTGAATCTATTCGTCAGATTGTCATGGGTTTGGCAACAGAAGCAGGGATACAGAATCCTGATGTTTTTTCCAGGCAGTATCTGCTTCTAATCGGGGGAGCGAGTTTGATGGCAACGATTGAGCAGTCTCCTGATGGAGCAACATTTGCTCAGAATACACTTTCGGTATTGATTGATGCCAGTTTAACCAAGACTTCTGCGATATAAGTTTAAAGAGATACTGGGGCAGAAAGGCTTTTCAAAAGCTAAACAGCTTAGGGTTAACCTAATTTTTGTTATCGGTTGGGATGAACAGTATCGAGCCAACCGTAAATAAAATGCTAGCAATTAGATGATTTGCAACATGAATGGATAGACCTTCGCTCAGTTCAAGTAATCCATCAAATAGGAATAGTAAAGAACCAATTAGAAATAGCCAACTGACTAAAGCTTCACGATTGAGTAATATTTTATTGTTTTCTTCGGTATTCATTGCAGTTTATTTTTCGGGATAAATAACCGTAACAAATTTTTCCTTTTGATTTTGATTTATTTTCTTTTCTGATAACAGAATAGCGATCGCGCTTTTCAACTTTTCGGAAGAATGTCCTAATAATCGGAAGAATAGACAAGACTACCACAGAGGATTTGAGTAAACTATCTTTAGCACGTTGTCGAGCGGGCGACGAGTAGACCCTGGCAAAAGATATTAACAACAAGTTTAACGATGACGACCCTTTCAGTTTCTCCAATTCGGAGCGAAATTACAACATATCTAAAACTTGCCGTGCCATTGGTCAGCGCTCAGATAGCCCAAGGTGCGACTGGATTTGTCGATACAGTGATGATGGGTCATTTAGGATGGAAAGCGCTGGCTGCCGGAGGGTTAGCATCTTTTACCTATCAAGTGTTTGTCACAGTAATTAGCGGTATTGTCATGAGCGTGAGTCCCTTGGTTGCCGAAGCTTATGGCGCAGGTGGCAAAACTCGGATCGAGCAGTTAACGCGACAAGGATTATGGCTGGCGGTAGGGCTATCAATTCTAACCATGATGCTACTGAGTCATCTGGATAGGATAATGCTATCTCTCGGACAAGCTCCCGAAACGGTTGCCTTAGCGGATACCTACCTTAATATGGCGCTTTGGGGATTATTTCCGGCGGTTGGTTTTGCCATGCTCAGAGGCGTTATTTCTGGGTTATCTCAAGCCCGTCCCATTATGTTGATTGTAATTGGGGGAACACTTCTTAATATAATCGGCAACTATATTTTGGGTTTCGGTAAATTGGGCTTTCCCCGGATGGAGTTAGCGGGATTAGCATTAGCAAGTGCGCTGTCGTGGTGGGTCATGTTTGCAATACTGCTTGTTTATCTACAATTGCATCCGAAGCTAAGAAAATATCGCCTATTTCAGAAATGGTATCAGCTCAAATTGCCCTTGTTAGGAGAGTTAATTATTCTGGGTATGCCGATAGGGGTTTCTATTGCCCTTGAGTATGGCTCAGGCTTAGTCATGGCTTATCTGATCGGTATTTTAGGGACTCATGTCTTAGCAGCCCATCAAATTGCTTTGCAAACTGGAATGCTTGTATTCATGATTCCGCTGGGGATGTCTTATGCGACTACCGCCCGAATTGGTCAGTGGTTTGGACGGCGAGATCTAACAGGATTGAAACGAGCAGGATATGTTAGTGGCAGCATCATTTTGATCACTACACTGATAGTCGCGATATCAATATATACATTTCGCGTACCCATTGTTGGGCTATACATAGACCTGAGTCAACCTGAAAATGCTCAGTTACTAAAAATAATTATTCCGATGCTGAGTGTGATGGCAATTGGTCAGGTTTTTGATGGCTTACAAAAGACAGTATTAGGGGGGTTATATGGGCTTCAGGATACCCGCATTCCGGCAATAGTGGGAGCTGTTGCTTACTTAGGGGTTGGACTGACTTGTGGTTATGTTTTGAGCTTTCCTATCGGACTCGGAGGTGTTGGAATGTGGATAGGCTACTACGTTGGCAGTATTGTGGCAGCGACAGTTTATATTTGGCGTTTTAGTCGGTTAATCTCCAAGAAATTTAGCAAAGCAAGCTAATACAGACGGCATAATTTTTTCACAATTGGTTTGAGATGGAAATTGCACCCTCGAAACGATCTTCGCAAAAGGAGCAATATTTTTAATATAGCGCTTCGCGGGGCGCGTATTTACAAAAACTGAAAAGCAGCAGATGCTGCTTTATTTACATCAAAATTATATAATGGCAACTTTTTTCTAATAGCTGTTTTCACTTTATGCCACCAGTGTTCATACGCCTTCAGCGGGGCTTCGCCCTACGGGTTTAAGTCGGGAGAGTAAGTGGGTAAAAATAATAATTCACACCCAGCTTCTTAAAAACTTTGGTGGGACGGCAAACCCGAGCCGCCAAGTTTTCGCTTTTTCAATAAGTTCTCTAATTTTTATAGAGTTATGAAAAGGAGCATTATCCATGACAATTACCTGCCCCGGTTGGACTTGAGGTAATAAAAAGTTGTCTAGCCAAGCTTCTATTAACTGGGCTGTACAATATCCTTGATATGCGCTCATGTGCAAAAAATTGGTTTTGACATAATGCTCCAATAATGCGCTCGCCTCTCACGATTTTTCCCCGGTTTGCTGTCATAATATCTTTCCCCTTTTTTCGACCATCCGCAAGCGTAACTCTCGTTACTGTTAATACCACTTTCATCCATATAAATCACCTATGATGGCTTATACTGAGCTATTTTTTCTTGAAATTATTGTCTGTTTTTTTCACAGCGTTCAAGGCAAGCCATAAGTTTGTCTTGATGCGCGTTCCCTAGCTCGGGAAACCTGAGCGGGGTCGCATCGCTTTTTTTCGTGTATAACCTATTTTTATTAATCCTCGACTAATTGTCTGGTGGCTTACATTTCCCCAGAGTTTAGCTAATTCATGCATAAGTTTTATCACCGTTGATTTCAACAAACTCTTGAAACTTTTTTCAGTCCTTAATTTTTCCTACTTGAGGTGGTGGTAGACTTTGACTCGGAGCTGTTGACCCAGTTTTTTCAAATTGCTAATTCCATCTTTATAAAGTGGGGCGGCTAATTTTTAGCAACCGACTTGGCTGGCTAATCGACATTCCTGTTTTCACCAAATCAATAGCACGTATGCGTAAGTCTTCACTATATGCCTCAGCCATCAGATGCCTCAGAAGCTCTAACTCTACCTAATTTTAAGCTGTAACTATACCAGCGCGAAGCGCTATATTTTTGGTAACTGAGCATTATCACTAGAGCGTGGTTCTTTTTTAATCTTCTTGACTTTTCTTTTAAAGAAAATCAAAGTTCGTTTAAGTTCCGTAACTGTAACGTCTTCTAGTCATGTACCCTTTTGAACAGCAAATCCAGCTTTAAATTTATATTTTGGAGCGGGTATATTATCAATCATCCCTAGTTTTGTTCGAGAAAAGCTAATCGCCCAATTAGGCGCAATATTTCCCATTCCTTCCTCAAGAATAGATAGATAATAATCCAGTAAAGTATTTAACCCATCACCTACCGCTCTCATCTCTCGATCTAGTATTCGTTGAACTGCTTCATTCATTAAACCATTTAATGCACTAGCCAATTCATTTAGTTTTCGATTCAGTTTACTTAAGTCATTTTTCTCTTTCTGGGTACGTGCTTCAATCTTTTTTCCATTTTTTGTTCGATATTCTAAGTTAATTAAATCCCTAATTACTCCTTCTAAAATTTTCAACTTGTCAGGATCTGCTGCTTGAAGCACTTCGCTATCTAAACAGATTTTACCCCGATCTAAAGATTCGACTGCTGGCGTCAATATCCCATTTACTACTACATCTTCTAAACCTCTTCTCCATCGGTAGATCGGTATTAAACTGTTTGCACGCTCTTTGTAATCTCCTGCTTTAAGTTCATTAATAATACCTTCGACGATTTGTTCTAACTTCCCCCTAGTATCTGAGGACTGATTCTCCTCTGAAGAGTTTTCACTGCTATAGCACTTTCTAAGCTAGCGAGGTACGATTAAAGAGAATTATTAACCCCAACTCAATTGGCCGATGAAGCCGTATTCTGTTGATTTTAGACAAAAAATCATTGACGTTTATAATGAAGGTAATATAACGATAACGTCAGGCTCGCTCAACGCTTTTATGTAGCATTGAGTTGGACCGAGAAATTACTCAAACAATATCGCGCGTACAGGCTTAATTGCTCCGGTTGTACGAACGAAACGCTCCACCCACTCAACTTAACTCTCAACAGTTGGAAGCTCTAGGAGAGTTAGTTCATAGTAACTCTGATGCCACCTTAGAAGAACTTCGTCACTCATTAGC
>JBARXJ010000045.1:0-115311 GCA_049647265.1 Microcoleaceae cyanobacterium
CCCCGGAAATTGGGACAGAGGATGTTGATATAGAATCACCCAGTTTAATTGATTCAGACAATGTTACTTCTGCTGAAATTGGGACAGAGGATGTTGATACCGAATCACCCAGTTTAATTGATTCAGACAATGTTACTTCTGCTGAAATTGAGGCAACTGAAACACAAAATGATTCTGAGGGAATCGGATTACTCGGTATCGGTTTAGGCGGTGCGGTAATAGCTGCTGGTGCCGTTTCATCATTAGGTTCATCTGCAACTCAACTGCATTTAACCTCAGTTGAAGAACAAACTGTTATCGCGAATTGGGAGATTTCAATAGGTGATCTCGATGCGGTTAAACAACAAGGCGGACAACAACTACAACTGCGAGTTTATGACGTAACGGATGTTGATGTTGAGAGTGAGATTCCTCATAGTATGCAACAGTTTGATTGTGAGGAGTCAACAGAACAATTACAAGTGAGTGTTCCAACTGGCGATCGCGATTATGCAGCAGCCATTGGTTATGTTACCGCTGACAACCGTTGGTTACCGTTATGTTGTTCTGAGTCGGTTTATGTTCCATCTGTACTTGAGATTGATTCAGAAGATAATATTTCTTCTGCTGACATTGAAACAGAACCTGTAGAAATTCCACAGGCAGAACAACCCCTTTCATTTGAGTCAGAAAATCTCACTTCTGCTGACATTAAAACAGAGGATATAGATCAAAATCAGATACAATCACCCGGTTTAATTGATTCAGAAAATATCATTTCTCCTGAAGTTGAAACAGAGGAAATAGAGCTAAATCAAATACAATCACCCAGCTTAATTGATTCAGAAAATATCACTTCTGCTGACATTGAAACAGAGGAAATAGAGCTAAATCAAATACAATCACCCAGTTTAATTGATTCAGGAAATATCCTTTCTCCTGAAGTTGAAACAGAGGAAATAGAGCTAAATCAAATACAATCACCCAGTTTAATTGATTCAGAAAATGATCCTGACCCTGAAATTGAAACTGAAGAAACCGACGATCAAACCTCTGAAACACAGACAGATGATGAGGCAATCGGATTACCCGGCATTGTTTTAGGAGGTGTGGCTTTAGGAAGTGGAACCATTTCATTTTTGGGTTCACCGGAGACTCAACTGCGCTTAACTCCGGGATCAAATCAAACTGTAATGGCAGATTGGGATATTCCAATAGCTGATATTGATGCCGCTAAACAACAGGGAGGAACTCAACTGCAACTCTGGGTTTATGATGTCACCGATATTGATGTTGAGACAGAGATGCCTCACAGTATGCAACAGTTGGATTGTGATGAATCGACACAACAACTGCAAGTGATTGTTCCAACAGGCGATCGCAATTATGTAGCGATCATTGGTTACTTTGCCACTGATACCCGTTGGTTACCCTTATGTCGGTCTAATTTAGTTTATATTCCTGCCGAAACTGGATCTGATGTGGAATACGGTATTACTTCCCCTGAAGTTGAAACCGAACCAATAGATCCGACTGAAACACAATCACCCAGCTTAATTGATTCAGATAATCTCATTTCTGCTGAAGATGAGACGGAGGATGTTGATACAGAATCACCCAGTTTGATTGATTCAGATAATGTTACTTCTGCTGAAGTTGAAACGGAGGATGTTGAGACAGAATCACCGACTTTGATTGATTCAGATAATATTACTTCCACTGAAGTTGAAACCGAACCAATAGATCCGACTGAAGCACAATCACCGACTTTGATTGATTCAGACAATATTACTTCTGCTGAAATGGAAACAGAGGATGTTGATTCAAATAAAACAGAATCACCGACTTTGATTGATTCAGATAATATTACTTCTGCTGAAGTTGAAACCGAACCAATAGATCCGACTGAAGCACAATCACCGACTTTGATTGATTCAGACAATATTACTTCTGCTGAAATTGAAACTGAATCGATAGATGCAAATGAAGCACAATCACCCAGTTTAATTGATTCAGACAATATTACTTCTGCTGAAATTGAAACTGAAGAAACCGACGATCAAACCTCTGAAACACAAATCGATGGTGAGGGAATAGGTTTGGCAGCAGTTGGTTTAGGGGGTGCGGCAATAGCTGCTGGTGCCATTTCATCGTTAGGTTCACCCCAGACTCAACTCCATTTAACCTCAGTTGAAGAACAAACTGTCATTGCCAATTGGGAGATTTCAATAGGTGATCTTGATGCGGTTAAACAACAAGGCGGACAACAACTACAACTGCGGGTTTATGACGTGACGGATGTTGATGTTGAGACAGACATTCCTCATAGTATGCAACAGTTTGATTGTGATGAATCGATTCACCAGCAACAGCTTCAAGTTCCTTATGGCGATCGCGATTATGCAGCAGCCATTGGTTATGTCACCTCTGATGATCGTTGGTTACCGCTGTGTCGATCTGAGTCAGTTTATGTTTCATCTGTCACTCCAGTCAATTCAGACTCAATTTCTCCTTTGGTCGATGTTGAACAAACAAATGTCCTCGGAGTAGAGGAACCTACTGTAGCAGATCCACAGATCAATCTCACTTCTACAGATGCTACAGATGTTCTCGGAGTAGAAGAAGCCACTGTAGCAGATCCACAGATCAATCTCACTTCTACAGATGCTGAAGAGACAGCAATCCCCAATACTGGAATAGGTTTTCCTGGGGTAGTTTTAGGGGATGGCGAATCACCACAACTCGGTTCACCTCAGACTCAACTGCGTTTAACCCCAGGATCAAATCAAACAGTGATTGCTAATTGGGAGATTTCTCCAGCCGATGCAGGGATAGCTTTACAACGGGGAGGAATTCAATTGCTACTGCGAGTTTATGATGTCACTGATATTGATATTGACACAGAGATTCCCCACAGTATGCAACAGTTTGATTGTGATGAGTTAACTGAACAAGTCCAAGTTGTCGTCTCTCAAGAGGGATGTGATTATATGGCAGAAGTTGGCTATATCACGGCAGACAGTCAGTGGTTACCGTTATGTCGATCTGAATCTATTTTCGTTCCCGCATCATTTGCCGATGAAGACAATGATCTGATGGCAATAGAAAGCGAAGACATTGCAGAAATCGAAACAACGACTGTTTCTGTGGTCACTCCTCCCCCAAGTCGATTAAATTTAATCGCGATCGCCGATAATATCGTTAAAGCCAGTTGGGATCTTCCTCAAGCTGATATTGATGCGGTTAAACAACAGGGAGGAACTCAACTGCAACTGCGGGTTTATGATGTCACAGAGGTGGATTTACATACCCAAGATTTAGATACTATTCAACAGTTTGATTGTGATGAATCAACTCAAGAATTACGGGTTTCTGTCCCTCGTGGCGATCGCAATTATGCCGCAGCCATTGGTTATGTTGCAGCGGAGGATCAATGGTTCCCATTATGTTGTTCTGACGATGTTTATGTACCCGCCTCACCTCCAGTAGAGGTTGAAGCGCCTCAGATCAACGCAGGATTAGGCGCAACTGCGATTGATTTGGGTGCAACAGAGGCGGCCCTTGGGTGGAACACTGAAAATATAGAGGTTTCCCCAGAGGCGCAAATTCAACCGGGAAGTTGTGAGATTAAGCACCTCACGGTTCACAGTCGCCATCACTGCTTCTTGCTGGATTCTGACAAAATGACGGCGCTGCAAGAGGTTGCAGTCAAGCATATACTTGAACCGGGACTTCAGATTATTCGGATTAAAGCGGGTACATTTGGTTATGGGGACAATGATTCTAGCCGTGAACCGTTTGTATTATTGTGGATTTCTGGGGGTAAAGTCATTAACAAAAAGACAAATATTCCAATTGAATCTACATGGTCAACTTTGAACGGATACGACGAAACTTTAACGTTAGAAGTCTTAGAAACTAGCACACTTTGCGCTTTTTTCTTTGATATTAACCCAGATGATAATTATGGAGAGTTAACCCTTTCTGTGATTCATTTAGATTGCTAGATTAAGGCAATATCAATCCATTCTTGATAACATTTTTATCCCAGCTTCTCACGAGGCTGGGTTATTCTATGGTATGGCGCGTAGCACTATATCAACGATTCAAAATAATATAATGACGACGAGGACGTGAAATCCGACCTTGATGTTCTAAACGCTGCCTGAGTGCGAGTTACACTCACTCGTGTCGTCCCAACAGCATCCGCAATTTCTAAATGAGTCAGACGTAAATTAATGAATATACCTGTTTCTATAGGATGACCAAATTTTTGATCCAGCCAAATTAGAAAGTTTAATAATCGCCGATCGGTTGTTGAGTTTTGTACAATACTATGAAGTTCTTGTGCATCTTGAATATGCGCTAAAATGGCATCTAACTGCGATGACCACATCATCGGAGGAATGAGGCTAACCGTCACCGATGTAAAACATTCTATTTGATAAGGATCGAGGCCAGAGAGGTTGACCAATCACATCTCCTGGCTCCCAATATCCTAAGCTAATGATTTTACCATCTTCTGTCCAGGTTGTTGTTCTAAAAATCCCTTGATCAATTTTCCACAATGCTTCCGGCTTTAGTGGTAAGCCATCATAGCAATTGAAGTTTTGCGGTGCAATTTGAGGCGGAAAAATAGCCAGGTTAGAGGAATTCACGGTTAGGTAAGTAGCGCATACTCTTTATAGAGTAGAATAAAAAGGTTAAGAAAAGATAGGATCTAGGTTAAGTTTGCTAATAGTTTTTCGTTAAATTCTCTATTTTTATCAGAATGATTCAACAATTTTTTTGAGTTTAAATTCTAGCTAAGGTTAGAGATTTATTACTAAACAATATAAGATACAAAGCCAATAGGTTTTTAGTTAGGCTTGATTTAAGTTAAAATTATTTTGTCTATTTTATCGTTAATACTTACAAGTTAATGTCACAACCCATTTCACCAAAACCCCCTGGTTTAATTCGCGCACCCATTGGCTTTATTGCAGGAGCAAGTTATCCATTTCGAGCATTGAGTTTACTCTCTAGTAGACCCCAACTGAGAAAATATGTTGTCATTCCTCTAATTGTTAATTTTATACTGGGAATTATCTTATATTTAGGATTATTACTTCCTGGATTTCATGCGATTGAATCTTTAACGTTATTCATAGATAGCCAGATAGATACTTGGGTTGCTAATTTACCCAGTTGGTTGAGCTATCTAGATGTGGTTGCGATTGTGATTGGCTGGATTTTACGAGTCGTATTTACCTTGGCGCTACTGGTAATTATTGGATTTATTTTATTACAATTTGGTGTGATTATAGGATCACCCTGGTATGGTCAATTATCAGAGAAATTAGAAGAAATAAAAACAGGAAAACCGGCTGTTGTACCACCAGCTAGTTTAACAGGCGTTTTTCAAGATATTGGGCGAGCTATTTTATTTGAATTGAAAAAGTTAGTAATTCAATTAGGATTTGGTATTCCGTTACTATTACTGAACTTTTTTCCAGGTTTTGGAACAATTATATTTACAGTTGGCGGAATTATTTTAACGGCTTCTATGGCTTGCTTAGACTTTATTGATTCTCCCTTAGAAAGACGACGATTAAAGTTTAGAGAAAAACTCAAAATGCTTCGTTTAGCCTTACCTGCTAGTGCGAGTTTTGCATTAGTTTGTTTGGGGTTAATTACAATTCCTTTCGTTAATTTACTCGCCATTCCCATTTGTGTGGCTTCTGGAACATTGTTTTTTTGCGATCGCCTATGGCCCTATTATTTTGCACCTCAAGAATCTTTAACTTCGTCTACCCCATCTCCCGATCAAGCCTCATCCTAATCTCTATCGAAAGAAAGAGCCATTTTAAGTAGTCAGTACGCTAATATACTGACTATTATTACCTAAATCATTAAATATCTGTTGATATTATCGATGGAATTGTTATTATCTATATATTTAGTTGTGAGAGCAACTAGCCATCTATAGACGAATTTTTACACATACCCGTATGCTCTGGCTTAGTAATTAACCTAGAGAATACGGCTAGGAAAGGAGCTGGTAGTAGCTAGCCAGAGCGTTAATTTATCAGCGTTCTCACAAGCTATTGCTACCTCTCCTTTCTGGAATAATCATACTCTGAGATCGCTCAAAAAGTAGTCTCGGAGTTATTTTTTTCTATTTTAACAATGGGGGAGTTTGAGACCAGTTTGTTGCCTGTTCATAGGCGTAAGCAAGCTGAAGAATTTTTTCTTCTTGCAGCACATTACCAATCATTTGTAAGCCAATAGGTAGTTGTTGAGAATTAAATCCGCAGGGTAAACTCAACGCTGGAACACCCGCCAAATTAATAGTAATTGTCATAATATCTCCCAAATATAAACTCAGGGGGTCATTAGAGTTTTCACCCACTTTAAAAGCAGGAGTTGGTGCAGTTGGACAAAGTAAAACATCAACTTGTTCAAATCCGCGATCAAAATCTTGTTTAATTAAAGTTCTTACTTTTTGTGCTTTTAAGTAATAAGCATCATAATATCCCGCAGATAAAGCATAGGTTCCGAGCATAATTCGCCGCTTCACTTCTGCACCAAACCCTTGTGCGCGAGTTTGATTATACATTTCGATCAAATTCTCAGCACCCGAATTACGATAGCCATATTTTACTCCATCAAATCGCGCTAAATTTGAGGAAGCCTCACTGGTGGCAATCAGATAATATGCCGCTAAACCATATTTAAAATTAGGACAAGAAATCTCGTGAAATTCTGCGCCTAAATCTTTCAATTGTTGAATGGCTTGAGAAATAGCTTGTTTAACTTCCTCGTCAATTCCTTCCCCCAGGGTTTCTTTAATTAACCCAATTTTTAACCCTTTAACCTCTGGCTTCAAACATTGGGTATAATCTGGAATTTTCACATTTAAACTGGTAGAATCTCTCGGATCGTAACCCGCGATCGCATTTAATACAATGGCTGCATCTTCAACCGTATGAGTAAATGGCCCAATTTGATCTAAAGAAGATCCATAGGCAATTAAACCAAACCGAGACACTAAACCATAGGTGGGTTTAATCCCGAATACACCGCAAAAAGAAGCGGGTTGACGAATTGAACCGCCTGTATCCGATCCTAAGCTGGCGATACATTCTCCCGCCGCTACTGCCGCCGCCGACCCCCCGGAAGACCCCCCGGACACCCGTTCAAGATCCCAAGGATTATAGGTGACTCCATAGGCAGAGTTTTCGGTTGAACTTCCCATGGCAAACTCATCACAGTTTGTTTTGCCGACGATAACAGCGCCAGCATCGATTAATTTTTCGATGACAGTGGCGTTATAGGGAGGAATAAACTGTTGTAAAATCTTAGAACCGCAAGTGGTGGAGATGCCTTGGGTGCAGATCACATCTTTAATCCCCATCGGTATACCCGCTAATAAACCAATCTCTTCACCTGCTGCAATATCGCGATCAATCCGTTTGGCTTGTTCAAGTGCCTGATCTGCCGTGATAGACAAAAAGCTATGAACTTTATCTTCAACTGCCTCAATCTGTTTTAATGCTTCTTGGGTGATTTCGGTGGCTGAACGCTGTTTAGTAGTGAGTTGTTCGTGGGTTTCTCGGATTGATAACATAGAGCAGTTCCTTAAGTTTAGCTTTTAAGTTTAACAAAGCAATGGTGAAGTCGGGTTGCATCAGGTATGCTAACAGATGGCAACCTATTAAACCATGATTTGGATATGTCTGAGACTGCCACGCCGCGTATTATTTTGGAAACATTATTTCCTTATCTAAAAGTTGCGGCTGGATATGCGCGTCTAATTCAGCCGAAAATTCAGGCACTTCCTGCAAAAGTTGGAGATAATGCCTTTGCGGAAGCTTTGAGTGATGCCGATTTATCCATTCAAAATTTTATTGAAGTGACCTTACTGAGTTTGTTTCCCCAGATTCGGTTTTATGGGGAAGAATATGAACAATCCAGTAATACGAAGTATTTTCGTAGTATTGAATTGGGGGAACAGGGGGATTATTTAGTCACCCTCGATCCGATTGATGGCACTCGATTTTATTTAGATGGACATTCTAATTATCAGATTATTTTAAGTGTATTAAATCGGGATCATTATGAAGCGGTACTCGCTATTTCTCCCGCTGTCAAACAATATTACTATGCAATTCGTGGATTCGGTGCATATTATGGTAGTTTGGAGATGGATTTTAATCAGTGCAAACCCTTAACCCTAAATCCTTCCAGTTCAAGAATTTTCCTCGGTACAAAGGTAGGTGATTTGAAGCCTCAGCTTTCCTCAAAATATGATGTGATTGATATTGCTGCATCCTATTCTGATACGGAGCAAATTCCTACAGTCAATGGGATATTAAGCGGTGATTTATCGGGTGTTGTACTCCAGTCCGGTCAATTTATTGATAATGCGGCTTTAGGGTTCATTGTAGAAACAGCAGGCGGTTTTGTGACTAATTTTGCGGGTGAATCTTTACCCCCACTTCATACCTGTAAAAATTATAAATATAACGGGGTTGTGATGGCTGCTTCAACATCAGTTCAACAAGATCTACTCACAGTAACCTCGTCAAATTATCGTCAAACTGACTTGGGAGGGGCTGAAACCTAAGCTGGCGAACGGACTCGAACCATCAACCTTCCGATTACAAGCTTTTTAATGAAAAAGGCTGCAACCCCTTGATTACAACCTTCTTAACGAATCCTACTTGTTATGCAAGTCGCTTTTATCGTCAAACTATCGTCAAACTGTCACCAAATTGCCATTTTTTACCCTAGTTATGCGATCGCCACTTAGAGGTCTGGAATCACAAATTTAGACAAGTTTTCGGCATAGTGTCGGTAAATCATCTCAGGAGAATTCCCCACAGCTTTTGCAACATCCTTGACGTTGACTTTAGCTTCCAAACACAAGGTAACGAAGGTGTGGCGCATATAGTAAGGTGTTCGATACTCAATCCCTAATTCTGCTAAGATAATTCGCCAGCTTTGGCGAAAAGCTTTATATCCAAGCAAGCCGCCCTTAACTCCTGGGAAAACAATCTTACTGGTTGAACAGCTAAGGGCTTCTTTTAAGACTTGCCTCGCCGATTGGGAGGTGTGGATAGGCCGCTTCTCCTGTGTCTTTAATCCCTTAATCCTTTGCCTTCCTTGTTCTCCGTTCACGACGGCATGAGTGAACGTCACCTGCTTGAGGTCTGGTGAAATATTTTCTCGCTGTAGTGCAATAGCCTCACTCGGTCTACAGCCGACGAAAAAGCAGAACGCCACAAATAGAGCGTAGTGGCTGTACTGGGAGTGAGATTTGTAATGGCTGATGATAGCGTTGCGTTCTTGGAGGGTGAATGATTCAATTTCTCGCTTGCTTCTGGAAGCTTTCCGTCCAACTGTTCTTGATGCCATGCCCTTGAAGGGTGACTCTTTCAACTGCACCAATCGAGATGCTATAGCCCACTCTATACAAGCATTGAGCTGAACCAACAAACGCTTTGCCGTGTCAGCGCTTAATTTCGCGATCGCCCAATCAGCCAAACCCTGAGCGAACCCGGTCTCATCAGTATCAGGGATTGTTTCGGCAAAAGGGGAACCCTTCAAGTGATTGAACATTACGACATAACCCCCTCTAAATGTTCCCGGCCTGACTATAGGTTTCTTGGCTCGCATGAAGCGCTTATAAAGTTCAACTAGACTGAGTGATTTCTTTTTGTTAGAAACAGAGACAGACTGAGGTTTGTAACGCTTCAATGTAAAGTCAAAGCGGTTTAACTTAACATCAAGTTCAATCTCATAAGCTTTAAGTTGAGCAATTTCTCTGTTCTCTGGTGTGTCTCTTAAGCCCAGGGGAAGATAGCGCTGTTTCCCTTCAAATAATGCACGAGGCAGGCTGAGTCTGAGGCTGCCATTACTACTGGATACCCCAACCTTACCCTTGTAGCGAGGGGCTTTAGATTTAGTCATGATTCTATTGGGCGGTCAATTGAGCCGTTTTTTTCTACGGCGTGAATTCCGCTTTTCTAAATGTTTTGCAAATGATTCTATGTACTCTTTGGACGTAACGAGTTTCTGATAGCGTCTAGCGACACGAACTGAATATTCACACATCATTTCATATTGTCGCTGCTGTGCTGAATTCATCATCTCTTCTTAATTGCCTCAATATGGACGTATGCCATTTTCCCGTAGACATCAACATGGAAATGGGGATAATCTATCCGTTTGACTTCTCCGCTTTTCTCCTCACCCTCTTGAGTCTTGAAAACAATCAAATCCCCAACAGCAGGCATTGATTTAACGGCGTTGTAGATTCGTCCTCTTGAACGAACAATTCGCTGAGCTTTTTCTAACTTTTGCAGATGAATTTCAACAGCCTTAAGATTAGAGAATTTCGCGATAAAATCAGCCTCTTTTACACTACTAGGCTTGGTGCGGCTAGCCAGCCAACTGTCGTTTAATTCATTGACAACATCCGTAAACGTACTCGACTCTCTACGTGGTGCTGATGTATCCTGGGATACCAGCTTTCCCTGATTTTGGCATCCAAGCTTTTCTATTTTTTCTTTCTCAGCAATCTTGTTAGAAAAATCCGTCACATCCGTCACCGCTATACAGGGACTGGATTCTAGCGTCACCAAATCCGTCACCAAATCCGTCACCAATCCGTCACCCTTGACTTGAGTTTTCTGTTCGAGTTGATTTTCATAGGTGGGCAAATCTTTGTAACTCTCTCCCTGTCTGATTTTCATCCCTAAAATCATCCTGCCATTTTTTGAGGTGATTTTTTTTATCTGCCATTGTATCGACTGACACACCTCCAATAGCTCAACGGCGAATCGCTTATTCGACTTAGTTTGATTGCCAGATTCTTGACAATAATCCTTGTAATCTTCGTAAAGTTTTTTCAGAGGCGTTACAGTTCCAGTCGAATCAGGAATCAATCGCTCATCTAACCACGCCGCGATTGAATCTTCACGGATGCGAGATTGCCAGAACTGAAGATTAACTTCTGGACTGTCTTCAACGGTTCTCAATGTCTCTGAGACAAAATCATCAGGGAGTTGCAAAAGGTGATTGGTAAAGGCTGCTAACTCCGCCTCAAAGTCAGCTTGCAAGTCGCGCCTGTCTTTGTTTTCTACGCGGGCATTCATTGGTAGTGGTATCGCCCGGCGCTTCAACCCCTCACCTGTCTCTCCAGGAAAAACAGGGGTTTCACTTGCCAAAATAACCATACCCCCATAAGTGAATTCAAACGCCTCTTTCTGCTTCTTCTCAGCCCGTAACATATCCTGCCCGGTCAGCTTCATAAACTCGCTGATGTTGCGGGGTTTACTGCGTTCATCAGAGAACAGAACCAATCGCTTACCATGAACTCTCGCTGTCTCGAATCGGTTGGTGCAGAACTGCTCTAAGTTAGAGGAAACGACATTATTTGTTCCAATCAGGGAGGTGATGAGCCTCATGTAGGTTCCCTTTCCACTACCGCCAATCCCCACAAGGTGCAGAAATTTCTGGAGGTCACTGCGACCTTTGAGGACAGCGCTGGCGAAACAGATTAGAATGTTACGGATATTTTTCTTGCCCTGGGAGGCAAAGTCTAGCCACTTATCAATCACCTCCCAGTCCCTAGCCGTCGCATCGTGAGGACGGGGTAACGTCCAGGTGAGATGATATTTCGGGTTATGTTCTTTGAGTTGATTTGTTTCTAAATCCAATACCCCATTGGTAAAGGGCAGGTAACGCTGATTGTCTGCTTCGTCCCAAGTATCTGTATAGGCTGAAGTACTTAACCACAAGAAATCAACCACTTGAGTGATATAGGCGGTTGAATCTAAGTCATCACATCCCAATTCTTCTATAAGCTGCATTGCCAGTCGCTCAACAGCCTCTGCGGGTATCTCAGTCCACACTCCCTTCGCCATGGCTTCATAACGCATCCAAACCTTGCGATCGGCAACATAGAGCAGGTGAGGATATTTCCGGTGCAGTTGGCGGGCTAGAGCGCTGGCTTTAGGGCGTTTCTTTGGGGTTGGGGCTGAGAACTCTAACAATTGCGGTTGAGGGCTGGCAGGTGAGGCGTGAGTGGGGTTAGGGGTAACGTAGTTTAGAATCTCCTGCTTTGGAAGCTTGGGATAATCGTGTATCCAATCAACAAAGTCAATCCCTCCCTTGTCCTCTAAGGCTTGCCAAAACTGAGGAGATTGGGGCAAGGCATAGAGCCAGCCTTTGACATTAAGTATTTCTGCCATCATCTCCATATGCAGGCATCCTGGCTTATCCCGGTCGGGGGCAAGAATTACCTCAGCCTCACCCAAGTCAGCCAATGCGGGCTTGATTGATTCAAACCCATTCAGGTTACGTTTAAACCGGGTGAGCTTCTGCCCATCGACTGTCTCAAATGCCTTGGTAACGGTTTTGCCTGTGCCGCCGATAGTCGTTGTAGCGGGGATGGCTTTATCCCAGAATGCATCAACTGTAGATTCCCCTTCACACAGCACAATAGCCTCACCTTGTGCGATTGCCGCCATCACATCGGCGTAACGATACAAGGGGATATCTGGAGTCTTAACAGGCCCGTAACCTTTAACCCACTCTGTACCGTTCCAATGCTGCTGATAAATTGACTTGCCTTTACCATTGCGTCCAGGAACAACCTTAGTCACCTTCACCAATGGGTTGCCGTCACGGTCGGGGTAAAAGTACTCAGTTGTCTTGCTTTCTCGGGGTGCTTTCTCTGTGCGGTCAGTCTCGAAAAGTTTCGGGTACTCTGCTTTTATTAGTTCTTTAATATTTGTCGTTGAGCAACCATTCCAGCAGCTATAAGCGCCTGTCATGTTGTTGACTGAGAAGTTGTGACCGCCGCAAGACGGGCAAATATATTTTCCTTTTTCTTTGGCAGGGGTGAGTAGTTTTACTAGCTGTTTCATGCTATAATCTCCTTGTGTTCTTGACATTTTAAAGGCGCTTTCCTAGCTGAACTTTTGGATTGTCATCTTGAAAAACGCCCTTAACTAGCTGTTTATTATAAGCAGCAAAAAACAAAACCCGCAAGGCTTAAAACCCAGGCGGGTTTTCACTTTGAGAACTAATTGCTATTTTTCTCTGAATGATGCAAAATATTAGCAATCTTCAATATGTCCGTCTTTTATCGGAAAGACGGACACCTAATATTTCCTACTGTTAAGTCTGTGCCTCTGTTTCATCTTTCCACTTGCTAAAAGGGTGTCCGTCTTTTATGCAGATATTGAACAAGGATTCAAGTTGGGGATGGAGGGACTGCTACCGCTTCTTGTCGGGAGTCGTTTTGTTCTGACTTTGGTGACAGGGTTAGGAAGTTGTGAGGTTTGTGCAAACCGCCCTGTCTTCAAAATCATTGAGCTACGATATCAAGCTAACCAATGACAAGGTTGTCATCTTTGACCCAGAGAAGTTTGCCGAAGCTGCCGAACAACTTTAAACTGTTTAGCTATTTTTTCTATAAACCCTATAGGGTTTTACTCTGGCTACACATTGCTAAAGCTTGCTTGGTACGATTAAAAACGCTAGGGGTGAGAAGTCTGTCAAGGAAAGGGTTAACAGCTTCTCAGTTTTTGCCACAGTCGCCTCAAAGTCTCTGAGTACACAAACCCCCGTTTTCATCTCCTCAAGGCGCTGCAAACTGCTATAGTCCCTCTCTAATGAAGTCTGTTGATACATTGTTAATCTGCTTGGGGTTTAAGTCGTGAGATGAGATTGCTCACTCCGGGTTGGTGAGGTGGAGTGACAAGCTTAAGTAGAGGAGAGCTTAAACTGATAAGAATTCTGTCAAAAAGAACAAGCACTAATTGATATTTATCCATGGTTGTAAACTGATTTGCTTTTTGTCACTCTTTTTATAGAAATAGTCAAATTGTTGAGAGTTAAATCAACTCTTTCAATGCGCTCAACAAATCTTTCCCTCGACGATAATTAGCCCCTTTCATACCTAGAATGTCCTTGATGATTTTAGTGTCTGAATAACCACCCTCAGTGATAGCCTTGACTGCCTCAGACAGCCTTAACTCGCTAACTTGGTAATTTTCGGTTAACCCAGTTAGACTGGTGGTTAGGGGCGGGTTAGGAGAGGTTAGAGTTTGGTTAGGTTCAGTTAGGCTAACTTCTGGGTTAACCTCAGGGCTAACTAAATTCTGCACCGGGTTTAACCGCAGTGGTTTAATATTGGCGGGGGGCTGTTTATCCTTGACTTGTTGATAGTGTGAGTGAGTCGGATGAACACTCAACTCATCATTGACCATGGCACAATAAGCGGTTGATTTTAATTCCTGGATGATGCGTCTGTCGGGGTGAGTCTTAGCATACTTGAGGGCTATTTTATTGAGACGGATGAGTGAGTAGTTCTCGAGAAAGTCTCCCATTCCATCTAATCCGAGGGCTTTAACGTTGCCTGAATGTGAGCAGAAAACACTGAGTTTGTTGTACTTTCTACATTCAGAACCGGAACGGATAATAAAGCGCTCACAGATGTCTAATTTGCGCCGTTTGGCTTCGACTCGCACAGACGGCCATTCGTCCAGGAATTCAACTAACCGGGTTAAGGGTTGCCGTTGACGGTTGAGTTGTTTGCGGGCTTCTAAGTCTAAAAGTGATTGTTCGAGGTAGTTGAAGATGTCATCATAGTCAGAATAGACGGTGATGCCATCCGGCCATGTCCTCCCATCATCATGGGGGTTGCACACCACAACCTGTTCAGCGTCCATCTCACCTGCAAGGTAAAGGCAAACCGAGGTTTTACCCGCGCCTGAATCACCTAAGAGGGCAATACCTGTACCCTCAGCGAGTACGTCTTTGACTTGGATGACTTCAAGCGGTTCGGGTAAGGCTTCAGGCTCGACAAGCTCAGCGGTCATTGTTTTCGGTTCAATGTAGTCAGTTTTAAGTGTTTCAACATAACGGTCTACCCGGTTCTCTGACTCGTAGACTTGGCAACGGCTGAATTCATACTCAAGAATGTCAAGGCGCTTGTTTTTGGATTTGACGATGAAGCCGGGGATGAGTGAACCCCATCTCAAGGTACGCGCCAAGGGTAGGTTGTTCATTGAGTGTTGAATGGGATAGGAGGATAAAAACATCACTCCTGTAAGTGCTATGCAAGCATTACTTAGGCTTGTGAGGGTGTTGTACTCAGCAAACCAACTTTGCAAGACTGAGACCGGGATAGACCGTTTAGCCAATTGACATCACCCCCAACAAGATTGCAATTGTGACCATGACTAATCGCATCACTAGACCTGTAACAAGGCTTGGGTAGCGTGTCAGCAGCCACTGGATGAAAAAGTAGCTAATGGCACACAATCCGGCTAGGAGGGTTGCTGTTGTCCAACCCCAATCAACCCCGTTGCGTTCTGCTGCAAAGGTTGATTCACATACTGCGGTCGGCAGGATAAGATAAAGGGTGAAGGTTGCAGACCACTCACGAGCGCTGGTGGGGACTGACAAGGCTCTACGGATGCGATAGTCTTGTTTGTCTTTTAGTCTCTGTGGTTCGACAAACTCGCTGTTTGATGCCCGTTTCTCCCATTTTTGAATGGGCGGGGGTGAGGTGATTTCAGTTTCTTTGGGGGGTTGTTCAGGTAGTTTGAATAGCCCCCCAAAATCAAAGTTAAAGTCAGACATTGCAGTTACAAAGAACAAGGAATAGGGAACGAAAAATAGATTATTCTGACTCAAGAGATTTAGCGATATTCTCTAGGGCTTGAGCTATTCGGGTTTGAACTTTAGATAGTCTGATAATCTCTGTATGTATCTGCCCACAATATATAGCTACTTCCCCTATTTTGTCCTTGTTCAGCCTTGAATAGTTTCTTAATTCTGGGAGTTCAGTTTCTAAAGATAGAGCCACTTGATTAAGGCTGTCGCTCATCTGGGTCAGGGCTTTTAGCCGTTTCTTTTTTTTCATTGTTTTCTCCTAAAATCGTACGGTTAACTAATGCCAATCTGGAAGATACCAAAAACTGCCTTTTTGATAGCAACCCCAACCTGTAAGCATCTTACGCATCAAGCCTCTTGATAGCTTAAACTCCTCACATATCTCTCCTAGAGTAGGCTCCATCCGGAGAATAAAGTCAAAAACATCCCCGACATCCCAGTTATAGTTGCTCATTGAAATCTCCTTTTTCTGACATAAAAGTACTAATGTCTTTTCATCCCTTCAACAACAGCTCGGACATTTTCTAACTCATCAAACATAGAACTGCCTCTTATTGATTGACAAAAGATTGACTGTAGTTCCTTGATTGTTTCGAGGGTGGCTTCTATTCGGTCTCTGCGAGATAGTTTTGAGGCTTTCATTAACAGCCAAGTAAAGCAACTTCCTAATACTATCCCTGAGGATAAAACCAATAACACTGCTATTGACCTCCCATTAATAGCCGGACTTGAGTATCGTCATCACCTCCGTTGTCTGAGTTTTGATTAGCAATGGCGCGTAGGACTTTCTGAGGAGAAAGGGCGCGTTGTTTCATCCGTTCTATTTCTTCATCTGGAATTGTTGCGGCTTCAGCTTCTGCGTTTTCTTCGGCAATTTTAGAATACATTCCCATTCTTAATTGGCTGAGCATGGCTTGGGCTTTTGTACCAACTTCACCATTACGGTCTGACATTTTTTGTAAGAACTTCTGAATAGTTCGAGCGTCAACCTCATCGGCTAAATTATTGGCACGTTCTTCGGCAATTTCATCAGCTACGATTTCAAAGGATGAGAGGTTTTCAGCTTGTTGCTGGGGTGTTTTGTTATTAGGCATCTTGCATTAATTCCGGTAAACAATAATCAATAAAAGACTGGAGTGATAGGTCTCTTGATTTCCACTCGGTTAGTTGTTTGGAGAGGTAATCAAGGACTTTGATTTGCTGGGGAGATAGGGGACGTTGTAGACCCCAACCCATCGCTTTACATAGGGCTGCACCTTCTCTCCTAGACAGTGCTAGTTTTGTATAGACGGTGCATCTTTTGGTGGGGAATGTTGGCATAAGTCAGGCATTGTAGTATGCTGTATTTTGCTTGGGTAACGTTGGGTAACTAATCGCTGAAATGTTCTATAGGCAATGATGATAGCTTTGCCTATACAGTAATTGCCTATACAACGCTATACAATAGTTAATTGAATGCCACCACCCATTACCACCATATAGAGTTTGTTGAGGTGTTCAACTGCTTCTTGATGGGTGTGGGGAAGTGATTGAGCTTTCTCTAAGAATGAAGGCAGGGACTGAGAAAGTATCCTGTTACCGCTGAAAGGAATGTAATAGATAATGCCGTGCAAATCAAAGAGTAAGACTTGTGCCAGTCCAACGGGATAGACGTTAACGAATTTACCGGGGTGCATCCAGTCTTCGTAACAGCAGAACTTAGTATCTTTGAGCTTTAACTGTTCTAAGTCTGAGGGGCTAACAAGCAGGTTGCAGTGATGCTTCCAATCAATTGATGCTTCAATTCGTTTGAGAGTCTCGGGGTCACTCAACCAGGGAACAATTGATAGTTCTATCTGCTTTTTTGGAGGGGTGTTGTCTGGCAATAACTCAGAGTAGATTGAATTATTTGATGATGCTGTGACTTGGACAACGGGCAACTTTTGATCGGCCTGTGTGGTTTTGTCGTCCTTGTAGGCTTGGGTGATGGCTTTTAGCCAAGTTGAGCGTTGCCGTAAGTCTCCGTGCTGCTTGACCTCATCACGGGTCAGTCCTAACTCATCCAGGGCTAACTGCTTTAGCTCTGGGAGTGTCTTTTCATTGATGGAATGTTGTGTCATGATGAATTAATCTCCTATACAAAACGGAGTACATACCCATTGGTGAGAAGGTTCGCGGCCAGAAACACCAGTGGGTTTTGCTTTGTTTGAGCAAGTGACAATACTGTACCATAACAGAAACCACTCTGTAAATCCCCCTAGGCTAAAATTTTAAGTAAGAGTAGAATTGAGGTAGTGTAGAGATGACAGCAATAGTGCCAAGCAACAAACCTAAAATACAGGTATACCTGGATGAAGATTTGCTGGAGGATGGAAAGCAACTAGCAGAGAAACGGCAACGGTCTCTGTCGAGCTTAATCCGTCGGTTGTTGCAACTGGAGGTTGAGAAGGCTAAAGCCGCTGGAGAAATGAGCAACAATTTCACAGACAACTCAGACAAATAACAGAAAGGGGTCTCTAATCAGGGGCCCTTTTTGATGAAAGCGATCGCAAATAAACGACTAAAATCCCGGCACTTCTGAGAATTATCAGGAGTGCTTTGTGATACCAAGACTGCCAATCCAAGAAAAAGGGTGACGGATTGGTGACGGATTGGTGACGGATTTTGGTGACGCTAGAACCCTTACCCTGTATAGCGGTGACGGATGTGACGGATTTTTCCAACTCTTTTTTTGATTTTTTTTCTGAAGAGATGCAAAAGTGGCTGTAAGCCGCTCAGGGAAGCGTGTTACCACCCCTTTGCCTCTATTGTATTCCAGACTACACTCATATCAGTGATAACACTGAGGCTTTAGAGGCGGGCTTCAGTGGAGTTAGTAGCCATTTTGATTAAAGCTATTTAGCTAGTTGGGCTCTGTTTGCAGAGGACTCTATATATAAGTGTCTGACTCTGGAGACAAGCTAAGTAGACCCGGTCTAGTTGAGTAGTTGGGGGCCATCAGTGAATAATTGCCCAATTCAAAAAAGAGGGACAAACCACTGTAGAGATTTATCGTCAAATTATCTTCAAACTGACTTGGGAGGGGCTGAAACCTAAGCTGGCGAACGGACTCGAACCATCAACCTTCCGATTACAAGTCGGATGCACTACCAATTGTGCTACGCCAGCAACTTTGTTATCATAACATATAGGCTGAAGAAATTACAAGTGGATCGATCAAATTTGTTCAAGATAGCTCAATAAATCAGCCATTTCTTGAGAACTGGGCTGAAATTGGGGCATTGGGGGAGTCTTGCCACTAATCACCTGGTGAATAATACCAGCCCGAGACTTATGTTGTGACACATCTTGTAAGCTGGGCCCGACTTGTTCCCCTTGTTGGGAAATATGACAACCTGCACAGTTCATTAGAAAAATGGCTTGCCCTTGAAGGGGATCTCCCTCTAAAGCCAGTACATTTTCAACATAAGGGTCTGATCCTTGCAGCCAGCCTGAACCCACTACCCAAGTTAAAATGATCGCCATGAACGCTACAGCAGCGATCGCAACTCGCCGAATTAAAAGATTCACATCAACACTAGCAAGCGGCTTGTCCAACGTCCTTATACTTCGAGAAATATCTACAAAAAACTTTACGTACTCAATAGCTTAATGCTTCCCAGCGCTAAGGGCAAGTCAAACAGAAGGTAAATACAGACCCACATCAGGGTTTAACAATTAAGAATGAGCCACAAACAAAGAGTAGTCTTCTGATTTGCTGGAAACTCAAAGATTTTATTAAAAGATTATAAAATTTTTACGAATTAATCTTTCTTTTTTTGACCAAAAGTTAAGAATACGTTGTCAGCTTAAAAAGTATAATCGACACAACGCTGATGAATAAATAGCTTGCTTCAATCACTCTTAAATTAAATAACAAATTTTAGATAGTTTTAACTCAGATTCGAGGCTGCCGATACAATATGTGAATATCCTATGATAATGAATAAGTAACTATTATGAGTCTTGAAATAAACGAGGCAAGATCCATGAGCGATCATTGTATGATTCCCATTGTTAAATCTTTAACAGATTATCGTGCCTATCGTATCAGTCCTCAAGATAAAAATCGATTAGCCATTATTTTTGACCCGGACTCAGCCAACGCATCGTTAACTGTTTGTGTCGAAATTTTTGATGCCGGGGCAACCATTCCCTTTCATCAACATCATCGCGCAGTTGAAATGTTTTTTATCCTCAAAGGAGAAGGAGAAGCCAGTTGTGATGGTAAATCGATTACTCTGTTAGCGGGAGACAGTATTTTAATGCCGCCCACTGGAATTCATACGATTACAAATGTAGGGTCAGGTCGCCTTTATGTTCTTTGTATCATGGTTCCCAACGAAGATTTTGTCGAACTGATTCGCACTGGCATCCCGGCTGAATTGGATGCGGAAGATTTAAAAGTTTTACGGCGAACAGATACCCTGATTCCCTGTTAAACTAATCATTGTCCGATTGAATCAAGCTCGAAGATGATTATCTCAGAAACAGCATCTTTTATTACATCCGATGGCGTGCGTTTGGATGCTGATATTTATCGCCCTGAGGCAACGGGAACTTATCCTGTATTATTAATGCGGCAACCTTACGGTCGGGCGATCGCTTCAACTGTTGTGTATAATCATCCCAGATGGTATGCGGCCCAGGGGTATATCGTTGTGATTCAGGATGTGCGAGGCCGAGGCACTTCAGAGGGAGAATTTCAACTATTTGCCAATGAAGTTCAAGATGGTTTAGAAACCGTTAATTGGGCTGCTCATTTACCCGGAAGTAACGGCAAAGTAGGGATGTATGGGTTTTCTTATCAAGGCATGACTCAACTCTATGCCGCTTCGGCTCAACCCACGGCTTTAAAAACAATTTGCCCGGCTATGATTGCCTATGATTTATATCAAGATTGGGCTTATGAAAATGACGCATTTTGTTTACAAATTAATTTAGCGTGGGCGATTCAGCTTGCTACAGAAACGGCTCGAATTAAAGGAATGAAAACCGCTTACAACCAGCTCTACAAAGCCTCTCGCAACTTACCACTATTTGATCCGACTCCAGCGCTTCCAGAGATTTTAACAGAGTTCGCACCGGATTCTTTTTATCATGACTGGATACAACACTCTCAACAGAGTAGTGAATATTGGCAGCAATTTAATCCTCAACTTAAATCGCTTAATTTACCTATATTACATATTGGTGGATGGTTTGATCCGTATCTGAGAGGAACCTTAAATTGTTATCAAAATCAAGTGGAGCAAAATTCAGCGCCTCAACATTTAATTATCGGGCCGTGGTCTCATTTACCTTGGGGTAAAAATGTTGGTGAATTAGATTATGGCGCATTAGCGATTAACCCGATTGATGAATTACAAATTCGCTGGTTCGATCAGTTTTTAAAGGGTATTGATACAGGAATTTTATCAGAAAACCCGATTTCTGTCTTTGATATGGGGGCTTATTGTTGGCGAGAGTTAGCCGCCTGGAATAGTGAGAAAACTCAATATTTTTATCTATTAAGTACAGGACTCGCAGCGATTCGAGAAGATGATGGGATATTATTAGAAATTGCCGAAGAAGTCAGTCCAAATTTAGATAATAATTTATCGAATTTTGCTTCTTTAGAATTAGAAGAAGTACCAATAGAAGATCTTGAGCGGGTTTATTCTGAAGATATTTTTGTTCACGATCCCTGGCGACCTGTACCGAGTTTAGGTGGCCATGCAGCGATTCCCGCAGGTGCAATGGAGCGATCGCAACTCGATAACCGCAGTGATATTTTAACCTATACGTCTGCCCCTTTGGAAACGGATTTATTGATTATTGGACAACCCAAAGTAGAAATTTATTGTGAGGCGGATACCCCTAGTTTTGATTTGTGTGCTGTCTTATCAGTTGTTCAGACAGACGGTAAGGTTTATAACTTTACTCAAGGATACATCCGGCTCAATCAGCAGATCAGTCCGGTCAGCATTCCGCTACAAGCCACTTGTATGCAGATTCAGGCGGGAAATGCCATTCGCCTCAGTGTTAGCGCTGCTTGTTTCCCAGCTTATCCGGTTAATTCGGGCAATTGTCAACCCCCCAGTCAAACTCAACTGATTGAGGCTCAAATTATTACTTTGATGGTTCAATGTGGCGGAGAGTATGCCTCTCGTGTGATTTTACCCATCACCACAAAGGAATAAAAATATTTAAAATCTATCTAGAGAATTATTATTCTCTCAAACGTCTAAAATTTAGAGCAACTGAATCTTTCTCTAGGACGATGAAAAATTAGAATTAATCTTATTAGTATTTATAAAAGATTAAGAAAAAAAGAATTTAAGTTGTAAGCAAAATTTGCATCTTATATTTTCTAATCGTTAAAGATAATAGGAGAAGATTTATATGACTTTTGCTCAAGCACAAGGAAATACCGATCAAACTTTAGAGCAATTCAAAACGTTGACTGTCGATCAACAATTAGCTGTATTATGGTTCATGTATACCAAAATGGGTACATCCATTACCCCAGCAGCACCAGGAACTGCTGAAACTGAGATTGCTGAAGGCATTTTTAAGCAAATTCAAGAGCTTTCTAAAGACGAACAGCTTCAAGTTCAACGAGATATTTTACAAAAAACCAGCACAGAAATTACTCGTGAATACGGTTCTTTAAATGATAATACAAAGTTACTTGTTTGGTATCGTTTAGCGCAAGGAATGAGTGAAGGTAGCATCATTCCCATGCCAGAAGGTTATGAAATGAGCGATACAGAAAAGACTGTATTAGGGGCTGTAGAATCATTAGACTTTCAGCAACAAATTACTTTCCTCCGGAACTTAGTTTCACCCACAGGATCTGATCCAAAATCTGGTGCAAGTATCTAAAATATAATCCGTTTGGTTAGTCTTAATTCTTGAAATAGGTTAACGCGAGTCAGATTATTATCTATACTGAGAATCCCTATCTTTTTACAGGTGGGGATTTTGCATTTGTCATAAAACTTTAAACTCTAAATCTGTATTTTAAGAACTTTATATATTGACAAAAGTGTTTAAGTATGGGTTTTCTCTCAAAAACCATAAATAGTCAGTATCTAGAGACTAACTTTATATATTTTATTGCGGCGCAGTTCAGTCTAAGATAGCAAAAAAGTAGCCCTAAAAGTCTGTTCATTTTTTGAATTTATCATAGTGAGGTTCTACATATGTCTGATAAAATGACTGTCACAAACGTAGTAAATGGACTCGAATTGGGTATTCAACGAGTCTTAATTACGGATTGTTACTGACTGATAAAATCTGAAATCTGGTGCGCGAGATAGGATAGAATATATCGGATATAATCAATCTGAGGTGTTATTAAAACACTTTGCTGTCAATCTGAACAAATTTAAAAAATATAACTTTAAAATGGCTGAATACATAACAAATATCCAGAAATATACTGATAATGTTGATGAGGAAGTGGTGGCAGGAATTGTGAGACATCTTGGCATAGCATTACGAAGTCGGGATGCATCCTTAGTCTCTTGCAAAGATCAAATAGAATTAGATCGAGTCAGAACAAGCTTTTTGAAAAAGAAACTTCAACTGACTGCAAGTGATGCCGATTTAAATCAAGCCATTGGAGAAGTGTGTGAAATTATGAAAAATACCAGTAATAAATCTCGAGTCACATTCTATTATCTATTGGCAGAAAAATTTGATAAGTTTTCTTTGTTTAAAAAAGCAAAATAAAGGTATAACTTTCCTCTGTCAAACCCAATGCAGGTTAATATGATCACTCCCAAAAATTAGGTATAGTCACTATAAATGTGCTGCCTTCTCCTAAATGACTCTCAACTTTAACCTTACCGTTACACGCTTCTAAACAACGCTGAACAATTGCTAAACCTAATCCGGTGCCATCGATTTCTCCAACATTATGGCCGCGCTGAAAAGCCTGAAATAGGCGTTTTTGGTCTTCAACAGAAATCCCGATGCCTTGATCTTGAACTTGAAATTGGACTTGATGATTTTCAGCAATAATTGTTAACTGAATTGTACCACCATTCGGAGAATATTTAACTGCATTGGTCAGCAAATTAGAAAGAATATGTCGGAGTAAATGTTCATCCCATAATCTCCCTTCAAGATTTCCTTGAATGGCGAGTAAAATTTGAGAATCAGGACTGGTATTGTGTTGTAATTCTTCAATCAGTTGCTGACAAAAATTAGCTAAATTGAGGGGAGCCGGAACCCATTTTAATTGTTCTAAATCAGATTTTCCTACTAAGATGACTTCATCTAACAATTGAACCATATTATTTCCAGCGGCTTTAATTCGTTTAAAAATTGCTTTTCTATGTGCTGGAGTCAACTTTTTGTCGCTATTTTTTAAAAGTTCAGTCGATAGCAAAATAGTACAAAGTGGATTACGAAAATCATGGGACATCATAGAAACAAATTCAGAGCGACGACGATTTTGTTCTTTTGCCTTGATCAATTCTGCACTTTGAAATTGTACTTTATTTCCTAAACTTTCATTTTCTTGACGAAGCGTTTCTATTACTTGTTTACGTTCAATGGCATATCGCAGCGATCGCACTAAAACTTCTGTGGTCACTTGTCGTTTTAAAAGATAATCTTGCGCTCCCCAACGAACCGCGTCTAAGGCTAAATCTCCATCATTGGTATTCGTTAATACAACAATGGGTAATTCGGGGGAATCATGAATTAATGTTTTTAAGGAGTCTAATCCTTGACTATCGGGTAAAGACAAATCCAGTAAAATAACATTAAAAGAACGTTCCGTTTGCTGAAGTTGTTGTAAAGCGTCTGATAATCGCTTAACATGAATAACATCATAGTTTTTTAGCCAAGAATCTTTGAGTAACTCCTGTAATAATCGAGCCTCTGCTAAACTATCTTCAATTAACAAAATATTCATGGATCATTAGTGATTAGTCCTTTGTTATTTGTCATGGCTCATGTGTCATTCTTTACTATTCAAACCCTGAATAATGAATGACAAAAAATAACTCACTATCTTTATTATTCCCCAGGAAGGGTGACTAATTTCAGCCAAAACTCCTCTATTCCTTTAACAATTTCAAATAACTGACTGAGATTACGAGATTTTGTGATGTAGCAGTTGACGTGTAAATTATAACTGTGAAGAATATCTTCTTCATTGTGAGAGGTTGTCAATACCACCACCGGAATTCTTTTTAAGTTTTCCGAGGCTTTAATTTCTGCCAACACTTCCCGGCCATCTTTACGCGGCAAGTTTAAGTCGAGCAGAATCAAGTCAGGACGGGGTGCTGAGGCATATTCTCCCTGTTGTTGTAGGAATGCCATCGCATCCATCCCGTCTCTAACGGCTACAATTTCATGAGGAACCGAACTGTGTTTTAACGCTTCTTGAATTAAGCGAATATCAGCTCGGTTATCTTCCACTAAAAGAATAAGTCTACATTTAGTGTCCGTTTCGACGATCACTTCGCGCGTCCTCCGACTGGAATTGTAAAACAGAATGTTGCTCCTGCGCCAGGTTGAGACTCGAGCCAAATCCGTCCTCGATGGCATTCTACAATCTTTTTACAGATGGCTAACCCCATGCCTGTACCGGGATACTCATCACGGGGATGCAACCGTTGAAAGATGACAAAAATGCGTTCTGCAAACTGAGGATCGATGCCAATACCATTATCTTGAACAGAAAATAACCATTCATCCTCAAGCCGTTTTGCACCAATATGAATTGTCGGGATTTTTTCACTGCGAAACTTAATCGCATTTCCAATTAAATTTTGGAATAATTGCATCAATTGAGTGCTGTCTGCCATAATCTTCGGCATCGGATTATGAGTAATAATCGCCTGAGATTCTTGAATGCGTTGCCGCAGGTTCAACAGCGATCGCGTTAAAGCCGTTGAGGCATCTATCAGTTCAAATTCAACCCCTTGTAAATCTACTTTAGAATAAGCTAAAATATCATCAATTAAGGTTTGCATTAAGCTGACTCCTTCGACGGCAAAACCGATAAATTCTTTACCATCTTGGTCGATTTCTGCATCATAGCGCATTTCTAACAATTGCACATAATTTGCTACCTGATTTAAGGGTTCTTGTAAGTCATGGGAAGCCACATAAGCAAACTTTTTTAACTCCGCGTTAGAGCGTTCTAAATCATGAGCTAATTGTGCTAATTCATCGGCTTGTCGTAGGATAATATTAATGATGGCTTTTCGCAGTTCTAAAGCGGCTTGAATCTCAACAGGCTTCCACGGTAAAGATTTAAGCTTGACGGTTTCTTGCCACAATTGAAACGATTTACGAGGCGAGAGTTTAATTTCTCCTTCTAAATGAGTCGCTTCTATTGCTTTATTGGGATCGCCTCCCCAATTCACGGTTTGTATGACTTCAGGACGGAACCACAACACATAATTGCGCTCTGAAATTGGAATGGCGAGTAAACCACTACCAACATCTTTAAACGGTTCAGCATCGGCATAAATTCGCGGTAAAGAATCCGTTGAGAAGACTTCTTTATCTACATTTTTTTTCAGCCATTGTACTAATAAATTCAGATCTTCTTGACTCGGGGTTTCACCAATTGTTGTCCAATTTCCCCCGAAATAAATTGCCGCACCTTGAGCCGTTGTTAAGTCGAGTAAGCTTGTTTTATCTTGCACTAAACCCTGAATAAAGCTTTCTTTTTCAGACATTAAGTCCATCAGTTTAGCTTGAATAGACGTTAACTTAATGCGATAACCATAATCTTCTGTTTCTTCGCGAGCCGCCAGTTCAGAGAAAATCACTCGTCCTAGAAATTCACAAGCTTTTCGGAGTTCATAAGAGACATATTTCGGCGTTTGATGATGACAGGCAATTAACCCCCATAGTTGTCCTTCTTTAATCAGTGAAATGGTTAAAGAAGCACCGACTTTCATATTATGAAGATATTCTAAATGGCAAGGAGAAGCACTTCTTAAAATAGAATGAGTTAGTTCTAAAGGACGATGAGTTTTAGGATTAACAATAGGAAATAATCCCACGGCTTCGGCTTTAGCATTGGGAATTTGTCGAATCCAATTTGTACTAAATAACTGACGCGCTGCTTTAGGAATATCTGAAGCCGGAAAATGTAAACCGAGATAAGGTTCGAGTGTTTCTAGTTTTTCTTCTGCCACAACAACACCATGTTGATCTTGATCGAATTTATACAACATTACCCGATCAAATCCGGTTGCTTTCCGCACTTCCTGAACAATGACTTGATAAAAATCATCCAGTTTTGAGGTAGATTTAAATTGATTAATTGAGACTCGTGCTAAATGATAAAAACTTAAAAACGGGATATTTTCATGAGAAATCGCGGGTTCTAGTTCAAGAATGAGTAAACCATTGGAGTTACGATGAAAAACCGCATCAAATACAATATAATCATCTCCTTTTGTATGAATCCACAGTTTAGTAGGATTAAGAAACTCAAGACTATCACTGGCTAATCCTTGTTGAATTCGTTCGATCTGAAACGCATCAAGTAAATCTTCTAAGGTTTGATTTAAAATCTTTTCAGGTGTGGTTGCTAACAATGAAAAGGTATTGTCACTGACTTGTAAAATCTTTAAGTCTGGCTCTTCTAAAACTAGCAGAATACCGTGGGGTTGAATTTGATTAATGGTTTTAATCGGTAAATCATCGAGATTGCTCAGATGAGTTTGAGATTCTGATGAATTAAGATAAACCATAGTAATTCTCCTAAATAGAGTTTTATTAAGTGACGGGTGGGATTTGAAAGCGAATACTTATCTCTTGAAACTAATCAGCGACGAAATGAAGTTAAAGGTTTCTCAGCGAGTCTTTGTTACGACTAAAAATTAAATATTTTTTCCTGGCTCTTTCTGAAATCGAGATAATTTTATCTTCCAGCCTCTGTTTTGATATTCTGATTGACGTTACTGAACTGAATTTCATTAGTATATCATTAGATCTGATACAAAATTTAATACAAAATATGAACAAATATTTCTTAGACTCTTTAAATATTAAGTTTTTCAAACACTATTCATTTTTCCTCGTTAATTTGATAGAAATTTTGCTTTGATTTGCCAGATCAAACACACAGATATCAATCATTTTTTAAGGTTTTTACCCATAATTGTAATTGTTTACGATTAATTTTTCCTTGAGGATTATAAGGAATTTTATCAACAGCAATCCACAATTTAGGATGTTTATATTTAGAGAGTTTACCCGTTAAACTTGCTTTTAAAATATCTAATTCAACTTCAGGTATTTTGGGAATGTATACAGCCGTAACAATTTGCCCCCAATAAGTATCTGGTAACCCAATAACACAGACTTCTTTAACTTGATCTGTGGCTCGAATAATAGCCTCAACTTCTGTGGGAAAAACATTTTCACCTCCTGTAATAATTTTATCGCTATTACGTCCGATAACAGTTAAATATCCCTGTTTGTCGAGATAACCCAAATCATCAGAATTAAGTTGATTTATCCTAGTTTTGGGGTTAAAACTTGAGCTGAAATAACCCCACATTAAAGACTTAGATTTAATTTGAATAGAGCCGGTTTGATTAAATTCTAATTCTTGAGATTCAGGAGAATTAATTTCTATTTTAGCGTGGGGTAAAACTTGACCTGAATTTTGATAACCTGCTAGAAAGTCAATCGGCTTTAAAGTCACAATTTGGGAAGCTGTTTCTGTCATGCCGTAAGTTGGCGCAAGACAAATTTGATGGTCTCTGGCTTCTGTTAAAAGTTCCGACCCAGCAGGCGCACCACCGAGCAAAACAGTATTAAATTGAGATAACCATAAAGTAGATTGAGGAATTTTTAATAAAGTCTGAAGTTGAGTTGGAACTAAAGAAATAAAAAAGTTAGAAGGATTAGTCTCAATAAAATCACCCTGTTTAATTTGATTAAAAGATTGAATAATTAGTTTTCCACCCGTCGTGAAAGAGCGAATAAATTGCATCAATCCACTGACATGATAAAGCGGAAGAACACAATAAGAATTAATTTTTGATCGTTGGAAATATTGCTGGAATCCTTGAACAGATGCGGTTAAAGTTTCCCAAGTATGAACCGCAAACTTAATTTGACCCGAACTTCCCCCTGTGGGAATCATAATAAAGTGCGCTAAATTCTGAGGGTTATAGTTAAAAACAGTAGGAGATTTAACAGAAACTTCACCTAAAATAATGTCGGGTTTAACCTGTGCAAAAACCTGTTGCCATTCTAATTCCTGCCAATGAGGATTTCCTAGAAAAATTGGGCAGTTTGCTGCCACTGCTGCAATAAAACTGGCTAAAAAATAAACGGGATCGGGTTCAACTAATAAAACTTGAGGATAATAATCATAGGTACAATAGAATCTATAAAATTGATTAAATTTATCAGTAGCAATTTGATTAAAATCTTTAGAATCGTTAGTACCTACCCACCATTGCTCATTTGGCAGCGTCAGAAAATATTGTAAATTATTGTAACATGGGGGGTTCATCAACTCATTTTCACTAAACATCAGTTATATTGGGGTGAATCATCAGAGCAAGCGTAACAAGATTTCTATCTCTGGATAGATATACTCACCGATAACAAGTGATAATCGACAGAGATAATACGGGTAATATAGATTGAGAAAAAATCTTTCCCGTTGAATAAACCACTTCAGTATCCAGTCTTAGATTATGCCAATTTACGACTATTTTTGTCCGAGTAATAACCAAACCGTTGAAGTCATGCACTCCATGAGTCAAACTGTTCAAACTTGGGGCGACGTTTGTCAGTTAGCCAATTGCGAGCTGGAGGGAACCCCGGAAAATGCTCCGGTGCGTCGTCTCTTGAGTGCGCCGAATTTATCCATTCCCACCTCAGATCGAGAATATCGAGATGCCGGGTTTACCAAGCTGGTGAAGCGCGATCAAGGAGTTTATGAGAATGTCACGAATACTGACTTGTGAACGGTTCGTTATTGCTCATTAGTTGTTGCTCATTAGTTGTTGGTCATTAGTTGAGTAGTAGAGTCGTTGTTTGTGGGGAACAGCTCACCGAAGGCACGCTTGTGCTACAGGCAACGCCAGATCAGGAGATTCTTCTAACTACTGACTCCTACCTCCTGAATACTGACGGGCGTGAATACTGACGGGCGTGACTACTGACTCCTACCTCCTAATCACACTCCAACAAAGAACGAATAACCAAACCTGACAAATCCACCTAAAATTAAGGGGCAAACCCATACCATATCCTAGGAGGTTATTGACCTTGGATGAACTGAGATCAGCCTTAGAATTGGCGACAGAAGAAGAACTACAACAGTTAACCGAACTATTGTTTAGTCGTCGATTAAATCCTTTGGATTATTTTAACACCCCCCAACCGATTGATATTCAAAGTCGCGATCGCCCCTTTTGGCTGGATGCACTCGAAGAACGATTTCGCTATCTGGCTGCCGATGGGTTAACGGTGTTGCGCGGCCGTACCCATCAAACGAGCTACCGTCAAGCCTTAATTCAAGTCTGCCGCTATCTAAAAATCCCTTATTCTAAAGACATTACCACCACTGACTTAGAATCAGAAATTTATCTGTCTTTACTGGGTCGAGCTTGGAAACAATTACCTTCCTCCGAACAAGAAGCCCTAACGCTGCGAGTCCAAAACGCTTTGGCTCAGTCAAATTTACCCCAACCCTTGCCCTTATCAGCGCAAAAAGATCCCCTGGGACTGTTAATGAAAGCAGGCAGTGCCTTTGCTGTCAGTTCAATCCTCAGACCCGTAATTTTACAACAACTTGCCCGTCAATTTGCTCTGCATTTTGCTCAATATCAAGTCGCCCGACAAACCCTGGTTAAAGGGGGAATTACGGCTGCGGCTCAATTTCAAACCTACGTCACGGCTCAAACAGCACGCCGAGGCATGACCCTAAGCGCCGCTCGTTACGGAGCCACTCGCAGTATGTTTGCTTTCCTGGGGCCTGTGATGTGGACATGGTTTCTAGCTGATATTGGCTGGCGAACGATCTCGACGAATTACGCTCGTATTATTCCCACTATTTTTACCCTGGCTCAAATTCGTTTAACCCGTTCTGAGTGGGCATGGGAACCGATTTAAATATTGTAAATTCATTCCCTATGGTCTTGTGTTACTAGATTCATTGAGGAAGTCTTATTCCTCTAAACCCAACATATTCAGCCATCTGAGGGCAAAAATTCCCCTTCGTCGGCTGCTTATTGTACCTTTCTTTGTTCAAGTTTGCGGCGTATCAGGACTGATTGGTTATTTGTCCTATACCAGCGGTCAGCGAGCCATTTGGAATCTTGCCGATCAGTTGATGAACCAGACCGTTGAAGGCGTTAAGGATCACCTGGATACTCATATTCAGACTCCGGCTCAACTTTTAACCCTCAATATTTTAGCGGCTCAGCAGGGTAATCTGAATCTAGAAGATCCCGTTAAGCTGGAAAAACAGTTTTGGCAACAAATTCGTACGTTTGAAGAGATCACTGACCTAACATTTACTTCCTCAACCGGGCAATATACCGCTGTGGGACGGGATAAAAAGGGATACTTTAGCAAACCGGGGTCAATTTTTTCGGCCACTGGTGACAAAGGACAGCGCCAATACTTTTTAAGCGATCCCAGCGGTCAACGGACAAAACAAGTCTATTCTTTACCCAATTGGGATGAGCGATCGCGTCCTTGGTATCAACAAGCCATTGAATTAGATCCCAATACCCTATCCTGGGCGGCGGTTTTCCCCTGGGCAGGACAAACTGTGGCTGCGACAAAAATGATTATACCCGTCCATCAACAGGGTAAATTCGTCGGTGTGCTGGGTTCTAATATTATTTTGTCCGACATCAACATATTTCTCAGCCAGTTAAAATTTTCCCCCAATGGTCAGATCTTTGTGATCGAGCGCTCTGGTAAAATGGTTGCGACCTCTACTCAAGAACAACTCTTTGTTGAGAGTATTGAGAATGAGACAAGGGTACGTTTGGCGGCAATGAAAAGTCAAGATTGGTTAACGCGGCGGACAACCCAAACCTTACTACAACAAGCCCCAAACTTAGAAGACATCCAACACAGCCTGTCCTTTCAGTTTATCGCCCGTCCCCCAGCCACAAACCAGCAATTGGCTCGTCGTCGGCGCTATTTTACTCATGTGGTTCCCTACCGCGATCAATATGGGTTTAATTGGTTAATTGTGTTGACGGTGCCTGAAACCGATTTTATGGGTAATATTTATCGCAATATTCAGAAGACCGGTTTGTGGGTGGGTGTGGTTTTGGTTGGGACAATTGTACTGGGAAGTTGTACGGCGAAGTGGGTGACGCGACCCATTATCCAGCTACAAAAGGCAGCCAAATCAATCTCTCAGGAGAGTTGCTGTATCGCTCTGCCTCAAACCCCAATTGTTGAGATCCAAGATCTGAGTGATGTTTTTTCTCGAATGGATCATCGCCTCTGTGAGTCGTTTGAAGCGATGGAATCATTAAATCAAGAATTGTTTGAAAGTAAGGAACGTTTGCAAAAATTTTTAGAATGTCTCCCCATTGCTGTTGCGATTCATGGCAAGGATGGACAGATTATTTATATGAACCCCATGGGTAAAAAATATCTGCAAAAAGAAGTACCACAACAAGCCGAATTTGAAGAATTAACGGAATATTATCAGGTGTATATTGCCGGAACCGATATTCCTTATCCCCCAGAAAAATTGCCCGCAGCCAAGGCATTAGCCGGGGAAGTCGCTCGAACTGAAGATTTAGAAATCCGAACCCGTCAAAATCCTATGATATTAGAAGTTCAAGCCACGCCAATCTTAGACAATCAGAAAAAGATTACCCATGCCGTTGTAACATTCCAGGATATTACGGCTCGAAAACAAGCAGAAGAATTGATTAAAAACTATAATTCTGAACTTCAAAAACAAGTTAAACAACGGACTCAAGCTTTAGAAGAAGCGAATATAAAATTAGAAGAAATTGCTCAAACAGATGCTCTAACAAAAATCCCAAATCGCCGACAATTTGACCAAGGATTACAGGTAGAATGGCGACGATTACTACGTTCTCAAAAACCTTTATCTCTGCTATTAATTGATATTGATTATTTTAAGCGCTACAACGATTATTACGGTCATCCACAAGGGGATTTATGTTTATTTAAAGTGGCTCAAACATTGCAGCAAGCTGTTTATCGGGCTTCTGATTTAGTGGCGCGTTACGGTGGCGAAGAATTTGTGGTTATTTTACCTGAAACTAATCAAGCTGGCGCTATTAATATTGCTAAAAGAATTCAAAAGAGTATTATTTCCCTGGAAATTCCCCATCAAACCTCTGAAGTTAGTGATTTTGTTACCTGTAGTATTGGTATTGCCAGCCTCATTCCTTCCCCTAACACTCAACCCGCAAATTTAGTTGCACAAGCCGATAAAGCACTTTATGTTGCTAAAGCCGAAGGCAGAAATTGTTATCGAGTTATAAGTTCAATCAATACTCAAATTATAACGGGGTAAGGGGAAACGCGCACGCCTGACAGGAAATTCAGCAAAAATCGGTGTACGGGCGCATCGCAATGCGCCCCTTCTGTATCCTTACAATTGCTAATGAAAAACACTTTAACTTTACCCGATTCAACTACAGAATTAAACTGGATAAAATGGGGAATATTGCTACTGCCTTTCTTGCCGACTTTGGGCTGTATTATTACCTTAATTGGTGTATTTTTGATATGGAAAAATCACTATAATATAATGATAAAAAATCCACTCAATCAAAGTTTATTACTTTTAAGTGGATTACTAATTTTAACTGCAATATTCTCTCCAAATCCCCTAGACGCTTTGCTCGGTGCGGGTAATTTTATTCCTTATTTTATTGTATTTGCTGCATTTAGTGAAGTCCTCAAAACACCGACTCAATTAAAACAGTTTTCTTGGATTATTATAACTCCGGCAATACCAATTATTCTATTAGGTTTCGGACAACAATTCCTAGGATGGTCTGGAGGAGAAGCATTTCAAAGTATATTAGGATGGACATTACCCCTGAATGGAAATCCACCCGGCCGGATGTGTTCTGTGTTTATGTATGCGAATATTTTAGCGGCTTATTTATTATTAGTTTTTACCTTATCCACCGCATTATTAATCGAACAATTATATCTTATTCAACAGACTAAAAAAAAGAAGAATATAAAAATACTTATTTTCTTATTAATGGTTTTTAGCTTAACAGGAATAGCCTTGATTGTGACAAAATCTCGGAATGCTTGGGGATTAGTCATTTTTATTATTCTTGCCTATGCAATTTATCTCGGTTGGCGTGGGTTAGTCGGCTTAATATTATCAGCAATTTTAGCTGTTTTAGGCGCAGCATTTGCCCCGTCTCCAATTAATCAGAGTTTACGGTATATTGTTCCAGCTTATTTTTGGCAACGCCTCACCGATCAAAACTTTGAACGACCCATAGAAACCTTACGAGTCACTCAATGGAAGTTTGCCTGGAACTTAACACAACAGCGCCCTTGGACAGGTTGGGGACTGCGAAGTTTTACCCCATTATATGAAGCAAAAATGAACGTTTGGATGGGTCATCCTCATAATATATTCCTGATGTTAACCGCAGAAATTGGGATTCCTATTACTTTATTTTTGATCGGAATAATTGGCTTTATTTTATCTCAATTTACCCATAAAATAATCACAAAAAATATTAATCAATCAGCCCACTTAACCTTATTTAGTTACGGTGTAGCGTTTGCCGTTTATATTTTATTTAATTTAGCCGATATTACCTTATTTGATTTTCGAGTGAATACTTTTAGCTGGTTTATTTTAGCCGGAATTTGGGGAAATACACAATATTTCTCTAAGGAGACAGGAGACAGGAGTCAGGAAACAGGAGGCACCGAATAAAACTTATTACTAACTACTGATTTCTATAAGGAGTCAGGAGTAATGACGGCGCGTAGCGCCATATGATAAAATCTATCGAATATTATCTATCTCACGTGATATTAACTTCTGAGTCTTCCTCTTAGTTCCAGCCTCTGCCATGTCAACTCAACCCAGTCCGGTTAAAATTATCCTCGATACCGACCCAGGCGGCGATGATGCCTTGGCGTTATTGTGGTTGCTGAGTTTAGAAAACCGTGGACTTGCCGAATTAATTGCCATCACCACCGTCGAAGGAAATGTTGATGCCCGGCTGACCTTCAAAAATGCCTGTGAGTTATTACAACTGGTTGATATAACCAATATTGCGGTAGGCAGAGGCATCGTTAAACCTAACCCAGAAGTGGGTGATGCTAGCTTTATTCATGGTGTAGATGGCTTGGGCAATTTAGCCGCCACTTTACCCGCTTGTCATTTACAATTTGAAAAAGCAGCGCCTTCAGAGAATGTTTTAATTGAAAAATTGAATCAATTTCCCGGTGAAATTACTCTCATTTGTTTAGCCCCTTTAACCAATTTAGCCGCCGCCGAAAAACAGTCACCTGGAATTTTAAAAAAAGCAAAAGAAATTATTATTATGGGCGGGGCATTTACAGTGCCAGGTAACGTTACATCCCAAGCCGAATTTAATATTGCTTATGATCCAGATGCGGCTGAAATTGTGTTGAATAGCCGAGAAGATTTAGTTATTTTATCTTTAGATATTACGCGATCGCTAATTTTTACCCCTCAAATGGCACAAGAAATTGCTCAGATCATGCCGAAAAGTGCCATTGCTCAATTTATTGTTTCTCTGTGTCAATCTATGACTAAAACTTCTTTATTATTTAGAGAAACTCAAGGCATAAAAGGCTTTTTAGTTCACGATGCTGTAACAATTGCTTATCGATTTTATCCCGAAATGTTACAATTTAGTCGAGGAAAAGTTAGAGTTGAAACAACAGGCAAATGGACGAAAGGACAAACATTAATAGATCGACGACATCGTGCCAAACTTGAAGCCAACGCTTGGGTGGCTACGAGAGTTGATGCAGCAAATTTATTGGCAGCTTTAGTAGAAGATTTAAAAATATTAGTCCGCAGCTATAAACCTCAATAATAAGCTGTATAAGGAGTCTGCGAGTCTGCGAGTCTGCGAGTCAGGAGATAAACGATTGTGCCTACTTGCCTACTTGCCTGCACTTCGCGCTGTATATTATATTTTTTCTGTTAATTGTTCTTGAATAAATACATACTCTATTTCAGAACAATTCATAAATAAAGCCATCTCAGCCGCTGGACTCGTTTTAAGTGTTCCTTCAGAAGTAAACTCAAAATCTTTATCGGAAATTAATCCTTGCTGAGTTAAAATTGATTCAACTAAATTCTGAGCCACACTGACTAAATCAAGTTCGGGTAAAAGATAATCAGGATGCTTTAAAATCCAATCATAGGTTTCTCTATCAATCTCAGCTAACTGATTAACAGCGGTTGTTAATACGGTTTCAATATCTGTTGGACTGGGTAAAGTATTTAAAAAGTTTTTTAACGCTTTTAGTTGGTCGTGGTTTTGAGTTTGCAAAACATCTGTGGCGATTTCTACATAGAGTTGATATTTCTCCAGATCTAAGCTAAATTTATATTCGTGAGATTGACTCAATGAAGCTGAATAATAATTAAATTGAGATGAAAAGGGGCTAGAGGAAGCCAGACGAGTTGCTGACTGCATCAAAGTATCCGGTGCAAAAATTGTCCAAACCATAATTACAAAGTAGCTAAAATCAATTTTGCTTGTGCTATTGATGTAAACTAACAGATCAATGTGAGGATTTTGTGAGCAAGGGATTTTAATCACTTCCCTTCGCACCTTCTACAAACAGAGAAATCAGAAAACAAGCATGACTTGCCCCTCTCCTAATAGGAGAGGGGTTGGGGAGAGGTCTGTTTTTAATATCTCTCCAGTGCTACCTATACCCCCTAACCTCTACTAGGGTAAGTGAACCCCAATTTTCTTACCGTCTGGCTTATAAACTTCTAACGGAATTTGAGCATTATCACTAATTGTTTGTAAGGCAATCTTCAAAGTTTGAACGTGTTTTTCAGCATCCAAACGTTGTTTTTCATTGCCACTTTGATCCCCTTGTGTTGCTGTAGTTTCAATTTTCTCTAAATAAGCGGGTGTAATTCTGACCGTAATCAAATCTTTGTTAACACTATAACTACAAACCGTTAACCCACCGCCGCAGGTTTTTTTCAAATCTTGACGGGCTTTATTAATCCGATTAGTCAGCTTATTTTGAGCTTCTGCTTGTTTCCAAGACTGAGTGTAAGACTCCATTAACGGCTTCATTTCCGTCGTATAAGAACTACTTTGAGGAATTTTCTTACCATAACTCACCGCCCGACTCCAATATTTGACCGCATCCGACCAAGCCCCCCGTTCACTTAAGATTTTAGCTTGATCTGCACTATTAACCGCTCGATCATAAGCTTCTTGTCCAACTTGCTCAATGGTTTTGCGATCGCGCGCGGCTTCTAACTTCGGCTGATAGTTCGCCAACAATAACTGTGCATCTTGATGGGCCGTGGTTCCCACCTGAACAGAAGCCAGGGTATTGGTTGCCTGTTGCCAGGTATCATAGACCAATTGCCAGCTATTCGCTTGAGTCGCCACTCCCTGACGAGCGATCGCCACCTGTGCCGTCTGTTTTCCTCTTTTTAACACCTCTTGGGCTTCTCGCTCCAAAATTAAGCGGCCACGCACCTCTCCCGCCGCATCATTATACTGATCTAAACGTTGTTGAGCAAAAGGATAAATCAAACTTTCAATCGGGACTTGTTGCAATTGAGCGATCGCTTCTTCCCAAAGATTTTTTAACCGTTCCCACTCCTGCACCGTATAAGGCGCATCTTGTCCCTGGCTCGCTGCTTGTCCTGCAAACCGCAACCCTGCAATCACCGCGCCTAATTCAGTTGATTCTTGACGATAATTTGAGAGTAAGCGTCTGGCTGGCCCGTAATAAGGAGACCAAAACGGAATGGTTTCTAATTCTGCGATCGCCTCATCGATGTCTTGTTTAGCCAGTCCAGGGGCTTTAGCACCCGAAACCGTCTGTAAAATTTCTTCTGCGCTTTGACTATAGGCTTTGGCTTGATCAATAGCAGCACATTCTCCAATCACGCAAGGGCGTGTGAGGGCGTACATAGAGCCTACAATCAATGCCAGGGCAATTGCAGCCTGAGGCGAAAACAACAGCCGTTTGAGGGTAAAATTCGGGCGCTGTGGGCGTTCGGGTTGGATAGGTTCTGCCGGAATTTCTTCCCCGTGGTCGGCGATGGTTTCTACAACAATTCTCGGAGATTCTAAACCGTTCAAATCTTGCGGGTTAAAGGGGTTATCGTCCCATTCTTCAAAGGGATTGACATTGTGATCCCAGGTTTGAGACGGATGAGATTGTTTTGCCGCATGATCTTGGATAACTGTTTTTGGATGATTAGAAATAGCTGTTGTCATAATAAGTTCTCAAAGATGCAAGCACATCAGATCGGAGTTTAAGTTTCTCGTAAACGGCTGAGAAGATAACTTATTTTAAGCCCAACTCTCGCTTCAGCAGATTAATCGAGTCTGTACTAATGTAATTTTCACAGCAAATCAACTTCGGAGGACGGATAATATCGTCACGGTTATTGACCACTGCTTCTTTCACGGCTTCATAGCTGGCCTGATCGCAAAGGATCACTCTAGCACTACGAACGATAGCGTTTATTTTATAACTATCTGTCAACTGAGCTGTCATCACTAACACTTCTTCTCCGCGCAAACTATGAATAATCACTTCAGTCGCACGCAGCAAACCCGGACTCAGACTCACAATTCCCAGATACGTTCCTTTTGTTAGAGTTTGAACCATTTCAATCTCTTTGGCAAAATCATAAATATCCACCGGAATCACCCGTACAGCTAGGGGCGCGGCAATTTCTTCAGCTTGACCAATAAAATAACGACTGGTGACCACTGTCCCAGACGGAACCTGTTTAATGGTTGTCGCTAACTCTTCCATCGGCACGACCTGGACTGGAATACGTAAAGCTTGCTCTAATTCTTGGGCCATTAGTTGAGCAATGCCAATATCCTGCATTTGAGCCGTGACCAAGACCCGCGCACTACACCGCAGTCGCCAATCAATTTCAGCCAGAAAGAGTTCTCTGGCTTCACTGAGACTACACCCTTGAGCGAGCAATTCATCTAGGCTTTGTTGGATAATATGACTGGCTTGGGGATATTGTTCTAATATTGGGGAACTCAGCGGAGACCCCCCTTCATGGCCTAAAGCCCGGACATAAATTCCAGATCCGGCTTGGGCTTCAACTAAGCCGTGATCTTCAAGCTGCCGATACACTTTACTAATTGTATTGCGATGCAGTCCTGTTTGCATGGCTAACTGACGAGTACTGGGCAAACGATGTCCCGGTGGAAATTGTCTCGAAGCAATCGCAAACCGGATTTGATTAAACAGTTGATTGGATGCAGGAATATCACTGTCTGGCTGAATATAGAACTGAACCATATAAGAAGTCTCCTACCCTTAACCCCAAAATGTAAAATACTGGCTATTTGTATTACCATTTTTGATGTTTTGTGTCAGACTGAACCGGATAAACAAGTCCAAGAATTAATAGCCTCTACTATTAAGTTTACTGGCAAATTTTAGCGAAGAAATCCGATAAACCCAACTGATTCAAGTTAAAGCTTCATAATCTTTTAGAAATCATGGCCAATTTAGATGTTCGTACTGTACCTGTTACCATCCTTAACGGAGATTTACAAATCGCTGCTTATTTAGCTAAACCCGCAGTGGAAGGAGCATTTCCAGGGATTATTGTGGTTCAAGAAATATTCGGGGTCAATCAACATATTCGAGAAGTCACCGAACAAATTGCAGCAAAGGGTTATGTGGCGATCGCCCCAGCCATTTATCAACGTCAGGCCCCCGGTTTTGAGGTGGGTTATAGTCCGGAGGAGGTTGCTTTGGGTCGCAAATACAAAGAACAAACCCAAGCCGCAGAACTTCTCAGTGATATTCAAGCGACGATTGATTATCTCAAATCTTTACAATCCGTGAAGCCAGACAGCTTTGGCAGCATCGGATTTTGTTTTGGAGGTCATGTGGTGTATTTAGCCGCAACTTTACCCGAAATTAAAGCTACAGCCTGTTTTTATGGCGCTGGAATTGCCACAGGAACACCTGGAGGTGGCCCCGCTACAATGACTCGAACCTCAGAGATCTCAGGGGTTATTTATGGCTTTTTTGGCACAGAAGATCCGCTGATCCCGAATGAACAAGTCGATCAAATTGAAGCGGAGTTACAGAAACAGAATATCCGCCATCAAATTTTCCGCTATCCTACAGGTCATGGATTTTGTTGCGATCGTCGTGACAGTTATAACCACCCAGCCGCTACTGATGCTTGGACTCACGTTTATCAACTATTTCAGCAAGAACTTTAGTGACCTCACAAACACCTCTCCTTCTAGGAGAGGGAAATTGTGTCCCTGTCTTGATGCATTTTGGCGCAACAGAAACTGACACCTTTGACACTCATGTAGACGGGGGCAACTTTCCGCAAAGGGACTATTTTTTAACGCAGAGAAACATAGCAAGTCGCGAGTCGTATTGTTAGAGATCGTGACTATTTAAGAATTGTCATAGCAGTACAAGATTTATTTAGGACATAAAAATTGTCCTTAAAAGCATATTTACCTTAGAAAGGCTGCGCCTACGGCAATCGTAAAATGTCATGCCACCGTAGCCCTTTGCGCTATAGAGCGTAATAGTTAGATCTACTTAAATTCAGAGCGTAATAGTTAGATCTACTTAATTTTAGAGCGTAATAGTTAGATCTACTTAAATTCAGAGCGCAATAGTTAGATCTACTTAAATTCAGAGCGCAATAGTTAGATCTACTCAAATTTAGAGCGCAATAGTTAGATCTACTTAATTTTAGAGCGTAATAGTTAGATTGACTTAAATTTATAGCAGTACAAGATTTATTTAGGACATAAAAATTGTCCTTAAAAGCATATTTACCTTACTTCCCTCTCCTCCTGGGAGAGGGTTAGGGAGAGATTAGAGAGGGACAACTGCGGCGAAGTCTAATTTATAAAGGTGTACCAAAAACCTGTGTCCAATAATGGTTAAAGTTAGTACTTCCAGTATCATTTTCCAGGAAGAAATAACCCACGCCAATTTCAGTAAAATCAGGATTTAATAAATTTGCCCGATGCCCATCACTATTAATCCAGCCATCAACCACAATTTCTGGGGTAGAATAACCGGCGGCGATATTTTCCCCAGCAGTAAAGAAATCATACCCAGTCGCATCAACGCGATCGCCAATATTAGAACCATCTAAACCCGTATGACTAAAGAAGTCTTGAATTGCCATATTTTGACTATGGGTTTGGGCGGCTGTTGCTAATTGTGGATCTAAACCAAGCGGATCTAAACCGTTATCTTGACGAAACTGATTGGTTAGTTGAACCACTTCATCAATAAAGCTAGAATTAACTGTTTGTTCTGTTTGGCTGCCGCCGACAATGACCCCGCCATTATCAAAATCATTACTGGTAATGGTTGAAGCGTCAATACCCGATAAAATAACAATTTCTTCTCCCGTCACCGTTAAAGTAATACTGGTTTGATTATTACCAATATCTTGGATTGTGACCTCATTAAAACCATTCGGCAGTCGTAATAAATCAACTCCATCTTCAAAATCAGTAATAATATCTCGATCCTGACTAGAAGTTCCTAAACCGAAGACATCAGCGCCGCCACCCCCGGTTAAAATATCATTACCCAAATCACCATAAACTGTGTCGTTCCCGAATCCCCCGACAACGTTATCATTGTCACGGCCTCCAAACAGTTGATCGTCGCCGATGCCTCCATCTAAGGTATCTTCTCCTAAATTACCGTAGAGAAAATCATTACCCGCTTCTCCATTGAGAAAATCTCCTTGTTTTCCGCCAAATACCGTATCGTTTCCTCCACCCGCAAAAACGGAGTCCAAGTCAGTATTGGTTAAAATCAGTTCGCCATCACCCGATCCTTGAACGGTATCATTTCCCCCCAATGTTAAAACGCCAAAGGGAAAACCAGACAGTTGTCCAGGAGATAAAACAATAGATTCTGCACTATTATCTCCCATCAGAAAGCCAAATTCTGTATTTGCTTCAAGTACCATGTTGTAAATTGTCCTCCTTTTGAGAATGCATCAGATAACCCTATCAAACTGCTTCAAAATTGAGCTTAATCATTCCGTAAAATGGTAAGCCAAAAGCTATTCTTTGAAAAAAATCCTCTCTTAAACTCCCTGTCTATGACTTATATTTTCTATAAAAACCTTATGCTATTGCTTCAAAGCAAGTGCTTTTATAAGAAAGTCAACAGGAAGCGGATAAATATTAAATCTTTTGATTTAGATTGCATAGCGCTACAATGTCAGATCTAGATAAATCAGGAGAAGCAATTATTACTGCAATCCTTCATGAGTAAGCTTTTGCCCTGACTATTACCTATTACAAGCGCGCGTAGCGCCATACATTGTGAAGTGTGAAAAATCGATTCTCTCTATTCCTAGATTCAAAGAAATTATGAATCATCAGGAAAATTAATATCATTTTAATTCATTGAATAAATTGGTTTATAACACTCAATAGTTATCAGATCGAATCACTGATGTAGTTAATCACGTTAAACTAAGGAAATGTCTGATCTCGTACTTCTTGACAGAATTGTTCAACCGCATCCATAATAGTTTCTTGTAAATTGGCATAAGTTTTAGCAAAAGGCGGTTGCCAAGCCGATAATCCCAATAAATCAGAAGTGACTAAGACCTGACCATCACATTTTTGACCTGCCCCAATTCCAATGGTTGGAATCGTTAACTTTTGAGAAATTTGTTGGGCTAATTCTGTGGGAATATGTTCTAATACAATAGCAAATGCTCCCGCTTGTTCTAAGGCGATCGCTTCATTTAAAATCCGTTCAGCAGTTGCGGTTGTTTTTCCTTGTTGACGAAATCCCCCTAATTGATGCACAGACTGCGGGGTTAATCCAACATGACCCATCACCGGAATTCCGATTTCAGTTAAAGTTGAAACGGTTTGTGCCATTTGTGGCGATCCGCCTTCGAGTTTAACAGCTTGCGCCCCCGTTTCTTTTAACACTCGTCCGGCAGAATGAATCGCTTGTTGTACACTTTCGTGATAGGTTAAAAATGGTAAATCTACCACCACTAACGCCTGTTTAACGCCGCGACAAACCGCTTTTGCATGGTGAATCATTTCGTCTAAAGTCAGGGGTAATGTATTAGAATAGCCTAACCCAACCATCGCTAAAGAATCCCCTACTAAAATCACATCAACACCCGCTTGATCTAACAATTGTGCGATCGCATATTCATAAGCAGTCAACACAGTAATGGGGCGTTGCTGTTGTTTCCATTGAATTAATTGTTGAGTTGTGACTGTCATATTGGTTATTGGTTATTTATTGTTCGTTGTTGGTTATTCATCATTTGTAGGGAATGGATGAGAGAATCATGAAACTCATCAAAAATCCTGACTCCTGACTGGCTGACTTCTGACTCCTGACTGGCTGACTTCTAATACTAACGCCATCCTAACCCTCGTAAAAGCGGAATAATCAGATAGTGACTGACTCCCAGCCATAAGCCTGTTATCACTCCCAAAAGACCAATAAACCCCAAATTCCACCAAAACTCTTGCCAATCCGGTCTGATGCCGACAGTAGGGAACGTTAATAACTCCTGAGGAATGAGTTGATAACTACCCAACAGGTTAAACAAATAAACTGTACCCACTCCTGCTACCACAACGTGAACACTCTTGTGACTGCTTAACCCTAAACCTAAGGTTAAGATTGCCACCGCTAGCCCCGGACAGAGGGCTGTTAATCCACCTAAATCTTGCCACAATGGGATTAAATTGAGGGGTTTTGCCAATTGCCAAGTCACACTACCCACCAAATACCCGACCATTCCCATAAAAGCAGCCATTCCGTAGCGTCGATGTTGATCAAAACCGCCTGCATCCGTTAATCCTACTGCTGTTCCAATTCCGGCTAGTCCTAAGACTAGCAATTCTGCCCCCAGTTTCATCCCTAACCCAGGAAACCAGATAGGTAATTGTTGGGCAAACCAATTGGCTAAAATATCCCCGACAACAGTCCAATAGGCTAAAGTTAATCCCATGACTGCCCCCGTAATTCCGCCTAAACCCCCTAATATACTTTCCCAGAGAGTGGTAAATGTGGATTGAAATAGATACAAAACCCCGCTACCAATCGTTAAAAGACTGTGGTTTAATCCTTGATCTAAAGCAATCAGACTACTTTTAATCAGATCGATACAGCCATCAGAAAACGACATCTGCCGCCTGGGATAACGCTTAAACCGATCCACCCGAAACAAAGCGGTTTGTATTTCTGTTGCGGTTTGCGGTCGTAGGCGTTGATCGTTTTGTACCATCGCATCTAAAATATCACCCAAGCCTCGACTCACCGTTGTCCGTTGTTGCCAAATTAGTTCAGCGGTCACAGGATCTTCTAACTCAGCGGGAAATTGTCCGGTGAGTAAATGTATCCCTGTTCGTCCCAAGGCATAAAAATCGGCAGGCGGGCCAACAGCGGCCCCAATAATTTGTTCTGGGGGACTGTAACCTGGAGAAACTAAACGGGTGGTACTTCTCGGGGTCGGTTCGCGGTCTCCATGGGGGAGTAAACCCATTTGTTTTGCCCCACCAAAATCAATCATGACGAGTTGACTATGTTGAATTTGATCGCCATCGAGGGAAAATTGCGGCGCTGACCGTAACATTAAATTAGACGGTTTCAAGTCCCGATGAATAATCTGATGGTTGTGTAATTCTCGTAAAATTTCTAAGGCTTGATGTAGCCAACTCATCACCCAGGCTTCCGGACAACCTTGGGGATTTTGATCGAGAATTTCTTGTAAAGTGGGGCCGTGTATTTTTTCCATTACCAAACAAGGCAAAGGTGAGGTAGTGGCATCCCGTTTCGTTAACACAAAGTAGCCATTGGCTTCTACCCGAGGGATTCCCGGATGACGAATGTGGGCCAGAACTTGGGCTTCTTGTTCAAACAGTTCTAAGGCTTTTGGAGAGGGTTCTACCAGGACTTTTAACACCTTTTCAATCTGAGATTTAAGATCCCAAACGGTATATAGTGTGGAAAATCCCCCAGTTCCCAGACATTTTAACGGAATATAGCGACGGTTGAGTTGAATCGGTGCGCCACAACTTTGACAAAATCGATTTCCCCAAGGTTGACCCGCCGGCTTAGGACAATTGGGGTTAATACAATGAACTGTAGAGGAGATGGAAGGCTGCACAATCTATTTTGTCAGAATGTAATGTATAGATGGCGATATTGTCTTTATAGTTTAATCCATTACCTGTTCAAAGGGATTTTATTACCCTATTTCCCATACCCGATACTGAGATACGCAAAGGAGCGCGAGTCAGTAGTCACCTGTATACCTATTGCCGACTTGCCCATTCCCTGTTCTTTCAAATCACTTTAATACTAAAATAAGAAGAATGTAAAGAAAGTTTGCAGGCAACGGGTCATGAAACGCATCGTATTGATTGCTGGGTTTGAGTCTTTTAACGCTGAGTTGTATCGTCAAGCCGCCTCTGCTGCGACCTGCCGCTGCCCGGAATTAAAAATTGATGTTTTTAGCGATCGCGCCATTACCGACGAACCAGAGGCCGTTGCCGCCGCCTTAGAAACAGCGGATGTCTTTTTTGCCAGTTTATTATTTGACTACGATCAGGTTTTGTGGTTAAGAGAACGGGTACAACATATTCCCATTCGCCTGGTATTTGAATCGGCTTTAGAATTAATCAGTTTAACTCAAATTGGTGCATTTAAAATTGGCGATCAACCGAAAGGAATGCCCAAACCTGTTAAATTTATCCTCAGCAAATTTTCCAGTGGACGGGAAGAAGATAAACTAGCGGGTTATATTAGTTTTCTCAAAGCAGGCCCCAAACTTCTTAAATTTGTTCCGGTTAAAAAGGTTCAGGATTTACGCAACTGGTTAATTATTTATGGTTATTGGAATGCGGGCGGATCTGAAAATGTTGCCGCTATGTTTTGGACAATTGCAGAGAAATATTTAGATTTAAAAGTAGGAGAAATTCCCCTACCTGTGGAAACTCCCAATATAGGTTTATTACATCCTGAATATGACGGTTATTTTGAATCTCCAAAAGACTATTTAAATTGGTATCAAACCTCCCCATCCCCCCTGAATCCCCCCATCGAAGTCAAAGCGCAGCATCCTCTGGCTTCCCCCTTACAAAGGGGGACGGGAGGGGGATCTTTTCGGGGTATAAAAAAGGATAAACCTGTTGTCGGAATTCTACTTTACCGCAAACACGTTATTACAAAACAACCTTATATTCCTCAACTGATCAATTATTTTGAAGCAGCCGGATTAATTCCTGTACCGATTTTTATTAATGGCGTTGAAGGTCATGTTGCCGTCAGAGATTGGATGACAACTGCTTATGAAACCTGTCAAAGAAAACAAGGAAATATCGAAACATTATCCTTATCTTCTGAGGCGGTAGAAGTCGATGCAATTGTCTCTACCATTGGTTTTCCCTTAGTGGGCGGCCCCGCTGGTTCGATGGAAGCCGGACGACAAGTGGATATTGCGAAAAAGATTTTAACCGCTAAAAATATCCCTTATATTGTTGCAGCCCCCCTACTCATTCAAGATATTTATTCCTGGACTCGTCAAGGCGTGGGTGGGTTACAAAGTGTTGTTTTATATGCGTTACCAGAACTTGATGGCGCGATAGATACAATTCCATTAGGCGGGTTAGTGGGAGAAGATATTTACTTAGTTCCAGAACGAGTTAAACGGCTAACAGCGAGAGTAAATAACTGGATTAAACTGAGAAGAAAACCGGCTTATCATCGAAAAGTAGCTATTATTTTATATGGATTTCCGCCGGGATATGGGGCAACGGGAACCGCTGCTTTATTAAATGTTCCGCGCAGTCTGATTAACTTTTTAACCGCACTTAAAGAACAAGGATATGCGGTGGGAGATATTCCTGAAGATGGAGAAGAACTGATTCAACGAGTTAAAGCGGCTGACGAATATAATGGTTTGTCAGATAGTAATCAAACCACAACCGTTTCTGTTGAAAAACTCGAAAAATGGTTAGGTTATTTATTAACCCGTAAAATAGAAAAAAATTGGAAATCTTTAAGCGAAAGTGGAATTAAAACCGATGGTGAAAATTTTCAGATTGGGGGAATTTATTTAGGGAATATTTGGATAGGCGTACAACCCCCGTTAGGGATTTCTGGTGACCCGATGCGGTTAATGTTTGAACGAGATTTAACCCCTCATCCTCAATATGCGGCTTATTATAAATGGCTACAAAATGAGTTTCAAGCTGATGCAGTTGTTCACTTTGGAATGCATGGAACCGTGGAATGGTTGCCGGGTTCACCGTTAGGAAATACAGGCTATTCTTGGTCAGATATTTTACTGGGAAATCTGCCTAATTTATATATTTATGCGGCTAATAATCCTTCGGAATCTATTTTAGCGAAACGTCGCGGTTATGGAGTGTTAGTTTCCCATAATGTTCCGCCCTATAGTCGCGCTGGATTATACAAAGAATTAATCAGTTTACGAGAATTAATTGCAGAATATCGCGAAGATCCACAAAAAAATTCGGCTTTACAAGAAGCTATTTCTAAGAAAATTGTAGATGCGGGAATTGATACTGATTGTCCATTTACAGAAGCAAAACAATTAGGAATTGAATTTAGCCCGGAAACGGCACGACTATTTAGCGTTGATGCTTTAAATCATTATTTTGTTCAAGTTTATAACTATTTACAAGTGCTAGAACAGCGGTTATTTTCTTCGGGATTACATACCTTGGGAGAACCGCCAACTGAAGAAATGTTAGACAGTTATATTCAAGCCTATTCTGCGGGTAAAGAAACAATAGATCCGACAGAAGCAGAGAATATTCGAGACCTTTTAAAGCAAACGACAGATGAAATGACAAATCTATTAAGGGGGTTAAATGGTGAATATATCCCCCCTGCGCCCGGTGGCGATTTATTGCGCGATGGAATCGGTGTATTGCCGACCGGACGGAATATTCATGCGTTAGATCCTTATCGGATGCCGTCTCCAGCGGCTTATGAACGGGGGCGAGAAATCGCGAAAAAAATTATCGATCAAAACTTAGCTGAAACAGGAAAATACCCAGAAACAGTAGCGGTGATGTTGTGGGGTTTAGATGCGATTAAAACCCGAGGAGAATCGATTGGTATTTTACTCGAATTAGTTGGGGCAGAACCGATCAAAGAAGGCACAGGCCGAATAGTTCGTTATGGACTTCAACCCTTAGCTGAAATTAATCATCCTCGAATTGATGTACTGGGGAATTTATCGGGTATTTTCCGCGATAGTTTTGTCAATATTATCGAACTATTAGATGATTTATTTCAACGGGCAGCCAACGCAGATGAACCCGTCGATCAAAACTTTATTCGCAAACACGCTTTACAATTAGAATCTCAAGGCATTGAGAATACAACCGCCCGCTTATTTTCTAACCCATCAGGGGATTTTGGTTCCCTGGTAAATGACCAAGTAGTGGATGGAAATTGGGAAGATAGTAATGAATTAGGTAATACTTGGAAAGGACGAAATGTCTTTAGTTATGGTCGTCAGGATAAAGGTAAAGCCAGACCGGAAGTGATGACACAATTATTACAAACAACAGATAGAATTGTTCAAGAAATTGATTCGGTAGAATATGGTTTAACGGATATTCAAGAATATTATGCCAATACGGGCGGGCTGAAACAAGCGGCAGAACAACAACAGGGTAAAAAAGTTGAGGCGAATTTTGTTGAAAGTTTTTCTAATGATACAACGCCGCGTAAATTAGATGATTTGCTTCGCATAGAATACCGCACAAAATTATTAAATCCAAAATGGGCAGAAGCAATGGCGAGTCAAGGTAGCGGTGGGGCTTATGAAATTTCTCAGCGGATGACTGCCTTAATGGGATGGGGAGGAACCGCTCATTTTAAGGATAATTGGGTCTATGACCAAGCCGCCGAAACTTATGCTTTAGATGCTGCAATGGCTGAGAAATTACGCTCTTCTAACCCGGAAGCGTTTCGTAATATTGTCGGGCGAATGTTAGAAGCAAATGGTCGAGGTTTTTGGCAAACAGAGAGTGAAAAGTTACAAAAGCTACAGCAATTATATGAATTATCTGAGGCAGAAATCGAAGGCGTAACTGTTAAGTCAAACTAAAACGACCCATAAAAAATCATTAAGGACAAATGACGACGGGCAAATCACCAATTTCTGATAAATATCAGTATCATACTAAGAATAGCGTTTATAGAAAAAAATTGATGAGTACTACTCAAGCGAATTCGGCTATTAACATCGCATCCGTTTTTCATGCATTCTCTGACCCGTTGCGAATTCGAGTCATCGAACTATTACGCGAAAAAGAATTGTGTGTATGTGAACTCTGCGAAATTCTTAAAGTGAGTCAGTCCAAACTCTCCTTTCATCTCAAAACCTTAAAAGAAGTCGATCTGGTTCGCGCCCGCCAAGAAGGTCGCTGGGTCTATTACAGCCTGAATTTGAGTCAGTTTGTCATTATGGAACAATACTTGGCAGAATATCGGCGCTATAGCCCTGTGTTACCGAGTCGTGCCTGTTGTGAATAATCCAAAGTTGTTAGAAGCAAGTCTGATCTAAAAATGATGCGCCAGCATCGACAGTATCGGGGGTGTTTAAATTTTATGCAGTCACAAACAGTATATATCAAATTTTATTAATACTTGTCTATACGTCTAGATTTATATTGGCAGTTGGCAATGGGGAATCGTTGATCTCTCAAGTCTGCTAATCTGCTTCATTTTTGCAGTCTCTGATCGCTGCTGTCATTTCTAAGTTTGCAAAGATTGCTTATTGTTTGTACAGTAAAGTTTACAAGTTGAATATAGTTCTTATAAAACTTTAAAATCAAAGATAGAACAAAAGCGAAAATCAGCAACTCAGGGCTTTGCAGCAAGAATTGAGGCTGATGGTGCAGCGCAGGTTCAGTATGGTGAAAACTCTATAGTAAAGGTTATAAGGTAATGCCTCGAATATTAGTCATTGATGACGATCCAGCGATCGCAGAGTTAGTTGCAATCAACCTAGAATTGGCAGGCTATGAAGTCAGCCAAGCCGAAGATGGCATTAAAGGGCAAGCTTTAGCGCTGCAACTGTTACCGGATTTAGTCATTTTGGATCTGATGTTGCCGAAAGTGGATGGTTTTACCGTCTGTCAGCGCTTGCGGCGAGATGAACGGACAGCGGATATTCCGATTTTGATGTTAACCGCTTTAGGTCAAACTCAGAATAAAGTGGAAGGGTTTAACGCAGGTGCGGATGATTATCTCACCAAACCGTTTGAACTGGAAGAAATGTTAGCGCGAGTCCGGGCCTTGTTGCGACGCACAGATCGCATTCCCCAAGCTGCCAAACATAGTGAAATCCTCAGCTATGGTACTTTAACCCTGGTTCCAGAACGATTTGAGGCTATTTGGTTCGACAAAACGGTTAAACTGACTCATTTAGAGTTTGAACTGTTACACTGCCTACTACAGCGCCATGGCCAAACCGTTGCACCCAGCGAAATTCTCAAAGAAGTCTGGGGATACGATCCAGATGATGATATCGAAACCATTCGGGTGCATATTCGCCATCTCAGAACCAAAATGGAACCCGATCCTCGTCATCCTGAATACATCAAAACAGTTTATGGTGCTGGATACTGTTTAGAACTTCCCACTCATAATGGAAGTCTTGACAGCAACGAAGAAACAGCCAACGACGGAGAACTCTCCGCAAATCTTAGCAGTAAAAGTTCTGGAGGCAAGCAATAATATTCACAGCAGATTGAGATCACTCACAGATGTTAAGACACTGACGAAAGTTGCCCCCAAAAATCTAATATCGGGGGCTTAGAATTAGCGATCAAGTGATATGGCAGTCGGTGTAGATCGCTTGACCCATTCAAACAATCTCAAGTCTCTAGAGATTTTGTAGAGGACGTTTTCTACAATCTGCTGCCGACTAACTCCCATATTGCCAAATCACTTTTCTACGATTTAAGTGGATCGTGTTCTGCTAATAGTTTTTCAAGTCTTGCTTCGTCAACTCTTGACAACATTTTCCCAGCTTCATGATTATCTCGAATCGTTTTTGCCAAGGTAAAAGAAGAACCAATTGAGAATGTTAAACCCATTCCCATAAAACCTTTGATCCAATTATCTACAGGTAAATAAGCAATTCCTAAACCCGTTACGGAAACTGCTAAAAGAAACGATAACCAAACCTGAAATAGCCATGCAGGTGTATCTTTTTGCCGAACAGTTTGATTCTTCATGGTATTTTATTTAACAACAATATCTAATGTCGTTGCTCTTTAATCCTAGACAAACGCAAGCTGAGGTTGAGCCAAAAGTGGACAGTTACTCAAGGTGAACATCCTCAACTGTATGACTGAATCAGATAGCTTTGCTGAAATGATAAGTTGAGAGTTCTGTGAATCTGGAAGCCATATTGATATCAATGAATATGAATACAGAAGCTGATTTATTACCAATAGAAGTGATTATTAATCATCCACAAAAATCATTAGGAAATATATCATTAGATTGGCATCCTCAACCGGGTCATGATCTCAATATAGAAGGTCAAACTTATACAGTTTTAGAACGTCGTCAACAATATCAATTAAAATTAGGTCGCTATCATTTAGCAAAAATTATTATCTATGTTCAACCGATTCAATGTTTAACAGAAAGAAGTTTTATTCAAGGAAAATGGGTGATTGGGGATGCGAGCTGCCGCTATAATGCTCGTTCTGAACTCATTCGTTGTGCAATTAATCCTATGGGTTTATGTCAAAATTGTCAAGATTATGAACCGATAAATTCTTAAGCGAACTTATACATTTTTCCTTGATATTCTTGGGTGGAAGTTAAACACCATTGTGCATTTTCTGTCAGTTCAAGCACCTGTTGATGATATCGCAGTAAACTGGGACGATGGGCGACACTAATATAAGTAATATTAGCTTCTTGAAGCTTTCTATACAATCGTTCTTCATTCTTCAAATCTAAGGCACTGGTTGCCTCATCTAAGACTGCATATTTAGGCTGAGTTAATAAAATTCGGGCAAAAACTAAACGTTGCTGTTCTCCTAAAGATAAGATATTTCCCCAGTCTATCGCAGTCTCAAATCCACCGACTCGTTGCGGTAAATCTCCTAAATTAACGGCTTGTAAAACCTCAAGTAACTGTTGATGATCGACCGCTAAATTTAGATTAGGATAAAGTAACTGTTCTCTCAATGTTCCTAAAATCATATAAGGACGTTGAGGTAAAAACAGCATTTCTTCTAACTGAGGACGAACTAAACGACCTGTTCCACTCGTCCATAATCCAGCAATCATTCGCAATAGAGAACTTTTTCCCACTCCACTTTCTCCGACAATTAATAATCCTTGACCGGGAGAAACCGCAACCGATAAATCTTTAACTAATACTTTTTGATAATCTGGCGTTAATAAGGTTAAATGTTGACAAGATAACTGAGAACCAATATAGAGATCTATTTTTTCTTTATGTTGTATAGATGTAGAATGAGTCTGTTCTAAGCTGTCTGAAAAGGTTGCTAAGCGATTAACACCTGCCCCTAATTCTCCTAAAGGTTGAATTTGATCGACAACAATTGAAAAAGCATCTAGAATCCGTCTGAAAGCAAAATTCGCTTGTACAATATCGCCATACTGAATATCTCCCGAAAAATAAATCGGAGCCAGAATGATGTAAGGTAAAATTCTAACTAAATATCGATATCCTGTTGTAAAGCTATTAACGTTACGTTGCCAACCGATGAGTAAATTAAAATTATTAAACGCTTTAGCAAAGTAATGATTAATATATTTTTTTTCTAGAGACTCACCTTGATAAAAAGCAATGGATTCTTGGTTATCTCTGACATGAATTAATCCATGTCTAAAATTGGCTTCATATTTGAGCTGATTAAAATTGAGCGAGATTAAACGCCGACCAATTAAAGTAGCAATTACCGTCCCAACGAAAGCATAGAGCAATAAATAAATCGAGACTTTGGTAGAAATTGACCAGAGAATACCACCAAACAGCACTAAATCAATGAATGATTCTAGTGTTGCAATAATAATTTTTAAGCTAGTAACAGTTACCGATTTAATATCTTCAGCAATTCGTTGATCGGGGTTATCTATTTTAGAGCGAGATTCAATGTGATAATAAGATCGATCTTTAAAATATTTTTCAATAAACTGCTCAGTTAAATATTTTCGCCAATTATTACCAAATCGATCTTGACTGTACCAATATAACGCAACAATCGGCACACCCATTAGTAAAACACCACAATAGACCCAAATAAATCGCCAAAATTTATCAGGATTACGATCGGATAAAGCAGAGGTAAAGAAATTAATCACATAGCTAATACTGACATTGAGCATACCGACTGCAATCATCAGTAGAATTAAAACGGATAATAAACCCCAGGTTTTCCAGCGAGAAATCAGTTGCTCTTTGTAGTGCCAGGCTGCAATCAGCGGACAACACAGCATCAGAATTAATACAATACATTGGGGAGAATTAATAATTTGATCAATGTATTTGAGTAATTCGGGTGTCAATTGGTTGAAAAATGGAGGAAAAATAGATTGACTGCTTAAAGTAATGACGCTAATAATAACGAAACTTAGAGCCAGTAAAAAAGCAAGTAACAGAAACAGTAACCCGAGAAAAGTTGAGGTACTTTTGGGTGCGAATGGATAAAAATATGGCTGAGCAATCGCCCAGTAACGCCGCCATAGACTGCGATCAAATCGATTCATTATTTTTAAAATTGTTGCCTTAATACGGCATTGTAAATCACCCACTCAATCAACCTGATTAAAATAAGGCATTCTTGAGCGAAGCTAGAAAATAGACTACATTTGCGAGGGTTTGTAGTCGGAGGAAAGCACAGCTAGGGTGACAGGTTTTAAGAGGGTATATAGAAGGCTCAGAACAACAAAGGTGACAGCAATAATCATCAGAGGGCGTTGGTTTAAAATATCCTGAATTACACTTTCAATTAAGGCATCTGGACGAGTCAGGATATCCCAAGTATTAAACCGTTGAAATCGTCCTAAGTATATACCAATAGCACAAAGAAATTGGACGAGCAACTCAATCCCTTTGTTCCAATTCCCCCAGCCTTGGGCAGAACAGTACCGTTCTAGTTGAATCAGGCACAAAATATAGGCTCCAAATCCCAGCAGCATGAATACAATGTATTGGGGAATTAATGCTAAAGAAATAATCCAAATCGAATAACCCAAACGAATATCTTCAACCAAATGAATCACATCCGTCAGCACATACGGAGCATTCGGTAAAAAGAAGATAAACATCAAAAATACAATCCACCACCCCAGAGAACGAGTAGAAGATTGAATTTGTCGGGTACGAGTATACCAAAATTCTCCAATCTTCAATGCTGCTGTCAGCAAAATCACTAAAATGAGATATTTCCAATCTAAAAGTTGAAAAATATTCCCCAAAAACCGTAACACCCGAGAAAGATGGGGAAACACACTCACGAATAGCAAAAATCCAACCCCCCAAAAGAGTAGCGGCGAGCGCCTCATAGAAATTTTAGATAAACCATGAGGATGAAATAGCCAAAAACTAAGGGCTAGCGGGATTAATGCTAAAAATAAATTCCATGACATCCAGTCAACATTGGTTAAGATCGCTTGCCATGCTGCTGTCAGCCAGTCAATTAGTGTAAGAATCATTCGATCCCTTCAATAAACTGTTGAATTGTGTTTGAGCTGGAAATCCAGTGTAGTGAAATGCTAGTCCCTGATTAGAATTTGGCTTGTTAACTAGAGAGGCTGAACCGTCGTGCTATCTCAAAATAGAGATTTACAGATTTTGTTGTTCAACTTCTAATGTAGCCCACTATAATAAGTTGCAATCTAATTTGAGGGATTTCGGGAAAACTCGATCAATTTTTTTCCTGTATATCCCCCCGAACCATACTACTGCTCCTCAGCAAGTATACACAATGTCTAAAACCTACACTGTTGAAATTCACAACAATGGAGACACTCGGGTGATTCAAGTCCCCGAGGATCAATATATTCTAAAGACGGCTGAAGATGCAGGATTAGATCTACCTAATTCCTGTAATGCTGGTGTTTGTACCACCTGTGCCGCTAAAATCCTCTCAGGGGAAGTTGACCAAACTGAAGGAATGGGGATGAGTCCCGAACTTCAACAGCAGGGTTATGCTTTGCTTTGCATTGCTTATCCTCGCTCAGACTTGAAACTCGAAACCGGAAAAGAGGATGAAGTCTACGATTCTCAATTTGGTCAACCCTCATCTGCATCTTAAACTTTAAATTGGTGATGACAACTCATTTTATTACTGCTGAAATCGACTTACAACAGTCTCCCCAACAACTCCATCAAGCAATTGTTGCGGAGTTAGAGACTCGCGGTGAACCGTTACGTTGGGCTATTACTCAAATCAATCCAGAAACCCATTCGGCTCAAGTAGAAGCCGTTGTAACTACTTCTGCAACCGAGGCTAAGCCTGAGTAATATGGCTTTTCAGCGTCCCTATACCGTTGTTTTACTGATCCCAACTGGGGTCGGTGCAGCCATAGGGGGATATGCAGGAGATGCTTTACCCGTGGCTCGGGCAGTGGCAAGTGTGTGTGATACTCTGATTACCCACCCCAATGTGCTCAATGGCGCTCAACTGTACTGGCCGTTATCTAATGCTTTGTATGTTGAAGGCTACGCAATTGATCAATTTGCTGCCGGGAAGTGGGGACTGGCTCCGGTTCATCAAAATCGGATTGGGTTATTGTTTGATCAAGCCATTGAACCCGAGTTACGTCTACGGCATCTACAAGCGGCTGATGCAGCCCGAGCCACGTTAGGATTGAGCCTAACCGATTATGTCGTCAGCGATGCTCCCCTGCAAGTGGAGCTACAAACCGCGAATTCAGGAGCCTCCTGGGGGACAATTGGTAACCCGGATAGCTTGCTGAGGGCAGCCGAAACTTTGATTCAAAAAGCTAACGCTGAAGCGATCGCAGTTGTGGCTCGCTTTCCTGACGATATGGAAAGTTCTGCTTTGCAGCAATACCGCCAAGGACAAGGAGTTGATCCACTGGCTGGAGCCGAAGCCGTGATTAGCCATTTAATTGTGCGTCAATTTCAAATTCCGGCAGCCCATGCCCCGGCTTTGTTACCCTTGCCGTTAGATCCCCAACTGTCCCCCAGATCGGCGGCTGAAGAAATCGGATACACATTTTTACCTTGTGTATTGGCCGGTTTAAGTCGCGCCCCTCAAATGATTACTTCTGCTCAACCTGATTTATCTTCCCCTCAACTCTGGGCAAGCCAAGTTGATGCGGTCGTTGTCCCCGCCACCGCGTGCGGCAGTAGTGCCATCCTCAGCCTCAGCCAAACGGGTGCAAAAATTATTACCGTTGCGGATAACTCAACCCGAATGCAAGTCTCATCAGAAGCCCTTGGAATTAAAGCGATCGCGGTAAACTCTTATTTAGAAGCGGTGGGTGTTTTAGTTGCCGATCGCAGCGGGATCGATCCCAAAGCGCTTGATCCCCATGTATTATCCATAGCCAGGGTTTATAGCAGAAGTCTGTCGTGACGTAATATATTACGTCTGTACACCAAGTCAGCAAGTCAGCGAGTCAAATTCTTGACAATACAACTGTGTTAGATGATTACCATGTCCGCGCCTGTTAGCAGCGACTGCTTTACAATTAAATCAGGTTATTTAAATCAATCGTTAGTATATTATTTTAAATTGTGGTTGAACATCGTTCCAATCTCCCAGAACTTGAACCGTTGACCCGTACACAAGTCTTACTTGCGATGGGTGCAACAGCAATTGTGTTGCTATTTGTGGCTAAATTGTGGTTGTATTTTGGCAATGTTACCCTTTTGCCGATTCAGTTTACGGTTAATGGTTTAATTTGGGGGCTATCACTGGGTGTTGGCATCACCTTAATGAGTAGCCTAATCTACCGAATCTGGCCAGCTTATGGTCGTAGTGCAGAGCAATACCTCAAACTGGTGTTAACGCCTTTATTGTTACCTGATTTAGTCTGGTTGGGACTATTACCGGGCTTGAGTGAAGAATTGGTTTTTCGAGGGGTAATCTTATCGGCTTTGGGCGCGAATACAACCGCTTTAATTATTTCAAGTCTTTGTTTCGGTATCCTTCATTTTAGCGGTTCTCAGCAATGGCCCTACGTGATTTGGGCAACTGTCGTCGGCTTAATGTTAGGTTATGTGACTTTACTCACCGGCAATTTACTGATTCCGATTGTAGCTCATATTTTCACAAATTTTATCTCAGGGTGTTTGTGGAAGTTGAAATATATCGGGGTTTCGAGTTAGCAATTTGTTATCTATTAAGCAATAGGAAACAGTGGGTTAGAGTTAAGTTTTTTACAATTTCGACACTTTTATGATTGAGAACTCAGCTTAACTCACTATTACTGGCTGAGTTATTCTTCGCTTTTTTAACTGAGTTTGAGATGATTTAAAGTCACTGAATCTTTGTATCACTTTTCTGTTGAGTGCAAACTATTGATTAATTTCTATAATTTATTATGAGGGTTTAAATCTGTAAACTATAGAATTTATTCTGCTGTATTCTTCCCAAAGAAATAAGGAGAATGCAGTCTAGTTAAACCAGTCATTCCCCAATTCAAAATTTGAAGCAAGTATATTGTGAAAAATAAATGGTTGTAGATTTGTAGCTTATTCTCCTCGAAAAAAGGCTCTGTCGAAATAATAGAAATAGAGTTAAAAAATTGACTGATAACTTGACGAGATTTTTCTTGACTCACAACTTTAGAAAAAAAAGTCAAGTAAATGATCCGGAATCTTCGTCTAAAATAATGTGGAACTTGTATTGGACTGAATTAATATCACATCAGGCGCGTAACTTAGGAGTTGTTTGTTAAATGTGTGGAATTGTTGGTTATATCGGCACACAAGTTGCCAGTGAAATCTTATTGGCTGGCTTAGAAAAATTAGAATATCGCGGTTATGACTCAGCCGGCTTAGCAATGGTTTTAGATGATCAAATTCATTCTATCCGTGCTAAGGGTAAATTATATAACTTACGGGAAAAGCTAACCCAAACAGACATCCCGGCTACTATTGGAATTGGCCATACCCGCTGGGCGACTCACGGCAAACCAGAAGAACGGAATGCCCACCCCCATACAGATGGCAAAGGACGGGTGGCAGTGGTACAAAATGGAATTGTGGAAAACTATCGGGAATTACGGGAAGAATTGAAAGCCAAAGGCTATGAATTTATTTCCGATACCGATACGGAAGTGATTCCTCATCTGATTGCCGATATCCTGGGCGAGATGGCAACGGATGAATCAACCTCTATTTCTTTATTATTAGATGCAGTCCGTCATGCCGTCAACCGCTTAAAAGGGGCATTTGCGATCGCCGTAGTCTCGGCTGATTTTCCGAATGAGTTAGTTGTCGCCCGCCAACAAGCACCCCTGTCAATTGGATTAGGACAAGGGGAATTTTTCTGCGCTTCTGATACTCCGGCGTTGGTTCCTTATACTCAAGCGGTTTTAAGTTTAGACAATGGAGAATTAGCCCGTTTAACTCATCTAGGAGTTGAAGTTTATAACTTTGCTGGAAAACGTTTAAACAAAGTCCCGCGTATTCTCAATTGGAATCCAACTCTAGTTGATAAACACGTTTTTAAGCATTTTATGCTCAAAGAAATTCATGAGCAACCGAGTGTAGTGCGGGATTGTTTGCAAGCTTATCTTCGGGAAGATGGGGGAACAGAATCTACCTCAAATAGATCAGCTACAGCCGTACCTCAGCCGCCTCATGTTGGACAATCACCGATTAATTTAGGTTTATCTGATTCTCTCTATCAAGACTTAGAAAAAATTCAAATCATCGCTTGTGGTACGAGTTGGCACGCGAGCTTAGTTGGGAAATATTTACTCGAACAATTAGCCCAAATTCCCACAACAGTTCAATATGCTTCGGAAGTTCGATATGCCCCTGCGCCGTTACAACCGAATATATTAACAATTGCTGTAACTCAATCAGGTGAAACCGCCGATACGTTAGCCGCTTTATCGATGGAATTACAACGGCGAATTAATGCAGCACCTGCATTTAAACCTCGGATGTTAGGCATTACGAATCGTCCCGAAAGTTCATTGGGTGAATTAGTTTCAAATATTATTGATACTCGAGCAGGAATTGAGATTGGTGTTGCGGCGACTAAAACCTTTGTGGCTCAAGTCATCGCCTTTTATTTACTGGCTCTTGATTTATCCTGGCGGCAAAAAACTATTGCCCCTGAACGGATTAAAGAATTGATTAATGGACTGCGGCAACTTCCGAATCAAATTGAACTCATTTTAAATGCCCAAGAGTCGATGATAGAAGAGCTTGCCCATGATTTTAATGAAACTCAAGACTTTATCTTTGTTGGGCGTGGTATTAACTTTCCAATTGCCTTAGAAGGAGCGCTCAAACTAAAAGAAATTAGTTATATTCATGCTGAAGGTTATCCCGCCGGTGAACTCAAACATGGGCCAATTGCACTATTAGATGAAAAAGTGCCGGTTGTAGCGATCGCGATGCCCGGAATGGTGTATGAAAAAGTACTATCTAATGCTCAAGAAGCCAAAGCCCGAGATGCTCGTTTAATTGGAGTGACTCCTAAAGAAAAATTAGAAGACAACGAGATATTCGATCATATTTTATCGGTTCCAGTCGTGGATGAATTATTATCTCCAATTTTAACCGTTATTCCTCTACAGTTACTGGCTTACTATATTGCCGCCCGACGCGGTTTAGATGTGGATCAACCCCGTAATTTAGCGAAGTCTGTAACGGTAGAATAGTTAGCAATTTATACACTAGCCAGTAAAGTAATATTATCAAAATATCAACCTTATTGGCTAGATTTTTTTAGGCTTTCATATCCTGAGAATATATTCAAGCAAATTGATTAATAAAAATGCCTATACTTTCAAATTTAGCTATTATTTCCATAGTGTAATTCAACTCTCAATATTAACGATTGATCACGATTTAACGAAGCGATCATCTATTAAGCCGAAACCGTCTGATCGATAGAAGCTAACCATTGTTGTAACCTTTTAACGAAGGCTATGGTTTCAACATATGCCAATTGATTCTTTTGTTGAATAAAATATTCAGCCCCTTGATTAAAATCTGTTAGCGCTTTCGCATAAAGTGCCTGTTTTTGATACAGTTTTCCCCGGACTACATAAGTATTTGCATCAAAGGGATTTAAGCTTAATACAGTAGTAAAATCCTCAATAGCATGAGTAATATCACCTTGACGACGGTAAGCACAACCTCGATTATAATATGATCGAGGATTAGCAGAATTTAAACTTATTGCTTGAGAAAAATCACTTAATGCTATTGATAAATCTTGATTCAAAAAATAAGCAATTCCTCGATCCATATAGATTTCTGCTATTTCTTTTGATGATAACTTTTGAGATAAACTCAGCGCAGAATTATAATCAGAAATGGCTGTTAAATAATCTTGAGTATCCGTTAATACCAATCCTCGATTATAGTAAGCGCGTCCTTCTTGAGGAGACTGCTGAATAATACGATCATACACAGTAACCGCTGCTTCTGTATTATTTATACTATGATATGCAATGCCTAAATTTAAATACGATTCAATATCATTATCATTCAATTCAATTGCTTTCTCACAATCTAAAATAGCTTGATGATAGTGATTTAACTGAACAGAAACCCAACAACGACTATGATAAGCTTTACTAAAGTTAGGCTGAATTTGAATTGCGCGATCAAAATTTTCTAGGGCTTCTGAATAATGATCAAGTTGTATCTGTTCTATTCCCAACTGAATAAAATGATCCACATTCACTTGACTCTGAGTGGTTGTAATGCTCAATACAGGTGTAGTATAGAGAAACCATAACAGTAGAGTTTGAGTGAAAAGTACAGTCATGAAACTGATAAAACTCATAAATTTCTATCCACTAAAAATAAGGAATCAACTGCTAACACCAAATTAATTGAAAAAATAACCCTCTCTGCTTTGTGTATCTCTGTGGTTAATTAAAATTTTACTGAACAGTATTTCTAAGTTCCTCGCCTTCTGGTTAAGTCTCAAAAACGATTATAAAATGAATATAGATCCACCCAATAATTAACTTTATTCGAGGTGAATCTATATTGATGAAATAACGTTAAAAATGTAGCAATGAGTTAATCACTCACTTACCAGCCTTTTTCAGCTTGAGCCACAACATAAGCAGAAACGTTTTCAATTTGTTCCGCATTTAAACGCCCTTTAAAAGCAGGCATCGCTCCCTTACCATTTGTGACTTGGTAAGTAATGGCTGCTTGTGCATCCTCACTAAAACCTTTTAAATATTTAGCAAGTGCGTCCTTTTTCAAGGTTTTCATCGACATAATGACGTTTCTACCGCCCAGGTGACAAGCATTACAGTTGGCAGCGAAAACCGAAGCACCTTTACTTGGATCGCCATCTGCTAAAGCAGGAGAAGGCATCGCAAATGAGAATAGCGCAAGACTCAGTAACAAAATAGAAAGTAATTTTTTCAACGGAATTCTCCTCAAAGTTAGATAAATCGACAGAATGTTCTTTGCAGAGTTTGATATACTCAGTAAATATTGTCAAAAGACAGTACGTCAAAGTTTAATAATTTGTAACAAAAGTCGAAGTTAATGGCTTAGTTCAAGGAAAATAAGTATTAATCTGATTAACTTTTTGAAAAAATATGGCTTCTTTACCTGATTATCGCCCGAAAAAACTATCTCTTGGTCCTTTAGAACAAGAAATCTTAAATATTATTTGGCAATTAAACGGAGCCACTGCAAAGCAAATTCATCAACAAATTTTAGCCGATCCAGATCGAGAATTATCTTACCCCAGCGTCACAACAGTCTTACAACGCCTGACTACAAAAGGTTGGCTCACTTGTGATAAAAGCGATCGCGCTTTCGTTTGGAAACCGTTAATTTCTCAGCAACAAGCCCAGCTTTTAAAATCACATGAACGTTTAAATCAATTTCTAGCAGTGACAAATCCCGATATGGTTGCGGCTTTTGCAGATGATTTAGATGGGGGAAGTTTAGATCAACTCGAAGCAATTGCTCAGCGGATACAAGCTATTCGTCAAGCTAGAAAGCAGGGGGAATAATGCATTTATTAATGTTAGGAATTGCTTTAATCTTAGCCCTGAGTATTCAATATATAAAGTCAATTCGTTCCACAGAATTACCGACCTGGAGACAACGAGTACAACGCTCATTAATTGGAATTATTGTACCGCCTTTACTCTTAGCCATTACTGCGATCGCCGTGATCTGTATGGGGCCACAAGGAGAGATGTTAGGACAATCTACAGGTCTATTTGGCTATAGCTTAGCATGGGGATTTTGTGGATGGGTGCTGATTTCAGGGGGTATTCTGGTATGGCAAGCAAAGCGATCGCTGCAAGACATCCGTCAATATCCAACTCAAATTTTATATGGAATAACAGTTCGAGTTTTAGATGAACCGATCTTATTTTGCGCTCAAATTGGGTTATGGCAACCTGAACTTGTGGTAACTGAGGGCTTTATTAATACTTTAACCCCTGAACAACAAAAAGCAGTTCTGACTCATGAACAAGCCCATTATTATTATCGGGATACGTTTTGCTTTTTTTGGTTAGGTTGGTGTCGTCACTTAACCGCCTGGTTTCCTAATACTGAAACATACTGGGAAGAACTCTTATTATTACGAGAATTACGGGCAGATCGCCTCGCTGCCAAACGGGTCGATCCGTTACTCTTGGCAGAATCATTAGTGTTAATGGTACGTCATCAAACCATTGCCTCACCCGCCTATTATGCAACCTTTAGCGCCACGACACCCCCTAACCGTCTGGCAGAACGGATCGAGGCGTTATTAAGCGATACAGAGCCTCCTAAGGGCAGTTATTGGGATGCTTGGCAATGGCTCGGATTGATTTTGCTCCCTTTGTTAACTATTCCCTTTCATCATTAATTTGAGGTGCGTCGATGACACAATTAATATTGGGTGCGCGACTTGACACACCCTACGGTTGATGAATTTCTCCTAATAATACTGCTTGTTTGGCTCCGGTGACCGCCGGACAATTTCCTGTGATATTATTCATCCGCCAATACGCTAAAATGGCAAAGGCGATCGCTTCTTTATAATCTGCATCTAAACCTGCATCAGTGGTGGTTAAAATGGGGATGGGATCTAAGTGATGTTGGAGGCGTTGTTTCAGATAGCTATTGTGACTGCCACCGCCACAGAGTAACACTTGATCCGGCATTTGGGGTAAAAACTGATGGTAACTTTGGGCAATTGAAGCGGCGGTTAATTCGGTTAAAGTCGCGAGAATATCAGCAGAATTGAGATCGTAATTTTGGGCTTCAGTTAGGCATTGATGCAGATAAGCCAAACCAAACAATTCTCGTCCGGTAGACTTAGGCGGCGGTTGGTGAAAAAAGTCCTGTTGTAGCCATTGTTGCACTAATTCTAAACAAGGGGTTCCGGTTGCTGCGATCGCCCCATTTTTATCATAGGTTTGGTTACCATTAGAAAAATGCTCAACGGCTAAATCCAGTAAACTATTGGCAGGGCCTGTATCCCAGCCTAAAATTTTACCTTGAGTAGCCAAAGGCGGTAAATAAGTCACATTGCCAATACCGCCTAAATTTTGCACACAGCGATAAGATTGGGGATGAGTTAACAAGGCAATATCTACAGCAGAAACCAGTGGTGCGCCTTCTCCCCCGGCTTCGAGGTCAGCTTGTCGAAAATTACTCACTGTAGGAATAGCTGTTAACTGAGCGATCGCAGCCCCCCGTCCAAGCTGTAAACTATATCCCATCTGGAACTGCGGGCTATTGAGTTGGGGCGGTTGATGGAATACAGTTTGACCATGGGAACCAATCAATTGCGCTGCGGGTTGTCCTTTTTGGATGGCATTAGCCGCTTCAGCAAAACAGATAGCGATATTATGATCTAAAGCTGCTAATTCAGCCATAGATAACGCTTCTCCTTGGCAGACGGCTAGAATTTGCGATCGCAGGATATCTGGATAGGGAAAAGTGTTTCCGGCTAGGAGTTTAACCTGTAACGTTGAGGAGTTGTGTTCTATCTGAACCAGCGCCGCATCAATTCCATCGACAGACGTACCGCTAATTAAGCCAACGACATTTATGGTTTGATTCATGGTAGCTGAGTTTCAGATTCAATACCCACCACCACAACAGTAATATTATCCCGTCCCCCTTCAGTTTTGGCAGCTTCTACCAGTTCTTTTGCAGTCGTTTCATAATCTTCGACCCCATTTAAATGTTTAGCAATTTGCCCATCGGAGAGTTCTTCGGTTAACCCATCACTACATAATAAAAAGTGATCCTCTGGTTGCACCTCGACCGGAATAATTTCTACATCTATCGCATCAGCCCGGCCTAAACATTGAGATAAAATATGTCGCCAAGGATGAATGCGGGCATCCTCTGGAGTCAATAATTGATTAGCAACGGCTTGGGCGACCCAGGTTTGATCCTGACTTATCTGTTCTAAATCCTCTCCCCGCATCCGATACAACCGAGAGTCACCAATATTACCACACCAGGGCTGATCGGGTTCGCGAAACAGAATAACCACTGCTGTAGTACCCATATCTGCCCGTTCTGGGTGATCTTGTTGATCTTGAACGATAGCATCATTCGCCGCTAAAAACGCATCATTTAACAGTTCTGGTGAAGCACTAGCGCTTTGCCAATGGGTTTCGAGGTAAGTTTGGATGGTTTGGGTCGCAATTTGGCTGGCTTCCTGGCCACCTGCATGACCCCCCATCCCATCTGCCACAATAAAAAATCGTCCTTCTGGGTCAATGTAATAAGCATCCTGATTTACAGCGCGGACATTTCCTGTATCCGTCCAACCGGCATAATGACATTTCATAGATCATCAGTCTGAGTGATTCGATTGCGATCGTTTCTCAACTTATATAAAAAAAATCAGATATTTGCGTTGATGTAAAGTCTAGGATGAGCTGAGAATAACCCACGATCAATAGGGATAGACTGCCCAGTCCTTGACTTGACCCACTCACGTCAAAGGCTATAGCAGAGAAAGCGTTAGTTGAGGTAGAGATTTGTGCTACCCGCGCCACCAGTGCTGATGGATGATATCAGAGTTTTCACCCAATCTACAAGTGTTTTTTCCAATAATCTCCACAGCCACAGGTGAGGGTGAGCGATCACATCATCCGATCATAACGATCAATGCGCCGTAGCAATCTAAAAAAGGTAATTCCCATCAATAGTGCCAGAAATAGCGAGATGGTTGCTAAGACAACATACTGATTGATAAACAGTAAGGTGGCTGAGATGGTAAACCCACAAATTAGTAAAGCATAGTTCGTTCCCATCTGGACATGACTCACCCGGCGAATCACTCGATCTGTTTCGACAGAGCGCACCCGCATACGCAAGTCTCCCTGTTCTAACTTATTCAGGGTATCTTCTATCCGACTGGGTAATCCAAACGCGGTCGAACTCACCTGTGCGGCTTGTCGGCCAATTTCATTGAGTAAAGTATTGGCTGTGTCTGCTTGATTTCCATTAGACATAAGCTGCATGGCAAACGGTTGTGCCACCTCCATAAAATTAAATTCTGGATCGAGTCCTTTTCCCACACCTTCTAAGGTTGAGAAGGCCCGCATCACAAAGGTGAATGTTGCGGGAAAACGGAAGGGTTGATCGTAAGCAATTTCATACAGATCATCACTGATGCTGTTAATCGATTGCTGTTCAAAGGGTTTATCCATGAAGTTATCCAGCATATACTGAACACTTCGTCGGACAGGCCCCATGTCCCCTGTGGGAGCCAGCGCCCCTAAATCAACCAGGGATTGTACCACACGAGTCCCGTCTTTTTGGGCAATGCCAAACAGGGTTTCCATCAGCTTTTCTCGCAGATTCTTGGTAATCTGACCCATCATGCCAAAATCATAAAAGATCAATTGACCTTCTGGGCTGACTGCCAAATTACCGGGGTGGGGATCTGCGTGGAAAAATCCATTATTCAGTAATTGAATTAGATAAGCCTCTGCTCCCATTTGTGCCAGTCGTTTACGGTCTAAACCGGAGGCTTCAATCGCTTCATAGTTACTAATTTTGATACCGGGAGCATATTCTAAAGTCAGTACACGAGGGGAAGAATATTGCCAATATACTCGCGGCACTTTGACCCAATCACAATCACGGAAATGTCGGCGAAAGGTATCCGCGTTACGGCCTTCATTGAGATAGTCAATTTCTAGCCATAAAATGCGGCAACATTCCTCATAAATCCCAGACCAATCTCGTCCTCGACCCCAGGTGGGGTGATTTTGAAAGTATCGAGCAATTCCTTTAAGAATCGTTAAATCGATCTCAAATAACTTTTTCAGTCCGGGTCGTTGAATTTTGACTACAACATCGGTACCCGAACGCAGTTGAGCGCGGTGAACTTGTCCTAAACTGGCTGCGGCGAGGGGAACTGGGTCAAAGCTGGTAAACAGTTCTTCAGCAGTTTTACCAAAATCTTGCTGGATAATTTCCAAGCATTGTTCATAGTTAAACGCTGGAACTTTATCTTGTAATTTTGACAATTCTTCAACGTATTCTGCGGGGAATAAATCCGCGCGAGTTGAGAATAATTGTCCGACTTTGATAAATGTTGGCCCCAACTCTAGTAATGTTTCTCGTACCCAAATTGCTTGAGAACGACGACGAGCGAGCTGTTTTTCTTCAGCATACCCCCCCAAATAACTCCATTTTTTCTTATCGATCCACAGCCAACTTAACCAAGTCAGAACAAAAGCCCAGATATCGATATAACGTCGTTTGCGTGAATAGCTTTTACGATTCCATCGGTAGGCTTTTTGTCTGCCGGACAAGGTATTTGATTGTGAAGCGGTCGCAGGGGCGATCGCGCTTAACTGTTGCTGATTGTGAACCGAGCTATCATCCGGAATAGACACTCGAGTTTCCAAATTTTGTTTTTAGTAAGTTGACGGCAAATTTTAAAACGTATACAACAGATTTTAAAAGAGACAAAAAATGTCTTGATGTGCTGAACACTGGCAAGATATTAATTGCTATTTTGGATTGCTCCGTTTTTTTATCTGTATTGATGATCATTATTTTTATTGATCAATCTAAGTTGCGATACTGTTGGAGTTCAGAACGAAGCCGCGCAATTTCTGCCCGTAATTCATCGATTGTTTCTTGTAAATCAATGGGTTCAGCAGGGGAATATGTCGGAATATTGGAGGTGACGACCGTTCGATCTGCAACAATCTGAGATTCTTGATTGGCTCGGGTGGTAACGTTCTGGGTAAACTGTCGTAAGTTCTCCCGTTGTTCAGCATCAAATTTTCCTAGTTCACTCATGGTCTTGCTAAACAGGTTTTCTAGCTGTTCATATAGCCCTTCGGCTAAAGCACGGCCCATGAGAAATGAATCGACGGTTGGTTTACTCATAAAAAATTTTACTAACTTCCGTAACAAATTATAACGTGCAGACTCATACAGATGAACGGCATCTTAATGAGATTTTTGAACTTTGTCTGTCTAGTTGGCTGGGAATTAGGGGTTGAGGAGGAGATGCCATAGATACCCTTTGAGGGATCTGGCAATATTTCCTGTCAGCCGGGCAGGGAAAACAAGGGTAAGAATAAAGTCAGGAAATAGTAAACAATGGGTGCGGTAAACACGTAACTATCGGCTCGATCTAAAATGCCGCCATGACCTGGGATCAGTTGTCCAGAGTCTTTTACCCCGGCATCGCGTTTCATCATTGATTCGGTTAAATCTCCCAATAGGCTAGCCAAGCCAACCAGTAATCCCAGTAACAAACCCGCCCAAGGCAACCCGGGTAATTGTAAGATTTGCGCGCCCCATACAGCGACCGCAATACTCCCCACAATTCCAAACACTGCCCCCTCAACGGTCTTTTTTGGGCTGATATCTGATAGGCGAGTGCGGCCAAAGAATTTACCGAAAGTATAAGCGCCAATATCGGCTGCCCAAATACAGATAAATGCTAATACAGTCACAGTCAACCCCAGAGGCAATGTCTCTAAATGACTCCAGAAGCTGGCTCCAGTATAAGAGGTTGAAAAGTGGCTCCGGAAGGGATGACTCAGTAGGCTTTGGTTAAATCCGACATCACCCGATTCTAAACCCACCCTCAAACGAATCCAGTAACTGGGTAAGTAACCGCCGTAAAATAACCCTAAAATTGAGCTGGCAATATCAGCAATTGTGGCAATTTTGGGCTGGAAAAGCAGGTAGAAACAAATTAAGGTTCCGGCTAAAGCAAAGACTGGCTCTACCAGTTGAGGGGCAAGGGCAGCAGTAATGAGTAAACTCACACTCAATACCAGGGTAGTTCTTCCTGCCGGTTCAATTCCTGTCGAACGAACCAATTGAAAATATTCTGATAAGCCCAGGTAAATAATCACAACAAACCCTAAGGTGAAGTACCATCCTCCGAATGTCAACATTCCTAGGGCTAGAATAATTGCAACGATTCCACTAATAATACGAGACCAAGGCATAGGGCAAATTTCTCTTGTCAATAAAAGATTAAATCTAGTGGTTAAAATTGTTATCTTAAATTAAGATTGATTGTTCCGCTCTTAAATTTCAACGTCCTAGGACTGAGATTAATCTAGTTTTTCCCCACTGAGGATAAACATCGGATTGACAGCAGCAAAGGTTTGACGATTACCTCGTTGTTCTAAACGGTTGAGCGAAGACTGTACCACTTCGACGTTACGAACCTGTAACTGGGCAAAACTTTCAGAAATCGTATAAAGACTTTCTAAGTTAGAAGCGGTTGCGACAATACGTCCTTGAGGCTGTAAATATCGCCAAGCTTCTTTGACAATACCATGGATATCTCGTCCGCCTTCAACACAAACTCGATGGGGGCGCTGGGATAAGTCTTTCAGACAATCAGGGGCACTCCCCTCAATCACTTCTATATTGGTGAGTTCAAACCGTTCGCAATTACGACGAATTAAGTTAGCGACTTCTGTATCTCGTTCGACGGCAATCACACAACCTTGAGTACACAAAAGTCCGGTTTCAACCGTTACTGTCCCTGTGCCTGCGCCAATATCCCACAAAATTGTATCTGCTTCTAATCGTAAATAGGCAATTAACAACAAACGAACTTCTCGTTTACTTAAAGGAATACCCGGTAAGCGCTCAAACAGTTCATCTGGAATTCCAGGGCTAATATAGGGCCAAAGTTTAGAAGGCATAGTGGTTTGTTATTCGTCATAGGTTGTTTGTCATTTGTAGGCAATCTTGCAATAGCGCTCAAACTCGCTGTTATTCCCCGTTCTGTCCCTGTGCCTCTTGCTCCTGGGGCAATTGTGACGTAAGTTACCGCAGGCGTACTGCTCCTGGGGTGCGTTTAAGCCTCAAAGGGATAATAATCAACTCACTACATTAATGTTTTTTAGAGTCGGATCGCTACATCCAGTTAAAGTGGCTCCCTGTTTCAGGACGGTCTGGAGAAACTCAACTTGCTCTATGGTAATCGTTTCACCGGGAATCAGCACAGGAATTCCAGGGGGATAAGGACAGATTTGTTCTGCACTGATATAACCGACAGATTGCCACAGCGATCGCACTTTCACTGGGGCAAAAAATGCTATTCTTGGACGAATCACAGATGGGGTTCCCCGTGAGATGAAATTGCCTTCAGGCAGAGGCATCATCGATGAAGAAGTTTGATAACAGTTGGCTAAAGTGGTTAAGCCGGCAACCAGTTGATTAATATCAGCTTCAGTATTCCCTAAGCTTATGATAAAGGTTAAACACTTCAGACTGGGTAATTCGGCTGTAATCCCTAATTGTTGATGGAGAATCTCATCGGCTTGATAACCACTTAAACCTAACTCCGAAACATTCACCGTCAGTCGGGTTAAATCTAAATCAATAAATCCTGCTGTTTGATCAATCTGTTTTTGATTCTGATATTGATCTAACTGTGAATGAAACACCGAAATTTTAGGAATTTGCTGTAATTGACTCCGAGCCGCATTGGCTAATTGTAGGGTATCACTCATCAATTTTTCCCCTTGGGTTGCCATCTGATGTCGGGCAGCATCAAGGCTAGCGAGTAACAAGTAACTGGGACTACTAGACTGAACCTGTTGCAAGGCTTGGCTAAGGCGATCGCGGTTCACACGAGAACCTTGAACGTGTAACATAGAGGCCTGAGTCATTGCCCCCAAGACTTTATGAGTAGACTGTATCGTGACATCTGCTCCGGCTGCTAAGGCAGAAAGGGGTAAATCTGAACCGAAGGCAAAATGAGGGCCGTGGGCTTCATCGACAATCAGCGGAATATTGTATTGATCAGCTAAATCAGCAATGGCTGTAATATCGCCACAAATCCCTTCATAAGTCGGGTAAACGATTAATATAGCTTTTATATCGCAATATTGTTTTAACGCCTGTTCTATGGCCTCTGGAGTGATGCTATAGGCAATATTCCATTGTGTATTATACTCTGGATTAATTACCACCGCCTCTGCACCAGACAGCACCAGCCCAGAAATCACAGAGGAATGAATATTACGAGGAATAATCATTTTATCCCCCGGATGACAAATTGCTAAAATAGCCGCAATAATTCCGACTGTAGACCCATTCACTAAAAACCAGGTTTGTTCTGCACCAAACGCTTCTGCTGCTAAAGTTTGAGCCTGTTGAATCACACCATATGGTTGATATAAATTATCTAATTCGGGTAACTCGGGTAAGTCAGCCGCAAACACCCACTTTCCCAGTACATTTGTTAAATATTGTGAAATCCCTTGTCCGCGTTTATGTCCCGGTGCATAAAAGGGAGCATGAGGAGATGCGATCGCACAACGGTGTAATTGTTCTAGAATCGGAATCTGATTTTGATTCAACATATACGGCTTCTGCTGCTAAATTAATAAGATTTAGTACAGGACAGCTACGGCAAAGGCTAGACACCACTAGATATGGAGATAAGCTATTGCCAACACTCCACGCCCCAAATATTCTCTCACAATCCGATCAGACATTGCACTACAGCACTTCCAAAGGTCATGCTAAAATTGTTCCATTCGCGATCTTCTGTTTGAGTAAAACAGCTTAGCCTTTAAACAGCGATCAATTAATATTTTTTCGAGGTTTTAAACTGACACAAAAGATTTCGTATACACTTTTATTGTGAAACGACATTCATTTTCAATCTTTTTTCGATCACACTAATCTCTAACTTTAATCAGTGATCAACGGGGAACTTATTACATCAGAGGCTTTAGCTCTATGAGTTACGACCATCTTAATTGCAGGCTGTCTGCTCCTTGTATCATCGACAACGGCATTATTGTCAACAAGCGTGATATGCAAAAGCTGTTAGTCGATCTCGGCCGAGTTCGCTATCTTCATATTCAAGATGAACAGGTGCGAAACGAAGGAGAAGGCTACATTCTAGAAGTGTTTGCCGACCACACTCAGGCAACGCTGATTGCAAATCATGCATTATACCTGAATGTTTACAGCTTTGACTACTTGGAGTTGCAAACATCACCCAACGGACAAGCCCATTTTGACTTACTTCAGGAAGGACGTTTGTTACGGTTGATTCCGTTATCTAATCCTTTGCAAGAACAGGCAACTCGTCAAATTAACGCCGCTGCTTTAGACGCTGTAATGGATCAGGTTCTCTCAACGAATTGGGATACCCAGCTTGACGACGACGATTGCCCATTTTAGCATCAAAATTTCAATATCATACTTTCCCAACCCAGGTTAAACTAGAAAAATTGATCGCATTTTTTGATCGACTGGTTAACCGCTCAATTTCATGTCCCAATTTTTTTCATATCAAATTCAGGCACGCTGTCAACAGACTCAAGCCAGAGCGGGTCAATTTTCTACTCCTCATGGTATCGTTGAAACTCCTCGATTTATGCCAGTGGGAACCCTGGCTAATGTCAAAACCCTGACCCCCGCGCAGCTTATAGAGAGCGGCGCTCAGATGATCTTGTCGAATACCTATCATCTGCATCTACAACCGGGTGAGAAGATTGTGGCAGCAGCAGGTGGACTGCATCAATTCATGGCATGGCAAGGGCCGATTTTAACCGATTCTGGTGGGTTTCAGGTATTTAGTTTAAGTGAAATTCGCACCATCACAGAAGAGGGGGTGACGTTTCGCTCTCCCCATGATGGTCTGATGATTGAGTTTACCCCAGAACGCTCGATTGAAATTCAAAATCAATTGGGGTCAGATGTCATTATGGCATTCGATGAATGTCCCCCTTATCCTGCCAGTCGTGAACACGTCTTTAACGCCACAGAACGGACGTATCGCTGGCTCAAACGTTGCATTAGCGCCCATCAACGCCCCGATCAAGCCCTGTTTGGGATAATTCAGGGGGGGGTGTATTCAGATCTGCGTCAGCAAGCCGCAAAACAGCTTACAGACCTGGATTTACCCGGTTATGCCATTGGGGGAGTCAGTGTGGGAGAACCTTCTGAGTTGATTGAAAAAATTGTACAAGTGACCACACCGCTGTTACCCGAAACTAAACCCCGTTACTTAATGGGAGTAGGAACTTATCGGGAAATGGCACAGGCTATTGCTGCGGGTATTGATTTATTTGACTGCGTCATACCGACTCGTTTAGCGCGTCATGGTGCGGCTTTAGTGCAGGGGGAACGGTGGAATTTAAAAAATTCTCAATTTAGAGAAGATTTTCAACCCCTTGATGCAACTTGTCCTTGTTATACCTGCAAAAACTTTAGCCGGGCTTACTTAGGTCATTTAGTACGCGCTAAGGAACTGTTAGCTTATACGTTACTCAGTATTCACAATGTGACTGAGTTGATTCATTTTACCAAACGTATTCGAGAAGCCATCTTAGCAAATCGCTTCACTGAAGAATTTTCTTATTGGCTAACTTCGGACTCGACTCAATTAGATGATTGAGGTGACAACGGGGAACTGTTACCTATGGCTTTCTAATTGCGATGTATGTTGAGTATGCCCAGATTTTCAATAAAATAATAACGACTTAACTTTATTTCGTTCTGTTAAGTTTGTTGAGTTCGACCTGTGAGTCGTTTTACAACTTAGGTATTTTTTCCTAAGTTAGTGATCAAGTCAAAGCTCAACAAGATGCACTATGCATCATATTAGTTGTATTTTCAGCTTCAATCTGACACATTAGCTACAATTTGGAGCCTAAAGTAACCCAATTTTCAAACAACTTTAAAAAGGCATTTCATCGAATTTGACGATATATTTTCCTGTAATAGTATTATGGCGTTAGATATAGAAAACCATAAGATTGACTAAGTTTTTGATGTTATGGTAAAAAATAGCGAACAAAATACGGATAGAGTTGACTGTTGAATTAAGCCATTTCAGAATAGATGACATGAGAATAACTAGACTCGGTGCTTCGGCAGATGCAACAAAGTGAGTGGAAGTTTATAATCAGCTTTTACCTAAAATTACAGCTATTCTTGGGATAGTAATCTAAATAGTAATAACTCCATATTATAATACTGATTCGTTCGTCCTAAAGCTTCCATCTTTAACCGTTGAGTTACACGAATTGAACGTTTATTTTCGGGTCTAGCAACTGCATATAATATGGGCAATTGCAATATCTCAAATCCATAATTGATAATACATTGTGCCGCTTCTGTGGCAAATCCCTGTCCCCAACTCGAACGGCGAAAATGCCAACCGATTTCAAAATCTTGAGTTAATTGACCTTCGTTATCTGGCAATTGTTGTAATAAAATAGCACCTATTAATTCTCCGCTTTTTTGTTCAATGACTGGCCAAGATCCCGTACCATTATTACAGTGTTGATCGCGTTCAACTCGTTTTTCTAAATAAGTCTGAACGGCTGCAATACTCTCCTTTGGTTGTCGGATATACTGCATAACAGTCGGATTGCCATAGATTTCAAATGCGGCGGTTGCATCTTCTTTGGGATTCCAGTAACGAATGATTAATCGTTCTGTCTGTAGAAAAGTCATAAGAATCTATCTTAAGTGACAAGTAAAATTTAATCGTAGGGTGCGTCTGACTGACGCATCACAAACCCTAATTAGGACTCATCAATTAATGGCTGGGGTGCGTTGGTAACATACCCTACAATTTAACTTTGATGAGAATAGAAATGTGATTTATATTTAAATAAATTTTAGTAAAATTTAATCGTAGGGTGCGTCTGACTGAGGCACCACAAATCCTGATGGGGACTAATCAATTAATGGCTGGGGTGCGTTGGTAACACACCCTACAATTTAACTTTGATGAGAATAGAAATATGATTTATATTTAAATAAATTTTAGGTGATACATTTGGAATAATTCACCTGTTTTCTGCTTAATAATTTTTGTTTTTGCTGCTTTTAATAGATTCTCCCAATCTGCGATCGCTTCTAAGTAGACTTCTGTGCCTAAATAGGTTTCTAAAATAGCCCAATCTTCTGCTAAGGGCGTGTCTGGGTTAACGACATCAAATACAAATGAACCACCCGGTTTCAGGACTCGTTTGACTTCTGAGAGGATATTTTCCCAATAACTCATCGGATAATAACAACTCCATCCTGTCGCGATCGCTAAATCGAATTGATCGGCTTCATACTGTAATAAATGAGCAGGCCCGCGTTTAACGCCCTTAAATAGTTTAGAATTTAACTGAGGTCCACGTGAATTGAGAGCATCTTTAGCAACAGTACTAATTTCTTGACCATAAAATAACCCATTCCAGTCTCGCCAAGGGTAAATTAAGAAACTGACTCCACAGCCGATATCTAAACAATGCTGATTTTTTTTGGGTTGAACTAATTCCCAGAAAGGAGATGCTATTTTTGTAGTTAAGCTTCCTGAAATACGATCGTGAAAAATAGGCATCGCTTCCACTTCATCCGGCAATTCAAAAGCCTCTCCCCGATATTCGCGATCGTATCGTTTAGCCACTGTCTCAATAATAGGCAACCACTCAGGAGAATTGGTTCCTGGAAAACTCGATACAGAGGGAGTTTGACGAGACTGGGAAGAGGAAGAATTCGATTTTTTCGACATTTAATTATAGTATCATCTTGAACCTTTCAGTGCTTTAGAAAAGTTTTGGCGATAAGATTTATTGGCGACAACAAGGACTGGCCAGAGTAAGGATAAATAGAGACGATTTTCAAAACTTTTAGCGAAGTTGGTGCGTCCAAATCCTTTCCAGAACTTCCAAGCACCACCGACATAGAGTACAGCAACAATGAGAGTAATCAGCACAGGCATCACTATAATACCTCGACAAAATTAAAAAAGATTTTACTTGATGCAAAAGCGATCTATTTTACTGAGATCGTTTTCATTATTTTAGCAGGTTTTCTCCCGAATGAGGAAGTTTAGATCAGTTGGCTTCAGGTTGAATCGAGAAGATCATGGTATCAACAAAACTGGATAGGGCAAGTTAAGAACCTTGAAGTAATGGGAAACAAAAGATTTTAACGAATAATTGCTTGATGGGTTTGAGGATCAAAGCAATGAATTTTATCCCATAAAATGCTTAATTGAAGGGTTTGACCGGGTTGAATATCAACTTGATTAGCCACTCGGATTTGCAGTGAGTCAAACGATTTTTGCGATGGAGAAATCAGGTGAACAAATAGTAAAGTTTCATGGCCTAATGCTTCGATTCGATGGACTACAGCCGTTAAATGCGATGAGCTAGACGGGTCTAATTTGAGATGTTCGGGTCTAATACCTAAAATTAAGGGCTGATTGTGATAGGATTTTAGGGCGGTTTCCCATATAGAGGGTAATTTTAAACGAAATGTTGGATGAATAATTTCTAAAGGATGACGGTAATTAATCGTGATAAAATTCATCGGTGGAGAACCCATAAATTCAGCAACAAATTTGTTGGCTGGACGGCTATAAATTTCTAATGGTGTTGCCACCTGTAAGATTTCGCCTTGGTTCATCACGGCAATTCGAGATCCCATGGTCATGGCTTCCGTTTGGTCGTGGGTCACATAAATAGTTGTAATGCCTAAGCGTTGCTGAAGCTGAACGATTTGAGTGCGGGTCACTGCTCGTAATTTAGCGTCTAAATTAGAGAGGGGTTCATCCATTAAAAATACCTGAGGATTTCGTGCCATGGCTCGTCCCAGGGCAACCCGTTGTTTTTGTCCGCCAGAAAGTTGTTTGGGATAACGATTGAGTAACTTTTCGACTTGGAGTAATGCGGCAATTTGCATCACCCGCTGAGCAATTATTTGTTCTCGTTGAGATTGATAGCGCCACTTTCTGGGCAAGGGAGTAGTGACTTGACTCAGAATTGCGGCTAACCCATTTTGAGACGGTTGTTTTAAGGTGCGCCGTAAGCCAAATGCTAAATTATCATAAACACTCAGGTGAGGATACAAAGCATAATTTTGAAATACCATCGCAATATCTCTTTCTTTAGGAGGTAGAGAATTAACGGATTTACCATTAATAGAGATGGTTCCTGCTGTGATCGATTCTAATCCAGCAATCAGGCGAAGTAATGTACTTTTTCCACATCCACTCGGCCCGACAATCACGAGAAATTCCCCAGATCTAACCGTTAAATTAATCTGCCGTAAAGTCGGTTGAGTCTCGGCTTTAGTTGAGTTGTGCTGAATTCCCGTCAGCGGTCGAGAAGAAAAATTTTTGTAAATATTTTCAAGAATAACTTGTGTCATTGAGTCATCCTAATGGTAGAGTTAAAGCTAAAATTTTTATAAAATTATCTTTATAAATAATTTTTTGGTGAAGTATAAATAGTTCGTAACATTGTCCAAGTACAACTGAAGCTAGTTTAAACTTTTTTTAATTTGGTAAATATTTGTCAGCATAGTAGGGCATACTAGAAGAAAGATAACTTACTTGTACCTGCTCTTCAAAGCCGAATGAGTACTCAGACAACCCGCAATATTCCTGTTCCTGCTCTTCAGGAGTGGAACGCAGAACTCTACGACAACCATCATGGCTTTGTTTCTCGTTTAGCAGTTGATCTGATTCAATTGCTAAATCCTCAGTATGGAGAACGTATTCTTGATCTCGGTTGTGGGACAGGTTATTTAACCTATCGCATTACTGCTTTTGGGGCAGAGGTGATGGGTATTGACGGTGCCGCTACTATGATAGATCAAGCCACTGAAGCTTATCCTCAACTGAGTTTTGAGGTCGCCGATGCCACCCGTTTGAACATCCAAGAACCTTTTGATGCGGTGTTTTCCAATGCTGCGTTGCACTGGATTAAACCGCCTGAAGCGGTTGTTCTTGGGATTCATCAAGCCTTAAAGCCAGGTGGACGCTTTGTTGCAGAATTTGGAGGTTATGGTAATGTACAAGCCATCGTTAACGCGATTGGTGAGGCATTGGAAGAAACAGGATATCCCAATCATCCCAACTTAAACCCTTGGTATTTTCCGCGAATTTCTGAATACACTGCTTTACTCGAAAGCAATGGATTTGAGGTAAAATGCGCCAGTTTGTTTGATCGTCCAACCCCTCTAGATGGCGGTTCTAAAGGATTACAGAATTGGTTGAAAATGTTTGCCGATTGCTTTTTCAGTGAGATTCCGGTTGAAAAACGTCAGCCAATTTACGCCAAAATTGATCGTAAGTTGCGTTCTAAACTGTATCACAACAAAACTTGGATTGCAGATTACAAGAGGCTACGAGTGTTAGCCGTTAAGACTTCTGACCAATAGAAAGTCAACTGTACAACTCATACTGTACAACTCACCTCTGAGACGTTCAAGTTTGAGCGTCTCTTTTTTGTGAATTTTAGCACCATACCTACCTCAACTCAGGGCTAACAGCGTCGCAATTTCAGCAGGTGTTAAATTGGGATTGGCTTGTTGCATCAATGCCACCACACCTGTCACATGAGGGGCAGCCATGGAAGTCCCACTAAACCCCGCGTAGCCATCATTGGGAGTGGTTGAGAGGATTTCAACTCCAGGGGCAACCACATAGGGATAGGGGCCAGCAAAACGACCCGCCGGATTAGAAAACTCAGCAAAGAAACCGTTGCTATCAACCGCACCCACTGCGATCGCGCTTCCATTGGTTGCCTGCAAAGCAGGTTCACTGGGGAAAGTCCCGCCTAAATCTCTCTCATTTCCCGCAGCAATGACAGCCACCACATTATTGTCTGCCGCATAAGTTAAAGCAGCGTTTGTTAGGGGCAAATCCAACCAAGCAGAAGACCAAAACGGCATCCCCAGACTCATATTAATCACCGATGCACCATTATCAACGGCGTAACGAATGCCCGACGCGATCGCTGCGTCTTGTTGTTCGGGGGTTTTATAGCTGCCCACATCACTAAACACACGAACAGGCATAATCTCTGCATCGTAGGCAACCCCGCTGACTTCATAAGCGCCCCCAGTACGAGTTAAATCCACCCCATCCCTGGCTGCTGCAATAATGCCCGCTACATGGGTTCCGTGGCTATCAATATCGCTGGGATCGCTATCATTATCTTCAAAATCATACCCTTGGATATCATCCACATATCCATTCAGGTCATCATCAATCCCATTGTTGGGGACTTCATCAGCATTCAGCCAAATATTATTAATCAAATCAGGATGATTCACGTCTACCCCAGAATCAAGCACCGCAACCACGACTCCTTCTCCTGTAATGCCTTGATTCCAAACTTCTGGAACCTGAATTTGATTTAAACTCGTGGTATTGTTAAATCCTACCCCTGAGGTTAAATCCGGAACATCAACAAATCCTGTGGGTAGACCTTGAGCCGCCGCAACAGCACCCGAAGCATTGATTAAACCATAGCCCAAATTAACATCAAATCCCATACCCTCTGTGGCTGGATCATTTGTGGAGGTTGGTAGAGGAGGCGTAGGAGTGGTAGACAGCGTCAGATTGTAAGGCGTATCTCCTTCATATTGGAAGACGGCAACATAATAACTACCCGCAATCAAATTTGCTGAAAGATTCTCCGGCGTGATACCTGAATTGGTGGAAGTTTGCAATATTTCTGTGTAGTTATATAACCCATCCCCGTTAATATCTCGAATTACAGCCACATCGGCATCAGCGGTGAGTTGATCTAAACTTAAATTTAAGCTGCTATCTGCGGCCAAATCAAACCGATAAAAATCTATTGGGTCACCGTTACTGACAATATCACTAAAGGTTTGTGGGGTTTCGAGTCCACCAATTAACCGCGCTGTGGGTAAGTTATTGCCGGCAAAATCAGGTAAAGCTGGAGCGCTCGGATTAGCGGTTAGAGATAATGTATAGTTAGTGGCTCCGCTCCATTGAGAGACGCGAACATAATAAAATCCAGGGCTAATATTGGTAATATTGATTTGTTCAGAATTAGTGAAGCTGTAAGAAGTGTCAATGATTTCGTTATATTCGACGAAGCCATTTTGATTAATATCTTGAATTAAAGATAGATCTGCGTCTCCGCCAATTCCTTCTAGGGCAAGATTTAAATTACTAGGATTGTCGATATGAATCCGATAATAATCATACCAATCATTAAAATCAACATATTCTACCTGGGTTTGTGTGCCAGTTAAACTGCCTAAATCGCGAGCCGTGAATAAAGTATTTCCAGGTTCTATAGTAACTCCGGTGAGTGCATCTGTGGTTAGAAAAGGGAGGTTAGCAGCAACAACGATATCATCTATTGAGGAGAGTGGTTGGGTTGAGAGATGATTTAACTCAACTTCAGCGGTAGTTTCAGCAGAATATAAAGCAGGAATTTTATCAACTGCACTGAGAGGATAATCCTCTACGAACAAAGAATTGTTTAAGTTGAATGGATGGGTAGCGTCTAAACTCGATTCAAACATGATGGCTCACCGATTAATATCTCTAACGGGTTAAACAGTTGGGGGAGCGCTCACCGCTCGCTCTTATTTCTGATATATTTCGTTAGAACCGGAACTTATGTAGTTTTTTGAGAATTTAAATCATATGTGGCGCTACGCACTCTTAAAATAGATCACTTGCCACTGATGACAATAATCCCTAGTTGCCTGTTAGTCTGCCATCCGGCTTTTTTGCCAACAAAACGGAGACTGACACTTTAGAACTTTACCAATGCTACCCCAACTCTACTTGCGGCTAATAAGGGAGTGAGCCGAGGCCATTCAACCACCCTGACTCACAATTGTTAATTGAATAATGATTGATTTTTATAATACAATACACTTTCATGAGTTCCGAAGGTTCTATAACAGAACGTATCCCTCGCATTCTACCGTGCTTCGTTGCTATTCTACCCACAGCAACTTAATTTTTTGAGTAAAGCCCCCCTTTGTCGCCCGTTTTTGATCCCGTTCTAACAAAATGGACTCTTGAGAAATTCCTGCACTTTCAATCAGTGCGTCAATCACATCCAATAAATCAGCTAATTCACTGGTTAATTGTTCTGGCAAGGCAGTAGCCGCTTCGGTGGCTTCCTCGATTAATTTATCCCGTAAAGCTTGTTGATACTCTGCTTCAGATAACTGCACCGTATCATATTGGCTGCCAGATGCTGCAATTAGATCGGGAATTTGATCGCGAACTAATTTATTATACTCTTGACGCACAATATCATTCTCCTCTATAAATATCAGCTCAATGATTTTACTTCAGTTCTGAAACACGATGAAAATTTGGTCTCGTTTGACTCTACTGTTGATGGCTGTTTGGCTTGGACTGAGCTTGAATGCTTGTAGCCTGCCATCATTCGATACTGTAACGGACTATGGTAGCGTTTATCAACAGCGTCGTTTCCATCATCCAGACGGCATTGGTAAAGTCTATTTCGGACGTGAAATTGCGTCTGTGATGGGACATGAAGGAGCCGCTTGGTTAGAACGTTCTCAACGTCGCGTTTCTGAACAGCCTCAACAAGCCATTACCGCTTTAAACCTAAAACCGACAGATATTGTGGCTGATATCGGCGCGGGGACGGGTTATTTTACCTTCCGTATGAGTCCATTATTACCCCAAGGTCAAGTTTTAGCGGTGGATGTGCAACCGGAGATGTTGGAGTTAATTGATTTTGTCAAAACCCAAGAAAACATCACCAATGTTCAAACGGTGCTGGCTGATGTAACTCATCCTCATTTACCACCTGAAACCGTAGATTTAGCTTTATTGGTTGATGCCTATCATGAATTTGAATATCCTCAAGAAATGATGCAGGGAATTTGGCAAGGATTAAAACCAGGAGGACGGGTGGTGCTATTAGAATATCGCAAAGAAGATCCTCGGATTATGATTAAAGGGTTACATAAAATGACAGAAAAACAAGTTCGTAAAGAATTAGAATCCGTTGGCTTTATCTGGCAAGAAACAAATGAAACCTTACCTCAACAGCATTTAGTCATTTTTCAAAAGCCCGCTGAGAATCTAACTTAAGATTTTATGGCTGACTCTACTATAATTAGGGTGAGATCAAGCTATTTTGAAAAGCGGTATTACCGGGAAATTGAGTGACTAATGATTAGGTTTTATTGAAAAGATTGATGAAAAATAGAATTTTAATCTCGGGATTTTTTTGGATTGGATTACTTTTAACAGCTTGTTCGACTCCAACGGCTCAAACATCACCATCCTCTGAAGAAATACAGCATCAAAACCCGCCTTTAGTCATTGCAATTGTCTATGATACTGATGCTAAAAAGCAACAACGTCAATCAGAAAAATTAGTCACTTATTTAGAATCTGAATTAGAAATTCCAGTTGAATATCGTCTGATTCCCAATTCAAATGCTGCCATAACCGCTTTCAAACAAGCAGAGATAGAATTAGTTTGGTTAGACGGATTAAATGGGGTAAAAGCCCGTTCAAAAGTTCAGGGGGCGAGTGCAATTGTACAGCGGGATATTGATGAACAATTCTATAGCCTGTTTATTGCTCATCAAAGTAGTGGGTTACCTCCTTTTAATGATCTTTTTGACTTAGAAAAACTCAAAGGAAAAACGATCATATTTGCCGGCCGATATTCAATTTCTGGCCGAATTATGCCTCAATATTTTCTACAACAAGCGGGAGTAAGTTTAGAAGATTTTGCTGGAAAACCTAACTTTTCTGTAACCCCAGAATATACAATTCAGCAAGTTGAAACAGGAAGTTATGATGTTGGAGTTGTGAATGAAACCCTCTGGCAACAAAAAGTAGATACAAATACCATTAACTTAGAGCAAGTTTATGTCATTTGGCGAACCCCTGCCTATTCTAATTATCATTGGGTCATTCATCCGAATATTCAACAAAAATATGGTCAAGAGATGACGCAAAAAATACAACAAGCTTTTTTTAATCTTGACCCTAGTATTCCCAGTGAAAAAGAAATTTTGGATTTATTTGAAACCGGCAGATTTATTCCCACTAACAATCAAAACTATAATGCGATTGAAGAAATTAGCAAGCAATTAAATCTAATTCAATAAATCATTAAACATTGCTTGTTTCCATTTATTGGAGTTGTTGAATTTGATATTGAGTATCTTTATATCCTCCGGTTAATCCCTGTTCTAAATAAAGCTTTCCTGCTAAGCGAAAATCACTAATTGCCCCTTGTTGATCGCCTAAAGCAGCCCGAACTTGACCGCGTCCATAATAGGCAGCAGCATAACTGGGTTTGAGGCGAATGGCCTGCACATAATCTGCGATCGCTTGATTATAATCTTCTAATTGAAAATAGGCAGCCGCTCGATTTCCATAGGCTTCGGCATCATTTGGATTTAAACTAATGGCTTCAGTATAGTCTTCAATTGCCGCTAAATAATTTTTCGCACCCGACTGTGCCATACCTCGATTACTATAAGCTTTATTATCATGATCATTTAAAGCAATGGCTTGACTACAATCAGCGATCGCGTTTGGATATTCCTGTAAATTTAAATTCGCCACGCAGCGATTATTATAAGCAACAGCCGAAGGCTTTAATTCAATCGCTTGACTACAATCTTCAACGGCTGCTTGATGTTGACTTAAATTAATATGAGTACTGCAACGATTCGCGTAAGCTTGACCGTTTTCAGGTTCTAATTCAAGCACTTTATTGTAGTCTAATAATGCCCCTTCATAATCTCCTAAATGAAACCGAGTTCTACCGCGATCGTAGTAAGCCCCTGCATCATTTGAATTGAGGCGAATAGCCTGGGTATAATCGGCTAATCCGCCTTGTAAATCTCCGGCTTTAATTCGGGCTGTTCCTCGAGATCGATATGCAGTGGCTTGCTCATCATCGAGTTCAATCACGCGGCTATAATCTGCAATTGCGGCTTTAAAATTATCTTGTTCGTAGTAAACAACGCCTCGTTGATAATAAGCATCTACATCTGTTGGATCGAGTTCAATTACGCGGCTATAATCTTGAATTGCACCCGAGAAATCTTTCAAATCATATCGCGCCCATCCTCGATTAAAATAAGCGTTTTTATAATCTGGTGAAAGTTGAATCGCTTGATTATAATCATTCACCGCTTGCTGAGGACGACCTAAATCATAATAAGCATTGCCTCGATGGTTAAAGGCTTGTGCATTACTGGGATTAAAACGTACAGCTTTGGTTAGGGTTTTAACTGCCCCGGAAGGGTTTTCATTTTTGAGTTGTTCTACGCCTCGTCTGAGAGCCGCTTCCGCTTTTTCAGGAGTGGGACGATTTAAAGCTTCTAATAACCCCACTAAAACCAATAAACTAACACAGCTCACAACCGCAATTCCGATGACTTTACTGCCTTGATTGAAGTCAATTTTAGGAACAACATTCTTTTGCTTTTTCGGTTTCTTTGGCTTTGAGGTCGTAGGAATGGTCAGTTGTTTTAAATCTGTTAAAACCTCTTGAGCGGATACATAGCGTTTACCATAATAATGGTGTACCATCTTATCAATAATTTGACCCAATCCGACACTAACATTCGCTCGATGCCGCCAGCTTACTTCTCCTGTACTCGATAGACTCGGATCTTGTAACTTGGGCAAATCAGAGGATTCTAACCCGGTCATTGCCTGAATGGCAACCATGCCAACCGCATACAGATCGCTACTAAATTGGGGATTACCTTGAAATTGTTCAATGGGCATATAAGAAGGGGTTCCTGTTGCAATCGTTCGCATGGATTGCCCATTACCATTCACCAATTGATTACTGACTTCTTTCACTGAACCAAAGTCAATTAAAACTAACTGTTGGTCTGATTTTCTCCGAACAATATTAGACGGGTTAACATCTCGGTGAATCACATTGTTTTCATGCACAAAGACTAAAACTTCTAATATTTCAATTAAAAGTTGAACGACTCGCGCTTCATACCAAGGACTCCCTGGAATTAATTCTTTATTCAGAGGATGTCCTTCTATAAATTCCTCCACTAAATAAAAGTTGTCATTTTCTTCAAAATATGCTAAAAGCATGGGTATCTGAGGATGTCGGCCCAGTTTTTCTAGAATCTCTGCTTCTTTTTCAAACAAACGTAAAGCTGTTTTGAGAACATGAGAGTTATTATTGGGGGGACGCAGTTGCTTAACCACACAATGGGGATGACCAGGACGGCGCATATCCGCAGCTAAATAGGTTTGTCCAAAGGCACCTGAACTGAGGATTTGAACAATACGATAGCGTCTATCTAAGAGTTGACCAATCATTTCCATCTTTCAGGTTGAGAGGTAGAATAGTATCATTGTTGGGATTATGATTCCCCTTGCCACAACACAAGCAACATGAAGACTGTATGACTCTTTCAGTGCAACCCTTTATCACTGGAACTACGGCGCGAGTCTTGAGTTGAGGTTTATGGGCTTAAGAGCATCTGCCGCCAAGCAAAACAGACCCGATTAAGGCTGTTGCTGGGCAAAGGCTAATTGAAGTTGATCACAGAGCCAGTAAGTTTATTGTGGCACAGAATGATCCTAGGCGCTGCATCTCTTACAGAATTGATCGCTTAAAAAATAAGTTTTCTCCATCACCGGTTGATTATCTCTAAATAGCTGAAACAGACCCGACTAAAATAGGCTTAATTGAGCCAGCTATATTTATTTTAATCCATACTTGATTTTAACGAGTATTTTATTACTCAGTTAGACGGGGATTTCAATCACAAATTCTGTTCCCTGTCCCGGTTGAGAAAGACAATTAATTTTACCACCATGAGATTCTACAATAATTTGATAACTGATGGAGAGTCCTAAACCCGTTCCTTGGCCAACCGGTTTTGTGGTGAAAAAAGGATCAAAAACTTTCTGACGATTTTCTTCACTCATCCCCAAACCATTATCAGAGATATGAATGGCTATCCATTGAGAATCTAATTGTTGGGTTTGAATAGTAATAGTCGGTTTTTCTTCTGCGAGTGGATGTTGATTAAACTTCAATTTTAGTGCATCAATCCCATTATTGATAATATTCAGAATCACTTGATTGAGTAAGCGAGCATAACAATTAACTAAAGGTAAATCACTGTATTTTTTAACCACTTTTATCGGAACAGATGGATCGCTCAAGCGAGACTGCAAAATCATCAATGTACTGTCAATTCCGGCATGAATATCAACAGATTTTATTTCGGCTTCATCTAAACGGGAGAAAGTCCGTAGAGATTCAACAATTTTGCGAATACGATTTGTTCCGCCTTCCATAGAACCCAGTAATTGAAGCAAATCTACTTTAATATAACTGAAATCAATTTCTTCTGTATATTCTTTAATTTCATCAGGTATATCAGGCAAATATTTTTGAAAAAGCTGCACGAGTTTAAGTAAGTCTTGGGTATATTCTCTGGCATGATTTAAATTACCCGAAATAAAAGTAACAGGATTATTAATTTCATGAGCCACTCCAGCAACCATTTGTCCTAAACCTGACATTTTCTCTGCTTGAATCAGTTGCATTTGAGTCTTTTTTAACTGTTTAAGCGTATCTTCTAGATAAATATTTTGCTGTTTTAAGGCTTTTTCAGCAGCTAGACGCTCAATTTCAGCCGCAGAGCGAGCAGCAAATATCTTAAGGATAGACTCTTGCTGTTCGTAACTATAGGATAAAGATTGAGTATGTAAACCTGCCAGATGACCAATCGGTTTTCCTTTACTATTTATAATTGGAATTCCTAAATAACTTTCCGCTTCCATTGTGACTAAATCTTGATCTTTAGGAAATAATTGCTGGATAGAATTAGGATAAATCTGTAAGTTTTTTTCATACACAATGCCACAAGGTGTATCCGCTAAATCATATTCAAAATTAGGAGCAAAATCTTCTCCTGCCCACATTGCTAAAACTTTCGCTCTAGGCTGTTCATCTTCAATAAATTCTGCAATAAATGCATACTGAATTTTTAAAACTTTAGCCAAATAACGAACACAAGCCCGAAAAAACTCTTCTCCTATTTTGGCGGCAATTCCTGCAACAATCAGCTTTGAGTTACTTTCCCAGTCAAAATCAATTATTTGACTCTCTGGCGCAGTATTAGAGATTTGTATAACAGTTTGATCGGATTGATTGTGATTAAAACAGTGAATCATTATATGAATTATTGATATTCTATTGATAGAATATTTGAATGTTTTCTGTATAAATTAAGATTCACCAACTCAGTCTTAAAAATTCATAGGTTTAAAAAAATTTACAATATAATACTTGTGTAAAAAAAATATCTCTGATGATTTATTAATCATTTAATCAAATTTGAAAAGCTTAGGCTTTTTGTAACTGGATTATAGTTAATTCTGGCGGACAATTCCAACGTCCCGGAAAATAAGTGCCTAAACCGCGATTAACATAAAGCAAATTCTGCCCCACTGGATGTAACCCGGCTGACCATTCCCAATGTCTGAACATTTTTTTACAATCTGATTTAATGGGAATTAAAAACTTTAAGTGTGGCGGAAGTTGATTTTGAACTTTTTGTAACTTTTCAGGTAAAGTGCCAAAATTAGGAAAGACAATTTGACCCCCGTGAGTATGACCCGATAACTGTAAATCTACTCGCCAAGGTTCAAGTAATTCGGCAGTATCTGGATTATGAGATAATACAATTCTGGGAATATCTTCATCTACTAATTCCATCACAGATTTCGGTTCAAATTTACCGGAAAATAAATCCGCCAATCCTACTAATGCCAGTTTTTCTCCGAAAGGATAAACCACTTGATTAATTAATACTTCAATTCCAATCGAACTTAATCCTTTGATCACAATGGCTTCGGATTCGGGATAATAATAATCATGATTTCCTAAAATCGCATAAATTCCTATACGACTTTTTAAATGTTTAAGATGCTGACTCAGTTGATGAATTGGGGAGGGATTATTAGTCACAAAATCTCCAGTTAATACAATGATATCCGGTTTAATTTCATTCGTTTGGGTAATCGCTTTAATGAGAAGTTTATCATTTAATCTTAATCCATCGTAATGTAAATCACTCAATTGAACAATGCGAATCCCATTGAGAGAAGCAGGTAAATTCGCGATTGCAACCGTAATTTGTTGTTGCTGAAGTGAACCTGTTAACCATTGATACATAATTAGATCAAAATGCTGAAGGTCTAACTTCTATTGTAGCAATTGAGTTTCCTTATCTGATTTCAAACTGTTATATGATATACAACTGTAGAGATTAAAAGGAACCGTAATTATGGCGTTAACGGCTTCAACCATGTTAGCATTAGGCACATCTGCCCCCGATTTTCAGTTAGCCAATGTCACCACTGGGGACACTATTTCTTTAGATACGTTTTCTGGGAAAAAAGCATTACTCGTGATGTTTATTTGCCGTCATTGCCCATTTGTCAAGCATATTCAAACAGAATTGGCAAAAATCGGTCAAGATTACAGCGATCAAAATCTGGGTATTGTTGCCATTAGTTCTAATTCTGTACAAACTCATCCTCAAGATGGCCCCGATCAACTTAAAGAAATGGCACAGGAATTAAACTTTAATTTTCCTTATTGTTATGATGAAACCCAGGAAGTTGCTAAAGCCTATACTGCTGCTTGTACCCCTGACTTTTTCTTATTTGATAAAGACTTTAAACTCGTTTATCGGGGTCAACTCGATGAGAGTCGTCCGAGTAATGGAAAGCCTGTTACTGGGGCTGATTTACGGACAGCCATCGATGCAGTTTTAGCCGATAAACCTGTTACTTCAGAACAAATTCCCAGCGTCGGTTGTAATATAAAATGGCATCCAGGCGCAGAACCCAATTACTTTGGTTAAACTGAGTTTTTGTAGGGCTGCGTTACAAACAGACCCTACAATTTTCGAGGGATTATAGAGAGTAAATGACTGGATTAATTCTCTGCTAGAGTTGTATTATTTTGCTGTTTTTGGATCATAAAACCAATCGCGATCGCTAATACACCCACTGCAATAAAACCAATATCCCAAGCTAATTGATTTACTCCAGGTTTAACATGATGAATTTGTAGAAGATGATGACTAATAATGCCTTCCACCACATTAAATAAACCTGCACCGATAGCAATTGAACCGATAAATGTAGAGGTTGACCAAGGAACATCTGGCTTTTTCCCCGCTAACCACAATACAATAATTCCAGCAATTGTCATTAACCAATCTAACAGATGAAATAAGCCATCACCAATCGTATTAAATTCTAAACCCGATACCGTTTTACCGGTTTCAACACTTGTAAACATATGATGCCATTGTAGAAGTTGATGAAACACAATCCCATCAAAAAAGCCGGCTTGACCTAACCCTAATAAAATCCCTGCAATCATTAATGGTCGGCGGTTATTCAGTTGAGTATTTTGTGTGTTCATACTGTTTAATCTCCACTAAATACAGATTCAATCTTCTCGCCCATTTCTTTAATTTTTTGCACAATTGGTCTTTCTTCATTCAGTAAAACACGGGCGCAATTTCGTCCCGGCATCCCTGAAATTGAACCTCCCGGATGAGTTCCAGCCCCGGTTAAATATAACCCTTCAATTGGAGTTTTATAATTGGCAATTTCGGGTAACGGCCGGAAACAGAGCATTTGATCTAAGGTCATATCAATATGATAATAATTGCCTTTGTATGCCCCTAAACGTTCGCCTAATTCAGCCGGACTTTCTACGCGGCGGGCAATGATTGCATCTTTGACATTGGGGGCATAATCCGCTAATTTATCAATCACTCGATCTGCGACTTTATTCTTTAATTCATCCGTCCAACCTGTCCCTTTTAAACCTGTTCCTTCTAACCCGGCAATTTGATAAGGGGCAAAAAATTCAATCCATAAAGTATGTTGACCTTCCGGTGCCATAGACGGGTCTAAAACAGTCGGAACATCCAAATACATTGAGGGATTTTCATCTGGAATAATTCCCATGCTTGGTAAAGCATGAGCCGCTTCTACATGATTAACAGAATCAGCAATTAAAACCGAACCGACTAAATATTCATCTCTATGATTAAACCGTTCAAAACGAGGGGCTTCAGACAGGGCGCAATCAATTTTAAGGATGGTTTCATTGTTATTTACAATTCGTCTTTCGAGTCTTTCTCGTAAGTTGGCATCGGCGGCATCACTGGCTGCTTTCGGTACCATATTTAAAAATAAACGACGGGCATCAATATTAGAAATAACTGCTGTTTTAGCCCGGTATTCTTCGCCGTTATGGGTTCTAACTCCTTCCGCCCGACCATTATTACCGATTAATATCTGTTCAACGCTACGGTCACATAATACGGTTCCGCCCTTGTCTTTAACTAAATTGAGTAATGCTTGAGTTAAAGCGCCTGTACCCCCCTTGGGTCTTGCCATACCGGGATGATGACGCATTGCCATCATTAATGAACCAATACCGATGGTTTTTTGAGAGGGTGGCGCACCAAATTCTGATGCTAGCCGGGCTAAAGGTGCTTTTAAAAACTCAGAATCAAACCAATATTCTAAGGTATCTTTGGGAGAGGTTAGCATGGTGCGAATTAAATCGAGCGTTTTATCAACACCGCCCAAAGTCGATAATAAATCTTGAATATTATTAAGTCCGTAATTGCCGGCAATATCAATAATTGATTTCGGTGGGGCGTTAAACATCGGTTGAATGCCTTTCATTAACCGCTGCCAAAAATCGATAAATTCTCCATATTTTTGGGCATCTCTTTGATTAAAACGGGCAATTTCAGCTATTGTTTTTTCAACTGATTTATGTGCTAAAAAATATTCACCATTGGGATTAGGACAAAATGTCACCGGGTCACAATAAAGATATTCTAAGCCGTATTTATTCAGTTCTAATTCTTCGACAACAGGCCCTAAATGAATAAATTCATGATCGATGGCACAGAGATTAAATTTAAATCCAGGTGCCTCTTCTGGCATCGCTTCTTCTGTGGTTGCGCCGCCTCCTGGAATGGAGCGTTTTTCGAGTAGTAAGACGCTGTAACCTTCTTTGAGTAAATATGCAGCACATACCAGACCATTGTGTCCTGCACCAATGATAACTACGTCGTAAGTTGGCATGAAAGTTGTATTTTTAGCGATTAGTTTAATCGTAGATGAATTAAACAACCACTACAATCTATCTAAAGAATTAGATTATAAAAATAACAACTCAAGCCGATATTAAATGGATTTAAATAGGAGAAAGTCAGAACCTGCTGAGCGGATTAAACTACAACACCCTAGACCGCATAAATGCTATCGGTAAATACAGTAACTTTCGTCCTAACGGAACATAAGCCCGCTGATTAAATACATCATATTGATTGCGTTCAATTTGATCTAAAATCTTGCTGTAAAGCATTAACGCCGTCCACACGGGCCAGCGAATATCAGAACTTAAGACTCGAATTCCGCTTTCTGCTGTGGTATAGATTTTCCGGGCGCGTTGAATTTGAAATTGCATAAACGCTTTCCAACGCTCATCAACAATTCCTTTGAGTAAATCGTCCTCTGTATAATCAAATAAAGCCAGTTCTTCTAAGGGTAAATAAATCCGTCCTCGGCGGGCATCTTCCCCGACATCGCGTAAAATATTAGTCAGTTGATTGGCAATACCCAAGGCGATCGCTTCTTCTGTGGGAATATAAGGTTGTGGAGCGCTCCAGGGGGCGGTATTGGCTGACTCAACCCCCATGACTGCCATCGACATTAGCCCAACTGTCCCAGCTACCCGATAACAATACAGTTCTAGATCTTCGTAGGTTTCATAACGACTACGGTACAGATCCATCCGCTGGCCGGCAATCATATCCCGAAAGGGTTGAATTTCAATGGGAAAGCGGCTGAGGGTATCGACTAAGGCGACATCCTCATCTTCAACCGGATGGCCGGCAAACACCGACTCTAGGTGTTGTTCCCATTTGTCTAAGGTTTCTACCGTTGTCGAACCTGCCATTGGCCCGTCTACCAGCTCATCGGTGCGGCGACACCAGACATAAATTGCCCAAATTGCTCGGCGTTTTGGCTCTGGCATGAGCTGAGTCCCGAGATAAAATGTTTTAGAGTACTCTGCCGTAATCTGACGACAAAGTTCATAAGAATCTTCCAATGAAGCCAGCATTCTTGTGCAGGGTAGTTTCGACAGTTGTAGCATTCGTTTTTTCAGCTCTGAGCGCTCTGCTGTAGTCAATGTTTTAGGGAGATGAAACAGGGGAATGGAACAAAAAGAGGATCGCCCAAATTGATCCAGATTATTCAAGCTATTAACCGACGTTCGCAGTTGCCATATCGGGTTGATTTTGGCTCAAGTTTGGGCGCTGATTAATCGCTTGCGCTGTTAGTTTACCAGAAAGTACTGCACCTTCCATACTGGCTAAGTAACGTTGCATCGTGTAATCTCCCGTCAGATAGAAATTTGGAATTGATGTCACCTGATCGGGACGGCAAGCTTGACGGCCAGGAGTGGCTTTGTAAACAGATCGAGGGGTTTTAACAACATGGGATTTCAAAAGCTTCGCCCGGTGGGGAATTTCATCGGGGAATAATTTTTCCAATTCTGCCATGGTTGCAGCAACAATTTCCTCATCGGACTTGCTCACCCAATCTTTCGCCGGAGCCAATACCAACTCTAACATGGAGCGATCCGGGTTAGCGTATTCTTTGCAGGTGTTGCTCATATCAGCATAGACACTGAGTAGGGGCGACCGAGAAAACAGCAGGTGATCGATCTCGGTGAGTTTGCGGTCAAACCACAGATGGACATTAATCACAGGAACCCCTTCTAAGCCCTGTAATTGCTCGAATTCCGGACGTTTTTGCCACGGTTTAGGTAACATCACCTTCAACGGGTCTACTGGCATAGCAGAGACGTAAAGATCGGCGCTAAGCGTATAATCCGGTTCACCATTTACCCCCCGAATCAAAAATCCTTTAACAGATTCATCTTCGTTGAGTAAAAATTCCTTAATGGGGGCGTTTAGATGAACTTCTCCGCCGCGTTCGGTAATATAATCTACTAGCGGTTGACAAAGACGTTCTGTGGGAGATCCATCTAAAAATGCCATTTTAGAGCCGTTTTTCTCCTGTAAGAAACGGTTCAAGGCAGTTAAAATCACCGTCGAAGAAATTTCATCGGGGTCGATAAAGTTCAACGCCTTAGACATGGCAATAAACACTTCTTTTTCTACCCGTGGCGGCACATTCTGCTTTTTCAGCCATTCGGAAAAAGAATATTTATCCATCTCTTCAACGTACTTCTGACCATTGACGATGGCGGGAATTAAACCTAAACCAAACCGTATTTTCTCAGGCCAGGTCAACATATCGTTATTCCGCAGAATAGCAATCATCCCATTGACGGGGGCCGGTAAGTCCGGAAAATCGAAGCGAGAATAGGTCCCCGGCTTCGTTGGCTGATTGAAAATCATGCTATGCTCTTTCCATTGCAAGCGATCCTCAATATCCAATTCCTTAAACAGTTGCAACATATTGGGATAAGCCCCAAAGAAAATGTGCAACCCCGTCTCATACCAGTCCCCGTCTTCATCTTTCCAGGCGGCAACTTTTCCTCCTAAGACATCTCGTCGCTCTAAGACAATGGGGGTGTGTCCTAAATCTGTGAGATACTTAGCACAAGATAATCCAGCTAAACCAGCTCCGGCGATCGCAACTCGCATCTTATACCCTTCACTACATTGGCATTAATTTCGTTCTCATTATAGTTTACATCTCGTTACATTTAAAGGCAGACTTTTCCTAAATTTATTCATAAACTCAGCAAACACCAGCCCTCAGAAGGGGTTTGAGGATGTTAGAGAGTTGTGAATTGATTCACTCTAGCTGCCTTGTGTTGCCGATGCTACCCACCTCAATGTACTCACCAAAGTCAAACAATAGGTTAAAATACGGAGATAACACGGGGTTAAGCGATCGGAAATTCGTTAAAAACCGAGCTAAAATAGAAACAGGCTGTTTCAGTCAGTCTCAGCCTTGTTGAAGCGATTGTCAAGTTAGCTTGCAACTGTTTGGGTGAACTTTAACGTTGTCCCTCAATCATGTTGAAGTCCACTAAAGATTTAAGGGTGTTGTATTTTTAACCTTAGTAAAAATGCATTAATATTCTGTTTGGGTTACCCTCTGTTGACAGCCTCTCAGTCTCAAGTATTATTTGCTGATTTTCTCAGTATTTTTTGGGGTGAGCATCTATACTAATTCTTAAAGCAGAAATATAACAAAGCTGAGTAGTGCTTGATGAGTCAAAGTTATATTCCTTTGAGATCATAACAGCGATCTTGATTGATGGGCAGACACATTTGTTGTGAATGTTGTACAAAGGCAGTGTATCTGATTATAAACTCCCTCCCTAAAACCCTCTTTTAAATGCTCATCTAAATTTAACCCTAGACCAACTGTACTCATTCTTGAAGCGAAGTGAGGAGCTAGACTATGAAGTAGTTTAAGATATAAATTTTAATAAAGTTAAGAAACCTTATTGACTCTGATCTCATCTTTAAGGTTAAAAGGGAATTATTCATCCTGAAACCAGTAATTATTTAATTAATAAACTCAAAAGTAATATCATGATTAATATTGAAAATTCTTTAAACTCATTTCAACTTCAAACCCAAAAATCAACAAACCCAGCGAACTCTAGAGGGTTAATTATTATTGATTCTAGGGTTCAAGACTATCACTTGCTATTATCTGCCATTAATATTCCAGCAGACACGTTAATTCTTGACAGTGATAATGATGGCGTAATCACCATTACAAACCTGCTCAAAAATAATCAGAGATGGAATAGGCTATATTTATTTTGTCATGGGAAACCCGGAGAAATACAACTCGGGAAGACTCGACTTAATTTTAATACAATTAAAGAATATAAATCTCAGCTTCAGCAATGGAATATTACAGATATTTTACTCTATAGCTGTTCTGTTGCCTCAAAATCAAACCCTAAAAATAATCAATTTTTACAGCAGCTTCATCACCTAACAAATGCGTCGGTTGCCGCCTCTTCTACAGCGATAGGTTGTGCCGAAAAAGGGGGGGATTGGCAACTGGATTTTAGTTTAGGTTCAGTTCTATCCTCTACTGCTTTTTCTTTGCCAATTCTAACGAGTTATCCTCATACTTTAGTGATTGAATTTGAAGAGTCAGAGAATAATTTACCTCAACTGAATGCGAGTTCAGCGGCTTGGGGAGATATAGATAATGATGGTACTTTTGAGATTGTTATTACCGGATTAGATGAAGCCGGAAATCCAATTGCTGAAATTTATCAGAATAATAATAACAATTTTAATCCGATTCAATCTCGCTTAGAAGGCGTATCTGCGGGTTCGATAGATTTGGGAGATTATGATAATGATAATAACTTAGATTTTTTAATCACAGGATTAGATGAAACAGAAACACCCAGAACTTTAATTTATCGGAATAATCCAGAAGGAAATAATAATAATAGCGACAATAATGATAATGATAGATTTCAAGAATTTAGTATTCCTGTCGGAGTTAGCAATAGTGATGCGATCTGGATAGACTTTGATAACGACGGAGATCGAGATATTCTCTTAACCGGACAAACGGCAGAAGGATTACCTTTTTCAGGGATTTATCAAAATGATAACAGTATGTTTGCGCCAATTGCTGCGGATTTAACGCCTGTTTTTTCAAGTAGCGTCGCAGCAGGAGATTATGATGGCGATGGGGATGAAGATCTGGTTATTACAGGGAATAATGGCAGCGATCCAGTCTCGATAATTTACCAAAATAATAACGGTATTTTTACCAATATTAATGCAGCGATCGCAGGAGTACAAAATGGATCGGTCGCTTGGGGAGATTATGATAATGATGGAGATTTAGATTTAATCTTAGCGGGAAACAACGGTGTAGTAGAAATTGCTAGGATTTATCAAAATAATAATAATACTTTTGTCCAACTGGGAGAAGATATTGCCCCGTTAGTAGCCTTTGGAGAGACTACAGTTGCATGGCAAGATTATGATAATGATGGGGATCTCGATGCGGTTGTAGCAGGCGTAGGGGTAGGCGGTGCCCCAGGTCTAACGGTATACGAGAATGATATTGAGAACGGGAGTTTTATCAATCCAGTGATACTTCTCAATGCGGGTACTGTTTCAGATATTGCCACAGCAGACACTGATGGGGATGGGGATCTAGATTTGCTGGTGAGTGGATCGAATACTCAGATTTATACAAATACCGGCGCTGACCTTAACGTTAACACTCCCCCCACTGTACCCGTATTAGGAAATCCAGACCCTACGGAAAGTACCGTAAACTTGAGTTGGGAAGCGGCAAGCGATCTAGAAACTCCTGCTGCTGCCTTAACTTATAATCTGCGAGTGGGAACCACACCCGGCGCTTCAGACGTTGTTAACCCAACTTCAGCTACCCCATCTTCTGGAAATGTCGGTTCAAATATCAATTGGCAACTGACTAATTTAGAACCAGGAACTTACTATTGGTCTGTTGAAGCGGTTGATACTGCCTATGCTACCTCTGAATTTGCCATAGAAAGTAGCTTTACAATTGAACCCCCTCAGCCCCCTCAGTTTAATGAATTGAACCTGGGTTTACCCGATCTCAGAAACGGATCTGTCGCTTGGGGAGATTATGATAATAGTGGAACTTTGGATCTTCTGATCGCAGGAGAAGATGTTACGGGCGCTGCTTTTACTCAAATTTATCGCAATGCTGGCGGTGGGTTGGGAGCGGTTAATGCTGGACTACCGGGAGTGACAGCTAGCGCGGTAGATTGGGGAGATTATGATAATGATGGAAATTTAGACTTTATTATTGCGGGAAATGATCCGATAAACGGCAATGATATTGCCCGAATTTATCAAAACCAAGGTAATGATAGCTTCCTCAATATTGGCGCTGGATTAATTGGGGTGAGTAATGGTGCGGCTATTTGGGGAGATTATGATAACGATGGGGATCTAGATGTCTTTATCGCCGGAGACAGTAACGGTATCCCAACTGCAACAATTTATCGTAACGAAATGGCTGAGGGGATGGGTTTTGTTAATGCCAACTCACCATTAACCCCAGTCCGGAATGCTGCTGCTGCTTGGGGAGATTATGATAACGATGGGGATCTAGATTTAGTTGTGACAGGAAATGACGGTACGAATCCTGTTTCTACACTGTATCGTAATGATAATGGAATTTTTGTTAACTCAAACGCAGCCTTAACTAACGTAGAAAATGGATCGGTTGGTTGGGGAGATTATGACGGAGATGGAAATCTTGATTTACTCCTAACCGGTTCGGATGGAAATACAGCCGTTTCCGAAATTCATCGCAACCTGGGTGGCAGTTTCACCAATATTAACGCCGGGTTAATTGGGGTACAGCAAGGAGAGGGAGACTGGGGAGATGTTGATAATGATGGGGATCTCGATATCGTTATCACCGGAGTTGATACTCTGGGTAACCCAACCTCTGCCATTTATCAAAATAATGGTGTTGCTGGCTTTACCCTTTTAGATCCTTCAGGATTAGCAAATTTACAATCGAGTTCTGTTGCATGGGGAGATTACAACGGTGATAATACCTTAGATTTGGTCTTAATGGGGGCTGATGCTGCGGCAACTCCTTTGACTCGCCTCTATCAAAATACAGCCATTGCAAATAATACTCCCCCTTCACCCCCCACGAATTTAACAGCAGTTGCTAATGGTAGTGAGATTACTTTCAGTTGGGATGCCGCGACTGATATTGAAACCCTACCGACCGGTTTAAGTTATAACTTGCAGGTGGGAACTACCCCAGGCGGAAGTGATATTGTTTCTCCCTTATCCATTGGCAATGGAATACGGCAAGTTGTAGAAATTGGTAATACACAACAAAATACCAGTTGGACTCTTAATAATCTAACGCCTGGTATCCCCTACTATTGGTCAGTTCAAGCCGTCGATAGTTCTTTTGTGGGGTCTGAATTTGCGATCGCCACTGAGACTGTTTCGGTATCCTTCCCAACCTATGACTTTAGCCTGCCTAACTATACAACCCCAGAAGGTGATATTACCAATACCGTTAGTCTGGTTGAAATTATCCGAAGTGGAGATATTACCCGAAGCGAAGATGTCACGATTAATTTAATTGGAGATACAGCAACAGCGGATAATGATTATACTGCCTCGCCAGTGATTGTTAATTTTGGCGTTGGGGAAACCGTTAAACAAGTTCCCATTGAGATTTTAGGCGATCGCATGACCGAAGGGGAGGAAACCCTACAACTTAGCCTCAGTGGTTTTGATCAAGGGGGAATTGCCGGAGTTCAAAATACCGCAGTATTAACCCTAAGCAATGATGATACACCGGGAATCGACATCACACCCCCCCTGTCTAACCTCACCAGTGAAGCCGGAGGCACTAGCAGCTTTGATCTGGTGTTAACCTCCCAACCCACAGCAGATGTGACAATTAACCTAGCCAGCGATACCCCCACAGAAGGAAGCGTTATACCGGCGGGGGTGACGTTTACTGCGGACAATTGGGATCTTCCTCAAACTGTTACGGTAACGGGTGTGGATGATAACCGGGTTGATGGTGATATTAATTACAGCATTTTAACCAGTGTCACCAGTTTAGATGGATTTTACAATCAACTCGATCTAGACGATGTTGTCTTTACTAATATCGATGATGATATTGCTGATATTCAAGTCACTCCAACATCCGGGTTAACCACCACTGAAGTGGGAGGAAACGCGACATTTACGGTGGTTTTAAATTCTCAACCCAGTGATGTTGTCACCGTTAACCTCGCCAGTGATAACGCCACAGAAGGGGTCGTTTCAGTTTCGACGCTTAACTTTAATACGGACAATTGGGATAATCCCCAAACCGTTACCGTCAGTGGTGTCGATGATGATATTGCTGATGGGGAGGTACTGTACAATATTATCCTCGATGCTGCTATTAGTAACGATCCCAATTACAACGGCATTAACCCAGCAGATGTCACGGTGAGTAATGCCGATAATGAGTCACCTGGGGTAACCGTTAACCCCACAGAAGGACTGACCACCAGTGAAGGGGGAAACTTTGCTAACTTTGAGGTGGTTCTCAATACTCAACCTATTGATACGGTTACTTTTAGTCTCAGTAGTAGTGATACCACAGAAGGAACCGTTTCAGTTTCGACGCTTAACTTTACCCCGGAGAATTGGAATCTTCCTCAGGCGGTTACTGTAACCGGAGTCAATGATGATTTTGCCGATGGAGATGTTGCTTACACGATTGAAATTGCCCCTGATGCCAATACCAGCGATCCTGACTACCAAATTATTGATCCAACGAACGTTAATATTGTTAACGAGGATAATAATACAGCCGATATTGTTGTTTCTCCTACCACTGGCCTCGTCACCTCAGAAGCCGCAGGTAATGATACGTTTACTGTTGTCTTAACTTCCCAACCCGTAGCCGATGTTATTGTTAATCTCGAGAGTAATAACCCCGCAGAAGGCAGAGTATCGAAGCCGACATTAACCTTTACCGCCACTAACTGGCAAACGCCTCAAACCGTTACTGTTACGGGAGTTGATGATGACTTTGCTGATGGCAACCAAACTTACCAAATTATTACCACCAGCAGTAGTGAAGATCTCAGCTATGCCACAGTTGATCCTCTCGATGTTACCGTTGTCAATACTGATGATGATAATGCTGGGGTAGACATTACCCCGACCACTGGACTGATTACTGTCGAGTCTGGCGCGGCTGCAACCTTTGATGTGGTTCTGACGGCACAACCCACAGCAGACGTTCTGCTTAATTTTAACAGCAGTAACCCCCTAGAAGGTAATGTTTTAAATCCGATGATTGGCTTTACCCCCGCTAACTGGAATATTCCCCAAGAGGTAACGGTTGCGGGAGTTGATGATGGGGAGGTTGATGGTAATGTCACTTACAGTATTGTATCGGCTGAGGCGGTCAGTCTTGATCCGAGTTACAGTGGCTTTAACCCGTCGGATGTCACAGTGGTGAATGTGGATAATGAAACCCCAGGCATTACCATTATTCCCCTGAATGGACTCATGACCACTGAAGCCGGAGGAAGGGATACTTTTGATGTCGTCCTCAATACCCAACCCACGGCTAATGTTGTTCTCAACTTCATCAGTAGTGATGACACTGAAGGCTTCGTCACCACACCTGAGTTTATTAGCAATAATGACACTGAAGGAAACGATTTTATACCGAGTTTAACGTTTACACCGGACAATTGGGATCAACCTCAAATTGTTACTGTGACGGGAGTTGATGATGCAGCCATAGACGGCGAAATAGAATACTCTGTTTTAACTTTACCCAGCATCAGTGATGACCCGAATTATAGCAACATCGATCCTCTCGATGTTAATGTCACCAACCAGGATAACGATCTGCCTGAGGTGAATTTGTCTGTGAGTCCTACGGTTGGGAGTGAAGCCGAAGCGACCCTACTGACCGTTACAGCAATCACCAATGCCGTTGTCGTGGGTAATCAAACCGTTAGTTTAAGCGTGACTGGTACGGGAATTACTAATGCAGATTATACCCTTTCCGATACTGTTATCACGATTCCCGATGGTGAAAATACAGGTAGTGTAACTTTTGCCATTCAAAATGATGAGTTAGTCGAAGGGGATGAAAACGCAACATTAACCCTCACTAATCCTTCAGCCGGAATCGAATTAGGCACGATTACGACAGGTGATATCGGGATTTTAGATAATAATAATCCAGCGATTGTTGAGTTTTCTCAACCGAATTATCAAGTCGATGAAGCCGGAAATCTTATTGATATCATGGTAACCGTAAATCGTCAAGGTAATTCATCCGGAACTTCAACGGTTGAAGTGGAGTTAACAGGAGGAAGTGCCACCGCTGGTCTAGATTTTAATGATGTACCCATTGTTGTTAATTTGGCAGCGGATGAAGTCGAAAAAACCTTATTTATCCCTATTTTAGAAGACCGTATTATTGAAGGTCCAGAAAGTTTTAATTTAGAATTAGTTAATCCAGGACTTGGGACTCAAATAGGGACTCAAAATACAGCCACTATTACGATTGAGGATAACGATCTAGCGGGAATTACTTTAACTGAGACTAATTTATCCGTGGTGGAAGCAACAGAAGCTGAAACTTATTCAATCTTTCTCACGAGTCGTCCCCAAAATCCAGTCACTGTTAATTTTGAGTTTGACGAACAACAGTTTGAACCGATTTTACCGATTGTTTTTGATGATACAAATTGGAATATTCCGCAAACTGTCTCAGTTTCTGCTATCGGAAATGATGGCATAGAAGGTATACAACAAACAGCAATTGTTCATCAGGTCACCAGTGATGATCCGAATTATAATAATTTTGGATTAGATCAGATTGCTGTTGAAATTATAGAATTACAAAGTCCAGGAATCCTGATTGAACCGACGAGTATATCGGTAGTCGAAGGAAGCCAATCAGATACTTATAATATTAGTTTGACAACGGTTCCGGAGGATTTAGTTACTGTTCAATTTGATACGGGTTCTCAACTGAATCCCCTCGAAGATATTATTTTCGATCAAAATAACTGGAATACTCCACAAACGGTGATTGTTTCGGCTTTTGATGATATTAATATTGAAGGCATTCATGCCGGAAGTATTACCCATCAATTAATCAGTAACGACGAAGATTATAATCTCTCGGGAATTGGTTTGGTTGCAGTTGAAATTGAGGATAATGATGAACCAGACCCAATTAATGATCCGGCTGGTGTTCAAATTATTCCGGGTAATTTAACCGTTTCTGAAGATGGAACAGTTGGAACTTATGATTTTGTTTTAACCGCAGAACCTACTTCTGCTGTCACGATTAATGTCATAACCGGAAATCAAATTAATCCGATTACGCCGATTACTTTTAATCCGAGTAATTGGGATATTCCTCAAACCATTAGTTTTACGGCGGTTGATGATGCGGTGGTTCAAGGCGATCGCAGTGTTAATCTCAGTCATAGCATTAGTAGTGAAGATGAACGCTATAGTCAGTTAATTCTTACCGATGTGGAAGTGACGATTACTGACAATGATACAGCCACTCCTATTAATCCTAATAATCCTGATAATCCTGATAATCCTGATAATCCTGATAATCCTAACCCGAATCTACCCCCGACGGTCGAAATTGTTCAAACCGAAAACCGTACCGATATTAGTGAAGGTGGAATCAATGATATCTATACTGTTGTCCTGAATACACCCCCCACGGCTGAAGTCGTTGTTACGTTAAACCCGGATAGTCAGGTGGATTTGGGGAATGGGACAGAAGTTCCGGTGGAATTAATCTTTACCCCGGATAATTGGAATTTCCCGCAAGTGGTGACGGTAGCGGCCACCGATGACACAGTTGTAGAAACAGATATTCATACCAGTACGATTAATCATACTGTCAGTAGCAGCGATCCTAACTACGGTATCAGTCCGCTGATTACAATTGATGGTGTTGTCGGTAATAATCTCACTGTTAATATTGAGGATAATGACGAACCCTTACCGCCTGGAACCCCTGGAGTGAGTGTGATTCAAACAGTGGGTAATTTGAATGTTTTAGAAGGTTTTGGTGAGGATATTTATTGGTTGGTCTTAGAAAGTGAACCGACTGCAGAGGTTTTAATTACAATACAACCCAATTCACAACTCCAAACCAGTCAACAAACCATTACTTTTACCCCAACCAATTGGAATCAACGGCAGCTAGTGACTCTAACGGCAATCGATGATACCGCCATCGAAGGCAATCACTCCGCCACTCTATTTCATACCGCCACCAGTCTAGACCCGAGATACAACGATATTTCAGTGTCTAATCTTGAGGTTGAGATTGCGGATAATGATAACTTGGGATTACAGCTTAACCTGACTGAACTGTCTACCCTCGAATTTAGTAGTGTCGATGATGTGATTACAGCTTCAGCAGAAAATGATAATTTGTATGGCCTCGAGGGTAACGATCGGTTGATGGGAATGGCTGGCCATGATTACTTAGTCGGTCAAGCCGGAAGCGATGGCATTGCTGGGGGGAGTGGTGATGATGTTATTCTCGGGGGTCAGGGTAACGATCATCTCTATGGAAATCAAGGCAATGATTTGATTGTGGGGGATAGTGGTAGCGATCGCCTGTTTGGTGGCCCTGGAAACGATCAATTGTCTGGGGGATCTGGAAACGATCGTCTCAGTCCGGATCGGGGAATCGATACTCTCACCGGAGGACTGGGTCAGGATGTATTTGTCTTGGGTTCGGGTACTGGGGGTCTGACGGTCAGTGAGGCGAATGTGATTACTGATTTTACCGATACTCAAGATACGATTGAATTGGTGGGTTCTTTAACCCGCGATCAACTGAACTTTATTTTCACCGATGAAGGAACATTACTGCAAATTCGATCTTCTGGAGAATATATTGCTTTGTTGTCCGGGGTGAGTTTTAATCTTTCCAGTCAAGGCAATACTGCTTTATTCTAAGGTTAATCGATACCGCTTACACCACGCTACGCGACCGCCAAGCAAAAATCACTCCTAAGAGGACAGATGGCAACAAGACAATGGTCAGGGCCGTAAAATTTGTTTCCGTGATTGGAAAAAATGGCCCTGCGAATTTGATTAGTAGTGAAATAGCAGCCGAAAGTAAAATGACTTTCGTCATAAATCCAGTTTGTGTATTCATTGTCCTATGATGCTTGCAATACAAGGAAAAAATGAGTTAGTGATACACCTCACTCATCTCCCAATTTTATCGGATTAAACCCTACAAAATCTTAAAATATAGTCTTAATCTCTGAAAATTTTTAAAATTAGCAGGTGTAATCAACGCTGTGAATACAATTTTTATACACAACCTCAATTTAATTATTATAGGATAGAAAGATAGGGATAATCTAAATATAATTTTTTATTTATGCCTCGATCTCGTCTGATTATATTGGTAACCAGTCTAATTTTTCTGTTAGGACTGTTGATCTGGCTGATTACAGCAATTAGCGGGTTATACACTCAAGTTGCTTGGATAGCTGGCCCGTTCCTTGCCAATTTACTCCTATTTTTAATCATGGGATTAATTGGATTGGGAATTTATGCCTTTTTTTATTATCTTAAACCGTTTAAATTTCGGACTTCTAAACCGAAGAAACGTTCTGCTAAACCGAAAATTCCACTAGAAAAAGCGGCTGCTGCAAAAGTTTCTTTAGATGCTATCGATCAACAACTGAATCAAATTCGAGATCAAGTTGCAAAACAAGCATTATTAGAACGGTCTGAAGAGATTAAAGCGACTTTATCTCGTGGAGATTTACAAGTTGTGGTTTTCGGCACAGGTTCAGCCGGAAAAACGTCTTTAGTTAATAGTTTAATGGGGCGAATTGTCGGCAAAGTGAGTGCGCCTATGGGAACAACAGCCGCCGGAGAAACTTATCAATTAAAACTTGAAGGATTGTCTCGAAATATTCAGATTACGGATACGCCTGGTATTTTAGAATCCGGTGAAATGGGAGATAAACGAGCAGAAATTGCACGTTCTCTGGCAACAGAAGCCGATTTATTATTATTTGTTGTAGATAATGATTTAAGAGAATCTGAATATAAACCGCTGAAAGTATTAGCAGAAATTGGTAAACGATCGTTACTGATTTTTAATAAAACAGATCTTTATCCAGAAGCCGATCAAACTCTAATTTTAAATCGTTTAAAAAAACGGGTTAATTCAGTGATTTCTCCGGCTGATGTCATCCCAATTGCTGCCGCCCCCCAAATGGTCAGGTTACCGAATGGAGAAACAATTCAACCCGATGCTGAAATCTTACCCTTAATTGATCGAATGGTCGCTGTTTTACGCAGTGAAGGAGAAGATTTAATCGCAGATAATATTCTTTTACAATCTCAACGTTTAGGAGATTCTGCCCGACAATTGATTGAAACTCAACGTAAAAAAGAAGCCGAAACAATTATTAATCGCTATCAATGGATTAGTGCAGGTGTGGTGGCAGCTATGCCTTTACCGGGTGTTGATTTATTGGCAACTGCGGCGGTAAATACTCAAATGGTAATAGAAATTGGTAAGATTTATGGCTGTGAAATTAATGCAGATCGGGGTAAAGAATTAGCGATTTCTTTAGCAAAAACTTTGGGGAGTTTGGGAATTGTTAAAGGAGTGATTCAACTGATCACAACGGCGCTACATTTACACGTAGGAACCTTAATTGTTGGAAAAGCTATTCAAGGGATAACAACCGCCTATTTAACTCGAATTGCGGGTAAAAGTTTTGTTGAATATTTTCGTCAGGATCAAGACTGGGGTGATGGCGGTATTACAGAAGTGGTTCAACAACAATTTCAACTGGTTCGTAAAGAAGAATTTGTTAAACAATTTGTTAAAGATGCAATGATTCGAGTGATTGAACCGTTAAAATCACAGTTATCTTCCAATCAAATAGCAGATGAACCCGTTGATTTAGAACCCTTGGAAATGCCTCTGCCTTCTCCCCCTCCCCTACAAACTCAAGAGAGTGACTGGGACAGTCCTGATTCATTTCAAAGAGAGTGGTGAAAGAGGTTGTGATTAGTTGTTAGTTTTTAGTTATTAGTTGTTAGTAGAAGATAGGGTGAGAGGAAAAAGTGTTTGTTTCCATCGCACCAGAATTAGCGATCGCACTGTATAATTTTGTTGTAGAAAATGCGATCGCCGCTATTAACTGCTAAATCACTATTTTAAGAAGTTCAACAATTCTCGGTTAACGGTTTGGGGAACTTCCTGTTGTACCCAGTGACCACATTCAGGAATCACTCTCAGTTTAAACGGTGCGGCAATTAGTCGATCTAAGCCTTCTGTGAGTTTATGGCTGAGAAATGAATCTTCTTTTCCCCACAAAACTAAAGTTGGTACTTCTACTTTTTGAGGAAAACGGGTGAAACTGGATAACCAGTTGGGTAACCAGAGGAGTTGACGATAATAACTCATGGCTGCCCGTAATACACCGGGTTTTGCTAATGCTGCTTGATAAATTTCCGTTTCTTCGGCACTAAATGCCCCTTTACGAATGGCGTGTTCTCGTAGCGCACCCTTCACAAATTCAGTCAGGTTTTGTTGAATTAACCATTCGGGTAAACCCGGTACTTGAAACGCAAATACAAACCAACTGCGTCTGACTTGGTCGAGATTACTCATCAACTCTTGAATAAATCGATGAGGTGGCGGTGCATTTAAAACCGCTAAACGATTGAGACAGTGGGGAAATCTTTGAGCGAAATGCCAAGCAATGACTCCGCCCCAGTCATGTCCGACAATATGTGCTTTGGCATACCCAAGGCGTTGAATTAAGCCCTGAATATCCGCACACAACGTATCTAAATCATAACCACTTTCCGGTTTATCCGAATCGTTATACCCGCGTAAGTCGGGAACAACGACCTTAAAGTGGCGAGCTAATGCTGGAATTTGATATCGCCAAGCATACCAAAATTCGGGAAAGCCATGAAGAAGAATTACAAGTTCTCCCTGGCCTTGGGTTACGGAATGTAAACGAATGTTGTTCGTTTCAACAAATAAGTGTTGCCACTCAGACTCCAAAGCTGTCATATACTACCATTAAGACTATATCCAAATGACTACTGTCGATCAAACAATAGCCGCCTGTAGAGGGCTACGGTGAGGTAGTTTCCTCTCTTTCAGATTAACATTTTGGAGGTGGGTGAAACCACACAGTATTCAGTTAAAACGAAATTAACACATCCCTTTACTCCTTAGGCACGCTGGGGAACAGGCTGATGGGACAGAGAGGGACGCACATCATATTTGACTAAGTTAGCTAGTTCTTGCAGTTGACTAATAGCCTCTGCGCCTTCTAGCTTCATTAACTCACGGTCATCGCGCATTTCAGTCCAGGTAATTCCATAATCGGAGACTAAAAAGCGAATCAAGTGATTTTCCCCTAAACTGACCATAAACGAAGCACTGTTCATTTGTCCGCCACAGGTGTAACAAGAAGCCAGATAACCTTTACGCTCTAGCACGGTTGCAAGGGCTTGAAGGTTCATCACTAAGTCCTGAACGAATCTGCGGTGTTGTTCTGCTAATCTGAGAAACATAATTCTCCTCCAAGTAATCCTCTAATCACCACACTAAGCAATCTGCCTAAAATGTAACACGATCTTAATATTCTTAAAATAAGATTTGGGCTTAGTATAACCCGAGCAATTTGATCGATCTAGTTTATGGTGGACAAATTAACGAGTGGCTTGGGTTAAATCAAATCCGATAAGCCTCGAAATCCATCAATTTAAGATTCGCTCAATGCTTTACCCATTCCGGATAAACAGCGACTTAACTATCCTAATTTTCTTATAATATGAGTCGGCTCTATCTGGAGGAATAAAAATATTTAATAATATAAAAAACTCTTATCTGATTTTTGATTTAATTTAGATTTTGTGTCATAAACGTGAGTGATTAGTTGTTGGTCATTTGTGATATGTAGAATAGAGCGGGTAATACTCAGACCCCCGCTCCTACTCTAGATCAGCCCCAACTATTGACCAGGGCAACGCCTGTTAAGGAAGAAGAAAGGAGCAAGAGTCCAAACCCGAAAACGTCTTCCGTCTTCCGTATCGCCCTCTTCCTTCGTTTTGACTAATAACGAATGACTTGACAAAGTCTCTCTTACTGGACTGTCCACCAACCAAAGGCTGGCCCAATAAACCGAACTGTTAGCCAAGATACAACCAGAAAGCCGATTCCAATCCATGCCCCTCGGGTTGTCCAATTCACAAATTGTTCACTCTGAGCTTTGGTAATCGGTAGCCAAGATAAGATATACTCTTCCTTGCCGTAGTCGGAGCCCATCGAATTTTTCCGTCGTTTTGCTTCGCCCATAATCTTATTTTTTATATGAAAATTGAGTATCTATTTATCATGAACGAGTCCGATCGCAATTCGAGGAAATTCTAAGATTGGTTTAAGGGTTAGGAGACTATTTCAACGAACTGGTCTCAAACAAGCGTGTCCATGAGAGTTGAGAACGTTCTGAAGTTGAACCCGTCTCTAGTTGCCAATATAATAATTGTGTAGCGCTTTGACCGACAATGCCCGGTAGTCCAATGGCTGTTCGTGGAATATCGGTAGCTATTGCAATAGCTTGATCGATAGAACAAATTCCCCATTGCACTAAATTTTGCACTCCCGTTAACAGCGGTAAAGTCGTTCCGGATAAGGTTCCATCCAATAGTCGGGCTGTTCCAAGTTTAACCTCAATTTCTCGTTGATCCCAAGGATAAACCCCATCGGCTAACCCTAAAGGGGAGAGGGCATCACTGACTAAAAAGATATTTGTTGGAGACGCTTTTAAGATGATTTCAGCCATCGTCGGACAGACGTGTTGACCATCAGCAATTAAACCACAGTAAACTTGAGGATGAGTTAGCGCAGCGCCCAGTAAACCCGGTTCTCGGTGATGTAAACCTGGCATGGCATTAAAGGCGTGAGTGACCATGGTTGCCCCTTGGTTAAAGGCGTGTTGGGCTTGGGTAGCCGTGGCGAGGGAATGACCTAAACTTACTGTTATTCCAAGTTGTCGTAAATAAGCAATCACTTCTCCTGTTTGATCGAGTTCGGGGGCGAGAGTCATCACTTTAACAATAGAAGCATATTCTCCCAAAACTTGCTTCACATTTTCTAAGGTTAAGGGGAGTAAACAGTCTTTCGGATGGGCACCGCGTTTAACTGGGTTAAGAAACGGCCCTTCAAGATGAACCCCTAATATTTGTGCGGTGTTTTTGGAAGCATTCTGAACTTGACTACAATATTGAGCAATGGTAGATAGCGATCGCTGAATATTCTCAACCGTTGTAGTCACAATTGTCGGTAAAAAGCCATCTATTCCTTGTTGCCACAGATAATGACAAATTTTTTGTAGCTTTGAAGTGTCGGTTGGGGTTAAGTCCGGAAAGGCTAAACCTTTTGCGCCGTTAATTTGTAAATCTATTCCCCCAAGAGAAATCCAATCCCCGTTAAGATCAATTTGTTCAATGGCTGGTTGTTTATTATCTGTTGCGCTGATGGGTTGAATTTCACTCACACAACTATTGCGAATTTGTAGATGTTGCAAGCCATCGTAGCCCGGAATACGGACGTTGATCAGATCAACACAAATCGGATGGGAAGAAGTCTGTATAGTAGTGTTTGTCATTGATTTTATATAGGCTGGAATTTAACCGTGAATGCTTCTAACACTCCATCCCCGCAAATTGGGATCATTATGGGAAGTGATTCAGATTTACCCACCATGCAAGCAGCGATCGCGATTTGCCAAGACTTTAACATTGCTCATGAGGTCGCGATCGTTTCAGCACATCGGACTCCAGAACGAATGGTACACTATGCCCAAACCGCTCATCAACGGGGTTTAAAAGTGATTATTGCCGGGGCAGGCGGGGCGGCTCATTTACCGGGAATGGTAGCGGCATTAACCCCATTACCCGTGATTGGAGTGCCTGTTTCAACCCGTCATTTACAAGGGGTAGATTCTCTGTATTCTATTGTGCAAATGCCAGGTGGAATTCCGGTGGCCACCGTTGCCATTGGTAATGCTAAAAATGCTGGGTTACTCGCGGTACAAATTTTAGCGTCTCATCAACCGGAGCTATTACAGCATGTACTTGCTTATCGTAATAGTTTAACGGAGTCTGTTAATGAAAAACAACAACGCCTGGAACAGTTGGGTTCAACGCAGTATCTCCAAGAAATGGGGGGATGAGGAGTCAGAATACAGGTAGGGGCGCATTGCATGCGCCTGTACTGCTGTTGCCTATTGCCTACTAGCCTACACCCAACACCCCCGTTCCCTATTCCCTCAAACAACAAACAACAGACAACCAATAACGAACAACAAATCTGATAACTGTAACTTTTGATACTGAAATAAATCTAAAAAAGTATGAGAAAGTATAGAGCCTCAATAGTCATGTCAGTATGATTGTGGTTGACACAACTGACTAATAATCATGTTGAGTTAATTTTGTAATCATATCGGAGTGAGCAGTAATAATTAGTGAAGTTGTCTAAACTAAAACTGCTGATCAAAGCTCTGGTAGTTTGTATGTCCTGTGAGATAAAATCCGGGATGAAAAATTATTGTAGAAAGTGATTAATCACACGATTTGTAACTTATTGTGGTAATCTTAGACACAATATCCAGGAAGGATCGTAAGTTACTTTGAGCTATTGAGAACATCAATCAAAAACTAATGAGATATTCAGTTATAATTTGTTCTAATTTCAGCTCATTGATAACTGGATAACGGTGACCTTCATCTCGATTAATTTAGGAGTGATTTCTTACAACCAATGCTAAAGAAAAAAAAATCAAGAGTTAGGAGTCAACGGTCTTCTTTTTCTAATAGTCCTCCAGCATCAACTAGCGCTAGCACGTTACCCAGGTGGACTCGTCCGAGATGGTTCTCTCCCAGCTTACTAGCTTGTATTCCTTTAACTGCCCTAATCGTCTGTATGTGGGGCTTGGCTGCTATGGCCCAGGAAGAAGGAGATGCCCTGACCCCAGAATATGTCCAAGGGGTGTTAAACACCATCTGGATTCTAATCGCCGCAGTTCTTGTGATCTTTATGAACGCGGGTTTCGCGATGCTGGAAACAGGCTTCTGTCGCCATAAAAACGCCGTTAACATTTTAGCGAAAAACCTAATTGTATTTGCGATCGCCCTACTAATTTTCTGGGCATTTGGATTCTCTATTATGTTTGGAGGCGACAACGCATTTATTGGAGGCGGGGGTTACTTCCTCTCAGGAGAAGCAGGAACCTATGGACTCGATCCATTTCCTACGGGTTTACCCGTGAGTGTGTTTTTCTTATTCCAAGCTGCATTTGCCGCAACAGCCGCCACAATTGTATCAGGTGCAGTGGCTGAACGGATTGAATTTATTGCCTTCCTGTTATTTAGTGTTCTGATTGTCGGTATTTCCTATGCCATAACAGGTCACTGGGTTTGGAGTGGTAGTGGCTGGTTAGGCGGTTTAGGTTTCTCTGACTTTGCAGGATCAACGGTTGTACACTCTGTCGGCGGTTGGGCGGCGTTAATGGGGGCTGCATTCCTCGGGCCACGGATGGGTAAATATGCTGAAGACGGTACCCCCAGAGCGATTCCTGGCCACAATATGAGTATCGCCACCCTAGGATGTCTGATTTTATGGATCGGCTGGTTGGGCTTTAACCCGGGTTCTCAGCTTGCAGCCGATGAAGCGGTTCCTTTTATTGCAGTCACCACTAATTTAGCCGCCGCCGCCGGAGGTGTAGCAGCAACAGCCACATCCTGGATCAGAGATGGTAAGCCAGATTTATCTATGGTGATTAATGGTATTCTGGCAGGTTTAGTGGGAATTACCGCTGGATGTGCTGGAGTGAACTACTGGGGAGCTGTGATTATTGGTTTAATTGCTGGTATCATCGTTGTTTTCTCGGTAAGTTTCTTCGATGCCATTAAAATTGATGATCCGGTGGGTGCTACCTCAGTTCACTTAGTGTGTGGAATTTGGGGAACCTTAGCCGTCGGTTTATTTGACACCACAACAGGTTTATTCTTCGGCGGTGGCTTCGGTCAACTGGGAGCTCAAATTATTGGTATTCTGGCTATTGGTGGCTTTACTGTGCTTCTCAGTACGATTTTCTGGTTAGCCCTCAAAGCAACAGTCGGTATCCGAGTTCATCCCGAACAAGAATACGAAGGTTTGGATATTGCTGAACACGGCATGGAAGCCTACAATGGTTTTCTCAAAGAAATTGGCCCTGCCAGTATCGGTGGTACTGAAACGGGTATGACCAGTGGAAGTGTTACTACAAACTACTAATTAGTAAGAGTATAGGGTGTGGGGTGTGGGGTGTAGGCACTGTTGCAATAGTGTATCTCCCCCTACCTCGTCTCCCCATCTCCTTCTGACTGCGCCTCCCACCACGCTCTCATTTTCCCTGGATTGAATAACCCATTGGGATCGACTTGTTGTTTAAATTGCAATTGTTCTAAATTAATCGTTTTCATCCCGCCATCTTCCAAAATATAAGTATGAGGATTAAAAATAACTGCGCCTTTTTCTTCGTGATAATTAATAATTTCGTTCAGTCGTTCTTCAGTGGTAAACTGTACAATCTGTAAACCAATCGGATGCAGTTTTCCTTGTAATTTGACAAATTCTAAATGCATCATTACCTCTTCACCAAAATGATGATAGCAATGTTCCACTAATTTTAATTCTGGATCGTCTGGAAATAAAGTTTGTAAATAGGTTAAATTAGTATCCACACTGCGAGCGTGTAAGGTTGTATGATTCCAGGTCAATTCTAAAACAGGCGTTCTTTTATTACCTGTTTCACCTGAATTTTGATAACAGATTTCCCCGTTAAATTCTTTGACTAATTCTTGAAACGGTTCTAAACTGGGACGCGCAATCATTAATATTGCCACAGATTTTTGTTCTGGAATAATATCTTTATAGGCTGCAAAATAACTGGGAATTGGGGGAGCGCAAACACAAACTAATTTTTTAATAATTCCGTCTGATTCTCCTAAAGCTTGGCTAAATTGAGCCGCCGTCATAAACCCATCAAACGTAACAATTAATTCTACCCAATTATAAGCGGGAGCGAGGGGTATTTCTAACTGTGTAATAATGCCATTTGTGCCATAAGCATGATTCACTTTCTGAACATTATCCCCTCGTAATTCTATGACTCTGGGTTCGTCTTCTAAGGTAACCACCCGCACCGCATGAAGATTACCGCGATCGCGCAGTTGTCCATAAGTAATAGAGCCAATTCCACCACTACCACCCCCAATAAAACCCCCAATGGTTGCAGTCCGATAGGTGGAGGGAACCATCCGCAATTCCCAGCCTTGTTGACGTGCAATTTTATCAAATGCTGCCATCTTTACCCCCGGTTCAACGATTGCTAAACCCGGTTGAATTGAGGTGATTTGATTCATTTGAGATAAATCTAAAATTATCCCCCCTGACAAGGGAATACACTGCCCGTAATTGCCTGTTCCAGCGCCTCGCACCGTTAAAGGAATTTGATGTTTTACACAGATTTGAGCAACTTCTAACACCTCTGCTTCAGTGGTTGGACGAACCACTAAATCCCCCAATTTATCTTGTAATACAGGTTGTAAAACTGGGCTAAAATGATAATAATCTTGAGACAGCTTTTTCACTTGTATCGGATCGCGAATTAAATCGAGCTGACTCAATTCAGAAGTAATTAAATCCCAGTCGAATGCGGATGAAGTTGTAGTCATAATAATAGCTTAACGGTTATGATCCAGGACATAAAAGATCTGAGAACTTGCCAAATCAGACGGCATTTCAAACCCTCCTAAGACATGAGTCAGTTCTACCCGTCGCCAATATCTGCCTTGAAGATCTTGACGAATTTCTCCATTTTGCCAGTTCTCAAAACTGTCATTTGAAAAGCAATCATTTGCACATAACCATTGATGATTGACGGTCCATTGATCTAAACTAGCGGCAAGTGGTAGATCGTGAGTCGATTGAGACAAATGGTTAAATGATGCTTGAGAAATGATTGAAGAATTTAAGTGTTTTTCCTCTGGAGAAGTGATGCTAAGGCATAACTGACTGACTAAGCGATAAAGATGATTAATATCTGCTTGAGTCAATTGTTGGCTGGTTTGAATTTGTGTGAGTTGTTGCTCAATCGTCTGTTGAGAGTGTTGCTGAGATTTTAGTATCTGATTAAACTGTTCAAGTTGTTGATTTTCTTGAGGATGACTCTCTGTTTTCAACTCACTCTCTGCTGCTGGCGCGATGGTTGAGCGCTCTTGAGAATAATGATCTAGTCCAATACGAATTAATTCGATTAAAGTAGGAGAAACCTGGGGTCGCTTACTGCGGGAATTTATTTTAGCACCGTTTGCAATCGCAATGGTTTCTATTTTCTCATAAACTGATTGAGGCACTCGAATACTGCATCGGGTAAAATCATTATCTGCCACAGCTATTAACTCCCACTCAAGAGCAATTATCTTTGCCCTTAATTGTATCTAAATAATCAAATACTTTTGAGGCTAATATTTTTGTCAAATGTAGCCATTTTTAAGTGTCAGTATAAATCCTAAATTCTATTGCCACTCTGGGTAAAGCGCATAACAGCCATACATACATTGATTCAATCTCTCTACCCTATACCCCCTCTCAACCACTGTGAATTAGCGATCTGTCTCTGCCATTAGTTCATCATATTTACGACGAACCGCTTGAACATCTTGCCACATCAACCATTTTGGTTTTCCCGGTTCACGGGATGGGTTGCGTAGCAAATAAGCGGGATGGAAAATTGGCATACATAAACGTTCGTTCCATTCCATCCATTCCCCCCGAATTTTAGTAATGCCGCGTTTATCTCCAATTAAAGATTTAACCGCAGTGGCTCCCGTTAATAAAATAATTTTAGGATTAACCAGACGAATTTGTTCTAATAAGTAAGGTTTGCAGGCTTCTAATTCAGCCGCATTGGGTGTACGGTTATTCGGCGGACGGCAGCGAATGGCGTTAGAGATATAAATTTCCCGTTCTGTACTGAGTTCTACCGAAGCTAAAATTTTATCTAGGAGTTGTCCGGACTTACCAACAAAAGGTAAACCTTGCTCATCTTCATTTTGTCCCGGCGCTTCCCCAATAATCATAATTTCACCCCTCGGGTTTCCCCGTCCGATCACAGCATGGGTACGATACTGTCCTAATTCACAGCGTTGACACTGATTACAATGATTTTCAATCTGTTCTATTGTTTGGTAAGTCCCGACAGGAATGGGAACTTTAGCATCAGTCGGAATCTGCGCCGAGTCGAAGTTGGTTTTTGAGGTAGAGGATTTACTTGCCGAGGAATTAAATAAATCGAGCTGTTGATCGTTAGACATAGAGAATCGAGAGCCTAAATACTGCGAGGTTAAAAATCGAAATTTTAATTGAGCCTCGGTATAGACTTTAACAGTTGTGCTGTAACAGTTCAACTAGAATGATGCAGTATGAGTCACCCCCGTTTCGATCTAAAAGCTGGCCCGACCCTGATCCATAACAATTGTTCGGAGAATAAGTCAATATTATGAGCTTAGTTAGGAGAGATGTTTTAAAGAAGATCAACAAGCTTTGAATCAGCAGAAACAATTGTAAAAACTTTATATCCAAGTGAGGTTTATAAAGCTTACATAAATCACCGTTCCCTTGATATATCGTATCTCCGACCCTTATAATCCATGATTTATTGGAAAATAAATGAATATTATTAGCTTAGTTAGGATATCTGTTTAAAAGGATCTTAGAAAGTTTCGGATGCGTGTTAAACCTACACAAACTTAATAGTTCTAGTGGTTTTGTAAAGCTTCGGTTAAATCTCAGTGAACCTATTGATATTTATCACCAAGGTGTGTCATATTCAATATCAAGTCGAGCGGGTTCTACGAAATTTCACACAGACCTCACTCACAAGTTGGACACAGTATTGCAACTGTTTATATAGATTCACCTAGGTATCTAGGACATGAATCGCTTCGGGTGTTACAAAGTTGTCTAATATGTGATTATTCAGCTTAAGTTTAATTGTCGTAATATTTTTTCTGGGGGAAACCTAACATCATGTCCATTCTTAACGCACTAAAAACTTCCGTCTTATCCGCTGGTTTTGTTACTCTGTTATTTGCTGGTACTGCTGAAGCGATTTCTTTTTCTACAGGAGCTCCCAATGATACTGTTGATGATATCGAAGCAGAATTTGGTGGTTCTT
>JBARXJ010000046.1:0-42155 GCA_049647265.1 Microcoleaceae cyanobacterium
TTTCCTGGTGCTGATGGCTTAGTGGAACCACACCGATCCATCCCGAACTCGGATGTGAAACGCTAAAACGGCAAAGATACTTGGTGGGTAGCCGCCTGGGAAAATAGCTAAGTGCCAGGTTAATAACCGCTAAAACTCCTCTCCTATGATAATTGGGGGGGAGTTTTGGTATTGAATGCTTTGTTAAGGTGAAGGTTCAACCACCGCAGCAGAGAAATCGGCGAAGTCCACATAAACGTCTTTTGGAGTAGCCCAGGATGTACTGCCGCCGCCGAAAAATGTAGAAAAGAAAATTCCCTCTATTTTCAAGTCTTCCGTGGTACGAAAACGAAGCTTATCCTTTTCTACCACTAACTTGCCATCAACCCATAATCGAATCATACCATCTTTTTGATCGGGATGATTTAAGATCACCTCTTGTTCAATATGATGCCACAAACCGGGGATAAATTGCCAAGACCCCCGTCCAATTGAAGTACCATAATTCTTGCTAGTGGGGAGATAGGCATACACTTCTCCATCTCCATCTCTACGCCACATTAACCGTGTAGAAAAGCCATTTGTGCCATCTGGAATATTACCGCCGCTGGTTTCTGATCCACCAAATAAACCCGGTAATTTTCCGCCTTTAACAAACTCAAAATCATCCGAAAACCGCACATAATAACTTAACTTTAAAGCATCAGTTGGGGCAATATTTAAACGCGCATAAAATTGTGTACCCCCTAAAGGACGATCTTTTTTTCGAGAGACACTAGGACTGGCTGAACCTTCCGGATAATAGACTCGCAAAACTTGTGAGAATTGTCGAGAGGGATCAGAAATAACCTCAATATTCTCTTCTCCCCAGGCACCACCTGAACGAATATTCCATTGTTGTTTCCAATCTTTTTCTGAGAAATTATTCGACCAATTTCTAGCATTTGCAACTAGAGTTGTTGAGGGTTTTGATGCAGAATTAGAGGGTTTTGTAGATTCACTTAACTGCTGATTGGACGAGCCACATTGTGTTAAAGTCAGCCATAATACACTGATTCCGAGTAATATTAGGCGGGGAGATGAAGTGGTGGGTTTCATAAAAAGTTAGTTTTTATCCGTTAAAGATTATATGAATAACTTTAATGTTTACTGATTTGGTAATAGTTGGAATTTAGGAAAAATTGTTTCTAAATCTAAGTTGGCTCCGGCTTTTGCCAGTTTTGTCATATCATCTAAATCATCTAAATAAGGAATTACGCCTAAAACTTGAGTTTGTGTTAAAGATTGGATTAATTCAATCGGTGCAAAATTATGAATATCTTCTATAGTGATATTTTGAGAACAATTTAAGATAATTCCTCTCAAATTCACTCCCATTTGTCGAGCCAACGCTACATTAGCAACAGCCGATCCTATCGCCCCTAATTTTACAGGAACCACAAGCACCGTTGGAAGCTGCCAATCTCGCGCTAAATCAGCTACAATTAACTCATTTGTAATCGGAGAACCTAAACCGCCTAAGCCTTCAACAATGACAAAATCTCGTTGTTTTTGTAAGTTTAAAAATGCAGACCAAACCGGGGCTAAATCAATTCGATCACCTTCTTGTTCAGCCGCAACTGGAGGGGCAAGGGGGGCTTGAAAATATAACGGATTAATTTCTTCTAAAGATTGATCTAAACTAAAGAGTTGAGTATATCGTTCGCGATCGCCAACCCCTGCTTGAATGGGTTTAAACACACCCAAACGACGAGAAGAACAATACGTTTGCCAATAAGCAATTAAGGCTGTAGTTAAAACCGTTTTGCCAATTTCTGTATCTGTTGCAGTAATTAATAGTGTATTTTTCATTAAAATCAATTATCCTCCGATTTCTTCTGAGGTAGGTGGTTCAACAATTTCCCAGTTTCCTTGATTATCCTCCTCTAACAGTTCTAACAGTTCTCCCTTTGTTTCTGTTGCGGGTTCTGTTTCTACCACAGGCGGAGAAGGCGGGGGAGTGGGTTCAATTTCCTCGACTTCTGGGGCTGGCGTAACAGGCTCTGGGAGGGGACTGACGGGCTTTTCAGGACTATCTGGTTTAGATAAGGGCTTTTCAGCACTATCTGGTTTAGAGGGTTCGGTGATGGGATCATCCGGGACTCGATCTATTGTAGGGGTTTGACCTGTGTCAGAAACAGGTTCTTCTGGAATGGGTTCTGGAATAGGTTCTGGAATGGGTTCTGGAATGGGTTCGGGAACAGGTTCAAATGTAGGTTCAGGAATAGGTTCAGGAACGGGTTCAGGAATAGGTTCAGGAACGGGTTCAAATGTGGGTTCAGGTTCGGGAACGGGTTCAAATGTGGGTTCAGGTTCGGGAATAGGTTCTGTAACCGTAGGAGGAACCACTGGATCGAGAGAATTAATTAAACGAACATTCAGAGTATAATTGCTTTGTGCTCGTCCAGGTAGAGGCTGAAGTTGAATGCTGTAGTCCCCCTCACTGGGTAATGTCCCTTGCCATTGGGTTGTCGGCGACGTTAATAGGGTTTGACCGGGGCCAGTTAAACGAAACAATACTCCACCCCCCACAGAGAGATAAAGCTGTTGTCCGGCTTCTGCTGCAAACCGATAGTTTTTAACGGTGTCTCGTCCCTTTAAAGTGCCTTGCCGTTTTAAGGGTTGATTGACTTTAATATTCAAGCGCCGTGATGACGGGGGAAGTTGTGGAGTGGGTGAGGGTGTGGGTGAGGGAATAGGTTCCGGGGTGAATGTTGCCTCGGGTGTAGGTGAGGGTGTCGGTCGTGGCGTAAAAGTGGGTAGAGGCCTTGAAACTGTTTCTTCTGATGTGTCTTCTGATGTGTCTTCTAATCTTTCTTCTGATGGATCGGAATTCGACTTCAGCCATTCTCTGAGAACTGCCCAAGATCCCCATCCGGCTAAAAATGTCACGATCAAAGCGATCGCAACTATTACCCCTGGTTTTTCCCAAATTGCCGGACGGTTTAACCCCTGTACCTGGGCAGTCTTTTGAACGGGTTTAACTGGAGATGAAGATGAAACACGCTGAGCCGGTTGGCCGACAGCGAGGGTTTGCATCTCTGACCAATTGGGGGAAGAGGTTGTCGGATTAAGATTTGCTGGGGCTTGGGTTAACTGTTGCAGGGCCTGTTGGACTGCTGAGGCAGAGGGATAGCGATCGCGTTGTTGTTGGGCTAACATCCGGTTAAGAATTTGAGCCAAAGCCGGACGAACAGTTGCCCAGGGCTGCCAATTCCAACGCAGGTTCGTTTGATCAAATAACTGTTGCGGTTCTAAGCCTGTCAGGAGTACCACACAGGTAACGGCTAAGGCATACAGATCGCTACTGGGGGAAACTTGACCCGTTTGCAGTTGTTCGATGGGTGCATAACCTAATTTGCCGACGCGGGTGGCGGGAAGTTGAGTTGAGGCGGTTTGAATTTGGGTGGCAATTTCATTCACTACCCCAAAATCAATTAAAATCGGCAATTGATCGGACTGTCTGAGAATAATATTATCCGGTGAAATATCCCGATGAATAATACCCAGACTATGAATGTAGTCCAGAACGGGTAGCATTTGCCGGAGAAACTGTAGAATCTCATTTTCTGAAAAAGTTCTCGGTTGACCTGTTGGGGACTGCTGACGCTGTTTGAGTAGGGTGTGATAGGTTTTACCTTCAACAAAATCCTGCACTAAAAACAACCGCTGATTTTCTTCAAACACAGCGGCAAATTGGGGAATTTGAGGATGTCGAATTTGATAGAGAACCTGACCCTCTCGCCGAAACAGTTCTTTAGATTTTTCCAGGGCAAAAGTCCCGGCTTGGGCTGGAATAAATTCCTTGAGGGCGCAGCGTTCGTTAAACCGTCCTTGATCTTCTGCCAGATAAGTTTGGCCAAACCCGCCTTGCCCCAAAACCCCAATAATTCGGTAGCGATGTTGTAAAACAGTGCCGAGTGGAATCGCCGATTGCATCATTAAATCTTAAAAGGGAAATGGAAGACATACAGTTAAAAATGCATAATTTCAAACTGAATAATTACCCCTTCAATTTAGTTTTAACAATTTCTTGAACTTTTTTACCATCTGCCTGACCTTTTAACTGTTGCATGACTGGCCCCATCACCTTACCCATATCTTTGGGGGAACTGGCCCCAGATGCAGCGATCACATTATCAACCACCGCTGCAATTTCGGCTTCAGACAGTTGTTGAGGCAAATATTCTTCAATAACCGCTAACTCAGCCGCTTCAGACTCTGCCAGCTCTTCTCGTCCGGCTTTACGGTACTGTTCAATCGAATCTCGCCGTTGTTTGGCTTGCTGCATCAAGATCTCCATTTCTTGTTCGGGGGTTAATGTCTCTTTGCCTTCCCCGCGAATAACGCTTTCTTTTTCAATCAAGACTTTCTTGATACTGCGAACGGTTTCTAAGCGGACCTTATCTTTAGCTTTCATTGCCGCTTTGATATCTTCCGAGATTTGATCTTTTAAACTCATGATGATCTTTTAATAAAATAAACTGTTCTCAGCAAGGATAAATGTACAGAGTCTCTTAATCATGTTTCCGGGCTTTCCTTCCTATGATCGATCAAAGATCCGTGTTTTCTCTATTTTAAATTGATTCATCTTCCCTCACCATAGATGAGTGAGACACATTGAATATTGTCTGAACATGATTCTACAGGAAATCAAGATCACATTTTTCCATCCTCCTTGACTCTTGCCAAGATAAAAGGGGTCTAACAAATTCAGCTATACTGCCAGTGAGATTGCCCACCTGATATCAGGAGATGCTTAATTCTGTTCCCTCAGCAATGATAAAATCGCCATGAATGAACTGCGAGGCCACACCGTGATCCGTTCTGCTATTACATTACCTCTTCCCCACCCTGAACCTTTAGTTGCCGATCATAATCGATTGCGTCTGTTCTCAGGCTCGGCAAACTTACCCCTGGCTACCGAAGTCAGTCGCTATCTTGGGATAGATTTAGGGCCAATGGTTCGTAAACGCTTTGCTGATGGAGAACTTTATGTTCAAATTCAAGAATCCATCCGAGGCTGCGATGTCTATCTGATTCAACCCTCTTGTCATCCGGTTAACGATAACTTGATGGAATTATTGATTATGATTGATGCTTGTCGGCGGGCATCCGCTCGGCAGGTGACAGCGGTTATCCCTTATTATGGTTATGCCAGGGCCGATCGCAAAACGGCAGGCCGGGAATCGATTACTGCTAAACTCGTTGCTAATTTAATTACACAAGCCGGTGCTAATCGTATCCTAGCAATGGATTTACACTCGGCTCAAATTCAAGGTTATTTTGATATTCCTTTTGATCATGTTTATGGATCTCCTGTTATTTTAGATTATCTAGCCAGTAAACAGCTCTCTGATATTGTGGTCGTTTCACCCGATGTCGGCGGCGTAGCGCGGGCAAGAGCCTTTGCTAAAAAGCTAGATGATGCGCCTCTGGCTATTATTGATAAACGTCGTCAAGCTCACAATGTCGCCGAAGTACTAAACGTTGTGGGGGATGTGGAAGGCAAAACCGCAGTATTAGTCGATGATATGATTGATACGGCCGGAACCATTAGCGAGGGCGCACGCCTACTGCGCGAAAAAGGTGCAAGACAGGTTTATGCTTGTGCGACTCATGCCGTCTTTTCACCTCCGGCGGTTGAACGCTTATCAGGCGGTTTATTTGAAGAAGTGATTACCACTAATACAATTTCGCTTCCCCCAGACAAGCAATTTGAACAGTTAACTGTTCTTTCGGTGGCAAATTTACTGGGTGAAACCATCTGGCGAATTCATGAAGATACCTCTGTCAGTAGTATGTTTCGCTAAGTTATTGTAATTGTTGTGACAGTGCTAGGGATATTTGTTACTGTCCCTAGCCAAACTCAATTTTGAGATGAACCCACCCAGAGGCGTTACCTATAGCGTCTCCATTTCTGCAACAATTGAAGTGCGATCGCCCAAGCTTAGCAGGGAAAAGGAAATGAATAAATGCGATCGCTACCAATTAACTATTGCTAAAATCGTTACCTTCGCAAACTCTTGATCGGCTGTTACCAAACTGGCAGAATTTTGTATAGCCGTAGCAGCAATAATAGCATCAGGTAATTTCAACCGATATAGAGTTAGACGAACTTCAATAATTTTATCAATCAATTCTGTTTCAATCGAAATTAAACCAATAACTTCTACTCGCTGAAGAAATTGTTGAAAAAGTTGGCGGTCATTTTGCCCTAGTCCAGGAAACGCCAGAAACTCAATTTGGCTGATAATTGAAATCCCGATCCAATCAGAATTTTGTAATAATTGAATCAGTTGAGTATTTCCTTGAAGTAGGGCTACAATTGCATTCGTATCCAGCAAATAGCGATTACCACTCACCCCTAAGAGTTCTCTGTATAGCCACTGCATCTCCTGGCAAAGTTAGTCGCCCTGCTAAATCAGAAAAATCATAATTTGATTCTTGTTTCTCAACGGATGAAACCGGATTTATAACAAACTCAATCTTCACTTCAACAGATCTAAAATGCGTCGGAATATTAAGATTTAAATAACCTGATTCATCAGTCTTAGAGGTCAATCTTCTAACTTCCATTGACAGTAGAATGAGTAAACTTTATTTTCAATTTATTTTAGCACGATTAAGTGTCTATCCATGCTCTAATGACCACACCATTAACTCACCTGGTTTTCCACCTGTAACCAGCATCTGACTATCAGGTGTAAACGCCACGGGAGGATAAGCCCACAATGTCCGGGCGGGTAAACCCCACAGGTTTGGGTTTGGTAAGTTCCAGAGTTGCACGGTTCCTTCTGGACTAGCACTGGCTAGCCATTGTCCATCTGGACTGACAGCAACGCTACAAACGCGATTATTATGACCTTTGAGAGTACTCAGCATTTCCCCGGTATGAATATTCCACAGCTTTATCGTTGTATCATCACTGCCACTGATGAGGAGATTACAGTCCGGACTAAAGGCTAAAGCGTGAACGCCTCCTGAATGGTCTTTTAAGGTACACAAACTATTGAAATCACCAAATTGCCAGAGTTTAATTGAACCATCTGCTGCACCACTGGCAAATAAACTCGATTCTGGATGAAGCTTTTCTTGGGTACAAAGGTAGCGACAGTCAGAATAGGGAAATGTTAGACACAGGACTTGATCGAGATGTTCGTCTAAACGGTAAAGCAGTTCGCCATTACGTTGATTCCAGAGTTTAATGGTGGTATCAGCGCTGCCACTGGCAATCACCCGGCCATCGGGACTATAAGCCACGGCATAGACTGCACCACAGCGATGAGAGTAGGGGGAACCGGAATGAGAGAAAAACCGATCTGTGAGGCTATGACGATGAATATTCCAGCCGAGTATGGTGCGATCTAAACTCCCACTGACTAACCGTCTACCATTGGGACTAATGGCGAGGGTATGAACGCTGTCTTGATGACCTAAAAAACGATGCAATGGTTGTCCGGTTTTTAAGTTCCACAGTCGAATGGTTTGATCGGCTCCTGCACTGGCTAAAATATACCCTTTTGGGCCGATGGCGATCGCATTGACAGTCGCGCTATGTCCTTGAAGTTTTCTAATATTTTTTAAGGTAATATTGGGTCGGGTTGCGGTGAGTAAGTTTAGCGGGCTATCAGATAGTGGTGAGGTTAAGGCTGAGGAAAAGTTGGGATAAGAGGAGTGGTGCAGAAATGACGGAATGGGGAAGGATCGCCAGCCGATTTCAGATAATTGTTTTCCGGGAAAATGTTTGATATCTACGGGGTTAAATTGATTTTTGGCAGCTTCCAATTCTGTATTAATAATCACTTGTAAAGGAGGAGCCGGATCGCCCGTGCCAGATGAGGGTTTAATCGTATTTAAATCTTTTAAAACTTCTGTGGCTGATGGGTAGCGATGTTTAATCAGATCTTGGATGAGTTTGTCTAAAATATGAGTTAAAGTCTCACTAATCGAAATACCTTTTGCTTCTAAATAATATCGCCAAATTAGTTCTCCTGTAAACGGATCAAATAATTCATTGGGCGGCATATCTGTTAACAGTTGAATACAAGTTACGCCTAAACTATATAGATCGCTTGCTGGATAAACTTTTCCGCCTCGAATTTGTTCTAAGGGAGCATAACCAATTGTTCCTGTAATGGTTCCGGTTAAAGGCTGAGCTAAATTCGGGCTATATTTAGCTATTCCAAAATCAATTAAAACTAATTTGCCATCGGATTCTCGCCGGATAATATTATCGGGTTTAAGGTCTCGATGAATTACGTTATTTTGATGAATATATTGTAAAACAGGCAATAAATCTTGCAATACGGCTCTGATTTTTGCTTCATTAAATATTGTTTTATCTTGCAATTCTTGCATCAATGTTTTTCCAGATATGAATTCTTCAACTAAATAGAAATGATGCTGTTGTTCAAACGTACTAAAAAACTTAGGAATCTGATGATGTTTTCCTAATTCTTGTAATCGAATCGCTTCTTGATGAAATAATTCTAAAGCTTTTTGAGTCGAAATTTGCGTCTGAAATTGTGGAGAAAATTGTTTAATAATACAAGGTAAATGATCGTCGGCTTCATCTACTCCCAAAAAAGTATAACTCATTCCCCCGCCGCTGAGTTTGTAGATGCCACGATATCGTCTTTGCAGTAATAGCAAAGAACCACAAGTTTCACAGACTGTTGACCCTAGCAAATTCTGAGGCTGAGGACACTGGGGAGAAAAACAGTAGCTCATAGGGGCAACATTGAACCGATGAATTTACTGATCGTATTTTCTATAATTGTATTGTTGTACTACCGTAACTTCTCAATTGATAAGAATTTTAAGAATTACTTCGCTTTTATTCAATAATTATTAACAGTTCAGCGAAAATACATCGTTTTTTGAAGGGATTGATGCAAATCGCTTAAACTTTTAATTCTAACACATAGCAATAGGCGCGCGTTGGCGAGAAAGTCTCACTGTAGAAAAGAATAGGCAACGGGCAACTCATCAAAAATCCTGAATTCAGAATTCTGACTCGGTGTCTCCTGACCCCTGACTCGGTGACTCCTTTTTTCTCACATCTGACAGGCGTGATTACTATAAATCCAACTTCCATAACTTAATCGTTTTATCTTCGCTACCGCTGGCTAAAATTTTGTTATCCGGACTAAATATAACGCTATTAACCGCCCCAGAATGTCCTGAGAACAAATGCAACAATTTACCACTGTGTAAATCTCTGATCTTCACCAAACTATCATATCCCCCACTGGCTAACAGTTGGTTATTGGGACTAATGGCAACAGAGTTAACCGCGTAGGAGTGACCTGAAAACACTCGCTGTAGGGTTTGAGTTTCGAGGTTCCAAACTCGCAAGGTTTCGTCTTTACTACCTGTCACCAGGGTTTGGCCATCAGGACTAATGACTAAGGTTAAAATTTCGGCAGTATGGCCGTCTAACAAACCAATCAATTCTTCGGTTTCTAATTGCCACAGTCTGACGGTAAAATCACCTCCATCACTGGCTAAAATCTGATTAGTGGGACTAATACTAAAGGTTTTAACAGAACTGGCGTGGCCTGTGAGGGTACTTTTTAACGTGCCGCTGTTTAAGTCCCACAATTTTACGGTTTGACTATAACTACTGCTGTGGCTAATAATAGTTTGACCGTCTGGGGTAATTGCCACAGGCATATATCCTGAGTCGAGGCGAGAATATCCCGTTACCAGCGTCCGAATGAGTTTCCCCGTCTTTAAACTCCACAGCTTAACAGTTCCATCTCCGCCACCGGTCACAAATGCAGTACCATTAGGACAGACTGCGACATTTTTAACCCCATAAGGATGACCTGTTAACGTCAGGAGTTGGTCTCCGGTTGCCAATTCCCATAGCTTAATTTTGCCATCATCAGAGGCAGTGATCAGTATCTGTCCATTGGGAATAATGGCAAGAGATTTTACTCCATCGGCATGACCGGTGAGGGTAAGGGGTTGCATCACTGTGAGGACTGTTTGCTGATGAGCGCTTGTCTAAAGCCAAGGACAACGAGAATGTTGGCTAGGGTTAAAAATACTTCAGCACCGCCATGTAACCAGTCAATATTGGCTAAAGATTCGTTATAAGCGACTTTAGCGTAAATTCCAGCGGGAATTGTGACGGCTACAAATACCAGTGTTCCATAAAACCCTATCAGTGCCAATCGGGGAACAACGCCAGATCGAGTCAGAAACCACAGAAATCCTAAATAGGGAAACAGAGAAATTGCAAACAGTGTATCTTTTGAAAACATAAGATGAGTGTCAGAGGCAACGGATAACGGGTATTCCTGCTACGGCAGACTGTATCAGGGTTATAGAATTTAGAAAGATCTTAACTAAACACTGTATATTATGACGTTTAATCTTTAACTGGCTGTACGCTGCGCCAAATATACCAGGCTGCAATGCATAGGGTGACATTTCCCCCTACAGTCATCGCGGCTTGCAAGGTGACTAACCATTCTAAAGATAGGGAATTATCGAAAAAGTGCCAGGTACAAGCACACATCGCACTGACTAACGCGGGTAACATTGCTAAGGAGAGTCCCCACCACGCCCGATTTTTTGTCACTTCACCATACCTCCAAATTAACCATATTGCTGCAATCCATTCTATGACGCTAGAAATGTGAATCATCCAAGTCGGAATTGAAAGCGCGTGCATATTTTCAAATTTTACCCAAGTTTATGACGTTTTTAATGCGGCTTGCGATCGCTTCTCATGTTAGCTTATCATTGAAACCACTCTCGGTTTCCATCTAAATTTATCAGTATGAAACGGGCAATTTGTTGTGGCTACTACGGTCAAGGAAATGGGGGCGATGAAGCGTTACTCGCAACTTTACTACAAATGTTACCATCGACCGTTGAGCCTATTGTCTTATCGGGAAACCCTCAACACACTCAGCAGCAGTACAATGTCAAAGCTTGCGATCGCAAAGATGGATATTCAGTGTTACAGTTATTTCGTCAGGCAGATCTGTTTATCTGGGGCGGTGGCAGTCTGATTCAAGATGTCACCAGCGCTATGAGTCCTTTTTATTATGGCGGATTAATGGGACTGGCTCAACAAATGGGGTTAAAAACGATTGCCTGGGCTCAAGGAATTGGCCCGTTAAAGCGGCAAATTACCCGTTTATTAGCCCAACATTGTTTTACTCATTCTACTGCTGTCAGTGTCCGGGATGCTCATTCGGCTCATTTATTAAGCCAATGGGATGTAAAGTTTACTTTAGCCCCCGATCCGGTTTGGGCGTTAGATAGTTTACCTGTTGCCGGACTGTGGGATTTACCTGCGCCACGAATTGCCTGTGTGTTGCGATCGCACCCGCTTTTAACTCCAAAACGCTTAGACATCCTCAAAAAAGCGTTAATCTCATTGCAAACGGCAACACAAGCATTTATTTTATTGTTACCGTTTCAGGCTTCTCAAGATTTGGCGATCGCATCTTCTCTGCATCAGGCCATCCCCAACCACAGTAAAATTTTAACCTTAGACGATCCTAGACAGTTAAAAGGGGTGTTTCAAGGGGTAGAAATGACAATTGGGATGCGCTTACATGGTTTAATTATGGCGGCGGCGGCTGAATGTCGTTGTTTTGCCCTTAGTTACGACCCCAAAGTCACTCAATTAATGGAAGAATTAGAACTACCCGGTTGGGAACTGTCTCAACTTCCAGAAGATCCTAATATCATCAGTAAAGCCTGGTTAGAATGTTATGCCAATGGCGATGCTCTATCTCCAGATCGAATTGATTTTTTAGCAAATCGCGCTAAAATTCATCAAGAGGTGATTCAGTCAATCTGTTAATCATTACGTTAATTAATAGGAGATAAAATCTTTGGCACGGGTTCGAGTTCGTCAGCACGTTAATCCTTTTGCAATCCAGTATTTAAAGGTCGTTCAACCACCTGAATGGCAGCAAATTTATCAGAATTTGGATCAACCTCTACATATTGATATTGGCTGTGGACGAGGGCGATTTTTATGGCAACTGGCTCAGCTTCAACCTCAATGGAATTTTCTTGGTTTAGAAATTCGAGAACCTCTAGTCACAGAAGCAAATCAATGGCGAGATCGAGCAAATTTGACGAATTTACACTATTTATTTTGCAATGTAAATACTTCTATTTCTAAAATTTTTAACTCTTTACCCCCTAAAGTCATTCAGCGCATCAGTATTCAATTTCCTGACCCTTGGTTCAAAAATCGTCATCAACATCGCCGCATGGTACAGCCGGAATTAGTCAATGCAATTGTTACGGCTTTAGTTCCCGGCGGAGAGGTTTTTCTTCAGTCTGATGTTGAACCTTTAGCTGAACAAATGCGCCATAGCTTTGCTAATCATTCTGCTTTAATTCCTCTCTCTGAAACGTGGTTAACAGACAATCCTTTCCCCATTTCTTCTGAACGAGAAAAAGCTACTCTTAGCCGCAATAAACCTGTTTATCGAACGAGATTCTACAAAAATAATGACACAAATCAAAAAAACGAATCTTAGTATTATTGATATCTTTGTGGTTTATATTTAATCCTTAGATAGAAGCTCGCTTGATCAAATTGTACTAAAATATTCGAGAATAATTTATAAATTATAACTACCCTATGAGTGAAGTTTTAACGCCCAAAAAACCCTTAAAACCCATATTTTCATGGATAATTTCTCTTTGGAAGTTTTCCCGTCCTCATACTATTATTGGCACATCTTTAAGCGTTTTAGGGTTGTATTTAATCGCCCTCAGTGATATAATCCCAATATGGGAAGCTGGAGAAGGTGTGTCCCTATACCCTACATCTTTAGTTTTGAGTTGGATTGCTTGTCTATGCGGGAACGTTTATATTGTTGGCTTAAATCAGCTTGAAGACATCGAAATCGATCAAATTAATAAGCCTCATCTTCCCTTAGCAGCCGGAGAATATTCCCGTACTCAAGCTCAAATTATTATTGCGATCGCTGGAATACTCGCTTTAACTTTAGCCGCATTTCAATCGTCATTTCTCTTCGCAACAGTCGCGATTAGCTTAGCTTTAGGAACCGCTTATTCTTTACCGCCAATTCGGCTTAAACGATTTCCCTTTTGGGCAGCTTTTTGTATTTTTACAGTTCGTGGCGTAATTGTCAACCTAGGAATATTCCTACATTTTCAGTCCCGATTTTCTTCCCCAACTCTGGCAGTCATTACCCCAGCCGTTTGGGCATTAACCCTATTTGTTTTAGTGTTTACGTTTGCCATTGCAATATTTAAAGACATTCCCGATATCGAAGGCGATCGCCAATACAATATTAGTACTTTAACGATTCGTTTAGGAACCCGTGCTGTTTTTAATCTTGCCCGTTGGGTATTAACGTTTTGCTACTTAGGAATGGCGGCAAGTAGCTTGATTTTAAAACCGGATGTTAACCCGATTATTCTAAGCGTAACCCATCTGATTGCATTCAGTTTAATGCTATGGCGTAGTACAACAGTCAATCTCAAAAGTAAAGCAGAAATTGCACAATATTATCAATTTATTTGGAAGCTATTTTTCCTAGAATATTTAATGTTTCCTATTGCTTGTTTACTGGGATAAAGAGGCAATAGGCACTCCTGCAACAGGCAACAGTCATGCTTAATCATGAAACTTATCAAAAATCCTGTACAGATTGCCATGGAACGTCTCTACTCCTGTTCCCTGTCCTAACCTAGCAGGAGGGAACCACGCCTGTCGGGACGTACCTGACTCGGTGACTCCTGACTCGGTGACTCCAGACTCGCTGACTCCTGAATTTTAGGTTTATAGATGCAAGGAAATGTTAGGAGAAAATTAAGATCGATGGCGCAAATCAGAATCCCAATGAACAGTTTTAAAATCATCCCCATACCAATCACAAGGATAAACAGGAGGAATTCGGACATGAAGCGATCGCGCTAATTTTAACCAATGTCCATCTTCGGTCATATAACCAATTTCGACAATATAATCGCGATCGCTAGTGGGGACTTCAATATACCATTCTCGTGTCATTTCTTCACAGTCATACTGCCGAACGCTGTGGGGTTTTTGTTGATCCATATCAATCCCAGTCACATCATAAAACCGCAGCGCCAGTTGTTCACCACCCAATTGTCTGAGTTTTTCCTTATCCGCGTTAGGAATATCCCAGTAAGCATAAGCTGAATTGGGTTCACGCGGCATCAGTACAATTTTTGTCTTACCGTAGCCGTCGGGTAATTCTGCCAGTCCTTCATCGACTGAAGCCAGTCTGGGTTCTACTGCTTTAGTTTGTCCTAAATTAAATTTAGCCGCCTCAATATTGGCAGGAGTCTCGTCACTGGATGATGTGTCGTTAAATGAGGGGTAAGGATCTGAGTTATCTGCTTCTGGCGTTGGATCGTTTGTCTGTTCTTCGGCCGTTACCGTCGCTTCTGGCGCTGATAAACTTGGGGTTTGAGAAGTTATTAACTCAACGTCATTTTCCTCTGTTTCAGGGGCAGTGAGGGGGAAATCCGGGGCAATCTCTTCTGACTGGGGAGAGGCTTGCTGTGTTTCTGTTGGATCTACTTCTGGCTTAACATCTGCAATTACTTCTGAAACCGTAATAGATTCTGAGTCTGTGGGTAAAGCAATTTTTTCCTCAGCTACAAGCGTTTCTGCCATTACTGCGGTGGCTAAGGGTGGAGTCTGTTTCTCAGGGGTTATTGTTTGAGGGGGAATAATTTTATTAGAGATTTGCCTTTCCACATTCGGCATGGTCGCTGGGCGATCGGATTGATGTTTTTTGTCTTTCTGCGGGGTTTGAGAGCGATACCATGCCAACACTAAACCCACGATTGCTAAAATTGGCAAAAAGCCCCACCATTGAGCTGAGAGCTGATTTTGAGTCGTTCTGGGAAAGCTTGGGCTATTCTGAGCCAGGGTTGGCAAGGGTGAGTTCGTCCCGTCTAAGAGGGCCAACTGTTGATCGCAAACAACCAGTAGCAGCACTGACGGGGTAGAAACTGGAGTCAGATTTGATCCCAAAAATGAGGGAGATCCGGCGATCGCCCGAGGAACTGCAACTAGAGAAAAAAGGAGTGCCAGAGTAGCAACTAAGGTATTTTTTTTTGGCAGCATAGACCAAAACGGTGAGCTGGAAATCTTGGGTTGTTGAGCAAGCTGTTAGGATGCGGCATCATTATACACTGTCTTCCCCCCTAAGAGCGACCGATACAGTGGACTGATTTCGTTGCACCCAACTGATTCATCATTCTTTCAGACGGTTGCTCTGACACGAGAGTAATATTTATATTCTTTTAATGTTCTCAGCCAAAATCAATGGAATGACTGTAACTTCTGTCGGAGTCGGGATGAAGTCATCCTGAAAAACAGCTAAAATAATAATAGTTAACAAATGACTGATTCAAAGTTCCGGATTGATCAAACATCATCTGGAAGAGTTGAGTTGGGGTAAGCAAACCCACTCTTGTGTAATGTTCAGTGACTCGTACAATTTAAGGGTTCAGAAATGAAATGGAGGGAGCAAAATTGAACCATTCGGTATTGTACACAGTCTTTACTTAAGGTTACATTCAAATCTTGCTGAACTTTTTCGTCTTTGTTGATCTTAGGCAAATTACATTAAGCGATCAAGTTTTTGTTTGCTGCTGGAGCACACTAATCCTAGTTGTCTCCGATGATTGCCGCTCATTGTTTAGCTACATACTCCATCCGTACTTCAGAGATATTGGGGGACTCACACACTATGTTACAGGATGCTCAAACCATTCGCCACTATCAAAAGCTGACTGATGCTTTGGTCGCTATGTGGAATCGAGGCTATCGCTATGATGATCTCAGGTTATACGTTGATGGCTACTTAGCAGCGCTCAGGCATTCAAATGTGATTGAACCTTTTTTGATTCATCGTTTAGAGGAAGAAACGTTCCGTTATGTGTATGATCCTTCTAACTTTGAAATGCCTCTGCCGCAGCCCGAAGTCGATTATTATTAAGCATTGAAAACATAATTTTTTAAACGTTTATAACACCAAATTGCAGATTTGTAGAGACGCTATCGATAACGTCTCTATTTTTGTATGAATTAGGAGGCTAAGGCTACTTCTAACATCTGTTTAAGTTCACCATTTTGATATATTTCAATCATGACATCAGATCCGCCGACAAATTCGCCATCAATGTAAACTTGAGGAATGGTTGGCCAGCTAGAATATTCTTTGATCCCTTGACGAATGTCTTGATCGTCCAGCACGTCAAAGGTTTCATAAGGAACAGCGTAGGTATTTAAGATCTGTACCACATTGTTAGAAAAACCGCACTGTGGCATCAGTTTATTACCTTTCATGAACACAAAGACTTTATTTTGCTTAACTAAGTTATCGATTCTTTCTTTAACTTCAGGGGTCATAATGAATTCTCCAATGATTAGAGTTACAATTAACAATTAAAATTGACAATCAACGAATCAATGATCAATTATATTCACTGTCATCAATTAAGCAGCTTGATTCGCCTTTTCCCAAGCTTGAGGGGTATAAGTTTTCAGCGCTAAGGCATGAATTTCTTCTGTTGCCATTTTTGCCTGGACTGCCTTATAAACCATTTGGTGCTGTTTAACCAAAGTTTTATCTTCAAACTCAGAGGATACCACAATTGCCTCGAGATGGTCGCCACCTTTCAAATCGTTGACTTTGACAATTGCATCGGGCAATTCGGCTTTAATCATTGCCTCGACTTGATCTAGACTAACCATGGAATTTATCTTTGAGTCACTGCAATCTTTATTTTAGCCTGCATAACTGATTGCCCCAGAAAATTCAGAAAATCATTATAAATAAATTAGGAAATAAATTAGGGTAGCAATCTAACTGACTACTACCCTGGGTTCTATGAGTATATTTCAATGGAGCATATGGGAATCGAACCCATGTCCAGAATGAGTATTCACTTTTCGCTCATTCACAGGCTTAGCTCTTCTAACCCTCAGAGCGGGAACCGTCACTTATCCCGGACGGTGGGATGCTCTGGTAAAGTTCTCGCTAACTTGGCAACCAGAGGTACCGCATCAGCATATCCGTTGGGGTTAAATCTATAGTCCTTAACGGAGTCAAACTATAGATGCTCGAACCTGTAAGAGGTGTTAGTTTAGGCTACTGCAGCCTGAACCCGAGCAAAAGGCTTGATGTTGTTTGCACTTATTATTTTTTGAATCCGGGATTTACGAGAGAAGATTCACTCTCGGCCTGAATCACAAGGTCGCTTTTCTCACCCTGTCGAAACCAGGAATGCCCCTTGCATACTTCTATAATACAAAATTGATTGCCAATCGTCAAGTCAATCCGAAGGAAGAAGGAAGAGGGAAGAGGGAAGAGGGAAGAACTTTTTGATGTGCAATTAAACGGATTCGATCTTACAGGTTAATCACCGCATTGGCTTGTTCAATTCCTTTTTTAACTGCTGTGGCACAGTCGGCTAAAGCGGCTTGTTCAGAATCACTGAGTTGCAACTCCAAAATCCGTTCTACGCCGCGACATCCCAGCCAACAGGGAACCCCGAGGAAAATATCTTCAAAGCCGTATTCTCCTTGTAAATGGGCAGAAACGGGCAATAAACGCAAACGGTTGAATAAAATAGATTCAATCATCGCTCGAATTGAGGAAGCTGGGGCATGGTAAGCGCCGCCTGTTTTTAATAGCCCGACAATTTCTGCGCCGCCATTACGAGTGCGTTGTACAATTCTTTCAATGGTAGCGGCATCCATCAGTTCTGTTATGGGAATGCCGTTAACTGTAGAATAACGGGGTAAAGGAACCATTGTGTCGCCGTGACTGCCGAGTACAGTGGCTTGGATATCCATCACAGATACGCCTAATTCCATCGAAATAAAGGCTTTAAACCGGGCTGAGTCTAATACGCCCGCCATCCCCATCATCCTGCACGCATCTAACTGGCTGACTTTCCAAGCCACGTATGTCATGATATCTAGAGGATTGGTAACCACAATTAAGGCGGCATTAGGGGAATGAGCGATCGCTGATTTTGTGGCTTCGGCGACAATTTTGGCGTTAGTGGCGATTAAATCCGATCGATCCATCCCCGGTTTACGAGGTAAGCCTGCGGTGATGACGATAATATCAGATTGAGCCGTATCACGATAATCATTCGTGCCGATGATTTTGCGATCGTGTCCTTCAATGGTGCCTGCCTGGATTAAATCTAAGGCAATTCCCTGGGGTAAGCCTTCAACTACATCTAACAAAACCACATTGGCGATGTTACTTTCTACAATTCGTTGGGCTAGGGTACTGCCCACTTTACCCGCACCAATGACGGTAACCTGTGCAGTGTAACAATTGGGTGAAGCGGAAAAATTTGAAGTCATGGGATACAATATCAATGGAAAAATCGCCAGTTCTTAGTTGTTTTTACTTGAACTGACGTACATTTAATGCCATTTAAACAAAAGTTTTCAATCTTTGCAGATATTGCTCTCTATACTACGCCAGTTTCAGCGAGATGAGAGTTAGTTGACTCACACAGGGGGGGTTGCATTTCTTGTTCTGGTTCAAAACCGCGTTTAAACTCTCGTCGTTGAACCCGTTTAGCTTCTAGGGCTGTCTCTAAAAAGGCGACTGCCTTCTGAGGATCTCCACTCCCACAGAAAAATAAATCTGCTGCAAAATACCCATATTCTGGCCAAGTATGAATGGCAATATGAGACTCTGCGAGTGTTGCGGTTGCGGTGACACCTTGAGGACTAAACTGATGAACACAGAAGTCAATTAAGGTTGCACCTCCGGCGTTCGCTGCCTCTAGGATAGCGCTGCGAATTCGTTCTGGATCGTTAAGCAGATCGCTCGGACATTGCCAAGCATCAACAACCAAATGGGTTCCCAACTGTTTCATTCTGCGCGGTTTCACCTCCAAGAAATAAACTTTCAGACAAGATTATACTACCCAAAGTTTAGCACAAAAGATTCATTCATCTTCTCAGGTAATTTAAGCCTGTGTTGTTAAGGATGGGTGGCTCCGTTGGGTAAAATTGCCCCTTGTAATGCGGTCTGATTGAGGTGAGTCACTGTTAAACAAGTTCCTATTAAGTTCGCTTCAGATAAGTTAGTTCCCGTTAAATTTGCACCGGCTAAGCGACTAAATAATAATCCAGCTCCCTGTAAGTTGGCATCTTGTAAATTTGCATCCGTTAAGTCAGCCGTGGATAGACTTGCGCCCGCTAAATTGGCTCCACTTAAGTTAGCCCCTCGCAGATTGGCTCCCGTGAGATCGGCAAAGCGTAAGTCTACTTCATTTAATAATAATCCCTGAAGATTTGCTTGTTTTAAATTAATATTTTTCAGGTTAGCGCCTGTTAAATTTGCCCCCGTGAGATCGGCTCCGGTTAGATTAGCTCCGGTTAGATTAGCTCCGGTTAAATTGGCACAGCACAGGGTTGCTTCTTGTAAATTCGATCCAGTTAAATCTGCATGGGAAAGATTAGTTTTATTCAGATTACTTCTATAACAATAGGCATGAATTAGGTAAGATTCATTTAAATTAGCGCCTTGAAAATTAACTTCATTGCTCATAGATCGAGTCAAATTTGCTCGACAGCAATTAATATTTTTTAGGGTAGACCGAGTTAGAGTCGCTCCCATGAGTCTTGCTTCTTTTAGTTTAGTTTTGAAAGTAAAGTTTGAGCCGATTAGACTGGCATTAATAAAGTTAGCTTGGTTAAGATTACTATGATAGAAAGTAGTCCCTGTTAGTTTCGCTCCACTTAAATCTGCGGAGTTTAACTTGACTCTGATTAATTTAGCATGATTAATCGCTGCTTCAATTAAAAGGGATTTAGATAAATCGACTTGTTCTAAAGTAATACCATTAAAATTTGCTCCTATTAGGCGAGTATGAGAAAGATTGATTTTCGATAAACAAGCGGAGCTTAAATTAATTCGATGTAAATCATGTTTTTTTAAACAAAGTTTTTTGAGGTGAATCTCATTAAAATTTCTTTCTCCCCTTTCATATCGAGTTAATAATTGATCGGCACTAGCGATTGGGTTAACTTTCATAAGAACTCGAGTGTAGCTTTTAAATTTTATGGGTTGATGGCTCGATTTGAGAGTGAAGTATTTGAGAGTGACTGAAGGACTAAATTTTATTGATTTCTCTAAATAAAACTAACTTCCAGACCGATCAATATAAAAAAGGATGCAGACTGAACCGATCAAATACTCAAGTTTTAGAAGGCTTAACTCAGCTTGTATCTCCGATTAATAAATACTGAATTTCTATTTCTAAGTAAGTGAGTGAATCTCTGATAGCAAAAAAGGTAATAATTTGAGTAATATTGGGAGTGTAATGTAAACCAAAAGAAGTAAAGTTAACTTGAATAATCTTTGCTATTCTTTGTAGAGAATATTTAGCCTTCCATTTGACTTGAGAAGAAATAGGGAGCATCATTTTCAAGCCGGGTTGTTGCTGTCCGACTTGTAAAACCCTCTTCAGTTGAGCGTGACTGACATCTCCCATAAACTCTGTATCCTTTTTCTCTCAATCTATATTACAATCCTAAAGAAAATTCTGTTGTAGTAATCATTTTGAGGTTAGCTCTATGATAAGCTGAGCGTTTGGCTTTACTATTAGGATAATGCTTGATTCAAAATAGAGCAAGAGTCAGTTTTTGAATACAATCAGCTAAGATAAGTTTTGGTAAGCAGCGGAGAATCAGTTTCTCTAATGTCTCATTTTAGCGGTGTTCAGTCACAACAACACAGAGGAAATCTTTATGCAAATTCGTGGTGTTTGGTTAACCACTACTGATAGTCGAGTGTTATACTCTCAGTCAGCCATTATCGCAGCAATGGATTTTCTGGCAGAAACTGGGTTTAATACTGTATTTCCAGTGGTATGGAATAAAGGATTTACCCTTTATCCGAGTGCGGTAATGCAGCAGCTTTTTGGGGTAGAAATTAACCCGGAAATGCAAGGACGAGATCCGTTAGCAGAAGTGATTACAGCAGCACATCAAGTGGGTATCAAAGTAATTCCTTGGTTTGAATATGGTTTTGCTTGCTCTTATCAACGAAATGGGGGATTAATCTTAGCTAAAAAGCCAGAATGGGCGGCTTTAGATAGTTCTGGGAATCTATTAGTTAAAAATGGATTTTTCTGGATGAATGCTTTAGATGAGGAGGTACAAAAATTTTTACTGAGTTTAGTTTTAGAAGTTGTAAATAATTACGATATCGATGGTATTCAAGGAGATGATCGATTACCGGCTTTACCCTCAGAAGGCGGTTATAATCCGCCAGTGATTCAACGGTATTTACAAGACTGTCATCATAAATTTCCGCGCAACCATAAAGATTCTAAATGGTTACAATGGCGAGCTAATATTTTAACTAATTTTTTAGCTAATTTATATCAGGAAGTAAAAGCAGTAAAACCTAATATTTTAGTCTCGATGGCTCCCAGTTTATATAAGTGGGGATTAGATGAATATCTTCAAGATTATATGAGCTGGATGAGACAAGATTTAGTTGATATTATTCATCCTCAATTATACCGCCGTAGCTTTGGGAGTTACAAAGGATTAGTTAATCAATTGGTGAATTCTCAGTTTACACCCTGTCAGTTACAAAAGGTTTCTCCAGGTATTTTAGTTAAAATTGGTTCTTATAGAATTTCAGTGAATGAACTTTTAAAAGCTATTGATTATAATCGTTGTCATGGTATTTTAGGAGAAGTATTTTTCTTCTATGAAGGCTTACGAGAACAGGATGATGAGTTGGCGATCGCACTCCGCAAAGGGCCTTATTCTAGCTATATTCATGGGTTGAGTTAAATGAATTCATCTCTTCCTTTAGTCAGTATTTGTATTCCCACATATAATGGCGAAGCATTTATTTTAGAAGCGATTGCTAGTGCCTTAACTCAAACTTATGATTCAATAGAAATTATTGTTTCTGACAATAAGTCTACTGACAACACATTACAAATTTTAAAATCATTAAAACAGCATATTACTGTTGACTATTCAGTGTATTTTAATGAATATTTAGGTATTGCTGAAAATTGTAACTTTTGTATTCAAAAAGCTAAAGGAAAATATATTAAGTTCTTATTTCAAGATGATATTTTACTGCCAAATTGTATTACCAAAATGGTAGAGTTAGCCGAAAAAAATGACGATATTGGCTTAGTGTTTTCCCCTCGTGAAATATTCTTTGCTACTGGAGATGATACCGATGCGAATTTAATTGCAATTTATCAAGATTTTCAGAATATACATCAGGCTTGGTCTAACTTAAAATCGATTCAACCGGGTCAAGAATTACTGAAAGATCCAAATTTACTATCTCATCCCATTAATAAAATTGGGGAACCGAGTACTGTTTTAATTCGTCGTGAAGTCTTTAATCAAGTTGGAGGATTTGATCCCAATTTAAATCAATTAGTTGATTTAGAGATGTGGTTTAGAATTATGAAATATTATCAGATTGGATTTGTGAATCATACCCTGTCTCAGTTTCGACTGAATCGTCAGCAGAAAACCTGTCAAAATATTATCGAAAATATTGATATTGATTTAAATTTTTACCGTAAACTTTATCAAGATGATTATTATAGTTTTTTAGATGAGCAAATTAGACAACAGTTTTTCTGGATTTATCAAAGTTTGATTAAATCGAGGGGGTAATCCTAGAGGATTTTAGACTCTATTTAAATTATTATTTTTTTATTCTATAGATAAACAACAAAAATAAAAAATTATGTTATCTTTTTAACAATTATGGTAAACTACAGCCCGATTTTCTGTATAATCAATTTATCTATAATCAGATTACAAGGTTAATACTCATGACAAGCTTTTTAGTTCCGAGTCAAAATGCCGGTTTTGTTGGCATTAATGCTTTAGTTGGTTCCCAAGGAAATGATACAATTTCTTTGCTCAATACCACTGTTACTCCCTTCACTGATGGTATTCTTTTATTAAATGGAAATGATAGCTTACAATCGTTTCAATCTTTTGAACCCATTCTGGTAAATGGTAATGCTGGGAATGATTCTATTGCAGGTGGATTGAATGACGATACGATTTTTGGCGGTAGAGATCAAGATATTCTCTTTGGCGGAGATGGCGGCCGTGAACTAATGTTTGGAAACCTGGGAAATGACGTTTTAGCAGGCGGCCCCGGTGATGATTCTATGTTTGGTGGACAGCAAAATGATGTCCTCAATGGGGATGATGGAAACGATCAATTATTTGGGGATTTAGGCGATGATATAATTGATGGAGATGCGGGTCGAGATAGTTTAACTGGCGGCCCTGGAAGCGATGTATTTGTGTTTGACCCCGGTGAAGCGAGTTTTGATATTAATGATGTAGATGAAATTCGAGATTTTACGGTTGGTAGTTTGACATTTGAAGCGGATGATGTGATTGCGGTTCCAACAGGAACTCGTATTGATATTAATAGTTTAGAACGAGATGTTGATATTAATAGAGATGGTTTACTGGATATTCCTATTGAACTAGAAGACGGACGATTTTTAGGCGTGATTATTAATAATGGGAATTTATTTGTAGATCGAATTTTACTCGATGTTGATATTATCTTTAACAACAGCTTTGACTTCAATTTGTAGCAGGTCTTTCATCCTGAACACGAATTAAGAAACGTGAAGATCAGCCACAGTTGACCCTTTCTGTTGTAGTATGCTTGAATGTACTTCATAGAGAGGGTTGTCTGATATGGACCCCAATACTCAAGGCAAACGCTTCAATTCTTCTCAACTGGCTTGGTTATGCCTCTCGATGATGACATTATTTCTGGGCAATGTTCAAGCCCAAGCGATGACGACGACTGAAGTATTTAGTCAAATTGAAAAACTCAGTAGTCCTCAACAACATCATCGAATTGCGGCAATGCAAGCCCTGAAACAGATGGGTTCTTCTGCAATTCCCATTTTAATAGAAGCCCTTAATGATAGCGATATTCAAGTTCGTAAAAGTGCCGCATTTGCCCTCGGTTCATTAGGAGAAGAGGCCGTTGATGCCATTCCCGCTTTATTATCTAGTTTAAAAGATACCGATACTTCGGTTCGGATGAGTGTGGCTGTTGCTTTACAACAAATTGGCTTCACTGCTTCAGATGCCGTTGATGATGCCGTTGAAGATTTTACTGCTACCCTTCATCATCCTGACCCACAAATTCGTCAAGGGGCAACTTTTGCATTAGGAGTGATTGGGCCAGATGCCGCAGCGGCTATTCCTGAGTTAATCACCGCGTTGAAAGACTCAGATGAGTCCGTCCGTGTTGGGGCGGCAATTGCCCTGAAGAAGATGGGTACAGCCGCCAATCCAGCCTTAATTGAAGCCTTGCAAGATTCAGATCCTCAAGTTCGGGCAAAAGCCGCGTTTGCATTGGGGAAAATTAATCAAGGGATGATACCCAGTTTGACAACAGCTTTAGATAATACTGACCAGCAAGTCCGTCAAACCCTCGCCCAATCTTTGGAAAAGCTGACTTCTCCTCAACTCCGTCCTCAAGCTGGTAACCGTCCAGGGACACGTCCAGGGGGTAATCGTCCGGGGACAGACCGTCCAGGGGGTAACCGTCCGGGGACAGACCGTCCAGGGGGTAATCGTCCAGGGACAGACCGTCCAGGGGGTAATCGTCCCACTCGTCCCACTCGTCCCACTCGTCCCACTCGTCCAGGCCGTCCTCGACCCAATGGCTTATAGGAAGAATGGAGGCGGTGAAGCGGTTGCATGGTGAAGCGTTGGCATTATCTCAAGCGGGATATTTTGCTGAAGCAGTTGCCCTTTATCAACAGATTCTGAAGATTAAACCAATAGATTCTCAATTCTGGTGGGAGTTGGGAACAATATACTGTTATCAAATGGATTGGTATCAAGCGTTAACGGCTTTTAATCAGGCGTTAAATTGTGATTCTAAACCGGGAAAGATTTATGCAGATTTAGGCTTTGTTTGGCAACAGTTAGGAGATATTGATCAAGCTATTTCAGCCTATCAAACAGCAATTGATTTAGATTCTGATAATATTCAAGTATATCATCTATTGGGTAATCTTTACTTAGAATTAGGAGAATATCAACAGGCTGAACAATTCTATCGTCAAGGAATTAAGGTTAATCCTCGTGAGATTGAGAGTTATCTTAGTTTGGGCAATCTTTTGATGATTCAAAATAATATTGAACAAGCAACTTTACTGTATCAACAAGGATTAGAATACTATCCTCAACATCCTGATTTATTATATCAATATGGACTGGTAATCGCTACTCATTCTACCTCTGAAGAAGCTGCCTTTTATTTTGCTTGCGCCGCTTATTATCAACAGGATTATCTAACCGCAATTGATTATTATCAAACTGCCTTAAATTCTAAATATAAAACTATAGAAATTTATCTCAATTTAGGGGATTGTTATCAACAGCTAGATCAAATATCTACAGCCATTGATATTTATCAAACCGCCTTAGAATATGATCCTAAATCAGTTGATATTTATCTGGCTTTAATTATAGCTTTACAGAATAGCGGAAAAACAGAAGCTGCTATTAAAGTTGCTGAAACAGCTTTAGAAAAATTACCTAAAAATATCCGCTTAAAATTAGCCCATCAACGGATACTACCGATTTTATATCAAACTGAAATAGAGATTAAATTCTATCGTCAACGCTTTCACAAGTTATTGATAAATCTGATAAATAATTTTTCTTTAGAAACCCCAGAAGAAAAAAAACTTGCTTTACAAGCTATCGGAGAAAACACTAATTTTTATTTGCAATATCAAGGTAAGAATGATTTAAAGCTGCAACAACAATATGGTAATTTTGTTTCTCAAGTTATGGCAGCCCATTATCCAAAATATATTCAAAATATAAATAGTCGAAAAAAAGATAAAATTAAAATAGGTTATATTTCTGCTTTCTTGCAATGGCATACAGTGGGAATTGTATTTTTGGGTTGGATAAAACAACACAACTTGGATTTATTTGAAATATACTGTTATCACATCGGAACAGAAACTGATGAAATTACAGACTTATTTCAATATTACAGTAATTATTTTTATCATATTCCCAACGATTTAGATGCAACAATCCAGCAAATTGATACTGATAAAATTGATATATTAGTATTCTTAGATATTGGAATGTCGCCTCTAACCACTCAATTAGCTGGGTTACGACTTGCAGCGATTCAATGTGCCGCCTGGGGACATCCTGTTACAACTGGTTTACCAACAATTGATTATTTTATTTCCGCTGAATTACTAGAATCTACTATTGCTAAAAAGCAATACTCTGAACAATTATTCTGCTTACCAAATATTGGAATTTACTATCAAAAACCTAATTTACCTATCTGTTTAAAACAACGTTCTGACTTTAACTTAAAATCTGATAGTATTATCTATCTTTCCTCTCAATCTTTATTTAAATACCTACCTCAATATGATTTCGTCTTTGCTGCGATCGCCAAAAATATAAAAACGGCTCAATTTATCTTTTTCTCTCACTGGAACTCAGAAATAACCGAACAATTTAAACAACGATTAAATCTAGTCTTTACTCAATTCGGACTTGACTTTAAAAAATATTGTATAATTTTACCTCGACTGGATAAACAGGACTATTTACAACTTCACTTACTGGCTGATATTGCTTTAGATACCTTTGCATTTACCGGATTCTTAACCAGTTTAGATGCAATTGCCTGTAACCTCCCCATTGTTACCCATGAAGGTTCACTGATGCGTAGTCGCCAAACTGCCGGAATTCTCAAGCGAATTAACGTCACAGAAACCCTCGCGCAAAATCAATCAGAATATATTAAAATAGCAACTAGATTAGGATTAGATTCTAATTTGCGAAAATTAATATCAGAAAAGATAAAAGTTAATCAATCTATTTTATATCAAGATAGTGAATGTGTGCAATCCTTAGAAGAATTTTATCTTTCAATCATTCAATAAAAAATAATCCCTGTAATTTTATTCATTTATTATAAATTTTATAGAAATACTCCATGTTAATCAACCTCAAACAAGCCTTTTTTAATGCCCCAGGATTTTGGCAAACCTGCTTAACTTCAAAAACCGGAAACTGGTGTAAATATATCGAAAGCGTTGATAAAGATCGAACCGATGGCTATTCTCTTATGGGACTTTTTGTCAGCCAAATCGATCAAGTAGTACAACAACAACCCGGCTTATATCTTTACTGTGAAAAGAAAAAACAAAAGAAAGGAATATCAGAACGACTCTATACATTATTTGCATTAGAAGCCGATGGTAATGTTCAAGTATTGCAAGAAATAAAAACCGCAAGTAAAGATTGGGCGGTTCAGCTTTGGGCGGAGATAGATGCTTATTTTGTCCGACAATCTGATTCGGTTGAACGACGACGACAGCAATTAAAAGCCGAAATTCAAACCTTAGAATTTGAACTCAATCAGCGACGGGCAGAACTCGTGGCATTAGAATTAGATTTAGAACAATTTTAACTATAGCAATCACGCTTAAAGGAGTCACCGAGTCAGTATTCAGGAGACATAGGTAGAGACGTTCCATGCAACGTCTGTAATTGAGAGTCTTTATATGCGTATGTGCCTATATGCCTCTTGCCTCATAAATGAAATTTTCTGACAACGCGCGAAGTATTGCTATATAATCAATATTACAGATTGAGAATATCCCCTCAAAAAAGTTTATGACTGTAGTCACTGCACCCACTTTAATTAGCGATGACGTTGCCTTATCTTTGATCGAAAAGGTGATTCAACAATCTGAAGCCGAGGAAGTTGAAGTAAGCCTGAGTAACAGCGAAGATACCCTAACTCGCTATTCGGAAAATCAAATTACTCAGAATGTTAGTAGTACAAAATTTAGGCTTTCTGTCACCAGCTATTTTGGTCAACGTAGCGCCACAACTGCCACCACAGAATTAGACGATACAGCCATCACGGAAATTATAAACCGTTCTGAAGAATTAGCCCGCATTGCCCCAATTGATCCAGAATGGATACCGTTATTAGAACCTCAAACTTATGATAACCGCATACCCGCCTTTGATAGCGCTACAGCCAATTTATCACCCTTAAACCGAGGAGAATTGATTCAAACCGTCTGCCAGCGTTGCAATGAAGCCAATGTACAAGGTTCCGGCAGATTAAGTACAGATGTTGAACTATTTGCTATTGGTAATTCTAACGGATTACGCGCCTGTAATCGCCTCACCCAGGCAGATTTTGGTTTTACGGCAAAAATAGATAACGGTTCAGCTTGGAGTCGGCGGAGTGCTTGGGGTGTAGAACAGTTACCCATTGAACCCATCACTGAAACCATCATTGAGCGGGCGTTTGCTGCCCGTAATCCCCGTGAAATTAAGCCGGGGGTTTATCCCGTCATTTTTGATGGGGCGGCGTTTGCAGAGCTATTGATGTGGGTGATGTTTAACCTTGATGCCCGCGCAGCAGATGAAGGGCGCTCTTTTATGTCTCGTTTGGATGAGAATAACCAACTGGTGGGGAACCACGTCGGGGAGCAACTGTTTAGTCCAATGGTACAGGTAGACAGAGATCCGAGTCATCCATTACTTCAAGGATCGACTTTTTTTGCAGATGGTTTGAAGAAGGATGATTTGGAAATCATTAAAAATGGTATTCCACAAACCTTATCTTACAGTCGTTATTGGGCGAGTCAAAAAGGCGTTGAACCGAAAGGATCAATGTATCCGGTTGTGATGCAGGGTAACCCACAAAGTATTGCTGATTTGATTAGCCAAACTGAACGGGCTATACTCGTCAATCGTGCTTGGTATGTACGCTATGTTAATCCTCGGACATTGGAAGTGACGGGAATGACGCGGGATGGCACTTTTTTAATTGAAGATGGAAAAATTACGACTCCAATTAAAAATATGCGATTTAATCAGAGTTTACCGGAAATGTTGCGGGATGTAGACGGTTTGAGTCAGGTTCATCGCTATGGCGGTAGCGTCATACCCGGAGTACGGGTGAAAGCCTTCAATTTTAGTAGTATTACCGATAGTATTTAGTCGTTGTTAGTTGTTAGTTGCTAGTTTTTAGTAGGCACGTTTTGAGTTTACAAGCAATAACGCGCTAACCAATAACCAACAACTAATCATTAATTTAACTTAATCACAAAATAAAGTCTCTCGAGTATCACGTCCGGTAACGGGGTTAGTTCCTGTGGCTACTTCACATAACTGTTTTTCAGTATCTTGGCGCAACACCACATCGGTAAAATCAGCACCATCAATAGTAGCCCCGGCAAAATCTGTTCTGTAGGCAAAAGCCCCTTCCAAAATAGCGTTAGTTAAATTGGCTTTATTGAAGCGGGCTGTATCTAATGTGGCGTAGCGTAAGTCCGCCCCTTCAAAATTCGCAAACTGCATTTTCGCCCCGAATAAACTCACGCCGCGTAAGTCGGAATGACTAAAATTACTATTTTTAAGATCGGCAAAATCAAATTCCGAGTCAGTCAGGACTTGATCGGAGAAGTCGGTATTGGCTAAATCTTGTTTTTCATAGTTTTCTGCGATCGCAGGCGCTGTTATCATCGTAGAGACGAATATCAAAAATCCAAATAGCAGGGTCAAAGTTACTCTAGAAATACGAGAAAAAATGGGCTGATGAAATTTTGATGGAGATTGATTCAAGCGTCTCATGATTTCAGTCTGAGCAAATATTTAAATAGACAATCTTGATCCTACAACCTATTGGCTTTATAATCTCATCTTCTTGATTTCAGGCAGAAAAAAAATGCAGTCCATCACTGCTGATGTGTTATTCCATCTCAAAATTGTCTCAAATGTCTAAGACCCGACAGATTGGAACTTGGGGGGAACAATTGGTTGCCCACTGGCTGCGTTGTCAAGGCTGGCAGATTCTCCAACATCAGTATCGCACACGCTGGGGAGAAATTGATCTGATTGGGATGTCTCCGACTCAGACAACAATAATTTTTGTAGAAGTGAAAACCCGCAGCCATCGAAACTGGGACTCTGATGGTTTACTGGCTGTCACCTCTACAAAACAAGAAAAATTAATCCTATCAGCCCAATGGTTTCTCGCTCAGCATCCGGAATTTGCTGACTATTGCTGTAAGTTTGATGTAGCATTAGTTCGATGGCAGAGTAACAAATCCCCTACAAAAACACAAATGCAGCCGATGAATCACTTTCAATATCCAATCCGTATCGGTGAAGTCGTTAACTCTCCAATGGGTGATTTAATCTTACAACAGTATATTGAATCAGCCTTTTGGAGTTGTTAATTAATCCTTAAGCCAGCGCTTCTGGGCAGTATCCTAACCCCTTGACAAATTGAGTCCGAAATGTTTCAATATCTTCTCGGTTGGGTGCACCATGAGAGACAACAGCGACTTGATAACGACGCATGACACTGAGAGGAGATTGTCCGGTTTCTAAGCCCCAGAGTGCCATCTGAATTCGGATATTGGGTTGATAGGGAATTCCTAGCTCACTCATGTAAGCTGTGAAATTACCGTGCTGCTTCGCTGTGATCGATGGGTTCATCTTAATTTTTATAATCCAGCAATCGATTTGATGAATCACAGTAATCGACTGTACTGGGAGCTGTTGAGTATTATTTAAATAATCAACAACTCTTAAAGTCAAGCTGGTATTGGCAAGACAGTAAAGGTATTCCATTGGCTTTCTCCTGCATCGTATTCGAGTCATCTACTTCTCAAAGAATCAAGCCCTAGAAAACCTGCAATTAGAAGCAAGTATGATGGGGCTTGTACTTCCCCTGTTTGAGTGATTATCTAGTCCACTAGAAAAGATTAATTTTCATACCGATATGCCTCTCTAACTCACTCTTGAGAGGGCAATGCGATCTGTGTTAGTTTTAGTTTCTATGTTCGTGACTTTGATTCACTCTCTCAACGAACAACTGACAAGATCGATTGGCTTGGTGGGACTATCAAGTCAAGCTATACTTATATGTTTGCACTAATCAACTCATTTTGAATAGGGGAAAAGTCCCCGATTTAGCATGGGGGATTCTACCCAACTAAACAACCCATAAAGAGTGATCTATTATGTTTAGGGATACTGAGGCAATTCAAACATCTGACTGGGAATTAAGTGCTTATACTTATGAGCTTCCCGAAGCCCGCATCGCTCAAAACCCCGTGATTCCAAGAGATCACTCTCGTTTATTAATTGTTGATTCTCCAAACTCTCATCGTCATGGGGTCTTTCATCACTTATCTAATTTGTTACAACCTCATGACCTGCTCGTTCTCAATAATACACAAGTAATCGCAGCTCGACTGTATGGTCGCAAAACCAGTGGTGCAGCGGTTGAAATTCTACTGTTAGAAGAATCCCATCCTAACTGTTGGCTAGCGTTAGTTAAACCGGGGAAGCGATTTAAGCTAGGGTCAACTCTGCAATTTGATCCGCACGATCCGGTGAGTAGACCTCCCCTAAGGGCAACCGTATCAAACACTGATCCGCAGACAGGAGGACGATGGTTACAGTTTGAGGTTCCGACAGAGCAATCTTTGCTAGAACTTCTACCGCACTATGGTCACATTCCCTTTCCTCCCTATGTTACCCAATCTAAAGCACAACCCGAACAATATCAAACAATTTATGCTCAACAACCGGGAGCAGTGGCGGCCCCAACAGCGGGTTTACACTTCACCGATGAACTATTCCAACGCTTGCAACAAAAGGGGGTTAATACAGCGTTTATTACTTTGCACGTCGGGGTAGGAACTTTTCGTCCGGTAGAAGTTGAAGAAATTACAACCCATCAGATGCACGCAGAATGGATTGAAGTTCCGCCCCAAACTGTTGAACAAATTCACCAAGCCCAAAGCCTCGGAGGGCGCATCATTGCCGTGGGAACGACCGCTGTGCGGGCATTAGAAGGTGCAGCGGCTGCCCTTAATTACCCAGAGAATACCCCAACGTTGAGGCCTTATTATGGCAAAACGGATATTTTTATCTATCCAGGTTATCGTTGGCGGGTGGTCGATGGACTGATTACAAACTTTCATCTCCCCCGCTCTAGTTTAATGATGTTAGTCTCTGCGTTGGTGGGTCGTCAACGATTGCTAGATTTATATCATGATGCCTTGGCACAAACTGCTGATGAGTTTGAACATCCCTATCGCTTTTATTCTTTTGGAGATGCGATGTTAATTTTACCAGAAGCTGTGATTTATCCAAAAGGTTAATACAGGGATGGATGCTCACCAAAGAACGTGTAGTAGTGCAGTTCCCATCCTAATATTAATCCCGTTAAAGAAATGCTCATCAGAATTAAAAAGGCAAGCCAGTGTTTGACTCCAATGGTTTGTAATTCTGTTCGGGCTAAAATTGTTGAGGATAACATCAGTAAAATCTTGAAAAAGATATGAATCCAGGTGGCAAAGACAACTAATAAAAAAGAGGCAAAGATGACCGCAAAAAACGTGCTGACATTAGAACGAAACCATTGACTCAAGGGGCTTTTTAAATTATCTAAGGGAGTGGTTAAACAGAAGATAATGGATGTAATACTTAAAATAATGATTCCCCACATCACTAGAGAAAATTCGGCTAGAAATAACGTCCAGCCTAGGGTGAAATAGGTAACAATTAATAAAAACAGTGAAAACCAAGTTATTAATTTCACATTGAGAGAGTTATAAATTAGTAGAAATTGCTTGGACGGGACAAGCTGGGATACATTGCTCACAGACAATACAGCGAGAGCGACTAAAGGTTAAATAAAATGTATCTGGATTTAATGTTAATGCTTGAGTGGGACAAATTCCAGTACATAACCCACAATCGACACAAATCATCTCATCAATTAAGATTTCTCGGCTGGCAAGAGAGACTTCAATATCCTGAGATTGCATCCAGTCAATTGCCGCTTCTAACTGATCGATATCACCGGATAATTCTATCACTAATTTTCCGACTTGATTCGGTGCAACTTGAGCGCGAATAATATTGGCAGCGACGTTAAATTCCTTTGCGAGTCGATAGGTGACGGGCATCTGAATTGAACGCTGAGTGAAGGTTAATGTAACTCGTTTCTTCATGATTTATCCTTGATAATTTTAATGTTTAAGAATACATTTTGGTTTCTAAATCTTTAATCAATTGTTGCTGCTGAAGTTTATTTTTAAGAGGATTTAAAAAAGCTTTTTCTTTATATCTTTTAGATGCTTCAACAGCCGTAATAAATCCTGTAATTCCCCCAACCTCTTCAAGAATAGCTTGATAAGCGGCACTTTCTGAGAGTTGACTGATATCGGTTTGAGAGATACCAAAATTACCCACAGCTTGCCAACTTGTACCCGCAACCGAAGACTTCAGAGATGAATTAATCGCAGGAATTCCTAAATTGACTTTACTCAGTGAGTTGATGAGACACACCTGAGTAATTGCTAAGCGTGTAGCCATTTCTAAAAATAGATTCACATTCCTAATCATCTGACCTCCACCGAGTAAACCCAGTCCCCCCCGAGCCACAGATTGATAATGATTTTCTGCTAAAGTTTTAGAGGGAATCTCCATCACATTAATGGATTTATTTTCAGCAATATATTCCTCGGGTTTATTGTTTTGAAAAGATTGTAAAACGGATTGAATCAGTTTAAAACTGGCGATATAATCCTCGGGTTCAAATTCTTCGTTTAATTCTAAGCGATGATGGCGCATTAATTGATAAACGGTTTTACAACTACTCGGAAGCGGTGCGGTTGGGAGCCATTGTTCAAATTCATTCAATGTGATAGCATCCATCACGGCTTTGTCTTCACGAAATATTGTATAAACAGATAGCCAACGTTCGCGATCGTGAGGTTGAATTTTTGTGGATTGATTAATCGCATGAACCATGATTAAATCAAGGGTCATCATCCGAGAAGTGACACTATGATACAGATAATACTGCTTTAATCTACGATGCAGCGATGCATTTAAAATAATTGTATCCAGTGAGGTTAATGTCTGTAAGTTGGGTACAGCTTCTCCTGCGACAAGATACTGAAACGTTGCTTTGATTGACTGTTGTTCTGTTTTGCTTAAATTTGAAGCAGATAATGCCGTTTCTAAACAAGACTTTAATCGAATTAACCGGGCATTTTGACTGGCAATTGTATAATGTTGACCCATATCTGTATTCAGCTTAGAAAAACTCACCAGATAATCTAATAACTCTAGGGCAGCAATATCATCAATTCCCTGAGTTGAGTTCATTTGATTATAGGCTTCTAAACAGCGAATTTTACTACGATCATAAATAGGTGCTTGAGCAATTAATTGATTAATTCTACGATCTATATTAAAGTAGGGATTCACTAAAGTATGCAACACTAAAAAGACATCGTTTCCTTGTAATCCACACCCTTTTAATCGTAAATGAGAGCCTTCCATTTGCCGAGGTGGAATCTTCACCTCATAGCTTTTCCCTGTCTTCAAAGTGACAGTTTGAGAACCCCCCGTTTCTGTGAGCTGAGACCCTAAAAATACATGATACAGTTCATCTAAACTCCAATCGGGAACGGTAGCCGAGCCGTCAATATCATCTCGATCATTGGGTTTTTGGGGTATCCAGTTTTGCGAAGTTTTAGTGACTGATTCTACTGATTCAGTTGCAGTCTCCATAATATTTTTACTGGCTGCGGTGGCTTGGTGAGCAATAGAATCTTTAACTTCTGTGGCTTTATCTTGAACCGTTTTACCCGCTTTTGCGGCTTGCTGACTCACCGTCTCTCCGATTTGACTGGCTTTTTTCTTCGCCGCTTCGGTTGTTTTTTGAGTCACCGTTTTACCCGTTTCAGATGCTTTTTGTTTAATTGAATCCCAAAAAGACTGTTTTTGCTGTCCCATTTTTATCACTCCATCAATATTCTATTATTATTCTCTTAAACAGTAATTATGATTGAATTAAAATAGGAATCTTAACAGCAAGGGAGCAGCCGTTTCCAGTACTCCTAAAAAACCGCCTCTGGGTTCATTTTCTTCTGGGTTGAGTCGTGCTTCTAATACTTGTACTAATTCTGTGGAAACTTGTACCCCTTCTGGACTGCTTAAACGTCCGTACAATTCTTGTGCTTGTTTAGCATCAATAAATGCCCCTTGTAAGTCTCCTAGATCGGCTTTTGCCATGCTACGAGCAAAAAAGGCAGCAGCTAAACGAGGTTCTAAACCAATCGCTTGATCGTAATAATTAATTGCATCGACATAATTACCCGCTTTGGCTTCAGAGATGCCTAAACGATAAAAATCCACTGCTGAACCAATATTGGCAGGTAATCCTTTTACCCCTAATAATTGAGCATTATTAATCGGTGTCTCGGTTAAAATTGCCCCGGTGAGATAAGCCTCTCGCAAGTCAGTCCCGGTTAAATTCGCCCCGGTTAAATTCGCCCCGGTTAAATTCGCCCCATGTAAGCTTGTTCCCGCTAAATTGGCCCCCCGCAAATCTGCCCCAGTTAAGTTAGCCCGGCTCAGGTTTGCCCGCGTTAAGTTAGCCCCCTGTAGGTCGGCCCCGGTTAAGTCCGCTAAGACTAACCCAGCCCCGCTTAAGTCACAGTTTGGACATTGTTTGGTGGCAAGCAGTTGCTGAGTATGTTCAAGGTTTTCGGCAACACCTGGCAAAGAAACCATTAAACTGACTGTTAAACTGATGATAGCCACAGGCGGAAACTTAACCACAGCAATAAACTCCTGAAAAATAACTTGAATTTGAATAATTTTATTCTATCGAGATTTCATCATAATGATTTGACCGTTTTGAGCCGACTCACGGGCAGCATCAGCCACTTTCAAGGTGTAATAACTATCTTCTGGCTGAATATAAAGGGGTGTGTCGTCACAGAGATAATCAATCACGGCTTGAGTATCTTTGGCAAAAGAACCCCGACGAGTTCCCACGTCTAAAAGCGTTATATTATCTCCCTGAAAGAGTTGACCTTGTTTGGGAGTAAAAACTAATGTTCCCGCTTCGCCATACAAAGTAAATGTGTTTTCAGATTGCCAAAAAATATCACCTTTCCCATACACAGCTTCTGCCATTACTCCATTGTTAAATTGTAATTTGGCATTACATAAACACGCTCGATAATAGTCGGGTTTAGTCTGCCAAAATTGACTGTAACATTGTACTGTATTCACTGTACCGAATAAATCAATCAGTCGATGCAACCGAGACAGCGCCCCAACAAACGGAAAGCCGAATAAACTGGGTTGATAAGTCCATTTTTGCGGTGCGGGATGTTTAGCGCTTAGGGTGACATAACGACAATAAAAGATCTTACCAATTTGATCTAAAGCCGCTTTAATACTATTGTGTAATCCTCCTAATAATTCTATATGTTCAACATGAAGTAATTTCTGTTTTTGTTGGGCTAAATGAATTAAATAATTAGCGGTTTGAGGATTTAAACTGAGGGGATATTCGACAATGACGTGTTTGTTTTGTTCTAAAGCCGCCTGAGTCATTACATCATGATCTCGATTTACAGAACAGATTACAATTAAATCAATATCGTCGCGTTCAATCAGTTTTCGCCAGGATACTTCGGGTTTAATATTAAACTGTTGAGCCAATTCTTCAGTCGTTGTCGGATTATGACCCGCAATACTCATTAATTGCGTTCGCGCCGAGGCTTTAAACACTTCTGCCCGCGTTTTTGCGACATATCCAGTTCCAATCATACCAACGCGAATTTGTCTCATTATCATTACTATTAATACCGGATTTTTTAGTAATACTGCTGTTAATTAATTGGGAGTTTGTTAAAAACAATTCAGTGTTTAGATTGTCAAAAAACTACAGATGTTTCAAGCTAATAGTGTTATTTTATTCACTATAATATTTTTATTTTTACTATATTAAACGGAGCTATGATGTTAGTTTTTCAATGTTCCCATCGTGATTGACTGTCACTTTATTGAAGATTTGATTACCATAACATATGGTTGAGAAAATGGCTAAATAACTGGATTTCATCGGGTTCGTGATAATGTTGCGGCAATAAATCTACCATTGCCTGTTGCAAAGCCTCAGAGGCAGTACGAATGTCTTGTGGCTTGGGACGAGAAGTTTGAGGAAAAATTAGAGGTTGACCCAACCGAATGGTGAGTTGTTTGCGGAAGTAAAGGTTATTTGTACCAATAATACCGACCGGAACAATCGGAATACCAGAACGCAAAGCATAAATCATTGTCCCACGTTTTAGCGGCAAACACAGTTTTCCTTCTTGACATCCTAATCGACCTTCTGGGAAAATAATTAGACCCCGATCCTGTTGTAACAAGCCTTGAACAATCCGATCTAAGCGTCTTAATGCTTGCACTGAGGTTCCGGTTGGAATATCCTGTTCAATATCACGGGCTAAGGATTTTAAACAGACTCTGCCAGCATTTGCCGCTTCAATCACAGCCAGTTCTTCTTTCCAAATGCGTTGAATGGGAATGGTTCCCCCTGCCATTTTTAATAAACTACGTTTCCAAGCTTTATTGTAAAGACTACGAGCATCTCCTAAAATATAGTAATAGGGATTACTTGGAATTTCAGATAGTAGTAAAAATGGATCGATATGACTGAGATGATTAGCGGCTAAAATGGTTGGTTTATTGGGTAATAAATCGAGATTTTCGACTCGAATTCTAAATAACGCCCGAACTAAAGAACGAATCACAAACCGACGAAAACCACCGCTAAAATGAACATAGGATTGCCCTAAACCCACTGCTTCTGCATGAGTTAGGGCATTGTCAATCATTGCCATCACCTGAGGCGATCGCGCGGCTTCCAACCCTTCTTTAACACGAGCAATTGTGGCATCTGTTAAGGTAGGTAAACCGCTGTTGACCGGATCAGATCGATCGGGTAGTGAAGATGAAGTCGCCATAATATGATCTTAAAATTGTGACGTTATTGTCTCACAATTTGGGCTACATTATTCACCTGGCTGCAATGATGTTTAATTTTAGAAGATGGACTAGCGGCTCATTTCTAACATTCGTTGAATCGGTTTTAGGGCAGCTACTCTGGTTGATTCGGGTAATATAATTTCTGGGGTTTTATTTTTCATCGCTAAATACAGCTTTTCTAAGGTATTGAGTCGCATATGGGGGCATTCATTACAAGCACAACTATTCATCCCCGGAGCAGCAATAAACGTTTTATTTTTTGCCTCTTTTTCCATTTGATGAATAATACCGGGTTCTGTTGCAACAATGAATTCTGAATTGATACTTTGTTGAGCATATTTTAATAAAGCGGTGGTTGAACCAATATAATTTGCATGATTTAAAATAGCCGTTTCGCATTCCGGGTGAGCAATTACTTCTGCGGTGGGATATTCTATTTTTAACTGTACTATCTTTTTCTCAGAAAAGTTTTCATGCACCATACAAGCCCCTTGCCATAACACCATATCCCGTCCGGTTTCTGCCATCACATATCGTCCTAAATTGCGATCAGGTGCAAAAATAATCGGCTGATTTTCAGGGATTTGATTAACAATATCAACTGCATTTGAACTCGTACAAATAATATCGCTCATGGCTTTAATTTCAGCCGTACAATTAATATAAGAAATCACGATATGATCCGGATGAGCCGCTTTAAATTGAGCAAATTCTTCAGGTGGACAACTATCAGCTAAAGAACAACCTGCCTCTAAATCCGGTAATAAAACCAGCTTATTAGGATTAAGAATTTTTGCTGTTTCTGCCATAAAATGAACCCCAGCAAACACAATTACATCTGCATTTGTTTGGGCGGCTTGACGAGATAAACCCAAAGAATCACCAATATAATCTGCAATATCTTGAATATCAGGATCTTGATAATAATGGGCTAAAACAACAGCGTTTAACTCTTGCTTCAGGGTTTCAATGGCGCTAAATAAATCCTCTGGGATGGTTTGAGACGCTGGGGTCGGTTGGAGGGCAGTTGTGAACATAATTAAGATCGTGGGTTAACTCAGGCGTTTAATATATCTTCATCTTTAATTATAGTTGAATTCACCAAAATCTGGGGTCAAGGATCATTTTCCCTCTCCTGCAAAACCCATCAAGAATTGCCTATCCTAGATCAAGAGTCTTTAAACAGTAGATATGAACGCAGCGTTAAAACAAACTATAAAAATTGCAGTCGTGGGAGATATCCACAACCAATGGGAAGCCGAAGATGCGATCGCCTTAGAACAGTTAGGGGTAGACTTAGTCTTATTTGTGGGAGATTTTGGTAATGAAGCGATAGAGGTCGTCGAGGCTGTTGCGGCGCTGGATTTACCCAAAGCCGTTGTATTCGGGAATCATGATGCTTGGTATACCATGACGGAATGGGGCCAGAAACACTGTCCTTATGATTCTCTCCAGGAAAACCGAGTCCAACGGCAGATTGATTGCATGGGGGTGGCCCATGTTGGGTATGGTAAACGAGATTTTCCCGAATTTGGACTGACGGTGGTGGGAACTCGACCCTTTAGCTGGGGTGGGCCAAAGTTACGCAATCGTCCTTTTTATCAAGAACGCTTCGGGGTCAAAACGATGGAAGATTCCACAAAACGGATTGTAGAAGCGGTACAACAGGCGGAATTTGATACGGTGATTTTCCTGGGTCATAACGGCCCCAGTGGTTTAGGAGACACGCCAGAATCGACTTGTGGCAAGGATTGGAACCCGATTGGGGGGGACTACGGCGATCCGGATTTTGAGGCGGCGATCGCCAAAACTCGCGGCTTACAGAAAACAATTCCGTTGGTGACATTTGGTCATATGCATCATAATTTACGACATCGTAAAGATCGCTCGCGCCAACGACTAGAAGTCAGCGATGAGGGAACCATTTATCTCAATGCTGCTAGAGTCAGACGTATTGAAGAAATTGATCAGCAAAAACGACGTAATTTTTCTATCGTATTATTAGAAAATGGTGTAGTTTCTGAGGCAAGTTTAGTTTGGGTGGGGCCAGATTTTGAGATTGTTGAGTCGGAGTTATTGTATCAGCATTTAGAGCTATCAACCCACACCTGTTAATATGGTTTAAAATTGCGTTTTTGACTAGAAATTATGATCTAACCCCTCTGCCCTCTCTCTTTCAGGGAAGGAAGAGTAATTAGGGAAGTAATTAATAGTTTGAGACATTTAATTATCAAAAAAACTACTCCCCTCTCCATCATTAAACTGTCTCGAAGAGACACAATTTCCCTCTCAAACGAACTCAAACCTCCCAGGGCAAGGGGGAGACCAATTGTTCCCTCTCCACCCCCTCCAACCTCCCCCTACAAGGGGGAGACCATTCGTTCCCTCTCCTTTTAGGAGAGGGTTAGGGAGAGGTGAGAGGGCTAGGGAGAGGTGAGAGGGCTAGGGAGAGGTCAAAGGATTTGTAATTAAACGATGATAGGCAATAATTAATTAAGATGTATTGACCTATGATTCTAAAGGGAACTGGAATCTAAACTTTGGGCTTCTTCCTTTGTTTTGGGTACGTGTAAACCGCATTCCTCTTTCATGCCTCGGAAACGAGTATCGCGTTCATTTTGATCGTCAGGGGTAATGGGACGGCTAGAATGCCAATCTCCGACACTGGTGTAACCGAGATCAAAATAGGGATGATAGGGTAAATCATGGGCTTTGAGATACCTGTAAATCTCCCGCGCTTTCCAATGTAAAATCGGATAAACTTTATATACTTCGGACTGTTGATCAACTCGTTGTAGCGTTTGACGGTGTTTCGTTTGATCGGCGCGTAAACCCGCTAACCAAGCCGTTGCACCTAATTCTGTTAAGGCTCGTTGCATCGGTTCAACTTTACGAATATAATCATAACGGTTCAATGCTTCAACGGTTTCGGCTTCCCACAAACGACCCTGAAGCGCCTCCATCCGCGCCGGACTGATAGCAGATTGATATACTTTTAAATTCAGGTTTAATCTTTCTGTTAACCCGTCGGCAAATACATAAGTTTCAGCGGGTAAATATCCTGTATCAATCCAAATGACTGGAATATCCGGCACAACTTGAGTGACTAAATGCAGCATCACAGCCGACTGAATGCCGAAGCTAGTACTCATGACTAACCCATCTGTAAAAGTCTCTGCCGCCCACTGTACTAACTCCGTCGCCGTAACATCGGCTAATTCTTGATTGACTCGATCTAGATCCAGTTGAGGGGAAGCAGGCGTTTCACAATTCTGTTCTTGATGATTTTGAGGGGAGGCTGGCGGATGCTGTAGAGATTGGTTTTGTCCAGTAGTACTCTGATTCATCAGACTCAATTGTGACATAGTTTTCCTGAATTTGTGATTCTTTAGACACGTTGCGATCGCGCTAGGCAACCCTTCGACTTTGCTCAGGGCAAGCAGGCAATAGGGGGACAAAAAGCCTATTATATAAAGCTTCTGGAATCTTTGGGGAAAGACGCTATATATAATGTCTCTACGATTTATCAATAGCGCAAAACAAGTGGATTAACATATAGATTGTTGTAGATTCCCGTCTACACGGGAATGACAGCCTATATTTTGTCCTAACTCTCGCTTTCTTTGCTACGGATGTTGACGGATTAGATAGATTTTACAGTAAATTTTACCTTGAATTGCAAGTGGGTTTTGACTAATATTGTTACTTTTTCCTAAAGGTTTGCCATTGCCCTTGTGGTTGAAGCTGAGAGTTTGAGGGTTGTATATTCTTTGTCTAGGGCGCATGCAATGCGCCCCTACTGAGAATTGTTTTCTAATATCGTCCCCTCAAGATTAGCCCCCTGAAGAATTGCCCACTGAAGATCTGCCCACTGAAGATTTGCCCCCTCAAGATTAGCCCCCCGAAGAATTGCCTTCCGAAGATCTGCCCACTGAAGATCTGCCCCCACAAAATTTGCCCCCTGAAGAATTGCCTCCTTAAGATTTGCCTCCTTAAGATTTGCCCCCTCAAGTCTTGCCCTCAAAAGATTTGCCCCCCGAAGATTTGCCCCCGCCAGATTTGCCCCCTCAAGTCTTGCCCCCAAAAGTTGTGCCTCCTGAAGATTTGCCCCCGCCAGATTTGCCCCCTCAAGTCTTGCCTTCCGAAGATCTGCCCTCTCAAGATC
>JBARXJ010000047.1:0-120771 GCA_049647265.1 Microcoleaceae cyanobacterium
TATTTTTAGATAGTATTGGCTGGAGTGGTTGTAATTCGAGTTTAGAGGCTATTGCCCAAAATTTACCGATTATTACTTTAGCGGGGGAGTTAATGCGAGGACGACATTCTGCTGCAATTTTAACTAGGATGGGGTTGAGTGAGTTGATTGCATTGAATAAGCAACAGTATGTTCAATTAGCAATTCGTTTGGCAACAGATCTCAATTATCGTCAGAGTTTACGTCAATTAATTAGTGAACGTCAGTATTTACTTTATCAGGATTTATCTCCGATAAAGTCTTTAGAAAAACTGATAAAAAATGTTGTATTATAGGGTTCTAAGATACAAAAGATTGAAGTGATAAATTAGCATAGTTTTCTGTTTGTTGGTTACACCATTCTAATACTCGATTCCACCCCCACCATTGATCTGGATCTTTATATTGCTGCTGACAAGATTTATTACTAATATAACCAACATGACCCCCATATCGAGTGAGTAATAAATCTAGGGCTGAATTTTGTTGGGCAATTTGTTGTAAATCGGAAACAATACTGGGTTCAAATAAGGGATCATCTGCGGCATAAAGAATTAAAGTTGGTTTTGTTAATTGCGGTAAAAATAGTAAAGGACTACTGGCATGATAGTAAGCTTCAACGGTTTGAAATCCTAAGTGAGAAATTACTAACTTTTCGTCAAATTCTCGAATACTATTAATTTTTTCTATAATATCTAAATTAATCGCTTGTGGGTGATATTGATGAATCTCCCGAGCTAATTTTTTTAATGCTTTAGTGATAGATTGTTCTAAATTTTTTCCGATGGGATGTTGCATTAAATAAGTCAAAGAACGATTAGAATCTAAGCTCGGACAAATAACTGCACCACCCCCAATATCATCAGAATTTAACTCTAATTCTGCTCCCCATTCAGATAAAGTTTCTGCTGCTTGAATTCCCCACAATGCTAACTGTCCTCCTAAAGAATATCCCGTAAACCAAAACGGAGCAGGACATCCCATTTTTTTAGCTTCTGCCGCAATATGAACAAAATCTTTGCCTTCATATAAGCCGTCGGATGTTAAAGTCGGACTGAATTCGGCTGTTTTTCCATGGGCTCGCCAATCAAATAAAATAACACCATAGCCTTGATTATAAGCTTTACGTCCCAGTAATCGTAAAATCCATTGATTCTCAAGATTACCCGTAATTCCATAAGTTCCAATAATGGTTCCTTTCGCTGAGTTTGGAATCGCAACTTGAGCATAAATGGGTAGATTACCAAAGCCTTTAAATATCACTTCTTGATAAATTGGCTCTGAAATAGAGATAGTATTTTGCCAAAGATGCTGCGCCCTGAGTGCCAAATAAATCGTCATCGCTGTACCATTTTTTAACGAAAAAGGCGGTTGATAATGATCTATCATTGAATCAAATACTTTGCTGCACATTACTTTAAACAGAATCGCTTCACTGAGGGTAGGAATAATATATTAGTTGATAATATCGTTATTTGTTCATCGTTATTTAGTATGGGTGTCAGGAAGGAACAATTGACCAACGGTCAGAGCAGGCTCCGTCGTTTCACGGCGGAGTAATCTCTGACTGAGCTAATATTATATTTTTCAGACAAACCCTTGACATCTGTCAAAAGTATGTTAACGTGCTGAAATGCTCTGATAGACAGAGCGAATTGTTACTCCGCTCAGAGTATGAACCACAAATCCCATTATTCACTCAAGCCAGTTACGTCTCTGCTCAGTCTGCTTACTTGTAGTCTCAGTCTAGGGCTGGCTGCCAGAACGGCTTTTGCCGAGAAGCCTCAACCCATCATCAGTCAGTTACCGACGGAAGTCATTGAAGGGGTGGGCGGTGCCAATTTGACTCAGGTGATGTCTTCGGATAATCGTTTTACAATTTTAAGAACCCTATTGAGAACAACCGGTTTACTGAATCAATTGCAACAAGGGGAGTCCTGGACTCTTTTTGCGCCGACTGATGAGGCGTTTAAGGCTTTACCCGAGCAGATTTTAGCATCATTAATGCAGCCAGAAAATATTAATCAACTGACAAATTTGTTAAAATATCATGTGATTCCAGGTCGGATGAACGCCACAGAGTTATCATCTGGAAAAATTGAGAGTTTACAAGGCAATCCCCTGAATGTAGAGGTGGGTTCAGACCAGGTTAGGGTTGAAGAGGCAACCATAATTGAGCCAGATATTCAAGCGAGTAATGGAGTGATTCATGTGATTGATAAAGTGATGATTTTACCGGAATAAAGTGATTGCTTAAATAGACTAAAGTACCACAGCAAAAGCTAATGAAACTCAGTTGCTGTATGATTGTTAAAAATGAGTCAGAGCGTTTATCAAAATGCTTTGAGAGTATTCAGAATATCGTTGATGAAATTATTGTTCTGGATACGGGTTCAACGGATAATACGATAGAAATTGCTAAAGAAAAAGGAGCAAAAGTTTATACCGCTCCATGGGATGGGAATTTTGCAAAAGCTAGAAATCAAGCTTTAAAATATGTGACAGGAGACTGGATTTTAGTGTTAGATGCCGATGAATCTTTGGTCTCTGAAAAAGCGGCTCAACTCAAACAAGCCATGTCACAGAAAGATGCTTTAGTGATTAACTTAATTCGTCAAGAAGTGGGGGCGGCTCAGTCTCCTTATTCCTTGGTTTCAAGGGTGTTTAGAAATCATCCTCAAATTAAATTTTCTCGCCCCTACCATGCTCTGATTGATGATAGCGTTATTGGGATATTATCCACACAAACCCACTGGAAAATTATCACATTACCCGAGGTAGCAATATTACATCAAGGGTATCAGGTCGATCTGATTAACCAGCAAAACAAATGGCGAACGGCTCAGATGACCATGGAACAATATTATCATCAGCATCCGGACGATCCCTATGTCGCCAGTAAATTGGGAGGGCTTTATCTTGAAATGGGTCAAATTAGTCAGGGAATTGATGTTTTAGAACAAGGCTTATCCCAGTTAAAGACTCGGCTTCAAGCGGGTGATGATAGCGCTCAGGCGACCAGTATATTGTACGAAATGCACTACCATTTGGGAATTGGGTATCGAAAACAACAAAATTTGACTCAAGCTTTGTTTCATTATCAAACAGCAACCCAGATTGATATTTTGCCGACTCTCAAACTCGGGGCTTATAATAATTTGGGCAATCTGTTTAAAGAAATCGGACAGTTAATTGAGGCAAAAACCACATATCAACAGGTCTTAGAAATTGATCCCAATTTAGCCATCGCCCATTATAATTTGGGCATGACTTTTAGGGCAATGGGAGATTATCGCGAGGCAATTACAGCCTACAATCAAGCAATTGCACTGAATCCAAAAGGAGCAGATGCCTATCAAAACCTCGGTGTCGTTTTATTGCAAATTGGCCAGATACAGCAGAGCCGAGAAGCCTTTAAACAGGCAATTGTTCTTCATGAACAAAATCATTCCACTGAGGCACAACGTCTTCGTCAAGCTTTGCAAGCGATGGGTTTAAAGATTGAATTTTAATCACTTTTTCATGAAAAATCAACAGAATCCAAGTCAGAACTGAAAGTCGATTTAATCATCGGGCTTTTCTGTTAAACTCTATTCACTAAATTTGATCAAATTGTGTAAACGTTACGTTATTGTTGATTAACAAAGCAGTATTAGGAGAAAGAGATCATGGGGGATTCTAAACATCCAATTGGAATTGTAGGGGCATCAGGTTATGGGGGTGTACAACTGGTACGACTATTACAAGATCACCCCAATGCAGAGATTGTTTATCTTGGGGGTGATAGCAGTGCAGGTAAGCCATTTTCTAGTCTTTATCCCCATCTGGAAGAATCAGTTGATTTAACCATTGAAGCGATTGATTTAGATAAAATTGCCGATCAATGTGAGGTTGTCTTTTTATCTTTACCCAACGGTTTAGCCTGGAAAATGGCGCCTCAGTTATTAGAAAAAGGCTGCAAAGTTTTAGATTTATCAGCAGATTATCGCTTTTTTAATTTATCAACTTATGAGAAATGGTATGGCGGAGAACGCAGCGATCTCGAAGTGGCAGGAACGGCGGTTTATGGTTTGCCGGAGTTGTACCGCGATCGCATTGCCCAATCTCAACTGATTGGCTGTCCAGGCTGTTATGTGACGGCCAGTTTATTGGCTTTATCGCCGTTGATGAAGCAAGGATTAATTGTCCCAGATAGTGCCATTATTGATGCCAAGTCTGGAACTTCTGGCGGCGGACGCAAAGCGGCAGTGAACCTGTTGTTGGCAGAAGCGGATAACTCCCTCAGCGCTTACGGCGTGGCTGGACATCACCGTCATACCCCAGAGATCGAACAAATTTGCAGTGACTTAGCGGGTGGACATGATGTAAGAGTTCAATTTACGCCCCATTTAATCCCAATGGTACGGGGTATTTTAGCCACGACCTATGCGACTTTGCGCGATCCGGGATTAGTCAGAGAGGATTTAATTACGATTTACAAAGCGTTTTATCGTAAGTCTCCCTGGGTGAAAATTTTACCGGGGGGTACTTATCCTCAAACAAAATGGGCCTGTGGTACTAATCTTTGTTATATCGGGATTGAAGTCGATCAACGCACTCAACGAGTGATTGTCATGTCTGCCATCGATAATCTGATTAAAGGTCAAGCCGGCCAAGGCATTCAGTGTATGAATATTATGCAGGGTTGGGATGAAACGATGGGACTGCCTCAACTGAGTTTTTACCCTTAAACATCGCGATCATAGATAGAGACCTTCTATCAAACATAGATAGAGACGTTCCATGGAACGTCTCTACAGTCAGAATGGAATTGAAACAACTGCTTAGACTGAAAGTGTCCGTCGCTTCGTAGTCATGCGGTAGGCTTCAATAATATCCCCTTCTGCCCAATTGCTAAAGTTATCTGCACCGATACCACATTCGTAGCCAGCAGCCACTTCTTTAGCATCTTCTTTCATCCGTTTGAGGGAATCAACACCGCCTTGAAAGACCAAGTTATTTTTACGGTGAACTCGCATCTTACAGTTCCGAATCACTTTACCCGACTGAATATAACATCCAGCGACTTGGCTGCGACCCACTGGGAAGACGGCTCGGACTTCTGCTTGTCCTAAGGGTTCTTCGACTAATTCGGGTTCGAGTAACCCTTCCATGGCAGCCTGGACATCATCTAACAGGTTGTAAATGATGTTGTACTCACGGATATCTACCCCAACTTGGTCGGCTGCTTGTCGTACTCCCTGAGCCAGGGTGGTATTAAACCCAATCAATACCGCATCACTAGCGGCCGCTAAGTCAACATCTGTTTCTGTAACTTCTCCAGGCGCAGATAACAACACTTGAAGCTGAACCTCTTTTTGGGGGAGTTTCTTCAAGGCATTGATAATGGCTTCAACAGATCCCTGAACATCAGCTTTGAGGATGATATTGAGTTCTTTCAGTTCTCCTTCTTGAACCCGCGCCGATAACGCACTTAAACTGACTCGTCCACCCTGCATAATCCGAGTTTGACGAATCGCTTGCGCCCGACTATCAGCCAAGGCTGCCGCTTCTCGTTCGTTCTCAAACACATCAAACTCGTCTCCCGCCGCCGGGACATCTCTGAGTCCTAATACCTCCACGGCAAATGAGGGGCCTGCTGCTTCGACCCGTTCGCCTCGGTCATCAACCATGGCTCGAACTTTACCCAAGGCAGACCCAGCAACAACAATATCACCCACTCTCAAAGTCCCATTTTGTACCAACAGACTCGCTACTGGCCCACGAGCCTTATCTAGGTGGGCTTCAATAATGGTTCCTTTGGCAGAACGGTCGGGGTTAGCCTCCAAATTCTCGACTTCAGAGACCAGTAGAATCATCTCTAATAGTGAATTCAGGTTTTCCTGTTGAATCGCACTGACGGGGACCATAATCGTATCTCCGCCCCATTCTTCAGGAACCAGACCATGTTCCATCAGTTCCTGTTTTACCCGGTCAGGTTGGGCTTGTTCTTTATCAATTTTGTTAATGGCAACCACTAACGGGACATTAGCTGCTTTGGCGTGACTAATCGCCTCAATGGTTTGCGGTCGAACCCCATCATCAGCGGCTACCACCAAAATCGCAATATCCGTTACCCGCGTTCCCCGCGCCCGCATAGCAGTAAAGGCTTCGTGACCCGGAGTATCGAGGAACACCACTTGTTGGGTTTTACCTTCATGTTCAACATCGACATGATAGGCCCCAATGTGCTGAGTAATCCCCCCTGCTTCTGCTTGAGCGACTTTCGTTTCTCGAATGGCATCCAGCAGCGTGGTTTTACCGTGGTCAACGTGACCCATAATGGTGACAACCGGAGGACGAGTTTGCAGATGCTCTAAATCAGCCTCTTCCAACATATTCTCCGATTTCTCAGCGGCTGGTTTCTCTTGCTGGGTTTCAACCAAGACTTCCAGCTCTTCACAAATCATGGAAATGGTTTCAAAATCCAAGGTTTCGGTGATATTAACTGCAATGCCTTGAGAAAATAGTCGGCGAATAATATCGGTTTCTGGGATTTCTAAAGCGTTTGCCAATTCCTGTACAGTCATTGAGCCTGTGACAATTAGAATTTCAGGACGCTGTGGTTTCTGTTTGGCAGCAGTTTTACGCTGAGAGGCGTTTGAGTCTCGACTACTACCCCCTTTAACGGGTGCAGGTTTTTTGGGTTTAGCTCCACCAGAACGGGGGGCTTTATCTGAACTGGTTTCCGCTTTCGCTCTGGCTGGACGCTCTAGAGACAAGCTGACCGCTGCGGCATCTGCTCCACCGCTGTTGAATAGGTTGAACTCATCATCATCATCATCGTCGATAATGGGTTTACGAGGACGCTTGGCTTTGAGCTTAGCGGCTTTTTTGGCAGCTTCTGCTGGGTCTTCTTCTTCCTCTTCCCATTTATCGCGTTTTCCAGGACGAACAGATTGAGCTTTCTTCGGTATCGGTGGGCGCTTAGGACGCTTCAGTTCAATCTCAACGTCCTCAACAATCGCCGCGCCTTCTTCTTCTGTCTCATCGACTAAATCGAGATCTTCGTTGGTTTTTGATGACTTTTGTAGACGCGGGGGCGGCGCTTGCAGCTCTGGTAAGGTTTTTTGTTTGGTAACAGTGACATCTTTGTCTTTATCCCTGGATTTAGAGACAATAATTTCTCGCCGTTTTTTCGGTTCTTTCTCCTTATCGTTGCTGCTCGGGTCTGCTGACTTTAACTCAATTGGCTTAGAGCGTTTTTTCTTATTATTCTGAGCCGGTTGCTCAGTTGTCTTTGCTTTAGGTTTAACAGACTCACCCGGCTTAGCTACGGGTTTATTGGGCTTCAATACAGGCTTTTCCTTCGCCACGGGAGCCGGGACCGAAGGTGTAGTTGGAACCGAAGGTGCTGTGGGAGTAGGTCTAGGCGGCGGACCGCTAAGCTTAGGAGCTGGAGCCATTTCGATCTCTGTGTTTTTCTCTTGGGGTTTAGCTGGAGCTTGATTCAATTTTGCTTCGGGTGGAGTCATCATCTTCGCTGTACTATCGACTTCAGATTCCTCTACAGCAGATTCTGGCTGGGTAGGCGTTTGAACTTGGGGAGGAACAGGAGGTTTGATAGAAGGTTTAACGGGAGGGGTGGGTTGAGCGGGAGGGTTTGGAGGAGTCACGGTTTGAGCAGATACAGGTTGATCCTTTTTCTGGCCATTCTGACTAGAGTGATTCTGAGAGGATTGATTTTTAGGTTTACGAATTTCTAAAATTTGCTGTTTTTTATCGTCTTTGACAGATTGATGAGATGCTGACTCAGTTGAAACGGATGATCCGGTTGCCGCAGCGTAACTCGGAACTGGATGTGTGTCAATATACTTGCTGATTTGCTCTGCGTCAGATTCGGTAATTGTGCTACTGTGACTTTTAACCGGAATCTTTAACTGGGCACACACAGCTAAAATGTCTTTATTTTCCAAATTAAGTTCCCGTGATAGTTCGTAAATTCTGACTTTTCCGTTGCTCATCCACTTTTCCCTCTCAAGACCTACCCTTGGTAAAAAAATTAAGTTGACATCGTTAAACCTAAGTAAATTATTTTAACGTGTTGTTTGTAATCGGTGTAGTCTAACTCCCTGCTAAAAGCGAGTCAGTTGCTCTGATGTTAGCCGATCCCATAATCGCTGATAAATTGATTCAGGAATCGCTACTTTTAGCGATCGCCTTAACCGATTTTTCTTTTGAGCGGCTTTTAGACACTCTATATCAGGACATAAATAGGCTGAACGGCCCATACCTTGATCTAATTGTACCTGATGATTATGGTAGACTCGGACAACTCGCCAAAAACTTTGCTTTAAAGCAACCTGACGACACGCCACACATCGACGATAATTGGGCTTCATTGATTGACCCTTGACTGTTTGCCTACGCTAATGACAAACAATTATTGTAAGAGAAGATCCCTAACATTGTGTACGCGGTAGAGTTAAAGATAAGCTGAAGTTTCGTTGACTTCGTTAGTTTCTTCTGAAGGCATTTCCTCTTCTGTATCAAATCTTTCAGCCTCAATATCTTCTAAAGACTGCTGATAACTTAACTGTTCGGCTATTTTTTGATCTTCTGCTGCTGCATCGTAGCGGGCATTGTCTTTAATGTCAATTTTCCAACCCGTCAGGCGAGCCGCTAAGCGAACATTTTGACCTTCTTTACCAATCGCCAAACTTAACTGATCTTCAGCCACTAAAACATGAGCACGACGTTCTTCGGGGTTGACTAGCCGCACTTCATCGACCCGTGCTGGACTTAAGGCATTGGCAATATAAGTTGAGGGATCAGGAGACCAACGAATCACGTCTATTTTCTCACCCCGCAGTTCATTCACCACCACTTGAATCCGCGAACCCCGCGCCCCAATACAAGCACCCACTGGGTCAACATCTCGGTCTAAGGTATCGACGGCTATTTTAGTTCTTGGCCCGACATAATGGGATGGGGGATTGGCTTCCCGTGCCACTGCGACAATTCTAACCACCTCATCCTCGATTTCGGGGACTTCATTGGCAAACAAATAAACCACGAGTCCGGCATCTGCTCGGGATACGAGTAACTGAGGGCCACGATGGGACCCCTGAGAGACTCGCTTCAGATAGACCTTAAAAGTGGCATTGGCTCGATAATTATCATTCGGAAGTTGTTCCCGTTTCGGCAGCTCTGCTTCCACTTCGGGTTGACCAAAACTACTGGTCACCGCCATAATTACAGATTGGCGTTCAAATCGCAGCACCCGCGCTTGTAGAACAGTTCCTTCTAATTCTTGAAATTCATCTTGAATCATTTTACGCTGTTGATCCCGCAGCTTTTGCGCCAAAACTTGCTTGGTTTGAATCGCTGCCATTCGACCAAAATCATTTTGTTCTGGAGTTACATCGAGGGTAACTGTATCACCAAGTTGAGCTTCCGGAGCCACTTCTAGAACTTCTTTCAAAGAAATTTGATGGTCTTGATTGGTAACCTCTTCAACAATCGAAAGATTTTTAGCTAGAACCCGAAATCCTTCAGCTTCAACATCCAATTCAACATCGAAATTATCGAAATAATCATCACCAAAAGGCGTGTCAATCTCCACGGTACGGCGATACCGTTCATATCCTTTTAACAAGGCTTCTCGCAGGGCTTCTTCCACCGCCTGTTTAGGTAAATTTCTTTCTTGAGAAATTCCGTGGATCATATCTTTTAATCCCGGCAAACTAACCATTGACATAATTATTCTCCTCCAAACTCAGTTTTGTATTAGTAATAACTTGACTTCAAATAAATTAATCGCTTAAATTTAAAAAATCATTAATGTTTGCTCTTGTGCCTGAAATAGCGACCCCCAACTTCAAGTTAAAAATTATCTTAAGTCAATCATAACGGGGATAATTCCTCAAAAAATTACACCTGTTTTTAACGATTGAGGGAAAGCTGACGAATGGTGAACTATTCTTCTCCATCACAGAGCTGTACTTGGGTTACCATCGGGCGAGGAATTGTGACTTGTCGCCCTTTTTGGTTGAGGTACACAGCGGTTTCGTCCCGACGAATCAGTTTTCCTTGCCACGACCTTCGCCCTTTGTAGGGTTCTGAGGTTTCTACCCGAACTGGAAATCCTTTGAATGAGATAAACTCTCGATCGCTGCTGAGGAATTGAGAAATTCCCGGACTTGAAACTTCCAAAACATAGGCATCCGGAATCCACTCCATTAGATCGAGTTGTTCTTCTAAGGCTCGACTCATCTGTTCACAATCTTCTAACCCCGTATCTTTGTTGGGATTTCGGATTTCTATATGTAGCACAGGTGGCCGTTGGTTTGTATAGAAGACCGCCCCAACTACTTCAAGTCCTATGCTGGCGGCTATCGGAGCTGCTAGGTCAAGGATTTTTGGAATCAAGGGGTGAGCCATACAGACATAGATTCTAGAATTGACGGTTTGAATGGAAGTCGCTCAGTTACAGGGATTTGGCTTAAAATGAATGCATGATAATTTCTTAAGCGTTCGATTTAAACCGATTGATTGAAACGCTGCCACTAAAAAAAGTGGGTGGCTCCCACTTCCAGATGAAACAGTGTTTTCTGCAAGAAGCTACAGACAAGTTCGATTAAACTTATCTATGTTCTCAATGTTAGCTCAGAATTGACAAAACGTCATGGGTCGTACGATTAACACGGATGCGATCGGGTAAGATATAGACTGTATAAAGGCTGTTCTACATCACACCAAAGCATTCTCTTCCCTAAATGACCCCAGAGGGACAGAGAAATTGTGATAAGCTTATAAATTGTGGAAATTTACAAGATCAAGTTAAAGTTTTAAAATTATGGCTCTAACTCAACAGAAAAAGCAAGAAATCATGACCGAACACCAGACCCACGAAACCGATACCGGGTCTGCGGAAGTTCAGGTCGCGTTACTGAGCGAACGGATTACCAGCTTGAGTGCTCATCTGAAAGTTCACAAGAAAGACTATTCTTCAACTCGCGGACTATTGCAAATTATTGGTCGTCGTAAACGCCTGTTAAGTTTCATCAGAAGTAAAAACCCCAGCGGTTATCAAGCTTTAATTAAGCGCTTGGGAATTCGGGGCTAAATTTATCCTTGTACTGTTTTCTGTCGAAGATTTTCTCGAACTTTACAGTGATCCACTTATGTCCTCTGAACCTCCACGTCAACCTCTACCCTTTGAACCCACCAAGAGCCGCAAGAAAGCCAATAAGGCTCAATCACAACCTGCGGCTCAAACCAACACTCCTCCATCGTCTCCAGCCACGGCTTCGTCCCGTAACAGCACCCGCCCCAAACCAGATAACAACAAAAAGTCCCAGCGTCCTGCTCGTTCGGCTGAAGCCTCTATTCCAGAAGTGGTGAGTCAGCGAATGGTGGGGCGAATGGTGATGTTTTCAGGTATACCCCTGTTAATGGCGTTGGGTATTTTTGTCGGCAGCTACTTTATCGTCGTTAACGAAATTCTGGTTTTACCCAATACTGCTGTTTTACTCACGAGTTTGGGCTGTTTTGGCTTAAGTGTGGTTGGCTTAAGCTATGGACTGTTTTCGGCTTCGTGGGATGAGGAGACGAGCGGTAGTGCCCTGGGTTGGTCAGAATTTAAACTCAATATAGGACGAGCCTGGGACGGTTGGAAGTCCGCTCGGCAAAATAAAGCATCTAATGATTAATTTCGATCTGAGTTCACTTTAATCCTAAGCTGCATTAAAAGATTAAGAATAAAAAATGCCAGATTGAGACTGTAATGTAGTAAGTTAGAGTATTTTAGTATCAGAAGTTTTAATCACCAATCACCTTCGTTTCTGATCGAGATTAATGGCAAAGGCGGACAATTTCTGTATTTGCCTAGATCAAGTCACGGTATATCCCCAAATTCGTATCCGGGAGAGCTGTGATTAGAAACGAATAGTTCGTATCATCCTCTGGGTCGCACCGCAAATTTATAGGTAAAAAATCAATGATTGTTGTCATGAAAGTCGGCACTCCAGATGCCGAAATTGAACGGGTTAGTAACGACTTGTCGAGTACTTGGAATGTTAATCCTGAAAAAATTGTAGGGCAACACAAAGTTGTAATTGGTTTAGTTGGGGAAACAGCCGATCTCGACCCGTTGCAACTCAAAGAAATTAGTCCTCATATCGAACAAGTCCTACGGGTTGAAAAACCTTACAAACGAGTCAGCTTAGAATATCGCCACGGCCAGTACAGTGCGGTTCCCGTTGAGACCCCAGATGGAACGGTTTATTTCGGCTCAGAACATCCCCTGGTTGTGGTTGCAGGCCCTTGTTCTGTGGAAAATGAGGAAATGATCGTAGAAACCGCAAAACGAGCCAAAGCTGCGGGTGCAAAATTCCTCCGAGGCGGGGCATTTAAACCCCGGACTTCTCCTTATGCATTTCAAGGACATGGAGAAAGCGCCCTCAACTTGCTCGCTGCTGCCCGAGAAGCCTCCGGACTGGGAATTATCACAGAACTGATGGATGCAGAAGATTTGGACGTTTTGGCTGCTGTGGCTGATGTGATCCAAATTGGCGCTCGTAATATGCAAAACTTTGCCTTGTTGAAAAAGGTGGGCGCACAGGATAAACCGGTGTTGTTGAAGCGGGGAATGTCAGCCACCATCGAAGAATGGTTAATGGCAGCCGAGTATATTTTGGCAGCAGGCAACCCCAATGTGATTCTCTGTGAACGGGGAATTCGTACCTTTGATCGCGGCTATACTCGTAATACTTTGGATATTTCAGCCATTCCGGTATTGCGCGGGCTGACTCACTTACCGATTATGATTGATCCCAGCCATGGTACAGGATTAGCGGAATATGTTCCCACAATGGCTATGGCGGCAATTGCAGCAGGTACAGATTCTTTGATGATTGAAGTGCATCCTAACCCGGCAAAAGCCCTCTCAGACGGCCCTCAATCCTTAACACCCGATCAGTTTGACACACTGATGCAAGAGTTGTCTGTGATTGGTAAAGCAGTCAATCGTTGGCCGTTGGAAGTTGCGGCAATGGCATAATTTCGTGACAAAATTTGGGGGGAGATCAATTGCCGATCTCCCTTAAATTTGAAGGGTTGAGTGCTGAGCATAACACCTTAAGATTGTTCTTGTTGATCGAGGAGTGACTGAGCTTGTTGGATAATTGTTTTCAACATTTGATTGAGCAGGGGTAAATGATCCGAGGATAACGGTGTTTCTACTATGCGATCGCGAATTTGATTGAGCCGTTTTTGTAGTTTTTCCGCCAGTTTGACAGCGTCAGAACTCAGCTTTGAAAGTTGCTGCTGTTGATAGAATTTTAAAGCTGCTCCTCGTAATACTTGAAAGTTGGCTTCTTCACCGTAGCTGCCCACTGTCATTTGTAACCGTAAGAGTAAGTGATGACCTTTGTATTGACGCTCAATTTCAACTTGCGTTTTTTTCTGAATCGGCGTTAAAGGCATTTCCATTAACTGTTTTAATGCCTTTAAAATTTGTTGGAAATGTCGGGGTTCTATCGCTTCTACTACAGATTGCAATACCCCATCTTGACTCCATAAAATGCGTCCTTGACCGGCATGAGCTTCAAAATATAACCGACCAATCCCATCTTTAAAAACACGCCCGAGTAATTCTTGCACAAATTCAGCCGGAGGAATATTTTCTAAAAACTCTAGAGGTTTATCTAAATACTGAGCGTTAATGTCAAGGCTTGGAATTTGTTGAATGGAGTTTAATACAGTTGTGGGTGTTTCAGTGGCAACCGTTTTGATGAACAAATTTGACTCAGAAATTGCTTCATTACTTTGAGGTTCTGAGGTTGCTTGTAAATGTTGAGTATGATAGAGATAGGCAGATAAAATAGAACGTTGTTCACCTGATGAAATCACTTGAGTGATACAACTACAATTCATCGAAGCTATAATTCTTTCAACATAATTTAAGCCAGCTTGATCGTTGGGATCAACTACACCTAAAATAAACTCTTGATATTTAAGACTCAGAGGTAGAACTTGGTAATGTAGACAAACTTCAAACGGTAGAATACTATCAATCAATGGAAAAACTTGAGCTTGATCTAAAGGAGTGGTTTGAGTTGTTTTTATTGTTGTCAGCATTGGCTTATATTGAGTTTTAAGTTTGAGCAACACCAACCTCGTTGTTCTCGTGCTATTAACTGAAACTGATCTGATAATTAGATCATCAGCAATAATAAAATACGACTGAAATGATGAGAGTTAATAGGAGAAATTAATCATCTCAGAATCGAGGATTTCTACTTGTCTTACAGTTTAACAACTTAAGAATAGTCGGCAAGTTACAGAAGATAACAAAATTCTAAAATCATTTATCACAATATATATTGGTTGTTGAGTTTTAGGATACCCATTTTAAAAGTGAATCATGACTCTGAATTGAACACTAAAAAAAACTGCTCTTTGGTATCGGTGGGGTCGAGGATAATTTCTGGGTACTAACGTAAGCTGGAACTTGCACTAGAGTAAGGTCACGATTGAATCACTCTCCGAAAGATAATCCCTTCAACTGAGGTTGATAAAAAGCCAGATTATCTATAATTATTTATTCTGAAAGTAAAACTCAGTTTCCGCAAAATTACGGATAAATTGTGTAAAGTTATATTGCCTGTTAATTTATCTTTCTTCCAAAATAATACCCTCGATTTACCGATGGGATGAATTTTGGCTGGGGTTAACGTCAACACATTTTACAAAAAGAGTAATTAAATTGTAAAGTGTGCAGTATAATGTAGATAACAACACTAGCATTGAGGTCGAAATGCTTAATCTTACTTACAATTACAAGTTACAACCAACGCCAAAACAAATAGAAATAATCGAGCATAATCTAAATGTTTGTAAGTCTGTCTGGAATCACGCTCTTTACGTGCGTAAGCTTTGGTATAACAGTCGTAGCTGTAAGATTAATAAATGTTCTCTTCAAAGTGAATACATTGTAGAACCATTTGAATACCCTACATATCATGTTCAGTCCTTAGCTTTAACTGAAGCTAAGAAATATAATGCTTTTCTAAAGTCAGGTAATGCCCAAGCGATGCAGCAAACATTGCGTAAGCTAGATAGGGCGTTCAATGATATGAAATCTAAAGGTATGGGATTTCCTCGTCACAAGAAAACGCTTAAATCGTTTAACTTAATTAGCAACAGTATTGAGCTAAAGGATAACTACTTAAAAATACCTTTACTTAAGTTGATTAAGCTTAGAAAGTCGCGGGATATTCCAGACGGATTTAAGATTAAGCAAGTTCAAGTCATTAAGAAAGCTAGTGGTTACTACGTTAACCTAGCGATTAAACTAGATGTTAATGTTGTTCAGCCTACTCCTCATGGTCATGCCGTGGGAATTGATGTAGGTATTCAGAGTATGATTACGACCTCTGATGGTTTAGTATTTCCAAGACCTAAGTTTCTAGGGCATTGCACTGCGTCAGATTAAATTGGCGAGCGACCCCCTTCGGGTTCGGCAGTTGCTCTACTTGGGGAAACCCCAAGACCGCACTGCACTCACCGCGCCACCTGAGGGCGCAAGGGAACGCGCGAGCTACTACAAAGAAAGCTAAGGAATAAGGAAAAGGGTTCTGGTAAATGGAATAAGTTACGACATCGTATTGCTTTACTATATGAAGAAGTAGCGAATAGACGTAAAGATTATCATTTCAAGCTAGCACATCAATTATGTGAAGGCGTAGGGATGATATTTGTAGAAGATATTAACTTTGTATCTTGGAGTAAAGGATTGTTTTGTAAACAATCACTTGATATGGGCTTAGGGCAATTCTTCGATATCTTAGCTTATGTATGTTCTAAGACAGATACCTATTTTGCCAAGGTTAATAAAGATTTCACTTCTCAAATATGTCCTAATTGCAACACTCACACTGGTAAAAAAAACTTAAGTGAACGCGATCACAAATGCGATGAATGCGGGTATACGCAAGATAGGGATGTTGCTGCTTCGGAAGTAGTAAGAAATAGAGGTTTAGAAAATATTGCGGTAGGAACTACCGTGATTAAGCGAACGAGCGCGGTATGCGCGGGTTTCTCTCAACTCAGACTCGTTCAAGAAACAGCCCAGTAATGGCGTTCTGACAGGGGCGAAAGCCTAGTTAAGAGTCTAAATGGGAATCCCTCGGTTTACCGATGGGAGGTTCAACATGAGAGTGTTAATTCAAGGAGGATTGAGCTTGAAACGAAATATAACTCTCGGTGTTAGTCTCGTTTTACTGACTAGTTTTTGGTCTGAACCGAGTCTATCTTCCTCTACATCTGATTTAACCTCCACCAAATCAAGTTTTAATCGCAAATTCTCAATTCTTCAAGAGAACTTCCCACCCCCCCTTGAGGCTTCTGTGCGTTTGGTGTTGCGTTTGAGTGAACGTCGAGTCTATCTTTATCAAAACCAACAAATTCTGATCAGTTATCCCGTCGCTGTCGGACGAACAGGATGGGAAACCCCCACAGGCGAATATCAAGTGCTTCAAAAAATTAGCGATCCGGTTTGGCAACACCCTTTTACTGGAGAAATTGTTCCACCCGGCCCTGAGAACCCCCTAGGCAGCCATTGGATAGGCTTTTGGACAGATGGCACCAACTATATCGGTTTTCACGGTACGCCGAACGAAGAAACCGTCGGACAAGCCATTTCTCACGGTTGTGTGCGGATGTTCAATCAAGATGTACTAGCTTTATTTGAAAAAGTCAAAGTCGGTACACCTGTGATTGTTGAACCTTGAAAGAGTTAGGATTAAAATCGGTTAATTGTACAGATTTATTGAATTTTATGGCAGCTTAAATCAGATCCAATGACAACTTTAAAAATTATCTTAATTGCATTAATTATTGCTATCAGTGGATGGGGATGTTCGGCTTCTCAAATCCCAGAAGGATTGCAAATTCGGGTTGAACGAGTCGTGAGTGGACAAACCATAGAATATCTCGATCCAACGACTCCCACTCCTACGATGCAACAAGTCCGATTAATTGGCATAGCATCCCCTGATTTGAATCAACATCCCTGGGGACGAGCCGCACAAAATCGATTAACACAGTTGGTTCAAGGACGAGAGGTAATATTAGAATTAGGCGCAGAATCGCGCGATCGCTTTGACCGCGTGTTAGCCTATGTGTGGTTAGATGATATTTTACTAAATAAACAACTGGTTGAGGAAGGATATGTTTTGGCGGAGGAATACTTACCGAATACCAAATATAGTCAAACCCTTGAACACGCTCAACTTGAAGCCCGTACACTAAAACGAGGGATTTGGAACCCGCAACAACCGTTGCGACTAACGCCCCGTGAGTTTCGCCGTCAAAGATAATTTTTATGAATACTGATTTGCAAACATTGCTTGATATTGCCACAATAGCCGCCGAAGCTGGAGGAGCAGTTTTACAATCTTATTGGGGAAACCTGAAACAAATTCAACAAAAAGGACGAATCGGAGACTTAGTCACAGAAGCCGATAAAGCCTCCGAAAAAGTAATTTTAGAAGTACTAAAACGTCATGTTCCAGACCACGGTATTTTAGCAGAAGAATCTGGAAAGTTAGGAGATGCCAATAGTCGATATTTATGGGCAATTGATCCGCTTGATGGGACAACAAATTATGCTCATCAGTTCCCTTGTTCTTCTGTTTCTATCGGATTATTAATTGATGGCGTTCCGCAAGTGGGGGTGGTATTTGATCCGTCTCGTCGAGAACTATTTCAAGCAGCCATCGGTTTAGGGGCAACTTGTAACCGACAGCCGATTAATGTGTCTGAAACTGATAACTTATCTAATAGCTTGTTAGTCACGGGTTTTGCTTATGACAGGCGTGAAACCTCCGATAATAATTATGCTGAATTTTGTCATTTAACCCATTTGACCCAAGGAGTAAGGCGCATGGGTTCAGCCGCCCTAGATTTAGCTTATGTTGCCAGTGGACGATTTGATGGGTATTGGGAACGGGGACTGTCTCCCTGGGATCTGGCAGCCGGGATGGTGATTGTACAGGAAGCAGGCGGAAGCGTTACGGCTTATGATGGCAGTCCATTTGATATCGAATCCGGCCGAATTTTAGCCACTAACGGCGCGTTACACTCATCTTTGAGTAATGCATTGTTAAACACACCGCCCTTGTCTTCCTGGGGTTAATCGTGAGGAGTCACGCCTGTCAGGAGACAGGAGATAAACTATTGCCTCGGAAGCCTGTAGCACCGCCCGTGCCTGTTCCCCTTAATCATCAATAACTATACACAGTAGAATAAAGAAAATTAAATGGTTTAACCGTAGCCTAATATTAAGTATTAAGAATTAGAGCAATTCTTACGAGTGAGAGGCTATGCAAACGCACCCATCTTAAGATTGATAAATTTTCAATCCACAAAGGTAAGAGATTATGGTATTTGAAATTAAACAAGGACTATTTCAGCTTGATTTTACAGATAATCACGCCATTATCGGGGTTCCGCTAGATGCTGAGTTTAGCAAAATTCGGAAACGTTATATGCGACTCGCCCGTCAGTTACACCCGGATACCTGTCCATTTAACGATCCAGCAGAAAAAGAGCAAGCCAAGCAACTCCTGGCAAAATTACTCAGTCCGGCTTACAATCAGTTTTCTAAAGAAAGTGAACGCAGGGAATATACCCTACTATTGAAAACCATTGGCGATCGCGCTGTCAAACAACAGTCTCAGTTAAAATTAACCTCTCAACCCGCCCAAGAGTTACTGAAGGCGGGGAATTATCAGCAAACTTACGAAACCCTACTGGCAGAGTTGGTAAAACAGCAATATGAAAAACCGAGTCATTCTTTAGATATTATCGGGCAAATTAGCGAATTGAATTTAGCCTATCTCTTGCGTAAGGGAGGCAAAGCAACTGTTACCACTCCTTCTGCTTCAGGTGCCACTCCTTCTGCCACAACGCCGCCAACTCAACCCAAAACTACTGCACCTGCACCTCCCCCTCCCCCTAAAAAAGAATCCTTTGTTGAACAAGCTTGTGGTCGCGCTGAAAAATTGATGGCAACCCGCAACTATGCTCAAGCTATTTTAGAACTTAAAGACGCAGTTAAGCGAGAACCGACTAATAGTCGTTGTCATGGCTTACTGGGGTTAGTTTACCTCAAACAAACTCAACCCAAATTAGCAGCGCCTCATATTAAACGGGCATTACAGCTTGACCCCAAACAACCCCAAGCTTTAGAAGCTAAAAAACTCTATGATCAAGTGGCAGCAACCCAAGCCAAAAGCAAAAGCAAACAAAAATCGAATGGAGGCTTGTTTGGAGGGCTGTTTGGCGGTAAGAAAAAGTAGTAAATTGTTCTTTGTCATTTGTTGTTGATCATCCGGGGTTGATTGATGCCTGACCCCAAAAAAATACAGTGATACTGTATTGAAAAACGAATGACCCATCACCAATAACCGCTCAACCCACTCATTCAAACATGGTTTATCAACCTGCCCTCGGGGCGCGAGACTTACTTCCCCTTGATGTCGATCAAAAAATCTGGATTGAACGCCGTTTACAACAGGTGTTTCATCGTTGGGGCTATCATCAGATTATCACTTCAACTTTAGAACGAATTGATACTCTCACAGCAGGGGGTGCGGTTCAACCTGCAACCGTTATTCAACTGCAAGAAAGTGATGAAGTTGGCTTAGGGTTACGCCCAGAATTTACCGCTTCTATTGCTCGGGCAACGGTCACCCGGATGACGGATAATCAAACTTGGCCCCAACGGTTATATTACAACGGTAATATTTTCCGCAAAGAACACACAACTGCTTATGGCGCTCAACTGGAATTTTATCAAGCTGGGGTAGAGTTACTGGGTGCTGGCGGCTTACGAGCAGATAGTGAAATTTTGCTGTTACTGTTAGAATGTTTGCAGAATTTAGGGTTAAGAGATTGTCATTTAATTATCGGAGAAGCTGATTTTACTCGTTCTTTGTTATCTTCTTTTCCAGAAAAATATCGAGAAAAAGTTAGAGTCGCCATTGCTAATTTAGATAGAATTAGTTTAGAGCAAATTCCCCTTTCTGAGACTGAAAAAGAACTGGCTTTATTCTTATTTGATTTACGGGGAAAACCCGAAGATGTGTTGGCAAAGGTTTCACAGCTTGAGCTAAATAGCCAACAGCAACAAATTGTGAGTAATCTCAAATCTTTAATGGATTTGTTACGACAATATTGGTCTGTGTATCCAGAAACAGCTTTATCGCAGAATTCCGATTCAGGACTGGTTTTAGATCTGAGTTTAATTCAAACTTTTGATTATTATACGGGGATTGTTTTTACAGTCGTGAGTAATAGTGATTCTGGTTCAAGAATACTCGGAAAAGGGGGACGCTACGACCAATTATTAAGCCTTTATCATCCTCAAGGAAAAGCCGAAGCGGGTATTGGTTTTGGTGTGAATATTGAAGATTTACATCACGTCTTATTAAATACAAATCAACTTCCTAAACAAACTGTAGCGAGTGACTGGCTAGTTGTACCGGAAACAGAACAAGCCTCAGCAGCGGCATTTTCCCATGCTCAAACATTGCGTGAATCTCATCATTTAGTTCGAGTAGAAATAGAGTTAAATACAACTGATCCTGAAACGGTCAAAGATCTAGCGCGTCGTCGTCGAATTCCTCAAATTGTTTGGGTGAATTCTGAAGGTAAGACTCGGATAGAAACAGTTTAATTCTTATTAGTTGTTAGTTCTTCGTTGTTGTTTTTTGATATAGTATTACTGTATTGTTGCCGAGTAGAATATAGATAAACTCCAAATAACCAATGACTAAAAACTAAAAACTAGTTATTCCGAATAGATTGGGCTTGAAAATATAATTTTGTCCATTCACTCAAAACTTGAGAGGTTTTCCAGCCCAATTTTTTAGCAATTGTATTAACTTCTTCTTTGGCTTTCAGTTGTTCTAGAATATAGCGTTGATCGGCTTCTAAACTATTCCAATACTCTTGCCATTGAGTCGGGTTTAATCCTAAACGATTTTCTGATAAAGATGTTCCTAACCATTCTGTTACTAATTCAGGTTTATGTTTGAGGGCAAAATTACGAACAGCATGATAACAAACTTTCTCTCGTAACCGATAAACTTGTTTAATCGGCAAATTCATAATTTGGCTAATTGTCTCTTGAGAACTTCCTTGTAAATATAACCTTAACCACTCAGAAGTGACTGGATCGACTTGTTCTTCTAAATAGGTTTCAAACGCTTTTTTTACCACCATCCGTTGAACTTGCTGTTCTTCTAAAAATTGCTCCTCTTCATAGCTGGTTAAGACTTCTTGATCGACTAAATTAATGGTATCTTCGGCTTCATTCGTTATAATTTCATTCGAGACTTGCCGTACCCATTCTCCTGTCGGAACTTGCGTAATTCCACCCCGTTGAGAACGACGCAAATAGTTAACAAATCGATAGGCTAATAACGGTTGATTCCGAATCGGACGAAGACAATATTCTTCTAAACTGGTGAGTAATAATGCATTTTTTAATCGGGTATCAGAGGTACATTGAGAAATCCATTTTAATTGTTTTTGTAGATAGCGATCGCTGTTAAGCATTTCTTGGATCACTTCCTGTAAAACATCGATTACATTCCGTTGGCGATCGCGACTGGTGGCTACCCAAGCCCGAATTTTTTGGCGTAGAATGACCAGTCCGCTTAAACGTTGAATTAAACGACGATAGGCTTGTTCGGGCGAAGCATTTAAATAGCGTTGCCGTAAAATTTGATAGCGAAAATGTAACCCTGTTTCAAACACTTTCCGTTGTTGAGGGGTGAAATCATTTAGCTGTTGTGAATCTTCTCCCAATAGCCACTGAACAATACTCTCTTGAGTAGTAGAACTGAGATCGGGAGACTCAGTTTGGAGCTGAGAGTGCCATTGCTTCGCTAGAGATTCCGCTAAATCCATGCTGGAAATAAATAGAGTTATTTTCTATTGTTAACATATATCATTGACCGGCTTAGATATGCATTTTTTCCATCTGTTGACAATAATATATTGATTTTGCTATCATAATTAATAATTGTAATCTGGCTGATCTCATGGCACAACAACTCAAGCGTTGGGAATCTCCACGCCGCCAAGGGAGAAATATTAAAGGAAAAGGCGGCTCAGCAAGAGCAAAACAGCTCAAGAAACAGCAACAACTTCTACGGAAGAAACTCAAACAACAAGATAGTTCGGGGAAGGGAGAGATCAAACCCTTCCCTTTATTTTTTGCCACATCCATTAACGCCCTCGACGGCTTGTTTCTTTAAGCACAGGCAGGCGGGCTTGAGAAGTTCGAGACGGCAGATAATATTCCGCACCAGTATTAGATTGCTCAAGGGCTGAACGCTGATTGTGCCACCAACGTAAAATCACTGCTACACCGACTGTACCTAAACCAAAACAAAATAACGAACCGCTTGCCCCGAGACTACCGATCACCGCATCAACGATCCCCACCGTGATCGCAAAACTAGCAACAGGTTCTTTGCGATAGGTTGAATTGAGAAGTCGTAACCATAAAGCATTCATTTTTGGGTATACTCTGTTAAATTAATACGAATAAACACAGGTTTAGTGTGAAAAGGTCAACCTCACTACGGATCTACTCATCTATTCTTGCAGTGCATTTTAGGTTAACTCAGATAAATTGTAACGGCTTGACGACTTATTCTGTAATTGAGTAATTTTTAGCTGAGGATTAAGTTGACACTCCCCGCTTTAAAAAGACGGGGATTCTTGGTTCACAGTTCAATCTTTCTAATGCAGGATTGCTCCAACATTAAAAGTGGATCAAACTCCCCAAGCTTTACCCTTCGACTGTCGCTCAGGGTAACACCGAGCGGAGTCGAGGTGTTAGATTCGGTCTGCCCGACCGTACTTAGAGCTTTTTTTAAGATGTTTCTGGCGGCGTTAATGTCTCTATCTTCTACATAGCCGCAATGGGGGCAAATATGAGTTCTAGTTGACAGAGATTTTTGTACTTTCTCCCCACAATTTGAACAGTTTTGAGAAGTATTATGAGGCGCTACGGGTATGGTTAGCTTCCCATATTTAATCCCAAAATACTCTAACCAATGGCGAAAAGTTGACCAGGCAACATCTGAAATTGATTTGGCTAGATATCGATTTTTTACCATGCCTTTGACATTCAAGTCTTCATAGGCGACCACATCGTTAGAGTGGATGACGCAGTACGCAATTCTCTTTGCATACTCTTTACGTTGTCGACTTACTCTTAAATGCTTCCGGGCATATCGGTTTCTAGCTTTGTGGTAATTTTTTGACTGCGGCTTGGCTCCTGGAATGTACTTTTTAGATTTCTTGCGATTGGCACGGTTTAATTGTTTCTCAGCTTTTCGATAGAATTGTGGATTTTCTACAGTATTCCCTGAACTGTCAGCTAAGAAATACTTAATTCCAACATCTAAGCCTATGGCTTTTCCTGTTGGTTCAGTTTCAATTCTGACATTAACTGAAATACAAAACTGTACATAGTACCCATCGGCTCTTCTAACTAACCTGACTCTTTTAATGGCATCTGTTGGGTAGAAATTAAGATCGTAGGTTCCAATGAGCTTAAGCTTCCCGATATTGTTCTTGTCTGTAAAAGTAATCGCTTTTCTGTTTTCTGAAAGTTTCCATCCGGTAGCCTTATACTCAACAGAACGAGCGTGCTTCTTAAACTTAGGGAAGCCTTTTTTACCAGGGACTTTGCGTTTGCAGTTCTCGTAAAACCGACTAATTGCGCTCCATGTACATTCCGCCGCAGACTGTCTCGCTTGAGAGTTGAGTTTGTCGGCAAAAGGATATTGCTTGGCTAGTACTTTGCAATATTTATTGAGGTCGTACTTGCTCACTTTTTTGCTATCCATCCAATATCTCAGACAAGAATTTCGGATAAACTTATAGGAGCGTATCGCCTCGTCAATTGCCTTGTACTGACTATCTTTCCCCTTTGCTTTAAACTCGTAAACTATCAATGCGCTGACTCACTACCGTTAAGGTTATGCTGCTTATTATAGCATAACTCTGTCTTTATCTGCCAAATGAATTTGGCTCCCTCGCTTATATCCCCGGGTTTTAACACAGGGGTTTTACGCATCGCCGCCATAAGTTCTCATACTCCTATTATAATATTCGATTAATTGAAATTAGGGTTCTTCCCTCTGTCTCAGGTCAGTTAATTTCAGCAAATCTTAAAAAAGAGTATCATATTTAGCTGAGGCTACCTAAAAGGGGTTTACCCTAGAAGATAAAACCGTAATTTATAATGCGACTGTCTCAGCCATCAAAAGATCTGTTATCCATAACCAACGATCCATCATAAACCACTAAAAATATTTATTTTATTATTAACACAACTAGAAATGCAAATTGCTTCTAAACCTACATTAAAATCCGATATAAAATCTCCTCAAACTCCTACTGAAACCCTTATTTTAGACGTTGGTGGTATGAAATGTGCCGGATGTGTCAAAGCGGTTGAACGTCAACTTACCCAACAACCAGGGGTTATTTCTGCTTGCGTTAACTTAGCGACAGAAGTAGCGAGAGTTGAGTGTCAAATCAATACTGTTGATGTTAATACCTTAACTGAAAAATTAACAAAAACAGGTTTTCCCAGTCAACCCCGTTGCCAAACAAATAACCAAACCGAAGCCGCCGAAACCGTTAACCGCCGTCACCGCCAGGAAACGCAACAACAAATTCAACGTATTATTACCTGTGGAATACTATTGCTGTTGTCGGCATTAGGACATCTACATCATTATCTTAATATTCATATTCCTCTGATTAATCATATTGGCTTTCACTGGGGTTTAGCCACTCTGGCATTATTATTTCCCGGACGGACTATTATTGTCGATGGTTTACGCAGTTTAGGACGCAATGCCCCCAATATGAACACTTTAGTGGGGTTAGGAACTTTGACTGCTTACACAACAAGCTGCGTGGCGTTATTGTTTCCTCAGTTAGGTTGGGAATGTTTCTTTGATGAACCTGTGATGCTATTAGGGTTTATCTTACTCGGTAAAACCCTCGAACAACAAGCCAGACATCGGGCAACTGCTGCGTTGCATTCTTTGATGGCATTACAACCCACAACTGCCCGTTTAGTAGGTAAACCGAAAACAGTTGATCATGAGATGACTTTCGATCTAGAGAGTTGCGAAATTCCCGCAGAACAAGTCAAAGTTGGGGAATGGCTGCAAGTGTTACCGGGGGAGAAAATACCTGTAGATGCCACGGTTTGTCATGGTAATAGCAGCGTCGATGAGTCGTTATTAACCGGGGAGTCAATGCCTGTGGTTAAGCAAGTGGGTGATGGGGTTGTCGCCGGCACTATCAATCAGTCTGGTATGATGATTATCCAAACGACACGCACAGGATCTCAAACAACATTAGCCCAAATTGTTAATTTAGTCGAAACCGCCCAAACTCGCAAGGCCCCGATACAAAATTTAGCTGATACCGTTGCTGGTTATTTTACTTATGGCGTAATCAGTTTAGCAACATTAACCTTCCTATTTTGGTTTATTATTGGTACTCGTATTTGGCCGCAGGTGATGACGTTAGGGGGCGTAGAAATCGCTTCTCAAGGGAATTTATTACTGAGTTTAAAATTAGCGATCGCAGTCCTTGTCATTGCTTGTCCTTGTGCCTTAGGGTTAGCCACTCCTACTGCTATTTTAGTCGGTTCTGGCATTGGTGCAGAAAAAGGATTATTAATTAAAGGCGGAGATATTTTAGAACAAGTTCATCAGCTTGATACCGTGATATTTGATAAGACCGGAACTATTACCACGGGGAATGCCATCGTAACGGATTGTTTATCTTTAGGATCGCAATCTACTACAGAGATTTTACAACAAGCAGCGGCTGTTGAACAAGGCTCAACTCATCCAATTGCCACGGCTATTTGTCAGCAAGCTAAACAGCAAAAATTAACCATTCCTACGGCTGACAATTTCCATACAGAAGTCGGGTTAGGGGCATCTGCAATAGTCGCAGGAAAACAGGTGTCTGTGGGGAATTTAGACTGGTTAAAACAACAAGAAATAACCTTACCCGAAACCTTACCTGACTTACCCGGAAAAACTATTGTTTATATTGCGGCTGACTCTAATATAATCGGTTTGATTGGTATTAGCGATCCCCTTAAACCGGAAGCTAAACAAACGATTGAACAATTACAAGATATGGGGTTAGACGTTAAGATTTTAACAGGCGATCGCGCGACTGTTGCAGAGATGATTGCGACAGAATTAGGATTAAGTTCAGAACAAATACAAGCGGAAGTTAAACCCCAGGAAAAAGGAGAAGCAATTACGGCTTTACAAAAGTTAGGTAAAAAAGTCGCAATGGTAGGGGATGGAATTAATGATGCCCCGGCTTTAGCAGTTGCGAATGTTGGCATTAGTTTACATACCGGAACGGATGTGGCGATGGAAACGGCTGATATTATTTTAATGGGAGAATCTTTATTAGATGTGAAAGAATCTATTCATTTAAGTCGGGCAACTTTTAATAAAATTCGGCAGAATTTATTCTGGGCTTTTGCTTATAATATCATCGGAATTCCTGTGGCTGCGGGTGTATTATTATTACCGTTTGGTATTCTGTTAAGTCCTTCGGTGGCGGGTGCTTTAATGGCATTTAGTTCGGTGAGTGTGGTGACGAATTCTTTGTTATTACGTTATCAGTTTTCTAGATAAAATTTTACTATTTAGAGATTCATCAACTACAAAAATACAAATCATGATGAATTATAGCTTTTGTTCTCTATTCCCTTTAATCACAATTTTTGATTGTATTGAAATTTAGAATATTATGTTACTCACATTAAAGCAGATTGAAATTCCTCCCGGACATAAAGTTATCTTCAATGATATTAGCTGGCAAAAGTTTGAACAAATTCTTGAAGAGTTAGGAGAAAAACGTTCTGCTAGAATTGCTTATGAACATGAAGTATTAGAAATTATGGTTCCTTCTATGGAACATGAAGTTGATAAAGTTTTTATTGCTGATTTTATTAAAGTTTTATTGGAAGAATTAGATATTGAATTCTATCCTTTGGGTTCAACTACATTTAAAAACGAATTAATGGCACAAGGAATTGAACCGGATGATTGTTTTTATATTGAGAATGAAGCCGCAGTTAGAGGTAAAAAACGATTAGATTTAACAATTGATCCTCCGCCAGATTTAGCCTTAGAAATTGATATTACTTCTCGGAGTTATCCACAAATCTATCAAGCATTAGGTGTGCCGGAATTGTGGCGATTTGAGAAAGGAAAACTACAAATTAATGTATTAAGAAATGGAGAATATATTGAAGCCGAATTTAGTCCTCATTTTCCCGGTTTTCCACTCATTGATATTATTCCCGAATATTTACAGCGCGTAAAAACTGAAGGCAGAAATAAAACAATGAAAGCTTTTAGAAATTGGGTAAAGCAACAAATAGAAAAATAACTATGATTTAGTCTCATTTGTATATTTTAATATTAAAGTTTTCCTCTGGTTTAGGAGGTTGAAAATACTGAGTAATGGCTTCAAATTCCGCTTCAGTTGTAAAAGAAGAAGATTTCGGTAAATCTTTACTTCTGAGTTTCAGTTGTTGTTTACAAAGTTGATTTGAGGCAACGATATAATGAAGTAGATGATTAACTTCTATTGACTCAAATATTGAACGAAACCACTGCCGTTGCGAGGGTGTATTTCCGGGAAAATCTAGTACAACTGAGATGCCTTGTGAGAGTAAACTTTGAATATGAGATAATAAAATAGATTTTAATCGAGATGAGTATTTAATATAATCTGAAAAATTATGAATTTCTTCGGAATATAGCTGAGATAACCAAGCATCCTCTGAGATTAATATTGCATTATTTTCTTTGGCTATAATCTGAGCTAAAGTTGATTTACCACTTGCCATTTTACCACAAAAAAAGTGCAATGTTACATCTTGATTCATGAGTTTTGTTGTTATAACATTAAGGTGGGAAAGAAAGATAAATTTCAATCCCACTATAATATTCTGTTAGCTTTGAGAGACAAACATCGGATGATCTTCTCGATGACGATCAAAAATAAACCGAGGTTTAAAGAATGCTGTTAACAATAATTGTATGGACTTTAACTCTCCGGGAGTTTGATGGGCTTGCCATTGTCCAGGACGACAAAATAACAGTTTGACTAATTCTCGATGCTGAGGCAAAGTGACATTCTCAAACTCTATTCTGAGGATAGGATATTCTCCATTAGATTGATAATTGATTACTTTTCCAGTCAGTTTAAGCTGGTTTTCACTCAATTCTAATTCAATCGTTTGTTTAGCCTCAATAGGTAATTTCAAGAGATAATTTTGTTGAGTTAAGGCAATTTCTGCCCCAATTTCTGAGAGTTTTGTAGTTACTCCCCAGAGCGTTTGATCATCTATTTTTACCTGCATCACTCGCCGCAGTTGAAACCATTCATAAACACTCAGTCTAGGAGCATCTAGTAAAATTAATAAGCTCACACTTATCATGAAAATATTATAAATACTCCAGAATAAAACCCAACTGGGTTGATTCCAACTTTTCCACAGACAAAATATTGTGCCGATTAAAATTAAAATTAACGGCCAAGCTAAATAGAGGTTAAAGTAAAAACGATTACTTTCTACTCCTTTGGGGGTAACTTTAAATGGTTTAGAAAATGGACGAGTTAGAGTTGAAAACACAGCAATGGATACAGGAAAACATTGAGCAATAGAATAAATATCAGAAATTAAGGCGGAGCGAGAGCGATAATTTAGCCAAGAAAAAGTAAATAATTGAATTAAATAATAGGGTAAAAAGAAGTAAATCAGTTCGGTTGCTGTGGCATGAATGGGAGAGAGACTAAAGCTATAACAAATAATGGGTAATATGAGGAAAAACAAACGAAAAACACTGGTAAACCATTGAATAATACCTTCAAAATGAGCCAGTCTTTGCTTCGGTTTTAAACCCGGAATAATAAAAGGACTGGCTTTAACAAAAAAGGCTTGTAATGTTCCTCTAGCCCACCGCATTCGCTGAATAACATGGGCTGACATATTTTCTGCCGATAACCCCGCACTTAAACTTTCTCCTAAATAAATGACTCGATATCCTTTTGCAGATAACCGAATTCCGGTATAGTAATCTTCACTCAAAGATTCGGTGACAAATCCTCCAGTTTCGAGTAAAGCACTACGACGCACCACAAAAGAACTACCATAACAAAGGGCTGTTTCTAAGCCATCTCTAAGTAGTTGATAGTGGCGAGAAAAGATTTCTACTTCTTGAGGTAAACGGTCTTCTAAGCCTAAATTCCGAGCGACTGGATCGGCATTATAAAAGCTTTGATGCGTTTGTAATAAGGCAATTTTACTATCTTGAAAGAAGCCTAACGTTCGGGTTAAAAAATTTGTAGTTGGAACAAAATCGGCATCGAAAACTACGATTAATTCTCCGTGTGTTTGGCTAATGGCATGGTTTAAATTCCCCGCTTTAGCATGACGATTATCCGGACGAGTGATATATTCACAGCCTAACTCATCAGCTATTTTTCTGACTTCGGGTCGCCGAGTATCATCTAACAAATAAATGGTTTTATCGACATAATCTATCGCCTGGCAACCGATAATTGTTCGTCGTAAAATAGAAACAGGTTCATTATAAGTAGGAATTAAGATATCAACAGAAGGCTGATATTTCCCTTCAACAACAGCCACAGACATTTGATCTGCTTGATTGTGGCGCTTTTTAATTTTGAGGCTGTGGTAAACCTGTAAACTATTGCTAAAAATAACAACAATTTCCATTAATAAAATCGCGAGACTCAGTATGCCATTGAGGGGATCTGCTAAATTAAGTGTAGATAGCGATCGCCATAAGAAATATCGCAGCGTTACAGCCAGCAACACAGATACAACTATTACCCGTGACCACAAATCGGGTTGAGGAGAAATCTTCATCACTAAGAAGACAATTAAACCCAATCCTACTGTCGGTAAAAATAAATGCTGTTGTGTGATGTCAGGAATCTCTAACCAAAACGGAGGAGACTGTTGTATCTGATGGAGTTGATTAAATACTTCAGTGAGAGTGGCTTCTCCTGCAAACCATCCGATGCTAATAGCACTCATTAATGTAATCAGTGCTAATCCTAATATTGTTGCAGTCGCCGGCCGCTTGATGCCATTAAACACCCAATGCTTCAACCGTTGATTACTGAACCCTGATGTCATACTCAAAACTCCTGAGTGGCTAGTGTTGGATGATTTGATGCAGTGTAAAGAAAAGTTACACAATGAGCAACTGTTTACATGATGTAACCTTTTGCTGAAAATCCTGTGAGAGATAGATAAATTCCCTCTGGGTTTGGCATTGGCGTTTTGCGATGCCGGATTTTCGCGTTCGATAGGTAATTAGACTGCCAGTAAGTACAATTAAGTTCAAAATTTTCTCGAGAAATTTGAGGGGGGCTACACGACAGGATGTAAAGATTCCTGAAAAAAAGTAAATTTGTCAGGTGTGAAAGCTTGGATATGATCTAAAATTTATCTGTGATGCCAGAAGACCCTCACGTCCCGTGACGGGATGAATGGCAGTATAGCGTTTAATGTGTTACCATAGTATCAAGCCTTTGGTAAAGCTAGATGTTAAAAGCCTACAAATACCGTATATATCCAACTTCGCAAGCTAAGGTCTTACTCGCTAAGTCTTTTGGCTCAGCACGTTGGTTTTACAACTACGGGCTATCGTTAACATCTAGAACTTACAAGGAGACAGGAAAAGGGTTAAGCCGCAATGACATCATTAAGCTGTTGCCTGGATTAAAAAAAGAGCATAAGTGGTTAGCAGAGCCACCATCTCAAGTCTTGCAACAGGCAGCCTTAGACTTGTCTAGCGCTTTCTTGAACTTTTTTGAAGGGAGGTCTCGATATCCACGCTTCAAAGGCAAACACAGAAGGCAGTCTATTCGCTTTCCTCAAGGGTGTAAATTAACCGGGGACTACTTAACATTACCGAAGTTAAGAAAAGTCTATTGTCGTGTTTCTCGTGTGCCAGTAGGGACTCTTAAATCAGTTACAGTTTCGATGACGGTAACGGGTGAGTACTACGCATCATGCCTCTATGATGATGTGACAGACCAACCCAAAATTAGTAGCGAGGGTATTGCAATCGGAATTGATGTAGGGCTAACCCATTTTGCGATCACATCAGATGGTAGTAAACATGGTAACCCTCGGTACTATCGGTATCATGAGAAAAAACTAGCCATTCATCAAAAACGCTTAAGTCAAAAGCAATTAAAGTCTAACAATAGAAACAAGGCAAGAGTTAAAGTAGCTAAAGTCCACCAAAAAATTAGCCGTTGTCGTGAGGATTTTCTACACAAGCTAAGTCGTAAATTAGTAGACGAAAACCAAGTCATAGTTGTAGAAAATTTGGCTGTCAAGAATATGGTAAAGAACCATAAGCTAGCCAAGTCTATAACTGACGCTGGCTGGGGAATGTTTTGTACCCTGCTCAAATATAAAGCTGAATGGGACGGAAAAACCTACCTAGAAATAGATAGATTTTTCCCGTCTTCAAAAACCTGCCATGTGTGTCTGAATCAAGTAGAAAGTCTACCGCTCGATGTAAGAGAATGGACTTGTGATCATTGTGGGACTCAACACGATAGGGATGTAAACGCGGCAGTAAATATCCGAGATGAAGGTTTACGAGTATTGGCGGGAGGGCATCTCGCAACAGCTTCTGGAGTTCGAGTCAGACCAAGCAAAGGCACTGCTTTTGTGAGGCGTTGAGCCGTGAAGGAAGAATCCCTCACCTCCGGTGACGGGAGTTGTCAAAATCTCCTGTACCCTAATTTCCAGGTAAGGTTAAGGGAAGTTTTGATAAAAATAGGGTGGACATTGCCACCCTTGAGAGTTATCCTGAAATTTAATTGTCTTATTTTGTTTTCCACTCACCGATCGCTTTTTGAGCAGGATCATAGGCAGAACTTCCTTCAGGAACCAGAGAAGCCGCTTGTATTGCCGTTTCAAATTGATTTTTCTGCGCTCGTGCCTGAGCAATTTTTAAGATTTCCTGACTCCATTGATCGATCTGAGTTTGCGCCGCTTGATAACCCGGCTGACCCGCTTCAATCTTACGGGCTTCATTAATCGCATCATTATAAGAAGAAGCCTGTCCTGTTTTAACCCTTCCTTGAGCCACTTTCAATAACGCTTGATTAATTTTAAGCTGTTGCCGTTGCCCGTCCCATTGTTGAATTTTGAGCTGTGCTTGCTGATACATCTTCTCATTGGCATCCGGCACTAACATCGCCGCCGCAATTGCCCCTTGAAAATCATCCCCGCGAGAACGTCCCTCAGCCACATCTAAAATCGTTTGACTCCAACGTTCAATTTCCTGTTGTGCTTGGGGATATGCTGGGTCACTTTTAGGAATTTGACGAATTTGAGTAATTGCATTACTAAAACTAGAAGCAGAAACCCCTTTTAATTGTGCTTTGGCTTGAGTCAAGACGGCTTGATTTGCCTCTGAGTCGGGGGGGGTTGGAGTGGTTTCAGAGACCGTTGTAGCCGCTTCTGAGTCGCTAGTAACAGTCTCTGAGATTGGGGGAGGAGCCGTTTCTGGGGAAGCGACAACTTCTGTGGGAGCCACTAACTCAGACTGAGTATTTTTCTGAGCCAATAAAGTCGGTTTATTGGTATAAAAAACACCCAGCAACAGTAATAGAGCCGTTGCGCCGCTCCATAAAACCAGTTGTTTTACAAATGAACCTTCAGACATAGTTTCTTCTTTAACAGTATCTTGAGAAGGACGGGAACTAGAACTATTCATCGGTGGAGAAGGAGGAGTAGAAGATGACTCAGAATTACCCGCAGTATAAGCGGTTGGTGCAGGTTGAGACTGACTTTTCAGGGGAGTCAAAGAAGCTTCGGGGGGAGAAATATCCGGTTGAGAGCCATTAGAAGCAGCTTCCAGGGTGGTATACAGTGCTGCATTACCATTCTGCTGGGAAACGGCCGCCAGTGGTGACGGATATTCCGGTAAAATCATTCTAATGGCTTTTTCAGGAGGATGTACCACCAACACAGGATCTTGAGGGGGACGTAGATGCTGTTCGGTTAATTGCGGCAGACGCTTCGAGAGAAACTGACTCAGTGCTTGAATGGTTTTATATTCTCCCCTTTGCAGTGCTTCGAGTAATGCAGCCGTAAAAAAGCCATGGCGTAAAGCTGAGGTTTCACGGGAGAGTTGATCTTCGCAACGACAGGATAAGATCGTTGGAATTTCCATTTCTTCGGCTAAACTCATCAGCTCTGAACCGACAATTCTACCGGTTCTAGCGCCTTGACTACGGTTAATATCCAGCAATACAATAATATTGTCAGCGGTAGCTTGCTTCAGGCGTTCATAGACTAACTGTACTGGAATACCTGTTGCTTCGATGTTAGAAGGATTACCGTTTATGGGTAATAAATAGTCAATGCCATCGTAGCTGATGCCGTAGCCACTAAAAAAGAACCATAAAGTATCGTCTGGGGTGAGTTGTTCTCGACACACGCCCTCGATCCAGTCTAGAATATTGTCTCGTTCTGGGTGAGTTGGAATTCCCCAAAGATGAGGAGAAGTGTCACTGATCAAGACAGACTTATCAGCAGAGAACCCAGATGTTGTTGTTAAGCATTCCTGAACGGCTTCTGCATCCTGTTGAGCATAACTCAACGGTTGGAGAAACTGATATTGATTGATGCCAATGGTTATACAAACGTGATGTTTCATCACTACGCTATCGATTAGGTTTGAAAAATTTTAGAGTATGCCAAAACAATAGCATATTCATTCAATGCTCAAAACACTTCACCCGCCTAGACTTCAAGGGACATTAAAAATGGTCATTTGTTATGGGCTATTCGTGATTTATATTTGTAGGGAGTAGGCTTAGGCCTAACCTCAGTCGCAATAAAAACAGCGAATGCTGACCAACAGAGGCACATCTGCTACAGATCAATAGGCAATTGACGTTCGCGCTTCCCTACGCCCTCTTCATGTAATCACAAATGACAAACAACCGCTCAACTCATAAAATAAGTCCCTCCCCAAGTGACTAGCTTGTAGCCATTGAGGAAGGATATTTGAAAAAATAATAAAGTAAGTGAGTATTTTTACTCTAATTGAAGAAGTTGTTTACCATGAATTACAGTTAAAACCGTAACCATGTCACCTTCTATTTGATAAATAATTCGATAAGTATAAGCAAACTTCTCTCGAATAGTTTCATCACCAAATTCTTGAACCTCCGCACCCGATAAGGCAGCATCATTCAAGTTACGAGTGACCTCAATGATTCTTTGTACCACCGCTGCTGCGTAAGATACAGAATCCCGAGCAATATAAGCAGCAATAGCATCGATATCATCTAAGGCTCTTGGCGACCAAACTACTTGATAACCCATTTACTTAATAAACTTTCCGCTTCCTCTTGTCTTAATTTCCGAGTTGTGCTACTTGCTGCAACTCCCTGACGATACTTTTCTATCACATAAAGGTGATATTGAATATCTTCAAGGGAGCAATCTTCAGGTAAGTTTTTCAACAAGGATTCTACTTCTTTTTTAGTTACACTCATAATAAACTTTTTTCTTTATTTAAGTTCATCTGAGTTCATTATACTTGATCCCACCCCATTGAGGATTAAATAATGGGTCATAACATCCCATAGAAAGAGCTATGCAATCTCTTCAAACTGTACCACTTTTTCCTCAACTTTATCAGTAAATTGAATCTTATGACTCATTTTAGTAGTGGATGAATTCATTCACCCCGATAATATCAGATTTATTGGTAGAGTTTGAAGAAAGTAACTGTTAAAAATCTTCATATTGAGCGATCGCATTTTTCATCCGTTCTATCACTTCTTGAACGGGACAATCACCCAATTCTCCAGATTTTCGAGTCCGAACACTGAGACTATTTGCCTCAACTTCTTTAGCGCCCACCACGGCCATTACCGGAATTTTTTCCTTTTCAGCATTACGAATTTGTTTCCCGAGTCGTTCATGACTGTTATCGGCTTCGGCACGAATTCCAGACAGTAGCATCTCTTTCGCCACGTTTTGGGCATAAGGTAAATACTCATCACTCACGGGTAACAAGCGGATTTGTGTGGGGGCTAACCACAGCGGAAAATCTCCAGCGTACTCCTCGATTAAAATCCCAATTAGACGTTCAAGCGAACCAAACGGAGCGCGGTGTATCATAACCGGACGTTGGCGATCGCCAGCTTCAGTTACAAATTCTAACTCAAATCGTTCGGGTAAATTATAATCTACCTGTACAGTTCCCAGTTGCCATTCGCGCTCTAGGGCATCTTGGAAAATAAAGTCCAGTTTCGGGCCATAAAAGGCAGCTTCACCGATGCCTTCAAAGTGATCCATTCCCAAAGTTTCGACTGCCCGACGAATGGCATTTTCGGCCTTATTCCAAGCTTCGTCAGAACCAATATATTTATCGGACTCGGGGTCACGGAAACTCAATCTTGCCTTAAAGTTTTTTAGTTGTAGACTATTAAAGACTGATAGAATCAAATCCACCACATTTAAGAATTCTTCGTCGAGTTGGTCGGGGGTGACAAATAGGTGAGAATCATCTACTGTAAAGCCACGAACTCGAGTTAAACCGCCCAATTCCCCAGATTGTTCATAGCGGTACACTGTACCAAATTCAGCTAAACGGATGGGCAATTCTCGGTAAGACCGTAACTGACTTTTGTAAATTTGGATATGAAAAGGGCAGTTCATCGGCTTCATCACAAAACCCTGTTCGTCTGCTGCTGCCTCAGGCGTTTCTGCCATCATCGGGAACATATCTTCTTTGTATTTCTGCCAATGTCCAGAAAGTTTAAATAAATCTACCTTGGCAATATGAGGCGTAACGACGGATAAATAGCCGCGTTTAAGTTGTTCTTGTTTGAGAAAATCTTCTAAAGTGCTGCGTAGAATTGTGCCTTTGGGTGTCCACAGGGGTAATCCTGGCCCAACTGGATCTGCAAAGATAAATAATCCCAGTTCTTTGCCTAAACGACGGTGATCCCGTTTGAGGGCCTCTTCTTTGCGCCGTTTATATTCGGCTAATTGTTCGGGGGTTTCCCAAGCTGTACCATAAATCCGTTGCAGTTGGGCTTTGGTTTCATCCCCACGCCAATAGGCCCCCGCAACACTTTCTAAATCAATTGCTTTGGGGTTAATTTCTGCGGTGGTTTCCACATGGGGGCCCGCACACAAATCCCACCACTGCTCGCCGAGATGATAGATTGTAATGGGTTCTTCTAAACCCTCTAAAATTTCAAGTTTGTAGGGTTCAGCCTGATTTTCAATCCGTTGTTGGGCTTCCTCCCGACTGACTTCTTCCCGCACCACAGGCAGTTTACGCTTGATAATTTTCACCATCTCTTTTTTGATGGCTTTTAGGTCTTTATCGGTGAAAGACTCAGGATTATCAAAGTCATAATAGAAGCCATTTTCAATCCAAGGGCCAATCGTGACTTGTGCCTTCGGAAACAGCTTTTGTACAGCCATTGCCATGACATGAGAGGCAGTATGGCGAATCTTTTTTAGGGTTTCAGATTCGCTGGTTTTCGGCAAATGGATTTTTTCAGACGGTTGATTGTCTGGCTGTTGAGAAGAAGGATTCGACTCCGCGATCGCCATTGATTTAAACTTCGATGAACAATTACTTTTAACCTGAGCATTCTCCCAACGGGAAATATCACCACAGGTATAAGCTCTATTCTAATCTAGTCTTTCCCCATCTGGGTAAAATTAACAGAGTATTTTCTTAAATTTGTAAATTTAAAGCGCCTAGTGATGAGAGGTTAGATATAAACTTATGTTACGGCAGCATTTTACGATTTTCCTATGATACAGAATCATTCAAATATTGATCGCTGGCAACGGGTTGCTAAATCTGGAGAGGAGAACAAGAGAAAATCAATATAGTATTTTTTTTATCACTTGATACTATTTATTAATGGCAATCAATAGAGACGCTGCTTTCAAACGTCTCTTAATGATTAATATTAGTTTTAATTATTTTGGAGTTTGTTGTAATTCCGGTCGTTCTTCTGGCAAAATAGCGCCATCAACAGGACAAACAGTGACACAAATTCCGCAGTCTATACAAGTATCAAAATCAATCCAATACCAATCTGTTCCAATTGTATTTTTCCCCGGCCCTGGATGAATACAGGCAACCGGACAGGCATCAACACAATCAGCTACCCCTTCACAAGTATTTGTCACAATTGTATGTGGCATCGTTCGTTCTCCGATTTCAATTTTTATTGAGTTGTAATCTCCAAAATATAGTTTAGCAATAAATCTCTATTTTAACGTGAGGAAGACGAATTTAAAACAGACCTCTCCCCAACCCCTCTCCTAATAGGAGAGAGGCAAGAAAATTCCTAATTTATCATTAAACGGCTAAGATATTTTTTGCGATCGCCCTTTTATAAGGATGCAGTCGGTTAAATCTCAAGCGCCTCACATTATTGGAGAGATAAAAAATATTGAATTGATTGAACTTATCAAATTATTAATGCAAAAAATTATCAAATATTTCCCAATGAGGTAAAGCGGGTTGTGCGCCTATTTTTGTGGTGGTCAGTGCGCCCGCCGCAGCACCCCAGACCATTGCTTCACGGAGGGATAAACCCCGATCTAAAGCCGTTGCCATTGCCCCATTAAATGCATCTCCGGCTGCCACTGTGTCTATTGCTTGAACTGGAAAAGAGGGAATATAAAATTGTTGCGATGAACTCATACAAAAAACGCCTTTAGCTCCCAACTTAATTACCACCGTTTTTACGCCTCGTTCTAATAAAATATTGGCAGCTTTTATCCAAGATTTTTTATTAGTAATTTCAACGCCAGTTAAACGCTGCGCTTCTGTTTCATTCGGTGTAATAATATCAATTAAACCATACAATTCCTCGGGTAAATTATCCGGTGCTGGGGCTGGATCTAAAATCACTGTAACGCCTGCATTTTTAGCAACTTTTGCAGCGGCGATCGCGGTGGCAAGAGGAATTTCTAATTGTAATAATAATGCGGTCGCATTTGGCAATAAAGGTAGCATTCGTTGAACATCTGTTTGATCAACTTTTCCATTCGCTCCGGCTACAATTACAATCGTATTTTCTCCTTGATGATTTGTTGTAATGATTGCCACACCAGAAGCTATTTGAGGCTGTATAAATATCTGTTCAATATTAACTTGATCGGCCTTTAAACCACTCAATAAATCTGCACCAAATTGATCGTCACCCACTCGTCCAATTAAAGAAGTGACTGCTCCCAAACGAGCCGCCGCAACCGCTTGATTTGCTCCTTTTCCACCCGATGCCGTAAAAAACTGTTGACCTTGAACAGTTTCACCCGGGGTGGGTAAACGTGGCGTTTGTGCCACTAAATCCATATTTAAACTACCTAAAACAATTAAGCTCATATTGATTGAGTTATTAATTATTAGTTGTTGGTTATGGGTTCTCAAGCATATTTTTGCAATGAAGAACAAATGAGTGAGGAACAAATAACGCCCCAACAAAAATTAACCTTTTCCAGAGGGAACTTCGGTTAATGTTGCCGGTTCAGGAGCGGCTTTGGCATTCATTTTTTGGTTAAGTTCTCGGACACGACGAGATAACATCCGAATAATATTAATCGCAATACCAGGAGTTTCATCAATGGCATCATAAAGCTGCATTTGAGTCAGCATCAGGCAAATACAAGGCTCTAACGTCGTGACAGAAGCGGAACGGGGTTCTGCATCAAATAATGACATTTCGCCAAAACAAGCGCCTTCTCCCAATGTTGTTAGATCGCGATCGACTAAATGCACCCGTACCCGTCCATACACCACAATATAAAGTGAACGACCTTCTTGTCCTTGGGTCACAATATTATGATTCGCTGGAAAAGATAACTCATCCATTACAGAGGCTAAACGAACTAAGAAATCATCCCGTAATTCAGCAAAAATCGGGACTCCTCGGACAAATAATAAACGTTCAACACTGGTTAACATTGTTTGAGTTCAAATAAGATGCAAAATTTGAGTGAATTTTCAATTGAGGAAAAATAAAAGGCTAAGGGGTATCTATCGGGTGATCTGGCTTAAACTGATTGACCATTTTCTAATCCCAGTTCATTCATCAGTTGTCTAACCTGGGTTGCAACTAAAGGATCAGGATCAGTTTGCAGCATTGGCAATAATTCTATCAAAGCTCGCTGCGAGGCTATCTTTAAATAACACAGAACCGCTTCACGTACAAAACCTGTGGGATGACGCAGACACATCAAGGTTTGTTCAGCAGTTAGACTCCAGCGGGAAGTCCGGGCGAGATGGAAACAGCAGGCTAACCCCCAGTCAGAGAGGAAATGACGTAATTCTAAGAGTTGACGCAGGCGATCGCTAGGTTTGAGGGGTTGATATATCATTAGAGGGGTTAACAGCTCTAATTTTTCGGATAATGGGCGACGATCCAGTAGGCTAATCAGCGATCGCTTGCTGCTAATATCGACAGTATTATCTAAAATTTCTAACCCCCGTGCCAAATTAGACATGGCATTGGATTGAATATTGAAGGCGGCGGCTTGGATCGAACTGAGGGGATACAAAAATTTCATCAGTAAAAAGCACCGATCTACTGCGTCTAATTCCATACTTCGCAGCGCCCGATGGAGAAATTGGGGGGAAGAGTTAGCATCAATTTGATCCCCATCTAAATCTAACATTTCCCCAGTCAGGGTTGAGTGAGATTCAGATTCTAAAGATAAATCAATTAAAGCGGCGTAAATTTGCCCCATAAACATTAATTCTTGCTCAATTAACGCTTCTAAACCGCTACGACCAATCCGGTCTAATACCCCTTCAATTCCGGCATCTTCTGGAACTTTTAGCAATATTCGTAAAATACTGCGCCGGGTATGACCCCACGAACTCATCAGATGGTTAATTAAAGTATCGAGGGCTTCTAAACTACCAATTTCACCAATAGCATTCCAGGCTTGCAGTCGCACCAAATCGGGTTTATAAATATCCTGTGCCACTTCTACCAATAATGGGATCGCTTCATTGCCGAGTCTGACTAATGCTTGACGGGCGGCTTCGCGGGTGGAACGATAGGATAAGGCACGTAATAGAGAGGGATAATACTCCTCCATGTGGGTTCCGGCAATCACATCGAGTAAAGCACAACGAACCCGTAAAGACTCATCTTGTAATAAATCACTGAGATACAGTCGCAATACCTGTAATGAGTCCGCTTCCCCCATGGCCCGAGTTCCCATGACTCGTTCTCGTTCTTCTGGGGCTGTAACCATCCGACGAATCACATTCGTTGCTGCGGCTTTTTGTTCGCGATCGCCTCGACGCATAATTAAGGCGGCGGCTGTCCCTCGTACCACTGGATCGACTTGCGGTTGAAGATAAGGCCGTAGTTGGTTAATATCAGGAGCAGATTCGGTCAGCCAAATATATCGTAATGCTAAGGCTAATACTTCTGGGGGTAAGGGTTGGCGCGAGAACGATCGCATCTGGTCTAAATAGGCTGGGTTAGGATGCTCTAGCATCGTTTCTAAGCTTTGGCGCTGTAAAGTTGGGGGTAAATCATTCAACAGCGGGACTAAAGTTTCACCCAGATTTTTTGGATCGAGTTTACTCAATAGTTCAATGCAGGAGCGCTTATCTGCCTCGGGTTTCGGTTGGCTGAGGGTATCGACGACAGAGCGTTTGAGGGCGCGCATATCAACATCCGTTGTTCCCAGTCGGCCGCGTTCTGCACTACGAACCAATAAATTAACATATTGAGAACGAATCGCCCAAACTACCGCCATCCAAACCCCCGCCAGCAATATAATCACTCCGACAAAGATTAAACTTTGATTTTGTAAAAATCCAGTCCGGGGTTGGGCCGGAATCATCCATTGACTTAACGCCAGAACCAATAGAATAATAATTCCAGAGGCTCCCGTTGACAGGGGTTCAAAGACTCCATTGACTAGGGTTTGAATATCGCTACGGGTATTATCCGGTAGGGGTTGAAATAATACAGCGCCAGTGGTTTCAATTAAAGTATAGTGAAATAGTTCATCTAGGAAGCGTAGAATCAAAAATCCAAGAAAAATAGAAAATAATCCGGTAATATTACCAACCAGAGAAAACAAGCCTAAGGCTGCGATGCCAATGGGTAAAATCATCGCCGTCACAAATACCCCGGTACGTTCGACTAAGCGACTGGAGGCAAACCACTGAGTTGAGACTTGAAATGTACTCAGAATACCTTCAAACACTCCCAGAAAACTGACAATTCCACTCGCACCCCCCACACCACCTGCATCATTTTGCAGTTCTAATTGACTAAAGAATTGAAAATCAACCAATACATAGAGAACTTCCGCCATTACGAAAAAGGCAACCAGAGGAATAACATAACCTTGCAACGGCCCCTTGATGTTGCGGCTACTAAACTCCGGCTGTTCGTCTTCAGGAGTCCAACGGGAGTTATCCGGAAAAGATTGTTCGTAACTTTGAGATAAATAGAACAAAATCAACGCCCCCGCCCCCAACATTAACCCAGACAGGAGGGTGACGTTATTGAGTCCAACCAGTCGGAGGACAACGGGTAAAGAAAATCCACTGACAATACCAGCAACCAGAAAACCACTACTGACAATAGGATAAGTTCGTTTAATTTCGCGAATATTAAATAGTTGGTTGGCTGTAATGGAAGTATTAAGATCGTTGAGGAGGTAACAGGCTTCCACCCATAACCACATAAAAAATAAAGTCAGAAATTCAAGACCGAAACCAAAGATCCGAAATTGCTGGCCAATTCCTACCCGGAAGAGAAATAGGGGGACTGCCATTAATAACAGGATAACCACAATCACCCGGCGCAAGGGTAGAACTTTTTGCAGCCAAGAGTAAACCACACCCAAACTAGAACCAATGACAGCGCTAGCAATATAAATCCAAGGTAATTTATCCGCGCCGTATTGATCGATGAATAAGCCAACTGTACTTATTTCTAACCAAATTAACCCAATTGAAGTGAGGGTATACACAGCAAACATCAACAGGGTGCGTTCTACTTCTTCTGGCCGTAAGTTTAGCCCTCGTAATACTCCCTGTCCAACTGCTAGGGAACGAATTGGCTTTTCCATGCAGTATCAAGACCCCTCATAAAATCACATATTCCCTATTCTATGAAATCCTACGCTATTAGTGATGAATATTGATTGATTGATTTGTAAGATTAAGAGAACCTCCCCTAACCCCTCCTGGGAGGAGAGGAACAAGAGAGAGTATGTAAAACACACCTCAACGAGTTAACCATCATCAAACAATTTTAAGCCCCTCTCCTGCTCTTGAGAGGGGTTGGGGTGCGACAGTCGCGTGCTTTTCAAGCAGCCCTGCGTAACGCGCACGCCTGACAGGGGTGAGGTCAGTGTTTCCAACAAATCCGCCATAACCCAGGCGGTGAGGGAGGAGGCGCTAGAAGCGATCGCACAGTCAGGCTTAAAAATTGAAAACTAATCGAAGCGTAATCGCGATCATCAACATCCCAACCACTGAAATACTCTCTATATCTATATCGTAGCCTCTGTTATGGTATGATACTTAACTCAATATCAAGTTGCGTCTAAGATAGCCTGGTTTCCTGAACCTTTAAACAGCAACGCCCATTGGTTTATGTTATTAGAATTAAAACCTCAATTACAAAAGCGCTTAAACGTAGACAGTCAGGAAATTGTTGAATTTTGTCAACATTGGAATATTACCGAGTTGGCGCTATTTGGTTCTGTCCTCACTGACCAATTTCAAAGCAATAGCGATATCGATGTGTTGATTCGTTTCGCACCCGATACCCCCCAAGGATTATTAACCCTTGCCAGAATTAAATATCAATTAGAATCTTTGTTTGGACGCGAAGTCGATGTTGTTGTTAAAGAGGCAATAGAACATAGCGAAAATTGGATTCGCCGTCACGAAATTCTAAAGACAGCAACAGTAATTTATGAAAAGAGATAAAGCATCGCTTCTAGATATACTTAATGCCGCCCAAAGAATACTTCAATTTTCTGAAGGATTGGATAAATCAGCCTTGGCAAATCATGAGGAGAAACAATCTGCTATTCTGTATCAAATTATTGTAATGGGAGAAGCTAGCAAGCGGCTTTCTACCGAGTTTCGCGCACAATATCCACACATTCCCTGGAGAGAGATTGCAGGTATGCGAGACATCCTGACTCATCAATATGATCGAATTAATTTTAATACTCTATGGGATGTCATTGATAGTGAGGTTCCAGAATTGTTAGCATTGCTTCAGCCTATTCTTGACGAAATTTAAACTATGTCAATCAGCGTTATCTTTAAATTAATGCATCCTTAATTTTTAATTATTTCGATCGCTCGTATATATTGTATTTTTATTACTCCCTGTCTTCATAAAAAATGAGAGGCTGAAATAACCTCTCCTTTAACCCGACATCACCCTGTCGGTGAGGGGAACATGGGCAACATTTTTGACCATTTAAACGATGGGCAGTTTCCAACAATTCCGACATAACCCAGTCGGTGAGGGAAGCATGGACAAATCAGAATTAATTCAACAAATCGCTATCGTTTCCAACAATTCCGCCATAACCCAGGCGGTGAGGGAAAAGTTGTTCTTAGGGATGAATGGTTGATTGCCCTGTTTCCAACAATTCCGCCATAACCCAGGCGGTGAGGGAGGTCAATCAATCCCTTATATTCCCTGGCACGTTTGTTTCCAACAATTCCGCCATAACCCAGGCGGTGAGGGGAATACACAGATGCTGATGGTGGTCAATGCTACATCTTGTTTCCAACAATTCCGCCATAACCCAGGCGGTGAGGGGTTAGTGCATTAAAACAAGCGATTCGAGAGTTAGTATCTGGTTTCCAACAATTCCGCCATAACCCAGGCGGTGAGGGGGCCAATACGACTTCTCTAAAGAACCTCAAGAGCAAGACAAGTTTCCAACAATTCCGCCATAACCCAGGCGGTGAGGGAGGGATGATGAACCGACGAAGGATCATTGCTAAAATGCCCAGTTTCCAACAATTCCGCCATAGCCCAGGCGGTGAGGGCAAGTCGCAGATGGGGCAAGTCGCTCTCAAGATTTAGCGTTTCCAACAATTCCGCCATAACCCAGGCGGTGAGGGAAAGGATATTCTGTTATGGCGAGATGCTCGTTATTTTATGTTTCCAACAATTCCGCCATAACCCAGGCGGTGAGGGGCTGAGTCTAATGACAGTGAAAATGAAATAAAAATTGGGTTTCCAACAATTCCGCCATAACCCAGGCGGTGAGGGACAGCCGACGCAAACCATACTGAGTGGATGACACGTTTCCAACAATTCCGCCATAACCCAGGCGGTGAGGGGCTTAGCTGCATTGATAAATCGATAAGCTGTCCCAGTTTCCAACAATTCCGCCATAACCCAGGCGGTGAGGGATTTAACGCTACAATGACTAAAGCTAATCTTGATAAGTTTCCAACAATTCCGCCATAACCCAGGCGGTGAGGGAGCGGTAAGCGGGGACTATGAATTAATCATTTCTGTTTCCAACAATTCCGCCATAACCCAGGCGGTGAGGGAGGGGACGCTAGAAGCTAGACACAGTCGGGGCTGAAAACCCAAAACTGACGGGAGCGATCGCAAAGTACCGTTTCAGGCTTCGACTCATTGCCGTAAAGCTAGTATCAAAACCTTCAAACCCTTTAATGATCGAAAGTCTAGCGTTTTGACGGGACTCCAGGGATTTTGCAGGCGCTTTCACCCGTCAAAATTCCTTTAAAAGATATTCTACCATTTGACACTCCCCCGGATGAATCGCGGGGGATTCTTGGTTCACAGAGTCTACGACTCCATCGACTCGCCATCACCTAGCAGGCTCTCGCCAACCCGGCCAGAGGGCGGCTCTCCCCAAGCGTAAGTTCCGGTGTGCCCCACCGTACTGAGCGCTTTCTTCAGAATATTGATGGCTGCATTGACGTCTCTATCTCCGACGAACCCACAATGTGGACAAACATGGGTTCGAGTTGATAGAGACTTTTTCACTTTCTCACCACAGTTAGAACAGTTTTGAGAAGTATTGTGTGGCGGTACTGCAATCGTAGCTTTACCGTACTTCGACCCAAAATATTCTAGCCAATGACGAAAAGTTGACCATCCTGCATCTGAAATAGATTTAGCTAGATGTCGATTTCTTACCATGTTCTTAACACTTAAGTCTTCATAGGCGACCAAATCGTTAGATTGGATGACGGAATATGCTAATCTCTTGCAATATTCTTTTCGTTGCCTACTTACTCTTAAATGTTTGCGAGCATATCGAGATCTTGCTTTGTGATAGTTTTTTGACTGACGTGTAGCACTTTGAACGTACTTTTTGGACTTCTTGCGGTTAGCTCTATTTAACTGCTTTTCAGCAGTTCTGTAGAACTGAGGGCAAGGTTCTGTATTCCCTAAACTATCAGCATAGAAATACTTCAATCCTAAATCTAAACCAACTGCTTTGTGAGTGGGTTCAGTTTCGATTTTCACATTCACACTGATAGCAAACTGAACATAATACCCATCCGCACGACGAATTAAACGAACACGTTTAATGTGCTTCATGTCGTAGTAGTTTAGATCATAGGTTCCCTTGAGTTTAAGAGTTCCGATGCCCTTTTTGTCAGTAAATGTTACCGATTTACAGTTAGGTGAAAGTTTCCACCCACTGTGCTTGTACTCAACCGAACGGGAATATTTTTTGAACTTTGGGTAGCCCTGCTTGCCCTTTACCCTCTTGTTACAGTTCTCAAAAAATCGAGCGATTCCTGACCATGCACGTTCTGCCGCAGCTTGTCGAGCCGTTGAATTGAGTTCGTTAGCAAAGGGGAATTCTTTAGCCAGTATCTTGCAATATTTATTTAGGTCGTATTTCGTCAGGGACTTCTCACCTTTGTTATCGATCCACAAACGCAAGCATTTGTTCCTAACAAACTGAGCTGTTCGGATGGCATTATCAATTGCTTGATATTGTCGTTCTTTCCCGTATACTTTGAATTCATATATGATCATCGGCTCGACCTCTACCAACATTTTTATAATAATGTGTTCAGCACAAAAATTATGTGAATAAATGTTTCTGACGAATGAATTCGTCAATCCGCTTATATCCCCCGGATGAATCACGGGGGTTTTACGCATCACGTCGATAAGAATCTCTAAGATGACTTCCTCGGCGGTAATGACGGCCCAATTAACTGACCAAAGCTGCTAGGGTTATGGGTTTGACAGTAGAGTTTACCTCGGCCATGAAACCGACAAACTAATCCTTCTTTACCAAAAAACGCCCCTAACCAACTATTACCGGGTTTAGTAATTTCAAATTCTAAACTTTTTTCAAAGGCAACAATATGACCCGTATCGACGATATATTCTCCGTTGACATCAATCTCATAAATTCCGCCAAAAGAACTGAGAAGAATATCCCCATATCCAGATAAATCTAACCAGAAAATTGATTCACCTGAAAAGAAGGATTTGAACCCTTGAAAACCTAAATCCATTTCAATATTTTCGCTACTGGCTAAATAAGAAGTGGCTTGTACCACTAAACCATTTTGTCTTAAAGGATAATGTAATATATCTCCCATTAATTGTGGCGCTAAAAATACTTCTCCATTGGCTGTGGGTGAACGAAATATACTTAAAAATAAAGATTCTCCTGCCATCATTCTTTTGATGCCGCCAAAAACACCGCCGCCTTTTCCTTTTCGCAGTGTGGTACTGGTATTAACAAATTTGCTCATCGCAATCATTGCCCCCGCTTCTGCGATTAATTCTTCTCTTGCCGCTAATATAATATGGGCAACGGCGTTATCGGGTTGTTGGATGATTTCAATTTCCATAGATTTAAATTAGAGAGTTTAACCTTTTAAAATAATATCGTTTGCTATTATAGCGAAAGTATTCTTTATCAGATATTATTCAATATTTTGTTAATAGCAATAGCAACAACTTAAATAAATACTGAGAACTTATATATTTTCTGAAGTAAACCAAATTCATACTTTAATAACAACAAAGAATTATCCATATAAAGCTTTGAGATATTTGAATTTTCCATACTCCCTATTCCCTATTTGTCTATTTGCCTATTGCCTATTTGCCTATTTGCCTATTCCCTATTCCCTATTCCCTCTCTTAACGACACTTAGGAGATAAAAACTTAACCAATCCACTTTTACTACGAGACTGTAAATAAATTACACCTTTTCCTTTTAACTTATTAATAAATCCTTCTCCAGAGGTGATCGAACCGAATACACCTCCGGCTAATCCAATTCCCATTTTAATCCCTTCTTCATAAGCGACTAAATGATCGTTATCGACAATAAAATCTTGAGTAATATATTGTTGACTGATACCGCCATAAGCCCCAAAAAATACTGTACCTTTTCCTTTTACTTTTAGCTTAAATAATCCTTCTCCGGCAAACCAACTACTAAACCCTGCCCATCCTACACCTAATTTAATATTGGCTGTATTGGCAATATAAGCCCCCGGCTGAAAGCATAATTGCTGTTGTCCGGATAATTCAACTGCTACAATATCTCCGGGAGTCGATTGAGATAAAACAAGCTGTCGAGGAAAAGAAGTATTATTGATAAATGTATTAACAAATAATGATTCTCCGCCAAACATCTTTTTAAGCCAAGCCGAAAAGAATCCGCCTGAAAATGTCGTTTGGACTGATAAATCTGCATCCATACTCACCATACTTCCAGCTTCGGCGGTGATAGTTTCGCCTGGTTCTAGGGTAACAAAAATGGTGGCAAAGGCGGGTTTGTAACGAATATCAAACTGCACTGTCTCAGACTCCTGTATTATATCTTTAATCTTGTCTACAAGAATGCCTTAGCTTTTTCCTGTTAACCCGATCATTTTACAAAAATAAACACAATGCCCCATCCCCGTAAACAGTTTGCCCAACATTGGCTACGCAGTCCAACGGCGTTAAATCAAATTATTACAGCCGCTGAGTTATCACCGACGGATAAAGTGTTAGAAATTGGCCCAGGAACGGGAATTTTAACCCAAGATTTATTAAAATTTGCCGAAACTGTTGTAGCGGTTGAAATTGATCGAGATTTATGTAAAAAATTAGTTAAAAAACTGGGAAATATTGATAACTTTTTATTGCTACAGGGCGATTTTTTAGAATTCGACTTAGAGAGTTTAATCAAAGATTTTCCGAAGTTTCAACCGATGAATAAAGTCGTTGCCAATATCCCTTATAATATTACCGGGCCGATTATCAAAAAACTGTTAGGCAGCCTGAGTCAGCCGGTGGTTAATCCTCATGAATTGATTGTATTATTAATCCAAAAAGAAGTAGCTCAGCGTTTATGTGCCGCACCGGGTAGTAAAATATTTGGGGCGTTATCGGTACGGGTACAATATCTGGCAGACTGTGAATTGATCTGTGAAGTCCCCGCAAAAGCCTTTTATCCGCCGCCAAAAGTAGATTCTGCCGTCGTCCGCTTACGCCCGAAACCCATTGACACCCCCGCGAAAAATCCCCGCCATTTGGAAACATTAGTCAAGCTGGGGTTTGCCAATAAACGTAAAATGTTACGCAATAATTTAAAAAGTATTACTCAACCCGATCAATTGACCCCATTGCTGGAACAATTAAAGATTAATCCCCAAGCCCGCGCTGAAGATCTGGGGGTTAAACAATGGGTGGCATTGAGTGACTTAATGTCTACCGAATTACAGTAAACACGGATAACAAAGATGCAAACTTACTCTTTACTTGCCCCAGCTAAAATTAATTTATATCTTGAGATTCTTGGCGATCGCCCCGATGGATTTCATGAGTTGGCGATGGTACTTCAAAGTATTAGTTTAGCAGACATTGTTACCCTAACCCCCATTAGTATTGATACGATTAGTGTCCGCTGTAATAGCCCGGAAGTCCCCACAGATCAAACCAATTTAGCCTATCGCGCAGCCGCATTAATGGCGCAACAGTTTCCCGATGCCATGACCAAATATGGCGGTGTAGACATTAACATTGATAAAAAAATTCCCGTCGCAGCGGGCTTAGCTGGGGGTTCTAGCAATGCGGCGGCCGTTTTGGTGGGTTTAGACCTTTTGTGGAAATTGGGACTGACCAAGGAGGAATTACAGGTATTTGGCGCACAAATTGGATCGGATGTACCTTTTTGTATTCGCGGAGGCACTTTGCTGGCAACGGGTCGAGGGGAAAAGTTATCACCGTTGAAAAATTTAGGTCATTTTCATGTTGTTTTGGCAAAATATAATAATCTCTCGATTTCGACTGCTTGGGCATACAAAACCTATCGCCAACAATTTAGCGATACTTATGTGTCTCAACCCCAAGACTTACAAACTCGGCGACAACGGGTTCATTCTGGCGCAATTGTGTCTGCAATTTTACAGGATGAAGGGGAAAAAATCGGTAAATTATTGCACAATGATTTAGAAAAAATTGCTTTACCGGAATATCCCCAAATTCTACAATTACGAGAAGCCTTTGCGAGTCAAAATGTACTCGGGACAATGATGTCAGGTTCGGGGCCAACCGTATTTGCTTTAACCGAGTCCCAGGAAGAGGCGATCGCGGTGATGAAAGCCGTTAAACAACAAATAGCTGACCCGAATTTAGAGTTTTGGACGGCTCAATTTATCACAACTGGAATTACTTTAGCATAATCTATAATTTAGAAATCATACCACAATATTCTAATATTTTTGACACTTTAACTATTCTCAATTCATAAACGGGCGCATGCAATGCGCCCCTACCTACTATGACAGAACAAAATCAACCGAATTCTTCCTCAAAAACTGACATTTCTAAAATCAGTCCGTTCCGCTGTTTAACTGGATCTTTAATTTCTAGCTGCTTTGCGATCGCCTCATATTTATTAACATCTTCTGTTGCTCAAACCTTAGCACAAACTCCGATTCGTTCAGGCAATCAATATGCCATGCAAATAGCCTCAGCGGTGAGAACATTAGTGATTGGAATGTGTGCGTTAGGAACAGGTGTATTTACCATTGCTGCGGTGGGTTTATTGGCGTTAATGGTACAGATTATGATTCAAAAACGAAAACAAAGAGAAAGTTCTTCGTAACTGGAGAGAAAAGATATTATTAGAATTAGATTATTAAAGGATTGAGTTAAATAGTAAAATGGATAGAATTGAGTTTGTAACCGATCAATCCGGAAAACCTACAGCAGTTATCATTGATTTAGAACAATGGGGTGATTTTTGGGAAGATTTTTATGATGTTTTAGTGGCTAAAACGAGACAAAACGAACCTGAAATATCCTGGGAAATTTATGCAAGAAACCTTTATAGATTTAGATGAACTAATCCTACGATGCAGAGATAAAGCATCTAAAAAGCTTATTCAAGAGGCTGTTTCTTGTTATCGTGCGGGTGCATATCGTTCCTGTATTGTTGCCACATGGAATGCCATTGTTTTTGATTTTATGCATAAGTTGAGAGAACTAGAACTTTTTGGAGACAAAGAAGCAAAAAAGCAATTAGAAGAATTTGAAAATTTAAGGAGTTCAAAACAGTTTAGAGAACTTTGGCAATTTGAATCTAATATTCCTGAAAGAGCGCAGAAAAACTTTGAACTAATTTCTATTGTAGAACAATCAGATATTGAAAGACTATTTGAAGATAGAAGTCGATGCGCTCATCCTTCTATGACTTCTTTAGAGGAGCCATTTGAAGCTACAGCAGAGCTAGCACGATATCATTTAAGAAGTGCAGTAACCCATCTTTTATCGCGTCCTCCTGTTCAAGGACGTACTGCTCGTGACAGAATTTTTCAAGCTATTCAATCTGATTACTTTCCTAAAGATCCAGAACTTGCTATTAAGCATTTTGAACACAGTCCATTAGCTCGTGCAAGACTAACTTTAATTAAAGATGTTGTTATTGGTTTAACAAAAAGTTTATTAACAGATGATCACTCAGAAGATGAGAGAGAGCGTCAATTTTCAGCATTGATTGCTATATCCAGTATGTATCATCAACAAACAAGAGAGATATTAAACGATAAATTATCTAGCATTATTTTAGATAAGGTTAAGGATGAAAATTGGAATAAAGTTATTATCTATCTGGAAAAAATTACTGTTTGGGATAATCTCAGTGAACCTTGCAGATTAAAAGCAGAAGCTTATATTAACCAGCTTGAGATATTTAAAGATAATCAAAGCAGTTGGAAAAAAAGTTTTTCACAAGAAGCTGTATCTATTTTAATTAATGCATCTCACATAGAATTTTTAAGAAATACTTTAATTAATAAGCTTCAAACAGTTGCTTTGGATCAGATAATCTCATTCGTTGAGAATTATAAAGATGAAACTTTCCAAGAAAAAATACTCATACCTATTTTCGAGGTAAAAATCCCTCATTCATCTTTGCATGATTTATTGGCAGCAAAATCAAAATACAAATCAACAAATGAAGTAAATCCTAAGATTATTGAATTATTTGATGTATTTATTTCTCAAAAACTCAAAAAAGAGATAGTAACATTTGATCTATTAGATATATTTTTAATAATAAAACGCTATAAAGATGAATTCTCAATCGAGCTAATTAAAAATGATCTAAAGAACAAAATTTCTGAGGCTAACTTAGAAGATTTGCTTCGGGCAAAACAATATTATAACTATAAAGATGTGGAGGAACAAAACACTGAAGTTATTGAGTTAATAGATGTCTCTATCATTCAACGTCTGAAAGATATTCATATTGATGATTTGCTAGAGCAACTATCTTCAGAAAAGCCCAATAGCTTAGGTGGTTATTTTTTAGATGAAAGTAATAATGAAATTATAATACCCATCTTAAAATCACATATTCCATTGGTAATATATAGATTTGAACAATCTACATCCTGGAAAACTGCTGAATATAATGCTAAATTAGTATCGAAAATAGCTGAATACTTAGAGCCTACACAATGGGGAAAAGTTTTCTATACTTTTTGTAAAAATAATCAGATTTACGGTTCATGGTTATGTGAAGGTATATTTATGGATTTATTTAAAGAATCTTTTAAAATTAACAATAATATAGTACCAGATTACTGGCTTTATTTTAGAGATCAGCTTAGTAAGTTAAATATAGCCTCTAAACTAAATAAAATGATTGATTCCTACGTGGAGACATTTGGGAGTTCAAAAAATCACAATAAAAGTCAATAAAAACTCAAGCTAATCTATCGCCATTTCCAGCCTTTATTTTTCTGATCTTCCCCATACTGTTGTTGAATCTCCCGAATTACAGATTCAAGTTTTGCTTTACTCAGCAAAGTATAACCGCCGTAAATAAACTTTTCCCCGGTTTTATCCGCTAAAAAAATATGCAAAACATTCAATTGATTTTCGTATAACTTGACAATGGTTCCATCCTTTAAGCGAAAATAAGGTGTCGCTGACTTAAAATCTCTTTTATCGGCTACCATCATTCCCGCTATACTTCGCAACATCTCTATGACTTCGAGTGTTTCCGCAGAAGGCGGCTGAGTAATCACTTCTACTTCTTCGTTGCCATTAACGACTTGATGGGCGAGATTAATAATTTTAGAGAGATTCATTTTAAACTATTCTCAAGCATATTATGGGTAGAATACCCAAAACTCCAGCCTCAAATTCATCAACTCAATCGCAGGGGTTGACAGTGTTGCAAAAATTTAGCATAATAAGCGATTGTGAGATTAATTCATTCTAATTACACAAATTAAAATCAGCTAACCCAAGACAGCAGGTGCAGTTTGCGTAAATCCTGCCGAGGTAAAGCCATTAAATATAATATTATTCTGGCAGTTCTTCAGAAATGAAGCTGTACCTAATGTTATTACTGTGCTTGACCTGGGAAAACTTTCCGAGGTTTTTTTAGTGAAAATTTCAGTTACGCCGTCTCACAGGCTGACTGAGATACCGGAAATTCACTCCTTGGTGCGCGATTGGTGTGTAAGTAAACGATGTTAAGAACGGAGGTTCAATACCGATGGGAAGAACCTTAGCAAATAAACAGCAGATCGTTGAGGATCTTAAACAATCCCTGAGTGAGACTCAACTGACCTTAATCATTGATTATACTGGCTTGTCAGTTGCTGAAATCTCAGAGTTGAGAAATCGTCTGCGTGAATCGGGCAGTGTCTGCAAGATCACGAAAAATACGCTGATGCAAAAAGCGATTGAAGACGATACCACCTGGAAACCGATGGAAGAGTTCCTGAGTGGAAGTTCTGCGTTTATCTTGGCAAAAGATGACCTCGGTGCGGCGATTAAAGCCTATCAATCCTTCCAGAAAGACACTAAAAAAACCGAAATGCGCGGTGGTGTCATGGAAGGGCGCGCCCTCAGTCTGAATGATGTCAAGGCAATTACAGAACTGCCAACGAAGGAAGAACTGATTGCCCGGATTGCTGGGGCGATCAATTCTATTCCCACCAAACTGGCCGTGGGAACCAACGCTGTTCCAACCAAGCTGGCTGTGGGACTCAAAGAAGTTCCCTCCAAGTTGGGTCGGGCAATTCAGGCGGTTGCAGATCAACAAAACGACGATTCTCAAGCCGCTTAAGTTTACCCTTTTCACTTGTTTGACGATTTATTATTAAGTTAGGAGATAACTCATGTCTGAGAAGACGGATCAAATTTTAGAAGAACTCAAGTCTCTAAGCCTATTAGAAGCTTCTGAACTCGTAAAGCAAATCGAAGAAGCCTTCGGTGTTGATGCTTCTGCCCCCGCTGGTGGTGGGATGATGATGATGGCTCCCGGTATGGCGGGCGGCGGTGCTGCTGATGCTGAGCCGGAAGAAGAGAAGACTGAATTCGATGTGATTCTCGAAGAAGTCCCCTCTGATAAGAAGATTGCGATCCTCAAAGTGGTTCGTACGATTACCGGTTTAGGTCTGAAAGAAGCCAAAGATTTGGTAGAAAGTGCGCCTAAATCCCTCAAAGAAGGTATTGCTAAAGATGCGGCTGAAGATATTAAGAAACAGCTCGAAGAATCTGGTGCAAAAGTTACTGTGAAGTAAGATTTAATTCATCTGAAACTACTGCCTTTATGTGATAGAGACGTTTAATTTAAGCGTCTCTTTTTATAGTGATATTGTTATTTGTTATTCGTTATAGCGCTACGCGCGCTTACAATAGGTACTCTTGCAATAGGCATTTCTCTATTCTGTTCCCTGGGCAAAGCGCTATAATCTAAACAGTTAATTTTCAGTTTCTTGTAAGTCTCCTTTAGGAATTGATGCAATTAATTGTCGGGTGTAATCTGTTTGGGGATGATGATAAACTTGATCGGCTGTACCGATTTCTTCAATTTTACCTTTGTTCATGACCATAATCCGATCGCTCATAAATTTAACCACGCTTAAATCATGGGAAATAAATATATAAGTTAAGCCAAATTCTGCTTGTAATTCTTTTAATAAGTTCAAAACTTGGGCTTGCACAGATACATCTAAAGCTGATACAGATTCATCACAAATCACAAACTTAGGATTTAAAGCTAAAGCCCTCGCAATACAAACCCGTTGCCGTTGTCCGCCGGAAAATTCATGGGGATAACGTCGCATTAAATCCGGATTGAGTTCAACTCGTTCTAATAAATAGGCTGCGCGATCGCGTCGTTCTTTTGAATTAGCCCCAACACGATGAATTAACATCGGTTCAATAATGGCATCGCCAATACTAATACGAGGATCGAGAGAACTAAATGGATCTTGAAAGATAATCTGCATATCCCGCCGTAACCAGCGTAATTTCTGTTGATATTCTTTTTGTTTTTGATAGTTCTTAATCCAGTTTAAAATAGAACCCTGTTGTGAGGGTGCAGTAATATTTTCTCCATCAAAAATCACATTACCACTCAGGGGTTTAATTAATTGTAATAATGCCCGTGATAGGGTACTTTTACCACAGCCGGATTCTCCCACTAAACCCAGAGTTTCTCCTTGATGAACTTCAAAAGAAATATCATCAACTGCCATAAAAATACGTTGAGTTTCACCAAAAACCCCCGGAATTTTATACCCAACTTTTAACTGTTCTATTTTTAATAGGGGAGAAGTTGAAGCCGTAACATCAGTATGCCTTCGAGGCGGAGTAGCGTTCAGATTCTCTTCTCTGTGTTGGGGTGATTTTTCTCGAATTTCTACTTCACCCGTGGCTGTTGTTACAACTTCCATGTAGTCAGAAACGGTGGGTAAGAGTTGTATTTCCGCATCTGGCCTGGGACGACAAGCCAATAAACCTTTGGTGTAAGGACTTTGAGGATTGAGAAATACTTGCCGCAGAGAACCATATTCAACGATATCACCCCGATACATCACAGCCACCGTATCGGCTACTTCTGCAATCACGCCTAAATCGTGAGTAATAAAAATCATTGACATTCCCCGCCGCCGACATAACTCCCGTAATAGTTCTAAAATTGTAGCTTGTACCGTTACATCTAAAGCAGTGGTAGGTTCGTCGGCAATTAATAAGGTGGGGTTACAAGAAATTGCCATAGCAATCATCACCCGTTGCAATTGTCCGCCGGATAATTCGTGGGGATAGCGGTTCAATATTGCCCGTTTTTTATCGTTGACATGGGTCATCAAATCACTTTGCTTTTCGGTCTTGGAGTCAGCCGGAAGTTCAGTTTTAACAAGTTCTAGTAATACTTCATCGCTGGGTAATAATTTGACTTCTTGCAACAACGAAGCTGCTTTCCACATCGCCTGTTTGCTGCTGACTTCTTCATGCTGCTGAATGGCTTCTACCAGTTGAAACCCAATGGTATAGACGGGATTGAGAGAACTCATCGGTTCTTGAAAAATCATTGCAATTTGCCCCCCTCGGTAGGCTTTCTTGTCCGAGTCAGGTAGCTTCAGCAAGTTGACTAAGTCTGTTGAAGTGGTGGTTGAATCGAAACGAAACCGGATTTCCCCTTGAATTTCAGAAGTACTGGGGGGAAGTAATCCCATAATTGCTAAAGAGGTGACTGATTTTCCTGAACCCGATTCTCCAACAATTCCTAAAACTTGTCCAGATTGAACTTGAAAGGAAATTCCATTGACTGCCTGAACTGTTTTTTCATCAGTTTTAAATAGAACTTGGAGGTTATTGACTTCTAAAACCAGATCTTCCATGGAGTGTAATAATTCAGTTTTCAACGAATAAATGATGGTCAATTCTAGCAGGATATCTGACATTCGAGGGTCAAAAACCGATCCATACGCTACAAGAAGGATTTGTTTTGATTTAGATCACTACAGCACTGGCTTAAATCGAAGCGTGGGAGATACAAATCGTATGCTTCTTGCTGCTACTCTCTATCGTATACTTCGTTAGTAGCCGTTATTCTACCAGAGTCTTGATGGCACATTACACCAATCTTAGCTGATATTAAACAGGCGTTGGATCAGGATACATTTAGAATGACATATTTTAATCATTTTTCCCAGAAGTAATCAGAAAGATAAAGTCAATTGCTATATTTTCAGCGATGGGTTATTCACAGGCGTTGGGTCTGAAGCTGTCGGGACTGGGGTACAAATAACCCTGACTCATCTGATACCCTGTAGCCTGTTGCGCGTGAAACATATTCATGATGTTTCCACCTGATTTTATCAGACTATATCATCTGTGTTTAATGAAACGTGACTTACCTGAGAATAACGACATCTATATCTTTTCTGACCTTCCCATATCTCATAGTATTAACTTCATTCTCTATCTCCTTATCACCTCGGACTTAGGCTTTCGTTCTCCGCCTCTCTATCCTTCTATCCAACGTTGCGGATCAACTCGCTATGAGTTCAACTGACGATAACGAATGCTATTTTCTAAAGTTATCCTATTTGTTAGATCGGCATTTGAAACGGATACTCATTTCTAAAATATCTAATAGCAATGCCAGACTGACTTGATAAATGAAGGGTGTAACCCCCTATTTAAAGCCTGAGTTATAATATTCTGATTCTTTACACAAGCTTTACATTAAATAGCCGGAAGTTTTACATAATCCGCTATATTTTTTGAAATAACGAGTGTTATTATTGATTTCAATGAGATGCTTCTTTCTGACTAGCATATCAGCTAACTTGACTAGGCGTTCTGTTGGGGGCATCTACTACTCAATCCAAGCTTTGTGTTGGACTATTCAGGGAAATTTGACTCTAAAGTTTCCCTGATTTTCTTATCTAAATTTTTGATATATTTTTTTAAAAATCTAAATCAGCCAGTCCTAGATAAGCAATTCCTGTAGGCTGAACATCAAATCGACAAGCGATTACCTCAACGCCAGCCTCAACGGCTACTCGAAGAAGTTCACCGTATTTTGGATCTGTTTTATCGCCGGGTGCAAACTTAGTACAGTCGTTACGGTTAATGAAATAGAGCATTGCAGCCCTAGCTCCGGCTTGTTTGACTTGAATTAGCTCTCGTAAATGTTTCTGTCCCCGTGTCGTTACAGTATCGGGAAATAAGGCAATCTCTCCATCGGACAACGTTGTATTTTTAACTTCTAAATAAATTTGATGATTATTTTTCTGTAGAAGAAAATCAATCCTGCTTTTACCCTGTTCACCGTAAGGAACTTCGGATAAAATATCTGGGTAATCTGCAAATTCAGTCAATAAACCCTGGTGAAGTGCTAATTTAATAATACGATTGGGCAAAGCCGTGTTGATGCCGACCCAAGTCGGTTTAAGATCATTGACTTGAATTAATTCCCAAGTGTAGGGGAGTTTGCGTTTCGGATTAGAACTTTGAGACACAAATACAGGACTTCCCGGCGCGCAGACCCCTGTCATCGGCCCCGTATTGGGACAGTGGGCGGTAATCACTTCCCCCGAGTCCAACTCAATATCAGCCAGAAACCGTTTATAACGTTTTAATAATATCCCTGAGATCAGGGGAGGATATTGGTAGATTAGGTTTGTCATGGGTTGTTAGTTGTTTATTGTGGGTGATGTGTATGTTTGAGGATACAGAAAGCTTGCAACACTGCCTAGCAACCCTTCATTACTATCTAGAAAAAAGCAATAAACAATGACAAATAACCAATGACCCACTAAACTAAGATTGCATTTAACGCTGATATAGAAATATTCGTGTCTGACTCACCAAAACCCTCTCGATCTTTAGCCGGAATTGCTGGCATTGTTGCCGCTGCAACCCTCATCAGTAAAGTCTTTGGACTCGTCCGGCAACAAGCGATGGCCGCAGCCTTTGGGGTGGGGGCTGCCATTGATGCTTATAATTATGCTTATGTTATTCCGGGGTTTTTACTAATATTATTAGGCGGCATTAACGGCCCGTTTCATAGTGCCATGGTCAGTGCTTTAGCCAAACGCGAACGCACAGAAGCCGCCCCATTAGTCGAAACCATTACCACTTTAGTCGGAATAGTTTTACTCTTCGTTACTGTTTTTCTGATTATTTTTGCTAACCCTTTAATTGATTTAGTCGCACCGGGTTTAACTCAAACACCAGAAGGTTTAGAAATTCGCAGTATTGCCGTTCAACAACTCCGAATTATGGCTCCAATGGCATTTTTAGCGGGGTTAATTGGGATTGGGTTTGGAACGTTGAATGCGGCAGATATGTATTGGTTACCCTCCATTAGTCCGTTGTTTTCGAGTATTACATTACTGGCTGGATTAGGAATTTTAGCGGTTTATTTAGGAGGAAATATTACCGATCCAAGCTATGCTTTATTGGGAGGATTAGTTTTAGCCTGGGGAACGTTAGCGGGAGCATTTTTACAATGGTTTGTACAACTTCCGGCATTGTGGCGATCGCAACTGGGTAAATTACGGCTACGGTTTAATCTCAAACAACCGGGTTTAAGGGATGTCATGAAGGTAATGTTACCCGCTACTTTTTCATCCGGAATGTTGCAAATTAATGTTTATACCGACTTATTTTTTGCTTCATATATTCCCCAAGCAGCGGCGGCTATGGCATATTCGGGTTTATTGGTACAAACACCCCTTGGCATTATTTCTAATATGATTTTAGTGCCATTTTTACCTTTATTTTCTCGTTTAAAAGATCCGCAAGACTGGCCAGAATTAAAAGATCGAATTCGTCAAGCTTTGATGTTAACAGGCATTACAATGTTGCCATTGGGCGCATTAATGACTGCATTAGCGTTGCCTATTGTCCGCATTGTTTATGAACGTTTTGCCTTTGATTTAAATGCGTCTCGGTTTGTTGCAGCGGTATTAATGGCTTATGCGGTGGGAATGTTTGTTTATCTCGGACGAGATGTATTAGTTCGGGTTTTCTATGGTTTGGGAGATGGAAATACACCATTTCGAGTTAGTATTTTTAATATTTTTCTCAATGGTATTTTAGACTTTGTTTTTGTTCAATTATATGGCGCACCGGGTTTAGTCTTAGCAACCGTTGGGGTAAATTTCATCTCGATGATTATGTTATTGTGGCTATTGGATAAAAAACTGAATGGTTTACCGTTACGAGAATGGAGTTTACCGTTTTTTGGATTAATTTCTTCCAGTTTTGTTGCCGGCTGGGCGGGTTGGGGAAGTTTATACGGACTTGAAAAGATATTTGGAACAGATGGATTTTTTAAGCTATTATTAGAATTAGGAATAGCTGGAATTGCTGGATTAATTGTTTTTGCAATCTGTATTTTACCAATGCGGTTACCAGAAGTGAATTTATTAGTTGAAAAAGTTAGACAACGATTTTAGATTGTTACGGATTTTTTGAATAACCCAGTTGTGAAAGGCTGAGTTGAGAAGTTTGCCATCAGTTATCCGATATGTGAGTAATGCATAAAACTATAATTTCGTCAAATTTACCGATTTTATGTAACCGTTTGTAACGAAAACTCGTGCATCGTAGAGGAGAGTTTAAGTCTCTGTCAAGTCTAAAGACGAAGGAAGAATCAGGGTTTGAGAAGATAAAATTACAATAGGGTAGAACAACGCCTTAGATTATTAAATTTTACCAGTCTCTCAAACCCCTGTCAACTCGTTCTCTTTATTGAAAATAAATTGCATTAAGTCTTTTTAGTTAATTTTTGTAACAGCTATTTATTTTAAAAACCTAAACAATAGTTGCAAATATAATCAGTTTAACTAATAAATCGCCGAACTTACTCTACCTCATGTCCAATGAAGCTATTTCATGATGGGATATTTTTCCTCAGTTAATGATGTGAAAATTTGAGACATAATAGCGTGATACTCATTATTGTTATTTTAATGAAATACTTGAGGTGATTCTGAGATAACTTGACTGTCGCTCAAAATAAATGTGATAACAGAATAAGGAAGAAAAATATAGTGAAATTATTAGTCAGATGAAAGCAAACGAAACCAGTCTTCGTAATTTGTTAGAAGGAAGTAAACAGTTTCAAATTCCTCTTTTTCAAAGACCTTATTCTTGGGAAAAAGAAAATTGGGAAGCTTTATGGGAGGATTTAATAAGTATATATACAGACGAAGGAAAAGGAGATTACTTTCTAGGGCCAATTGTAACACAAGCAATACCCGGAACAGCAGAAGGAATTTCTCCATTTACTGTGATAGACGGACAACAACGCCTGACTACACTAACTATTTTACTGGCAGCGCTGCGTGATTGTATTAAGAAATCTGACAAGGAAGCAGCAGCAGAATTACACGCACTTTATTTAACAAATCAGTTTAAAAAAGGAGATAATCTTTATAAAGTCTTACCGACTCAGGGAGATAGAGAAACTTATAAAAGTATTATTCAAGCTAAGATTACAAAAGATATTAACAAATAAAGTAAGATTTATGATGCTTATAAATTATTTGAGAAAAAGCTAAAAAAACCGGATGTAGAGAATATTGATGCTTTTGAATATAACAAATTTAAAACAATTTGTCTTGAACGTTTGACGCTAGTTAATATCACTTCAGATGAGCAAGATAATCCTTATTTAATCTTTGAAATTTTGAATAATAAAGGGCAAGAATTAACTCAAGCTGATTTAGTTCGTAACTATATTTTTATGCAATTGCCGAATAACAAACAAGAAGAAATTTATCAACAACAGTGGCAGCCTCTTCAACAGCAATTTAAGACGTATGGAAATAAACAAGAATATTCAGCAGAGATGACGAAAGCCTTTTTGTTTTATTTAAGAAAAGATGGAGAATCTGTGAGTGAAAAAGCAGTTTATAAAACACTTAAAGATAAATTTAATAAGTCTGGAGAGATTGAAGAAAATCTAGAAGAGTTAATAAAGTTTGTCAAATACTATCAATACTTTAACTTTGACCATCCTGATTGTCCAATACAATTTAAAAAACGCTTCAAACGTTTACTTCGATTAGACTTTAAAGCTTGTCAGATGTTTCTTCTTAATGTTTATCATGAATATGAGCAAGAATATCTATCTGAGAAAGACTTCGATAAAATTTTAATTTATTTAGAGTCATATTTTGTCCGCCGTTGGTTTGCTGAAATTTCTACTAAATCTCTAAGTAATGTACTTAATCAATTATATAGTCTGGTAAAAAAAGAAAATAAAAGTAGTACATTAGATGGTTTACATACCCTCCTAAGCAGCTATGAAGGAACTAAAGTATGGCCGGATGATGAAATATTTCGTCAAGGAATTATTAATAAAATAGTCTATAAAAGTAGAAGTTCTACTACTCTTAAGCAATTAAAGTTAGTTTTAGAAAGTTTAGAGGAAACTTTAAGTAAAGAAAAAGTCGATCCGACAAATTTAACGATTGAACATATTATGCCGCAAAAACTTACTAAAGAATGGAAAGATAGTTTAGGAAAGGGTTCTAGTACTTTACATAAAAAATGGCTGCATACTTTAGGCAATCTAACATTAACCGGGTACAACTCGGAGTTATCTAATAAATCTTTTGAACTTAAACTAATTGAACTTAAACAGAGTAACATTTCGTTAAATAAATACTTTCAGAATATAGAAATATGGAATGAAGAGAGTATTCAAAAAAGAGCGGAGTATTTAGCTGAAATTGCAATTCAAGTTGGGCCAAGATAAACTTGTTATTGAAAACTGATAAAATTTTATATCAATCGAAAAACCCCCAGTCAGTTTCGCTATACCGGGGGCATTTGAAGTTTGGTATTCATCTACCGATTAATTTTCGATGAGCAAACTATAATCAAACTCTACTTAAGCACCACGCTTAATGGCTGCTTCTACTTGTTTAAATTCTTGTTCTAGCCGCTTTTTCAACTTTTCAGGAACCGGGCGGTTCGGATAAGAACTATAATGTCCTGCTAAAGCATTCAATGCGGTTCGCATTGTGGTGAAAGATTGTGAATTGGATACTGCACTATCCCGGCGGTATCGAGAAGCAAACTCATTAATCAATTGACGGGCTTCTGCTTGTGCCGCTGCCTTCTCGGCAGCATCTTCGGGTAATTCTATCGCGCTTCTGAGGCTATTGACCACAGAGATGGTGTCTTGTTGATAATTCCCCGTGAGACCCGCTGGGGAACTACCACAACCGACTAAAGTAATTGCAACAACCAATACTAATGCTAACAAACGTGAGAAATAATGTTTCATCTTTGATTTTTAATTAAGGCTAATTTTCAAGATCGATTCAGACCCAGTCAAAATTCAGTGACATTCTACCTTGAATCGGAACACCGTAGCCAGTGTTTAACTTTGAAATCAGCCATTGGACTGAGACAACTCCCCCAAAGCTAGTCTGCTATGATCTCAAATTGTCTGGAAGTTTTGTTTGTCTCAATTGAAGAGTCAAGGGTACATCGGATGTAAAATCGCGGTCGGTGCGTTGACCGCCTTCGGTGGTTATTGTATTATATAAAAATTAGCGAGACTGTCGCTATAGTGGCTAGCACTAAGGTCACTCTTGTCAAGCCAGCTAGTCGTCAATACTCAGCAACGCTCAGCCCGTGGTTGGTCTGCTCCTGTGAAAAGCTGATTAACAGACTTTCTGTTAGTTGTAGCTGCCCTCATCTCGATCGCAATTCTACTATTGGCTCTACATAGCTAGTCAGACACGAGTCTTAAGTCATGTTGTGAAGAGCATAGAGAAATTTTGTTAAAGAGTATCGGTGAGAGATTATAATTCTACCGCTGATGATGTCCTAAAATTTAGATTTAGATGGGTGGCAATTTCTAGGAGGACTCTTCAAATCAGGTGAAGGTGAAAACAATTATCCGTCATCGAGATTGATTAAACCCTGGGGAAAAGGATTGGTCTGTGGACTATCCCCCTATTGTCATGAATTGAGGTGAATGGTACACCGGACATCAAGTCCCATGCCTGTCTTACGCAGTTAGATATGCGGATGTAAAGTCTGTATCTCCCACCCACTGTGTTCACCACGGTAACCCGCTCACTCCCTAGAGAGAAGATTTAATCGGTATCAAAACCGTACATTGAGGATAAAGAGAATATTCACCAACTCAACGCTAGTCCTCGTTTAATTGTCAGCAGTCTCCGCCATTGATGACTCAGGTTTTACTTAGCATAGTAGACGGCAGTAGAATAACTGCGTTGCTCCTAACTTTTAGGATGGGTCTCTAGGCTTAGAAATAATTGAACTATGATGGTGATTGTAGTCATAAATGTCGGACGAGGGGAGTCAAGAGGCGGCAATATTCTACTAAACTTGACGAGTTGAGGAATAATCATTTTATATCAAAGTGAATTGCATGAGTTCATCTGCTCTAATTCATGGCGAGGTTAACGGAGGTAACCAGAGCAATTCATTGATTGGAAGTCTCGTCGCGCGACGACTGACTAATTCTGTAGAATCTAATGGTTGAGGAGTATTAAAGTATCGGTCGATCCCTAACCCCGATTTAATATAGAGCTATATTTTTATGAGATTATAGATATTTTCTTATGAAAGTAACTCATCAAAAATATTAAACGCAATAGTAACGCGATCGCACAATCAACTTCTCTACTTTATCTCAATCAATCAGGTTTACTTGACTTTAGTTCATGAGAGTTTTACTCTAGAATTCATTGAATGTTCATGAGTTCATTCAGTTTTCGACAAGCAACCTCAATTGTTGATGATTCTTCTTAATCGCTGGATTCTAATTTAAAGTCATCTAAATTAATCCAGTATTGATTGTTCAAAAAGTTCGACTGCATCCATTAAAAAAGAAAACTGCGTTAATGTACAACCCATCAAAATCAACAATAGAGGTACACGCAACGTAGCTGCCTTCAATGTTGAAAGTTTTTGAGGAAATTAAATGTCAAAACAAATTATTATTGCCGAACAGCACCGGATTGCCGCTGTTTTTTCCGAAGATCAAATTCAAGAGTTAGTGGTGGCCACAGGTAGCCATCAGGTCAGTGATATTTATTTAGGGGTGGTTGAAAATGTTCTCCCCGGAATTGATGCGGCGTTTGTTAATATCGGAGATGCCGAACGCAATGGATTTATCCATGTTTCCGATCTCGGGCCATTACGCCTGAGAAAATCCTCCAGTTCCATTACAGAATTACTCGCACCCCAGCAAAAAGTTCTGGTGCAGGTGATGAAAGAACCCACAGGAACCAAAGGCCCTCGCCTGACGGGTAATATCACTCTACCGGGTCGTTATTTAGTGCTGATGCCTTACGGACGGGGCGTGAATTTATCTCGCCGCATTCGTTCGGAAAATGAGCGCAATCGCCTCCGAGCCTTGGCTATTTTGATTAAACCCTCAGGCATGGGATTACTCGTTCGCACAGAAGCCGATGGCATGGCAGAAGAAGCGATTTTAGAAGATTTAGAAAATCTACAAAAGCAATGGGAATTGGTTCAACAGGAAGGCAGTTCTACTCGTCCCCCGGCACTGCTCAATCGAGATGATGATTTCATTCAGCGGGTGTTGCGCGATATGTACAGCACCGAAGTTAATCGGATTGTCGTTGATTCGAGTCACGGTATTAAACGGGTTAAGCAACACTTAATTAATTGGAGTGCCGGGAAATCTCCTCAAGGTGTGTTAATTGACCATCACCGAGAACGGACTCCTGTTTTAGAATATTTTCGGGTCAATGCTGCCATTCGAGAAGCGTTACGTCCTAGAGTAGACTTACCGTCGGGTGGTTATATCATTATCGAACCCACCGAAGCTTTAACCGTGATTGATGTCAACTCAGGCTCTTTTACCCGTTCGGCAACAGCACGGGAAACCGTATTGTGGACAAACTGCGAAGCGGCAACGGAAATCGCCCGTCAGTTACGATTACGCAATATTGCTGGGGTGATTATTGTAGACTTTATCGATATGGATTCTCGGCGAGATCAATTGCAGCTTTTGGAACACTTTAATAAAGTTATCAAAGCCGATAAAGCTCGACCTCAAATTGCTCAACTCTCAGAACTTGGGTTAGTTGAACTGACTCGTAAGCGCCAAGGACAGAATATCTATGAATTATTTGGTCGGACGTGTCCTTCTTGTGGTGGTTTAGGACATTTGGTGCATTTACCCGATGCGCCTGAAGAAGATGTAGTCGATATTCCTGACCGAATTATGTTAGGCGGAAAAGCGGGATTACCCATTGGGGTGAATGAGACTCCAGAACGCGCTAAACCCATTACAATCGATAGCACACCCCGTGAAGAGCCGGCTGTCGTAGAGTTGGATGCTTCCAGCAATTTACAAAATCTTGATTTACTCAATCACCCCAGTTACCAAGATATTGGCGCAAACAATAACAATAATCCTCGTCGCCGCCGTCGCCGCCGCTTAGGGGATATTGAACCCATGGTTCGCGAAGATGACGAACGCCGCAATGATATCAGGGTGATACCGAATAATTATGGGGATACTCGCTCAGAAGGGAATATCACAGAGGTTAATGACCGACGGCCCGGATTGCCAGAACGAAATCGCTCCAATAAAGCTGAATTGATTAAAGCACCCGCAGAACCGCCGGAAGTGATCTCTGTCGAAATGACTGCCGACGAACAAGAAATGTATGCGCTGATGGGAATTTCTCCACTGTTGGTTTCGAGTGAAACAGTTAAAAACTCCAGAAATGCGATTGTTACGGTTCGCCTTCCAGGCGCTGAGCCGGTACCGTTAGACGCATTAATGGATAATGAAGAGCCGGAAAAGCCAACGGTTTCCCCAACGCCACCCGAAACAGAAACAGAATCAGTTTCAGAAACAGAATCAGTTTCATCAGAAGCGGTTCATGTTATTGATGCGGCTCCATCACAGAGTAAACCTCAACTGCCGATTTTAGATCTCAATCCACAGTCCGATACAGTGGCTGAAGATTCTGAAGATTCTGAATATACCTCAAGTTCTGAATATACCTCAAATTCTGAAAATATTACGAATGATTTAGAACCGAGTGCCGCAGAAGAGGAGACGGATGTGGACGAATCTACATTAGAAGAAGCAGATTCTGAAGAAGCAGATTCTGAAGAAGCAGATTCTGAAGAACAAGCTCCTATTATTCGTCGTCGCCGCCGTCGTTCTTCTGCTGTTTCGGAATAATACATTTGAGTGTCAGAGACTCTGCTAGTTGCTGGTGTGGATGAAGTGGGACGGGGAGCATTATTTGGCCCTGTAGTAGCTGCGGCTGTGATCTTACCTCCAACCGCAGTTACTTCCCTCAAACAGTTGGGTGTGAGGGATAGTAAGCGCCTTAGTCCCAAAAAACGGATCGATTTATCTCAGCAAATTCGGACAATGGCAATTGATTGTCAAGTGGGTTTAGCATCAGTTCGAGAAATTGATCGACTTAATATTTTACAAGCGACATTGCTGGCAATGAGACGCTCTATTTTGCGCTTAAATCCTCAACCGCAACTTTGTTTAATTGATGGTAATCAAAGCATTCCAAATCTATTGATTCAGCAGCAAACCATTGTAAAAGGCGATCAAACTTCAATTGCGATCGCCTCAGCCAGTATTATTGCTAAAGTCTGGCGAGATCAACTGATTATTCGTTTAGCGCGGAAATATCCAGAATATGACTTAATTCAAAATAAGGGATATGGCACTAAAAAACACCGAGATGCTTTACAGATTTATGGTGCATCCCCTCAACATCGATTATCGTTTCGTCCTTGTCAAGTTTTAAAATTGTAAAATAGATTAAAAACATTTAATTTAAAGGAAAATCTTGAATAGTCATTGCTGACTTGCCTTTAGTGATTCATCCCTGATTAATTTTTCATCTCTGGCGATAGTCATGATCAGCATATTTTTAGAATATTATGAAGACTCAATTACTCATGGTTTGACTGTTACAACACTGTGAAAAGTAACGTGATTTTAAAATGACTTTTTTAAAGGATAATTTTGATATGAATAATACTTTAACCTTGAAATTAAATTCTGTTCAACTCACCGATGAACAGTTTTATCAACTTTGTCAAAATAATGAAACTTTACAGTTTGAACGAAGCGCCGAAGGAGATTTAATTATTATGCCACCTGTTGGAGGAGAAAGCGGAAACCGAGAAGCTAATTTAATTGCTGATTTAGGCATTTGGAATCGCCAAACGAATTTAGGCTATACGTTTAGTTCTTCTACAATCTTTAAGTTACCCAATGGCGCAAATCGTTCGCCAGATGCCGCTTGGATTCAGCGAGAACGTTGGGAAGCTTTGACGGCAGAAGAAAGGCGTAAATTTTCTCCAATTGTACCCGATTTCGTGATAGAGTTACGTTCTCCAACAGATAGTCTAAAAAGCTTACAATCTAAGATGGAAGAATATATTTCAGTGGGTGTGAAATTAGGGTGGTTGATCAATCCTCAACAGCAGCAAGTTGAAATTTATCGCCCCAAAACTGAAGTGGAAATCAGAAATTTACCCACAGAATTATTAGGCGAAAGTGTTTTGCCGGGATTTACTTTGAATTTATCTTGCTATTAAAAATAGAAGATCTCTATTTAAATTGATTCTGGTAAAACAGTCTCTGAATTTGTTAGAATATCCTCTGTTTGTTCTACCGCCCAGCGACGATAGTCAACTAACAAGTTATGCATTAATCGTTGTTTAACACTGACTAAAACACTTTTTAATAAACCATTCCCAGTGGTCTCTAAAATCGGCGTAGGGGTGAGTTGTAAGGGGGGTGGGAGTTCAACTTTAACCTCTAAATCTGCTATTCCTTTGAGGTGAGGAATTCCTTCTATTTCACAAGGAGATAAACGTCCAAATAAATTTAAAGCAAATCGTTCATTGATGTATTCTACGCCTCGAATTTCGCACCCTATAGATTTTAGCCTTAATGTACCGTCTGAAAGTGTCCAAACTCGTAAATCAACGGTCGGCTGAATGGTGAGCATCATAAATGAAAGCGGACGCATTTTTAAACGAAAGCAGTCCTGACTCAATTGTTCTAAGCGGGTGGGGTCAACTAAGGCAGTCACTAACCGCTTGGGTTGACGCAGATAGTGCTGAATTGGAATCTGTTGCTCAGGGACTGCTAGTTTAACAGATTGAGAGGCTAAAAATCGAACTTGCATTAATTTAAAATTTACTCTTCTATACTAATTTTAATAAAAATTAAATATTATTACCGCGATCCGAATCAAATTGGGGATAACTTAGGTTAGAAAGCCAAGTAGACTTAGCCTTTAATCATATCGGTAATCTTGATTGAAGAGATGTAAAGATTTATGTCTAAATGAATTATTTGTTAATATTCTCTCAAGTTAAATAGCAGAGTCTTAACCTAAGCCAGCATATTAGCTTGTGCTTACACGTATTACCTCTCTCCTCAGGATAAGATTGTCAGTAAGATCATCTCTCAAAAAAACGAGTCACTCAACTCACCGCAGAACGCATCTAATCACCTTCAGCTTCAACCGAGTTTTCCAACTATCGCCATTGACTCAAATTATCTTGAAAACATCCCAAATCATTAAATATGCCTTTACTTCAATCCCCAACAATTGCCTATTTAGGGCCGGCTGGTACTTATTCTGAGGCAGCGGCTGAAACTTATGCTCACCAAAGTTATCCTCATAGCGATCAAATTCAACTCTGTCCTTATCCGAGTATTTTTCAAACGTTACAAGCCGTTGCCCGAGGTGAGGTTGACATTGGTGTGGTTCCGGTGGAAAATTCAATTCAAGGTAGCGTTACCATGACCTTAGACGCATTGTGGCAACTCGCAGGGCTGCAAATTCAACAGGCTTTAGTATTACCCATTGCCCATGTGTTTATCTCTCAGGCAAAACAGCTTACACAGATTAAAACGGTTTATTCTCATCCCCAAGCCTTAGCGCAATGTCAGCAATGGCTAGAACATCATCTCAGTCACATTCAATTAATTCCGACCAATTCCACCACAGAAGCATTACAACATTTAGCCACAGAAACCACAGCCGGTGCAATTTCTTCAGAGCGCGCTGCCAAGCTTTATCAACTCCCAGTCTTAGCCGATGGAATTAGTGATTATCCTGAAAATTGTACTCGATTTTGGGTGGTGAGTTTACGTCCTTCTCCGGGAGGAAATCACACTTCTTTAGGCTTTAGTGTACCGGCAAATATTCCGGGTACTTTAGTGAAGCCCTTACAGATTTTTGCCACTCGAAATATTAATCTAAGTCGGATTGAATCACGGCCGACAAAACGTTCTTTAGGAGATTATGTATTTTTTGTTGATATTGAAGCAAATACAACTGCTCCCTCTGTTCAATCTGCCCTAGTAGAACTGAAATCTCATACTGAAACCATCAAAGTTTTTGGTAGTTATAATATTATCTCTTCTTAAAATTTTCAATGTAGAGACGTTTTGTTAGAACGTCTCCCCACAGCCTAACAATTCATTTTAAGGAGAATTTAGAGTATCTTTCAACACCGTTCGAGCCGCTAAATGGTTCCGAGTAGACGTTAAAATTTCAGCCTCTCTTTCTAAGCGAACGGCTGTATCCTGTAACTCTAGTAAGCTTTGTTGCTCTGATGCGACACCGTAAAGATTACTCGCAACCCAGTAGGATAGTTCTGTTGGTAAGCTTGGAATATCTTCGGGTAGTTCAATCTGTTGATCCATTAATTTACTGGATAAACGCACCACATCCCGTAATAAACGCTCAACATCAGAAGCCAAAGGTTTTAAATCTTTGGTTGAGGGAACATCCTCAATCCATTCGACCAATCCAACCAGGTAAGGTTTTTCTCGTACTGCTTCTAACACACGGAAGCGTTGCTGGCCAAGAGTCAGAACATCCATACAATCATCTGACAATCGTTTATACTGAACAATCTCAGCACAGCAACCGACGGAAGCCACCTTACCTTGATTGGGATCAACCATCAACACCCCAAAGCGGCGATCGCTTTCGAGGATGGTATTCATCATGATCCGATAACGAAACTCGAAAATATGCAACGGAAGAGGTCGGCCAGGAAATAAAACCACTTCCGGGAGTGGAAACAGGGGAAGTTCTCGAACAGCAATAGAGGAAGATGATGACATTGTCCCTTTGTAAGGTATGCGCTTCTTCCTTTACTTTAGCGGATTTCTTCACCTGTGTTTTGTATTGATCCCTGAGGAAATCGTGACGATCGCAACGCCGCAATTATTGTAACTGCCTTGTATTGTTTTAGACCCGTTGCCTGTGAGGCGTTGCGGTTGCCGACGAATTAAAGTTTAACTTCAATATCTACCCCTGCCGGGAGATCTAATTTCATCAATGCATCAATGGTCTTAGAAGAGGGTTGATAGATATCAATAATGCGGCGATGAGTCCGGGTTTCAAAGTGTTCGCGAGAGTCCTTATCAACGTGGGGAGAACGCAATACACAATAGATACGTCGTTTTGTGGGTAAGGGAATCGGGCCAATAGCGGTTGCTCCGGTACGGTTAGCCGTATCCACAATTTTTTCGCAAGAAGTATCGAGTAAACGGCGGTCAAAAGCCTTGAGACGAATGCGGATTTTTTGCTGTTGAATCGTTGCCATGGGAGATTAATAGTTTAATTTTCTAGGTTCAGATAGTCGTGTAATCAGGGGTAAGTTTCGTTAGAATCACAAGCCCGCGATCGCACTGAAACTCACCCGTGAGCACAGAGAAATCTACAAAGGAACAGGGTAGAAAACATTATTATTGACTAATGTTCTACCCTTATCCCTCGGTTGTAAATGAGTTGCTCTCAACTCAGTTTTGTGGTTGTCCTACTTCACAATTTTAGCGACAACACCCGCACCAATAGTACGGCCACCTTCGCGAATTGCAAAGCGCATTCCTTGCTCAATCGCAATCGATTTCACCAGACTAACCTTCATTTTAATCCGGTCACCGGGCATTACCATTTCTACGCTGCTGCCATCATCAGCGGTGTAGCTGTCAATGGTTCCAGTTACATCAGTGGTTCGGACATAGAACTGAGGACGATATCCAGAAAAGAAAGGAGTATGGCGGCCACCTTCTTCTTTTTTGAGGATATAAACTTCACCTTCAAATTCGGTATGAGGCGTAATTGAACCGGGTTTAGCAATCACCATTCCCCGCTCAATATCCTCCTTTTGAACCCCCCGCAGCAGTAAACCGACATTGTCCCCTGCTTGTCCTTCGTCTAGCTGCTTCTGGAACATTTCTACCCCAGTTACAGTCTTCTTTATGGTCGGTCTTATACCAACCAAATCAACGTCTTCACCGACTTTTACCTTACCCCGTTCAATCCGGCCCGTTGCTACGGTTCCGCGACCGGTGATAGAGAACACATCTTCTACCGCCATTAGGAAAGGCTTGTCCACTTCCCGTTCTGGAGTCGGGATATAAGAATCAACATTCTCCATCAGTTCATGGATTTTATCAACCCACTCATCTTCACCCTTTTGGGTACTGGGAGCACTGGTCATCTTTTCAACAGCCTTTAGCGCCGAACCAGCGACAATGGGAATGTCATCTCCTGGAAAATCATAGTCACTTAAGAGTTCCCGCACTTCGAGTTCAACCAACTCTAATAATTCTTCGTCGTCAACTTGGTCTTTCTTGTTCAAAAAGACCACTAGGCTAGGAACCCCAACCTGCTTAGCCAGAAGAATATGTTCCCGAGTCTGAGGCATGGGGCCGTCAGCGGCAGACACAACTAGAATGCCCCCATCCATTTGAGCGGCTCCGGTGATCATGTTTTTCACATAATCTGCGTGTCCGGGGCAATCGACGTGAGCATAGTGACGTTCAGCAGTCTCATACTCGACGTGAGCCGTGTTGATTGTAATCCCCCGAGCTTTTTCTTCAGGCGCTGCGTCAATATCTGCGTAATTTCGAGCTTTTGCTGTACCCAGGGCTGCGAGAGTCAGGGTAATAGCGGCCGTCAGAGTGGTTTTGCCGTGGTCAACGTGACCAATTGTACCGATATTAACGTGAGGTTTTGTCCGTTCAAATTTTGCGCGTGCCATATTCTACTTGATTGGTGGATGTTAGATATTGAATAATGAGTGTTAGACTTGGAACCATCAGTGAACCCGAGAGACACCGAGAGATAACTGAAAGCTGTTTAATATTCTATCTTTCCTTTGCCCTCTACGTCTCTAGTTTTTCACCATGAGCGGCCTTGACTTCTAGCAATAATGGTCTCAGCCACACTACGAGGAACCTCCTCATAACTGTTGAATTCCATTGAAAATATACCTCGCCCTTGAGTTTTAGAGCGAATATCAGTAGCATAGCCAAACATCTCTGCCAAAGGAACTTTGGCGATGACTTTAGCTAAACCTTGGGTTTGATCGCTTTCTTGACCTTCAATTTGACCCCGACGGGAATTAAGATCGCCTATCACATTACCCAGAAACTCTTCAGGAACTTCGACTTCCACTTTCATTGTCGGCTCAAGCAATACAGGAGAAGCTTTGCTTACACCCTCTTTAATTGCCATTGAACCTGCAATTTTGAAAGCCATTTCAGAAGAGTCTACATCATGATAGGAGCCATCAACTAAAGTGGCTTTGACATCAATCAGGGGATATCCGGCAATGACACCCGACTCGCAGGCTTCTCTCATCCCTTCGGCTGCGGGGTTAATGTATTCTCTCGGTACGGTTCCCCCCACAATTTTAGAAATAAATTCAAAGCCACTGCCGGCTTCACCGGGTTCTAGTTCGATCACCACGTGACCATATTGACCTTTACCCCCACTCTGACGGATGAATTTTCCTTCAGCGTTGGTGGCTTTAAGGATAGTTTCTCGGTAAGCGACTTGGGGAGCCCCAATATTAGCCTCTACCTTGAATTCCCGCAACATTCGGTCTACCAGAATTTCCAGGTGTAATTCACCCATCCCAGCAATGACGGTCTGATTGGTTTCTGGATCAATCGAGACTCGGAAAGTTGGATCTTCCTCAGACAAAGATTGTAAAGCCTTAGACAGCTTTTCCATATCTTGTTTAGTCTTCGGTTCAACTGCCACAGAAATCACCGGTTCAGGAATGAAAAGTGACTCTAAGATAATCGGATCATCCTCATCACAGAGAGTATCCCCGGTTAAAGTATCTTTTAATCCTAAAGCCGCTCCTAAATCTCCAGCCCGTAGTTCATCAACCTCAATGCGATCGTCGGCTTTGAGAACAATCAGACGGGAGAGCCGTTCCTTCTTATCTTTGGTTGAGTTCAGCACATAACTGCCTTTCTTCAAGATCCCAGAATAGACTCGGATGAAAGTCAGACGGCCAAATGGGTCAGCCATCACTTTAAACGCTAATGCCGAAAGTGGCGCTTCATCATCTGCCGGACGGGCTTGTTCTGTTCCATCCGGAACAATACCTCTAATCGCAGGAACTTCTGGAGGAGCGGGTAGATAGTCTACCACAGCGTCTAACAGCAGTTGAACACCTCTATTTTTAAAGGCCGATCCACACAACATCGGAACAATCGTACCGTTAATTGTTCCTTGACGCAGTGCCTGACAAATTTCTGCTTCGCTCAGATCAATCCCCTCGAGGTATTTCTCTGTTAAAGCATCATCTGTTTCAGCAACTGATTCGATGAGTTTTAACCGATATTCCTCAACCAGATCCTGAACTTCTGCTGGAATTTCATCTGATTCTTGAATGTCTGTTCCTAGATCATTGGTGTAGAGATAGGTTTTCATTCTCACCAAGTCTACAATTCCCCGGAAGTTACTTTCGCTACCAATAGGAACTTGAATGGGAACAGCATTTGCATTGAGGCGATCGCGAACTTGTTGATAAACTTTAAAAAAGTTTGCCCCAGTGCGATCCATTTTATTGACAAAAGCAATCCGAGGCACATGATAGCGTTCTGCTTGCCGCCAAACGGTTTCTGATTGCGGTTGTACCCCACCCACGGAGCAAAACACAGCAATTACACCATCTAGGACTCGCATGGAACGTTCGACTTCTATCGTGAAGTCCACGTGTCCTGGCGTGTCAATAATATTAATGCGATGATCTTGCCAGTTTGTACTAATGGCGGCAGCCGTGATGGTAATTCCACGCTCCCGCTCTTGAGCCATCCAGTCCGTCACCGCAGTTCCTTCATGGACTTCGCCCATTCTATGAACGATCCCTGAATAGAACAGAATTCGTTCAGTTGTCGTGGTTTTGCCGGCATCAATATGGGCAGCAATACCAATGTTTCTTATTCTCTCAAGCGGGATGGTACGTGCCACAGCGACCTCCTTTGTAAACCTTTATTAAGATTTTATCTGTTAGCCTAATGGACTGCTATCCCAGATTTTAATATCTATAATGGGCAAAAGCTTTGTTGGCCTCTGCCATTCGGTGGGTTTCTTCCCGTTTACGAACAGCGCTACCGGTTTCATTAGCTGCGTCCATCAGTTCATTTGCCAGTTTACCTGCCATTGTTCGCCCAGAGCGAGTCCGAGCCGCTCGAATGATCCAACGCAGTGCTAAGGTAATACCGCGTTCAGAACGCACTTCCATTGGAACTTGGTAAGTGGCTCCACCCACCCGGCGAGCCTTGACCTCGACCAAGGGAGTGGCGTTACGAACCGCTTTTTCAAACAGTTCTAGGGCTTCTGCCCCCATACGCTCTTCCATGGTCTTCAGCGCATCGTAGACGATCCGATCCGCTAAAGATTTCTTCCCACTTCTCATGATACGACGCACCATCATACTCACCAAACGGCTATTGTAGACCGGATCTGGTGGGACAGGACGTTTTTGAACAACCCGACGACGAGACATAATTAATCCTTACTTAACAGACAGTTTTAATCTATTTTAATTTGCCAGAGTTTTAAGCTCAGATTATTGCAGCATCAATAACCATTACTACTTTTTCTGACAATATTTTTTATCCTTAAACGAAAGATACAGCGTTTATTGCTTCGGACGTTTTGCACCGTATTTTGAACGGCTTTGACGACGATCTTTAACTCCGGCTGTATCTAAAGTTCCACGAATAATATGATATCGAACGCCCGGTAAATCTTTAACCCGACCGCCACGAATCATGACGACTGAGTGTTCCTGTAAGTTATGACCAATACCTGGGATGTACGCTGTCACTTCAAAGCCTGAGGTGAGTCGTACCCGTGCCACCTTACGCAGCGCTGAATTCGGTTTCTTGGGCGTTGTAGTGTACACTCTTGTACAAACACCTCGGCGCTGTGGGCAACTCTTAAGCGCTGGAGATTTTGTCTTTGTCTTTGTTTGTTCGCGTGCCGAACGAATGAGTTGCTGGATAGTGGGCATGAGTTACGACATAATTTTCAAATTCAGCAGTTTTTTTTGCGGTGCGACCCTGCGACTTCTTCAGCCGATCGGGAACGCGATCGCTTTACAGATGGTATCCCCATTGAAATATCCCTCCCCACAACCGGGGATAGGATTTCAGTCTAAATCTTGGAATTAGAGGTTGATACCCAAATTTTTATATTAAACGATGAATTTCATTTTGGCAAATTTTTCAATTATGCCATCGAATGACGCAATTGAGAAAGAGCGATTATGGGTGAGTTGAGAAGGAGTGACCACAACTACAACTTTGAGTGGCTTGGGGATTATTAAAGCGAAAGCCTCCCCCCATTAAGTCTTCTGAGTAGTCAATATGTAACCCTTCTAAATAAACTAAACTTTTAGAATCAATCACGACTTGTACCTCGTTGCAAGGATAGACTGTATCATCGGATTGAAGTTTTTCTTCAAAAGCCATGGTGTAAACCCATTGACAGCAGCCGCCTGAGTGAATTCCTAATCGAAAAAAGGCATCAGGGTGACTTTGCTGAGCTCGAAGCCGCATAATTTCTTTGGTGGCAATGGAACTAATCTGAATCATTGAGAGTCTGCTTGATATAACCGAATAAAATCAAAATTTTAAACCACACCCTTCATTGTCTCATGAGTGGATGTGGTTGATAATAATTCGGCTTTTGCAAGCGTTCTCCAGTACTCAAAACGTAACGGTTTTGAATATGGGGAAATCAAAAATTAATTTTACTCTGCCTTGGCTTTTGTGCGAGAGTAATCATCTTGGAAGCGGATAATATCATCTTCTCCCAGATATTCTCCATTCTGAACCTCAATTAAGATTAGAGGAATCACGCCAGGATTTTCCAAACGGTGACTGGTACATTGAGGAACGTAGGTGGATTGATTGGCAAACAGAACCTCTTCATTGTCACCACAGGTAACTCTTGCGGTTCCAGAAACAACAATCCAGTGTTCACTGCGGTGATGATGCATTTGCAAACTCAGGCGATGACCCGGATTGACTTCAATTCGCTTAATCTTATAACCTATTCCTTCTTCAAGGGTGGTAAAAGATCCCCAAGGTCGTAGTTCTGTAGCGGCAACGGCCTGTGATGAAGGTGATTGAGCGAGTAAAGAAGTATGAGATGTTTGTTCTTGCGCTGCTACCATAATAATTGATTAATCCTCAGTATACTCAGCGAAATGGACAATTAGCTCTAGAAAGAGCTATTTAAATTAATAATTCCCCAAGTAGCTACAGAATTCAGCAGGCTGTGTATATTTATCATGTGCTTCATGCTGCAAGCCTGCCCTATCTGTTAGCCTAGTAACCCCATTCTTGAAGACATCTGAAAGGATTTACATCATCCTAAGAGTGCCTTACCCCGCTATGCACTGATATCAAGATAACAAACTACCCCCACCTGTTGTCATCCCCTTTAACGCCTAAATCTAAAATTCATACCAAATCTTTATATAAAAGCAGGGGTTACTTTACTGAAGCTTTACATTAAGCGAGAATGTCATCAAACCTAGATTTGTTCAGCAGCAAGACAAATTTAAGTGTATCCTAGTCACTACACTGATCACGAATGCCTGAGTCTCAACATCACTTACTATTCAAGCGTTGCATAATGGATCGCAATCAATCAGCAATCAGGAGGAAGACGAAAGTTTAAGCAATGCTGCTGGCTATTCTAGAATTTCAGTTGCTTGACTGATACTGGGTTGAGGGTTCATTATATACGGTGTTAATGCTACACGCGGCAACGCGGTCACATTTAGCACTGCGTTTGAACAACAAGACCCAATCAGCGGAATAGTTCAGTTAGTTTTTGCACTTTGCGCTTGTTGAAAACAACAGCCTAAGGGACTATGTTTGTACTCCTAAACAGCAAGTTTTTTCTTGTTTGAGAGATCGAATCCGATGATCGAATGGTGAGAGGCTCTCTCAGAAACCTGAGAAACAGCTCACTGGCTGTCGGCGCACCATCTGCTTGATGTTTTCTGGAGTGAGCTAGATCAAGCTTGTTCAAGGTTTAACAAAAATCTCAATTTCTGTGAGGAGTGGAGCGATGGCGCAGTTAATTCAAGGCTCCGATGAGCGGCATTAACTCGGGTTCGCTATTTTAACAGTAGAACGTGTTGCTGAGAAAAGCCATTGCTTTTCCCTCAAATAAAGTCATGTTATGTGAACTGAGAAACATGGATAATACTATCGACAACAATAATAAAAATCAGCCCTACCAGTCTATTCATAGCACAGGCTATCCTTACGGGGGTCAGCCCTGGTTAGTAGAAGAACGAGATGCTTGTGGTGTTGGTTTTATCGCGAATCCTAATGGAATTGCTAGCCATGATATCGTGGTTAAAGCATTGCCCGCTCTGACCTGCTTAGAACATCGGGGAGGATGTAGCGCTGACCAAGACTCAGGCGATGGTGCTGGAATCATGACCGCTATCCCCTGGGAATTATTACAGCAATCAGAAACCCTATCACAGCTTCAATCTCTCAGTATAGACCAACTCCAAAACACCTATGGTGTGGCAATGGTATTTCTGCCTCAAAATGTAGAGACGGCAAGCCAAATTCGTCAATCGATTGAAACGGTTCTGACGCAACAACAGCTTGCTATTTCGGGCTGGCGAACCGTTCCGGTTGATCCTGATGTATTGGGGCCACAGGCATTAGAAAATCAACCCAGAATTGAACAGGTGGTGGTGTCCTCGACTAATGGACAAACGGGAGATCAACTAGAACGGCAACTGTATCTAGCTCGTCGTTCGATAGGAGACGCTTTAGGGACTCAAGGGTTAGTGTGGGGGGATAATGTCTATATCTGCTCCTTCTCCTGCCGCACGATCGTTTACAAAGGTATGGTTCGTTCAGCCATACTCGGAGAGTTTTATCTGGATCTGAAAAATCCCGCCTATAAAAGCGCTTTTGCAGTCTATCATCGACGCTTCAGTACAAATACTATGCCGCGATGGCCTTTGGCGCAGCCGATGCGCCTGCTCGGACATAATGGTGAAATTAATACGCTTCTGGGTAATATTAACTGGATGCGAGCCAGAGAAGGGACTTTATCCCATGAAAATTGGGGTGAGAAGTTAGACATTCTCAAGCCGTTTGTCGATCAAAATAACAGTGATTCTGCCAACTTAGATAATGTTCTAGAATTACTGGTTCGTTCCGGACGCTCTCCGTTAGAAGCGCTGATGATCATGGTGCCGGAAGCCTATCAAAATCAACCGTCTCTGAAAGGACGAGAAGAAATTGTTGATTTCTACCAATATTACAGCGGACTGCAAGAAGCTTGGGACGGCCCTGCATTACTGGTATTCAGCGATGGTAAACAAGTGGGAGCCACTTTAGATCGTAACGGTTTACGTCCAGCGCGCTATTGTATCACCAAAGATAACTTAGTGATTGTCGCTTCTGAAGCTGGGGTAGTCAACGTTCCCGAAGCCGATATCGTAGAAAAAGGTCGCCTTGGCCCGGGGCAAATGTTGGCGGTAGACTTTGAAACCCATGAGGTTCTGAAAAATTGGGAAATTAAAGAACGTATCGCTCAGCAAGCACCTTACGGCGAGTGGCTGAAACAGTATCGAGTTGAACTGAGTCCTTTACCCTTTGAAGAGAATCAGCAGCTAGAAGTGAAGCCGTGGATGACGCTGCAAACCGCCTTTGGCTATGGCTCAGAAGACATGGACATGGTGATTGCAGACATGGCCAGTTTGGGGAAAGAACCCACTTTCTGTATGGGGGATGATATTCCCTTAGCGATTTTGTCTGAGAAGTCTCACCTATTGTACGACTACTTCAAGCAACGGTTTGCTCAAGTGACCAATCCCCCCATTGACCCTCTACGGGAACGGGTGGTAATGTCGTTGAATATGTGCCTCGGAGAACGGGGAAATTTACTCATTCCTCGAGCCGAAGATGCACAGATGCTGAAGATTGAATCTCCGGTATTAAATGAGGCAGAATTGGCGAAAATTAGAGCCATGGATGAGTTTGCTGCCACAACCCTTTCCACCTTATATCCGGTAAATCGTGGGCCCCAAGGACTGGCAGAGCAAGTCCAGCAACTGTGTCAGCAAGCCACAGCGGCGATCGCAGCAGGTCATAAAATTATTATTCTCAGTGATGCGGGCGATCTCAGTGCAGCGCAAACTTATATTCCGCCGTTACTGGCTGTAGGGGCGGTTCACCACCATTTAATTAAAGCAGGAACCCGCTTAAAAGTTTCGCTCGTGGTCGAAACAGCCCAATGTTGGAGTACCCATCATTTTGCTTGTTTAATTGGTTATGGTGCTAGTGCTGTTTGCCCTTATTTAGCGTTAGAAAGTGTGCGCCATTGGTGGTCACAACCGAAAATTCAAAAGGCAATGGAACGGGGTAAAATGGAGCCATTAACCCTACAACAAGCCCAACAAAATTATCGGGTGGCGGTGGAAAATGGCTTACTGAAAATTCTCTCAAAAATGGGGATTTCTCTGCTTTCGAGTTATCAAGGCGCACAAATCTTTGAAGCGATTGGTATTGGAGCGGATTTATTAGAATTGGGTTTCCGAGGCACAACATCCCGCATTGGAGGGTTAAGCGTTGCCGAGTTAAGCCAAGAAGTTTATCAATTCCACACTAAAGCATTCCCCGAAACAGAAAGTAAGAAACTCGAAAATTATGGTTTCTTTAACTACTTTAAACGGGGAGAATATCACGGTAATAGTCCAGATTTAACCAAGCTACTTCATAGTGCAGTTCGAGCAAAAGAACAACAACAAAATGGTTCTAGTAATGGCTCAGAATTAGCCGGATATGACCATTATCAAACCTATCAAAAATTCCTCGAAGATCGTCCCATTGCGGCGCTGCGGGATTTGTTAGATTTCAACAGCGATCGCGACTCAATTCCTGTCGAAGAAGTTGAACCGATTGTTGACATTGTCAAACGTTTCTGTACCGGTGGGATGTCTCTGGGAGCATTATCCCCAGAAGCCCATGAAACTTTAGCGATCGCCATGAACCGCCTCGGGGGTAAATCCAACTCTGGGGAAGGTGGGGAAGATCCGGCGCGGTTTAAAACCTTAGAGGATGTGGATGCTCAAGGACTGTCTCCGACTCGCCCTTATCTTCAAGGGTTACGCAACGGAGATAGCGCCAGTTCTGCGATTAAACAGGTGGCATCAGGACGCTTTGGCGTGACTCCAGAATACCTGATGAATGCCAAATCGATTGAAATTAAAATCGCTCAAGGTGCGAAACCCGGTGAAGGAGGACAACTCCCCGGACGCAAAGTTAGCCCTTATATTGCGATGTTACGACGGTCTAAACCCGGTGTGACTTTAATTTCTCCTCCGCCTCACCATGATATCTATTCCATTGAAGATTTAGCCCAATTAATCTTTGATTTACACCAAATTAACCCGGATGCAGCAGTTTCTGTCAAATTAGTCGCAGAAATTGGTATTGGTACAATTGCGGCTGGAGTGGCTAAAGCTAACGCCGACTATATCCAAATATCCGGTCATGATGGCGGCACTGGGGCTTCTCCTTTATCCTCCATTAAACACGCAGGTACACCTTGGGAATTGGGGTTAACGGAAGTTCACCGGATCTTGATGGAAAACAAACTGCGCGATCGGGTTCGTCTCCGGGTTGATGGTGGCCTAAAATCCGGTTGGGATGTAATTATGGGGGCGTTAATGGGGGCTGAAGAGTTTGGCTTCGGAACCATTGCCATGATTGCTGAAGGGTGTATTATGGCTCGGATCTGTCATACCAACAGTTGTCCGGTGGGGGTCACAACTCAACGAGAAGATCTGCGGAAACGTTTCCCCGGTACCCCTGAACACGTTGTTAATTTCTTCTATTTTGTCGCAGAAGAAGTCCGGCAGTTACTGGCGCATTTAGGCTATCGATCTCTATCTGATATTATGGGTCGTTCTGACTTATTAAAAGTACGAGATCAGGTGAAATTAACCAAGACTGAGGCATTAAACCTAGACTGTTTGGTGAACTTACCGGATAGCCGCACAGATCGCGACTGGTTAAACCATGAACCGGTTCACAGTAACGGTCAAGTCTTAGATGACGTGCTGTTAGAAGATCATGATATTGCGGCGGCTATTCGTAATCAAGGCAATGTCACCAAAACAGTGCGCGTGGTGAATACTGACCGAACTGTGGGCGCTCGCATTTCCGGTAAAATTGCGGCACTTTACGGTAATACTGGCTTTGAAGGACAAATTAACCTCAACTATACTGGGTCTGCGGGTCAAAGCTTCGGCGCGTTTAACTTACCCGGCATGAAATTGACTCTGACAGGGGAAGCCAATGATTATGTCGGTAAAGGGATGCACGGCGGTGAATTGATTGTTCAACCCGCAACAGATGCGACCTATGACCTCTCAGAGAATGTGATCATCGGTAATACCTGTTTATATGGGGCAACTGGTGGCACCCTTTATGCCCTTGGTAAAGCCGGAGAACGGTTTGCGGTGCGTAATTCTATGGGTAAAGCGGTGATAGAAGGGGCTGGCGATCACTGTTGTGAATACATGACAGGTGGCGTGATCGTGGTTCTGGGGACAGTTGGACGGAACGTTGGCGCGGGTCAAACGGGCGGTATTGGCTACTTCCTAGATGAGGAGGGTAGTTTCCCAGAACAGGTCAATTCTGAAATTGTCAAAATTCAACGGGTACAAACCCCTGCTGGAGAACAACAACTGAAAGAACTCATTGAACAACACGCCGAACGCACGGGCAGTCAAAAAGCTAATAAAATTTTAGCTAACTGGGCAGAGTATTTACCGAAGTTCTGGCAAGTGGTTCCCCCCTCTGAGGAAAATGCCCCAGAAACTAGCGCTGAGTCTGCTGAAACAGCGGTTGCAGTGGCAGCGAAATAAAGTACTTTCTGAAAAAACTGCATAAGTTCCCGCAGCTCAGAAATATGTCTAATTGAACAAATGGCCCTGAGTTGCTATTGTATTTCCCCTACTTTTGCCGGTAGGGGATTTTTATTTGATCATTGTCAAGTAGGGAAGGAGAAAAATTGTTGAACTCAATCACTGTCAAAATCACGCCAGGCTTGTTCCTATTGGGATGATGCTGCAATAATTAATTGTACAAACTTCAACAACAAGAACAGTTTTGGAATCATTACCCTCCTGCTCAAAAACACCCTATCTAAAGTTGATTCAGCAAGAACTGCAACTTCCTCAACTGAAAAAAGCGGCACCAGTTGTTGTAGATCTATTTGCAGGTTGTGGAGGTCTTTCTCTCGGTTTTGAAGCAGCCGGTTTTAGAACAATCGGTTATGAAATGTTAGCAGATGCTTGTGCAAGCTATCAAAAGAACTTGAATGGATCTTGTCATCATCTCACCCTAACAGAAGAATTTGAATGGGTTAAGAAGCCTGATGTCATTGTAGGTGGTCCTCCTTGTCAGCCCTTTAGCGTCGGTGGACATCAGCAAGGTCTTAAGGATAGTCGCGATGGCTTTCCTATTTTTCTATCTGCAGTTCAGTGTTGTCGTCCTCAACTTGCACTTTTTGAGAATGTTCGAGGAATGCTCTATCGGAATAAAGGGTATTTTGAAGAAATTCTTACAGTATTGAGAGATCTCAAGTATATTGTTGAGTGGGAAGTTTTAACAGCATCACATTATGGTGTTCCTCAACGAAGACAAAGATTATTTTGTGTTGCTCATAAAGGAGGTTGGGTTTGGCCAGAAAAAACTGATTTAAATTCTCCTTATACTGCTGGTGAGGCGTGAGGAGAACTAGTAGATATAATTCCCAAAAATGTTAGGTTTTTAACTTCAAGTATGGATCAATATATTAAAAAATATGAGAAAGCTTCTAAGTGCATTCGTCCCAGAGATCTACATTTAGATCGACCGTCAAGAACAGTGACTTGTCGCAATCTCAGTGGTGCTACAGGCGATATGTTGAGGATTCGTTTACCTGACGGACGTAGGCGTAGATTAACTGTTAAAGAAGGTGCTCGTCTTCAAAGTTTTCCAGATTGGTTTCAATTTCAGGGAAGCGAAGACAGTCAATTTAATCAAATTGGTAATGCAGTGCCGCCTTTGTTAGCAAAAGCTTTAGCTAGTTCTGTTAAACACTATTTAGAGAATTACAGCTCAACCACTCCATCCGATCAACAACTACTCAATCAACCGATACAACTCTCGTTGAATTTATTTTAGATGAGTCCGGATAATTTTAATATTGAAGACAAAATTAGACAAAAAATTGAGGAGGCTCAAGCTATCCTGAAAGAAATTGGTTTACCACTAGCACAGCAAAATGAAAGATCCGCTTTGACGCTTTTAGCTATACTTAACCTCAAGCCGAAGTCTCCTTGGTCAGCCGCAAGTAATCCACTAATGGGTATTACACCTATTATGGAATTTATTGCTCAATACTATGGTAAAAAATATCAACCCAATACTCGAGAAACAATTCGTCGTCAGACTGTACATCAGTTTTTAGATGCTAGTATTATTGTCCGAAACCCAGACAATCTTTCAAGACCAGTTAATAGCCCAAAAACAGTTTATCAGATTGAAAATACTACTCTTAAGTTAATTCAAAGCTATCAAGAGAATAGCTGGCAAGATTATTTAAAGGTTTACTTGGCTTCTGTAGAAACTTTAAAAAAGCGCTATGCCCAAGAACAGCAAATGAAGCGTATTCCTGTTAAAACGGCTTCAGGAGAAACTATTTTGCTATCTCCTGGTGGACAAAATTTACTCATACAGAAAATTATTAATGAGTCATCGGTACACCGGATGTAAAATCCGGTGCCTGCGATGACTGCCTTCCGCAGTTTTGTTCTCGTTTTACACCTGGGAGTGAGTTAATTTATGTTGGTGATGCTGAAGAAAAATGGGGTTATTTTGATCGTGACTTACTAGAAAATTTAGGAGTCATCGGTACACCGGATGTAAAATCCGGTGCCTGCGATGACTGCTTTCCGCAGTTAGTATTGATACTCATGGAAAAATGCCTGATATTGTAGTTTACTATTCTCAGGTGAATTGGTTAGTTCTAATAGAAGCCGTTACAAGCCATGGCCCGATTAATCCAAAACGTTATAATGAGCTTCAAGTTTTATTTCAAGGAGCAACAGTAGGATTAGTATTTGTTACTGCTTTCCTAACTCGTAAAGATTTAGCAAAACACTTGAGTGAAATTGCTTGGAAGACCGAAGTATGGGTTGGGTGAATCTCCGACTCATATTGTCCATTTTAATGGTGAGCGATTTTTAGGGCCATATTGAGAGTCACTTCAATAGGCTGGACAAAGTGCAGAGCAAGATGGCTTAACTCTGCTTTCGTTTTCTGATTTGTACTTTAAGCTATAAGAAAAAATTTTAGTTGGACTTCAAGCGCCAACCCGGTAACAGCACCTGACGTTGGCGGGCAATCACCAAACAATCATCTGGAACGTCTTCTGTGACCGTAGAACCCGCCGCAACCGTAACATCTGACCCTAAGATTAAAGGAGCCACTAACACGCTATTAGACCCGGTTTTGCTGCGATCGCCAATCGTCGTGGGATGCTTATTCACACCGTCGTAATTTGCAGTAATGGTGCCTGCCCCAATATTCACCTGTTGTCCTAACTGAGCATTGCCCAGATAAGATAAATGAGCGATATTTGTGCGATCGCCAACTTGAGTTTGTTTTAACTCGACAAAATTACCAATGCGACAGCCTGTACCGACTTCCGCATGACCGCGAAGATGAGCATAGGGGCCGATACGGGTATTATCAGCAACTGTACTATCGCTGACCACAGAATATAATACCGTGACATTTTTACCGATGTGGCTATTTTCAATTAAGCTACCGGGGCCAATTCTGCTGCCAGTTTGAATCACTGTCTTACCCCGCAGATGGGTTTGAGGTTCAATCACCACATCCGGTTCTAACTGCACCGTATCATCAATTGTGATGCTATGGGGTTCAATTAAAGTCACCCCTGCCGCCATCCAATCTTCTTTCACCCAGTCTTGTAAAATCGTGTAAGCGGTTGCTAAATGTTGACGATTATTAATTCCTAGAATTTCTCGATAATCTTCGACATCGACAGCAATCACCCGATCTAAGAATTTAACTGCATCTGTGAGGTAATATTCTTGTTGATCGTTATTGGATTGCAACTGAGGTAAAATTTTAGCTAGTTTTGGCCAGTTGAAGCAATATACCCCAGCATTAATGCGGTGATTTTGTTTCTGAGCATCAGTGCAGTCACGATCTTCAACGATTTCTTTAACCTGATTTTGGCTATCACAAAAGACCCGGCCATATCCTTTAGGATTCGGTAAATTCGCACTCAGTAATGTGGCTGCACTTTGGCGGGAGGTATGGATCTCGACTAACTGTTGTAAGGTTTGCGATCGCAACAACGGCACATCACCATTGAGCACCAATAAATCCCCGGTGTATCCTTCTAAATGGGGTAGTAACTGTTGAACAGCATGACCCGTCCCCAGTTGCTGCTTTTGCTCGACAAATTCCAAGCCAGAAGCGAAATAGGGATCTGTACTCTGAGAGTCTTTCTCGATGAAAGATTGTTGTACCAAATCGCTACCATACCCTACAATCACTAAGCGTTTAGAGGGGTGAATGGGAGCGCAACTATCCAGTACCCGCTGCACCAGAGAACGCCCTCCTAACTGATGTAAGACCTTCGGAAGGTCAGATTTCATCCGTGTTCCTCGCCCAGCGGCTAAAATTGCGACTGCTACCATCAAAAATTTTTGAGTGTCAGATATGAATGATTAAGGGTTAAACTTGCCAGACACTTAACAAGTTGTACTTGCATTCATAGGCGAATAGGTAACAAAAGTCAAGCCTGGAGCAATACAAAAAGGTCCACTCCCAAACTCTGGGAGTCTTGCATTGGGTTTTAGGTCACCACTGGCATTGCTTCTGTGACAAACAGATTTCTCACCTTGGGTTAGCTGACCGTGGACTCCGTATTTTTTAATTAGGACAGTCCTAGATCTACCGCGATCGCCCTATAGCAAGATTGCCCATAACGCCATAAAATGACAAAACCCCGACCAAATGGACGGGGGGGGAGAAAACGAGCTTCACATCTACCAACTTCAATATATCTATTTTATAGGGGTATTGATAACGTGAAAATTACTGATTTTTATTGTTTATTTTTCTGAGTAAAGTTCCGTATAAGTACGGTTGCGATCAAGCTAGACATAGGGATAAACACAGCCAATATTTTGCTTCATTCTGGAAGTCCATTCTTGTCAAAAATTTTGCAAAAAAAATACCCCGCCGCTAGAGGCAGGGGGCAAGAAACAGAGAGCATCTATGTTCGTCTTTCACATTTTTATCTTAACCGCCCTATTTTGAATAAACAACGTATATTTCACGGATTTTTAAGTTCTTTTTGCTTACACTATACCATCCGTAAAAACACGCAATTTACTCAAAATCTCATAACTGATGATACTTATTGTGTTATATTAATGACGAAATTATAGGGGCAACAATGCTAGCAAAGCCTTACTACGAGGACAATTCAACGATTACTGGTGTATGATCGCTGGGTTTGTCCCAACCTCTGGGTTCAATATCAATGGTGCAGGCAATTGCTTGCGGTTGAAGTGGGGTACTTAGGTAATGATGATCGATGCGCCATCCTCGGTTACGGGGAAATGATGCTGCGCGATAGTCCCACCAACTGAAATGTCCTGGTTCTGGGGTAAATTGACGAAAGGCATCTGTGAAGCCGAGTTCTAGAATATTGTGTAGGGCAGTACGTTCTGCTTCAGTTGCCATGATATGATTGGCCCTGTTCTTGGGATCATGAATATCGCGATCTTCGAGGGCAATATTAAAGTCGCCACACATACATAGTTTTGGTGTTTGGGTTAAAAGCGTAGTTAAATACTCCCGCAACAGTTGTAGCCATTGCAATTTATATTCGTATTTTTCACTTCCCGCACTCGAACCATTAGGAACGTATAAATTGACAATCCGAATGCCGTTAATAATGCCTGTAATCACTCGTTTTTGTTCATCAAAACTTTGAGCCGTTTCAGTGTCTAAAATAGGTGTAAATCCTCGAGACACCGCTTGCATTTCTTCCCGACTAAAAATTGCAACGCCATTATAAGCTTTTTGACCCGAAATATAGAGATGATAACCCAGTTCTTCAAAAGGCGATCGCGGAAATTGTTCATCTCTGACTTTAGTTTCTTGTAAACATAAAACATCAACGGGATGAGTTTTTAACCATTGAATAATATGGTCTTGCCGAGTCCGAATTGAGTTAACATTCCAAGTTGCAATTTTCATGACTATTATTGATTATCTACAGCATTTGAGAGACACTCGGGTAGAATGCCTCTCTTACTGTCAACCATATAGTAACTTGGAAAAATTTAGAAGATTTTTACTGAAAAAAAATTTCAATATCATTCTAAATGGGACAGCTTAATCCTCCAGATTTTAAGCTAAACCGGGCATTTTCTCGGTAGTCTACCGGGCAATCAATTACGGTTGGTACATCTTGAGCTAAGGCATCTTTTAAGATCGGAACTAAGTCCGTTGCTGATTCTACACGATAGCCTTTTAATCCCATGCTTTCCGCAAATTTAACAAAGTCAGGATTACCAAATTTAATAAACGAAGAAGTGCCAAATTGATCTTCTTGTTTCCATTCAATTAAGCCATAACCACCATCATTAAAAATAAGAGTTACGAAGGGTGTACCAATGCGTAAAGCCGTTTCTAATTCTTGGCAATTCATCATAAAACCCCCATCTCCTGTGGCTGCCACGACTTTTAATTCTGGGTTAACTAACTTAGCCGCAATTGCCCCTGGAATCGAAATTCCCATGGCAGCAAACCCATTAGAAATTAAACAAGTATTCGGACGTTCACAGTGATAATGACGGGCAATCCACATTTTATGCGCCCCCACATCGGAGATCACAATATCTTCTGGCCCCATCACTTGTCGTAAATCATAAATCAATTTTTGAGGTTTAATGGGATAGCCATCATCGTTGGCATATCCTTCATAATCATGGCGAATATCGGGCCGTAATTTAACACTATAGGGTTCAGGTTTATCTGTCCGGTCAGAACGCCGTAAAATCTCAGTTAAAGAGTCAGAAATATCCCCAACAATTTCAGCAATCGGAATATAACTACTATCCACTTCAGCCGAAGTGGCACCAATATGAATAATCGGAATAGTTCCGTCTGGATTCCATTTTTTCGGGGAATATTCAATCAAATCATAGCCAATGGAAATCACTAAATCTGCTTTTTCAAAGGCACAACTAATATGGTCTCGTTTTTGTAGTCCGGTTGTCCATAACGAAAGAGGGTGAGTATAGGGAATTGCGCCTTTACCCATAAATGTATTCACCACAGGGATATTAAGCTGGGTGGCAAACTCTGTAACGGCATCACTGGCATTTGCTCGTAGCGCCCCATTTCCGACTAAAATTAACGGATTAACCGCTTTTGAAATGGCGATAGAGGCTTCGTTCATGCTTTGGTAAGCTGAGTAGGTTTTTTCTCGCTTATCTCGTTCTAAGGGATGACCTTCAACCGGCATACTGGCAATGTTTTCCGGTAAATCAATATGAACGGCACCCGGTTTTTCAGTTTGAGCAATTTTAAAGGATTTACGAATAATTTCTGGGGTGTTACTGGGTCGGACAATCTGAGAATTCCACTTCGTAACGGGGGAAAACATTGCTACTAAATCTAGGTATTGATGAGATTCAATATGCATCCGGTCGGTTCCTACCTGCCCTGTAATAGCCACCAGGGGCGCACCGTCAAGATTGGCATCGGCTACACCCGTCATCAGGTTGGTTGCTCCTGGCCCCAAGGTCGATAGACAAACTCCTGCTTTCCCGGTTAAACGCCCATAAACATCCGCCATGAAAGCCGCCCCTTGTTCATGACGAGTTGTGATAAACTTAATAGAGGAATGCTTCAAGGATTCAAGAATTTCCATATTCTCTTCTCCGGGCAGACCGAAGATGTATTCAACCCCCTCGTTTTCGAGGCACTTAATTAAGAGTTCTGCTGTGTTCATTGTATGAATTTATTCTTTAATGAATTGGAATAACACAAGTGGAAAACAAAGATAAATTTTTATAAATTTATCAGCATCAGTCTATTTTAACCTTGATTTGACCAGCTTTTACCAAACTGATTTTACAACCGATAAAAATAAATGCACCTGGTAATTCAGTTATGCCATGGGATTAACGGATCTCAATCAATACTCAGTTGACCTTGAGGCATTCAATCAATTATTGTTGTTAACGGAGTATTGTTTACTATGATGCATAACGTTTTCTCATTTGGGTTGCCAGCTTGGCAAGTTTTTTTGAGTTGAGAGATCGTCGTAATCATCACAGTTTTATTCCTTAAAATTCAGTAAGGAGTGATTGAAAAATTATGAATTTCTTTTTGAATCAACAAAGAGGATTAATGTGTAACCCTCAAAAATAGGTTTGTTACTTCATCCAAACTGTTTTGATATTGAGAAATTCATGCATTCCTTGAATACTGAGTTCTCTGCCATAGCCAGAGCGTTTAATTCCACCAAAGGGTAGACGGGGATCGGACTTCACCAAGCCATTAATAAAGACAGCACCTGCTTCTAATTCACTCATTAACCGTTCTTGTTCAGCTTCGTCTGTTGTCCAAGCACTTGCACCCAAACCAAACGGTGTATCATTCGCCAGTTTAATGGCTTCATCAATACTCGTTACCCGAAACAATAAAGCAACAGGGCCGAAAAATTCTTCTTGAGCAATGGGTTCTTCTAATGGGATATTGGTGACAATTGTAGGGGGATAAAAATTCCCTTTTTCCTCAGATAGTGGCTTGCCCCCGATTAAAATTTTGGCTCCGACTTTAGTACAAGCTTGCACTTGTTGATCTAACTCTTGTAAAATTCCAGGGGTTGCCAGCGGCCCAATATCAGTGTCTAATGACATTGGATCGCCTATTTTCAAAGCTGCAAATTTTTCAACCAATTGCTGTTGGAATTGATCGGCAATTTCTTCAGCTAAAATAAACCGTTTAGCAGCAATACAAGATTGACCATTATTTAACATTCTAGCCGTAACGGCAGCAGAAACGGCTTGCTCTAAATCTGCACTCTTTAATACAATAAACGGATCGCTCCCCCCTAACTCTAAAACCGTTTTCTTAATATTTTTACCGGCTAAAGCGGCGAAACTTGCACCCGCTGGTTCGCTACCTGTTAAGGTTCCAGCCTTGACGCGATCGTCTTCTATCACTTTAGCAACTTGAGACGCGCTAATCAGTAGCGTTTGAAACACTCCATCCGGAAAACCGGCTTGTTTGAAAATATCCGCGATCGCAACCGCACATTGGGGTACATTAGAAGCGTGCTTCAGTAAGCCGACATTCCCAGCCATCAAGGCGGGTGCGGCAAAGCGGAATACCTGCCAAAACGGAAAATTCCACGGCATCACCGCTAAAATTGGCCCTATGGGTTGATAGCGGACAAAACTACGACTGGCATCAGTTTCTACAGCAATATCAGCTAAAAATTCTGCTGCGTTTTCTGCATAATATCGACAAACCCAGGCACTTTTTTTTGCTTCGGCGATCGCCCCTTTCAGAGGTTTGCCCATTTCAAGGGTCATGATTTTCGCCCATTTTTCAGCATCTTGTTCTAAGATGTCTGCGGCTTTCTGCATCCACTGCGAACGTTGTGTTAGTGTAACCTGTTGATATTGCTGAAACGCTTTTGCTGCTAACTCCAGACAATTTTCTATCTCTGTGTCGGTTAACGGCTCAAAACTCTTCAACAATTCCCCAGTCGCCGGGTTAATTGTAGAGATTCCCATAATAAATTTTTAGTGTTTTTGAAGGTCACAGTTTGACTCTCTTTAGTCTAACCCTTAAAATCTTCCAATATTACCTAAAACATCACACTCGTTATCGACTCTCAACAAATCGATACATACTTTAAGAATTGGCATGGGTTATTCGTTATTTGTTAAGCGGTTGTTGGTGATTGATTATTAAAGGGAATAGGCAACAGGTCGCTGATTGTAATTAAACACGAATCAGAAAAAACCCATGACGAATAACAAACATCCCTCACCTCAGTTGAACCTGAATCAAGATTAAAAGCTGACTCAAGTCTAACGGAAGTGAGGGCTGTGTGATTTTAGATTTTAGATGAGGATGCTATTTGCGAGCTAAAATCCTCCAGCGCCGAAAGATTGACCTATCGATTAAGACATGGCTTGGATAGTATAGTCGAAATAAGGAGCAGCTTGGTTGACTTGTTCCTCATCGAGTAATGCTAAAGAAGCATCCTTCAGACAGCGAATGGCTTCTACCATTCCTGGCATCGGAACACCCAAAGAATTGTACATTTCCTTGACCCCAATAATGCCAATGCTTTCAATTGGATCTTTGTCTCCAGCCAGAATGCCATAGGTAATGAGACGCAAATACCAACTATAATCTCGGATACATTGATTTCGTTCCCGAGATCCGTAAGCATTCCCTCCTGGGGCAATGTAGTCTGGGCGTTTTTTCCACAACTGACCACTGGCGCGGTCAACGATCTTTTTCTCATTTTCCATTAGGATGTCAACAATCTGCACCCGTTGTGTCCCCGTTTTTAAAAAGTCACTGATGTTTTGAAGTTCACCCGCGCTTGGATAACGGAGTTCATCGTCAGCTTTGAGAATAACTTGGCTTACTACAGTCATCTGTAAATGAAAATTATCAACATAACAATAATGTAGTTTAACGATTCTGAGGCACACAATCCAATAAGATCAGTAACAAAGCTTTACACCACAGACAAGGAGTCACCGAGTCACCGAGTCACCGAGTCAGGAATAAAAACCTGTATCGATCATCATAAATTCCACCCGTTACCCGTTACCATGCACCTGTTCCCTGTTCCCCGTTCCCTCTAACGACCAACAACAAACAACTAATGACAAATAATCAATGGCAACAAGGTAAACAGCTAGAACTCTCTATTGTTGATTTAACCGATGATGGAAACGGTGTCGGACGCGATCAAAGCCGAGTGGTGTTTGTAGCTGATACAGTTCCAGGCGATCGCATAAAAGCGCGGTTAGTACGAGTTAAACCCAAGTATGCTTATGCCAAACTTGAGCAAGTTCTAACGCCTTCACCGTGGCGGGTTCGACCCGCTTGTATTGTGGCAGATAAATGTGGCGGTTGTCAGTGGCAGCACATTGATGACGAATATCAACGGCAAGCCAAACGGAATTTAGTGATTCAAGCGTTGGAACGCATCGGTCAATTTGAGCAACCAGCGGTTGATAGTGAGGTGTTGAAGGGGTCAACGCTTGCTTATCGCAATAAAGCTACTTATCCGGTTAAACAAGCCCCTACAGGGCAAATTAAGGCGGGATATTATCAAAAAGGTTCCCATCGGGTGATTAATTTAAATCAATGTCCTGTACAAGATTCTCGCCTCAACCCACTATTGGCAAATATTAAGCAGGATATTCAGCAACAGGGATGGTCAGTTTATGATGAGCAACGACAAACGGGAACCGTTAGACATATTAGCTTAAGGATTGGTCGTCGGACTGGGGAAATATTACTGACTTTGATTGTGAATAACCGTCAGTTACCCGGAATTGAAACTCAAGCCGAAATTTGGATGCAGGAGTATCCTCAGCTTGTGGGAGTTTGCATTAATCTTAATTCGAGTAAGACTAATGTAATTTTTGGTGAAGAAACAGAATGTATTCGAGGCACATCATTTTTAGAAGAAGAGTTTGCCGGATTAAAGTTTCATCTCAAGCCTGAAACGTTTTTTCAAGTGAATACAGAAGTTGCAGAAGCGTTAGTGAATGTGATTTTAGCAGAATTAAATTTACAAGGAAATGAAGTTGTAGTCGATGCGTTTTGTGGAATTGGAACGTTAACCTTGCCTTTGGCACAACAGTTACAACAGTCTAGTAATCAAGTCATAGGAATAGAGATACAGTCTAGTGCTATTGAACAGGCTAAAGTCAATGCTGATTTAAATCAAATTGAAAATATTCAGTTTCTTGTCGGTTCGGTAAAAAACATATTACCCAATTTAGAAATAAAACCTGATATTGTTTTACTCGATCCCCCGCGTAAAGGATGCGATCCAATAGTAATTGAAACGCTATTAAAGATTCAACCCGAAAAAATTGTTTATGTCAGTTGTAAGCCCGCTACATTAGCCCGAGATTTAAAATTATTATGTCAAACCGGTATTTATCAATTACAACGGGTACAACTGGCTGATTTCTTTCCCCAAACTTCCCATATAGAATCGGTTGCATTTTTAGTGAGAACATCTGATCTTTGCTGATCGCGAATAAAACAAATAATGACTCAATAGTGATTATGACAGAAAACACAATTCTCATTCCATTTGCCGGAGAAATTGCCGCAATATCCGCCGCTTTGTTTTGGGCATTGGCATCCGTTGTTTATAGTCGGCTCGGGCAAAAGATTTCACCGATAGGATTAAATTTAATCAAAGGCATTATTGCGATTGTTTTATTAATATTTACTATTGTATTACGAAAGCAAAACTTTCCAGATGTTCCTATTTTTACGATTCAAATTTTACTCTTAAGTGGTTTAATTGGAATTGGGATTGGAGACAGTGCTTATTTTGCTACATTGAAATATTTAGGCGCAAGAAGAGGATTATTACTCGAAACGTTAGCACCGCCATTAACTGCAATTTTAGCATTTATTTTCCTGGGGGAACGCTTATCAATACAGGCTTGGTGTGGTATTTTTCTTACTATATTAGGTATTGCTTGGGTAATTAGTGAACGAACCAGTCAATCTAGCAGTTTTGAACCCCATTTTTGGCGCGGAATAGGCTTTGGATTAATTGCAGAATTCTGTCAAGCAACGGGTGTTATTTTATCTCATTTTGCCTTAAATCAAACAGAAATTAGTCCGTTATGGAGTAGTTTAATTCGGTTAATTGGGGGTACAGCTATTGTATTACTTTATTTTACCGCCCGTCCTCAGAACTTGACAGTATTAATAAAGCCTTTGAAATCTAAAAAAGTTATTGCTGTTATTTTCATTGCTACATTTCTCGGCACTTATCTAGGCATTTGGTTACAACAAACTTCCCTTAAGTTTACTGCCGCAGGTATCGCCCAAGCGTTGCTTGCCACCAGTCCTTTATTTGTCTTACCCATTGCAGCAGGAATGGGAGAAAAAGTCAGTTTACAGGCTATTGGAGGGGCATTAATTGCAATTTTAGGGGTTATTTTGTTATTCCAAGGATAAAAAAATAAGCTTAAGAAATATCACTGATTTAACAACTGCTGTAAAATTACGATAAAATAATATAATTCTTTGTTAATCGATCAAAATGAACTCATGGAAGATAACTCTTCACCCCTACCAAGAGAGACTGGCGGCGGTTTACCTGTGCTTAAATATTGGCTAGAAAAAAGTGTTTCTTTCCAAGGTATAGATATCTGGAAAACTTTAAATCATAAAAGTGCTTGTTTATCTTGTGCATGGGGGACAGGCGGACAAAAAGGTGGTTTTGTTAATGAAGCCGGGGAATATTTACAACGATGTGCAAAAAGTGTAGAAGCCATTTCTGCTGAATTACAATCCCCAATACATTCTCAGTTTTTTCAGCAATATAATATAGAAGAATTACAACAATTAACCTCACAAGAATGTGACCGTTTAGGTAGATTAAGTTATCCGTTATTACATCAATCTGGCAGTTCTCATTATCGTAGAGTGAGTTGGGAAGAGGTTTATCAAATAGCAGAGAAAGCCTTTAATAAACATCCTGATAGAATCGCGAGTTATAGTTCGGGACGTTCATCAAATGAAGCTGCATTTTTACTACAATTAATGATTCGTGCATTCGGTAGTAATAACCTCGCAGATTGTTCGGATTTATGCCATGCACCCTCTACAGTGGGCTTAAAAAGTGTTTTTGGTTCTGGCACATCTATGGTGAGTTTAGATAGCCTGAAACAGACAAATTGTGTGGTTTTGATTGGTTCTAATGCCCCGGCAAATCATCCCCGCTTAATGAATGAATTGATTAAATTAAAAGAGCGGGGCGGCAAAGTTATTATTATTAATCCGCAGATTGAAATCGGGTTAGTCAAATTTTCATCTCCTGCTTTTCCAATTAAATCCTTATTGAAAGGCGGTAATCAGATTTCTAGTTATTATGTACAACCGAATCCCGGCAGTGATACTATTTTATTTATTGGGATACAAAAATCACTGATTGAGCAAAATTTAGTTAAATATGATTATCTTAAAAAATATACAGAAAATTGGGAAGCCGTATTAAAAACTGCCAAAGAAACGCCCTGGGAAACGATTACTCAAGGTTGTGGTGTTTCTCAAGAAGAAATTGAAGAAATAGCTTATGTTATTGGTACTGAAAAATCCGTTGTTTTTGCTTGGGCGATGGGTATTACTCAACAAGCCAATGGTGTTGATAATGTTCGTAGTATTGCTAATACTGCTTTATTAACAGGAAATGCGGGGAAACTTGGCGCAGGTACAATGCCGATTCGCGGACATTCTAATGTACAAGGATTTGGTTCGATGGGGGTTACAATTCGTTTAAAAGAAGAGATTAAACAAGCTATTTCTATCTTATTAAAAACAGAAATTGATACTAATAAAGGTTATCATGCCAGGGCGTTAATTGACGCAGCAGACGAGGGCAAAATTGATACATTATTGTGTTTAGGGGGTAATCTTTATGCGGCTAACCCGGATTTACATCAAGCGAAAAATGCCTTCTCAAACATAGAGACTGTTTTTTATATTTCTACAAAGCCTAATTTAGGACATTTTCACGGCTTAGCAGCAGAAAATACTATCATTTTACCTGTATTTAATCGGTTTGAAAATCCTCATCGCACAACAACAGAATCGGGTAATAATTTTGTCCGGTTAAATGATACGGGTAAAAGTCATATTTCTACCAGTGAAGGAGAATTAATTTCGGAAGTGGAATTGTTAACTGAAATTGCCCATCGTTGTTTAGGAGATGAACCGATAAATTGGCGAAAGTTACAAGATACAGAATATGTAAGAAAATTAATTGCTGAGACTATTCCCGGTTATGAGAAAATAGGGGAAATTGATAAAACTGAAACTGAGTTTACTATTTCTGGACGGATTTTTAACGAACCTAAATTCCCGACAGATTCTGGTAAAGCGAAGATGTTTATTACGCCATTACCGCAACTTTCTTTACCGACAAAAGAAGCGTTAGGAGTGGATAGTAATACTGAAGGAATTCTATTAATTTTAGGCACAGGGCGAAGTTATGCCCAACATAATACTGTCGTTTATCGTTTGGAAGATAAGTATCGAGGAATGCCTCACCGTCATTGTATTTTAATGAATTTAGCAGATATTAAATCATCGGGTTTTACAGAACATCAAAGGGTAAGAGTCAAAGGAAATGCCGGACAATTAGATAATATTGAAATTATTAGTGGGGCAGTCAAAGAAGGCACGGCGTTTATGTTTTATCCAGAAGCAAATGTCTTATTTCACGCCAATATTGACCCCTTAAGTGGGACTCCAGCTTATAAAAGAGTTCCTATTTATGTGTTTATTTAACTCTTGCAAGGTGCGTCAAATAATATCAATTTATCTGTGTAAATAATAGCTATAGTTTGACGCACCCTACCTTATCTACGGGTTTTTAAAAACTACCGATAATCTGAACGTTGAATCTCTCGTAACCGGGCTTCTGGACGTTTGAACCGATCTAATTGACTTTCGTAAAAGGCTCTGTTAGCTTTTAAGTGTTCAGGATCGGGATCGTCTAACGGATGACAAGTGGCAGTGCGTAACGCTTGAATAACAGCCGAAGTGACGCAATACATAGAACGTTGAAATGTACTCGCCGTTTGTACTAAAATATCATCTTCTCCCCGAGAATGTTTTTCAAAATAATCCCGCAGATAATCAGGCAGAAAATGCATCATATCATCCATTAATAATGTGGGGGGAATTCCTGCTGTTCCCACGGGGAAAACATCGGCATAAAGAATACCATAATGGAAGTCGTTTTGATCTTCGGGAACTTCTTTTGCTTGGGCATTATAAGACTTTGTGCCACGGAAAGGAGAAGTCCGATAAAATACGGCTTCTACATAAGGTAATGCGGCTTCATATAACCAAACAAAGCCTTTTGATTCGGGTACAATTTCATAACATTTTCCATCAATATAAACGTTATGATAAATGGGGCGACTGGCAGCCGCAAAAATGCCATTAACAATAAAGTCCATTGCCTCAGGAACAGTTGTGATTTTGCCTTCATCATACAAATCACTCATTTCAAAGAATACGGGAGCCATTACTTCCCAAAACAAGCCTAAATTGCTGTAATAAGACAGTTGCCGAACTTGTTCAATGAACATTTCTGGGAATAGTTTATACAAGCCCAACATCACCGGATTCTTCTTAAAATAGGCTTTAATGGCAATATCAGCATTCGCTTTGTATTCGTCTGTATCCAAATAAGGATCAAATCCTCCCCCCATATCTCTATGCCAAAACATCGCCCGCATACAGGCTTCGGCAAACTCCATATTGATTCTATCGTGCCATAAATGATGGAATAGTTTCGGCATTTTTCCGGTTTCACCCTTTTCTAAAAAGGCGATTAATTCTGGGTGGGCGGTAGCTTCTCCGCGCCAAACTCTTAACACTGCATCATCGCCGGCATAGTGATTATGTAAGTCTAAATATTCTTGAGGTAAGAAGTATTTAAACGCCGGGATAGGGTTAAGAAAAACTCGTTCGGCGATATACAATAAATCCCGCCAATAAAAATCCATCGGCACAGCATAGGCTTTATAAATACCGATAATTTGCATTAAGTTTTCTGGGGTATCGGGTAACATGGCTCCCCCCGCTTCTAAACGATGCACAATATCAGCAAATTCGTGGGTTGACGGGGGAAGTTTTGCAGAAGTAGATGGTTCCTTTACAGTTGTCATAATGATCTTTTAAATGAGTATTTACTGTTGTTTGAAATCAAGAGAAATTTGAGTGTTTGATGAATTGTCTAAGGCAACTACCATGGCTTTTGCCGTCGGTTCACTCCATTTTAACAACCAACTGGGTTGTACACCGAGAAAGAAAATTAACGCTGCTAAAATTAATGCCGGGGCTTGTTCAGAGAATGTAACTTTCGGATAATATGCTAAACGATTATGCAGTTTACCAAAGCAGGTTCGGTTTAACATAATGACGAAATAAACGGCGGTTAAACCCGAGGCAATAATACAGAGTAAAGTTTGAACAGGGAAGATACTAAAGCTGCCTTGAAAGACTAAAAATTCAGCCACAAAACCGACTAAACCGGGAATTCCTGCACTTGCCATCCCCGATAAAATTAGCAATCCACTAATTAATGGTAAGCCTCGCGCAGGGTTCATTAACCCATTCAATACATCTAAATCACGGGTTCCCACTTTAGCTTCGATAATACCGACTAAATGGAATAAGATTGCGAGAATTAAACCATGGGCAACCATCTGAGAAATTGCCCCAATAAAGCTAATTTCTGTTCCGGCTGCAACTGCCATGATTACATAGCCCATGTGTCCAATTGAACTAAAAGCAACCATGCGTTTAATGTCTCTTTGGGCAATGGCAGATAATGCGCCATACATCACACTAATGACGGCAATTATAGATAATCCCGGTGCGACTAATTTCCAAGTTTCAGGAAATAATTGTAAGCCAAAACGGATTAAACCGTAAGTGCCAAGTTTCGCTAAAATACCGCCTAATAAAATAGTAACCGGGGCAGAAGATTCGACATAAGCATCCGGTAACCAAGTGTGTAAAGGAACTAATGGAATTTTGATGCCAAAACCAATCAGTAAAACGGTTAGTAGAATTAACTGGGTAATTTGGGTTAAATTTTGAGTTTGAATTGCCGTATAATCAAAGCTATTTGAACCACTTAACCAGGTCATGCCGAGAAATCCGGCTAAGATTAAAATTCCAGATAAAGCGGTATAAATTAAGAATTTTGTTGCGGCATATCCTCGCTTTTCACTCCCCCAAATCGCGATTAATAAGTAAATGGGAATCAGTTCTAATTCATAGAACAGGAAAAACAGTAGTAAATTCTGGGATAAAAATGCGCCAGAAAGTCCCGCATTGACCAATAAAACCAGGGAATAATAGAGGCGAGGACGTTCTAGATTTCCTTGCGTACAAGCAATGGCAAAAGTGGTTAAAATGGCATTTAATGCCAGTAAAGAAAAGGATAAGCCATCAATGCCTAAACTAAAGGATAAGCCGAGTTGAGGTATCCATTCTTGATATTGAGTAAATTGAAAGTTGGCCGTTGTTAAATCAAATTCAGTAGCCAGTTTGATAGTCCATAACAGAACTAAACTACTACTGACTAATGCAACTGTTTTAATACGGCTTGCTGCCATTTTTTGCGGCAATAAACTAATCAGCAGCGCCCCTAAAATTGGAAACAGAATAAAAGTGGTCAACATTGTAATTGTCTATGATTGATAAAATTGAGATTCATGATTTTTTAAACTGATGTCTGTTTAAACTAATCCGTAAATTAAATATCCTAAAAACAGGATAACACCGACAACAATTGTCAGGGCATAAAACTGACCTTGACCCGTGACGTTGTACTTTAAGCCTTGTCCACTAAACACAGTGACAAATCCGACTAAATTAACCGCACCATCGACAATATAGCGGTCTATCCATGAGATGATTTTAGATACTATCGCGACAGAGGCAATAATTGTGAGTCGGTACAATTTGGCTGTATAAAAATCGTAAGCAAAAAAGTTCTGTACCGCAGTAGAAGGCAGTGTTATCGGTTTTTCAATGCTGTCATTCATGTAAATAAATGCAGCGAGTCCACAACCCACCACACTCGAAAACAGTAATAAAATAGCAACAACACTATTAAGACTTGCCCAGGCGGGGAGTAATTGCCATTGTCCTAAGAGTAAGGGAATATGCAGACAAAATCCAGCTAAAAACACCATCGGCAACACCAACAACCATAATCCCTCGGGGGAACGTTTCGTCATTTGTTTCGGTTTTCCGGCAAAAATTAAGCCAAATTCACGAGTTAAACTAAATGCGGTTAAGCCATTGACAATCAGTAACGTCCAAGCAATCGCCGGTTGTGTATTCCACAGGTTTTCAACTAATTCTTGTAACGTCCAAAATCCCCCTAAGGGTGGCATGGCAATTAAAGCAAAAACCCCGATAATAAAACATAATCCAGAAATCGGTCGCCGTGACCATAAACCGCCATATTGGGTTAAATCTTGGGTAATACTATTGAGGATAATTCCGCCTGTACTCATGACCAACAATGCCATGGCAAACGCATAAGTAAATAACAGTAATAAAGCTTCCTGTGTATGTCCTGTTCCTACTGCAATAAAGGCAATTCCCATGTAGGAACTCACCGAGTAAGAAATTGCCCGTTTCATATCAATTTGACCCATGGCAATCAAACTCGCCCCGACTGCCGTTGCCAGTCCGACAAACACAGCAACGGAAAGAACAGTGGGAGATAAAGCGATAACGGGTTCTAATTTAACTAAAATCCACGCCCCCCCAGAAACCACAACGGCATTCCGTAAAATTGTACTGGGAACAGGCCCTTCCATCGCTTCATCTAACCATAAATGCAAGGGAAATTGAGCGCATTTACCCATGGGGCCAGCCAACAATGCTAAACCTAACAATAGGGCAACTTTAGGGTCAAGATTAGCCGTTTGCGCCCATTGGGAAAGTTCTGTGAAGTTCCAAGTCCCAGCTAGGGGATATAAGGCAACGACACCCATGAGTAAGAATAAATCCCCCACCCGCTTGGTGAGAAAAGCATCCCTCGCCCCCGTTACCACTAAAGATTGATTGAACCAAAATCCCACTAATAAATAAGTGCCGAGGGTGAGAATTTCTAGAATAATATAGCTGAAAAACAGAGAATCACATAACGCTAAAGCCGATAACCCCGCTTCAAATAACGCCATCAACGCATAAAATCTTGCCCATCCCCAGTCCATTTCTAGGTAAGCGATGGCGTAAATTTGCGCCAATAAATTCAACCCCGTCACTACCAAAGTCGCGCCAATAGTGACCACTGAGAGGGATAACGGAATGGAAAAATCTAAGTCAGCTACCTGTATCCACGGAATTAATAATTCTTGGGGCTGTTGACCCCAAATCCCTTGTAAAGCAAAGCCGCCATGAATTAAAGCGATTAAGGTCATGACGATATTGAGATAGCCCGCAGGTCGGGGGCCAGTCTTGTCAATAATGCCCGGTGACCACGGAATTGAGAGTAATGCCCCAATAAACGGATAACATGGAATCCACCAAATTGTTTGTAAAAAGAAGTCTGTCATCAAATTTAAGTCAGTATTGAATCGACGCGCTAAACAAGTTTGCCCCGAGTCTCCGAATTGCTGGGAAACTTGGGAAATGATTTAGCACTGATATCGAGAGATAAAATAGACTCTTCGGTTCAGAGTCTCAGAGGTTCAGTTTAGAATCCCTTAAGATTTAAATTTTAATATAATTTTCTATGCAAAACACAGATTCCATTGAAAAATATCTATGATTAAGCCGCTAAGACTAGCTTATGATTTCAATAAAATTTGAAATAATCAATTGGAAGTGACTCGAAGTCAGTCCTAAAAGTGTACTGTTAATTCATTTGTATTGTTCAATCAATCTGATTCAACTCATCTGAAGAAATAAACTTCAAAAAATACCCAAAAGCTAGAATTAGCCTAGAAATATAAGTTCAGGATTGAATCAAAGTGGCTGGGATCAAGAAAAAACTGAATAAATTACATTTTAACTGAAATTAAGTGATTAAATCAAAAGTTAATAAAAATTTATTTTTCTCAATACAGTTAATTCCAATAGGTTGGGTATCGGATTTGTCTTCACAATCACACATCCGCTCTAGAACCTTTTTCCTGATAGTTTTATTCAGTAGATCTGACTGAATCACCTGAATAACTTGTTATTCAAACTTCTGTATAAAAAAGTACATAAACCAATCTAAAATTTAAGTAATACTACTCTTGGATATCAAGAGCTATAAGTCTAAGTTAGTAATAGCAGGTTGACTCATACTTTTTTTGAGGGTAATCTTTACAATTTGGACGATATTTATCAGTTAATACTTTAGAAAAAGCTGATATTTTAGCAATTATAAATTGATTTCGACTCGTGATTTTATCTGGTGGATTTATATCTTTTAAAAGTTATTATAAATATCTTCAAACAAGAATTCCATGACAAGAGTTAATTTAAAAAAAATTATTCATAAGACCGAATTACAAGCTATTATTGCTCAGCTTACCGACTCAGCTAATAGTCAAATTTGTATTCAGCAGGCAAACGGAAAGATCCTCATGGGGAAAATGCCAGAAAATGATCGAGGTGATTGTCGATATCCGATTCTATTAGCAGAAAACTCGATAGGCTGGGTGATTGGGGAGCAGCACTCTGAAGTAATTGCTTCGATTATTTCCTATGCAGCTCAACAAGAATTTGAAAAAAAATCTTTAGCCAATGAACTTTTGGAAAAGTATCAAGAAATCGATCTGTTTCAAGATATTTCTAATCAAGTTAATGCCAGTTTAGATTTACATGAACTGTCTCAATTTGTGATTGAAGCCGCTGTTAATTTACTAGAGTCTACTCAGGGTTATATTTTTCGGGTCAATTCCTCAATCGATCAGATTGATATTCTTTCAGCAGTCGGCGAAGGCGTTGAAAATCAGCAGTTATCAGTACTCGGAAAAACCTTAATTGAGAATATAATGGCGGGACATCAAGGAGAAATTATTAATAATATTACTGCTGATAGTAGATTTCAAATAGATAATTTCCGAGTTAGTTCTCTTGTTTGTGTGCCATTAAAAACAAAAGAAAAAATTGTGGGTGTCATAGCAGTGGGGAGTGAGACAGAAGTTAATTACACCACAGAACATTTAAAAGGATTGATGCTACTTGCCTCTCAAGCCGCAACCGCAATTGAGAAAGCTCTCTTGTATAAAAAAAGTTGTAAAGCGGCTCAAAAAGCTCAGAAACAAGCTGAAAAACTACAGCAAGCTTTACAGAAATTACAACAAACCCAGGCTCAACTCGTTCACAGTGAAAAAATGTCCAGTTTAGGACAGATGGTAGCAGGAATTGCTCATGAAATTAATAATCCAGTTAATTTTATTCATGGTAATCTCAGATATCTTTATGACTACACCCAAGATCTATTAAATCTTGTCTCTTTATATCAAGAACAATTTCCTGAATCCACAACAGAAATTAAGGAAATAATAGAAGAAATAGAATTTGATTTTTTACTAACCGATCTGCCTAAATTACTCTCTTCTATGAAAATAGGAACGGATCGAATTAAAGATATTGTAGTGTCTTTACGAAATTTTTCCCATTTAGGAAAAGCCGAAAAAACATCAATTGATATTCATCAAGGAATTGAGAGTACTTTATTAATTTTAAATAGTCGATTAAAAGCAAAAAATAGTCAAACAGAAGTTAAAGTCATAAAAAATTATGGAAATGTGCCTGCTGTTGAGTGTTATGCCGGACAACTGAATCAAGTTTTAATGAATATTATTAGTAATGCAATTGATGCCATGGAAGAGTCTAATCAGCAACGCCAAGCTTCAATCATTCAGATTTCAACTCAGGTCGTCAATTCAGATTGGGTCGCAATTCGGATTAAAGATAATGGCCCCGGAATTCCAGAAGATGTGATCCAAAAAATCTATGATCCATTTTTCACCACAAAGCCAATCGGTAAAGGGACAGGTTTAGGGATGGCAATTAGTCATCAAATTATTGTCGAAAAACATAGAGGTATACTGGAATGCGTCTCACAGCCGGGAGAAGGAACAGAGTTTTTAATTCAAATTCCGATTAAAATTTCTCATCTTGAAAAAGTCGGAAAAGTTGTGAGCTTAGAATCGAATGAATTAGCATCTGTGCCAGTCTAACCCTCTCTATTTAATTCGTTTGAAATCTATTAATCATGAAATACTCAAGTTATTTTCTCAAATATCATCGTTTACCAATTTATCAAAAATTCTTACTGTCTTTTCTACCTTTATCTCTTTTACTAGGTTTGGTCTTAGGAACATTACATTATGCTAATATCCATGTTAAACGAACCACTTTAAAAATAAATGAGAAAAAAACAATTCAATTAAAAGCAAATGAAGTTGTCAGCGACCTAGAATTCGTTTTATCAGATTTACTATTTTTATCCGCTGAGAAAAAACTCATTGATAACTTAGAGAGTTTTAATCAAAATTCTCTTAAAAATTTAAAATGGAAGCAGGAATTATCTCAAGATTATGTCGCGTTTTCTCGCTATAAAAAGCTTTACGATCAAGTTCGTGTTCTTGATCTTCGAGGTCAAGAGGTGATTCGGATCAATTACAATGCCGGTCAGCCTGAGATTGTCAAAAATGAAAAATTACAAAATAAAGCTAATCGTTATTGGTTTGAGGGTACATTAGAACAAAACAAAGAACAAATTTTTATTTCTCCCTTAGATCTTAATATAGAAAATGGAACCATTGAACAGCCTCTTAAACCCATGATTCGTTTTGGTATCCCAGTATTTGATCTTCAGGGTGAAAAACAAGGAATTGTTGTACTTAATTATTTAGCTCAAAAATTTATTGATAATCTCGAGATAGAAAATGTCAATCATCAAGCTAAAATTTTGATGTTAAATCATCAAGGATTTTGGCTAAAAGGATTTAAGCCGGAGGATGAATGGGGTTTTATGTATCCTGACAGGCAAGATCGAACCTTTCAACAACGATTTCCAGAAGAATGGCAAACAATTAATCAGGCTGACTCAGGACAATTTGAAACGAAGAATGGATTATTTACATTTATCACAATTTATCCATTAAAACAGGCTCAATTCAATAACCCTAACGAAGCTTTAGCGAATCAAAATCAGGAAATATCTTCTGAATATGCCTGGAATATTGTAGGATATATTCCGCCAACTGTGCTTAGAGATCAATACTATAATTCTCTAGAAATGTTTTTAAGTTTGTATTTAGGGTTATTGGTATTAGTTGGAGTCGGTAGTTGGCTGGTTGCTATCTCTCAGGCTCATCGCCAATTAGCAGATAGTAATCTTCAAAAAACTTTAGCGGACTTAACTGTAATTATTAATAATCTGATCGATGGCTTATTAGTTGTCGATCAACAAGGACATATTACCCGATTTAATCCTAGCTTTTTGCAATTATTTGATTTAGAACAAGATCAAATTCTTAATCAAGATATTAGCAGTCTAGGTCAATCTAATTTGACTCAGTTAATTCAGCAAACTCAGGCAGATTCTCAAGCAGTGGTGAAAACTGAATTTGAGCTGAGTAAAGGACGAATAGGACTCGCAATTGTGACTTCTATTCTTCAAAAAAATCATTCAAATTCACAGTCTGAAAGTATCGGTTCACTGATTTTAATTCGTGATATTACAAATGAAAAAGAAATTGATCGAATGAAAACAGACTTTATTGCCACGGTTTCCCATGAGTTACGAACCCCTCTAACTTCTGTATTGGGATTTGCTTCAATTATCCAGGAAAAACTCGAAGAAAATATTTTTCCCTTACTCCCTCAAGAAGATCGTAAAACGAAGAAAACAATTAGAAGAGTTAGAGATAATTTAAATATTATTGTATCTGAAGCAGAGCGACTAACTTCCCTAATTAATGATGTTTTAGATATTGCTAAAATGGAAGCTGGGAAGGTAGAATGGAATATGCAATCGATTTCAATACAAGAAGTTATTGATCGAGCCTTGGCAGCGACAGCTTCTTTATTTGAAACTAATCAATTAGAACTCAAAAGAGAAATTGAATCTGATTTACCAGAAATCATTGGAGATCGGAATCGCTTAATTCAAGTGGTGATTAATTTAATTTCTAATGCAGTTAAATTTACCGAAATAGGTTCTATTACTTGTCGCGCTGAAGTCGATGATCATCAGATTCGAGTCAGTATTATTGACACGGGTAGTGGAATTGCACCCCAAGATCAACATTATGTTTTTGAGAAGTTTAAACAGGTCGGTGAAACCTTGACAGATAAACCAAAAGGAACGGGTTTAGGACTGCCAATTTGTCAGCAAATTATTGAATATCATGGTGGATTAATATCACTCGAAAGTACTCTAGGTCAAGGTAGTAATTTTTCTTTTACAGTGCCAATTCCAACGAAAAATCATTCTTTAAAAGAAAACAATATCCTTCATGCCGATCATTTAATCGACCAAATCAAAGATTATTCAGTTCCTATACCTGTATCCTCTTCTAATGAACAATTTACTATTTTAATTGTTGATGATGATCCTCATATCCGAGAATTTCTTAAACAATTTCTAGAAGCGGAAAATTATCAAGTCAAACAGGCAAAGAATGGTATAGATGCCATTAATCAAGTCAAAGTAGTCAAGCCCAATCTAATTATTTTAGATGTGATGATGCCTCAAATTAATGGTTTTGAAGTAGCAGCAGTAATGAAAAATAATCCAGAGACTCGAGATATTCCAATTATTATGCTTTCAATTGTAGAGGATCGAAATCAAGGGTATAAATTAGGGATCGATCGGTATTTAACAAAACCTATTGATACAAAAGGATTGATACAAACGATTAAGTTATTAGTATCGAGAGGTGTTTCCAACAAAAAAGTTTTAGTGGTCGATCAAGATGCTTCTGCCGTGATGACGGTCTCTCAAGTTTTACAAGCTCAAGGTTATAATATTGTGGAAGCTTCCAATGGCGAAGAATGTATTGAAAAAGCCATTTCTACTCAACCTGATATGATTCTTGTTGACTCTCTTTTGTCCCAAGAACATGATTTGATTCAAACTTTACGGTTTGAAAAAGGATTAGAAAATGTTGTTTTTGTTCTAATGGGGGATGAGCAAAATCATAATAATGACTCAGCCGAAAAATAATTAGGAGACTGAACTCATGGATAAGAAAATTTTAATTGTTGATGATGAACCTAATGTTAGAATTTTGATGGAACAAGTTTTGGAGAAGTTAGAGGATGAAGGCGTTGAGTTGTTACTTGCGGTCAACGGTCAAGAAGCATTAGAAACCATTCAAGCCGAAACACCCGATCTGGTTTTTTTGGATGTGATGATGCCTAAAATGAATGGTTTAGAAGTTTGTCGCCGGGTTAAAGATGAACCCAGCCTACAAAACACTTATATTATTATTTTAACCGCAAAAGGACAGGAATTTGATAAACAAAAAGGGCTTGATGTCGGAGCAGATTTATATATGACAAAGCCATTCCGCCCGAAAGATGTGTTAGAAAAATCGAGGGAAGTTTTAGGACTCTAATGTCACTTTAGCAGTATCTAAGCGCAGTCCTAAAATCGCTAAATCTTGTTCTCTTTCATCCAATTGAGCAATACGAGGTAAATGCCCCCATTGCTGAAACCCAAACTTTTTAAACAGTTTAATACTGGGAATATTGTGGGCAAAAATGAATGCCATTAATGTTTTTAATCCTAGTTGTGGACTGCGCTGAATTGCTTCAGTCAGTAATGTCTTTCCAATCCCTTGACCTTGATAACCGGGACGAATATAGATACTTAATTCTGCGGTTGCCTGATAAGCAGGACGACCATAAAAGGATTGAAAACTTAACCAACCGACTATTTTATCCTCTATTTCTAGCACCAAAATAGGACGAGAGTTTGGGGAATGTTCTTCATACCATTGCAGCCGACTTTCTACAGAAATCGGTTCTAAATCAGCCGTTGCCATCCGTCCAGGTACAGATGCATTATATATCTCTACAATCGCCGGTAAATCCGTCATGACCGCATCTCGAATATTCATCGTAGTTGCATAACCCTGAACTAAGCAATTCCCCATGACCTCAATTAAATATTTGAATGAATTTAAGTTAGTTTAATCAGGATTCGGTGTCTTTTTAAAGTATCCTAGAATACAAAAGATCAAAATTTATATCTATAGGAGGAGATTTAATTAAGAATTAAATGAGTTAGTATTCCCTCTATTTTTCCACAAATAGAATGATACAATTATACTACTTAAAATAATCAGCATGGGTGTTAACCAATCCCCCCAACGAACATAAAGAGTTTGAGTTGTGCGGCGATAAATTAGGTCTGTATGAGTCGCATAAGTATCTTGTTTAGATATCCAGATTGTTTCACCTTTGGGGTTAACAATTGCAGAATATCCTGTATTGGTTGCCCGCACTGTCCAGCGATTCATTTCGATTGCCCTCATCACATCTTGTGCATGATGTTGTGCTAACATTGCTGAGGTATAATGGGCATCATTCGATGCAGTTACAATCCATTCTCCACCATTTTTAGCTTGCTGTTGAAAATGTCGGGAAAATGCAGAATCATAACAAATACCGACAATAACTTTTCCAAAAGGTGTTTTAAATTGTTGATTGGGTTTGCCTTTGATTAAATGAGCATCTAAAGGAGAAAGACGATCAATCCATTGTCCTAATATACTTTCAAACGGAATATATTCCCCTAATGGCACTAAATTAACTTTATCATACTGACTAATCGTTTGCCCTTCACTATTAATCGCTAATAAACTATTGGTTAACCGATTTCCCACTTGACTAAAACCACCTAAAAAAGCCAAGACTTTTTCTTGTAAAATAGCTTGATAAAAAGAACTATTACGCCGAGTTTGTTCTGTCCATAAAAACGGTAAAGCTGTTTCGGGTGTAATCACAACATCAACACCTTGACTTGCCAAAGCTTTATATCCCTTTGTATATCCATAAATTGCCTGTTGCCATCCGATAGAATTCAGCTTAATTTTATTCGGAATATTGCCTTGAATAATCCCAACTTTTACTACATTTTCAGGTAAATCATTTAAGGGTTGACGATAAAGAGAAAAACCAATTCCATGAAAAATAGTAAATAAAATAATAGGAACGATGAAAAACTGATAGCGTTTTTTTGAATAATTAACTAAACTTTGATTTATTCCTTCTGCTATCACACCATTAATGATAACAATTGCAGCCGTAATCGTATTGGGCCCCGAAATTTGTCCGAGATGAAGAATTGCTAAATTCCCATAACTTTGAGTATAGGCAAAAGAAGACCACCATAACGGTGTATGACTCCAAAGCAATTCTAAACCACACCATAACGCTGTGCCTACTAAAACTCGACTCAGAATTAACCCTAACTTCGATATATTTTTAGACTGATGTTTATAATTTAAAAAGCCACAAATTAACGAAAAAATCCATACCCAAGTAATTGTTAATCCCGTTCCCCATGCTGTAATAAAAATCCAACAAAATAGTGCAGTTGCTAAACTTGCCAGCCAAGGAACCCCCATCCAAGTCATGGGATGAATTCCAGTAATCCAAAATATAGTTAATCCATAATAACCGACTGCCCAAGCTATTGCAGAAGTGATTAATAAACTCTGTTTTTCTTTCTGTTGAATAACGATGAACCATAACGGAACAAACGCGAACCAAGGTAATATCCAAACCCCCCAAGGTTCGGCTCCCAACCCCATTAAAATCCCACTTATAAATGTAATAATCCAGTAGTACTTACACATGATTTTGATAATAATTTGTATCAATTTCAGTGAAATCAGGTAGCATGATATTTTAAAGGGGTAACTTTGCAATACGATTAGTCCAGTCCTCTGCGGTTGACACTACCCATATCAGTAATAGTTCTTCAATAGCAATTTCAATCGATAGCTTTCTAGAAATGATAAGAACTCCAGAACATTGATTATTACTAATGAACTTAGCAAATTCTGATGGCATTGTTCTACGATCATGACTCACAAGAATCCGTCCTTGTTGTGCTGCAATTGCTAAGACTTCCTGATCTTTAACACCTTCTAATCTAGCTTCATAAGCTGTTTGAAAATCAATGGTCGGTTCTTGTCGTAAAAGACCTGTTACGATCATCTGATTTAAATCAGCATCAGCTTGGTATAGAACAGTCATAACTCTACTGACTTTCCTGCTGTTTTAGCTGTCATCAACTTATCATACAAAGCTGGATCAGTTGTTTGCAAAGGTTGAGGCATTGCATCAAATGCGGCTTCCTCAGTTGCTAGGTAAATATCAATCTCACCACGATTTGCTAAATAAAAAGTAATCGCTCCATACACTTGCTCCAGTGTCAACAATGGAAAACACTGAACAATACTTTCAGGTGATAACCCCTTTTGGAAAGCATAAACAATTGAATCAAGAGAAATTCGAGTTTCTCCTATCCAGTAGACTTCATTTCTATGCTCTACATAGGATTTAGCGGCTAAAACTGACATAGATCTCTTTTATCCTTAACTCTCTCTAATTCTAATCTAAAATTACTTTAACTCACTCTGGTGTGTCCTAATAGCCTCTGTGGTTAATACTCCTAATCTCTCAATCTCAGCAACTCTTTTGGGAACTCCAACTCTGCAAAATTTGATTAATTTTTTCAGCCAATTGAAAATATAAATCCGTTAACCCACCCGCATCATGAGTGGTTAAATTAATCGTGACTTGATTATAAGAAATAGCTAAATCTGGATGATGACCCAAAGCCTCCGCCGGTTCAACTAAACAACTAACAAAACTCACTGACTCAATAAAATTATTAAACCGATGCGTATAAATTAAAGCTTGTTCTTGCTGTTTCCATCGGGGTAAATTCTGCAACTTATCAGTAATTTCTGCATTACTTAAAGATGGATTCTTCGCCACTTGAATTGATGTAGGATTAATAGCAAAAAAAGGAATAATTAAACTGAGTCCAAACAGGAATAAATGATTCATAGATTAGTTTGAGTTTAACTTAAAGTTATTGGGTGCGTGAATTACGCACCCTACCATTTTATCTATTCCTCTTCAGACTCCTCAGAGGGCGAAACTAAAGCAACTGCCGCTTCAGACTCCTCAGAGGGGGGAACTAAAGCAACTGCCGCGATCGCATCAAGTTGATCTAAGCGTTGAACCCTTACCCCAGTGGCACTCCGAGACTGTGTTGGAATCGCATTAATTGCCTGACGAATAATAATCCCCCGACTGGTAATTAACATCAGTTCATCTTGATCGTTGACGACTTGCAAACCCACCACTTTATCGCTGTCTAAATGAGACTTAAACTTCATGGCAATAATTCCTTTTCCTGCCCGATTTTGCAGGCGGAATTGATTCACCGGAACCCGCTTACCATAGCCTCCAGCAGTAATCACTAAAACGGCAATTTCTGGATCGTTTTCAATCACTGCTTCTTCCATGTCTCCTTCAACAATCTCTTCTTCTATTTCCGTTTCTTCGGCTAAGTTTGAAGTAATGACACTGGATAAAATATCCATACTAATCAATTCATCATCTTTGGCTAATTTCATCGATTTAACCCCTCGAGTTGCCCGACCTAAGGGACGCAATTGTTTATTATCGGTTTTGAAATGAATTGCCATTCCTTGACGAGAACCGATGATAATACTGTCTTCTACAGTCGCCAGTCTCACCCAACGTAATTCATCCCCTTCGGCTAAAGAAATAGCAATGAGTCCATTGGTTCTGATATTAGAAAAAGCAGATAATGCCGTCTTCTTAATAAACCCACCACTGGTCAACATCACCAAATAGTTTTCGTCGGTAAATTCAGTAACTGGAACGACCGAAGTAATCCGTTCTTGTTTGGGAATGGGTAACATTTGTACAATCGGAACGCCTCGGGCGGTGCGGGAAGAAACAGGAATTTGATAGGCTTTTAAGCAGTAAACGACACCGCGATCGCTAAAGAATAAAATACTATCATGATCGCAACAGGTGAGGAAATGTTCTACCCCGTCATCTTCCTTCATTTTCGTCCCAGATTTACCGCGAGTTGCCCGATTTTGAGCATCAAAGGTATTAACTGGCATCCGTTTAATATAACCCTGTTCGGTTAACAGAATAATCGCCTGTTCATTGGCAATTAAATCCGTATCATCCAGTTCTCCTTCTGCCGGTTCAATAATAGTCCGTCGTGGCGTGCCATGTTTTTCTTTGATGGCTGTGGCTTCTGTTTCAACAATTTCTAAAATCCGTTCTCGCCGCGCTAGAATATCTTCTAAATCCGTGATTTTTGTCTGGAGTTCTTCATGTTCTGCCTGAATTTTATGAGCTTCGAGTGCGGTTAACCGACGCAATTGCATTTGTAAAATCGCATCAGCTTGAGCTTCAGAAAAATCAAACCGGTCTATTAATTCTTGCTTCGCCGTTGGGGTATCTGCCGCTTGCCGAATCAGTTGAATAATGGCATCTAAATTACCGAGGGCAATCAATAACCCTTGCAGCAAATGATCCCGTTCTTGGGCTTTTCGCAGTTCATATTCAGTCCGACGGCGAATGGTTTCAACCCGGAATTCTAAGAAAACATCAAGGAATTGTTTGAGGGTTAATAGTTCCGGTCTACTATGAACGAGTGCCAACATATTCGCCCCAAAATTACTTTGTAGGGGAGTTTGTTTATAGAGGTTATTGAGAACCACACGAGGATAAGCATCCCGGCGCAATTCTACAACAATTCGCATCCCGTTGCGATCGCTTTCATCCCGGATATCAGAAATCCCTTCAATGCGCTTATCATTCACCATTTCAGCGATTCTTTCAATCAGCGCTGCTTTGTTGACTTGATAAGGGAGTTCGGTAATAATAATAGCTTCGCGATCAGGTCGTCCTCGCTGTTCGATGGTTTCGACTTCTGCCACACCGCGCATGGTGATTGAACCCCGTCCGGTGGTATAGGCATCGCGAATCCCTGATTTACCCAGGATTTTTGCCCCCGTGGGAAAGTCAGGGCCGGGGATATACTGCATCAATTCCGTGTCCGTCATATCGGGGTTATGAATTAAAGCGACTAACCCATCGATTAATTCTCCCAGGTTGTGAGGCGGGATATTGGTTGCCATCCCCACAGCAATTCCCGATGAACCATTGAGCAACAGTTGAGGGATGCGGGCGGGTAAAACAACCGGTTCTTGCTGAGATCCATCAAAGTTATCAACAAAACCCACCGTTTCTGCGTCGATATCCTGCAACATCGCATCAGTGGTGAGGCTTTGCAGACGACATTCGGTGTACCGCATGGCCGCAGGCGGATCGTTGTCGATTGAACCAAAGTTACCATGTCCGTTGATCAGTGGCGATCGCATGGAAAAATCTTGAGCCATCCGCACCAGGGCATCATACACGGCTGTATCCCCGTGAGGGTGGTATTTACCCAAAACTTCCCCCACCACACGGGCGCATTTTCTAAACGGCCTGTCCGGTGATAAACCCAGTTCGTGCATGGCGTAGAGAATGCGACGATGAACTGGTTTAAACCCATCCCGCGCATCTGGCAACGCCCGACCTACAATCACGCTCATGGCGTATTCTAGGTAAGATTGCTGCATTTCATTTCGTAGGTCTGTGGGAATAATGCGCGATTCTGAGGTGGTCATAGATTTAATTGCTCCGTGAACATCTAAATTTAGTTTTTTAAACCCAATAAATGAGATAAAATTTAGTTATCTTCAGTTTATTTTCAAAATGATGCTAGATTACCTTAAAATTATAACATAAAACGGCATTTTATTTTCACTCTTATTACAGAGAATATTAATTTTTTCTATCATTACTTGACAAGGAGTAAATTATGGTAACGGTGATTTATTCAGATGACTTCTTAGATCATCAAACCGGTACATTTCATCCCGAACGTCCGCAACGGTTAGAAGCGATTGTTGAAACATTAAACACAGTGCCTTGGCGCGATCAATTAACCTGGAAACTACCGACTCCGATCTCCGAGTACTTAGAACCGTTAGTGGAACAAATTCAACAGGTTCATAGTCATAATTATATTCAACAGGTTCAAGCGTTAGCCGAGAATAATGGGGGATATTTAGATGGAGATACCCCGGTTTCCCCGCGCAGTTTTCAAGTGGCAATGTTAGCGGTGAGCGCTTGGTTAGATGGAGTTGATTTAGTCACACAACAAAGCCAACCTGCATTCGTCTTAGCCCGTCCTCCCGGACACCATGCAGAACGCGATCGCGGTATGGGATTTTGTTTATTTTCTAACGCAGCAATTGCCGCTTATTCCGCCTTAGAAAAACCCGGAATTAATCAGGTGGGAATTTTAGATTGGGATGTACATCATGGCAATGGTACTCAAAGTATTGTTGAAGATCATCCTCACATTGCTTACTGTTCTATGCACCAGTCTCCTTGTTATCCCGGAACGGGTTCTGCACAGGAAACAGGAATGTATAATAATGTCTTAAATATTCCGATGTCTCCCGGCAGTACAATGGCAAAATACCAGCCTATTTTTGAGCAAAAAGTTATTCCGTTTTTCCAACGATTTAACCCCGATTTACTCATAGTTAGTGCAGGATATGATGCTAACAAAGACGATCCATTAGCCAATATTAACTTACATCCGGCTGACTATGGAACCTTTACGAAATATTGTTTAAAAATTACCCATAAAATTTTATTCGGTTTAGAAGGCGGTTACGACTTACCGAGTTTATCAGAATCCGTTGCTGCCACACTTGAAGCCTGTTTAACAGAGGTTGCTGTTTAAAATACTATAAGTATTTTGAGGAATAAAATCCAAAACTCTATCCAATCAATGAGTAGTTTAGAGGTTACAGTATTCAATCAACTAAACATCCAGTTTTAGAGAACATTATTAAAAATAAAGATGACTCAAACCTTCAAAGCATTTTTTGTAGAAAAGACAGAAAATAATCAATTTAAAACTTCTATTGTCAAACAAGATATTGATACGCTTCCCGCCGGAGAAGTATTAATTCAAGTCGCTTATTCTTCCCTCAATTATAAAGATGCCCTCTCAGTTACCGGACATCCAGGCGTAACCCGAACCTTTCCCCATATTCCCGGTATTGATGCAGCCGGAACTGTGATAGAAAGCAGTAATTCTCAATATCAAAAAGGTGATTTAGTCATTGTTACAGGCTACGATTTCGGCATGAATACTTGGGGCGGATTTGCCGAATATATCAGGGTTCCGGCGGCATGGGTTATCCCTTTACCCGACGGATTAACTTTAAAAGAAAGTATGATATTAGGAACCGCAGGATTAACCGCTGGTTTATGTGTAAATGCTTTAATTGAAAATAGTATTTCTCCCGCTTTAGGAAACATTTTAGTCACCGGGGCAACAGGCGGCGTGGGTAGTTTAGCGATTTCGATTTTATCACAATTGGGTTACGAAGTTGTGGCAGCCACAGGAAAACTTCAATCCCATCAATGGCTAAAACAACTCGGCGCAAATACAATAATTAATCGAGATGAAATTAATGATAATAGTGGTAAAAGTTTATTAAAAGAAAAATGGGCAGGGGCAGTCGATACCGTCGGTGGAAATACCTTGGCTACTGTATTAAAATCGACTCAGTATAACGGCTGTGTTGCTGCTTGTGGACTCGTGGGTGGGGCAGAATTACCGATAACAGTTTATCCGTTTATATTACGGGGTGTGAGTTTAATTGGGATTGACTCCGTAGAATGTTCTAATTTAAAGCGATCGCAAATTTGGGCTAAACTCGCAACAGAATGGAAACCCCATAATTTAGCAGCCATTTCTAATACGATTAGTTTAGAACAACTGACGGGGAAAATAGAAGCCATTCTTAAAGGTGAAATGCAGGGTAGAACGATTATTAATTTATCTCAAACTGTATAAACCCTCACCCCTAACCCCTCTCCCAAATTTAGGAGAGGGAAAAGTTAACTTAAGCTAAAACTCATATTAACGAAATTGTCTTCTTTCCTATTCCCTTGAATAACAAACGACAAATAACGATTGACGATTGACTATTTATCTAAAATACCGCATTATGTAAATCTTCCGGTTTCAGGTGACTATGAATCACTTGACCATCTTTAAACCACACAACTCGATGAGTTTGACGGGCAACTTCAGGTTCATGAGTGACCATTACAACCGTCATTCCGCTGGCATTTAACTCTGTAAAAATATCCAATACTTCTTGAGTGGTTTGGGAGTCTAACGCCCCGGTGGGTTCATCTGCTAATAATAGCACAGGACGGTTCACAATGGCGCGGGCAATTGCCACCCGTTGTTGTTGTCCACCCGAGAGTTGATTTGGGCGATTATTTAACCGATTTCCTAACCCAACGCGAATTAAAGCCTCTGTTGCCCGTTCTTTTCTTTCCGCCTTAGAAATCCCCGCATAAAGCATCGGTAACATCACATTATCTAAGGCGCTAAGCTGGGGTAATAAATGGAATTGTTGGAAGACAAAACCAATTTTTAGATTGCGAATTTTTGCTAATTCCGATTCAGATAAACGGGCAACATTGACCCCATCTAAATAATAGGAACCCCCTGTGGGTCTATCTAAACAACCAATAATATTCATAGCGGTTGATTTACCCGAACCAGAGGCCCCCATAATCGAACAATAATCCCCCGGTTCAACGGTTAAGTTAACCCCATTGAGGGCGCGAACTTCCAACTCTCCTTGACCATAAATTTTACTCACATTTTCTAAACAAACAATCAGTTGAGAATCTGGAAATTTAGAAGATTCGGAAATCGAAGAAACAGAAGTAGTCATTACTCAAAATAATTATGTACTACGTAAAGCAATAATGGGGTCGAGTTGGGCAGCACGTCGGGCAGGAACCACACCAAAAAACAAACCAATTCCCCCCGAAATACTCACCGTTGTTGCAATAGTCAGCGCCGAAATACTAGCTTCTAAAGGCGTAAATGCCGCTAAAATCCAGATACCACTGACACCAATTGCTGTCCCTATGATTCCCCCAGCGGCTGATAAAATTACAGCTTCTATAATGAACTGCAATAAAATATCAGATTGAGATGCACCAATCGCTTTTCTTAAGCCAATTTCTGAAGTTCTTTCTGTTACTGATACTAGCATAATATTCATAATACCAATTCCCCCGACAAACAGAGAAATTGCCGCAATCGCAGCCAGTAACAGAGTTAATGCGCCCGTTACCCGACCTAAAACATTCATAATGTCTTTCTGATTTCGTACCGTAAAATCATCTTCATCGGTAATTTGATGGCGTAATCGTAATAAATTTTCTATTTGAAATTGAGCCGCTTTCATCTCATCTTGATTATTAATCGAAACCGAAATAAACGTCACTTGAATCCCATAAGGAGACGTGCGACCCACGACTCGGTTTGCCATCGTTGTAATCGGAATAAAAGCATTTAAATCATCATTACTCCCAAAGCTTGAACCTTTCGGTTTCATCACCCCAATCACGCGCAAACTAATATCTTTTAATCGGACTTGTTGACCAATGGGATTTTCATTCCCAAATAACTGTTCAGCTAATTCCGAACCCAACGCTGTTACCTGTTCATTTCGCTGAATATCTAAGTCAGAAATAAACCGTCCTTTTGCCACATCAAAACTGCGAACCGAGAGATATTCCGGCGTTGTTCCCACCAAAGAAGCCGAGGCATTCTTATTGCGATAAGACATCAATTGACTCCCCGTCAAAGAGGGGGCAACTTCATCTACACTCGGTACTTGCGTTTCTATTGCTTCGGCATCGGCGACAACTAACGTTTGGGGTGGATAAACCGGACGACTTTGGGCTTCCGGACTCCCCGGTAAAATAAACAAAACATTCGGCCCTAACGAGTTCACCTGTTCACTCACATACCGTTGAACCCCATCCCCAATGCCCACCATGCCAATCACCGAAGCATTACCAATAATAATCCCCAACATCGTTAAACTACTTCGCATTTTATTCGCGACTAGAGTACCCGATGCCATTTTTAACTGTTCTAAGAAATTCATTTCACCACATCCTCAAACGTCTTGCCTTCTGGCAATTCTAAAAATACCTGTTCCCCCGCATTTACCCCGTCTAACACTTGAATTTCATTACCAATTTGTGAACCAATCGTCACCGGTTGAAACATCGGTTCGTTATTTTCATCCGGAATTAAAACGCCCGTTTGTCCTTTATTCGTAACAATAGAAACCGTTGGTACAACTAACGCATCTTCTAATCTATCCCCAACAAATTGTAAATCAACATTCATCCCCGATTGTAATTTTTCCTTACCGTCAATAATGTCAATTCGGGCTTGGAATAACGTCACATCTCGTTCTTTAACCGCTTCGGGTGCCACTAAGTGGACTCGACCTTGAAACACTTGGTCAGGGAAAGCATCGGCAACAATTTCGACTCGTTGATTGGATTTAATTTGGCTAATATCAGCTTCTGGAATTTTCGCTAATACTTCTAAATCTTTCGCCAACGCCACAATAGAAGTCGATGTCGCAGAAGACGCATCCGATGCCGAAGTCGCCGGAGTCACAAAAGCCCCTTCCACCGCATACCGCTGACTAATGACCCCCGCAAACGGCGCACGAATTATGGCATCTTCTAACTGAGTTTGATAATAACGAACCTGTCCTTCAGCCTCTGTAACCTCCGCTTCTGCCGCCGCAATATCTTCTATTCGCGTCCCATTAATTAATTCATTTAGCTTACTTTGTACCTCAGCCACCTCTGCTTCTGCCCGGTCAATTTCTTGAGGACGCGCCCCATTTTCTAACCGTCGCAGGGCCTGACGTTCTTGTTCGACTGTTTCCAGTAACCGTTGGATTTGCGAGGTTTGAGACTGTTTTAATTGTTCTAAACGTCTTTCTGCCTCGTCTACCTCTGCCGTCACTCGCCGTTGATTGCGATAATATTCTTCTAACTGATCTTGAGAAACCGCCCCTTCTACCTGTAAACTCTCATAACGGTTGACCCGCTGTTGTGCCAATTCTAACTCCGCTTCGTTGGCAGCAATTCTAGCTTCGGCTTGGGCAATTTCATCTTCTAAACTCCCCGACTCCGCATCAGCTAACCGGGCTTGCGCTTCTCGCAAACGGGCTTCAGCCTGGGCGACTTCTTCAGAACGGGTTCCCGCTTCCAACTCCGCTAAGCGAGCTTGAGATTGGTTAAATCTAGCTCTAGCCGCCGCAATTTCCTCAGGACGGGTTCCCGTTTGTAATTTTTGCAAATTTGCCTGAGAACGAGCTAACCGGGCTTCAGCTTGCAACAGTTGCGCCTCAAGTTCTTGACTTTCCATGCGGGCGATGACCTGTCCGGCAGTGACGCGATCGCCTTGTTCAACGTATAATTCTGCTAAACGGCCCTGAGTTTTAGGACTGAGATTCACCCGGCGTACAGGCTGCACCACACCACTGGCGGTAATCCGCACGGTTAAATCTTTAGCTGCCACCGGAACCGTGAGAGACTCAATAGCATCAAGCTGAGTTTGGCTGCGGTTATACAGATAATAAGCAGGTAAGGATAAACTTAACAACCCAATGGTGATTAAACCAATCGCCCAGCGAGGTATCTTTTTGCGGGTGGGTTTTTCTACCCAGGTTTTTGTGGGTTGGGTGGCTGCACCGTTATTGGGGTTGATTTCTTCGTTATGACCAGTGATCATTTCAGTTTAGGCTCAACTCAGTGTCAGATTGGATCGTAAGTAGACTACTCAGTCCAGTCCTCATACTTGTATTCTAACGACTTTTATAGAGAACATGGGTGAGGAGAGTTGAAACTTGGTTGACAGTTAACGGTACAACACGGTACTATAAGTCTGTTGTCTACAGCAATCGAGGTGACAAAGTATCTGAAACCAAGAGAAGCAGCAGAGTATCTGGGAGTTAATGTTAGA
>JBARXJ010000048.1:0-652461 GCA_049647265.1 Microcoleaceae cyanobacterium
AGGGAACAGGGTTGAATCCCCCCTCAGTCCCCCCGAAGATATCCCCCTTCCGTCCCCCATCCCCCCTTTGTCCCCCCTTAGTAAGGGGGGTAGGGGGAAACCTAAGGAGGCTTCGCTTTGACTTTGATGGGGGGGTTTGGAACGGGGAGCAGGAAAAGGCACTTTGATAAACCTAAAAACTAATAACTAATAACTAATAACTAACAACTAACCCGTAATTTGTCCGGGTGGAATATTAGCATGAAGTTGTTGACGGCCATTTTGAACCACCCGTAACATTTCTGCCATTTGTTGTTCTATGGTTCCCAGAACATGATCTGCATATTCATCTGCACCGTTTTGAATTTCTTCACATTCAGCTAAAGCGCGAGAGCGAATTTCATCAAGTTCTTGTTGGGCTTGATACCGAATTTGATCGACTTCGGCTAATGTTTGTTGTTGCAGTGACTCGCAGTCAATTTGGGTTTGTTGTCGGAGTTGTTCGGCTTCAATTTGAGCTTGTTGAACAATCCCCATTTCATTTAAAATTTGGGTGGCTTGAAGTTCTGCTGCTTCAATAATTTCTTGAGCATAGCCTTCGGCTTCTTGTAAAATTTCGTCTTTATGACGAGCAATAATTTCGGCTTCTTGAAACGCACCGGGTAAGTTCAGACGAATCAAATCAAGTTGATCGAGTAACTGCTCTTCATCAACTAAAGTTCGTCCGGTCATTGGTACTCGCGGACTATCTAAAATTAATTCTTCCAGGCGGTTAAGTTCCCGCTGAATATCTATCCCGGCGGCTCCAGTTGCTGGAGTGGGTTGGGGAACTGGGTTGAGTCCGCTGGCTTCAGATTCGCTTCGGGGTGTAGGTTCTTGGCGTAACATCTATAGATATCTCTAGCAACGTGTTTGGGAACAAGATGATCAACCGAGCCACCAAATTTAGCAATTTCCTTAACGACGCTACTTGATAAAAAGCTATACTCGTTTGAGGTTGCTAAGAAAACTGTCTCGATTGTATCAGATAGAGTTTTGTTGGTGTGAGCCATCTGGAGTTCCATCTCAAAGTCTGAAAGAACCCGCAAACCTCGTAATAACACCTCTGCATTTCGTTGTTTGGCATATTCTACCGTTAAACCTTCAAAGCTCGTCACTTCAAGGTTTGAGATGTCAGAGGTGGAGATCCGGATTTGCGCTAAGCGTTCTTCCATCGTAAACAAGGGGACTTTGTTGGGGTTGCGTAGAACGGCAACGATCACTTGTTCAAATAGTTTACACCCTCGTTGAATAATATCCAGATGACCTAAGGTAACGGGATCAAAGCTCCCAGGGTAGATGGCAATCACGATGATTCCCTCTGAATAGTTCTTCTACTTAGAATAGCGTCTTAGCGGGTTTAAATTGACGCACAGAACCATCGGCTTCGATACCAGACATTCGGAACCGTCGTTCTAAATCAGACGCTTCAGGAGAGGCTTTTTCGGCTTCTTCCATGCTAATGCGACCTTCTAATACTTTCTCAAAGATGGCTTGGTTAATGAGCTGCATTCCTTCATAAGTATCAGATTCCATCAAGTGAGTTGCGCTTTCTTCATCCCCTTTCAGCAGGTAATCATTCATCGCTGGGGTATTAATTAAAATATCATGTACCGCAGTTCGACGATTTTCAACCGTTGGGATGAGTAACTGTGCCACAACCGCCACCAGAGAATCACAAATTTGTACCCGCATCATGGGTTGTTCGTCTACATCAAACAGGTTCAACAGACGGTTAACAGAGTTGATGGCGTTGCGGGTGTGTAATGTTCCCAGGACTAAGTGACCCGTTTGAGCCGCTTGTAAGGCTGTATTCACGGTGGTGCGATCGCGCATTTCCCCAATTAGAATCACGTCTGGATCTTCCCGCAAAACCGCCCGTAAAGCGCTATGAAATTCCAGGGTATGAATTCCCACTTCCCGTTGAGAGACTAAGCAGCGTTTGGAGGGGTGGACAAATTCAATCGGATCTTCAATGGTGACGACGTGACGTTTAGCGGTTTCGTTGAGGTGATTAATCATTGCCGCTAAGGAGGTGGATTTACCCGAACCCGTCGGCCCTGTGATTAAGATTAATCCTTGGGGATAACTGATGATTTTTTTCAGAACTTGGGGTAAGTTTAATTCATCGATTGAAGGAATTTTGAGGCTAATTAACCGCAATACCATCGCTCCCCCGCTGAGGGTATCAAAGCAGTTAACCCGACAACGCACCAATCCTGGATAAAAAATCGCTGTATCGAGTTCTTTTTCTTCGGCAAATTTTTCTCGTTGACGAGCGCTTAAAATCTCTTCTAAATACTTTTCATAAAGTTCTGGCGTGACTTTCCCCCAGTCCTTCGCCCGTACCATCTCCCCTTGAATTCGTAGCCTGGGGGTATGTCCGACGCGAATATGAATATCTGATGCTTTTAAGTGGGAAGCATCCTTAACCATTTGCTTAATGCTACTATCAGTTGCTGACTTTCTTGCCGTGGCGTGTTCAGCGGGTTTGGGAACCGGGGGCATTTTTGGAATAGGATGCTCTGGGGATGAAGACATAGCTGGGTTGCTCATGAGTTAAAGATCTCCTATAAATGAACTGTGATAGTCACCCGTCAGTGAGAGAGTTTGGTCGAATACCATTCACTTCCAGCAGTGATTTAATCAAAGCAGATTTATCTGCTGTAATCTGTAAATTAGATATCTTAGATTTAGATAAGGCTAAAAAACTCGTTAAATTTGTAAATCTTATTGTGAGGGTTACAGTCGAATCAGCTTCCTTTTTCGATTAGCCTCAGTTAAGCGAACGCCAATGAATTGATTTTAACATTTATTTTTGAATGAAGATTTTAGATGGTATAACGAACTGGCTAGAAACTCGGGGAGTGGCTCCGGCTTATGGTGGAGGGTTACTCGGTTTTCTAGCAGTGTTTTTCTTTGGTGCAGCCACCAATACTATGGCGGGTTGGTTGTATGTGATTAGTGGGATTAGTTTAGCATTACTGGCGATCGCTGCAATTTTACCCATGCGATCGCTACGTCTACTAACAGTTCACCGTCGTCCAATTAAACCCGTCAGCGTTGGAGATTTACTCACCGTTGAGTTAGAAATCCGTAATCAATCCCCTCAACTTAAAACTTTAATTCAAGTTCAAGATCAACTTCCCCAAACTTTAGGAAAAGCAACCACTGTGATTGAAACCCTCTCGCCTCATGGGGTTTATACTTGGACTTATAACCTGCCGACCCCAAAACGCGGGGTTTACCATTGGCAACAGGTTCGACTGCGAACAGCAACTCCGTTAGGATTATTTTGGTGTAGTCGCGATCGCAACTCCAACGCCACAGCAATTGTGTATCCTCAAGTTTTTCCCCTGAGTACTTGTCCGTTGGTGGATAATATGGGACAAGAATATAGTCCACAAGTTGAAGATCGCAATCGGTTTCAATTGGCAACGGAAGGAGTCACTCGTACCCTCAGACCCTATCGTTATGGCGATCCTACCCGGTTAATTCATTGGCGATCTAGTGCGCGGTATGGAGAATTACGAGTCAGGGAATTAGAACGTTCGACTGGCGGACAAGAAATTATCATTTGTTTAGATAGTGCAGCGGCTTGGCAAGAAGATGATTTTGAACAAGCGGTAACGGTTGCGGCTTCGTTATATTTTTACTGTTGTCGTTGTCAACTCAATGTGCAATTATGGACGGCAAAAACAGGTTTAGTTCAGGGTCATCATGTCGTGTTATCGACTTTAGCTGGGGTACAATTTTCTGAGACAGTTCAATCAGAAGTTCCCCCATTTTTACCGCTGATTTGGATAACTCAAAATCCAGGAAGTTTAACCACTTTACCTCCAGGAAGTCGTTGGGTATTTTGGGGCGAAGCGTTAAACCCAGAAGAGAACACATCTCAAACCTCATCTCATGTAGGTTTATCTATCGATCGGACTCAACCATTACCCCGTCAGTTACAATCTACTTTGAAATAGTGAGGGAATTGATCGTTAGAAAGTTGTTTGAATCCTGTCGATACTAATTCGTCCAGGCTTTACTATGATTATCTAGCATTCCCTTAGCTTTGGCTTCGTGAAGATTATCGGGTGGTACAACTAAAGAAATGGAGAGGGTGGTATAAAGTACCCAGAAAATCCCATTTTGAGCGATGATGCCGCCTTCGGTTAAATTGGATAAGACGGTGTAGGTGAGATACACTAACGGCCATAACCCATCAAATCCGACGCTAAATCTCGCCCACCATACCGCCCGTAGTAAATTTAATCCAAACCCTAAAATATAGGCAGAAACGCCTAACAAGCCCAGATCGAGCCATAAATCCAGCAAACCGTTGTGAGAGTATGGAACAGGCCAACGGGCTGCCCGCACAACATAGGCACTGGGGCCATCTAAACCATTCCAAAAGGCAGTAAATCCGTATCCTAAAATCGGTCGTTTGTCGATCATTTCCCCCACCCAGGCCCAGAGGTCAGTCCGGCCGGTGAGAGAGGGATCTTTTCCGACGCTACCGAGAATTGCTGTTGCATTTTGCGTATACCAATCTATCACGACTCCACCGACGGCAATAATGGCAAAAAAGCCTGGAATCATTAAAAAATATCGCAGCCGCAGGACTCGGTAAGCATAAAGACTACTGACTAACACCACAAAATTAATCATTGATGTGGTTGATTTAGCTAAGACTAATAATCCCATTACTGCGACAATTCCCAACCAAGGCAGCCATTTTTTTTGAGTATTAATATTCGTTAGAATTGCAAATAATACCCCAGAAAACGCTAAAGCCCGACCAAAGAAGTTTTTATGGGTAAATATCCCGCGCCATGCCCCCGCATGAACCCCGCCCATAATGCCATACCGGGGTAAACCGACGGCAAATAAAATACTAAAAACAATAATCAAACCATAGGCTAACCCGAGTAGTTTCACTTGATCTCGGATGCTATAACGGGTTCCTAAATACAGACCAAAGAAGGTTGTACCGATTAATCCAATACAGCTTTTGAGGGTACGAGCCGGAGAAACTGACCAAAGAAAAGAGGCGATCGCGATTCCTACTAGCACCCAAACGATCCGATCTTTACTCATAAAATAAACGACTTTTTTCCAGCGTAATAAGAGTAAAAAGCCAGAAATCATGTAGGTGAGTAAATAGGTTAAAACATTTAAAGTAAAGTTAAATGAGTTAATATCAACCCCATCCCCTTCACTGACTCCCCCGGATAAAATCAAAGGCATCCAGTCTGCGGAATATTGAATTAAAGCTAAAACGGTGAAGGTGGGTTCAACAATTCTCAGTAACTTTTCGATTTTTGAACTCATATCATGTCCGGTTGAATACTGATAAGTAAAGGAGTCAGCGAGTCTGCGAGTCAGCGAGTCTGCGAGTCAGCGAGTCAGGAGAGTAGAGGAGAGTAGAATAAAGTTTCACTATAACTAATTATCCGGACATGAGATCATGGGTATTTTTCCCTTTACCTCTTACTATTTAAAGCTTTCTTGGGTAGGGGTGAAGCCGAACGACGGTGAGTTTTTTCGGTAACAAAATAGCGTTTGGCGTGCTGGAAATATTTCATTGATTCATTCTTATTAATGGCATTAACAACCATCCCTAAGATCTGCTGATTTGAGCGTTCTAGGGTTTCTTGGGCAACTAAGGCGCTATCGCGGTCAACTGTGCCTGGACGGGCAACTAACAGCATCCCGTTTGTCATTTGACTCAAGGTTAATGCATCGGCACCGATAATAATCGGGGGTGTATCAATAATCACAAAGTCGTAGGTTTCGGAAAAACTCCGAATTAAAGATTGCATCCGCTTTGAGTCCAACAGGGCGAGGGGATTAGGAGGGGTGACACCTGCGGTTAAAATATCGGGTTGTTCGATGCCTTGAGAAATGGCTGTAGTTGCCTCTGCTTGACCCACCAACACATCACTTAAACCCACGGCATTGGTTAAACCCCAAATGTGATGTTGACAGGGATGACGCATATCGGCATCAATTAATAAGACTTGATATCCCAATTGGGCAATGGCGGCGGCTAAGTTGGCGGATACGGTTGATTTCCCTTCTCTGGGAACGGAACTGGTGACCACGAGGGTTTTAAGTTTTTTGTCGGAACTGAGAAACTTGAGGTTTGCCTGCAACATCCGATAGATCTCACTTTCGAGAGATTCTGGGGCATAAATTACAGGGACATCGGGGCCAGATTCTTTGCGTCCCCACAGGGGGCTGCGCCGGGAAAAGGAGGGGATAATTCCCAGTATGGTGTAACTAAAGATACTCTTCATATCTTCTAGACTACGGAGAGATTTATCTCCCATTTCTAACAACACGACTAAACTGGTGGCGGCAAATCCCCCGACTAAAATCCCTAACGCTAACAGTTTTGTTTTGCCCGTACTGCCTTTTTCAGGAACGATTGCTGCTTCAATAATCCGGGTATTATTTGTGGTTTTATTCTCCGCAACTTGAACTTCTTCTAAATTTTTCAATAAGGTTTCATAAGTCACCCGCGCCACTTCTACTTTGCGTTCAAGCTCTTGTTGTTGTTGTTCAAATTCCGGTAACGCTCGCGCCCGCTGTTGATAATTGTTTTGAGATTGATATAAAGAATCCAGTTGTCGGGTTAACTCTAAGCGCCGGGTTTCAGCGACAATAAAATCTTCTAATAGATTCCGTTTCTGATCCCGAATTTGTAATAATCCATCAGAAATAATTCCACGATTACCGATGGCTTGGGCGATTTGATTATTTAAAATAGCTTGTAAAGAATCCCGCTTATTTTTTAAGGCAATCACACGGGGATTTAAATCCTTAAACCGTCGTCGTTCATTGGCTAATTCGCCTTCAACTTGTTGTAATTGTTCTAAAGTTCCCCGCACCACTGGAGATTGGCTAATCGTATTGAGCGCGATCGCTTCTTCTAAACTTAAGCCCACTCGACTGCCTAAAGAAGTTGCCAGGGCATTAACCCCACTTAATTCTGATTCAATGGTGGTAATTTGCCGATTTAAATTTGCCTGTTCTTCAACGGATGTTTGAAATTCTGCGGATAAATCTAAAATATCATTTCGTTCTTTAAATAATTTCAATGCTCTTTCGGCTTGAAACACTTCGTCTTGTACTTTTGGCAATTGTTCGACAATAAATAACCGGGCTTCTGCGGCTTCATCTCGGTTATTATCAATATTGCTCTGAATATAAACATTCATCAACATATTAATAATATCGGCAGCTCTTTGGGGATCTGGACTGGTATAACCCAACTGCACAATATCCGTTCCGCCAATAATTTTAATCTCTAAATTTCTACGCAAATCTTCCGGTTGTAGCGGTTCTCCTTCTTCATTGATTAAATTAAGATTATCAATCGTTTCTTGTAACAAAGGATTAGAAGAAATCAACTCCATTTGCGTACTTAATGGGGTTTGGTCGGCCAGTAATGCCCGTAATTCTCCCAATTCTTCCCCAATTCCCGCTAAAGACGAGGTGCGATCGACTTTAAATAAAAGCTTGCCTGAGGCTTCATAACTGGGCTTTAAATATCGTGTTGCATAAGCCGCTAAACCGACGATTAAGATAAAAACACTGATTGCAGGTAAGCAGCGTCGTGTAATCGCCCGCAGATAGCGACCCAGGTCTAAATCTAACGATTCCCGATTGTCTATTACAGTCATACGATGAGGATAAGTAAAGGTTCGGATAGAAGGGGATCTAATCGGCTAACATCCGAATGGTATTGATCAGGTTAGACACGCCAATCAAGCCATTCCAGGGTCTCAAGACTTCTTCTAGCTTATCTCCTGTTTGGGTTAATCCAGAGCGACGAATGACAATCACGTCATTTTGACGCAAAATTGGATTATTCTGCTCATTAATATCCGCCGTCCAGTTCAAGGCAATCTGGCGACGAGAAACCGTTCCATTCGGATTCAGACGCACTAATTCAACGGTTTCTTGATGGGCGCGGCGTTCGTCAAATCCTCCAGCAGCTAAAATCGCCTGGTTTAGGGTGGTATCGAGAGGCACTTCTAATGAACCGGGGTCCATGACTTGCCCCACCACACTCACATTCATCGCACCCGGAGAAAAACTAGCATCGGCTAAAGAGCTGACCTCTTCAGGGTCAATTTGTCGGGCTGGAGGAATCACAATAGAGTCCCCGGTTTGCAAAGCAATATCTTGATTGACATCCCCTTCGACTAATAATTCCCACAAATTGACGTTAATAATCTGTTGTTCTCCTTTTTTCGTCAGACGGCGCAGTTGAATTTGGCGAATATCCGCTTTTTGGGTAATTCCTCCAGCGAGGGTAATGGCTTCTGTGAGTTTGGGGGGTTCTCCGGAGTTGACGGTATCTTCTCCCACAACATGGGTTCCGGGTTCAAATACTTCTCCAACAATCACAATCGGAAACGGATCAATCTGTTCTGGGGCAAAACTAGCGGTGGTAATTTGACGGACGGCGGTTGGGTCGAGGGTATCGGCAGTCGGTACTAAAATGCTATCTCCATCTCGGAGTACAACATCCTGACTCAAGTTTCCTTCTTCTATCAGTTGGCGCAGGTTAATGGTAAACACTTGTTCTGCGGGATTAACCCGGCGGATTTCGACTTGAGTAATATCTCCCACTTGAGTGACTCCTCCGGCTTCTTCTAACAGTTGAGTCACGGTATAAAATCGAAACTGTCGGGCCTGAGTATCGGGAACCACCAAAGGCAGAATATAAGAACCAGGATGATTGACTTCTCCGGCGACTGCAATGGTCATGGGACGGGGGGAAACAATACTCACTGTTGCTAGGGGTTGCTGAACGTAGGGAGTATATTTTCGAGAGATCAAATCAGTTATTTGAGGAACCGTTAACCCAGCCGCTTTGATGCGACCAATAATTGGCAAGCTCAAAGTGCCATCGTTTAAAATTAAATATTCTCCGCTATATTCAGGAACATCTAAAACATCCACTTGAATTAAATCACCTGCCCCTAAAGTATATTCTCCGATATCCGGAATGGGAATCCCCTGTGCGGGCTTCGGCATCGGTGCTAGCAATGGTTCAACCGTTTGAGCTTGAGCATCGGACGTGACTCCCAGGATCAGGTTGAACAGAAGTGATCCTACTGTTACCACAATTTTTAGATTGTTGTCGTACTTTTTTTGACAAAACCCAATCATAATTTCTTTATCTTAATATCTGTTCTACCTGAAGATCTCGTCGTTATCCTCAATAACCCTTAATGGTTGAGAGATGAGCGATATGGCTCGTGCGATCGCGATTTTATATCGTTCAAATTGGAATTCGAGACTGATGTTTATTTTATCAATTTATTCCGTAAGATTCGAGTAAACGGTACTGCTGACGTAAAGTCGGCTGAGGTGCGTCCCGAGGGCGGCAACGCGGTAAGATTAAGACAACTTCAGTATAATTTGGAACATTAAAAGAAAGACATCCCCTTGAAATCCTGAATCTTAGCGTTCGCTTAAAGGGCAATCAACCGGACGAACTTGCTCGCAATTTTCCATCTGGCTGTGACCACTGTATGAGTTAAACCCATTCCACACTATAAGCCGTTGAAAGCAGTCTCGCTTCATCAAAAATTAGAGATGATCTTATTCACTAGGATAAAACATTTACTGAAGCATCATGTGCCAAATTGCCAATTTTAGAGCGATAAGCGCGTTATCCTGGAACATTGGCGGCAGTGGATCTCAATATAAACAACCAAAAGTCGATTTAGTCCCCCTAAATTTGACTCAATTATCAGCCTTTAACTTCACTCGATTATATGGCAGAAACTCTAACTTTAGGTGAGGTGATTAATCAGAATAAATTAACCCGAGAATAGATGAAAAATCGAATGGTTTTGATCGAAAATACTGTAAGAACATCAGGCAGATTATCTCCGTACCCCTGACACATTTGGTTTGACGAATAACACAGCCGCAGAGATAGTTAAACCCCACATGATTCGTGATTTATTAAGAGTTATCATCGATGGTGAACTGGCTCTAAAATGATGGTGAGGATGCTTGAATGGCTCTAGATTGGAGTTGGGTTTATTGCTATGCTGCCTTTTTTTTTGGCGATTTCGCTCTATGATTTTAATTGGAATGATTATCATTTCTTGAGGAATTTATTATTTAATCTTACTTTTGGGTTAGACTAGGGTTCCTGTGATGCCTGCGTTACTGGCATTGATGATTTCAACCCTAGCCCTCTCGAGAGTGAATCAAATCTTTCAGGCGATCGCGCGATCGCCAATCATTGGCTGTAGAGATAGCCGCTAGAGTGGGTCAAATTTACTATTGCGCTCCATCAAAAAAATGATTATCATTATCAACGGAGCGCTGCACGCAAACAGCAAACTGCCTGCATCCATGAGATTTTACCGGCTTGATATCCCAAACCCTCACTCATAGATGGTGTCAGAAATCAGCTACTTTAAGGGTAATAAAGTTAGAAAAATTTAAAGACTGAGATTATAGTAAATTAATGAAAGCGTCTAATTCTTGGCAAGAAAAGCCAATTTTAAAGGTAAAAAATTTGACTGTTTCACAAGGAAACTATGTAGCGGTTGATTGTGTTTCATTTGATATTTTCCCCGGTTCTAATACTGCGATTATTGGCCCTAATGGTGCGGGAAAAAGTACTTTAATTCAAGCAATTCTAGGCTTAATTCCTTTTCAGTCAGGTGAGGTTCAATTCTTAGATTCGAGTCTGAAAACACTCGGAAAAAGATATCAGTTACTGGGTTATATTCCTCAAAAACTACAGTTTGACCGAAGTTTTCCGATTACTGTGGGAGAGTTAGTCAGTTTAGGTTTACCTAAATCTTGGTTTTTTAAAAGACGAAAACGACAAATTGCTGTACAGTCAGCATTAGTGAAAGTTAATTTAGAAAATCAAGCTAAACAACCGATTGGTACACTCAGCGGTGGAGAATTAAAACGAGTTTTATTAGCTTACTGTTTAGTTGTTCCGCGTCAGCTTTTAATCTTAGATGAAGCCATGGCAGAAGTGGATGCAAAAGGACAAGCAGAATTCTCTCAGTTATTAAAAAAACTACAGCAAGATCTAGGTTTTGCCATCTTACAAATTTCTCATGATTTAGATATGGTGAGTCGTCATTGCGATCGGGTTTTATGTTTAAATCGTCATATTTGTTGTCAAGGAGAACCTAGTCAAACCTTATCTTCCGAAAACTTAGAAGCAGTGTATGGTTCTAGTTTAACTCGTTATTTTCATTCTTGTTAAGTCTTGATTTTAAATATGAGTTTTATGTCAAATGATTGAATATCCTGAGTGGATAGAACTGTTAAGCTTTCCCTTTATGCAGCGGGCGATTTTGGGAGGGATTTTATTAGGCTTATTAGGGGGCTTACTCGGCGGGTTTGTTATTCTGAGAAAACTCTCAATGCTGGGCAATACATTAAGCCACGTTGCATTAATCCCAGTTGTCATCAGTGCTTTATTTCAGCTTCCTACAACTTTATGTTTGATTGGGTTTATTGTTTTAATGGGTGTGGTTATTTTATATTTAATCGATCAAACCAGTTTAGGTAGCGATACAATTCTCGGAATTATAGTTGCAGGTTCTGTGGCGTTAGGAATGATAGGATTTACCTTTTTACAAGGATATCGCGGCAATTTATTATCTATTTTATTTGGAGATATTTTAGCAATTGGTAATTTTGATTTAATTCTCCTGGCTTTATTATTAATCATTACAATAGTTAGTCTGATTTTAACTTTACCTCAACAAATTCTGCTAACTTTTAACTTAGATTTAGCGAAATCTCAAGGAATTTCAGTAGAATATTATCGCTATGGCTTCATTATTTTATTATCCCTAATGATTGCTTTAACAATTCGTTCTGTTGGGATTTTACTCGTTAACGCTTTCCTCGTCATACCTGCCGCGACTGCCCAATTAATCTGTAATCAGTTTATCCCTTTTCTAAGCGTTGCAGCCGTTCTAGGAGTAATTAGTAGTATAATCGGAATGTTAATTTCTGGGATTTGGAGTTTACCCTCAGGGCCAAGTATTGTTTTAGTACAATTAACGGGTTTTATTATCGTTATTTTATTCAACCGTTGCCGTCTTTCTGTTTCTTAAAAATTGAAATCAACGATATTCTCGAGTTGACTTTTGGCGCTTTATCACTACTCTAAAATTAAATAGACAAGGGCAAAAGGTTTAGATATGCCTTTGCCCTATTTTTATTGGCTGATTGTGAGCTGTTTTATTGGTATCATCAGTTGCTGTCATTCACTTCCCTAAAACGAAACTAAACTTTTAACAGGAGTTGCTTATCGCATCGTTCCCATTAAGTTTGCTTTATATAAATTGGTATTTTCAAGCGTTGCACCGCCTAAATCAGACGCGGTTAAATCAGCCCCAGTGAGGTTAGCATTCGTTAAATTAGCATCTCGCAGATTAACACCATTGACAATATCAATCGGCTGTAGACTTCCTTCTTGAAGCTGAATATGACCTAAGAAACTAATCGTTTGACGAGTATCTTTAAGATTAGCATCTGTCAAATCTGCACTCTCCATATTTGCGCCAATTAAGTTAGCGCCACTCAGATTGGCATTGGTTAAATCTGCAATTACCATTCCGGCTAAACTCAGATTAGCATTTTGCAGATTGGCATCCGTCAGATTCGCCCCATGTAGCTTGGCGACAATCAAACTCGTATTCTGGAGATTAGCTTGCACTAATATCGCTCGATTTAAATTCGCTTCATTCAGATTAGTCCCAGCCAGATTTGCACCGCTGAGGTTAGCATCTTTTAAATTCGCGCCGCTTAGATTAACTCCCGCTAATTGTACCCCAGTCAGGTCACAACCGACACATTCCTTGGTTTCAAGTAATTGTTTCAGGTGTGCGGGATTTTCTGCAACCGCTGGACTTACCCAGCTAGTCCCTATCATCAATATTGCGGTGGCTACGGTCATTAGGTTCATTGGCACACCCTTGGGAAACGTAATAGTACGTATTGTGCCGGATTATCACAACTACATAAATGAGAATAATCAAGGGTTATTGTGATCTATCTCATAGAGTAGAATGATTAAAATCACTGAAAAAAGATCAAGTTAAACCTTTACTCAGTCGAAGTGAGTAGAATCCCTCAGTATTCGATATGATATTGACAGCTTTGAAGGTAGAAAGATCACGGTGTTCAATCGTCTTCTGACTCACTATTCAGAGATTCTATAAAATGACATGGATAAATCAACCGTAATGAAAGCCCAAGTTTATGATCGAATTCAGACTGTAATAGAGATTCAAATCAAGTTCAGTCAGCGTTCTATTCCTCAAGGAACAATTGGTACAATTGTAGACTGTTATCAATATCCAAAAGAAAGCTACAGCGTTGATTTAACAATACCGGATAGCACCGTTTCAGGCGGATTTGATTATGAAAATATTATCTTATCTCGTGAACAATTTATTGTAGTCAATAATACACCTGAAGCAGAACAGTTAAAATCAACCTATCGGGACATTAAGTATGAAGTTCCCAAATTTGAAAATCCTCAAATACCCACTATAAATGATTTCTCTGATTCATCCTCGATTAAGTTTCCAAAAAAATAAACACGGTGAAGTTTGCTAAATTTGTAGCTATTATTTTTAATTAAAAATATCTATCTTTTAGCGCTTAGATGAATAAAAAATATAAATTTATCTTTTAAATTTCTTGGAATTAACTAGAATATGGTTATGAAATGGGCTGTACGATCATTCATTGTTCTGATTATTTTGGGTTTATTAATTGTATTTGCATTTCATAATTTTCTAGTGCAGAAGCAAAGTTTCAGCCTCAGGGTTTTGCATACGAACGATCATCATGCCCATCTTGAATCAGTGACTGTAGATCAGCAACAACTCGGAGGAATTAGTAGACGAAAAACCTTAATTGATCAACTTCGTCAAACCAGTGAAACTCCCACATTATTACTCGATGCTGGGGATATTTTTCAAGGAACCCTTTATTTTAATCAGTATTTAGGTAAAGCAGATTTACCCTTTTATAATGATTTGAATTATACCGCTGTAGCAGTCGGAAATCATGAATTTGATCAAGGACAGCAAGTGCTAGCAAGCTTTCTTAAATCGGCTGATTTTTCGATGTTATCTGCTAACCTTGAAATGGCTAAAAAATCACCGTTACAGGGACAGATTAAACCTTGGATTATTAAAGAAATAGAGGGTGAAAAAATAGGGATATTAGGATTAACAACCAGAGAAACAAAAACCCTTTCTAGTCCGGGAGAAGGGATTGAGTTTAATGATGAAGTGATTGCTGCAAAAACCGCTGTAGAAGAATTAGAAAAACAAGATATTAATAAAATTATTGCTTTAACGCATATTGGCTTATCTCAAGACCTAAAATTAGCTGAACAAGTAGATGGCATTGATATTATTATTGGTGGGCATTCTCATACACCTCTGGGTCAAATGCTGGGCGCAAAGTTACCTTATCCAATTGTAGAACAAACACCCAATGGTGATACAATTTTAGTGGCGACAGATTGGGAATGGGGTAAATATTTAGGAGATTTACAGGTTGAATTTGATCGCAAAGGTCATATCACAGAATGGAAAGGTAATCCTCATGCTATAGATGAGAGTATTCAGCCTTCAGCGGAATTTGAACAGAAACTTCAGGCATTTAAACAACCTTTAGAAAAATTACGACAAACCGTTATTGGTCAAACTCAGGTTAAATTAGAAGGCGATCGCGCTAAAATTCGGACACAAGAAACGAATTTAGGAAATTTGATTGCGGATGCGATGTTAAATCAATTAAAAGTTGACGGGGCGGATGTCGCGTTAGTGAATGCAGGTGGAATTCGGTCGAGTATTCCCCCAGGAAATATTACTTTAGGGCAAGTATTAAGAGTATTACCATTTAATAATACAATAACTCGGTTAGATTTAACTGGGGAACAACTTAAACAAGCTTTAGAACATGGGGTAAGTGGTGTTGAAGAAGAAGATGGATGTTTTTCTCATGTGGCTGGAATTCGATTTTCTTGGAACCCTACAAAACCTATAGGAGATCGGATTAATTCTGTTAAAATTATCGATAAAAATGGAACAGAAAAATCATTAGATTTGACGGTAACTTATCGAGTGGTTACTAATAATTTTATGATGAAAGGCGGTGACGGCTATCAGGTTTTAACACAAGGTGAAAATCAAGTTGATACTGGCTTTTTGATTTCCGATGTTGTGACTGAATATATTAAAAATCAATCTCCGATTAATCTTAAAGCAGATAACCGGATTAATTTAGTACAATCCTCCTAATTATTGGTTACATTTAACTCAAGCTTTATAGTAAATTAAAATAAATAATGCTAATATTTTATAGCTGTAATTCAGGTTAAATTTTGAATCATTTTGATCAGCTTAAAACAAAAAATAGTTTTTCTACAGACTATAAATTATGGCTGAGTTTAAGTTTACTGGTTGCTATTCTCTATGGTATAGAATCGATTTATTATGCCTTAAATCATCCCGAGATTATTCAAGACGATGCCAGACATCATATTATCTGGATGCGACGGTTTATCGATCCAGAGTTATTTCCTAATGATTTAATTGCAGACTATTTTCGATCTGTTGCCCCTTGGGGTTTCACAACATTATATTGGATACTGGCGAAAGTCGGTATCGATCCAGTTTTCGCAGGTAAAATTATTCCAGCAATTTTAGCTATTGTTATTACATATTATGGATTTAAACTCAGTCTAAAATTCTTACCTTTACCCATTCATGGATTTATCACAACTTTATTACTAAATCAAGCCTTATGGATGGAAGATGATATCATTTCCGCAACGCCTCGGGCATTTATTTATCCGCTATTTATTGCTTTTTTATATTACTTAATTGAAAAAAATATATTTGCTGTTTTATTAATTATTGCCTTACAAGGATTGTTTTATCCACAATTTGTACTCATTTATCTCTGTTTATTAACAATTCGATTAGTCGATCAAACCTCCGACAAATTTCGCTGGCAAGCTTTACTATTTGGAATTATTGTTTCAGGAATAATCTTGATTCCTTACCGAATCAGTAGTAATGAATTTGGGCCGATAATCACAGTCGCTGAAGCGAAGTTACTACCAACATTTAACCTGATTGATCGAGAATGGGGCAGGAATATATTTTTCCCGAATAATCCTTTAATTTATTGGCTATTGAGTCCCCGCAGCGGCTTACTATTCTTAGGGCTTTTACCACCCCTTGCTTTAACAGGAATTGCCTTACCTTTTTTCTTAAAAAGAAAAGAACAATTCCCGTTAATTCATCAAGTTTCCGAACATATTATTATTCTCAAACAAATCCTGTTAACTTCAGTTGGACTCTTCTGTTTATCCCATCTATTTCTATTTCAACTTCATTTTCCTAATCGATATATTTATCATAGTGTACGAGTTACCCTAGTTTTAGCTGCTGGAGTTACCTTAACTCTTGTGTTAGATCAACAATACAGATATTGGAAACAAAAAATACAGATGGGAATGAGTCCCAAACAGTGGATTAAATTCGGAGTTGTTTTCAGCTTAGGATTAATCTTAATTATTCTGCCATTTTTCCCGCCTATTGCCACTTCTCAACGACTGTATCGGACAGGAAACGCCCCAGAAATTTATCAATTTCTCTTAACTCAACCCAAAGATAGTTTAGTCGCTTCTATCTCAGAAGAAGCCGATTATATTCCCACATTTGCCCAACGTTCAACTTTAGTTTCTTTAGAATATAGTATGCCCTATCATAGCGGCTATTATACTCCGTTACGTCAAAGAACAATAGACTTAATTCAAGCCCAATATAGTACAAACTGGCAAACGATTCGACAATTTATTCAAAAATATAGTATTGATTTTTGGTTATTAGATCGTCAAGCCTTTACAGAAGATTATATTCAAGATCAAAAATTGATTCGAGATGTCGATCAAGAAAAAGCAGTTCAAACTCAATTACAACAAGGACAAATCCCAGTATTATCTATAGCGATAGAATCCTGTTCTATTATTCAAACTGATCGCCATATTTTGTTAAAGGCAAGTTGCATAGAAAAGATAGCAGAAAACTCACTATAATCCTAAATTTTTATGGATAAGATAGAGGAGAAGGGAAAACATTAGAGAGAAAGGTTAACGGGTAGGAGTCAAAAAAAAATCAACGAATGACTAACAACCAATTACAAATGATCAATTAGCCAAATTGGCGAAATTTATGCAAAGAATGTGGCAGAATATTAGGAGTGATTAAAATATCTATTCAAGTTTTGCGATCGCCCATGACTTCATCAACTCCCAACTTACCCAGTCAATATAATCCCTTCACCACAGAAGCCAAATGGCAACAATACTGGGAAGAACATCAAGTCTTCGTGGCTGATCCGCAACAGAAGAGCGATCCTTACTGTATCATGATTCCGCCGCCGAACGTCACGGGCCGCCTCCACATGGGCCATGCGTTCAATAACTCCTTAATTGATGCTTTAATTCGCTACCATCGCATGAAAGGCGACAATACCCTGTATTTACCGGGAACCGATCACGCCAGTATTGCAGTACAAACTATTTTAGAACGCCAACTCAAAGAAGACGGTAAAACTCGCTACGATTTAGGTCGAGAAAAGTTCCTCGAAAAAGCATGGCAATGGCGAGAAGAATCTGGGGGAACTATTGTTAATCAACTGCGACGTTTAGGGATTTCTGCTGACTGGAGTCGGGAACGTTTTACCCTCGATGTTGGATTATCAAATGCCGTCATTGCCGCGTTTATTCAGTTATATGAAGATGGACTGATTTATCGCGGTCAATACATGGTGAATTGGTGTCCGGCAAGTGAGTCAGCAGTATCCGATTTAGAAGTAGATAATAAAGATGTAAACGGTAATTTGTGGCATTTTCGTTATCCTTTAACTGATGGTAGTGGCTATGTAGAAGTGGCGACCACTCGCCCCGAAACCATGTTAGGAGATACGGCAGTTGCAGTTAATCCTAAAGATCAACGGTATCAAGATTTAATTGGCAAAACATTAACCCTGCCAATCATGAATCGAGAAATCCCCATTATTGCCGATGAACACGTCGATCCAGAATTTGGGACGGGATGCGTTAAAGTCACGCCAGCCCACGATATGAATGATTTTCAAATGGGTCAACGCCATCAATTGCCCATGATTAATATTATGAATAAAGATGGGTCATTGAATGAAAACGCAGGGCCGTTTGAAGGACAAGATCGCTTTACTGCCCGGAAAAATGTCGTCAAACAATTAGAAGCAGATGGGGTACTGGTTAAGGTAGAAGACTATCAACATAGTGTTCCTTATAGTGAACGAGGAAAGGTTCCGGTTGAACCGTTATTATCTACACAATGGTTTGTGAAAATACGCCCATTAGCCGATAAAGCATTAGACTGTTTTGACAATCAAAATTCGCCGCAATTTGTCCCAGATCGTTGGGGAAAAGTCTATCGAGATTGGTTAGTTCGTTTAGAAGATTGGTGTATTTCTCGGCAGTTATGGTGGGGTCATCAAATTCCGGCTTGGTATGCTATTAGTGAAACCGAGGGAGAGATTACTGATAATACACCATTTATTGTGGCTAAAACAGCAGAAGAAGCAACAGAAAAAGCGATTGAAAAATACGGTAAAGACGTTAAATTACAACAAGATCCAGATGTATTAGATACTTGGTTTTCTTCCGGTTTATGGCCGTTTTCAACATTGGGATGGCCGGATAAAACCGCAGATTTAGAGAAATATTATCCCACCAGTACCCTTTCAACTGGATTTGATATTATCTTTTTCTGGGTTGCCCGGATGACGATGATGGCGGGATATTTAACCGATAAAATGCCCTTTGAAACCGTGTATATTCATGGATTAATTCGGGATGAACAAGGCAAGAAAATGTCAAAATCCGCCGGAAATGGAATCGATCCATTAATCTTAATTGAAAAGTATGGAACCGATGCCTTGCGATATACATTAATGCGAGAAGTAATAGGGGCAGGGCAAGATATTCGCTTAGAATATGACCGTAAAAAAGATGAATCTACCTCTGTAGAAGCGTCTCGGAATTTTACCAATAAAATCTGGAATGCTGCCCGGTTTGTGATGATGAATTTAGAAGGAAAAACGCCGCAGCAGTTAGGAAAGCCTGAGTTAGATAAATTAGAGTTATCTGATAAATGGATATTGTCTCGTTTCCATAAAACAGTACAGCAAACCTGTAATTACATGGAAAGCTACGGCGTTGGAGAAGCCGCCCGCGAACAGTATGAATTTATTTGGGGTGACTTTTGTGACTGGTATTTAGAATTGGTAAAACCGCGTTTTTGGGGAGATGATGTTGCCTCAAAAACTATTGCCCAACAAGTATTAGCAGAAGTATTAGAAGGGATTTTGAAACTATTACATCCGTTTATGCCTCATATCACCGAAGAAATCTGGCATACCCTGACTCAAACTGGAGACGAAGATTGCTTAGCCGTACAAACTTATCCCCAGTTAAACGAAGCTTTAATAGACTCAGAATTAGAAACAGAATTTGAGTTAATTATTGCCACTATTCGGACATTACGAAATCTACGGGCAGATGCAGATATTAAACCGAAGGTAAAAGTACAGGCAATTCTGCAAACAGAAAGCGAAACAGAGCAGAATGTATTGACAAAAGGACAACAATATGTTAAAGACTTATGTAAAGTGGAACAGTTAACGATTACTGATAGCTTACCGGAGAATACTGGTCAAACGATTGTCGGTGTCGTCGGAACCGTTCAGGCTTTAATTCAGTTAGCGGGAGTCGTCGATATTGACGGATTAATTACTCGGACAGAGAAGAAAATCGCTAAAATTGAGAAAGAAATTCAATCCGTTTCTAAGCGACTCAATAATAAAAACTTCGTGGAAAAAGCCGATCCAGAAGTGGTTCAAGCCGCGCGGGATAGTTTAGCCGAAGCCGAAAAACAAGCCGAGATTTTACGCGATCGCGCCCAACAATTAAAATCCACGTAGGGGCGCAATGCTTGCGCCCAATGCTTACTTGCGCCCAATGCTTGCTTGCGCCCAATGCTTGCTATAATTTATTATCAAAATGGGTTAGATATCCTAGAATTAGAAATAGTCACATCTTGAACTAACCGATCTAATTCCTGCTGCATTTGACTCACGACTTGGTGATAACAAATATCAACATAACTGCGATCGCGCGATGCTTTATTACCATAACGATCAAATCGAATAGGCGGACAAACCCGAGTATGAATTTGTACGGGTAAGGGAATATTGGGTAAAGGGCCGATACCGAGAATCCAAGGTAAACCTAAATAAATCGGGAAAACTTCTGGATCAATTCCCAATAGCCAAGGCATTCCCCATTCATGTAATTGTTTCGCCTGTTTGTAGAAATCTCCGAGGACAATTAAAGTATCATGACCTCCATAAGAAATCATCGGAATAATAGGAATATTTTCTCGTAATGCTAACTTAATAAACCCTTTTCTGCCAACAAATTGTATTTTATTTCTTTGAGAATGAGGACGAAAAACATCTTGCGCCCCACCCGGATAAACTAAAACACTGGCCCCGGCTTCTAAAGCTTTAATTGCCATTTTAGGATGGGCAATAATTGCCCCAGTTTTAACCGCCGCCTCAGCAATGGGAGGATTAATTTTCCAAGCGCTGGGATGCATTAAACCATAGATTTGACGCTGAAAACCAAAGTTGCGAAACCAATCATAAATCATCATGATCATATCAGGAGAAACCAGTCCGCCATTATGAGAACCCACAAACAAGACTTGTTCATCGGGAATATGATGCCAGCCATCGGTTTTGACTCGAAAATAGTAGCGGTAAAACCACTCCCACAGCGGCATACAAAATTCAATAAATTGAGGATCTCGTTGTTCTAATGACCAACCATTCAACGGGTTAGATTGTTGTTGATGATTCATCTATTCATTATGATTTTGTTCTCGACTTTTTACGGCCTCCATTCTGCACGATACAATAAAAAACGTGCAATTTTTTATAAGATGTCAGTATTATGGATGCAATGGAATTTTTTCAACAAAGTGCTGGAACTTGGCGATCGCTAAGAACCACTCATCACCTGGCTTTTCGTCAGGCGGAGAAAGGACATTCCGATATTCAGGTAGACGCTTTAACCGCAGATGACCCGAGAGTGGCGGAAATCTGCAAAATGCATGAGGTTGACCCCAGTTTAGCGGCGGGTGGCGCTTATGTCACCTGGGATGGGGCGATGTCTTGGGATAAAGAGGATGAAAACCACAAGGGTTCGACTGTATTTGCCATTGTTCCGGATGCCGATAATCCCCGCAAGGGCAAAATGTTACGAGAACGGGGTTATGCCGAAATTGTCCCTGTTGCGGGTGAATTTGAGATGGATGAAGAGGATGGTTTGTTACTCATTACCGAATATGAAACCATGAGTTCAATTGAACGGTTTTGGTTTGATGGGCCGAATGTTCGGATGAGAACCAGCGCCGTTAAGCGGTTTGGTGGCTTTAATACCTCTACATTTTGTACTGAAATTCGTGTCACAGAAGAGACAACAGCAAAGACTGAATCAGAGTCTGAGGCGGTAGAGTCTTTCTCAGCTTTCGGTTGGTAAACACAGATCAGGGATATTTTCTCCCATATTATTGTGGGAGATATCTCTTGATTTCTTAGCTGTAAACTGAGTTTAGCAGCATCTCTAGATTACCAGCTTGTTTGGCTTGAATCACTGATTCAGCCGTAATTAAATCTCCGACATTGAGAATGACGTGTTCCTCTGTGTCTACAATTTTCCGGGTAATTGGACAGCCTAAAATTGATAGAATTTGCTTATCTTCTATTGCAGAGTAAGAACTGTCTCTGATATTTTTAGATATGGGCTGAAAGCTATAACCGAGTAAGTACATAGGAGAGTGATAGGGATAATGCATATTTTGGGTCTCGTAACAGTAGCTAATTTATCTAAAGAATTAAGTTAATATGAATAGTTAATTGACTCTGAGAGATATATTCCCAACATATAAGTAAGAAGAAGAGTTTAACATCTCCCTTAAGTTAGAATTTATCTAAACCTAAAGGAAACATTAAGCTCGACTTGATTAAAAGCAGACAAGAATACACAGTATCTTAAGAAGATTGGCTTAGACTAAATACATCCGCTAATACAGTATCCGGGGTGAGTTGTCTCCGAGGACTAGGTGAATCATAGATCACCATCACCGCTTCAGATTGACCGAGACAGGGAAACATCACCAATCCTTCTGCTTTATCTTCTTTGACTTTTAAAGGAAATTCAAACACCAAATTTAAGTCATCTGAATCTTGCCAGGTGATGCTATCGGCTTGATAAGAGAGGATATTTTGGAAGCGAAATAGTTTTTGAAAACCATCGACATCCATTGTCGGCCCAGATAAAATAATTAAATCTTCTCCATCAAAACACAGTTCTCGAATTCCCAAACCATCTAAATCAACCAAATGCTTGTAATAAAGTTGACCCGATAAACCTAACGGGTTTAACTCTAAAATACCATTAGAATTTGCCGTAACAACAATTTCTAAAATGATCCCAATTCCCCGAATCACAGGGCCGCGTAATCCTAAGAAAACACGATTTCCTTTAACCGCAATTCCTTCAATATCTAAACCATTATCTTTAGACGGCAGGCGGGTTGAAATCATCTCCCCAATATGAGGATCATCACGTAACGCTTCAATTAAAGTATTATGTTGATCATTAATCTCAAAGCTAGCTGCAAATAAGGGTTCTTGAGATGCATCTGCACTTTCGGATTGTTTGACTAACGCTTGATTAACCACAGGAATTCTGCCCAACAAGTAACGATTTAATTCTGATTTAATCACCGTTAATCTTTCTAAGTCATCCTCAGGTGATTTTTGCTTCGGTTTTTTACGTTTCGTACTATGAGAACCTATCACCCAGATATACCCTTCTGAATAATCTAATCCTTCAATATCAATCTCATCTTCATCGTCTGGTAACTCAAAAATATCTTTAAGGGAAAAATGTTGATGATCGCCAAATATACAAGATTCTTGGAGGGACAGTCGCTCAATTCCCAATAACTCATCAGATCCTAACCACAGAGTACCATCCGGTGTCATTGTTGCCGCCGATAAATCAGCGATCAAACCTTCTTTAAGATCTTCAAACTTCAATAAAACTCGCGTTAATAAAAATCCGGCTGACATTGATTTCCTCCACACACTGATCAATTATTTTCTTGAGAATAGTACAGTGTAACAATCTCAGTCAAAAATCTCCATCTTCCTAAAGGCCAGAGATGGAGACAGAAATACTTTGGATTGAGTTCAACAGATTTTATAATCGCCCATGAAGTCAGTTAGCGATTAAGAGCTTTTTTGCGTTAACTGAAATACCTCAAATTTCTTCATATCTTGATAATATTCAATCTCAAATTTCTCCGCTAAGATTGTCTGAAATAGAGGAGATGTCGGTAAATGAACGAGCCATAAATTGGAAGACGTTGTGGGCAGACGATCAATCCAGGCTTCAATTTCTTGGCGATCTTGATCCTTAGATTGTGCAGATAACTCCGGCTGAATGATAATCGTTGAATTTCCCTGATAATAGTGATTTAAAGCCACCGGAATTTGTTGATTCACTGACCAAATAATCGTATCATTGGGTTGTTCTGCCGTTTCAATGAACGCCACTAAACCCCGCCAATCTTCGCGATCTAAAACTGTGTAATAGCGTTGAAATCCGCCTGCGGTTGCCACCAGTGAAATCAATGTGACAATTAATGCCGCAATTCGCCATTTTTTCCAGATTTGCATGAATCCGGTTGCCAGCAGAATCATGATATAAGGGGCAACAAAAATCAGGTAACGATCGACCCATAAACTCCGGGAGACTTGGGAGACTAAAAACAATGGAATCAACGGTAAAATTGCCCAAGCTGCAAGCCAACGCACTTCTACAAGGCGTTGTCGATACAAAAATGCTGCACTTAAAACAGCGAGTGAAATGACAGCGTGAAGTTGATAAACACCGTAAATGATATTAGAATTCGGACGACCAAACGGCCAGACGGTAAAGCGAGTCAGTTGAAAAATCGCTTCAAAAATACTCGGTCGCTTGAGAGTAACCGTGCCTGACTCCACTCCGCCCGGAATGGCGACACCTCCCATAAATTTAGGCACAGCCACCATTAATAACGGTGTGGCAAAAGCAACCCAAGCCAACCCCATCAGGAATGATGCTTGGAGGAAAGTGAATAAAACACCTCGTTTTTGACGATAGCGGCTGGCAATGATCACACAGTCTGGTAATAATAGGAACAAATTCAGTGGTGTTGTAATTAACGCCAAAAATCGTAACGTTGCCCAGCCATAAATATTGATCGAATGGGGACGGTTTAATGCCTCGACTAAAAATAAGGTTCCCATCAGCCCGATGCAGGTACTCTGGGTATACATCCGAATTTCTTGGGCGTGATTGATAAATAGGGGTGAGAGGGTGATGAGTAATGCCGCCAATAAGCCGACATTGGTAGTGACTAAACGACGACCTAACAGGTAAGTCAGAAAAACCGTTCCCAGTCCAAACAGAACCCCCAGTCCTCGCAAAGCCGCGTCAGTATCGCCGACAAAAAACATCCAGACTCGCAGGAATAAATAAGACAGGGGACGAGGATCTCGTAAGGCATAATCAAGGTTTTTGGCTCGATGAATACTCAGCAATTCATCTACCCACAAGCTTTCTGTACTAATTTGATAAAGATACAGAGTCGTCGCCAATAACAAAATCAGGCTAATGGGTAGCCATTGGGGCAGACGTTGAAGCCGTTGTAGTTGATAACGTAGAGTTTGCAAGGGGTTGAGCCCTTGCGGTTTAACTTGAGGCGGATTTTTTTTGAGTGGGTAGATTGTTGGTCTCATCAGCTTTTGAGTAAAATTTCTCGTTTTCGTGGCTGAGTTGTCCAACGTTGACAGATCCTTTTATACGGTCTGTGGTTAACATGAATGAATTAATCGATCAAACTGTAGGAGGAAACCTGACCCGTGAATGCTGCTGAACTTGCCAACAACCTTGAAGTGGCGAGCAAAATTGCCTCGGTTGTCAACTTATTTAAAGTGCAGTTCCCTGATGTACGAGTTGATCTAAAACCGTGGATGAATGACCCTCAAACTCAAGAACTCGTTGACCCTGACTCAATTGATATCGGCTTTCATTTTCCAGGCAGAAGCCGTTTACTACAAAGTCGTAGTATTTTGATCCAAATTCGGTTTTATCAAGACCCAATCGAAAATCACCGCCGTGTCATTGGCGTTGAGGTCGCTGGGTATGATCATAGAGGTCAGCAATGGAAAGTTTCTACAGTTGATAATTGGAGCTTCATGGGACAAACTCAGCCTGCACCCGAGTCCGCAGAAAAGCTGAAACTGTTTTGTCGGCAGATTTTTGATCTGTTTAACGGCGTTTCAGCATGAAGCGTGCGATGCATCTGTGACCTGAGTTAATGAGGTTTGTTTATCGGGTACATACCGACTCAGCTATAGACTGGTGGTGATGATGCGGACAAAAAATGTACCCGTTCTTCCCTGAATCTCAATATTTATTTTGTTATACCTCTCTATATGTATACCAGAGTTTACTGTTGGCTCCGGATCAATTCAGATTTTTTACCCAAACTTCATATAAAATTCTCTTCAGACAATTAAACTATCCGAATAACTCATATTAATGAATCATTTTGATGGCTTCTTTATCAACCCTTGACAAATATCAAATTTTCAGTAAAGATTCTGTAAAGCTCATGATTAACGTGATATAAATCACTTAAGATCAAAACACGCGAAACCCTGATAATCACCTTGTCTGTCACTGTTGTAATCGAAAGCTAAGCCTAAAAATTTTAGCTGTCCGGCGTGGATATCAATATAGTCAAGTATTCTCTTAAGGAAGAAATAAAGGCTAGTATTGTATCTGATTTCTCGAAGTATTAAATGTTTGAGTTTTTTTGTCAATTTTCTCTAGTGTGAATTAAACTATGACCCTTTTGATTGGACTTGTTGCTGCTTCCAGTATTGTGATTGCGATTTACTCTCTCAGACAGTGGTTTTTGGCGTTTCGTCCCCAAACAGAGTTCAATTCGGGCTCCACAACGAAGCAGCCTGGGTACAAGGTGCTGCTAGGTACGTTGTTTTATCTGATCATTCTACCGTTGAGTTATATTGAGCTATTGCTAGAAATGTATCGAGATCAGCCGAAAAATTCTCAAGGAAACTCTAGTCTCTCCATCAATCAGCGGAATTTGAGCCAATCTTAATCTATTCCGACAAAACGTCTCTCCTCTCACTGATCTGATCCATCCTTTTTCATAGTCCATCTCAGTCCTGATGCCAAAGGGTACAGCAGTGCGTTCATTATGGTTGCATCACCTAAACGCTCATCTGGGAACAGACTCACAACAAAGCTGTCTCCCGCTTACCCGTTCCCTTTTTCGCTGTCTTTGAACAAGTCCTCATCTCGTAGAAACAGATTAGCTTCATCAAAGCTCAGTTGATCTTAATTTATTCTTGTCATATTGGCTGTTTTCACATGATAGACAGCCAAATTCTTTTGGGTGTATCCGTAATTTCACGGACTGGATTAAACGCTTCATGATAAAAATTCAGTAAAACCATCATTACAAAATACTTGCCTCTCTGTTTAAACTAATAATAAGTTATCGTGCTTAACTAAGTTGTTATCTGGCACTAGAACTGATAGCAAGCAGACTTATTGAAGAATTCTTGTTATTCGTATTGCTGAACCATTCAGTGGCTAATCACTCATTGATATAGCCCAATCTGTATTGCTAATTTTATGATAAATTCGCCCAACTGGGTGAAGTTCTGAAACAGAGTATCGAGGTAAATTACAGATATAAAGGAGGAAAAAAGAACGAATGAAATTCTGGAAATCCCTTTCACTTGGCATTATTCTAAGCTTATCTAACTCCTACGTTGTTCTCTCGAATCCCTTAAAATCAGATACTCTGTCCATGTGTTCATCTGAGAATACTAAAATTGAATTTGAGACTTCTAGCTATTTGATATCCATCAAATGTAAAACAGAAAAGCTTTATTACCAAAGTCGTGATAAGACATCTCAAAAGTTAGTTAAAATTCCAGCGATTTACGATGATACAGCCGAGGTATTTATCGCTCAAGATAGCTCAACGACTTATACTATCAATTTCTTCAACCTTCATATTTACCAACAGGGACACGAAATTGTCAAAGAGCCTGTCCTAAATATATACACTAACTCCAATACACCGGATATCGATTTCTTTAATCCTAATCGTAAAGTTGCTTATTATCCTTTCCAGCTTGATCCTAATGAGAACTATCTCATGAATACTTCTCCAATCAGTGTGTAATTTATCGAATCGAAATACCCAAAGATGATAATAACCCAATCGGGTGAAGTCGCTCTTCAAAAGGGTATGAGATATTAATTCTATAAGTTACAGAGCTGAAAAAAATAAACGTTGAACGGCTTAATAAATTATCTACCTTCTCGACAGTTAACCTGACTCAATGGAGCCTCATGCTATGTCTACTCAGACACTAAAAAACCTCAAGCACAATACTTTAGAGCTATTACAAAAATATAATCAGTCTCCTTCAGAATCACTTCGGAATCAACTGGTTAAGCTCAATTTAGGACTGGTTCGTAAAGAGGTGTATCACTGGCTCAAACAATGTGGAGAAAGCTATGATGATTTATTACAAGTGGGTTGTATTGGCTTAATTCGAGCGATTGAACGGTTTGATATATCGAAAGGTCATGCTTTTAGTTCTTTTGCCATTCCTTATATTCGCGGCGAAATTCAACACTACTTACGGGACAAAACTTTAATTTTAAGAATTCCTCGTCAGTGGTTAACCCTAGAACGTAAAGCCGTTAAAGTGATTCAACATCTACAATCTAACTTACAACGTTCTCCGACGGATGAAGAAGTGGCAACAGCACTCGAGATTTCATTACAGCAATGGAATGATGTTAAACTTGCTAGTCAAAATCGTTCTCTGATGAGTTTAGATGCACCGATACAGGATTATGATGAGGGTTCGGCTTGTTTAGGAGATTTAGTCTTAGATAATCGATATGGAAGTTCCCATGTCAACCAAGAAGAACGGATGTGTTTGCAACAAGCCTTAACTCAGCTTGAAGACAATACTCGTCAAGTGGTTGAATGTGTGTTTCTGCAAGATTTAACCCAAAAAGAAACCGCCCAACGCATGGGAATTAGTACCGTCACCGTTTCTCGTCGAGTCAAAAAAGGGTTGAGTTTACTCAAAGAGATTTTCGCAGAGATGGAACCCGAAAGACAAGTGGGATAAATGGGTTTTCCGTAAGCTGAGGTATGGGATGGGGACAAGGGCAGGTTGTCAAATAAACAGTCAGATTAATCTTCATCATCTGCCCTATTATCACTCTTAGCGTAGTCGGCGAGAAAGGGTCAATGCAGCAATAATAACAACGCCCCAACTCAAATCCGGTTCAGGTATGGATGTACTCGGAGAAAATGCTAATCCAGCAGGAACAAATAATTCTCCTTCAGTATTGGCTGCATCTAATACAACTTTTTGGAATTGTCCTGTTGTACCATCAAACTTTACGACCTGATTGGTGAGTTCTTCGTTACCTTGATTGAGTACATTAGAAACACTAACATAAAGGTCGCCTTCTGGGCCAAATACTAGATTAATGGGGCCATTAAGAGGGCTATCATTATTTGAAACAAAGGTTTCGATAAACTCGCCTGTGACACCATCATATTTAAGGATTTTATCCCCGACATAGCTATTGACATACAGATCGCCATCGGGCCCAAATCGTAACCCAGTCGGAGTTTCTAAGCCACTGTTGGCATTAGATGCATCACCAAAAACGCCCAGAAAAGCACCTGTTGTACCGTCGTATCGCAGTACTTCGTTTGTACCAAAACTGGTAACATAAAGATTGCCATCTGCACCAAATACTAAGTTATCTGGATTGGTTAAACTACTCTCAGCCTGGGAAGCTTCACCAAAAATACCTAAAAACTCACCCGATGTACCGTCATATTGCAGAATTTCGTTACTACCAAAACTGCTAACAAAAAGATTGCCATTTTCACCAAAGGTTAAACCGACAGGGGTAGTGAGTCCGCTATCGGGTTGAGAGGCTTGACCAAATCGACCTAAAAAGCTTCCCGTGATGCCATCGTAGCGCAGAATTTCGTTAGACCCAAAACTACTGACATAGAGGTTACCATCAATTCCAAAGGTTAATCCGTCTGCTTGTGTTAGTCCGCTGTCAGCATTGTTGGCTTCACCGAATATACCCAGAAATGTGTCTGTATTTTCATCATACTGTAGCACTTGATCGGAGAAGAAACTACTGGTAAATAGAGCAGCCTCAGCAACAGCAGGGATAAAACTAGCAGCAACAATGACAGTTATGCTGCTAAATCCATGAACAAGACGGTGTTTAATGGTTTTATAACTGAGGGATTTTTGATGATTGTCTGTCATGAACATGATCGAGATCTAAAAATACAAAATACTAATGGTTTTGAATATTCTGCATTTATACCATGAATCTAGAATGACACAGTATTTGATGACCTCTCCCTAGCCCTCTCACCTCTGCCTAGCCCTCTCCTACCCACCCCTAGCCCCTCCCAGGAGGGGAGAGGGAAATTGTGTCCCTTCAGGCCTATTTTTTAATGGAAAGGGACTTCTAAATTGTTGAATAACGATAAAAAATTAAGGCTTTGAAGTCTCTCTCCTATTAGGGGAGAGGTTTGGAGAGGGGTTTCTTCTAATTATGTCAATAAAACTATTCAGTTTGTGAAGATAGCATTAGTTGATTTAGATAAAGTTTGTTGGCTGTAAGACTTCCAGATTAACTTCTAACAGAATGGCGAGATATTCTCCTGTAGATTGAAGCTGAATTAGTGTTCCTTCTGTTGTTTGACTCAATGTTAATTGAGAAAATGTCAAAGAATCTGTTAATTCAATTCGATCTAAATTAGGATTAAAATCAGTAATCACATCCGCTAAATTAGGGGTAAATCCACCTGTTCCAATACTTAAAACAAAAGCATCTTCACCCTCTCCACCCGTTAAACTATCCGTTCCTAAATCTCCCCACAGGCGGTCATTTTCTCCGCCTCCAACTAATTGATCGTTACCTTGTCCACCAAAAAGGCGATCGCGTCCATCATCCCCGAAAATAGTATCATTTCCCGTATTTCCCACTAAATAATCATTGCCTTTTCCTCCTGAAATTACATCATTTTCTGAACCGGCTAAAATTGCATCATCTCCGGTTTGACCTAATAGTATATCTTCTCCTGTTAAACCGGATAATAAATCATTGCCTTGATTGCCATAAAAGATATTGTTATTGTTTGAACCCGTAATAATATCATCTTGCAATGTTCCGGAATGAACCGATTGATTATTATCAGTATAGTTTTCCCCAATATTATCATTATCACTAATATTAACTGTTAAAGGAAAACTGAGGTTATTAAAGCGGTTATCTGTACTACTGATTTGATGAATTAAAGTAGTTTGCTGTTGTCCTTCTGTTAAAGTATCATCTATTGCTTCTAAACTAATACTTTGAGAAATATTCCAATTTTCTGGGGTAAAAGTTAACGTCGATTGATTGGTAATAATTTGAGAATTTTCTACAATATTAATGACTACATCTGCAACAGGCGGTGCGGTTAAAGCGATTTTATAACGATCTTCTCCAAATCCTTCGATCACATCATTTTCGCCGAGAGGTTGAATTAGATTTAAATTACCAAAATTATCATTATCAATAATTTCAACAATTAAATTAGATGAGGCGATACCATCAATGAGAATAGGTGTTTCTGCATTATAATCAGGATCGAGACTGGAAAGATTGTGGTTAATAATACTAGTATGATTGCCTTCAACTACAGTATCATCTGTTGCAGTAACTGTAACAATTTGAGGAAGATTCCAATTTTGAGACGTGAATAAAAGCTGAATAGTATTATTCGATCCATTGCCTAAATCCGTTTGATTATCTGGGGTAATATTAAGAATAACATCAGCCGTCGGTTGAGAAGTCAGAACAATATTATAAGTATCGATTAATTCCGTTTCTGCAACTGTTGTATTTCCTTCTGTTTGAGTGATATAAACACTGGCATTGACTGGTATTACAGTATCATTATCTTCAATCGTTACTGTGAGTGACGAAAGTGTTAAGTCATTGAATCGACTATCATTACTATTAATATTAGTAAAAATTGTACTGTTATGAATTCCTTCTACAATCTCATCATCAATCGCAGTTAAGGTAACAATTTGAGGTTGATTAAAGTTATTGCTATCGAAGATAATATTAGGAATTGAATTGATCTGATTATCGGTAATAAACTCTAAGGTGACGGGTGCAAAAGGTTCTGTTGTTAAGCTAACTTGATAACTGCCTTGAATTCCCGATTCTGTTACGTTTAAGTTAATCGGATTAACAGTAATATTTGCTTCCGGTATACTAATATCATCATCAATAATATTAATTTCGACAGCATCAATCAATAGTCCGTTATAATTCTCATCTTCGCTATTAATAATATGATTAATTGTGGCGTTGCGATCGCCTTGATTGATTTCATCATTAATCGCTGAAAAACTAACAATTTGAGGTTGATTCCAGTTATTAGAATTAAACGTAATATCTGAAATTGGATTAATTTGATTTCCTGTATCAAAAGTAATCGTAACCGGTGCAGTAGGAATAGAGGAAAGAACTAAACTATATTGCTGAGTTTCATTGTTTTCGGAGATAGAAAAGTTATCCGAACTTAGAATAATATCAGCGATTTCATCATCTCCAATTTCAACACTGACATCAGGAATATTAAAGTTATTGTAACTCTCATCATTACTATTAACAATATGACGAATAATTGTATTATTTTCCTCGTTAATAATTTGATCGTCAATGGCAGAAACATTTATACTTTGGGGGGAATTCCAGTTACTAGAATCAAAGATAATCTCAGAAATGGGTTGCAGCCGATCTGAAGTTTCAAAGGTAATATTAACAGGCGCAATGGGTTCTCGAGTTAAGACAATTGTGTAGGTATCTGTTAATCCAGCTTCTGTTGTTAGCAGATCGGTTTGATTAATAATAATCTCAGCTTGTTCATTATCCAGAATGGTTAAATTCGCTGTATTTTGCGGATCTATTTCTGCATTTTCTATCGGATTTAATAACAGTTGGAGTGATTCTTCAGACTCTACCTCATTATCATCAAAAATAATAGGATTAACAATAGCAGTCTCTTGATTTGCCGTAAAATTAACCTGAATGGGATTAGAATCAAAATCAATATTGCTAATTGCTGTATCATCAACTAACTGAACTTCTACAATGGATGGTTGAGATAAGTTTCCGCTGCGATTTAAAACAATATTTTCTCCGATATTAAAGCCATCTTCAGTGATAAAATAATCAGCTTGAGAAAAACTAACCGTCGGTAAACTATCGTTATCAATAATAGTGAGAGTGGCTGTATTATTTTCACCTAACTGAATTCCTGTCGAAGGATTAAATAATTCGATAATTACGGTTTCGTTATCTTCTATAAAATTATCATCTAAAATTGTCAGCGTGGCGCTACCTGTGGTGGTATCATTAGCAATAGTAATTTGACTATTAGATAAGGTAAAATCACTGCCTGTAATCTCATCACCTGTGACATTTAAACTAATGGTTTGATCGCCATTAACCTCAGCGGAAGTCGTAGCAGTAATGGTAACGGTTGTAGTATCAGCTTCGGTTGTAAGAGTAGGAGTTACTGATAAGTTCACTACCGGAAGATCATCATCTTGGTTAGTGACTAAAATATCGGCAGGGTTAAGATTATCGTAGTTAATATCATTACTAATGGCAGCATCAGTAACAATGGTATAGCTAATATTACCATCCACTAAATTATCATCAACTCCGGTAACCGTAACGGTTTGAGGAATATCCCAATTATCTGGCGTAAAATTAATACCTTCTGGTGAAATCACCCCTTCTGTACTATCATTACTACTGAGATTTAAAGTAACAATATCACTAGGTTGAGTATTTAGAACAACATTAAAACTATCACTTCTACCCGTTTCTCGTGTCATCAATCCCACAGTTGGATTAATCACTATAAAAGGTTCTGATAAGTCAATGTTTGTAAGGTTAATATCTTCAGCGTCTAACCCGTTGTAATTGCTATCATTACTAATCGCTGGATCGGTAATAATATTATAGGAAACGTTCTCATCAACAATATTATCATTAACTCCTGTTACAGTAATGGTTTGGGGATTATTCCAATTTAGGGGTGTAAATGTAACTGTATCAATTGCCAAAATCCCTTCATTCGGGTTATCACTCCGCAGGTTAATAATGACATCTTCAACCGGCTGACTGGTGAGAAAAACTTCAAAATTTGCGGTTTCTCCCCTTTCTGTCGTAATTAAACCTGTAGTGGGTGTAACTCGAATATTAGCCGTATCATTATCTTCATTTATGACGGTAACATCATCCGGGTTAATGCCATTATAATTACTATCTTCACTAATTGTATTTTGCGTTAATATTTGATAGCTAATGTCCCCATCATCTACCGGATCATTCACCCCTGTAATTCGGATAGTTTGGGGGGTAAACCAGTTAGTAGATGTGAAAGTTAGGGAGTCAGGAAAAATAGTTCCTTCACTATTATTATCACTGGTAAAAGGTAGAACCACATCGGCTGTAGGTTGAGATCCTAAAACGACATTAAAAGTAGTCGTTCCTCCGGCTTCAGTGGTGATTAAACCTGCTGTTGGGTTAACAATAACAGTGGGTTGAGTTAAGTCTAAATTTGTAACTGTAATATCATCCGGATTAATATCGTTATAATTGCTATCGTTACTAACTGCTGGAGTTGTGGAAATAGTATAAACAATATCGCCATCTACAATAACATCGGCTTCCCCAGTTAATATTACTGTTTGAGAAATATCCCAATTTTCTGGGGTAAAAGTAATCGATGAATTTGATAGGGTTGCTTCACTCGGATCGTTATTAATTAATTCAAAACTAACATCAGCCGTGGGTTGAGAAGTGAGAACAATATTAAAGCTAGCGGTTTGTCCGTTTTCTGTTGTAATTAACCCAGAAGTCGGAGTAATTTCAATATTCGCTTCGTCGTTATCTGTAATCGTCAAACTGGCTATACTTGCCGTTTCATCTAAAGTGTAACCTTCTCCCGATAATAAATTAATCTCAACCGTTTCATTCGGATCAAAGATCGCATCATCTATCGGTTGAATGGTTAAGGTTGCTGTCGAAACGCCAGTATCGAGTAATAAACTATTTGAGGTAAATTCAGTAATATTACTGCCTGGAATTAATATAAAATCCTCTAAATTGGTCGCAGTGGTTCCGGTTAAATTCAAGTTAATTGCTAACGGTTCAGGCGCAGGATCGCTTAAATTTAATGTAAATGTTGCCGGGGTTTCTTCCGCTTCTGTTAGGGTTCCTTCAGCCGTTAAACTAATATTTGGAATAACAATAACGCTGACTGTAACATTTGCCGTATCGATACCGCCATTACTGTCATCAACTGTATAAGTGAAGGTTTCAACGCCAGTAAATCCAGGATTTGGGGTATAAATAATGGATGCGTTATCTAGAGTGGCTGTACCATTTTCTGGCTGACTAACTGCTGTAATAATTAGCGGGTCATTTTCAGGATCGGTATCGTTACTTAAAACATCAATGGTAACGGGGGTATTTAAAACGGTTGTGGCGGCATCATCGAGGGGAGTGGGGACACCGGGGATGACTTCAATGGTGACGTTAGCGATCGCACTATCAACACCATCGCTAATTGTATAGGAAACTATATCAGTTCCGGCAAATCCTGGGTTCGGGGTATAAATGATAACGTCATCACTGGGATCGGCGGGGGTAGCATTATTGTTAAGTGTTGCTGTACCATTTTCGGGTAGACTCACCTCAACTAAGGTGATGGGTTCAGGACTGTTATCTGGGTCGCTGTCATTGGCTAGAACGTTGATAGAGACAGGGGTCAGCGGCGATGTAGTATCCGTATCCTCAACGGCTGTAGGAGGGGTATTGACGGTCAGGGTAACGATGGCTGTATCGGTTTTGCCGCTGCTATCTTCAATGGTGTAAGTAAATGTATCAACGCCTGTAAAATCTAAACTCGGGGTATAAATGATAACGTCATCCCCTTGATCGCTGGCTGTACCATTATCATTAACTGTGACTGTAGCGCCTGTGGATGGTATGACTGATGTTATGAAAAACGGATCGTTATCCGGATCGCTATCATTGGCTAAAACATTAATGGCAGTGGCGCTGTTAAACGGTATAATTGCTGCATCATCCACTGCATCCGGTGCAAACCCATTATTGCTACCGAAGAGAAAATAAGCTGTCCCCGCATCCGTGACTCCATTGGGATCGGCACTTGATGCGCCAATGAAGATATCATTAACCGTATCGCCGTTAATATCTCCAATTCGGTTAACGGCACCCCCTAAGCGATCGCCATTATTTGCGCCAGTGATGACAAAACCGTTATCACCGTTGAGTTGAGTTAAATCAAAACTTGCTGCAAACCCAGAATTGCTACCATAAATAACGTAGCCTTCTCCTGTGATGTTAACCCCATCTGGATCGGCATCCGGCGCACCAATCAGTATATCATCAATATTATCGTCATTGACATCTCCTGCACCACTAATCGAAAGACCCGCCAGATCTTCTGCATCTATTCCATTAACAACAAAACCGTTATCACCGTTGAGTTGAGTTAAATCAAAATTTGCCGCAAACCCAGTATTGTTGCCAAAAATAATATAGGTTTCTCCGGCATTTTCATTGCCATTCCCATCGGCAAATGCGGCACCAATAATAATATCATTGAGACCATCTGCGTTAATATCCCCCGCGCCAGCAGCCGACCGTCCCGCTGTATCATCAATGTCGATACCATTAATAATAAAGCCGTTTGTGCCGTTGAGTTGAGATAAGTCCAGACTGGCGTTAAAATCAGGACTACCAAATACAACATAACTGATGCCTGTATTCGTGAAGCCATTGGCATCAGCAAAGGGTGCAGTAATCAGAATATCATCGATACCATCCCCGTTAACATCCCCTAAATTGTTGGCAGCATTGCCTAACCTGGCATTATTACCGAGACGACTATTATTGAGGGTAAAACCGTTGCGGCCATCAAGTTGAGAGAGGTCAAAACTTGCACCGAAGTTATCGCCACCGAAGATAATATAGGCAACTCCGGCATTCTCTACGCCGTTGACATCTGCAAAAGCCGCTCCCAGAATAATATCATCAATCCCATCATTATTAATATCCCCAGCATCACTAATAGAAAAACCTAATAAACCCCCATCAGCAATTCCATTAATAATGAAGCCGTTGCTACCATTAAGATCGGATAATTCAAAGTTTGCAGGAAATCCGGTGTTATTACCAAAAATAATATAGACTTCTCCGGCATTTGTCAGACCATTGGGATCGGCTTGAATGGCGCTGATAATAATATCATCAATGCCATCATTATTAATATCTCCCGCCGTACTAATGGGTAAACCTGAGCGATCTTCTGCATCAATACCGCGAATTGTAAAACCATTGCTACCATTGAGACTGTTTAGGTCAAAATTAACCGGAAATCCAGCACTATTACCAAAAATAATATAGGTTTCCCCGGCATTTGTCAGACCATTGGGATCGGCACCATTGGCTGATAAAATTAGATCATTAATTCCATCATTATTAATATCTCCAGCACTACCTGCAACGATTCCTAAGTTACTATCAATCTCAACGCCATCAATTTGAAAGCCATTATTGCCGTCGAGAGTAGAGATATTAATTGAGCTTGTCATAGGGAATACAGTAATTTAATATTTTATGAACGATTAGAAAGCGAATAAAAGTCGTTCATAGATACTACCAAGGACTACCAATCATTGTAAATCCAGCCCAATAAAACGGATGAGAAAACGTTGTATCATCTTGGAATATTTCGGGGGGTAATTCAATATTACCTCTTGAGGTATAACCTCGCAATTCTCCCGCTTGAATCTGAATATCTCCTCGCAATAATGCAATTTGAGTTTGTCGTAAAGCTTCTGCTTTTATTGGGATTTGTTGTAGCTTTTCATAAAACTTTAACATCAATGCTAAGGTTCCCCGATCTGAAACATACCATAAACTGGCTAACGCAGAAGGAACCCCTGCTTGTACTGCTAAACCTGCAAATCCTAATTCAGCATTTTTATCTCCAATTGCCGTCCGACAAGCACTTAAAACAAATAAATCTGTTGGTGGTTCATTCCATTTCCAACCGAGTTGATTTAAGCGATTTAGAGTGAGTTTTTGATTCCAAAGCTGAATATAAGAATCCTCCGGAAAACCCGGTCTAAAATCGGCATGAGTGGCAAAATGAACAATTCGATAAGGTGCTTGATTGCGTTGTTCTTTATAATTATTTAAAGTAAATGAATCATTGAGAAAGCCATCTCCTGGCAAAGTCGAAGTAATGGTTTGAATTTCAATTGGAACAGCAGGTAAAGGGGCTTGCTCTTCAAATTGAGATGCTCCCATCGCTAGAATTTGGGAGTTTTGCAAAGGATGATAACGCAGATTAATTAAAGAAAAGCTAGGAATCAGACTATAGCTATATTGTTCAATCAAGAATTGTTCGCCATCATATAAAGCCGCAATTGGTAAGCTTTTTAAGCCTTCATCCATCGCAAATAAAATCGTATCAATTTCTTGATTTTCTAATTCTTGTTTTAACGGTATAATCAGCCAGTTATATAGTTTTTGAGACAAACTAAGATATTGATTTGAAGCGCGCTCAACGGGATTTTTAATTTCTAAAGCAAACTGAATCACTTGACGGCGTAACTCTTCTTGATTCGCTGCCGAGACTGTTTTATAGAGGGTTTTACCATTCGCTGTTACTAAGATTAAATCCAGTTGATTCGGACGAGAAAAAGTATAAATAACAGCCGCTTTCTGATTAAATTGTTGTTCTATTTTTTGAAGAGTGCTACGAATATTATCAATTTGAATCTCTCGATCAAAAGTAGAAAAGTTTTTCCCTAAATAGTTGGCGAGTTGAAAGTTCAAGATTTGCTCAATTTTAGGAACTGCTGCTTCAATTTGATTACTATCTAATAAAGCAATAACTTCGGTTCTGATATCATTAATAATAGCTTGACTATCAACATCTTGCCGGACAATGTCTAAACTCCCTAGATCATTTTCTTGAACAATTAAGCTTTCTGTTTCTTCCGTAATGTTATTTGTTTCACGACGACTAATTGTTGGATCTATTGATAATATTTCTTGATTTTCTAGAGTTTCAGTCGGTAAGTTAATATTCTCTTCCTGTCGCAGTGTATCAGTTTCTATCGCTGTTATCGTCTCGGGTTCAAGTTCGATTAATTCTTCCGATACTTCAGGTTCAATAGATGGCGGTAAAGTAGGTGGTGTAGTTTGTATTGTGATATTTCCTTGGGTAAAAATACCATTTTCAGGAATAGGAACTTCAAACAAAGGAAATAGAGTTTCAATATTTGTTGTAATAGATCCGACTGTACCGTTTATGCTTCCATCTCCGATGATAAATGGTGTTATTTCTCCCCCTTGATGCTGAATGAAGATACTACCGCTTTGTTCAGTACCAATTGTAGAAATACTTGCATTACTATTATTTAAAGTGCCATTTACTTGTAATAAACTCTCAGTAATAATCTCAATATTTCCTCCGCTTGAGTTTAACCCTCGTCCAACTGTAATATTATTGTTACTACTAAGCTGAATATCTCCCCCTTGCGTATTAATTTGATCGACTGTAATTTCTCCTGGAGATTCTAAAATAGTGATTCCTCCAGCCGTTGAAATTGCACCCACTGAAATACTATTTCCAGAAATAGTATCTTCCAGAAATACTGTATTACCAATGGAATTGCTATCATCAAGATTAGGAGAATTTGATAAAGAGTTAACTCCTGCACGTAAAATTAACGAGGGTTGACTACGCAGAATATTCGCATCAGGATCATTGTTTTCAATCAAAAATATATCTGGATTTGTAATTGTAATATCGCTGCCAATAATATTACCTCTGGCTTCTATTTTTAAAGATACGCCAGTATATTCTCCGAAAATAACATCTCCATTAGCATAAATAATGGGATCAAATAAACTAATGAAGTTTGCCGCTTCGCCTTGTAAGTTTTGTAGCGTTAAATTACCACCAATATTAAATTGACTATCTGCTGAAATAATACCGTTACTGATTAAATTTATATCGCCTTCTACTTGAAATGGAATGCTACTATACGGTGTGAAAATATCAATATTATCTTCCCCAATAACAGTCATATCTTCACCTGCTATGGCTGTAAAATTATCAGTTAAATTATCTCTAATTTTTATAGTGCTATTTGCTAACAAATTCAGTTCATTTGTAGCTACTAACTGACTTCCCAGTAATATTAAATTATGGCTAGAATTCAGTGTAATATTGTCTGCAATGATACTATTATCCTGGAAGTTAGAGGCTGTAACTGCAATATCCCCAGGTTGAATTAATTCACCATCCCTTAAAACAACATTACCTTCAGAATTTATACTAACTTCCGTCGCTTCAGAAGTCTCTACTTTCGTTAATAATTCAGGCAAACTTAGCGGATTAATTTCTGTATGATATTCCGCTTCTATTTCTAAATTCAATAAATTTCCTGCTTGACTAATTCGGACTAAATTTTCTCCCTCAACTGTTTCAACAATTAAGTTTCCATCGGGAGCCGATAAACTTCCTGCATTAATAATTGTACCTCCAACTAATGTTAAATTATACCCAGAATTAACCTGAAGCTGACCTAAATTAATAATAGATCCTGGAGTATTACTATCAAAACGAAATCCTGTTGGTGATTCAGTTAAATCAGAAAAATTAGGTTTACCGGTAATATTAAACCAATGATTATATCCAAATTCTAGACCATTTGCCGTGGTAACAATAAAAGAAGCGGGAAGATTTAAATGAGCATCCGCACCAAAAATTATTCCGGCTGGATTAATTAAAAATAAATGAGATTCTCCACCAATAACTTGAATTAAGCCATTGATAACTGAGGCATCTCCGCCATTAATTCGACTAATAATATTCTGGATATCTGGTTGAGAAATAAAGTTTGCAGTTTGCCCAGTATTTAACCCAAACTGTTCAAAACTATGAAATAAATTAACTCCGCTGCGCTGTCCTCCTAGAATATTAAATTGATTACCATCTGGAGAATTAACAGTCGTTTGAATAGTATCATTTGCTGGAATAATAGATTGAGCAATAATTTTACGAGGATGATAAATTAAAAAAAACAGAATACTAATAAAAAAAATATTAACTTGATAAAAACTGAGTTTTAAAATCATTCTTTTTCATAATTTTAATTTAATTAGAACACACTGGATACACTCAAGCTCATTCAGTCAGTTAGCGTACCTTATAGTTTATAACATATTGCGGAGAAAATTACTCTGTTCAATATTAAAGTAAAAAGTTATAGTTGTTTTGTATTTTTTAGTTTGTCTTCATAAAAATCTCTCTTTCATTATATTTAAAGAACTTAGTCAAATTCAGACTTGTCTTCAAAGTAACAAAAGAGAGATCAAATTGTAATATTCTAGATTTAACTGATTCAAAATTAACCAGTCGATCACTGATTGAACTAATTGATCTAGCGTTTAGCCTATTTTATTCGGAATTAATGGTTCAATAAAACCGATTTTCATAAAGTAGGATAAATAGATTTCCATCATTGAGCAATCAATTTCTGGACAGTGAATAGAGCTACCTTGTAATCCAGTTAGAGTATTTTTACAATCATACTCGGGATTATTTTGATAGATCTCCATGATGGTTAGACCGTCATAAACTTTCTCACTTAGCATCGGTAACAGCGGCACTAAAGCATGATTTGGAGACTGTTTTGTGTATTGCAATAAAACTTTGATCCATTGAGGATAGGGTAAGGGTTGCAACGGATAACCTAAACTTTGAATCAACTCAAATAACTCAACGGTGGTGAGACTATGTTGTGGTGGAGTTAGATGAAAAACCTGACCAATGGAGTTAGATTGCATTGACAAATGAACAATGGCTTGAGACACATAATTAACCGGAATAAATTCCTCCCTTTGATCCACCAAGTTCGGAAAATAACCCATTTGAAGACAGCCTATCATCAAGCGTGACCAAAAATCCTTTGTATTGGTTACCCCTGTTTGAGGATGACCCAACGTAAAACCAGGTCGCATAATCGTAACCGGCAACCCCCGTGATTGTGCTACTTTAACCATTTGTTCAGCGACCCATTTACTTTGAGAGTAGCCTAAATCTAACGCCACATATTTTTCATAGTGATTGAGGTCTTGATCTTCAAGCAAAACGGGACAGTCTTCAAAGTGGCCAACTGGCCCAAAAACACCCGCAGTAGAAATATAATGCACGGGTTTAACCTGAGTTTGAACTGCCAGTTTTAAAATCTCTTGAGTGCCTATAACATTCGCAGTTTTCACCGCAGAATAGGGCTTAATAAAGTTGACTTGAGCGCCGCTATGATAAATGACATCAATTTGAGCAGCAAGCTGATCAAACTGGGCAGCAGTCAGTCCAAGTAATGGTTTCTCTAAATCTCCCGCAATAGGAATGATCCGATGGCGAAATTCAGGATTCCATAACAGATATTTTTCGAGATTTTTTTGTATTTTTTTCATCCCCTGTTGAGCATCGGCTGCCCGCACAAAACAATGGAGAGTTGCTGAGGTTTTGTGGAGCAGTTCATCTAGTAAAAACCCTCCTAAAAATCCAGTTGTACCTGTGAGGAAAATATGCTTGGGTTGACTGATTTTTACAAGGTTAGCAATGCCTTGAGGACGAATTTCAGCGGGTAAAACGACATCGGCTTTTAAATTAACTGTGGTTGATTCAGTCTCAACTGTTTGTAGATAATCTAACTTTTGAGCCAGTTGATCAATAGTAGGCCGTTCAAACAAGTGTCGCACAGGAATTTCTTGATTTAATGTTTCCTGCATCTTCGCGATCGTTCTTGCAGCTAACAACGAGTTTCCCCCTAAATCAAAGAAATTATCATTAATGCCTAAGGGATGAATCTCTAATACTTCACTCCAAATGGTAGCCATTTGTTGTTTGAGAACGGTCTGGGGTGCAACAAACTTCTCTTCTAAATCAGATCGGCTATGATCTGGAGCTGGCAAGGCTTTACGGTCTACTTTACCGTTAGAATTGAGCGGGAAAGCATCCAGGAAAACAAAATAAGCCGGAATCATGTAATCAGGGAGTTGTTTCCTCAGCCAATCTCGTAACTCATTTGAAGTCGGATCGTGCTGGGGTTGCTCACTCGGAGCTGAGATCATATAAGCAACTAATCGCTTGTCTCCGGGACGATCTTCACGGGCAACCACCACCGTATCCTGAACGGTTTCAAACTGACAGAGGACAGCTTCAATTTCCCCAAGTTCAATCCGAAAACCCCGAATTTTGACTTGATGATCGCTGCGTCCCACGTAGTCTAAATTACCATCGCCTCGCAACTTGACTAAATCACCTGTTTTATACAAACGGGTTTGACCTGATAGATCAAACGGATTAGCAATAAACCGTTCAGCGTTGAGAGTCGGGCGATTGAGATAACCCACGGCTAAACCCACTCCCCCAATATACAGTTCTCCAGCAACTCCATTGGCAACCGGGTTTAACTGTTCGTCTAAGACATACACTTCAGCGTTGAGAATTGGCTTACCAATATGTATAGACTCAGTCCCCGGTTCAACTTGAGTCATTGTGGTCCAAATCGTCGTTTCAGTCGGCCCGTAAATGTTCCACACAGAAGCACTGCGTTCGAGTAACCAATCTGCCAATGTTCGCGGTAGTGCTTCACCCCCCGACCAAACATTCAAATGACGATTACCTTTCCACCCCGATCGCCGCAGCATTTGCCAAGTCGCAGGGGTTGCTTGCATCATCGTCGCCCCAGAAGTGTCTAATAGCTTCCCTAACTGTACAACATCAGTGATTACTTCACTCGAGGCAATGACGACACAAGCACCCACCATCAGAGAGAGGAACATATCACCCACCGACATATCAAAACAGATGCTGGCAATGGTAACAATCCGATCTGTCTGACTCACTCCTAGGGTATTTGTGAATGCTTTTAAGATATTTGTCACCCCTCTGTGAGCCATTTGTACCCCTTTCGGTTTCCCGGTTGAACCTGAGGTATAAATTAGATAAGCGATGTCATTAGCCGTATTCGCAGTTAGCAAGTTTTCTTCGCTATATTGAGCAATATGGGCCGCATCAGCATCGAGACAAATCAGTTGAGTTTGATGTTGCAGTAAAGAAGTTGCACGCAACGTCTCTACAAGATGCTTTTGAGTGAGTAAAAATGAAATAGATGCATCTTCTAATATCAGGCGGGTTCGGTCTATAGGGTGGGTTGGATCGAGGGGAACATAAGCACAACCCGCTTTGAGGATACCCAGTAATCCAATCAACATCTCTAAAGATCGCTCTACACAGATTCCTATCCGCGTCTTGGGTTGAATGCCTAAATCTTGCAGATAGTGAGCCAGTTGATTAGCACGGCGATTTAACTGATCGTAGGTGAGTTGTTCATCACCAAATACAACAGCCACAGCCTCAGGTTGCTGTTGAACTTGTGCTTCAAATCGCTGATGAATGCACTGTTGTTGCGGATAATCTGTTTGTGTCTGATGGTAACTGACGAGGCGTTGGTGTGTCTTAGCAGTGGTCAGTATCGGCAGTTTTGTAATCGGCTGATTGGCATCTGCAACCAAGGCGGATAACAGAGTTTGAAAATGTCCCACCATCGCCCGGATGGTTTCAGCTTTAAATAAATCCGTGCAGTATTCAAAATAACCCGTTAATCCTTGCGGAGTTTCCGTCAATTGCAGGACTAAATCACATTTAGCTGTACCATTGTCAATCTCAATGAATTGTTGTTGAAGTCCATCAAGTTGTAGGTATTGACTAAAGTGACGATTTTGCAAGACAAACATTACGTTAAACAAGGGTTGACTGCTGAGACTGCGCTGAGGATTGAGTTCGTCTACCAGTTTCTCGAAGGGTAAATCTTGATGTTGATAAGCTTCTATTGCTACCTGCCGCACCCGCTGTAACAACTCTCGGAAACTGGGGGCACCCGATAGATCCGTTCGCAGCATGATCAGGTTGACAAAGAAGCCCATCAGCGGTTCAACGTCTCGGTGATGACGGTTGGCAACAGGAGTTGCCACGGCAAGATCTTCTTGGCTTGTGTAACGGTACAGCAGCACTTGCAACCCAGCCAACAGGGTCATAAATAACGTTACCCCTTCCTGACGGCTCAACTCACCCAGGGCAGTGGTAAGAGATGGGGAGAGTGTTAAAGACTGACGCGCACCTTTATCAGTTGGATGAGTGGGACGCGGATAATCGGTAGGCAACTGTAATTGCGGTAAATCTGCCATCTGTTGCCGCCAATAATTCAGTTGCTTTTCCAGCACCTCTCCCTGTAACCATTGATGCTGCCAAACCGCAAAATCACCGTATTGAACGCTTAACTGCGGTAAAGTGGTTGATGAGTTGGCCGGGTTATACAGTAAACTCAGCTCCTCGAACAACAGCTTCATTGACCATTCATCACACAGAATATGATGCAAAACCAACAGTAAAATAGACTCTTGCGGATTAAGCTGTAATACCGTCACCCGGAATAAAGCATCTTTTGAAAGATTAAAAGGCTGCTGGGTTTGTTGCAACAAAATCTGTTGTGCTTTAGATCCTCGTTCGGCTGGCGGTAAAATTTCTAGACTAATTAAGGATATATTCAGCCCCGTAACGGACTGAATCACCTGTTGGGGTTGTCCGTCTACTGTTGTGAATGTTGTTCGGAGAACTTCGTGACGTTGAATGATTTGATTCAGACTGGCTGATAAGCGCTGAAGATTCAATGCACCTGTTAACCGGACGGCAGCGGGGACATTATAACTGGTTTGATCGGGTTCGAGTTGAGCTAAAAACCACAACCGTGCCTGGGCATAAGATAAAGGTAAGTTGTGCCGTTGGGGCAAGGGTTGAATAGCAGGAATGTTAGAGAATTGACCATTCGCCAATTGGGTGTCAATCTGTTGAGCCAGGGTCGCAATAGTGGGCGCTTCAAACAGACAGCGTAGTGAAAGGTCAATACCATAAACGGTTCGGATTTGGGAGAGAATTTGAGTGGCCAGTAGAGAATTGCCCCCTAAATCCAACCAGCAATCCTCAATGCCGACTTTCTCCAATCCCAAAACATCTGACCAAATTTGGGCAAGCGTCTTTTCAATCGCTGTTTGAGGTGCGACCCAATCGGCTTTTAGGGGCAACTGGGAGGCATCCGGAGCGGGTAAGGCTTTGCGGTCAACTTTACCGTTGGAATTGAGAGGAAAAGCTTCTAGGAACATAAAATAGGCTGGAATCATGTAATCCGGTAACCGTTCCGTCAGCCAGTTTCGTAACTCAGTTGGGGTAGGAGCGTGGGATTTCTGGGAGGATGGAATTAAATAAGCGACTAATCGTTTGTCTCCGGGACGATCTTCTCGGGCTACAACGACTGTATCCTGAATCGTATTAAGCTGATTAAGCAGGGCTTCAATTTCCCCCAATTCAATCCGAAAACCCCGAATTTTGACTTGATGGTCAATGCGTCCTAAATAGTCTAAATTGCCATCAGCTCGAAACTTAACTAAATCACCTGTTTTGTATAACCGGGTTTGACTATCAGGATCAAACGGATTGGTAATAAACCGTTCAGCATTGAGAGTCGGGCGATTGAGATAACCCACGGCTAAACCCGCACCGCCAATATACAATTCTCCAGCCTCTCCCTTGGCAACAGGATTTAACTGTTCGTCTAACACATACACTTGAGTGTTGGCAATCGGACGACCTATTGAAACCGAATCCTCTGCGGTACTCACCTGGTGGCAAGTTGACCAAATCGTTGTTTCTGTCGGGCCGTACAGATTCCACAGAACATGACATTTTTGGAGTAACTGATTGGCTAATTTCCGAGAAAGTGCTTCACCGCCACAGAGAATTTTGAGCGCTGGATTACCTTGGCATCCTGACTGAAGCAGCAATTGCCAAGTTGCAGGGGTGGCTTGCATCACCGTAATATTATGTTGCTCCAATGCCCGAGAGATTTGTGTACCATCCCCAGCCATTTCGCCACTAGCAATCACAACACTCGCACCAACGGATAAGGGTAAAAATAGCTCGAGAACGGAAATATCGAAGGTAATGGTTGTGACTGCTAAGAGAACGTCCTGCTTGGTGAGTCCCGGACGATGGCTCATGGAGTCTAAAAAATTGATGACTGAGTGATGAGCAATTTGCACCCCTTTAGGTGTGCCTGTTGAACCGGAGGTATAAATTAGATAAGCAATCTCATCCGATGCGATCGCCACTCCCAAGTTTTCTTCACTATATTGAGCAATATTTCCAGCATCAGCATCGAGACAAATGACTTGGGTTTGATGTTGAAGTAGCGATGTTGCATGCAACGTCTCCACAAGTTGTTGAGTAGTCAATAACAATGAAATAGATGCATCTTCTAATATTAGGTTTGTTCGTTCTATAGGATGGCTGGGATCAACCGGAACATAAGCACAACCCGCTTTGAGGATACCCAGCAACCCAATTAACATATTGAGCGACCGCTCTACACAAATTCCAATCCGTGTCTGAGGTTGAATGCCTAAATCTTGCAGATAGTGAGCCAGTTGATTGGCTTTCTGATTCAATTCTGAATAAGTTAATTGCTCCGCTTCAAAAGTCACGGCAATATTATCTGACGAACGCAAAACTTGCTCCTCAAATAATTGAGGAATCGATGCACTAGGGAGACGAATATTCATTGTTATAAACCTCGTAGAAAACAAGTTAGCCTGCTCATCGAACTTGTTATAAGAATAAAGGCTTATAAAAAATAAAGCAATCCTAAAATTCACAAGTTAATACTTTTAATTTTTGCTTAATATTTATAAATAAAACCATAACAAAAGTACTTATACTCTCTCTATCTTTTAATCATTTTTTTCATCTATATAGTGGATAAGGGTCATTTCCTCGATTCCTAAAACCCTTGCAGGGCATACGCTTAAATGGTATAAGCTTTTATTTTTTGAGCTTGAGTCGCTGTAAGTTTTCTACCTATAGAGCTACTAATAGTCTGAACAAAAAATAGATATAAATATAGAAAAGTTTTTACGAAAAACTCATGTGTATATTTCTGCTGTCTTTACTACATTTATTATTAAGACTATCTTAAGCTTTTTACATAGATTCTGTATCAACTATAAATAATTATATTTTTAGCAGTGACTAATTGCTAATATTTTAACAGTATATAAATATTATTTTGTCATAAATCAAGGAGAGTTAATTAAAGTGGATTAGTTATTAAATAAAAATGCAGTCAGAATCATCAATAGCTATATACAGCGTCGTTTATCAGTCCTGTTCCTGATGCAAAATAGCCAATTAAATCTCATATATTATTCAATAATACATCTGTATTAAATGAAGAACTGCTAGATTAGCCCAGAATGAAGATGTTATTTCTGCTGGCTTATGTAATTTCACTGATAAAAAAATATATAAACAGTATTTTTATTTTCTTTATATGTCGGTAGAGAGACGGTTGTCGTTTCTGTTTGATGGGTTTACCGTAGGAATAAGCCTTTCGGTTATAACTACTCCAAATTTGATCAATAGTCGCTATCAACCCTCATCACCAAACCCAAATGAACACTCAGCTATCAGGTTATAATTTACTCGAAGAAGTTAGCACAACTGAAAAAATAGCTGTATATCGAGGCATCCGAGAAGCGGATCAAACGAATGTCATTATTAAACTCCTCAGAACTCAATATCCCACTTTAGAAGAAATTACTCAACTGAAACATGAGTATGAAATCTCAAACTCACTTCAATTTCAAGGTGTTGTTAAACCTTTAGGACTGGAGAGTTATCATAATGGTTTAGCGTTGATTTTACCGGATTCTGGAGGAATTTCTCTCGAGCATTTTATAGGTGAGCGCCCTCTTGAAGTTCAAGATTTTCTATTGTTAGGGATTCAGCTTGCTGATATCCTCGCTTATCTCCACAAGCATCAAATTATCCATAAAGATATTAATCCTAGAAACATTATTATCCATCCTCAAAGCTTTGAGATTAAAATTACTGATTTTAGTATTGCAGAACAGTTATCTCGAAATACTCAAGCTAAAATTCTACCCGATTCATTAGAAGGTACACTTCTTTATCTTTCTCCAGAACAAACGGGAAGAATGAACCGCTTAGTGGATTACCGCAGCGATTTCTATTCATTAGGAGTCACCTTTTACGAAATGCTAACGGGTCAATTACCATTTACTACAACAGATCCGGTTGAATTAATTTACTGTCATATTGCTAAAAAACCAGTCTCACCCACTGTTTTAATCCCAGAGATTCCTGAGGCTATTTCTGATATTGTGATGATGCTGATGGCAAAACGAGCGGAAGATCGATATCAAACCGCTGAGGGTTTAAAATATGATTTGGAATGCTGTCTCAATCAGTTTAAATCAACCGATAAAATTCAACAATTTATTCTGGCTCAGCGGGATCAATCAACCCAGTTAATGATTCCTCAAAAACTCTATGGTCGTGAGGCAGAAATTACCAGTTTAATGGATGCTTTTCAACGAGTTTGTAACGATCATAGCGAACTCTTTTTAGTCTCTGGTTACTCAGGAATTGGTAAAACTAGCTTAATTCAAGAAATTCATCAACCCTTGGTGCGTCAACGGGGTCGTTTTATTTCGGGTAAATTCGATCAATTTCAGCGTAATATTCCCTATATTGCCTTAATTCAAGCCTTTCAAGAACTAATCAATCAGTTATTAACAGAAAATACAGAGCAAATTTTAGCTTGGAAGAATAAACTTTTAAATGCTCTAGGAAGCAATGGTCAAGTTATTATTGATCTGATTCCAGAGGTTGAATTCATTATTGGCTCTCAACCCCCAGTTGCTCAATTAAGTACAACAGAATCTCAAAACCGTTTTAACCGAGTCTTCCAACAGTTTATTCATGTTTTTTGTAGTCGGTTACATCCGCTGGTGATCTTTTTAGATGACTTACAATGGGCTGATTCAGCCTCATTAAAGTTAATTCAAGCGTTACTGAATCATCCTGAAAGTAAATATTTACTATTGATTGGAGCCTATCGAGATAATGAGGTGTCTCCCACTCATTCCTTGACTAAAATGTTGGCAGAGATGCAACAATCAGGAATTAGTATTCATTCAATTTATTTGCAACCTTTAACGTTTGGTAGCGTTACACAACTGTTATCAGATACCCTAAATCAGTCAAATCGTTTACAAGAATTAGCTGAGCTGATTTTTAATCAAACCCAAGGCAATCCATTTTTCTTAACTCAACTTCTCAAAACACTTTACAAAGAACAGCTTATTTATTTTGACTTAAAGACTCATCAATGGTTATGGGATATTAATAAAATTAAGTTCGTCGATATTATAGACTTCAATATTATTGAATTAATTTCTAGAAATATCCAGGAACTCTCTAATCCCAGTATTAATGTCCTGAAATTAGCTGCTTGTATTGGTCATACATTTAACTTAGATACTCTGGCAATTATTAATCAAGATTCTCCAGCGAATACAGCAAAACAGTTATGGGAAGCCTTGAAAGCTGGACTAGTCATTCCGCTCGATAATGCTTATAAAATTCCGTTGCTTGACTCAGTTGAGTGTGATGCAACAGAAATTTCCTATCAGTTTTTACATGACCGAGTTCAGCAAGCTAGTTATTCTTTAATTCCAGAAAATCAGAAAAAAATAACTCATTTAACAATAGGTCGATTGTTGTTACAGAGAAGCGATTTATCGATTCAAGAAAACTCTATTTTTGATGTTGTTAATCAGCTTAATATTGGACGAGAATTATTACAGCAACAAGAACAAGAGCAATTAGTGGAACTGAATTTAACAGCGGCAAAGAAAGCAAAAGCTGCAACTGCTTATCAAGCCAGCGATGAATATTTGAATATCGCCCTTGAACTACTATCAGAATTAAGTTGGCAATATCGGTATGATTTAACCTTTAATATTTATAAAGAAGCCACAGAAGTCGCCTATCTGACTACGGATTTTGAGCGCTCAGAAAAATTAGCTGAAATCAGCTTAAGCCATGCTACAAATTTACTGGATAAAGTAAAAATATATGAGCTAAAAATTCAGTGTGATATGGCTCAACAGCAAATTTTACGCTCAATTGAAACCGGGATAGAAGCCCTTAAAATTCTCGGTGTGAGTTTAGATCAAAATCACGAAGTTTTTGATTTACCTTGCCTAGAAGACTTAGACAAAATACCGGAAATGACTGATCCTTATCATTTGGCAACACTGCGACTGCTGAAGGTGATGGCACTGGCGGTTTATAATGGAAAACCCGAACTTTTTCCTTCCATTATTTTAACAAAGGTGAATTTCTGTCTCCAATATGGTCATTCAGCCATGGCAGCACCCATTTATGCCATGTATGGCTTGCTTGTGTGTGACGGAATTAAGGAAATTGAACAGGGATACCAATGCGGTCAAATTGCCCTGAAATTATTGGAACAGTATAATGCTGCGGAATTTAAATGTGAAGTCTATGACTTAGTGTATGGTTTTATTAGTTACTGGAAAGTTCATCTCAAGTACTCAATTAAACCTTTGCAGCAAGCCATTCAAAATGGTTTAGAACATGGAAATTTACATTTTGCTGCCTGTTGTGCAATGAATGATTGCTATAGTCAATTTTTATTGGGTATATCTCTAGACTCTCTCGAAAAACAGCAATCGGACTATATCGAATTGTTGGCTAAGATAAAGCAAGAATATCCCCTCAAATCAATTTATGCTTTAAGACAATTAACCTTAAACCTATCCGGTCAGCCTCAACAAACAACTAAACTAATTGGTTCAGTATTTGATGAAGATAAAATGCTGCCTATCTTGCAAACAGAAAATAATCAAAGTTTACTGTTTTTTGTCTATTTCGTCAAAACGATTTTGCTGTATTTATATCAAGAATATGAGCAAGCTGTCGAAATGGCAAAGATAGCAGCTCAATATACAACGGCTGTTACCGGATGGAATGTAATTGCTATCCACAATTTTTACTATTCTTTGAGTTTATTGGCACTGTGTCATCAGGATCAATCTCAAGATAAATTTTTAGTAAAACAATATATTGCACAGAGCAATCATAATCAAGAGAACATGAGAAAATGGGCAGGCTATTGCCCTGAAAATTATCAACATAAATATGATTTAGTCGAAGCAGAAATTGCTAGAGTTACAGGAGATTTAACTACAGCAATGGAGTATTATGATCGGGCAATTGATGCTGCTAAAGAACAAGGTTATATTCAGGAGGCTGCTATCGCTGCGGAGCGAGCAACTGATTTTTATATAGCATTAAAACGAGCTAGAACTGCACGGACTTATCTATCTGAATCATACTATGGATATATTCATTGGGGAGCAAAAGCTAAGGCTGAAGATTTAAAAACACGGTATGCTCAATTGTTCTCTGAAATGATATCTTATGAACCGATACAAACTGATATTAAAGATCTTAAAGTATCTGTATCAACAACGACAGGAAAAATTGGAGAACTGTTGGACTTATCTACCGTTAATCAAGCAGCTTTAGTATTTTCTGAAGAAATTATTTTAGAGCAGCTACTCGCTAAGATTCTTGAGATTGTAATTAAAAATACGGGTGCGATTCGAGGCGATCTAATTTTAGAAGAAGATCATCAACTCGCGATCAAATCGACGGGACGTTTGGAACAAGAGGAGCTGGTGTTAAAGAATTATTCATCTCCTGTAAAAATTAATAGTAATATAGTGCCTTTGTCTTTGATTAATTATGTATGTAGAACGGTTTCTACTGTTGTTTTAGATGAGGCAGATTATCAAGGAATGTTTACGAATGATTCGTATATTTTAAAATCTCAATCAAAATCTATTTTATGTATGCCTATCATCAATAAAGGTAAATTACTGGGTCTTATTTATTTAGAAAATAATTTAGCAACTCATGTGTTTACTCAGCAACGGTTAGAGATTCTAAATTTTCTATCGGCTCAAATTGGAATTTCACTGAGGAAGGCATTGTTATATTCTGATTTAGAACAAACTACTCATTCTTTAAAACTTGCCAAGCAACAACTAGAAGAATCTAACCAAAATCTAGAAGAGAAGGTAAAAGAGCGTACATTTGCTTTACAAGATAAAAATCGCTCATTAGAAGAAAAAACAGTTCAATTAGAACAAACGATGGCACAACTCAAAGCAACACAAGCACAACTGATTCAAACGGAAAAAATGTCTTCTTTAGGAAAAATGGTAGCAGGTATTGCTCATGAAATTAATAATCCGGTTAGCTTTATTCATGGAAACTTGAATTATTGTCAGGAATACTGCAATGATTTATTTAGTTTATTGCATTTTTATCAAGAAAATGCTCCCGATATTCAGGATAAATTGGAAACTGACTTTGAAGAAATAGATTTAGAATTCATCGAAGCAGATCTGCCTAAAGTGATTCAATCGATGCAATCCGGTACGAGTCGAATTCGTGATATTGTTGCTGATTTAAGAAATTTCTCTCGCCTAGATGAAGCTGAACTTAAGTGTGTTGATATTCATCAGGGAATTAATAGTACATTGCAAATTTTAAATCATCGTCTTGACGGCTCTGAAAATCGTTTAATTAATGTTACTAAGCAGTACGCTTCATTGCCTGAAATTGAGTGTTATCCTGGACAATTTAATCAAGTCCTGATGAATATTTTCTCTAATGCGATTGACGCTTTGCAAGAGAAACAAGCAGCAAATATTAACAATAGTTATTTGCCCAGTATTCATATCCAAACAGAGTTGCTTCTTGAACAGAATAGAATCCGGATTTCAATTGCTGATAATGGGGTGGGTATGACGGAAACGATCTGTTCTAAAGTATTTGATCCATTTTTTACAACTAAGCCAGTTGGAGTCGGTACAGGATTGGGTTTATCTGTGAGTTATTCTATTATTGTGAGTAAACATAAAGGCACTCTGAGATGTATATCTATATTAGGAGAAGGAACAAAATTTATTATCGAAATCCCGATTAATAAATGTGATTTGACTTCAGTAAACTAGAATACATTGAGAGACAATAACTAGCAGTTAGCCGCTATTATTCTGTCGTTTATTATCTTGAGTTAGTTAAACTGATTGAATCAAGCAATCAATCAATCCAATCTTTATTTTTCTGCAAAACAGGCTTCAATTTGTCTGACCACTGTTAATGCTGAATAGGAAACACCCGCAGTCCCTTCTCCGGGATGGGTACAATCTCCCACTAACCATAATTGCTGAATGGGGGTACGATTCGCAAATCCAAACGGCCCAAATGTAGAAACTCGTTGACCCAGTCCTCCAACTGTACCTTGATCGCGAGCGGTATAATGAGCAAAAGTCCGAGGTGTGGCTGCTTCTTGATAAACGATGGTTTCTGGGGTGAGATGAAAATATGAACTCAATCGGGCGATCGCCTCTGTGGTATATTGCTGTTTTAAAGCCTCATAATCTGCACAATTCCACCATTGAGGAGTATCGGTAAAACTCGAAGCAATAATAGTAGCTTTCCCCTCCGGTGCGCGTCCGTCTCCGGGATGACTAACAGAGACAAATAAGGAATTGTTTTCCCCGATGGGTTTGTTATAGTCATACAAGAACTGTAAGTGGGGTGGGCATCCCTCCGGAATAGCGGCTTGATCGACTCCTAAATAAATCACAAATGCCCCAGATGGGAATGGCAATTTATCAACACGACGTTTGTAATTTTTCCACAGAAAAGAACGAACAGAATTTTGAGTTTCTGTATCCAATAATTTAACTAAATTCTGTACAGTAACATTGCCAACAATAATATCAGCCGCTTCTTGCCAAACTTCCCCTGTTTTTTGATTTCGGATACAAACACCAACCGCTTTATCATTCTCTGTTTCTACCGCTTCAACGGTATGTTGCATGAATAATTCACCGCCATCGCGTTTAAATGCTTCCACAAGGCGATCGCTTAACACCTGCATACTTCCCAGAAGATGAAATAGCCCTTGAGGTTCCTGGGACACTCCCAATGCTGTGGCGGCATAGAGTAAAGCCGTTTCTTCTGTATCTACCTGAGAATACAGCTTCAGTTGTAAATCTAAAAAGGTTTTTAAGCGTTTATCTTCCCCCAGTTGATAGCCTCTGAGGGCTTGGGCAACTGTCGTAAAGGTAAAGGGTAACGTCACCATCGTATCGGGGCGTACAGCCTTCGTCAGTTGCCATAGATCCCATATATTGCGGGGAGGCAATACCGGATCGCGAGATTGAAACCGCCAGGACGCTTGAAATAGGGTTGACATTAACCCCCAAAACGACTCACTACCGGGAAACTGTCGCTGTTTTTCCTGTTGCCATTTCTGCGGATCTCGCCAAACATTGATCGGTTCGGTTTCATTGGGTAAGAATACCGCACAAGCGGGATCGCAGGGGGTTGCTTGTGGTAATTCTATCTCTAATTCTGAGAAAATCCGATGGTGAATTCCCCCCGGTTCTAACCCGGCTACCTGAGTTGCCCCCACATCAAAGGTAAACCCTCGCCGTTTGAACGTTGAGGCACAACCCCCCGGCACAATGGCTTGGTCGAACATTTTGACTGAATATCCTTTTCGGGCCAGTAGCGCTGCGGTTGTCAGTCCACCAATACCTGCGCCAATTACTATTACACGGGGTTGAGTCACCTTTGACATGGATGAGTTTAATATTTCTTCACACTTTTATCATAATCAATTTTTTTACCGGAAATCAAGGTGGGGCTGTTGTGGTTTTAACGGATGTTGAAGGAAGGGCCGAAGTTGGAAGATGAAGAAACGGGCATGACTACTGACTCGGAGACTCGGTGACTACTCTTTACTTCAGAAATATCATGAAACCTTTTGCGACAGTAATGACGTTATTAAGAGAGCGTCAGCAATTTTTAGAAGATATTCGTCAAGGAAATCGCTTACAAATTAAGCTATTTAGTTTACTCGTTGCCAGTTCTATTTTATTTGGGATTTATGGTTTAATTATTGGCTGTTCTAGCGGTATTTTACAGGGATTATTTTCAGCCGTTAAGTTACCCGCGCTGTATTTACTGACTTTAATTATTTGTTTCCCAACGCTATACTTTTTTAATGTGATGTTTGGCTCGAAACAAACCTTTGAGCAATATCTTACTCTATTAATGACGGCGATGGCAGAAATGAGCGTATTATTGCTAGGATTTGCGCCAGTGACGCTATTTTTTATGTTAAGTACGCAAGATTATCAATTCTTTATCCTCTTAAATGTGGCAATTCTAGGCTTAACAGGTGTTTTGGGAATTAAATTTTTCTATGAAGGCATGATATACATGACCGAAAAAGATGAAGAAGGACGTAAATTGCGTTTAAATATCCTTAGGTTTTGGCTGATTCTCTATGGGTTTGTAGGAACTCAATTAAGTTGGACATTGCGTCCGTTTTTTGGTGCGCCGGGAGAACCGTTTCAACTGTTTCGAGAACAGGAGAGCAATTTTTATCTTAATGTCATGCAGGCTATTTCGTCCTTATTTCAATAAACATGAAATCTGATTTAATCGGACTGAGATTTTATGACAATGTACTCAATGAGTTAACAGGTATTTCTTTATCAGATAGTTTGATAGGTTATCTCTGTCAAAATCGTCAGATTCAGGATATTTTTACAGGGAACATTAAGCAAAATAAAAAACAGCTTTTCTCCCTGGTTTATACAGAATTGATCATTTTATTTTTAACATTCATTTTATCAATTCCTATTTCTCTGATTGTGATTAATCAAGCTCAGCTTTCCCCGAGTTCAGCGCAAACGTTATTTTATTTGCTGCAAATTTCTACTATTTTATCGTTAGTCATGACAGCCGGATTTAATCTATTTTTGAGATGGAAAATTAAGCCGTTTATTCCTCTGATTAAACTGTTAGAAGAAATCCACAAGTATCATGAAGTGTTAAAAGCGGTTGATATTCTCGATCAATTAGTCGCAGCGGGAAACTTACACAATACAGTAATTAATAGAGAAGCTGTTATCAATGCCCTTAACATCACTCGCGAGAGTTTAGTTTGTGCCTTCAAAACAGAACGAATTTTTCGAGAAAACCAAGATTTTATGACTCAACGTTATGAATTATTTGCTCGTTTAGAACAACATCTGACAACTTTAATGGCACTGGATGTAACGAACAAAGGAAATGAATACGGACAACTGTTAAACGAAGCCTTAGAAATTGGTATGAGTGTTCATCAAGCCGTGCGAAAATTGTAATTTATTAGTTGTGAGTTATGAGTTGTGAGTTGTGAGTTGTTCCCTCTCCCCTCCTGGCTCCCCTCCTGGGAGGGGCGGGGGTGGGTTGGGCTAGGGGTGGGTAGGAGAGGGTTAGGGAGAGGTAGTTCGAGGGTTAAAAGGTAGAACGTTTTTCTCTCCATCTCTCCATCTCAAGAGTCTCCTAACTCCTGTAGAGATGTAATATATTACGTCTCTACTACCTTCTGACGGGCGCATGCAATGCGCCCCTACCTGACTCCTGACTCCTAACAGTCCGGATGAGATAAAGGAACACCTTGTGGCGTAACAGTGGGTGGTGTTTCTGTTAGAATAATTTCACCTGTAGCGGTTCTGACCCAACCTTGGGCTTGACGAATGGCTGAATGTTGTTGAGTGGGATATCGAATTGTGACTTTAGACTCTGCTTCAGTGATAGAAACAGGCTGAGTTTCTTGCTTAACATTTTCTCCCTGTTGAGGTGCAGGTTGCCACTCCACTAAACCTTGTAATGGGGTTAACGGTTCAACTGGACTGGGAGGTAAGCCACCGCGTCCGCTAATAACAAGAGAACTTCCCTCAGCAATATCTGTAGCGGTTGGTTTGCATAAATCTTGGCTAATTAATGTATTAATATCAATAATTTCAGTGGGAAGGGTAACAACGGCTTGGGTAAAATCACTAAACGTATTCAGTTCAATATTCCCATCAATTCCAAAAGTAGAACTTGCGGTAATTTGACTATTATTGTCGCTAAACAATACTTTAGCATTGAGTTGAATATTTCCCCCTTGACCTTGAACTGCATTAGCGCTAATCTGGCTATTTTCTGCTAAAGTTGCGATTTCTGTATCAATATTAATATTCCCTCCGGTTGCTTCTGTCATCGCATTGGTGGTAATTAAGCTATTATTATTTAATCGAATTGCTTGAGTATTGAGAGTAATATTCCCTTCCGACCCACTTGCGGTTTCGGCGCTAATCATTCCGTCATTGAGTTGAACCACATCAGCATCAATTTCTAATGAACCCGCTGCACCTTCTCCAAAACTACTGGTGGTAATAGCTGCGCCATCTTCAATTGAAATTCGGTTACTGTTAATCGTTAAATTACCGCCATTTCCACTCCCAATAACTTCGGGTGGAACATCACTAAAATCTTCTACTTCCGTTAAAATACCACTGGGAAAACGACCATCAAAGGAAGTTCCACTGATTTCTATTTCTGGTGCAATGATGGTTAAATTACCACTATTACCCGAACCGGATGTACCAGACCGAATTTGTCCGCCTTCAGATAAGTTAATGCGTTGTGCTTCAATGATGGCATCACCTCCATCACCACTGGCATTACCACCCAATACAGCAGTCTGAATACTGGTCGGGGGAAAGCCACTAACAGACAAACCACTGACATTAATTTCATTCGCCTCAACCCTCAAGTCACCACTGTTACCCGTGCCAAATGTACCTGTACCCAACTGTGCGCTATCTTTAATTGTAATTCGTTCGGCATTGACCGTGAGATTACCCCCCTGACCACTAGCGGTGGGTAATACAGTCGTTAAAATGCCGCTGGGAAATGTACCGCCTAAGAATAATAGAATTTGTTCTTCGATAGGGTTTGTGGCTTTGCCTACACCCACACCCACTGCTTCAATTTCTCTGGCGTTGACTTCAAGATTTCCCCCTGACCCGGTTCCAGCAATGAGTGAACTAATTTCTGCACCTTCAGTTAAACTAATACGTTCTGCGTTGACCTCCAAGGTTCCGGCACTGCCAGCAGCGCCATTCTGAACATTAGTAATTAAACCACTCGGACTATTGATAGAGACTCCTGTGGCTTCTATAACGGTTGCGTTAACAGTTAAATTACCCGATCGAACTGTTTCAGAGGAACTAAACATATTGGTACTGAGTTGTCCGCCATCTCGCAACGTTAAGCGGTCTGTATTCACGGTTAAATTGCCGCCATTGCCAGTCGCGCTGGGTAATACATCTACCCTCAAGCCGCTTGGAACAACAAAATCACCCACTAGGATAGCACCACTAGCCTCAATTTCTCGGGCATTGACGAAGATATTCCCAGCATCGCCACTACCAAACGTACTGGCCGTAATTTCTCCGCCGTTTGTAAGGGTTATGCGTCCGCTTTCAATATACAGATTACCCCCATTTCCCTTGCCGACTGCATCGGGAACCAAAAAGCTGAAATCTTCTACATTGGTGAGGATACTGCTGGGAAATAATAGATCGCTAGATCGACCGATTAATTCTATCTCACTGGCAATAACAGCAATATTTCCACTATCTCCAACTCCTGAAGTTCCGGCCCGTATTTGTCCGCCGTCTCGTAGAGAAAGGCGATCTGTTTCAATCAAGATGTCTCCTCCTTGACCACTCGCGCCAAAAAAAGCAGAGGTAAATAGGATACTCGGGAAGGGAAATACATTATCTTTGCCTGTTAGTTCAATCTCACCAGCGGTTACAGTCAAATTACCGCTATCACCCGACCCAAATGTCCCAGCTCCTACTGCTCCACTTTCTTGTAAACTTAAGTTTGAAGTATTAATAGCGAGATTTCCGCCTGTACCCACAGCGCCAGAAAATACTGTTGTAAATATTCCGGAGGGAAACTGACCCCCAAAAGCAGATAAAGAGTCTAACAGTGGAGGATCTTGATTGTTGAAAGTTGCTGTCTGACGAATATCAATATTTTCAGCATTAACAGTCACATTTCCGCCTTCACCCGCACCTCGAACAAAGCTACCCACTGCTCCGCCATTTTGTAGTAGTAATTGTTGAGTATTAACGTTAATGTTGCCGCTATCTCCAGTAGCTGCTGTTCCGACAATGCTGCGTATACCCGCAAGAAATTGATTATTAGCTGGGTCTGTGGGGAAAACCGGATCGTTGGCTACACCGCTGGCTGTAATATTATTGGCATTCACCCTAATATTGCCTGCATTTCCTTGTCCGAGTGTAACTGTTTCGATCGCAGAATTTGTTAAGTTTAGAGTTTCAGTATCGATTGTAATACCGCCAACGGTTCCGACTGCATTTGCAGCACTATTAACACTAATTAAGCTATTATCGAGTTGAATAATATCGGCATTTATCGAGGTATTGCCTGCATTACCACTGCCAAACGTACTGGCCGTAATTTCTGCACCCTCTGTTAAAGTCATGCGATCGCTATCGATGGTTAAATTCCCCGCATTGCCACTGCCGATGACTGTCGGATCGAAAGCGCTAAAATCTTCTACACTGGTGAGAATACTACTGGGAAACAGATTATTACCAGAACGACCTGTCAGTTGAATGTCTGAAGCCATCACTGTTAAGTCACCGCTGTGACCCATCCCCGATGTGCCAGCCCGTATTTGTCCGCCATCTTGTAAATTAATTTGACCCGCTTCAACCCTTAAATTACCGCCATTGCCTGTTGCATCTCCCCCGATAACAGAGGTAAAAATAGTACTGGGGAAAAGACCAATATTTGAAGTACTCCGAATGGTAATCTCACCTGTGGCTTCAACCACTAGATCACCGCTATTGCCCGCGCCAAAGGTACCTGAACCAATCTGTGCGCCGTTATCAATGGTAATCTGTTCTGTATTGACCCTGAGATCCCCTCCAATTCCGACTGCATCGGGTAAAACAGTGGTTAATATGCCGCTGGGAATAAGACCCCCTGAAAGTTGCAGTAATTGAGTATACTGTGGATCGAAACTACGAACGGCACCACCACCAACAGCCTCTATTTCTCTGGCGTTGACTTCAAGATTTCCCCCTCGGCCCGTTCCATAAACGGCAGTTGAAACAGCAGCACCATCCCTGAGGCTGAGACGGTCTGTATTGATAATAATATCGCCCGCATTACCCGTCGCGCCGGGAAATATTATACTGCCAATAATGCTGATGTAGCTTTCTGAAACACCCACTGCCTCAATTTCGCTTGCATTGACTCGTAAGACTCCCCCTTGACTGCTGCCGAACATATTAGTACTCACCTGTGTCCCATTTGATAATGTCAGACGGTCAGTATTCAGGGTTAAGTTACCGCCATTACCCGTCGCGCCGGGAAAAACATCCACCCGGATACCGCCGAAAATACTGGAGAAAGAATCCTCTCGGATGAAAGCATCACGGGCAATAATCTCTGTGGCATTAATTAACAAGTTCCCGGCATCGCCACTGCCAAACGTACTGGCGGAGATTTCTGCACCATCTGTTAAAGTAATGCGATCGCTGTCTATGGTTAAATTCCCAGCATTACCACTACCCACCGCACCAGGAATAAATGCAGAGACATCTTGTACACTGGTAAAGATGCTGCTAGGAAAAATACCATCACCTGAACGACCTGTGAGTTGAATATCGTTAGCATCGATGATAATATTGCCACTGTCGCCCCTACCGGAGGTACCGGCCTGAATACTTCCCCCATCTCGTAGTGTGATTCGTTCGGCTTCAATATTTAAGTCCCCTCCTTTCCCTGTTGCTGTTGCAGAAGTGACACTCGTGGATAAGTTACTGCGCGGAAAACCTGTCGTTGCGACTCCACTGACTTCGATATTATTGGCTTGAATATTAAGATTACCGCTATTGCCAGCACCGAATGTGCCTGTACTCACGGATGCACCCGCTTGTATCGTCAGTTGTTGAGTGTTCAGGGTAATATCACCCCCTGTCCCAGTGCCACCGGAAAAGACTAATGTGGTAATGGTACTGGGAAGTTGATCCCTGACAAATTCTATCACTTGTTGTTGTTGAGGGTCGGCGCTACGGGCTGTATCACTACCAATGAGTTCTATCACGTTTGCGTTGACGCTAATATCTCCTGCATTTCCGCTACCAAAGACATTCCCACCAATTGATCCGCCTGCTGTCAGACTTAAAATGGGTGTATTAACTGTAATATCACCACCATTGCCAGAACTCCCAGACCCTAAGCTATTAAATAAACCACTGACAAATTCACCCTCTGGAGAAACTCCGCTAGCATCAATCCGTTCAGTGGCATTAATATTGAGATTTCCCCCATCTCCACTCCCGAAAGTTGTTGCACTAACTTGTCCCCCTTCTCGCAGAATTAAACGATCTGTTTCGATTGAAATATTACCGCCATTACCACTACCAATTGCACCGGGAAGAAGGTTATCAATGTTTTCTACACCGGAGAAAATATTACTGGAAAATAAACCATTATTTGAAGTACCACTAATCTCAATATCTGAAGCGCGAATGGTAATATCACCACTATCACCCACCCCTGAAGTTCCTGCCCGAACTTGCGCCCCATTTTGCACACTTAAACGTTGAGTTTCAATATTAATATCTCCCCCATTTCCGGTCGCGAGTGGACTCACGACAGAGGTAATTAAACTGCTAAATGGAAAATCGCTATCGGAATTAGCAATAATATTAATATCATTTGCGGTGACATTGAGATTACCACTATTACCCGCACCAATTGTGGCTGTACCAACTAAAGCACTATTTTGTAAGGTTAATTGTTCAGTATTAATATTAACGTCCCCACCATTTCCCGTTGCGCCCGGTTCAACAATTGCTAAAATTCCACTGGGAAACATTCCCCCTAAAAATTGAGAGATAAAGGCTTGTTGCGGATCATTACTTTGAAATAAACCCGCCCCATTCGCCTCAATTGTTTTAGCATTTACAGTGATATTTCCGCCTTCACCCGCCCCAAATACATTGGCTCCTAATTGCGCCCCATCAAATAGATGAAGCTGTTCGGTATTAATCGTTATATCTCCACCAATGCCTGAACTTCCTGCCACCACATCACTAAAAATACCACTAATTATTGTACCGTCTGGTGATAATCCGACCGCTTCAATCTTCTGTGCATTAATATTTAAATTAGCACCGCTACCGCTATTAAAAGTTGCTGTGGTTAATAATGATCCTTCCCTTAAAATTAAAGAGTCTCCATTCACTTTTAAGGTTCCGCCTGTGCCATCACCCCATGTATTTGAGACTATCCTAGAACTGTCAGTTAAACTAATTTGTCGTCCTTGAAGTTGAACGCTACCGCCCCCTTCTCCACTGACATCTATTAAAGCGTTGTTGCTCAGTTTAATATCTTGAAAATTAGTAATATCTGAATAATCTAAAGTAAAATCTGTAGAATTTAAGTTAATGTTTACGCTGCTATTTTCGCCAATACTACCTAATTCTATTTTTCCTTTTTCTGCCGTTAAAATACCGCCATCAATAATAATATTTCCACCAATTAATCCTAAGGTTTGTCCAGGTTGAACTTGTAAACCCACACCATCAGCCGTTGATTGATTAATAATTAATCTTTCTCCAGAAAAGCCGGATAAATTGCTGTTCCCTGTTTCCTGTTCCCCGTTCCCTAACTCTAACTGATTAATAAATAACGCCGAAGGATTGACTGTTAATAATGTATTATTATTCGGTTGAGTGGCACTAAACTCGCCATTTTCCCCCAGACGGATGCTATCGGCAGTTGAGGCGAAAAATGACCCCCGCAGGTCTAAACGGGCGTTAGGGCCGAAGAGAATGCCGTTAGGATTAATTAAAAATAGGTTAGCCTCTCCAAGTACACCTAAAGTGCCGAATATATTACTCGGATTATTTCCGGTTACCCGAGATAAAATATTTTCAATTCCAGTTGGATTAGCAAAATAAATACTAACCCCATTTTGAATATTAAATTCTTGGAAACTATGAAATAAATTACTTCCCCGAATTGCACCGCCTTCTATTTGATTTCTTTGATAATTAATCGGATTGACAATAGACGATTCAGAATTTAAAGTATTATCTGGAATAATTTGTGCATTAACTTTATAACTATTTAAGTTTATAAAGACTAAAGATGTTGATAATATAAAATGTAGAGATTTATTCATTTTTGAAAAGCCGTTAAATTGACAGTGAACAGGCGGTCGCTTTTTCGCAAGAGAAATAAAGCTATTAATGCACCTAAAACAGGAACTGCTGCCCAAAATAGATGATTCGGCGGTTGATAAGGATTTAATAATTGTTGATAAGTTGAGAAAACAGAAACAGCGTGCATTCCGAGAAGTGCGCCATAGGAAAAGGTTTTAAATAATCCCAGTAAAAATGCAATAACAATTAAAGTTTGAATAATCCCAATAATAACAGAAACACCCGGACTAATTTCAGAAAAGTAAAAGTTTTTAAAAACCCGTTGTGCTAGTTCAGGCGCAATAATTTTTTCGATTGACCAAACCAGGAAAAAAATCCCGATAGTAATTCGGATAATTGCGAGGCTAATTAGAAGCTTTCCTTCCTCTGTCATGGCGATCACCTAGTAACTCAATTAAGGTTATTTTACAGTAGGGTGCGTCCCACAACGCACCTAATTACGATATCTATGGCATAAATGGATAGTGGTTTACATTTCTCTAACCCAGCCTACAGATGTTATTTTTTTACCAATATTTTTATAACTGTTTTTATAACTATCTATGCCATAAATGAATGGTGGCTTACGTTTCTCTAACCCACCCTAGATAGAGTAGTGTCAACGACGCACCTACTATTGTTATAACTGAAAGCAGAAGAACGAATTTTATCAAGATTTAGGTTGGAATTAACTTTTTCTATATCATCTTTTTGTTGATCTAGATAGAGTAAGGTGCTGTTTTTATAAAGACAAATGTTGTTTTTTTACTATAATTTTTATTATTAAATACTGTAAGTATGAATGGCATCAATCTCTAATTTATTTAGATAAATTTTGGTACGTCAGTGACGCACCCTACTATTGTTATAACTGAAAGCAGAAGAACGAATTTTATCAATATCTAGGTCAGAATCTACTTTTTCCATATAATCTTTTTGTTGGTAAAGTTTTAAAATTGCCTCTCCAATTGCTTTAGCCAGTAACGGCGGCACTGCATTTCCAATTTGTCGCCATTGTTGAGTTAGGCTACCTTTGAATATAAAATCTGGTGGAAAGGATTGAATGGCTGCTGCTTCTCTAACAGTTAAATAACGATCTTCGGTAGGATGATAATAAGTAGTTCGGCTGGTATTCAAAGTAGGAGAACACAGGTTTCTATCTAAACGTCTCAGTTTTGTCTCTCGAAATCTTTGTTCTTGAATATGTTGCCAATCGACATCAAACCATAATTGTTTAGGAAGATAGGCTAACTGATCTTTTTGATAACGAATTCCTTTTCCTTCTGGGATATAGTGAATTCTTTTTCGTTCTAATTCATTCGGGATATTAGCCGCTTTTAAATCATGATTGAATGCTTTATCCTGACAATGAATTGAATGAGAAAAAGCCCAATTTACCGTTTTGCAGTTAGGTAAATTATTTTGTTCTTTTAGTGGATTCTTATATTGAATTTCTGGATAAATATTCGGAATATCAAAGCGATTTCCTAAAAAAATAGTCCGTCTTCTTGCTTGAGGTACACCGTAATGATGAGCAGAAAGAACCCGAACATCCATTTTATAACCAAGTTCTGTAAAACAATTTAGAATTGAAGATAATGTATGTTGATTTTTACGAGATAATAATCCAGTCACATTTTCAATAATAATAAAATTAGGGAGTAAAGCTGCTACGACTCGAACAAATTCAGAGAATAAAAAGTTACGTTGATCTGTATTATCATTCACACCAATCGTTGAAAACCCTTGACAAGGCGGCCCTCCACAAATTAGATCGACGGTTTGATTGTCAATAATATGTATAATATCTTCTGTAGAAATATCTTGAATATTACCTAATATCGTTTTAGCATTTTGATGATTCGCTTCAAAGGTTTCGAGAGAAGAACGATCTTGATCGACGGCTAAAAGACATTGAAATCCTACTTGTTCTAATCCACAGGAAAGTCCCCCAGCACCCGAAAATAAGTCAATAAATTTTAAAGTCATAACTGTATAATATACTGAAAACTAAGAAATAATATTTTCTATCTCTTTTTTTGAATAACCACAACCCAGTTATTATATAATATCATTGCACTGAACACTTGAATAGTTAATAATTGTGTGAGGAAGCGGTAAATATGAATTCAATTGTTCAACCTCAAAGTCGGTATCCTGTCTTAGGGTTTCCGGTTGATTTACAATCTAATTATACAAAGGGGTTGTTAACTCGGTTTGAGCGAGATTTAGGAACCCATGTGGTGACGCTGAATGCAGAAATGGTGATGCAAGCAGAAAAAAATCCTGAACTTGCTGATATCATTTATAATGCTGAGTTTGTCATTCCGGATGGTGCAGGAATTGTTCTCTATTTTAAACTCAAAGGAAAACCCGTTCGTCGTTGTCCCGGAATTGAACTAGCACAGTCTTTATTAAGTGAAATAGGGACTCAAGGTCGATCTGATTCCATTATTTTCTATGGCGGAAAACCGGGTATTTCTCAGCAAGCCGCAGACCAGTTTAAACAACAATTTCCCAGTTTAAATATTTTAGCCTATCATGGTTATTTAGATGAGTTAGAAACTCAAAAATTACAGCATTCTCTACAGGAATTACAGCCTCGAATTATTTTGGTGGGTTTAGGGGTTCCTCGCCAAGAATTCTGGATTAAAACCTATCGTTCCCTTTGTCCAAATGCTATTTGGATTGGAGTTGGGGGTAGTTTTGATATTTGGTCTGGCAATAAAAAACGTGCACCCGATTGGTTTTGTGAACATCATTTAGAATGGCTTTATCGGCTTTATCAAGAACCCTGGCGCTGGCGACGAATGCTGGTTTTACCTCAATTTGCAATCAAAGCATTAATCAGTCGTTAATGGTTGATTATAATGAATATTCATAGAATATGAGGGTTGTACTGAGGCTAAATTAGACTGCTGTTGTAAAACGGTTTCTATCATTTCATAAATTTGTTGAGTCTTAAACGGTTTGATCAAATATCCGCTAGGATTAGTTTGTTGTGCTTGATCTAAGGTAGCTTGGTCAGAATAAGCCGTTAGATAAATGATAGGAATTTGATAATGTTTAAGGATTTCTTGTGCGGCTTCAATCCCGCTTATTTTACCCTGAAGATGAATATCCATTAAGATTAAATCGGGTTGCTCTTGAGTAATTTTTTCGATAGCAGCTTCTCCCGATTTTACTAATGACAGGACAATATATCCTTTTTTTTTCAGATTGCGAGCAATATTTGTGGCTGGGATCAGTTCATCTTCTACAATTAATATTTTAGCTAAGTTCATTGCATGAGAAATTAAGGCAATATAAGGTTAGATGTTGATATTTTCCAGTTTTAACTGACAAAAGAGGGTTAAACTATTGAAACACTTGAGGTCATGGTTAATTGCGTAAAACAAGAGATTTTAAGACATTAACCGTTGTACTAATCGACGATAAGCATCATTATTTAAGCCTTCTCCTCGAGTCGCCACGCGAGGATCAAGTAATTCTTGTAATGTTTCAATTCGATTGCGAGTTGCTGGATGAGTACTGAGGAAAGTAGGCGGTGAACCTTTACCCATGAGTTTCGTTAAAAAGTCAATTGTTGCTTGAGGCGCGTAACCTGCTTGAGCCATATTTCTCATTCCTAATAAATCGGCTTCATACTCTGCTTCTCGGCTATGAGGACGACGTAATGCTAATTCTACCCCAATACGAACCGCTAAATTTTGATCGACTCCAGCAGCCGATGCTAAACCTTGAGCGATCGCCATTTCTCGCATTTGTTTAACTGCGTGTTGAGCCGCAATATGAGCAATTTCATGAGCGATCACACTGGCCAATTGAGCTTCATTATCTGCGGCTAAAATTAACCCAGTATTGACATAAACATAGCCTCCCATGGTGGCAAAAGCATTAACTTGATCGTTATCAACCACTTGAAAAGTGTAGGGAATATCAGAGCGATCGCTATTTTGAGCTAAGCGTTGGCCAATATCGTTAATATATTGAGTCATACGAGAATTGCGATAAAGTTTAAATTCTTTACCCACCATTTGCTCGTTAATTTGTTTGCCAATAGCGACTTCCTGACGATCTGAGAGGGTAGAGAGTTGTAAGACACGGACTCCATGAAAAATCAATTCTGGCAGCGAAAGCGCCTGTGTTGCAGGTAGAGACGTGAGCCAGATACTACTGGCGACGCAGATAGATATCAGAGGATATAGCCATCGCCGATAAGATTTTCGAGAGAAAATAGAATGGTTCATGAGTCCGTATTAAAAGATCCAAGTCAACTTTAGTTTTATACTGCTCTACTGAAGTAAATGATTCCCACATCAGTAGAATTGTTTGTCTATTTTATAGACGACTTCTTTATTATTTTAGTTCAGTCTTAGGTACAGTTTTTAACATGGCGCTTGAGAAATTCAAGTCATGAGGCTGGCTCGGACTGAAAATGATCGACGAATCTAACCCAGTATTGCTACCGATCAAATTTTTGATTTTACGTCAATGACTGGGATCTAAGGAATGATAAAATTATCAAATTTTTTTAAGTTTACCCTTTACTTAAAGATGTATCTCATAGAATGGTGTATTATACTTTTATCATTGTTATCTTAAGGAGTAATACAGAGGAAAGTTGTGAGCCGATGTTCTATCAATCTAGGAGCGATTGGATGTCTATTGATCATGCAGCCTATGATTTTTTCTGAGTGATAATAAATTTAGTGATGACGAGCACAGCTTTTAGACTCAATCAAGATTTAGTATTCATGTAGCGTTATTACAATGGGTTGTATTGATCTTAAATGAGAGCCGAATAGTATCCATCTAAATTGCTAAAGGGGAGGAGAGTTCAATTTATGTGTAGGGGAACAGCGTTCGTTTTTAAATCTTTTGAGTTAACTTTGATTTTTAGGCGATTCAATTGTTTTTCCGATCGCGATAGTATTCATTCTCAATTAATATAACTTTTGGTAATAATGCCATCAATCAATTATACAAGGGTGAGTTGAACCAGAGAAAAATGTTAGATTTACAAGACATAAAAAGTAACCTCAAGGTCATATCTTGGCTAGGATCTAAAGAATTAAAAGGTCGATTAAAAGTTTTATCTTTACTGCCTCCCGCTTCTATTGGTGTGGAAGTTGGGGTTCATACAGGAGATTTTTCGGCTCATATTTTAAAGCGGGTCAAACCGAAACAGCTATATTTAATTGATCCTTGGAAATATGAACCCGATCCGCGTTATCGCAATTCATTGTATGGTTCTCAGAATAAACAAGAACAGCTAGAACTCGACGAAAGATATCAACAAGTTGTGAATCGTTTTTCTGAACAAATCGAAGTAGGAAAAGTAACGATACTCAGACAGTTATCAGTAGAAGCGGCTCAACAGTTCTCTCCTGAATCTTTGGATTGGGTTTATATTGATGGCAATCATCTGTATGAATTTGTCAAGCAAGATTTACAGTTATATTTCCCTAAAATAAAACCCGGAGGCTTTCTCTGTGGCGATGATTATGGGATAAAAGGTTGGTGGGAAAGTGGAGTGATGAAAGCGGTCGATGAGTTTAAAGCAGAACACCCAGAACTGCGGTTTAAACAGTTTGGTACACAATTTATGTTCTGGAAATAACCCTTTAAACTAATAATTTCCCCGACTTTTGATCGGGGATAAAATCACAATCAATTAAGCAAATGTAGAATTTCCAAAGTCTGGCGGAATGTCTTGTAATCGTCCTTGGCCGACGGCTTGAATCGCTTCTTTTAAGTTGACATCTCCGGTATAAAGCGCTTTTCCCACAATCACCCCAGTCACTCCTAAAGGTTCTAATGCCAATAAACTCAGTAAATCTCGGATCGAACTGACACCCCCAGAGGCAATCACAGGAATGGCTACCTCTGCCGCCAGTTCTCGTAAAGCCGCTTTATTCGGCCCTTGCAGGGTTCCATCCCGATGAATATCAGTATAAATGATCGCCGCTGCTCCCAGTTTTGCCATTCGGTCGGCTAATTCTGTGGCTAATACCTCAGAAGTTTCTAACCAACCCCGCGTTGCCACTTTGCCGTCACGCGCATCAATACCCACTATAATTTGCTGTGGAAACGTTTGACATAATTCCCCCACCAATTGAGGGTTTTCTACGGCTACAGTCCCCAAAATTGCGCTGGCAACCCCTAATTCAAGTAATGCCGCAACAGTTTCTGGGCTACGCAGGCCGCCTCCGACTTGCACCGGAATATTAACTGCGTTTACAATATCTGCAATCACTTGATGGTTTATCGGTTGACCGGTTTTAGCGCCATCAAGATCGACTAAATGCAGTCGAGTTGCGCCTTGATTCACCCATGCCTGCGCCACCGCAACTGGATCATCATTAAACGTCTGTGCTTGATTATAGTCTCCCTGATACAGTCGGACACAACGTCCACCCAGGAGATCGATTGCTGGAATTACATTCATGAGATTTATGGTAAATTCAGTTATTTTAGAATAATTTTGCGATCGCGTAGCGTGGCGTAAGCCGTATCGCAATTGCCTTGGCAAAAGTAACAGCAAATTAAAAGCTCATCCGATCATTTAAGCAGAATCACTCTATTCTAAAGTGTTTAAAATATAGTAACCAGCAACGATATCCGGAACGAATGCCATCAATTCCACTCAATACTAAAATCCAAGGAGAAGGATATCCCATTCTTTGTTTACATGGTCATCCCGGTTCGGGTCAATGTATGGCTGTGTTTACTCAATCTCTATCGACTCAATTTCAAACGATCGCGCCCGACTTAAGAGGGTATGGTCAAAGTCAAGTCAGCCAAGCATTCCAGATGAACGATCACTTGCTGGATTTAGAAGAATTGATTGAACAGCTTCAATTGGATCAGTTTATCATTTTAGGATGGTCGTTGGGGGGGATTTTAGGATTAGAATTGGCACTGCGTCAACCGCAACGAGTTAAAGGTTTAATTTTAGTCGCGACTTCGGCTCAACCCAGGGGAAACCATCCGCCGATTTCCTGGCAAGATAATCTTTATACTGGGATAGCCAGCTTGATTAATTTATTATTTCCCGGTTGGAGATGGAATATTGAAACCTTTGGCAAGCGATCGCTATTTCGATATTTAATTCAGCAACATACCCCGGAAACTTACCGTTATCTGGCAGAATATGCGGTTCCAGCTTATCTACAAACCTCTCGACTGGCAACTTTAGCATTATCACAAGCCTTACAAACCGGGTATAATCGTCTGGCGGAAGTCTCAACCCTCCAATGTCCCGTCTTAATGATGGCGGGTGCGGCTGATTGTCATATTACGGCTGCTTCCAGTCAGGTGACAGCAGAAGTTATTCCCCATGCGGATTATTGCTGTTATCCGAATACAGCACATTTATTTCCCTGGGAAATTCCCCATCAAGTCAGCACCGATATCAACAATTGGTTAGCCTTACAGGGAATAGCCACTCAAAAATAACAACAAATTTCCGCTAATCTTTTAGTATTTAACGGGATAATTTAACGGGATAAAAATAATATTTTAAATCTCTATAATTGAGTCCCCAAGTGAGAAACAATAGGTTGAGTCACTAAAGTTTGACTGGTTTCTAAAATCGTCAGTGCTGATGGCTTACAGCGTTTAATATTTACTTTAATGACAGTCGCATCTTCACTTTGAATATCTTCAATATAACCTTGTTTTTCACTATTGGCTTCTGCTTTATTTAAAAATGGGCCAAAGTAGTAAGTACAAGTTGGGTTTTCGGTGTCAATTTCTATCCAGACTGCGAGTCCGAAAAAGTTGAGTAAGCTAATTAAAAGTTCTTTCATATTGGCTTGCACCTCATTTATTCTAAAAAAGTTTAATTAAACAAGAGTAATGATTATCTAAAAATGATCGATTGGCAGAACAGCTTATCAAAGAATATTGACAAGTTTGTCCCCTTCCCCTCGGTCACATAACTTTTGTTATAACATATAACTGATTTTAACAGTTTTTATTATATCTTAAGATTTTATAAAAAAACAGCGTTTATTGATACAATATTAATAAAAAATCATTTTCCCCGCTGACGATAGATTTCGTACAACACCATGCCTGTGGCAACCGATACATTGAGACTGGGGGTCTTTCCCCGTAACGGGATCTGAACCCGCAGATCGCAATTTTGTTCGACTAAACGGCTTAATCCTTCCCCTTCACTCCCCACCACTACAACAACTGGCCCGGAAAATTCAACAGTATGAAGGGTTTGAGCCGCATCTGCCACAGTCCCATAAATCCAAAATCCCTCCGCTTTTAGGGTTTCTAAGCTTCGACTGAGGTTAATCACTCGTGCCACAGGAAACGTCTCTAAAGCGCCCGCTGCCACCTTGATCACAGTCGCTGTAATCCCAACACAACGGCGTTGGGGAATCACTAACCCCTGAGCACCCATCGCTTCTGCACTGCGAATAATTGCCCCTAAATTGTGAGGATCGTTTAATCCTTCTGCCACAATAAGCACAGGATTGGGATCGGCCGATTGAGCTTGAGCAATTAATGTCTCTAAATCTAAATATTCATAGGGCGCAATTTGAGCCACAATCCCTTGATGATTAGCCCCGTGAGTGATTTGATCGAGCCGTTGAGGAGTGACTTGATCGATCACCACGCCGTTGCCTTTGACTTGCTGTAGAAGCTCCTGAAAGCGTTTATCGGTTCGCAGTTGACTCAACATCCAAATCCGATTAAGCGATCGCTGATTTTCTAGGGCAGCTAAAACGGGATGACGACCATAGATTAAATCATCTTGCTCCTGCCCATCGCTTTCGGTAAAAGTAGGAGTCTGTTTGGGTCGTGTGCCTTTTTTGAGACGGGGTTTGCCCGAGTCAAATGGGGTAGATTTTCGTGATTGTTTGCTCATTTTTCACCCTCTCGTCCGAAATCTAAATAAGCCATCAACTCTGACAAACGTTCTGGATCGGTTAAATACAAATATCCCACTAAAGTTTCTAAACTGGTGGCTTGTTGATAAATTTGTCGATCAAGCCGTTTAGGGAAGCGGTATGTGGCGTTACGACCGCGTCGAAGTATTTCAATTTCATCCTGGGTGAGTAAGGGTTCAAGCACTTTTAATTGATTGGCCTGGGTTTCCGCACGAACCTGAGCCACCACAGATTGATGATACAATTGCAATCGCTTCGGCGGCAAAAGGTAAGCTTGACGAACGTAAAGTTCATAAACGGCATCTCCAATATATGCCCAGGATGCAGGAGACAATTGTTGGAGTTGGAGGGGCGTTAGGGTTTTTTGGGGGATAATCTGCCAGTTCATAAAAAAGAGGAGCTACCTAGCAGGTTCTGGAGCTAGATAGCTGAATCTGTATCTGTCCAATGAAATTTAGCTGACATTCGCGATCGCCTCAGACAATGAAGGCCGCAGTGACAAGAACTTCTCGAGACGAACCATCTTCACCGTCTGAGTGACACGAGCATTCGCCACAATTTGTACACTTCCTTCATTGTTTTGGGCTTTCTTTGCCAACTGAACTAAAGCACCCAATCCAGAACTATCCACAAAGTCTATCTTGGACAAGTTAAAGATAATGTTATTGGGTTTAGCGTCATCTTCAATCGCGCTACCCACTACCTTGCGAAATGCCCCTTCAGAAAAAGCATCTAACTGGCCAACTAAGTTGAAAATTTGGTAAGTTTCTTTGACCTCACAAGTGCCTCGTAGGCTGACGGTCAAGTTCAGTTGCTCAGGAATGACACCCTCCTCATCGTTAATATATTGCCGATCCAGTATAATTTTTTTTGTGCAAATTGTCTACTGTTTGGCAGCCCGTTGGGGGATCAACGCTCAATTTTCATCTCTGCATGATCCGGTGCCAACATAACTCAGCATCCTTATTTAACTCGTTCTTCTAGAATCTGTTCTGATAGGGCAATCAATAACTCCGCTTTAACATTCAATAGATAAGCCAACACTGCCATCTCACCATTTGGCAGGCGGTTTCCCGATGCCAGGGATGATAAGAATCGATGACTGAGCTCTTTAGCTTCATCACTCTCAACCGGCGGAATTTCACCCCGATCTTGAGCGTCTCGAATCCCTTTTTGCACAATAAAAGCAGCCAAAGAAGCTGGCTTATCCCCCATAGCTTGCGCCCATCGTTCTAGGGCATCTCCCAGGGCATCAGGCAAAGTCACATAATATCGTTTACTCACTTTCTTCTACCACAGTATTCTCTACGTCACATTTTACACTCATAGACTACAGCCTAGAGACCAATTGGTCACTGATAATCTAAAAGTAACTTAAAAGTAACTTAAAAGTAACTTAAAATCAAGTTTAGATTTAGTCAAGTCTGAGTTATGCAAACTGATACGATAGCCCAACCAGACCGTTATCAACATCAGATGATTGTGTGAAACTCTGAATTTTTTAGATTCTTGGTGCATAAGTATTAATTTTGATCGCAGAAACCTTAATTTCTAGAGGAACTTTCTGCTTAGTAATAACCCTGTTTACTTCGGACTAGCGATAATGCCTGCTTGACTCCGATTCGTCAATTTAGTGGCTCACTCTACCATGAAGAAATACGTCCTCAAGTTCAAGTCTGATTCTTATCTCAAGCCCCTTCCTTTTAATCTCAACAAATTAGATTCAAACACCCTCAAGTCTTACAAAGCAGGAGATGAAATCGATGTCAGTGAATATACCCCGAAATTACAGGGAAATCATGTTCGGGTTATTTTAGAAAGCTTCGATCCCAATACAGATTGTATCGAAGATGTTGAGAAATTCTTTTATTGCTCTGAAGAAGATATTGAAATTCTACTGAGTGAAGTCGCATTTGATGGGGAAGATCCGCAACAGTTTCCCCCGCCACGGGCTTCTAAAGTAGATTTAGACGTAGATTATCATAGCCAACTTAACAATAAAAACAATCCTTACGGTTCCTGTAACGTCACCAGTATGTCGATGCTGCTGAAGTTTTACGGGGTAGACTCTCGGACTCAGGCCGATCGCGATCGCAATGTTCAGCTTGAGGATGTACTCTATGAAAGAACCTTAGATTGGGATGCTCAATATGGCATGACCACCCGCCATGTCCCGGATTACTTAATGAAACTCCTACGGGAATTTGGAGATAAGTATGGTAATGGTGCGCTGCAAGAGTCCTATTTCAACCCAACCGCTTCTGAAGAGGATATCAAGCAGCATATTGCCAATGGTAACCCCGTTGTTGTCCATGGCTACTTTACCAACTTTGGTCATATTATCGTGGTCAATGGCAACTCCTCATGTCGCTGGGGTGGTAGCGCTGATGTTGGAAGCTAACCCTAAGCTAACACCAGATCGGGTTGCGGAAATCTTAACACAGACAGCTACAACTGAAGGCTTGAGTGTCTAATCTGTAGGGTGCGTCTGTCGGACTTGACCTCTCCCTAGCCCTCTCACCTCTCCCTAGCCCTCTCAACCTCTCCCTAGCCCCTCCCAGGAGGGGAGAGGGAACGAATGGTCTCCCCCTTGCAGGGGGAGGTTGCGGTGCGACCCTTCTTACATGCGTTGAGCGGGACGGCAAACCAGAGCCGCCCACTTTGCGCTGCGCCACAGGCAGGGCGAATCGCGTGCCGCGCACCTTAGCGCCAGCCATGCCGTCAGGCTATAGCGCGTCAGCCATGCGCGCAAGCGCTATAGAGAGGAGTTCGTTTGAGAGGGAAATTGTGTCTCTTCGAGACAGTTTAATGATGGAGAGGGGAGTATTTTTTCTATTATGCATTTCTTCCCCCGATTGTAACGGCGCGTTACGTGCAGCACGAAGCGTAAGCGCTATAATTACTTCCCCTTCCCTGGTAGGGAAGCAGGCTGGGGGGTTAGGTCATAAAACTTTCTGATCAAGTACGGGGAACAGCCCTGCCCCAGAATTGGAGGGCTAAAGGGGCAAAATTAGACCCCTCAATAGCAATTTACAAATTCAATGCCGCTACAGTTTTCGGCCCCACTAAACCATCGGGATACCAGCCTTGTTTTTCCTGAAACTGTTTTGCTGCCCTGTCTGTGGCTTCATCAAACACGCCATTGACATTCAGGCTACATCCGGCTTTTTGCAGCGCTTGCTGGACTTGCCGCACGTATTCTCCTTGCATTTTCGGTGAAGTCAATTCTAACAAGTCATATTCTTTATAAAACTGCCAGGGTTTACTTAAGAATAATGCCCGTTCAGATAACCGCCGCCGTGTTAATCCGAGTAACGCTTGACCGCCTGCTTTATTCCAGCGGGGAAACTCTTCTGCGGCTTGTTCAAATTTACCTTTATTCAGTAATTTGAGTAAGGTTGAACTAAATAGTGAACCTGCCCCTAAATTAAAACTAAATGACACTAATGCATCGAATTGATCGTCATTAATCTCTACTTCTGCTGCATCTTGAACCGCGACTTCAAATCGTTCTAAATCTTTTCGTAGCAATTCTTCGGCTTCGGCTTCACTGATACTCATTCCCATGTAAACCCCTTCAATATGTCCGTAACCGATAGTGGGAATACCAACCGCATCGTAATAAGCATCTAAATGAAGTCCTTCAAAAGACTTAATCATATTAACTCCCGCTGAACCCGTTTGACGGCGGCTATTGCGATAAGTGGGAACAGAATCACCGAAAGAAACTTCTGCTCGTTCAACGGTAAATTTTTCGGCTTTGGTAAATTCTAAGACTTCGATTAATTTACTAATTTCACCATTTGTATTAGTCGATAAAATCGCTTTACCATCTTCGATTTCGTGAACGTAGCCATCGTCAAAAATTTTAATTTGTCTTTCCATTGAACTTAATCCTCAAATAAGATGAAACTTGAAATGATGCAAAAAATTGGTAACTCACGATCTAACTAGAATGAATTAATCTAGTAGTGTGCGTATAATTCGTAAAAAAATGTACCCTGATTTATAAAATTAATAGAAATAGATGATTGTGACTTTAAACAACAGGAGCAGCGGGTAACGCTTTAACTCCTAAACCTACAGAAAATTCATACAGAATTCCGTTAGCTTCAATCAAACGATAACGATTGGTAAATTGCCGCCAGTTTTCTCGTTTGCGATCGCATCCCCGCCAGGAAAACTCTAAAATAGAGTCTGGATTATTCGGTTCTAGTTGCTGTCGCGACTGTCTGATATAGCTTTCAAGATTCGCTAAAAACCAATAGTCTGAGCGTTTGCGCTTGACAGCATCTGCAATTGTTGCCCCCCCGAGGATCATTCTTTGAGAGGCTGCGGTTAAGGCAATTTGACGATTATCAGACCGTCGAATGAGTCCACCCGGCAAGTCAGGATTTTCGAGGAAATATTCAAAAATTTTGAATATAGGTGGGGTTAATAGTAGATCGTTAATTTGAATTCCTGGGGCAAGAACATTCTCAATCATATTATGCTGAGATGAAGGTTTCGTTTGACTTAATATGGCTGGGATTCTGATTGGACGGTTACAATTGTGGAATTCGACGATTGCCTCTTTTAATTCCCAACTGTCTATAATCTTTGCAATAATATCTGCTTGTGTACGAGTAAAGCTTAGGGCTTGATATCGGTTTGGAAGTGAAAATCTAATCGTTTCTTGACCGATGGCTGTTGCATACTCAAGTAAGGTGTCAACCACGTGAATCCATTTCCCCCATATGATAACAAATCTAGTTACTTAAAAGTAACTTTATAGATATTTTATAGTAACTTTTTCAGACGGTCAACACCTGACAAAGTTTATTTAATCGTTTTATTATGTAGAGCCAATTAAAACAATGAATATTGGGAAAGCCGCTTTTTCTTTAACCTTTCACGACAGCTTAGCCATTTCATGTGATGTTGTCACAGTTTAGCTGTAGCGTTACTCCTACCGTAGCGTTATAGGACAAAAAAAAAGAGGGAGATTTCCCTCTTAACTTCAACATATTTTAAAGTGACAACTCAACTTTGATGGATTTATTCAGATTCTGTATCTGGGGAGTCCACTGCTTCTGAGGCAACCGCTTCAGTTTCAACTGCAGCTTCAGATCCTGTCACTTCTGAAGCTTCTGTTACTTCTGAAGCTTCTGTTACTTCTGGCGCTTCTGTCGCCTCGGTCACCTCGGGCGCTTCTGAAACTTCTGTCTCTACAGCTTCTGTGTCTGTCGCCTCTGGCGCTTCATCAACATCAGCTTCTACAGATTCTGCTGCGGCAGGAGTTTCTTCTTCTTCTGTTGCAGGAGGAATGTCCATTTCTGCTTCAGTTTCAGTTGCCGCGTTATCTTCCGTCAAGGGAATACCTTGCTGTTCAGCTAACATTTTCTCCCGGAATTTAGCGGCCATCTCTTCAGCTTTGTCATAGACTAAATCCGGATTTTTCACCATATCTCCGGGTTCAGGTTCTAATTGCTTCGTAGACAGAGAAATTCGACCCCGGTCAGCATCGAGGTCAATAATCATCACCTTGACTTCGTCGTTGACGTTGAAGACGCTGTTGGGGGTATCGATATGGTCGTGGGAGATTTCTGAAATGTGAAGTAAGCCACTGACTCCACCAATATCGATGAAAGCACCATATGGCTTGATGCCACGAACTGTACCGATGACCACTTCCCCAACTTCGAGGCGGTTCATCTTCCGTTCGACCAAAGCGCGTCGATGACTTAAAACCAGACGGTTTCGATCTTCATCAACTTCTAAAAATTTTAAAGGCAATTCTTCTGCGACGAGATCTTCTTTGGGTTTGCGGGTGCTAATATGAGATCCAGGAATAAAGCCGCGTAATCCTTCAATCCGAACTAGCGCTCCCCCTCGGTTAGTCGCAAAGACTTGTGAACGAACGGTTGCATCTTCTGCTTGTAATTGTCGAACCCGTTCCCAGGCTCGCATATACTCAATCCGACGAATTGACAAGGTGAGCTGTCCATCTTCATTTTCATCGGTCAGGATGAAAAATTCACGAGTTTCGTTAGATTGTAAAACTTCATCGGGACTTTCAACCCGGTTGATTGACATTTCCTGTAGAGGAATGTAAGCTGCGGTTTTAGCCCCAATATCAATCAGAGCGCCTCTGGGTTCGATACTGAATACTGTGCCTGGAACCACATCTCCCGGGCTGAAATGATAATCATACTGATCGAGTAAGGCGGCAAAATCTTCATGAGTAAAGCTCACCGTTGTTTCTTTGGTTATCTGATTGATCATGCGAGTGTTTCCTAGATATTCTCTCCCTATGGTTTGTAGTTGAAAAGATGGTTGAAAGGGGGGATATGGGCTTGACAATCTGCTGTGATGGCTGAGTATATATTCTGTACTAAGATGTTTTACAGGCTGTTATCTATCATCTGGCTAGACAACTTTCACAGCTGAGGAATGCGATCATCGTTTTTATCGGAAAAAGGAGTATAAAATTTTTTAGTATTGAGCTGTAGTTTTAGCTCCTGACTCCTATGTTCTATCAGTTTTTGCGCCAAACCGTTTCATCATGCGCGTTGTTCCCCAACTCAATAGCCAATCAACACACTGAAAATCAGACAGGGAATGATTGCTGATTATGTGGGAGACTGTGCAACGCTATAACTTGAGTTTTTTGCACTGAATTCGATCAACGAATACCTCGGTTTTTTCGTGAATGTCTCTGTGTAAGGGGTTAATCTACACACATAGCACTGAATTCTTAAGAAAACGCGATCAGGCTCTAATCATTCCCCAGCAACAGTTATACTGGGCGAAAGTTGGTTTAATTCCTCAGTTGGCTTTGAAGATGCCTTTGTCTCAAACTTTTACCCCTGAATCAAAATCTAGTCATTGACTATCTCGTGATTCAGTAAAAGCCTAAAAAACAGATTTCAAGCCGACGAATCCCCATCACCATCTTAATGATCCAATCGTAATCATCCCATGAATCTCCATAGAACAGAGATGAATGAACCGTATAATGCTTGATGCATTAAATCAATCCTTTGCGGGGTGAAACAATTGAACATAAAGCACATCCATTATGCCACACTCCTTTCATTTTTGGGTCACTTTTAGATTAAATAGAACATTGTACCCCGATTTTTTATAAAATAGTCAGGTAGGACGAATCGCTAATAGAGAGAGCCTGTACAAGCGTTATGAGAAGCTGATTCAGTCTGTTCAGTCCCCTCTGAAACCGTCTGAGTCTCAACAACATCTTCCGGTTGAGTCGTATTCTGTTTAAACTGAGCTAAAGTATCGACAAAATCTCGAATGCCTTGAAATTGGCGGTAAACTGACGCAAAGCGGATATAAGCCACTTCACTAATTTGTTTCAATCGTTCTAAAGCCAGCTCTCCAATTTGTTGACTGCTCACTTCTCGCAATGAGCGTTGCTGAAATTCTGCTTCAATATCACTAATAATACTTTCTAATTCTGTGGCAGTAATTCCTGTTTTTTCACAAGCTCTGACCAAACCGCGTCGTAATTTTTCCCGTTCAAATGATTCGCGCTGACCATTGCGTTTAATCACCGTAACAGGGACTCGTTCAATCCGTTCGTAGGTGGTGAAGCGATGCTGACAATTAAGGCATTCTCGGCGGCGACGAATACTTTTACCAGAGTCAGCCGAACGGGATTCTAAAACTCGACTACTGGTATGTTGGCAAATGGGACATTGCATAAACTCACATTGTTATAGCTTGAAATTCACTTCATGAGATTGATTGGATATCGATCAAGGGTTGAGTGAGAAGAAGACAATCTTCACGTTCTAGCCGACACTAGATGATCTGAGGCTTTTGATGCATCAAGATCGTTCAAATTATAGACTAAAAATGAAGATTGAATCTGGCTCACTCAACCTTAACTGAACATCAAAATGGAGATTTATACTGTTATTTTCCAATCCGAGGGGGTTCCCGGAAAGCAATTGCAAAAAACAGTACTCCGATTGACAATGCTAAAACCAGAATATAGGCAGCACTTTCCATGTGAATTTCCTTAAAAGTTTCTTTTCCTTACTAGTTTACCAGTCCAGAAGCAAAAAAAGTCTAACGACACAACTTTAAAGTTGTAAATTCGTTAGACCTTCATGTTTTTCACCACCAAACAAGGTGAATTTATTCCGTTGTCTGTGGCTGAAATCAACTCAATTTAGACGATCCGAATCTTATTTTGCCCGAGTTGTTGGGTCTCCCAATTTCTCAAAGAATCCCCATTCTACTTGTTCTTCAAGATCGGCTTCAATTCCAGCAAATACATCCCGGAATAATGTCCGAGAACCGTGCCAGATATGACCGAAGAAGAATAACAACGCAAAACAAGCATGAGCAAATGTAAACCAACCGCGAGTGCTGGTGCGGAATACCCCGTCAGAGTCTAAGGTTTCCCGGTCAAAGTCGAAGGGTTCACCTTGCTGAGCTTTACGAGCATATCTCTTAACAGTAGACGGGTCTGTAAAGCTTTGACCATCTAAAGCACCACCGTAGAAGCTAACGCTAATACCGGCTTGTTCAAAGCTATTACGAGATTCTGCCCGACGGAAAGGAATATCAGCCTGAATCACACCGCTTTCATCGGTTAAGATGACGGGGAACGTTTCAAAGAAGTTGGGTAAACGTCTGACATTCAGGATCTTGCCATCTTCGTCTTTGAATACGGGGTGACCGAGCCAAGCTTCAGCAATCCCGTCCCCTTCGTTCATTGGGCCAACCCGGAATAGACCGCCTTTAGCGGGGCTATTACCAACATAATCATAAAATGCCAGTTTTTCCGGAATTCCTTCCCAAGCCTGACTCTCAGTTAAACCTTGAGCCATGCTGGTTTGGACACGGCGTTCAATTTCTTGTTGGAAGTAACCGCTATCCCACTGATAACGAGTGGGGCCAAACAGTTCGATAGGAGTCGCGGCAGATCCATACCACATGGTTCCGGCAACCACAAACGCAGCAAAGAACACAGCGGCAATACTGCTGGAAAGTACGGTTTCGATATTCCCCATCCGTAGTGCTTTGTACAGCCGTTGCGGCGGACGCACTGAAAGGTGGAATAGCCCAGCAATAATCCCCACAATTCCGGCGGCAATGTGGTGAGCCACAATTCCTCCAGAGTTAAAGGGGTTAAAGCCTTCTGGCCCCCACGACGGCGCAACCGGTTGGATGCTGCCCGTGAGTCCATATGGATCTGAAACCCACATTCCAGGGCCAAATAGTCCAGTTAGGTGGAAGGCTCCGAAGCCAAAGCAGAGTAAACCAGACAAGAATAAGTGAATGCCAAACATTTTTGGCAAGTCTAACGCGGGTTCTCCGGTACGAGGATCGCTGAAGAGTTCTAAATCCCAGTAAACCCAGTGCCAAACTGCTGCCAGGAATAATAACCCAGACAGCACAATGTGAGCTGCTGCAACCCCTTCAAAAGACCAGAAACCGGGGTTAGATGCAGCTTCTCCAGTCACGCTCCATCCGCCCCAAGATTGGGTGACTCCAAGACGAGCCATGAAGGGCATGACAAACATTCCCTGCCGCCACATCGGGTTTAAAACCGGATCGGAAGGATCGAAAATTGCCAGTTCATATAAAGCCATTGAACCTGCCCAGCCAGCGACGAGGGCAGTGTGCATTAAATGTACAGAAATCAGCCGTCCTGGGTCATTCAGAACCACTGTATGTACACGATACCAAGGTAGTCCCATTGACTACGCTCCTCCGTGATAATAAAGGTGTACGACGTTGTTATATCGAGCGTCAATGATCCGTTTACAGAAATTGTAGAATATCTAATTCTACGTTTCTACGGTTTTGAGTGAATGGTTAACTACTCTCAACAGTGTTTCTAAAAGTGCAAAGACTTTTTGAACTCAGGTAAAGATAGTTAACGAGATTTGACATTCCCTGAACTTTGGGCGTAGCGGACTACTAACCTCTAGTCAATCAGGATTCTTGTTTCATCGGGAGTCTGAGGACTTTACCCTCTACAAGCTTACACCGACTGTCGAACGGCGTGTAAATAATACTTATTTAAAGAAGTGTATCGATTGTTAGAGCTAATTGCAAGTAGGGAAGATAAATCTGATAGAGCGCGATCGCGGCACAGACTAGAAAAAATTTGATCAGGCAAATGGTTATTGCACCCTTGCCGAATATCTCAGCGATAACGAATCATAAAAAATCAACCCATCATCAATCACCCATAATCGACTACCAACCCGCTGAGTGAATAGTTATTTCTAACTATTGCGATGTGGTGATAGCCTCGGAATTTCCTAAATTTGGAGGGTTTTGTAAACTGTGGAATTGTCTGACACGCTTGGCGCGCCTGTCGTGCCATAAAATATCCAATCTTCTCATTCGGTAACAGTTGTTCTACGCTTGCCTAATGCGATCGCGATCGCGAATCATAAAGAATCAACCCATCATGAATAACCCATGACTAACCCTTTTTTATTCCTCGACTATGAACCGGCTTTTGAACAGTTAGGAGAAAACTATTACGATATTGTGTCAGCCGCAGAATTTCCTCTGCATCGGTTACGGTTTCGCAATGATGCCTTATTACCGATTTTAGGAATTAATCCAGAAGAAGCAAGTGATGAGCATTTTATTGAAGCATTTGGTCAATTTGAAAGCGTTCGTCCGTTTTTGGCAATGGCTTATCACGGTCATCAATTCGGAGAATATAACCCTTATTTAGGAGACGGCCGGGGGTTTCTCTATGGACAAGTGCGGGGTGTAGAGGGCGATCTTTATGATTTGGGTACAAAAGGTTCGGGTCGAACGCCCTATTCTCGTAGCGCCGACGGTAGACTTACTCTCAAAGGCGGAGTCAGGGAAGTTTTAGCCGCCGAAATGTTACATCGTTTGGGAGTACGAACCTCGAGATGTTTAAGTTTAATTGAAACTGGAGAACAGTTATGGCGAGGGGATGAACCGTCTCCCACTCGTTCAGCGGTGATGGTTCGTTTGAGTCGATCTCATATTCGCTTCGGTACATTTGAACGACTCTATTATTTCAAGCGACCCGATTTAATGCAGAAATTACTCGATCATGTCATTACTTATTATTATCCTCATTTGCTCGATGAACGAGTGGGAGGCGATACGACTCCAGTCCTGCCCCGTGAGCGCTATTTACACTTCTATCAAGAACTGATTCAACGAGTGGCCAAGTTAGCCGCACAATGGATGGCAGTTGGGTTTTGTCATGGGGTATTAAACACCGACAATATGTCCATCACCGGGGAAAGTTTTGACTATGGCCCTTACGCATTTCTACCGGAATATAATCCTCGGTTTACGGCTGCTTATTTTGATTATGGCGGACGCTATGCCTATAGTAATCAACCGTTTGTCTGTCAGGGAAATTTAGAAATTTTACAACGATGTTTGTCCTTAGTGATGGATTGGGACAAAATGAACCTTGAGTTAGAGTCTTTTCAAGAATATTATCAGCAGGCTTATCGGACTCAGATGATTCATCAGTTAGGATTTGATCAACTGCCCGTTTCAGAAGGGGAAGAGTTAGTCAAGTTAACACTGAATATTCTTAAGCACTACGACATTGGCTATCATCAGTTTTTTATCACCCTGCGGCAACAATTTAGCCCCCAATGGCAACACGATCCAAATCAGATTTTTCTGGGGGTTGAGGCTTTGTTAAAGTTTGATGATTGGCGACAGTTGTATGTTCAGGAGTGGCGACAGTTATATCATCATTACCTGCAAACCCTATCCCCTCTAGAACTTGAGGAAGTTCAACAGAGATTACAGCGATATCATCCTACTGTCACTTTGGTGAGATCGCAAATAGAAGCGGTTTGGGAACCGATTGTGATAGAAGACAATTGGCAGCCGTTTGAGCAATTACTACAGCAAATTCGTGCCGAATAATAGAAGTTAGTAACAACGCTATAGCCGGCAGCGGAATCATTCAATCGAGAGATTTGAACGGCTTAAGGCGATCATCTTCTTTCTACAAAAATATTCCCACTTCGGTAGATGTCAATCCATCTCAAGAGAAATTGACATTTCCTAACATTTCCCAAGTTTGTGACGGTTCATCTTCTGTTGATTGAGCAGATTCTACAGTTAAACTCGATTGAGACTCAGTACGATTCTCAACTCGATTAAAGATACCTGACTCGTTGGCGAATAAAGGGATGGGTTTGGGTCTCAATTCTGTTTGTGACTGATGTTTGAGCTGAGGGGGGCAGGGGGGATTTGCGTAATCTGCTACTTGCTGTAGACCCTCGTAAGCCGCTTGGGGAGCGGAAATTTCAAGATACTCAATCTCGTTTCCTCGGTCGATCAGCAAGACTAAGTCTTCTTGATTATGACCCGCTGCAATAACATTTTTTAAGTCTATTTTGTTAAGCTTCATCAGAATCTTCTGGCTTGAGTTGTTTAACCATTCAACCGTCACTTGTTTATTTAAGTGTGACTCTAAAGCTCAATATAACCTTTATTGATTTAAAAGTCAACATAAAACACAAGTCCAGATTAGAAGTGTTTTCAGCTCACTCAATCAATCCCAGACGGCTATTGTCTGCAAGGGACTAAGTTGGAATATGTGCTCAATTTTAAAACTTCGTTACATATTGGATGATTTTCTCCAAACAGATCAGCATAATATTTTTGAAGTTAACATTTTTATAAGTCCATTGCATAAAAATCTATTTCAAGTTATATCATAGAAAAAATGTACAACCATGTTAGGATTAATTAGATTAGATTTGGAATAAGCTTATGGCAAAAACAGCAATAGACACTCCTGCGGAAAAACCATTGACAGGAAAAGCTTTACTCAGTAAAGTTAAGGCACTTGGAGATATCCCAAAACGGGAAACAGCAAAAGAGTGCGGGTATTACACCCTGACAAAAGAGAATCAAAAACGTGCAAGGATGACGGAATTTTACGATGCCTTATTAGCGGCAAAAGGAATTTCGTTAGATGGTGGTCAAACTCGCGATGGACGTGGAAGAGAAGCAAGTTATCGCGCCTGTGTTCATAAAAACGGTTCTCTAGTAATTGGGGCAAATTATACAAAGTCGATGGGCTTAAAACCCGGCGATCAGTTTGAAATTCGTCTAGGTTCCAAACATATTCATCTGATTCAGGTTGAATCTCAATCCGATGGAGAGATCGACGAAGAAGAGTAAGTAAAACATCTTTTACAAAGCGAATAAACTCTTCTCAGTTTATTAGCCCAGCGCCCACCAACAGATTCACGATTGTTAATGGTGGGCTATTCTTGTAGCAGGGCGCGATCGCGCCTGACTTTTGTTGTCAAAGAATGCCATTTGTTCACCCATTCATCCAAGTCGAAACCGAACCGGGAATCTGCACCTATAATCTCACCCCTCAACTGCGAGAGATTTGAAGACAAGGGCCATTAAACAAGGGCAAGTTTTGGTCTTCTCACGCCATACAACGACGGCCAGACGCAATTAATGAAAATGAAGAGCGTTTCCTCAAAAGATGTCCAAGTTCATCTCAAAAAGCTAGCACCACCCGACGGGAAATACTGACACAATGATTTGCATCCTCAGAATGTTCCCTGTGAAGTGATTCCAGTTGTAGATGGGAAATGAGCCTTAGGGACTTGGTAGTCCGTCTTACTGTTTGAGTTAGATAGCCCTAGAAGTCGTAATGTCTCCGTACAGATGAGTGGGGAAGTCTAAATTTTTAGTATTTTGTAATAAATCACCTCAATTGCAGTGATTCTTTAAATTGTCTGTACTGCTTTTCATCAGATAATCAGTAAGGGCGATCGCCGGATGCAGCTCCGAGGCATCTCCCACATACTGCCTCCCGCGTGCTTGAAACGAATTGAATTGTATGCAACTATGCAAGCATATAACTAAGAGCCAGGCACAGTCTATACAATGTTCCTGTAGTTCGATTAACGCCCAACAACTTAGTATGAATCAAGCAATGGAAAAAATTGATAACGGTATTTGGTATACAGGGGAACTCCTGAATCCCCAAGAATGTGCAGCACTGATTGCCAAAGCAGAGTCTGTCGGGTTTAAGGTGGCTCGGATGCAGGATAAAGGACGCAACAACAAAGAAACTTTTGTCAAGTGTCCAGAAACCATGCAAACCATTTTGCTGCGGCTTTCAGAACAGGTTTCTGATGCTCCGACGACTAATTTTCAAGTGCTTCGTCTTGGGCCAATTTTAGAATGCTATCGATATGAGGTCGGTGAATTTGTCAGTGCTCACTGTGATGCGCCTCGAGAAATTGAACCCGGTCTTCGCTCTAAATATACTTTAGTAATTTACTTAAGTGATGAGATTAAGGGCGGGGATACAGTGTTTCCAAATAATCAAATGAGAGTCTGTCCAACCCGAGGACGAGCTGTTCTTTTTGATCATGTCATTCGTCATGAAGGGGCCAAAGTATTGCAAGGAATGAAGTATATTGTCCGCACAGATGTTGCTGTATCAGGTATCAGCTCATCCGATCAATCTATTCGTCATAAAACTTCAATTTTGGGCTAATTTTACAAAGATATAAAGAAATATAAAATTTTATGCAAGGTCTGTTCCTATTTTTTTTCCTAGGCTATAAACTGGTCTCGAAACATTAGTAATGTTTTGATATTTTAGGGATAAAGCTTATGAATCCGAGAATTGGTTTGTGGGTCGCTCTGGCCTGCGTTCATGTTTTTATTACTGCTGGAATTGCTAATGCGGCTAAAGATGCATCAACTTCAGCAAAAACAACCATTAGCGATCGAGTAGAAAAAGTTAGGGAAGGCTTGTTAGAAAAGATTCAGCAGGGTTCAACCTCCTCCGAGAAAGAAACTTTAGTAGCTGGTCATCATTGGGGAAATTGGGAGAATTGGGAGAACTTTGAAAACTGGGAAAACTGGGAAAATTGGGAAAACTGGGAAAACTGGGAAAATTGGGAAAATTGGGAAAACTGGGACAACTATTGCTAAATTAGCTTTAATCCTGGAAATCTGAACAATTAATTTGCCGATCCTCTTTTCACCCCACCCTACTATCTAGGGGCCTACTCCTAAACTTAATTCGGTTGAGGATCGGCACAATGGCTTAGAGTTGATTTCAACTTAAATCGATACTCTAAGTCAAGATTTGACTCAGATAAGGGGCTCTTGCCCCTGATTAGCTCTCTAGAGATGATGCCATTTGAACTGAACAAGTGGCAGCTTTAATCATATTAATAAAACATCAAATGATCCAATCTTCTAACACAGCATTGTTATCCGAAACAGTGGACAATTCCACTTCTCAGTTTGGGCCAGTTAAATTAGTTGTGATTCAACCCACAACCTTCTGTAATTTAAATTGTGATTATTGTTATTTACCCGATCGCCATTTAAAGCACGAATTTTCTCTAGAGTTACTCGAACCTATATTTAAAGACTTATTTTCTAGTCCTTATCTCAAGGAAGATTTTACCATTGTTTGGCACTCGGGCGAACCGTTAACCATGCCAATTCGTTTCTATGAGTCTGCATTTGAAACCATTAATCAGTTATCCGAGCAATATAACCACAATCATTATAAGATTTATCATTCTATTCAAACTAACGCAACGGTAATTAATCAGGCTTGGTGTGATTTCTTTAAACAACATCCGGTTAAAATTGGGGTGAGTTTAGACGGGCCTGCTTTTTTACACGATAAAAACCGGAAAACCCGCACAGGTTTAGGCACTCATGCTAGTACAATGCGAGGGATTTCTTGGCTAGAAAAGAATGATATTCACTTTAATGTGATTGCGGTACTGACTAAAGAATCTCTGGATTATCCGGATGAAATCTATCAGTTTTTCAGCGAAAATAATATTAAGCGAGTCGGTTTTAATGTTGAAGAAACCGAAGGAATTAATCAAAACTCTTCCTTAGAATCAACGGATACTGATATTGATGTGAAGCATTATCAGTTTATGAAACGGTTTTATGAACTGACAAAACAGCCTAATTGTAAATTCACGGTTCGAGAATTTGAACGGGTAAAGCGGAGTATTATGAGAGGGGCAGACATGGGACGCGGTCAATCCGATCCCTACACAATTATTAGTATCGATCATAAAGGAGATTTTATGACATTTTCTCCAGAATTACTCTCTCTTGAAACTCCAGATTATGGTAAATTTGTCATTGGAAATATTTTACAAGATTCATTTGAATCCGCGACTCAAACAGAGAAATTTAAGACAATTACCCATGAAATCAAAGCGGGGGTAAACGCTTGCAAAGAAACCTGCGAATATTTTTCTTTGTGTGGCGGGGGAGCGCCTGCTAATAAATATTTTGAGAATGGTTCCTTTAACTCCACTGAAACGCTACATTGTCGCTATACTCAGAAAGCGCTTGTGAATATTGTCTTGCAAGATTTAGAAGAATCTTTGAACTTAGCGTGAGCGATCGCAGTCCGTTTTCGGCTTAATTATATTTCCCTCATTCACAACGGATGGGGGATATTTTGTCATCGTAGAACAGGGTAAAAGATCGCACTTAAACAATACAGTCAATCGGCTTCTCAGTTAACAGATATAAAAATAACTGTAATCACCCAAGACTGTTACAATCTATTGCATTATTATGGCTCTAATCGATCAATAATCTCTAGATCTAAATTATGCTTATAATTCGTTTTCTTCTGGTTGTAATTGTCGTAAGCTTTCAACCACTGAACCAATACTAAATCCTAGAATAGCCCCGACTGTTGCATAACGTCCTGGTGTGCGAGATTGACTATAGCCTAAATCTCGAGTCAACGTAACATCTCCACAACATTGATAGGGTTTTTGCTGCATTTTAGAAACAGCTAATCCAAAGACTGAACCCAACAATGCCATCATCATTCCTGAAAAAATAATCACTCTCTTATTCATCTGCTTATCCTCTGCACTCAATAATATATATTTTTTTTGTAACAGACTTTGCGCGGCTTGACTCAAGTTGTTTAAAAATTTTAAGAAAAATTGATAGTATAGTGCAATTGCTCATCAGAATCCTTTACAATTGCGAAGTAATATCACGTCTTTGCTGAAGCTGCACTGAATTAATTTAGAAAGTAGCCTGTTGAGTCAGGTCTGAGCAAAAATATATCGAAGGCATTGTTACAACGAAAAAGTATGAGATTATATTGCCAGAAGCAGACAGTAGGAGAAGGCGAGGAAGCCGATAGACTTTAAAAACAAAGAGAGTATTCAATTCAACGCTAAGCGCGGATGTGAAGTCGGTGAGATGCGTCCCTGACTGCCAACACCAGGATGAACCCGCGTTAGACTTGCTTTTGAAGACAGAACTTTACCTATTGCCTTAAATGACTTGGGACAAATGACTAACCATAACAAAGTTAAAGTTTTCAGCGAATTAACTTAACTCAGATCCCGCCAGCGGTTAAAATGTCCTACTGCGGCCTTTAGTACCGAGATCGTGTCGGTCAAAAATTTCCCACTGTAACAATTTATTAGCATTACTATCATTATGCCTAAAGTTCTTGTATCTGATTCAATCGATCAAGCTGGAATTGATATTCTCTCCCAAGTCGCCCAAGTGGATATTAAAACGGGCTTACCTCCAGAAGAATTAGTGAAAATAGCCCCCGAATATGATGCATGGATGATCCGTTCTGGAACTCGCGTCACCCAAGATATGATCCAGGTTGCCGATCAACTTAAAATTATTGGTCGAGCCGGGGTTGGTGTGGATAATGTCGATGTTGCCGCTGCGACTCGTAAAGGAATTGTAGTAGTTAATTCCCCTCAGGGTAATACCATAGCTGCTGCCGAACACGCCTTGGCGATGATGTTAGCCCTCTCCCGTCACATTCCCGATGCCAACCACTCGGTTAAAAGTGGTGAGTGGAAACGCAAAAACTTTATTGGGGTAGAAGTATACAAGAAAACCCTGGGCGTGGTAGGACTGGGTAAAATTGGTTCTCACGTTGCAACCGCTGCCAAAGCGATGGGGATGAAACTTTTAGCTTATGATCCATTTCTTTCCCAAGAACGGGCTCAACAGCTTGGGTGTCGTTTGGTGGATTTAGATCTGTTGCTGCAAGAATCAGATTACATCACCTTGCATATGCCGAAAACGGAAGAAACCTATCATCTCATTAATGCAGCGGCGTTTGCCAAGATGAAACCCACTGCCCGACTGATTAACTGTGCCCGAGGAGGAATTATTGATGAAGCGGCATTGTATGAGGCTTTAAAACAGGATCAAATTGCTGGGGCTGCTTTGGATGTTTACGAAAATGAACCGTTAGAAGCGGACTCTCCGTTACGGGAATTAGACAAAAAAATTATTCTGACTCCCCACCTCGGGGCATCGACTGAAGAAGCACAGGTGAATGTGGCTGTCGATGTAGCAGAACAAATTCGGGATGTGTTGCTGGGCTTACCCGCCCGTTCTGCGGTGAATATTCCAGGCTTGTATCCTGATGCAATTGAAAAACTCAAACCCTATCTGCAACTGGCTGAAACCTTGGGTAATTTAGCGGGTCAGTTAGCCGGAGGCCGGGTTGACTATTTAGAAGTCCGTCTCCAAGGAGAATTAGCCGCCGATAGCAGTAAGCCGATTGTAGTGGCTTCTCTGAAGGGATTATTAACTCAAGCCTTACGGGAACGGGTTAATTATGTCAACGCCACTTTAGAAGCCAAAGATCGGGGGATTCATGTGGTTGAAACCCGTGATACTTCCAAGAGCGATTATACGGGATCATTGCATCTGTCGGCGAAAGGATCTTTAGGGACTCATTCTGTGACGGGGGCTGTTTTAGGAGAACAAGAAATCCGAGTTACTACAATTGATGGTTTTCCGATTAATGTTCCTCCCAGTCCTCATATGTTATTTACCTTGCACCGAGATATGCCGGGAATTATCGGTAAAATTGGCTCGCTGCTGGGTAGCTTTAATGTCAATATTGCCAGTATGCAAGTGGGACGGCGAATTGTTCGGGGAGAAGCTGTGATGGTGTTGAGTCTTGACGATCCGTTACCCGACGGCTTACTGAGTGAAATTATGAAAGTTCCGGGTATTCGAGATGCTTACACGGTTGCCTTGTCTGGGCAATTACAGTCCTAAAGTGAGCGATGGGAAGAAGGAAGAAAGCTAATCTTTTTTTCTTCTTCAATCTGGACATAAATCTTTAAACAAATAATCAGAGTTTTTATACACTTTAGGAGATTAGAATTTTTTCCTACTGTCTGGCAGATAGTCGCTATTGCCTCTATAGATTGCGATCGCACAACTTCTATCAGTTCAACAGAGTCGCTATCAACTTGGCTGATTCGGTTAGATTGAAGCTGTATTATCACTATACTCACCCTGAGGCTGTAGTAAACTTGAGCTGAGGGTCTCAATGCGAGACAGAAAACGTATAAAAATCATTAAGTATCAGGGCTGACAAGGTGTTGAAGCATCAATAGTCATCAATCCTGAAATATCCTAAACCCTGAAATAGAAATATAATATGGCACATAGCTGGTGGGAAATTAAAGTTCTGAGCGATCCAGCCCTGGAAGAAACAATTTTTTGGCGGCTGGAAGATTTTGGCTGTCATGGTAGCGCCAGTCAAATTAAGAATCATGCCTGTTTAACCTCTGCATATTTACCCGAACAACAAGCCAATCTGTTAGATTTAGCCGCTTTATCGTTATGGCTGCGTCAAGATGCATTATGTTTAGAAATGCCAGCCCCGGCGGTAGATTGGGATTTAATTGATGAACAAGACTGGGCCAGTAGCTGGCAGAAATATTGGGAACCGACCCCAATTGGGGATTATTTCTTAGTTTATCCGGCTTGGTTGCCTTTGCCGAATGACTCAGACCGAAAAATCTTACGTTTAGATCCCGGTGTGGCGTTTGGGACAGGGACTCACGCAACAACTCAACTCTGCTTAGAATCACTAGAAATGCGATTGGGTGTCAAACCGGAAAAAGCAATTATCGCTGATATTGGCTGCGGTTCGGGGATTTTATCGATTGGATCATTGCTATTGGGCGCAACTCAAGTCCATGCGGTTGATATTGACCCCCTAGCCGTGAGGGCAGCAGACCATAATCGTCAGCTTAACCAAATTCTCCAAGACAAAATGGTTGTCGAACAGGGCAGTATTGAGAGATTATTAGAAAAACTCGAGCATCCGGTTGATGGTATCCTCTGTAATATTTTGGCTGAGGTGATTATTGATCTGATTCCTCAGTTTGACAACATTGTCCACTCCAATACTTGGGCTATTCTCAGTGGTATTTTATTAGATCAAGCCAAGCCCATTGCAGATACCCTAGAACAACATGGATGGATTGTTGCAACTCTATGGAAACGTCAAGAATGGTGTTGTTTTAACATTCGCCGTTCCTGAAAATTAAACAAGGCAAAAATGGCATCATTTAATTGGATCGCTGCCTTATTCGGCGGAATTTTGATCGGGATTAGTGCTACTATTTTACTGGCGTTCAATGGCCGAATTGCTGGAATTAGTGGAATTGTCAATGGCGCAATTTGGGGAGATGCTAGAGAAAATTGGCGCTGGCTGTTTTTGAGCGGTATGTTACTCGGGGGAACATTTTATGAAAGTTTCTTTGCCCCTCGACCGACTCCCATCTCAACCTTTGCACCCCTAGCAATGATTATCGGAGGGTTTCTGGTCGGTTTCGGGACACGCATGGGGAGTGGTTGCACCAGTGGTCATGGCGTTTGTGGATTAGGTCGTTTGTCTCCCCGTTCAGCAGTGGCAGTGGTCACGTTTCTCATCACTGCTTTTATTACAGTATTTATCATCCGCCATGGATAAGCTGCAAAAACCACAACGAAAACCAACGATTAAAATCAAACAGAATTTAATTGCATTATTTTCCGGCATTCTGTTTGGTTTAGGGTTGGGTTTGTCTCAAATGATCGATCGCGATCGCGTTTTAGGATTTTTAGATTTAACCGGAACATGGGACCCCACTCTATTATTTGTTCTTGGAGGTGGGGTTGGAGTCACGCTGATTAGTTTTCGATATATTTTAAAACAACCCCATCCGCTCTTAACGCGAAAATTTTATCTTCCTTCCCGTCACAATATTGATTTACCCCTTATCCTCGGTTCGGCAATTTTTGGCATCGGTTGGGGCATTTCTGGCTATTGCCCAGGGCCTGGAATAACGGCTTTAGCTTTGGGTATTTTTAACCCCGTTTTATTTATAATTGCAATGATTTTTGGATCTTGGAGTTCTCAAAAACTTTGGATTACATTAAGACAACAACTCCTAAAAAAAGGTAACAGTTAATCGCTAAAATATTTAAAGTTGATTACTTTTCCTCAGATTCATTGTCTTTTCACTATTTTCATAAAATAAAATATAGCAATTTTATTTAAGTGATATAGAAAACTCATTATATAAAAAATAGATAATCATACTAGAGATTACTTAAAGCTAGTTATAAGTTACAAAATACATAAAAGTATAACCATTTAATAAAATATTAAAATCAGTAATTCCACGAATAGATTATTAATAAAAAAATAGATATAATCATTGTGAAAGGCTGATCAAACATTACTAATAAATAGAATAAATAAATATTAGTTAAGATATCCAGGAGATGACTCTATGGCTAGAATTTTTGTAGAAAACTTTGAAAGAGATAGAAATGGTAAAAGATATAATACTTCTATTTCAGAATTTAGTAATGGAGTTAATGATTTTTTTAATCGTACAGATGGTAGTAATATTAATAGCAATTATCAAGTTTTTAATCCTGAAGGAAGCTTCTATTTTGCCGCCCAGGATATTGATGCAGAAGGTGCTAATTCACTACAAACTTTAACAATTTCTGATATTAATATTACAGAAATTACTAATATAAAATTTAGCGTATTATTAGCAGAAGATGATACGAGTCATGGCAGTTCAAATTGGGATAACTCAGATTTCGTCTTATTTGAATATCAAATTGATGACGGTGGCTATTATAAATTACTGGCGATAGAAAATGATGGCAGTACATATAATTCTGCACCTTTTATCGATACTGATTTTGATGGAATTGGAGACGGAATAGAAATTACCAATACGTTTCAATTATTCTCAAATTATATCCATAAACTGGGTTCTAAACTTGATTTACGCATTACTTTTAACCTCAATTCAGCAGATGAAGATATCGCCATTGACCAGATTCAAATTACTGGCGATCCCAACACTCCAAACCCCACCGCAGCCGATAATAACTTATTTTATAGTAATGCAAGTGAAACCATAGAAGCGCTAGGCGGGGATGATATTGTCCGCGCTAGAGGCGGGGATGATTCTATTTGGGGAGGTGAGGGAAATGATACACTGCGAGGGAATAGAGGCGATGATATATTGATGGGTGGAACAGGTGATGATAAACTGATTGGGGGGGATGGCAATGATACTTTAATTGGGGTTGATCGGGATCAAGTTAATCCCGGTGCAGGAGAACGAGATATTTTACGCGGAAAAGAAGGCAATGATTTGTTTATTTTAGGTGATATTAATACGCAGTTTTATAGTAGTCAAGGTAAAGTAGATTATGGTGTCATTGCGGATTTTGAATTAGGTATTGATCGGATTCAACTTCACGGTGTTGCTGATAACTATCTATTGAAAGAAACATTTCAGAATCATACTCGGATTTTTGATATGACTAGCGGTAAACAGGAATTAATTGGAGTAGTTCGTAATATTACCGGATTAGATTTATCTGATAATAATACTTTTGTATTTGTTTGAGAATCTTTATCTACAGTAGAGACGTTATATATAGCAATCAGAAATCATTTGTAAAAAGTCTCAAAACAGATAAAAATACTGAAAATATTATCCTGTTCCCCGTTCCCCGTTCCCTGTTCCCTTTTTAAATCGGTTTTTTACACAATCTAAATCGGATTGCTATATAACGTCTCTACAAACGGTGTTAAATAATCAAAGGTTCAATAATCCTCGCTGCATTGAACCCTGCCAGACTGGTATTCTGAAGAATGGCTATTGTTTCACCAGTTGAGCGGAAAATAATTGATATGTCGTCAGTACTCCCACCAACAACATTATCTTCGACAAAGTCTAAATCCGCTTCAGTCACCTCTCCGATTAGCACTAAACTATCAGTCCCTCGTCCATAATCAGTAATCACATCTGTGCCAAATCCTGGCCCAATCACAAACTGATCGTTTCCGACTCCACCTTGATATGTATCATTGCCCAAATCACCAAAGATTAGATCATTTCCACTGGAAGCATCAATAAAGTCATTTCCCTGACCGCCAAATATCGTATCATTTCCAGAATCTGCAAATAGTTGATCTTGGTTATTATTTCCGAACATTAAATCATTACCATCCCCTCCCCTCAACACATCGTTTCCGATATCACCAAACATCGTATCGGTTCCACCCGAACCTCCGGATGCCCCCCGGAGAATATCATCGCCTTTTCCGGCAAACTGCCAGTTATTATTCCCAAAAGAAAATAGAGAATCACTATCTAAACCCCCTATTAACGTATCGCCTCCGTCTTGACTGCCTTCAAGTGTATCGCTTCCTCCTCAACCAAAAAGACTATCAAATTCGTCAGTTCCCACTAAACTATCGGGGCCTTCTGTACCGAAAATGTCTGCCATAATTTGCTTGTGTAAATTTGAGAATGCTCATCTAAGCTAACAAATCGATCTGAAGGAGGCTATAGCATAGCGGATAAAACGCTTTATTGTTATGGGGTGTAGGGAATAGGGTGTAGGGCTTCGCCGTGAGCGTCAGCCGAACGGTGTAGAGTGTAACGTAGGCATTCTTGTCGGATAACTGCTATTTTTTCTGCTGATCTCCCTCTCACCTTGTCCCCAACTCTCCCCATCTCCTCATCTCCCTTGTCTCCCTTGTCTCCCTCTCACCTTGTCCCCAACTCTCCCCATCTCCCCTATTCTCTAACTTCTCTCGTAAGGGAGATATGCTTACTAGATAGATATGGCATAATTCAGTCGGTTATCATTCTGTGTTATTCAATCCAAACGCTTTAGGTTTGGACGAAGACAAAGCATGATAATTAATTCTTAATCTCAACGGAGTTAATATTATGGGATTTTTAGGTAAGTTATTCGGCAGGAAGGAAGAAGATAAAGCTGCAAAAGCGGTTCCCAACAATCAAATTAAAGCAAAAGCTTCTGAAAAAAGTATCGATCCGGCTAAAGTGGGTTTAGATGGCGAATTTGATCAAAGCGGACTGGCAAAGCGGGTCGCAAAAGCCCTAGATGATGCTGGAATTTCTGATAGCGTCGGTTTGTGGGTTGCCCAGTCGGGGAGTACAGTGGTGTTGAAATATAATCCTGATGCTGAAAGTGTTTTAGACCAAGCGAAGAAAGTGGCAGCAGGGGTTGAAGGGGCAGACTCTGTGACCACCCAGCAAAATTCATAAATTTAGATATTTGAATCAGATTGATTAATGATCTGGTGTAGAGACGTTCCATGGAACGTCTCCACAAGGTATTAAACAAGATATTGTTGAACTGCGGTAACCAGATAATCTGTCCAACGATGAGCGAGTTTAGTATCAATGGCTTCTACCATCACCCGAACCACTGGTTCAGTTCCTGAAGCCCGAACGAGAACTCGACCCCGATCCCCCATATCGCTTTCTGCTTCTGCAATAGCCTGAACTAAGCGATCGCAATTTTTCCAGTTTCGACGTAAATTAACATCTTCAACTCGAACATTTTTTAACAATTGGGGATAAGTTTGAAAGCTATTATCGACTAATTCCGATAAAGGTTGTCCGGACTGTTGAACCAACGAAGCCAAATGCAACGCCGTTAACAAGCCATCTCCACTCATGCCGTAATGATGGCAGAGAATATGCCCAGACTGTTCGCCCCCTAACATTGCCCCCATTTTTTTCATGGCAGCATGAACGTGTTGGTCGCCTACTTTTGTCCGGTGAAGTTGACCGCCGAATTGTTTCCAAGCTTGTTCAAACCCTAAATTTGCCATCACCGTTGAAATGATTAAATTGTTTGGCAGTTTTCCAGCTTGGCTAAGGGTTTTCCCCCAAAAATACAGAATATAATCTCCATCAATAGCCCGACCCTCAGAGTCTACTGCTAACACTCGGTCTGCATCGCCATCAAAGGCAAAACCCATATCGGCGCTCATTTCAACCACAGCTTGTTGTAAGCCCTGAAGATGAGTTGAACCGCAATTTACATTAATTTTCTCACCATTGGCTTGGGCATTGAGACAAATGACTTCTGCCCCCATCTGACGAAAAACGGTTTCGGCTAACGCAACCGCTGCCCCATAAGCTAAATCTAAAACAATTCGCATTCCCTGAAAATTTTGTGTTGCTAGCAGGGGTTGAGATAATGACTCAGCATATTGTTTGACAAATTCTGGGCGGTAATGATGCTGACCGCATTGATTAAAACTCACCGGATAGTCTGCTTGACCGCGAATACCTGCTTCAATTTGCCGTTGCAGTTGGGGCGAGAGTTTTGTTCCATTCTCACCAAAGAATTTAATGCCATTATCTTCTGGCGGGTTATGACTAGCAGAAATCATGATACCGCCGACAGCCTCTGTAATGTCGGTCAGATAAGCAACTCCAGGTGTCGGACAGACTCCAATATGCCAAACCTCTAACCCAGCAGCGGTTAAACCTGCTGATAATGCCATCGCTAGCATATTACCGGAAGTGCGGGTATCTTGTCCCAAAATCACCGGGCCACAATGACCAGACTGTTGACTGAGAATTTGTCCAGCCCAAAATCCTACCTGTAAAGCTAGAGGGGCATTCAGCAGATCTCCAACTCGTCCGCGAATGCCATCGGTTCCAAATAAAGGGGTATCGGGTAATTCTCCTGCCCCTGTCGCCAAACCGCGAACAGGATTGCGAATTGGCGATACACTATTGATCTCTATATTTCGTGATCTACCGTTTTGAGTCCAGGCGGGCGTAGCAACCATAACGTTCACTCCTCTCGATATTCACACACTCACTGTGGAGGATACCACGTCCGGAAACTGAATCAAGCACAAATTGGCAAATAGACGGGTTAGAAGTGAGGATTTTAAGAGAAAATTAAACTATTCTCCCAACTCCTATAAGATTTTTCTATGAATTGGCAAGTTTTAGATCTACAGCCCTCCCCCCAAAGCGATCAATTAGAAAATATCACCCATCAACTGTATCAATCTGTATTTGCAATAGATGCTTTACTCGGAGAGTCTGGCGAGACTTGGGACAGAGTCACCGAATACCTTAACCTCACCTCGATTCTGTCTAACTGGCTGAGGCAAAGGAACCCAGAAGATTTACCTACGTCTTTAAGCCCAGATGAAGCGCGATCGCTGGTTTTAATTATTTGTCATTTAGCTAGGCAAAATCAAGCGTTGATTCGACGAGGTGTTAATTTAGTTGAACAACTCACCCAACAAAACCGCCCTTTTAATGAAGTGACATTATTACGGGATTATCTAGTCGGCTTTAGCCAACGGTATCAACAATATCATACAACTCTAAATCGCCAGCTATCCCCTGAACAAATGACATCCTTAGCGTTAAAATCACTAATTAATTTATTATTTTACAGCCAGCCCAATAGTCCTCAACCGTTTTGGTTAACACTTGTAACATGATTACTCAGCGTTATACTCCCCCAACTTGTACCTTAGAAGTAACGGCTAAGCAACCCTGGCTGTCCCGACTTCGCCGCGAGTCTATATTAGAGGATATTCAGTTTCAGCTTAGTTTTGACGATCCTCGCCTGCCAAAAGAAGAATATATTAGTATTAGTGGCGATCGCCATCAACTGCAAAATCTACACCAAGCAGTTCATCGTTACGTTCAGCAATTCCTCAAAACCCCAGTTCAACCCAACGCCCTGTTTCACATTTCTCCTGCTAACTCAGACACCGACATCCACTTAAAATCAGATGGCGTACTGTATCATCATCTATTCTTAGGATCATTAGCGCCCCAATCAATATCCTCTGATGTGCAATTGAGTGCCTTACAACTGTTTGACTTAGATAGTGCTTTACAGGAATGTATCACAGAACTCGCACATACCCCCACTCGCGAAAGCAAATCCTCAACCCTTCTACCGATTGCCCGCACGATTTTAACCATCGGGGTTAGTATTGGTGCATTAACAGGACTGATTAAACTCATTAATGCCTCTGGTCAAGAACCGACTCCTGTGTCAGAAACAGAAACAGAAACAGAAATAGATTCATCAACCCCTCAACCCTTACCCCCTCCTAACATCGTCTCTTCTCCCGCATTAGAACCTTTACCCACCCCGACCCCAACATCCACCCCACCTGCGGTTGAAACCCTTTCTCCTAACTTACCTAGCGTTACCACAGCCCCAATAGCGGTTCCTGAACCTATTTTTCCAGATACAGCTAACCTTCCTGCCCCTACAACATTCCCAGAGGTAACACCCACCCCTGCGGCTTCCCTCCTGGGAGGGGATGGGGGTGGGTTAGTGATTATTCCCCGTGAACCGATGCCAAGTTCATCTACAGTGGCTTCTGTACCCTCTAACCCAACTCCGGCTAATAATACCCCGATTGCATCTCAACCCAATTTTACCCCGACTCCTGCCCCTTCTACTCCCCCTGTAGCCATTAATCAAATTCCTCCGGTTATTCAGCTACCCCCCTTACAAAACCCTGGAACTCCTGTAGCGGTGAATACTCCGACTTCACAACCTGAGATAGAAACTCAACCGTCAACAGAAGAAGAAACGGTTTCTTATTTAGCCCAATTGAATAAACGTCCTCAAACCATTGCTGCTACGCGGCAGGAAGATACCACTTTATTCGATCAAATTCCGCAAGTGGCAGAAGTCAGAAATTATTTTCAGCAAAATTGGTATCCACCCAAATCTCTAAAACGCGCTTTACAATACAGTTTACAACTGAATACTGATGGTTCGCTTCAAAGTATTACTCCTATTGGACAACCTTCTATTAATCGATTACAACAGATTGAATTTCCGGCGGCAGAAATTCCGTTTGTTTCTAGTCTTGAACAAGAAGAACCCGTTAAAATTCGAGTGATTTTGCGTCCAGATGGACGAGTTCAAACCTTTTTGGAAACATTAAATTAGAAATTAGTTCTTTGTTATTCGTTATTGGTTCTTTAAGTAATCTTCAGGATGAGTCAGTGATTACTGAGCGCTGGTTTTGGAAGGAAAAATAAAAATAACTAACAACTACTGATAAATGACGACTAACTAACAACCACTCTTTAAAACATCAATAAACTGTCGTGCCGTGCGTCCAGATCGTCCGTTATGACGAGTTGCCCATTGTAAGGCTTTAAATTCTAATTCTTCAGGCGGTAAATCAATTTGGGCTTGATCGGCTAAATGATGAATAATCTTAAGATAAGTCTTTTGATCGGCTGGTTCAAAGGTTAAAGTAATGCCAAAGCGATCGCTAAATGAAAGTTTCTCCTGGACTGTATCCCAAACATGAACTTCATCATGATCTTTAGGGCGGGGTCGATCTTCAAAAAATTCTCGCACTAAATGACGACGGTTGGAAGTGGCGTACACGACAACATTATCAGGACGAGCCGTAATATTACCTTCTAATACTACTTTTAAGGCTTTAAAGGCTTCGTCGTCTTCCTCGAAAGATAAGTCATCGACAAAGATAATAAATTTTTGTGGTACATCTCGCAGTTGGTCTACAACTTGAGTTAAATCTTTCAAATCTCCTTTGGCGACTTCGATAATCCGTAAACCGCGATCGCTATATTGATGTAATAACGCTTTAACTAGAGAAGATTTACCTGAACCTCGACTGCCATACAGTAACACGTTTTGGGCTGGGTATCCCGCGAGTAATGCTTCTGTATTTTTTAATAAGGTTTGGCGTTGAGACTCATACCCGATTAATTGATTGAGGTGAATGGGATCGGGATGGGATACAATTGCTAAATGTTGATTTTGCCAACGGAACGCCTGAGCCGTCGCAAACAAGCCCACGCCATATTGATGGTAGTGAGCCGCTAAAGGTTCTACGGCATCCGTCCACTGTTCGATAGTCGTCAGTTGAGTCTGGAGGGGGCTGACTTCAACTGTACCCAATTGATCGGACTGAGATTGCCAAATGACTGGGGATTCTGATAGGGTCGCGACTTGTTTCACCCAAAGGCCAATTTGTTCTGAACTACATTGATACAGACTCTGTAACTGTTCTAAGTCATGTTGGGCAGCGGCAATGAGGGAAGGATGCAAGTTAGCAAAAGGAATTCGTTGCGCTTGTTGCGTAAAGGGGTTCTCTACCCGTAAAATTTGAGCTATCAGATAATGTTGCCAGCTTTGGCTGTGAGCGGCTTGTAGTCTGAACCAATGGCTATAAGCTTGAAGACAACCAAAATTATTGGTTTCGCTTTGTTCAATTGCCAGCAATAAGTTCACAAATGCCACTCCCATTTCAGTCTCGAAAACGGATTGATATAACAGCAGTGATGCAACTCGACGTTGCAGAAATCGAACTTCTGAGATGACTTGGGAGTTGATAGAAGACATTGATTCTGGCTATAACAAAGGGTTAAATATTTGAGGTGGAAATACAATCATGAGGACAACAGTGAAGTCAGGAATGATTATAAGGGATTCTGACGATCCTTAAAAATAATATTGGGGATACTGCGTTCGGCTTGGCGCGCGCCAACACTTGCTTGATATGATTCAATGGTGAATCTTTAAATTTAGGTTCAGAGTAATATAAAGATTTTATGATAGAAATCATCTGGCAAAGCCAGTGGGAATTGATAAGAGTTAAGCGGAACGTAATCGTGTGGCTAAAAGGACTGTGACAGAAGAACTGTTTTGAAAAAAATAGAATATTCAATTACACCCTAACAAGGTACTGATATTCTGCGAACTTTTATTTCAGTAAAATATCAAGTTTTGATAAAGATTCCTGGAATTAATTTCTCTAAATATGCAACCCGTTGTATAACCTTAAGTGTTCATCGGTTGAGAGAGGAATATCATTCAATGAGTATAGGTATTATTGCAGCGATCGCCTACGGTTTACTGGCTCTAGTTGGGGGAGTCATGGGATATCAAAAAGCGAAGAGCAAGATTTCATTAATCTCTGGTGGCATTAGTGGAGTCTTACTCATTTTAGCCGGAATTTTAGCCTTCAATGGTATTGATAGTGGATTAATTTTAGCCGCTTTCATTTCAGCCGTATTGATTGTTGTTTTTACCATCCGACTGGTCAAGACAAAAAAGATGATGCCGGCTGGATTGATGATTGTGACAGGGTTAATCGCTTTAGGCGGGATTGGATATCAATTGAGTCGCTTCTAATTTTACCGATTAAAAAGGGTTCAGCTCCCCTGCTCGACTCGGCTCAGTTAACCGCTTGAAGTGTCTCATAACTTAGACTGAAGAAATTTTTGCCAAAATGGCATCACAATATACAATTAAACGATTTAAGCGTTCATGAATTTGAGTGCGTCGGCTTTGAGCGGTTGTCGTTTGACGAGCCACTTTCAAAAAACGTAAATCAATTTTGAGCAATCGGATCTGTTTATGGATTTCTGTTAGATAAGATTGCCAGATTGGCAGAATTTGAGCATTGATTGCTTCAGGGTTTAAACCCATCATTTGCTGCTCGAAAGTTTGCTGGATCTCGTGCCATTGTGATTGCCAGGCAGAATCAGCAATATCGGGTGATTCTAGAGTGGTTTGGAGTTGTTTTAAACGTTGCTGAAACGGGAGGATGATTTTATCATTAAAATCGGTTAACATAAGATTATCAGATTTGTATATACTGTAGAGATTAAGTGAAGCGACGAGCTTTTAAATCTTAAATTTCAACAAAATTCGGGAGCAAAAGTGACAAGATTAAAGTCTTGGCTCATAAGCTGATCCGGATTTACGCTATCAGTTTAACGCTTTATTGGGTTATGAGGAGACAGGATAGGGGGATTATCCCTACCTTGCATCAACATACATTCATTCAAAAATGTGAGTGTTTGAGGCTTGAACCTATCTAGAAATCTTGATTCGCCCCATTCAGTTTCTTTTCGATAACGCTTAGATCGTTAGGTAGGAACGGGTGAGGGAGTCTTGAAACCTATACCAATTTAGAGTTAGGGCTGATTGATGAAGTGTACCTAACAATTTATTTTTCTCATTTAGAACCCCTCTATCTCTGGATAGAAGGTTTTAATCTCATATCTGTAACTTCTAAAGAGCATCGTAATCATGAACATTAACATCTTACCCAATCACGTTAACTATGACTGCACCGTTCCCGATTGGTTACATAAATATCTGACAAATACGCCGACTGAGTCTCAGGTTGCTCCTGGGGCTGTACCCAAAACCGACTTGATTCAACAAGCTTTTTTGTTTGCTTACCAACTTCATCAAGGACAATACCGCAAGTCTGGCGAACCTTATATTAATCATCCCATTGCAGTGGCAGGTTTACTGCGTTACCTCGGTAGTGACGATGCCATGATAGCAGCCGGATTTTTACATGATGTGATTGAAGATACTGATGTTACACCATCAGAAATTGAACAAATCTTTGGTGAAGAAGTCAGAAACCTGGTTGAAGGAGTGACGAAACTGTCTAAGTTTAACTTTTCGAGTAAAACAGAACAGCAAGCTGAAAACTTTCGCCGGATGTTTCTGGCGATGGCAAAAGATATTCGCGTGATTGTGGTCAAACTTGCAGATAGGCTTCATAATATGCGAACCTTGCAATATTTACCTGAACATAAACAGCGTGCAATTGCTCTAGAAACCCGAGAAATTTTTGCGCCCTTAGCCCATCGTTTAGGGATTGGTCGGTTCAAGTGGGAACTAGAAGATTTATCTTTTAAATATTTAGAGCCCGATGATTATCGAGAAATTAAAACCTTAGTTGCTGATAAACGGTCTCTTAGAGAAGAAAATCTCGCAGAAGTTGCTGATTTACTCAGAGGTAAAATGGAGCAATCCGGGATTAAATGCTATGAGGTCACCGGACGACCTAAACATTTATACGGCATTTACCGGAAAATGCAGCAACAACAAAAGCAGTTTCATGAAATTTATGATATCGCTGCTTTACGTCTGATTGTTGAAAATAAAGTGGATTGTTATCGTGCTTTAGCGATTGTTCATGATGCTTTTCATCCAATTCCAGGACGCTTTAAAGATTATATTGGTTTGCCTAAACCGAATCGGTATCAGTCTTTACATACCTGTGTGATGGGCAGGAGAGGACGACCGATAGAGGTACAAATTCGGACTGTCGAAATGCATCATATTGCTGAATACGGAATTGCAGCCCATTGGAAATATAAAGAATCCGGCGGTTCAAGCTTTCAAATGAATGCCGCTGATGATAAGTTTACCTGGCTGCGGCAGTTATTAGAATGGCAAAGTGATTTAAATGATGCCAACGAATATTTAGAAAATGTCAAAGAGAATTTATTTGATGAAGATGTTTATGTGTTTACGCCTAATGGCGATTTAATTGCCCTGCGTGGGGGATCAACGCCAGTTGATTTTGCTTACCGAATTCATACCGAAGTGGGAAATCACTGTAAAGGGGCTAAAGTCAATGATCGCATGGTACAGCTTGATACGGTTCTGCAAAATGGGGATATTGTTGAGATCTTTAATCATAAAAACAGTCACCCCAGTTTAGATTGGCTGAATTTTGTCAAAACCAGCACATCAAAAAACCGAATTCGTCAATGGTTTAAGCGATCGCACCGAGATGAAAATGTGGCCCGAGGTCGCGATTTACTGGAAAAAGCTATTGGTAAAGAAGGGTTAGATCCACTCTTAAAATCCGATCAAATGCACACTATTGCTCAACGGTTAAATTATCAAGCCGCTGAGGATTTATTGGCTGCTTTAGGATATGGAGAAGTGACTTTATCTCAAGTGGTAAACCGACTGCGAGAGGTGGCTAAAACCCCGAATCCAGGAGAGCAACTGCTTCAGCGTAGCTCCACTGTACATCCTCCACTCAAAGGTAGCGCTGATGGGGCTCAACATCCTATTGCGGGCATTGAAGGTTTATTGCATCATATCGCTCGGTGTTGTCATCCGCTTCCTGGAGAACCAATTATTGGGGTGGTGAGCCGGACTCGCGGTATCTCCATTCATCAACAAGACTGTATTAATGTCGAAAAAGCAGAAGGCGATCGCTTAATTCCAGTCAGTTGGAATCCGGTTAAAGATGATACTTATCGTACACCGAAGTATTTGGTTAAGCTTCAAATTGAAGTGTTAGATCGGGTGGGAATTTTAAATGATATTTTGTCCCGTTTGAAGGATAATAATATTAATGTCTGTAGCGCTCAGGTGAAAACGTTTCGCAATTCTCCCGCATTAATTGAGCTGGGGATTGAAGTTTGCGATCGCCCTCAACTGGAACGAACTTGCATTCAGGTGAAAAACATCTCAGATGTGCTGAGTTTACGTCGCCTCAATAGCAAAAATTAACTCCGTCAATTGTCAGTCGCAACAGATGAGATTCTAGGGGGTGAGGGAAACATAGGGAAATGACCTACAATCCTTTGCCCAACGCCCGACAAAGAACCAATAACCAGTAACCAATGACTAAAAATCTATGATGCTTCAACCGTTACGTGAAATTCAAGCTGATGCTGGGGCAACTTTCGACGAAGAAGGGGATTTTCCTCTGAGTTTTGATAATGATGCTGAGGCGATCGCAGCGGCTCATCAGGGAGTAGCTGTAGCGGATCGATCTCACTGGGGACTCATTCAATTGAACGGCAATGATCGACTACGATTTTTACATAATCAAAGCACAAACGAGATTCAAAATCGTCAATCAGGAGAAAGTTGTGGGACTGTTTTTGTCAATTCTACGGCTCGTACGTTGGATTTAGCAACAGTCTATATTCTCGCGGAAATGGTTTGGGTATTGGTTTCTCCTAACCGTCGTCAATCTTTGTTGGAATGGTTGGATGGTTATATTTTTCCGATGGATCAAGTTAAGCTCAAAGACTTAACTACAAATTATGCTGTTTTTAGCATTGTAGGGCCAAAAAGTGATGAGTTAATGGGTCGTCTGGGAGCAGGCGATCTCAAAGATCAGCCCATGGGTCATCATCAAGTGCGAGAATTAGAAGGGGTAGCGGTGCGAATTGCCCGAGGAAATGGTTTATCCGATCATGGTTATACTTTATTGGTGCCTGCCCCAGAAGCAAAGCGGTTTTGGCGGTTACTAATGGATCTTGATGTTGTTCCTCTTGGCGATCGCATTTGGCAACATCTCCGTATTCTTCACGGTCGTCCGGCTCCAGATGCTGAACTCACAGAAGATTATAATCCGTTAGAAGCGGGATTGTGGCAAATGATTTCCTTTGAAAAAGGCTGTTATATTGGCCAAGAAACGATTGCCCGTTTGAATACTTATAAAGGGGTGAAACAATACCTTTGGGGATTGCGTTTAAATGGCTCCGCCGCGCCAGGGACAGCAATTACTCTCGAGGGTCAAAAAGTGGGTTTACTCACCAGTTATACCGATCTAGAGCAGCCTCCGTTTGGCTTAGGATATATTCGCGTTAAAGCAGGCAGTGAAGGGTTAAAAGTGCAAGTAGGAGATACAACGGCAGAAGTTGTAGATGTTCCGTTTTTGACTCATGTTTCTATGGCTAAATAGACATAAATGGTAATAGTATGGGTGCATGCAATATAGTTTGGGCGTATGCAATATAGTTTGGGCGTATGCAATGCGCCCCTACGTGGTTAATGGGCGCGATCTTGGGATATTGCCGCCTCCAAGACTTGCCATGCTGCCTCACCCATGGCGTTCCCTTTATCATCAAGAACTGGATTAACTTCAGAAACTTCTAGACAACAGACTTTGGGATTTGCCATAATTGTCTGGACTAAGGCGATCGCCTCATTCAGATATAAACCATTGGGTTCAGGGGTTCCTGTTCCTTTTGAAACGGTTTCGCAGTCTAGACTATCCACATCAAAGGACAGATAAATTTTATCACACTCTTGCAGATGTTGTTCAATCAAGGAGGTGTAAAACTCTATTCCTTTTTCTCGGATATCCGCAACGTTGTAGAGTTTAATTCCTAACTTGTCAATTAAGATAGAATGTTCTGGCTTAAAGAAGCGAACACCAATCAAAATTAAATCTTCTGGTAACACTTTAGGTACAATACCACCCAACTCCTTTAAATGAGTCCACTGTTTTTGTGCAGCCAGTGGCAGTTCATTCGGCGAAGCCTGTAGTAAAGTTCTGGCTTGTTGATCTAAGCCTAAAGCTGCACCTAAAGGCATCCCATGCATATTACCAGAGTGAGTAGTATAAGGCGAATGCATATCACTATGAGCATCTATCCAAATAATACCGAGGCGATCGTTAGGATAAGCTTGTTTAACACCCGCAATTGTTCCTGCCGCTGATGAATGGTCGGCAGACAACACCAGGGGAAATTCGCCGCTTTCTAAAGTATCTGTGACTGTGTTACAAGCAATTTGACAGGTTTCCAGAATGTAGCGCAGACGCTTAGCATAACGATAAACTGGATTGTGGTTTTTATCACTTAACAGAAAGTTGCGCTCTGGTAAGCGAATAATTGGATGTTCCGAGAAAAAGTGACTTCCTGCTTTATGGGCTGCCATCCGAATTGCATCCGGCCCCATACTAGCGCCTAACTGAGCCGCACCCAATTCTGAGCAAATTTCAATGATTTTGATAGGGTTCATGTTTAAGCAGTCTCAACATTGCTTCAAGGGCAATAAAATAAGAATCGATCCCAAAACCTTGTACCACTCCAACCGCAGCGGCTGACATGACTGATTTAATATTGCGTTTATCGATATTGGTAATATGAATTTCCACATAAGGTGGAGCAATATAAGAAAGGCAATCTCTGAGAGAATAGGCGTTGTAAGTAAATCCAGCCGGATTTGCTAGAACTCCATCCACTCCTGCTGCGACACTATCATAAACTTTATTAACAGCTTCTCCTTCGATATTTGTGTAGAAAATATCCAGTTCATAATTAAACTGACTGGCGTGTTGCAACAGTTGCTCGTCGAGCTGTTGGGCGGTGGTATCGTCATAAGTGTTGCCCTGACGATAGCCCAGTGAGTTGAGGTTAGCCCCTTGAATTAGTAACAGTTTCATTGTGCTTTCATATAATCTGCAAGGGTTTGGGTGAAAATCTGGATGCGTCGCTCAAATGCAGCTTGAGTGTACCATGCACGGCGAGGAGTTAAAACTGTATTCGGCAGTGTTAGAAAACGTGAATCTTCATGGTGGATATCCAGCCCTGCATAGGATAATCTACCATTACTTAAAGCTTCTTGCAGCGCAGAAAATTCAATTAAATCATCCGGTGAGATATTGACTAAAATAGCTCCGGGTTTCACCTTGGCAAAGGTATTGTGATTCAGTAGATGGTGGGAATCAGGATTGAGGGAGAGGGTGAGGAATATGATATCGCTTGTACTTAACAATGTCTCTAGATCGACCGATTGAGCCAGGTTGGTTTCTTTCGGCTTACGGTTGCAATAGACAATCTTCATGCCAAAGCCTTGCAGCATACGAGCTACCTGAGATCCAATTCTGCCCATGCCAATAATACCCGCTTGGCTGCCAAACAGTTCTATTCCCTGGTGTTCAAAGATTTGAAAATCACCCGTACGAACTTTTTGATTGAAGTCCACTAACCGCTTAGCCGCAGCAAGCATTAACGCCACTGCGTGTTCAGCAACTGATGCGCCAGTAAAGCCAGGGGTATTGAGTACTTTAATATTATGCTGTTGGCAATAGGCTTTATCAATATAGTCTGTGCCTGTGGTAATCGTAATAATCAGTTCCAGCTTCGGCAGTTTTTGTAAGTTCGCTGCACTCCAATCCATTAAAGTAGTAATCAGGATCTCAGTATCAGGGTTCTTGGCGATCGCTTCTTCTAAGGAAAACCCTTCTGAATGATCCTGATACCACACCATAGCAATACCTGGAATTGAGTCAAAACAGGTTTCGGGATAAGGTTCCCGATTGTTGACAAATAAACAGTTTTTTACCACCCTAGATTATCCTCTTATTTTGTTTTGTCTCGGGTTGACTTCATATCGCAGCAAATCGGCTATTTACAACTTGGATATGTGGTGCGTCTGACAGACACACTCTACAATCTACAATCTGTTTCTGGTTGACTTCATACAATACCATTCACTGAAAAAATCCAGTAATGACCGTCAGCTTCAGTGCCTAGATAAGGCTGATCCATCCGGCAATCTACCAGATTGATTTTACCCTCAGATTGCAACTGTTTGTAATATCCTTCAAAGTCGTAGGTATTGTAATAAGTGGTTTTGGTACTCATGACAATAATTCCTCCTGGTTTTGTTACCTGTGCTAACCATTTAAGGGATTGAGGTTCAACAAAATCGAGGGCAAACACACCACAACAAACTGTGAGATCGTACTGTCCATGCAGAAAAAATGGCAGTGGATGGTTTAAGTCCTGCCATCCAATTAAGGTTTGGTAGGCTCCTGTTTTATGGGCTTCTACAATCATTCCCTGGGATAAATCCGTCCCATCAATATGCTGAAAGCCCTGTTGTTGTAGCGCTTTACCCACTAATCCTGAACCACATCCGACATCAATCACTTTAAAATCTGGATTTGTTGGATCGATGGAAACTTTGCCACTGTTGACGATTTCCATTAAATAACCAACGATGTATTCTGGCCCATCATAGTTTCTGGCTGCGACATCTTGGTTGTAGTCCGGTGCCCAGTTATCATAGCGTTCTTGGTGAGTCTGCATAATATTATCTTTAGCGATTTAGAGAACTATCAAAATGAGTGTGAAATATTCCTATTTATTGACCAAAAAATTAAACTGAGGCTTTCCCTCTTCCTTCTTCCTTCTTCCTTCTTCCTTCTTCCTTCATTAATGAGATTAGTCTTTGAGCTTTTGTCGTCTTAAATAATGGACTATCAATAATCAATTCACCTTCTTCCTTACAGACATTGAGTGCAAAAGTACTGTAAGAGTCGTAGTTCAAAATGTCAATATAGGGTTTAAGTTTTTGAACCCTTTCTAAATCATAGGTTGAATCTGCTGCGATAAATCTCATTATAAAGGCTCTTCTTGTATTAATTGGACCCTCCGTTAATAAACAAGTCCGATGAATCACCTCCTTGTCCCACAAAAGTACATCGCCTAATTCAAAGTCATCCATTTCAGCCTGAGTTCTAAGAATTGTATCGACCTCAGGTGAGCTGACCATAAAATATTCTAAACGCTCCATTTCCTCTTTCGATGGGGCTGCATCTTTTGCTTGCAAATCTTGTACATAAGAAGAAAGGATGGATGCATAGTCATAAAGAAATTTGCCAGAAAGTTTTTCTTTTGAAACATAACTCATTCCGCCGCCCTGTGCATTTGTATCTATCTTGGTTAAGGGAATCCAAAGGGTACAGGCAAAATCTTCTAATTGCTGGTAAGCAAAACTTAATGTGTCAACGTGCCACTTTAAGCCTGGATTGGTGTTTTTCTCTATTTCAAACCCTAAGTGCTGAGCATAGAGTAACGAGCATTGGCAAAGTTTTGCTAATGTTGATTGAAATACAGGATGCTGAATGATTTCGAGATCTTTATTGCTTTCCATATCATATTTATACTTTGAAAATATATTTTCATGGGCTGCATTTGCATCTTCGAGATCCTGTTCTAGTATTTCATCAAGACATTTTATTGCCTCTGGGGCTAGAAACCCTTTCAGCTTAATAAATCCTTGTTTTTTTAAATTGGCAATATCTTGCTCTGTTAATTTGAAAGACGAATTAATCATTTTATCTCAGTAATCTCTAGTCTATTAACAAAAATGACGTATTTGTCATTTGTTATTGGTTGTTAGTGATTCATTATAATTTAAATGAATTATAACCCACCAATAAATCTCCTGTTAGTAGAGATATTGTCCGTAATATTTCTACTGTAAATTTCATAGCACTCCGCGCTATATGTGTGTGATTGAATTCTAATAAATTCGCTACTAATCTATCATGATTGAGAGATGAATTCTATCATTTTTATAATTAATAAATAATCTGTATTCCTCACTCAGATTTCCCAGCAAGAACTTGATCAGGGGTGGCTGCTTCTCTACCCGCAATGCGACCAAATACTAAACATTCTGTGATGGCACATCCTCCTAAACGGCAGGCTCCGTGAATTCCCCCTGTTACTTCTCCGGCGGCATACAATCCGACAATGGGTTGTTCGCCTTTCTCCAGGACTCGTGCGCGACCATCAATTTTAAGACCTCCCATCGTATAATGCACTTTCGGCCATAATCGCACCCCATAAAAAGGGGCAGTTAAGGGCTTAGCATAATCCCGGATAAATTTACCAAATTCTGGGTCTTGATGCTGCTCGACAAAGGTATTATATTGACGGAGGGTTTGCTCAAGCGCCTCTACGGGAATCTGATATGTTGTTGCCAAAGACGATAGAGTGTCAAATTTTTTCACAACTCCAACATCTAAATGAGGTTCAATATCAATCCCAGACGTTTGCATTCCTCCAGCATCAGCAATACCAACACAAGGATGACCGATTTCTAATAACCGATCTGTCCACTTTTTGCGATCGCTCAGTTCATTAATAAAGCGTTTTCCAGTGACTGGGTCTACAGCTAATCCATAAGCTAGCACTGTATAGCTGGCAAAGAGGGGAGCAATACCATAGCCTGTCTCATCTGGAGAGACCCAGGGAACAAGCTGAATTTGATCCAAATCAAGGCACTCAGCACCAATTCTGATGGCTTCTACCAAGGCGGATGCGCTGGTATTGGGAACATTGGTATGATCTAAATTTGGGGGAAGATGGGGAGCGTATTGTTGCCGAAAAGCGGTATCTCCGGAAAAGCCGCCTGTGGCTAAAACAACTCCCTGGTTAACGTTAATTTGCTGGGTGGGAGCCGATGGCTGGGTAGTTTGCACTTCTACTCCTGTCAGTATCTTATTAGTATCAGTCTCGGAGTTTACCAATAATTTACTCAGGCAAGTTTGAGTTCTAATTTCCACCCCGAGTTCTTTGGCTTTCGTCAAGAGTGCAGTAATCATAGCACCCCCTGACACATCTTCTGGGGTATAGTTACGAGGGACGGAATGCCCCCCATACTGATCGACTCGATCCTTGAATTTCACACCCAGTTCATTCGTAAGCCACTCAAAAGTGGGGTAGGATTGCTCAATCACCTGGTCAACCAAGAGCGGATTATTTCTGTTTTCTCCGGCTTGACACATATCCGATTTCAACAGAGTCAAACTATCTGGGATGCCTTCTCTAGCTTGAATTGGAGAACCCACAACGGTCACAGTCCCGCCACTAATGATAGAATTACCGCCGATATGGTTTTCCTTCTCCAACAAGATGACGGATGCGCCTGCTTCAGCCGCTGCGATCGCCGCACTCAGACCGGCAAAACCACTGCCAACGACAACAACATCAGCGATCGCGTTACGATTGCAAACCATACTATTGATTCTCCAGGGATCTATTGAGCTGATTCTCATCGGTAGCAGGTGGTTCACCCAAACGGCCATCTTTAGCTCGCTCCCTGGCTCCTCGTGCTTCTTGTAATAAATGCTTCTGGGCCTGGCTTAGAGCCAGTTCCTCTAGGCGCAATCCTTCTGTTTTGGGGGTGTGTAACCCGGCTGAGCGCATTCCCACGTATCTTGCCCAGGCGGCATTTTTCTTACGGACTTGGTGGGGCTGAAAATAATCAAGATCGCGAAAAGTAATGTCTTTTGAAATTGCGATCGCACGGGCCTTGATCGCTTTATCCAACAGATCTTGTCCGGTTTGAGTCCGCACCATGATGGCATTAAACCCTTCATCTTCCCCTTCAGGGGCTGAATGAGGCCAACAGTCCCCAGCAACGAGATCGGCGACTTCACCAATTGCATCCGGGCAAATTTTACAACGGGGTTGAGTTCCCCATGCCATTTCATCCTCCCATAGTTCTTGATAGGTGATGGAAAAAGTCTGGTTATCTTGGGTTACCAGACGAGTTGGGCCGGGGTTGCCATAACCTCGATACCGAAAGGATTTGAGATCGGTCTGTTTGACATTAAAGCGATCGCAGACCTCTACAAATTTTGACAAGTCAGACATTCCTCCACAGAAAAATGATAAACAGTAGCGGACTAATTCCTTCACCCGTGGATCGTGTTTTCCTAGATTCCGAATTGCTGTAATATCGCAAGGTTTCCCCACAACTGCAAATGGCCGATTTAGATTCAGAACATCGATCAAGTTGACTAAAGAGACACCCGGCCCGTAACGAGATCCAGAAGCAGCTAAGACACTGTCAGCATCAAAACTCAGGCAAGGGGTGAATAAAAGCGGTTGCTCTGGGGATTCCTTGACGTGCAGAATAAAATCGACTGATTTTGATTCCAGTAAATATAGCGACAATGCGGTTAATACCCCACCAGATGAACCCCGGTAGCGAATCTCCGGGTCAGCCGCATAACCAATATGGAGTTGAGCCGCAGGCCCCCAAATTGGATCAATGACTGCCCCATCGGCTAGTGAGGCTGGATCGGCACTGTGCAACTGGATACCTGGGCAGGTGGCATTAATGGTTTCTAGTGCTTGAGCGCTTAAGTTGGGTTGAGCAACAGGACGAGTTCGTCCTTCTCTTGTCATCACGATTTTAATTGCACCGGGTTCTGCGATAGTTTGGCAGAGACCACATCCCATACATAAACTGGAAGTGACGATCTGATCGATTGAAAGAGGTTGAGATGTCTCTTGAGTCGTAAGTTTCATAATCAATAATTTGATCTTAATAGATCAGTTTTGCCCAACGTTTTGCGGCATGACCTGCACTGACTACTGCACTCTTTCTCAGGGGTGGCTGTCGGGAGATCTCTGAATCTAGCACATAGCTTGCCAGCCGAGTTAAACCCGTTTCAATTTGATGGGAAGGGCTGGCAAAATTTAATCGCAAAAAGGCATGATCGCGATGGTGAAAATCAATGCCGGGAGCCGAACTGAGGGCATAATTCTCAGCCAGATGCCGCGATATTTCCATGGCATCTCGTTGGGTCTGCGCCATATCTACGAGGGCAAAGAAGCCAGCTTGAGGGTGAGTCAGTAGTTTTAATCCCAGGCGTTTGGCTGTACGTTGAAATAGCAGCCAATTGTCGCGCAACATCTGTCGGTGTTTACTGACCAATTCATCCCAATGTTGCATCAAGTTTTCCGCTATCAGTTGGCTGGGTAAACTGGTACACATATTGAGAACAGCTTTGACGTTGGTCATTAATTCCACCTGGGATTCCGGTACAATCAAGTATCCGACACGCAAACCTGCAATTGCTAAAGATTTGGATAGACTGCTAATGATTAAATGATCTTCTGAAAAACGAATGGCACTGGGAATGGTTTCATCGTGGAGGGGTAAGGCTTGGTAAACTTCATCAAAAATCACCGGAATACCTAAATTGGCGATCGCCTCTAACTGATGGTCTTGCAAAAATGTACCATATGGATTGCTGGGTGAATTGATTACAATTGCTTTGGTTTTACTTGAGATCTGCTGGGGCAATTGTTCAATATCAATGCAGTAGTCGTCTGTCATGGGCGCTAAACGGCAATTTACCCCAAAAATCTTAGCCAATACGCTATAAGCCGGATAGCAAGCTTCAGGTAAGATGATTTCATCTCCTTTATTCAGCAGCACTGCAAATGCAAGGGTCAGCGCACCCGAAGCACCGTTGGTAATGCAAACCCGCTCAGGGGAGAGATCGTAATCAAATTTTTCTTGATAGTAGCGGCAGATGGAGAAGCGCAAACTATCAATGCCGTTAATATTGCCGTACCCGATATGGTTACCGAGCAGTGTATTATCGAGATTGACATTGACATGATCGAAGGGGTTAAAGGAAGACATTCCCTTACCAAAATTGATCGGTTCGAGTCCTTGATGATTAGCGCGATCAAACACCTCCATAATGATGTCCATTGCCAAGGGTGGATATGATACGTCACTGTCATGTATAACCATTATTCTTTTGTTTTTAAGCTTACTGTTAGGAGTAATCGGCTTTATTCCACAGAAAAAAAGAGTTCTCTACTGCTGCTGCATCCACAGTTAAATTCATTGATTGACAACGTTCAGCAACGCTTCATCAGCTCTAAAACTGAATCAATTTCTTTATAATGCTGACGGGGAAGTTTGTCTACTTTTTCTTTGAGAGTGTCTGGATATTTTTCTAGGAGTTGCTCACACCAAACAGGATCGATATTTTTAGCAGCCAGCCATTGATAACGTTGACGTGTTAAAGCGTCAGGATGTCTTAAAGGTAAATATTTTTGGCAAAAATCTGTAATTTCAGCTTGAATTGACTGCCCTGAGGTGTGTAAATCGTGGTGCGCCAGATACCCCCCTAATGGCGTGTTTCCTCCAGCTAAACCAAAGCTATTTAACGTCACATCAATCCAATCACAACCCTGGCTAAAGGCTTGGTTAGAATTCTCAATCGCATATCCTAAGGTATCGTGGGCATGAAACCCTAAAGATTGTGGGCAGATCTTTCTGGCTAATGCCATCATGTCTTTAACTTCATGAGGATAAAGCGCTCCTCTAGAGTCGGCTAGATAGACAAGATCTACATTTTTTGATGGGGCAATAGCTCTCAGCAGATACTCAATTTCTTCTAGAGAATAGGATGAGGCACAGATTATATTTAAGCTGATTTGGATAGAGCTAGATTGTTTTTTAAGATGATTGGCGATTTCTAATGCTTTCTCCACTAAATCGGCAGTACAGGGCATCCGCAATAACGAGATCTGATCTAACTTATCTGCGACTGCTGCTTGCCAGTTATCCTCGGCGGGATTAAGCATACAAACGAGAGACATCTCAGGATATAACTGTTGAATTTCTGCTAAAAATTCTTTCGGGCAACCATTGACTGGGGATGTACTTCTTTCGGGGGTTCGTAGAAAACCAACTTCAACTTTTCTTAATCCCTGATCCCGTAAAAAATTCAATACACGTTTGCTTTCCTCTATTGAAAATTGCCACTGATTCAGATAACCCCCATCCCTAAGGGTTACGTCTAGAATGTTACTGAATGTAACCTTTCGCTCTAGACATTCAAGCGATTGTAAGCTTTGCATTTGTTATTATTACTATCCTGAATAATGACCTGAAGTCTCAGCAAGGACTACGGCTCAAGATTTCGGTGATTATCCAGGTTGACATCAACAACGTATTTTTAGCACATTACAATACCTTATGCAAATTGCAACTTATTATTTTTTTACAAAACTTGCAACAAACCTAAACGAATATTCTATAGCTTTTCTCTTCAACCTACGGAATCTTTCAGTTAATTGTTTGATATACATCAAACGAAGGGTACTCTAACATCGAATCGAGAAGCAATTCTGATTTGACTCAATTAAATATTAATAAAAATGGAAGATTTTCCCATAGTTACCGATCCTGCGCTAGCCTTATTTTCCCCTTTAGTTTCTGAAGATTCTGTCATTCCTATGATGCCGATGGCAGAACCCGATCAGCTTTTTCCTGAAACAGTAATAGAAGCGGCTGAAACGGAAATAGAAGAAATTGATCCAGCCGTTGATACTGTTACGGGAACAGTCATAGATGAAACAGTAACTTATCCTTTAGATCCGCTCACAGCGAGTGAAATTGAAACAGCAGTCAGTGTAATTCAAGAAACGCAAAATCTGAGTGAGGATACATTTTTCCCGAGAGTTGCCTTACAAGAACCGCCCAAAGATGAAGTGATTAACTACACCGAAGGGAATCCGTTTCGACGAGAAGCGTTTGTGATTGTTTTTGATTCAGCAAGCAATTTAACTTATGAGGCTATTGTTGATTTAAATACAGACACTTTAACCCGTTGGGTAATAGTTCCTGATGTGACTGTTCAACTGCTTGATCCGGTTGATTACGATATTTTAGAAGAATTAACGGCTGAAGATCCAGAAATTTTAGCCGCCTTAGAACGCCGAGGGTTAGACATTGATAATGTTTATTTCACGGGTTGGGCACCGGGTCGTTTAACGGCAGAAGAAGAAGCGGCAGGAGTCCGTTTTATTCGGGGTGTTCCTTATGTGATTGGAGATGATTTAAACTTCTTTGGTCGCCCCATTGAAGGACTCGCAGTTACAGTTGATTTAACGAATCAAGAAGTATTTAATGTAGTCGATACGGGTAATATTCCGATTAATACAGAAAGTGCGGCTTATGGCGCAGAAGAGGTCGAATTACGGGAACCTTTACCGCCGTTAGAAATTGTTGAACCCGAAGGCCGTAGCTATGAGATTAATGGTCATAAAGTCAGTTGGGATAACTGGCAATTCCGTTATTCTATCGATCCTCGTAGCGGTTTGGTTATACACGAAGTCAATTATCGAGACGGGGATATTCTCAGACCGATATTATATCGCGGTTCGCTATCTGAACTGTTTGTGCCCTATGCTGAGCCGAACGGTAACTGGGTGGTTCGCAGTGCTTTAGACGTGGGAGAATACAGTTTAGGACGGTTTACCTATCCGATGGAAGTGGGGCGAGACTTGCCGGAAAACGCTGTATTGTTAGATGCGATATTTGCCGATGATTTTGGTGAACCCTATCTCTGGGAAGGAGCAGCGGGCATCTATGAACGTCAGGGCGGCTTGTTATGGTCTCACTTTGATTTTGAACTAACAGAAGAAATTGACTCCCGTCGTAGCCGAGAATTGGTTGTCCGTTCGATTATGACCATTGGTAACTACGATTATGGGGTGAATTGGGTCTTCCAGCAAGATGGAACCATGACTGTAGAAACGGACTCAACGGGTATTGTGTTAGTGCAAGGAACCGAAGCAACAGATGCGAGTTCTCTGAGTGAATCTAATGCTTATGGTAACTTAGTCGATCCCAATTTAATTGGGGTGAATCATCAACACTTCTTTAACTTCCGTTTGGATTTTGATATTGATGGTGTCGCCAATACTCCAGTTGAGATGAATATTGTACCGTTGTTACCGGGAATGGATAACCCAGAAGGGAATGCATTTGTGGTAGAACCCACTCCTTTAGAATTAGAAACAGCAGCGGTTCGAGATGTGAATGTGTATCAAAATCGTAGTTGGAATATTATGAGTAACGAGAATACCAATGCTTTGGGTTCACCCACGGCTTATAAGCTGGTGCCTGGAGGGTATACATTCCCGATGTTGTCGCCTTTCTCCGAAACTCGTCAACTGGGAGGCTTTGCGGATCATCATTTCTGGGCAACTCAGTATAACCCAGATGAACTCTACGCCGCAGGAGATTATCCTAACCAAGGCAACCCCGGTCAAGGGTTATATTCCTATATTTCTGATAATGAACCGTTAGCGGGTGAGGATGTTGTGGTGTGGTATACGATGGGAATGACTCATATTGTCCGCCCGGAAGATTGGCCTGTGATGCCTGTACATCGAAGCAGTTTCAAACTCAAACCTTGGGGTTTCTTTAATCAAAATCCGGCTTTAGATGTTCCACCTAATCCCATTATCGAGTCTTAATTCCTCAAAAGAAAAGTATAGGGTGCGTCACTGACACACCCTACAAACTTTTAGTTTAGTCTTAATAGAGTAGGTGCGTGACTCACGCACCCTACCAATGCAGATCTAAATTAGAGCTTAGATAAAGATGATGTCATTTTCACCTAAGTCTGGGCCTGCCTGACCAATGGTATTGAAGAAGAAGACTTCTTCTGCTGCTCCAGGGCCGCTACCATCTGCGTCATACTTAACCACCCCTCGTGAGCGTTCGTAGGCAAGAATGGGTGTACTTAGGGATGCGTCGCTATTTTGATAAGTTTGGTTGGCACCACTGAGTACAATAAACTCAGCATCAGCCGGAGTGCCTGTTGATGCAAATCCAAAACCGCCTTGGCTGGCATCTCTGACAAAGACAATCCGATCTGCACCATCTTGATAATCTGTGATGTTATCAATGGTGGTTCCCGCGATAGAGCCTCTGAATTGATAGAAGAAAGTATCTGATCCTTCTCCTCCAGTTAAGATATCGCCGTTCAAGCCCCCTTGTAGGGTATCGTCTCCCGCTTCAGCAGCCAGGACATCAATACCTTTTCCACCAAACAGGTAGTCATTACCCGCACCAGAAATCAGCGTGTCATCTCCAGCACCGGAGTCGGCCGATCCATCTACCCGACTGCCCCCAACCAGGAAGTCTGCACCACTACCTGTACGGATGCTGTCATCCCCGACTGTACCGACAATTTGGTTACTTCCCAGGGTATCGACCAGTAAGAAAGTGCTAGTTCCGGGATCAATACTACCGGCAAAGATGCTGTCGTTTCCTGCAATATTGGCAGTTCCAGAGAGCAATCGATCTCCGGTGGAGGTGAGAACAATTGTGTCGTTACCCGCACCACCATCGAGAATATTAGTCACATCTGTGGCAGTGACACCTGTTATGAAGTCATCCCCAGCACCACCAGACAGACTGACCTCAATTGCATTTGTGGACTGACGGACAAAGGCTGTACCATTGAGAGTATCATTACCATCACCCCCATCAAGGACAGTAAAAGAACCGCTCATGCTGTCGTTACCAGAGCCACCGACAATGAAATCGCTTTCATAAGCAGCAATTAGGGTATCGTTGCCATCACCCCCATCTAGGGTGCTACTACCGACCACACCGGACAATGTCGATGAGATGCCTTCTGTGGTGGTCACATTTAAAGCGCCTGTTGTAATGAGGTCATCGCCGCCGCCACCGAGTAAGGAATCTTCAAAGGCAAAACCAGAGATTGTATCGTTGCCAATACCCCCGTTTAACAGGTTATTCCCTTCGCGGAAGCGACCCACACCGCCTGTGACGATATCATTCCCCTCGCCGCCAACTAAAGTGACTTGAGTAACAGGAACAGAGGCACTTTGAGCCGCTTGACCGGGGATAACAACAGTCGCAACCGGGTTAATGACAGTAACGGTATCGTTACCAACATCCCCTGCAATATATGTAGTACTACCAATTCCAGTGACAGAGTCATCATCTTGACCCCCGTAGAGGCTGTCACCGTTACCAATTCCGACAATCGTGTCAGCACCGAGGTTACCTGCAACAAAGTTATTCCCGTTGTTGCTACCACTGCCACTGAGGTTAACATCGAATCCGAGGTTACTTTGACCTGTCGCATCAAAGAAGCCAATGAGATCGCTATCTTTTCCGCCGTAGATGGAGTCACTTCCTTGTAAGCCGCCTAAAATGGTATCCATATCTTGGTTACCAAATAGAACGTTTCCGCCAGCCAGACCGAGTATAGAGTCCCGTCCGGCTGCACCATAGAGGGTAGCGGTTAAGTCAGCGGTTAAGGTATCGCGACCATCGTCACCCACAAGGCGACTACCCGCGTTGAGGGCACGTAAAGAGTCATTCCCGGGGCCGGCAAAGAGGGTATCATTTGGACCACGGGAGGTCAGAAAGTCATTACCATCATTCCCCTCAAGGGCGCTACCACCTAAAGTTGAAGATATTATAGTATCGTTTCCAGCTAAGCCTAAAATAGTATCAGGTTTGGGAGCAAACGCAACGTCCTGATCGAATGAATCAGGACCTGGAGTTAAAGTTAGTGGACTGGTTATTGATGACATTTATGTTTCACTCCTCTGCAATGATGTTATTGAGCCATTGAATCTGACAACACTGTCTAAACACCATGATTTGTTCGGCTGTAGTTTAACACTCAGCCCTCAGCAAGTCTAGTCCCTTGTTGAGAGTGTTGTTTAAACAGTGTACTCACGTTGGCGGTGCGACTTTGCTGCTTGAAAAGCAGAATCGCGTTACGGAGTTGCCGCAAGGCATACGCGCACTTTTGAGATTGTATTGCTCAGATCTATTATTATCTATGGCAAGATAAATTTGTTCTTGGCTCGTTTTTTAATCATTACTCTAATAAATAGAAAAAATGATATTTGTTCGTACTCTAGGAGTTGAGACGCAAGAACAACTTGAAGGTTCCACAGCGGTCTGAGGTTATTCGTCAAAAGTCTAGACGAGATTTGGGTTCAAGCTGACCCACAGTAGCGGGTAATGAACGATTTGCCACTTCGGTAATCAGTTGAAGTTGCTGAGACAATAGCTTGGTTAGATCATAGCGTTCTAGCACCGTTTGACGGGCGGCTTGACGCAGTTGGGCCATTCGGTTCGGATGGTCTAAGACTTCCGAGACTCGATCGGCAATTTCTTTGGGGGCAAAGAAGTTAACCAATAAGCCATTTTTCCCATCTTCAATCACCTCTCGTACTGGGGCTGTATCAGATCCCACCACAAGACATCCTGTAGACATCGATTCAATCATAGACCAAGACAAGACAAATGGTCGGGTGAGATAGATATGAACGTCGGAAGCCTGGATCACTTGCAGGTATTGGCCATAGGGGAGTGGCCCGACAAAGTGGATGCGAGACATATCCAGTGGGATTTTTTTCAGCATATAGTCTTTGTAGGACTGGCCATCGGGTAAGGATTTGCCATAACAGACTCGTTCTGAACCGACAACCACCACATGACAGTTGGGGCGTTTTTCTTGGATATACGCCACCGTTTCAATAAATTCGGGGAAACCGCGATAGGGTTCCATGCCTCGCGCGACATAGGTTACCAATTCTTCGACATGGGATAAATCATGATTGGGTAATACCAGTTTTGCACCGGGGTTGGGTTTAAAGTAGGTGGTATCGACCCCGTCATGAATCACGGACAGTTTGGTTTGCAGTTCGATGGGAAATTGCGATCGCTGCCACCCGGTCGGAGATAGCCCCCAGTCGCAGGAATAGACATCAATCAGGATTGGGGTATTCTTCACCCGTATTCGTGCCATATCATCGATGCTAAGGGGGTCTGCGGGGTCAAAATCGGCATCCGATCCCCTCGAATGATAGAACCACTCAAAATAACAGAGTAGGGGCGTATCTGGAAAGATTTCTTTAGCAAACAAGGTCGGCCCCCAGCCGGAATGACCACAGATAATATCTGGGACAAACCCCTGGCGTTTCAATTGTTCAGCCATGCGAAATACGGCTTGGCCATTGAGAACGGCACTTTCGAGGCTACGAACATATTGATGGGTTTGAGGACTCGGATCTCGACTGGGTTTAAATAAGGCTTTTGTTACCCCTGGAATTTTCCATTCGGGCCGTTCATTTTTTGTCCCAAAAACAATCCGATTGTTTGGATCGGCCCCTAAAGCAGTAATAATATGGCGGTATTGGGCGGGAAAGTTGGGATGTAAAAATAATGCTTGCATTGTTATTGTCTTTTATTCTTTTTTCGTAATCCCAAATTAACAGTATTCTATACAAGAATATTTTAACTTTCAACCGGAGCTTGACAAATCCAGACACAATCTCTGGGTATGGTTTGGGTGTCTTTGTGAAGGATTTTATAATTGAGATGGGTTAAGAATTTTTCCATGATTGCATCTGTCATGACTGAAAATGCGGTTCCATGGCGAGATCCCATTAAGTTTTTATCCCAATCTTGTATAAATTTATGCCAGCCTAAATCACTGAGAATATTAGTATGATGAAATAGACAAAGACGTTCTCCTTTCATCAATGCGGGGATTTGAGTTAAATAGTTGAAAATATCTCTCGGTTCGATATGCACCATCGTATCGTAACAGAAGCAAACATCAATTGAATTTGGAGAAATTCCTTCTAATTTAATCCCGTCTAATTTCACATAACTCACTTTTTCTTCTCCTAATCTTTCACGGGTAATATTAATCATATTTTGAGAAATATCAGCGCAGATTAACTGTTTGCAATGCTTTAATAATAAAGCTGCTGTTTTTCCGCCCCCTATGCCAATTTCTAAGACGGTTTGATGGTTTTGAATATAAGGTTTAATAAATTTTTGTTCTATTAAAGTTTCGTATTCGGCTAAAGATTTAGCTGCCCCTGCCGCTTTCCCAATCCATTCATCACCGGGATAGGTTTGTTCTGTATCTGTTTTTTGCCAGTTTTGCACATATTCATTCCAAGCGCCTTCATAATCAATTTTATTCATATTTTTTTCTATTTTAGATACATTCCAGTTAAAGTCTTGATTTAATAATTCGGTTAATTGTTGATTATACGGTTCAAAATAATATTGTAATTTTTGATAAAGTGTTGGACTGATTTTAGGATAAGCATTTTGATTCATTACTGGATATTCCGGCAGAACATAAGGTTCTAATCCTAAAAATTGAAAGACCTGATTCATAATAGCTTTAGGATTATCATAAAATGTTTCACTGTGCAAGAACAAAAATTGATGTTTTGGAAAAAATTCTAGCCATCGTTGCAGTTGATGAATATAAATACCCCGATTTAGATAACTAAAATGTTGATGATTATAGCTATAATAATTAGGATCTTGTTCTAATTTTTCAACTTCTCCGGATAGTCGTTGAGTTTCTTGGGTAACAGCTTCTGGAAATGATAAAGATTCAAATCCTAATTTAACTTCCCAATAATAATGGGAAATTGCCCGTTCTACTGGATTTCTTAATAATACAATTAATTGAGTATTTGGGCAAGTTTGATAGACCCGTTGAGGAACTTGGGGATGAAATAAATAATAAGGAGTTCCTTCACCCGTGATAGAGTGAATGCTATCGGCTTTTGATGGAAATTGAGATTGATACCATTGCCAGCCTTGTTGATAATTTAAACTAAAATAGTGAATTTCCTTTTGAGTGGCAGATAAAATTTGGGGATGTTGAGTCAGATAATAATATAGGGAATTAGTACCGCCTTTTTGAGTCCCAATAATCATGAAATGTGGCGGTTTTGAGTTATATCTTGTCTCGGCTTTTTCTAAAATCATACCAATTATTTTACCATCATTTTGAATTTAACACTTCATCCTTCAAGGATAACTTTTTTACTATTTAGTATTTAGTATTTAGTTAAAAATATCTTAAACTAATAACTAACAACTAATAACTAACAACTAACAACTAACAACTAATAACCAATAACTAATAACTAATAACTAACAACTAACAACTAGTTACATCTTTTTCGGACGCATAATACACAAACAAAAGTCTGATTCTAAACCACCGGGAATTTCCATTAAAATCTGTTCAAATTCTAACAATAAACGAACAATGGTTTCTCCTTTGCTATCTTCAGAGAGTTTATGATGGTCGAGTAAGGGATAAAGAGGATGTAATATTCCGCCACCAAAGGGGTTATAAACCTCAATATCAAAGTAATATTGAATAAAGGGTAAGATCAGTTTTGAACGGACTGCTTCTGAAGGATCTGTGGCAAAGACTTGATGAATTGTAGGGTTAATAAATTCTTCTCGTAAACCGGATTTTAACAGGTCATTAAAGCAGCGATACAAACGATTAATTAAATTGACTTGTTGTTGATTATAAATGCAGTAGATATCGCCGATATATTCATTGATAATAAAGTAGCCTTCGGGATGAAGAGAACGATGAACAATTTCGAGAAAACGTTCTAATTCTTTAACATGATGCAGAGAACCAGAACAGAATGCCATATCATATTTTTTGCCATTATCTAGATTGAATTGATTAAAATCATCTTGATAGAAGTTGACATTAACATTGACGGCTTTGGCATTTTCACGGGCAATATTTAAAGAAGATTCTGAGAAGTCGAAGGCATCAATCTCATGGGCAAACCCTAATTCTGCCATCATAATTTCATGGTTACCAATGCCACAGCCTAAAGATAAAATATTATCAAATTTTCGATTAGTAAAATAATCTTCAATTAGCCATCGTAGCCAGTATTTTTTACTTTCTCCTCCTGACATTCTGTAGTGTAAAACTTCTTCAATAATCGGGTTAGAGACCCAATGGCTGGCGGTTGCGGCGGTAGGATTGGTTTCCCAGTAGCTTTTATCAGCCGCTATATTTTCAGACCGTTGAATGGAGGGTTCAACAACTTCTGTTAGAGGTTTAGTTTCTATTATTTGACTTTGAGATATTTCGGACTGTTCTAATACTTCAGTTTCTTCTATACTTTGACGCGGATGAGGATTAATTAAGTCAGCTTCTTGGAATATTTCGTAATAAGCTTGTGTCATTTCCTCAAAGCTATTAAGAGAGTCTAAGACATATTTAGCATTCTCAGCAAATTCTTGGCGTATTACTGGATTTTCGAGTAACGAAATTAGACAATTACAGAGTTCTTCTGGTTGGTTGGGAGTATAAAATAAAGCATTAATATTTTCGCGGACTTGTTCAGGAATACCAAATACAGGTGTTGTAATAATGGGTAAATTGTACGCCATGGCTTCGAGGATAACGCGGGGATAACTTTCAACGCGAGAGGTACAAACAAACACATCAGCCGCTTGATAGTATTTCGGCGTTTCTGGAGTTTCTGGAATAATGGTAATTTGGCTTTGTAATACTTCAGGAAGCTGTTGCACAAGTTGAGATAATTCTGTACTATAAATGCTAGGGCGATCGCCAACAATAAAACAACGAATTCTTGAATACCATTCTGAGGGTAAATGAGTTAACGCTTTAACTAAATCTTGCTGTCCTTTACGTTCACAAACCGTTCCCAGTAGCAATATCATTATTTCGGTTTCTTGCAAGTTTAAGGCTTCTCTGGCGGCGCTTCTTGTCCAGGTTTTAGCGGTTTGTTGAAATTGTTTGACATCCATGCCGTTATGGATGACAGTAAAGTTGTGATGGCTATTTAAAGGTAAATATAAATTGCGGGTGGCATCGGCAACAAAAATAATTCGATAAGGATATTTAAAGCAGCTTAACGCTTTCGTGGCAATGTCTGAACCAAAGCCATCAAAATAAGTTTGCCAGGGTTCGCTTTCATGAATATTCCAGACTGAAGGAATACCCATTTTTTCCCCACAGTCTACCATAAAGAAATTCTCTAAAGTATTGGCATAAATTACATCATATTGATGCAGTTGTAATGTTTCAGCAAAGGTTTGTAATGCAGTTTCATAAGCGTCTGGCTGGTAAACATTAATTAAAGGATGGTCTGCAACAATCACTTCTATATTATGTTGTTCATACGCTTGTCGTAACGGCCCATCATAGACAGAGAAAATAACGGGTTCTATTTTATTTTCTTTTGCTAATTTTACGGCTATTTCATATTGATGTAACGGGGCACCTGTATATTCTAAAGCATTAGTACACATCAAAACACGGGGTTTAATTGTCGTTTTGCCACTCGTTAAATGGCGAGGTTGAATTTGAAACCATTCGTTACTGACAGAGAGATGAGGGTTATAAAACGGATCGATTTTATCAGCATATTTACGGCGGAAATTAGCCACTTCTTGAGGATTATCTTTATAGCCTCTGGATGTTCCTTCTTTATGAATTAATTGGGCATCGGGGCAATAAATACAGTGATATCCTTGTTCAGTTAAACGATAATTATAATCAGCATCATTATAGGCTACAGCAAACTGATTTTGATCGAATCCTCCCAGTTCTAAAAATAACTCACGGGGGGTTAATAAACAAGCGGCAGTAACGGCTGAATAGTTGCGTAATACTTTAGAATAAGCCAAATAACCAAAGTCATTTTTATGGGTTAATTTAAAGGCATGACCCGCTAAACCATGATGCAAACCATGAAGAATTCCGGCGTGTTGTATCCTATCATCAGGATAAATTAATCTGGCCCCAACTGCCCCGACTTTATTAAGTTGGGCATATCCCATCATCTGACTTAACCAATTGGGAGAAATCACCTCTGTATCGTTATTTAAAAATAGAATATAATCGGTTTCAACTTCTGCTACGGCTTGGTTATTTAAAGCGGCAAAGTTAAATTTATCTTGACTCGGGATATTTAAAATCGTAATATTTTCACGATTATAAAGCTGTTTAAAATAGTCTAAAATATCGGTTTCATCACTATCGTTATCAATAATTAAAATTTGGTAATTTTCATAAGTGGTTTTCTGCAACGACTCTAAACAAGGCTTAAGTAATTTCAGTTGATTTTTCGTGGGGATAATAATCGTGACGGCAGGGCCATTATCGGGAAATTCATGACTAAATATGCCTAAATGTAAATCAATTGCCCATTTAGGTTGAAACGCTTTAACAGTTTGCTGGCGGCGGGTTAATGCATCTTGTACCGCTTGACATCCGGCGGTAAAACTAGCGGGTTTTTCTGACCCAGAAATAGCCGTTGAACCGGGAGTAGCCCGCCAATGATACAATACTAAAGGAATATGACCGATATGACGGGCTTTTTCTGTGGTTCGTAATGCCAAATCATAGTCCTGAGATCCTTCATAACCGAGGCGTAAACCACCCACTTGTTGAAATAGCGATCGCCGCACACCAAAAGCATGGCTCATATACATGTATGATAGGAGTAAATGGGGCGACCAGTCGGGCTTGAATTGGGGTGCAAATCGTTTTTCTGTCGTGTCTATTTTGTCGTCATCGCTATAGATTACGTCGGTTTCTGGATGTTGGGCAATATAGAGGGCAATTTCTCCTAAAGCATCTGGGGTTAATTCATCGTCGTTATCTAAGAATAATAAAAATTCACCCGTTGCTAACTCTGCGGCTGTATTGGTTGCGGCGCTAATATTGCCATTTTCACTCCGAAAAACCACCTTAATTCTATTATCATTGGCTGCCAATATATTCAGGGTTTCTGCTACTTCTGGCTGAGAACTACAATCATCCGCGATACAAAGTTCCCAATTGTGATAGACTTGTTGAATCACGCTATCAATGGCTTTTTCTAAGCAATCAATTGGCGGATTATACACAGGCATAATTACCGAAATTTTGATTAATTCCGTTTCGTCGTAACGTTCTAAACGCTGTTGTAATGCTGCCTCTTGTCGCGGTGTCCAAGGGTTAACTTTTAACCAAGCCTCATACGGGTCAGCTATTTCTGGCAGTTTAAACCCTTGAGGTAATAAAGAAGTAACCGCAGGGGCTTGAGTCTTGCGATAAATTAACCGCGTTTGCCGAATAATTGCCGGAATTTCCCACGGCATCGGAATAATTCTACCTAAGCGTTGCTTTCTTTCCCTTGCCCGTTGCCGAATAGCCGCGATAAATTTTGTGGCTTGCTTTGCCTTTCTGCCGACTTTTTCAATAATTCCATCCGGCTTAACTTGTAGCGGTTCTGGATGGCGATAAATGACGCTTTCTCCAGTCTCGAGTTGGGCTTCTAGCTGTAAGTCCCAATTTCCCGGCGGCAAGTCTGCTAATACTTCAAACCCACTGGTGTCGCTACCCATCCAATCTGGGAAAACCGCCGCCACATCAGCCCGAGGCAAACCATAGGCGCAGGTTACATTATTATTATTCCATTTTAACAGCAATTGGGTAATTTTATATTTTGGATGACAACACCAACCTGCAAATAATACATTTCCCGGACGTTGCTGCCAATTTGTCGGGGCATCAAATGCTGCTTTTATTGATGAAATTTGTAGGGGATAAGTGGCGATACGATGCCATTTTCCTTTATTATTTTGCACTTCTAAATGTAAGCTTTCTGAATAGTCGGGTAATTGAATTTGTACTCTAAATCCAGAATTTCCCGCCTCAGATATTAAAGGATGTAGCCTAGCTAAATCGGGTCTATCTATCCCCAATTTTCCGGAATAGACTTGATTACCGATTTTTGCCCGAACTGCTTGTAAAGTTTGTTTTCCGGTATACAGACACCAACCTTCTATCTGAATAAAACTCTCTCCAGAACTGATAAACTCCCAGGAATTAGGCGTATCAATAGAAAATAAATATTGCGGACGCAGATTCTGACGCACCCAATGTTTTAAGCTATTCCATTTAGTCTTAACTTTCCAAAACTTAGAAGCCTTAATTTCTGTAACTTCTGCTTGGGCTTGTAATAAAAAACGCTGAGTTTGACCCAATTCTTGTTCTAAAGATAATATCTTTGTTTTCGCCTGTTGAAACTCTATTTCTACTCCCTGTTGTTTCTGTTGAGATTGTTCTAATTCTACTTCTAACGTTGCTAACTTTAACTGAACTTTTTCTACAGTATTTTCGAGTTGTAAAGATTGACTGATGGCTTCTTGGTATTGTAGATTCAGTCCTTGCAGTTCACCTTGAGTTTTTCCTAATTCAAGTTCTTTATTAATTAGCTTAGTGACAGCTTCTTGGGACTGAGTTTGCACCCCTTGAAGTTCTCCTTGAGTTTGACCGAGTTCCTGTTCTAAATCGATAATTTTTAAAATAGCTTCTTGATGCTTCTGTTCAATTCCTGCTGATTTTAACTGGCTATTTCCTAGTTCTTTTTCAGTGTTTAGTAACTTTGTTTTTGCTTCTTGATATCGAACTTCTAAACTTTCCAACTGAAACTGAGTTTGACCTAATTCTGTTTCAGTGTGTATCAACCGATCAATTGTTTCGTTAAATTTTTCTTTTTCTCTCTGTAACTGACGGACTTCCAACCAATCTTTAAATAACCAAACCGGATGAGGAGATTGATTTAAAATATCGGATTCTGCTGTCGTTAAACCTCGATCAAAAGGATTAGCCGTCGCTTCTAACTGTAAATATAAATCAATTACATCTGGAAAACACTGCTTAATTAAATGAGGACGATTTGTATTTAAAACATCATCTAATAGTAAAGCAGGCTCGAAATTATCAGTTTGAGGTGAGTTAAGGCGAATATCAAATTTATGTTGTATTTCTTGAATAAATTGTTGAGGATTTTGCCCAATTTGATACACATTCGCTAAAATAGCATTCTCTGAACAATTTGCATAAAAATCTAATATTTTATGATGATAAAATTGCCAGGTTTTAATTGCTAATTCCGGTTGATTTAAAATTGCTGAATCTGTTGCCCGACGATAAAGAGAATCTACAACTTCCCAGGGAGAACGATAAACAAAGATAAACTTTGCATTAGGAATTAACTGATACCATAAATCTAAAAATAAAACCGTTCTTGGATCTTTCCAACCCCAAGGCTGTTCAAAATCTTGATGGGTTTCAAGCAGTTGTTTGGCTTGCTGAATATGATGTTGTTTAATTTGGATACAATCTTGCGTCACACATCCTAAATCATCCAAGCCATTCTCTTGTAAAATTTCGCGGTGAAAACTAACAAAATCAATGTTCTCAAAATGTCCTCGGATATTACCATAATCTGCCCCGACTAACCGCTTACCAATATTTACGCCGACACTTTGAAGTAAAGAAGCGGTTAATGAAGTACCAGAGCGGTGCATTCCGGTTATAATGACAATGGGGGATTGACTTTGCAGGTAATTCATAGTCTAATCATGTGTTCTAAGAGTTCTCCCGTGAGAAATGCAACCGTTTAAAATCATCATTTCAGTTAGAATTAGATTGTCTAACAGTTTGGTCAGAGATGTCAACCATTTAGTTTGTTGACTCCCCTTTATACAGTCCAAATCTACCCAAGAGTTTAAAGCATTTTCGTCTAATTCTCCAAAAAATAGTCCTTTCCATCGCCTCAATTTTAGCTTCTGCTTGCTGCAACTGACTTTCTGTTACAGCCCGTTGAAGTTCAAGTCGATGCCGGGGAATTAGCCATTGAATAATTTCTGCATCAATCACCCAAACGATACCAAAGTTATTCGTCACTTTAACTAAAATTGTATCATTCAGTTGAAATTGATCGGGTTGAAGTTGACAATGCCAACCACAATTAATTAAGTCAGGACGTTGGAAAATATCCGCTACATCTGGACGAGAAACTGAAGGTTTTAGGGTATATATTTTATTTTTATTAATGATTACTTCAATGGCTTTTACTTCACCCCCTGGATTAAAATCAGCCCCCCAACCACTGAGACAGAGAATACCATCTGAGGTGAGATAACAACTATCTAAACTACCACGAGGCGGCTGATGCAGGGTGAATTTTGATAAATTATTATCTGTATTTTGTGTAACAATATATAAGTCTTGATATTGACCTAAGCCTTGAGGAAAGCGATAAATATTTGCTTTGCCTTGACTCAGTTTATTAAGTAGATTACGAATATAAGTTTCAGTCACATAAGTTGTCCCATAATCTTGTTTATTGAGAGAATGGCTTTCACTGGTATCGGCACTAAATAAAAATCCAGACGGCGGCATTTCTACCCCTATAGGCGTGGTAATTTCATCTAAAACACTAAATATTAATAGTCCTTGTGGATGAGTTAAATCATAAAGCTTTTCCATCCATTGTTTGAAGCTGGGTTCAGGAAGATGGCTAAATAAAGAACTCACTAAAATACAATCAAATGGCTGATTAACTGAATAATCTTGCGGATTTAAACAGGAATGAATCCCGTTAACTCCTAAATATTCGGTTTGAAATTGAACCGCTTCTGGATAAATATCACAAGCCCATATTTTCTGGGGAGATAATGCTTGAATTAAATAGCGGGTAAACCGACCATATCCACTGGCAAAATCTAGAAAGTTTGAAAGTTTATCAAAATTACCAAAATGATAATTAACAATTTGTTGAACTGTTGAAAAAATAGAATATCCCAATAAGTAATAGGACAGTAAAGCCGGATGATTAATTTGAGAGTCTATTTCTTTTAAATCATAAGAATACATCTCGTCTGTATCCGCAATTTTTGATTTAAAAGTCGATGATTTTATTGATAATTCATGAATGATTGCATCAACAACAGAATTATTCTTACTATCTAAAATATAATTATTATCCACATTATTTAATTAACGAATAACCAACAATAAATAACTAAACTATAAGACTTCAATTCTAGATTCAGCTTGTAATGTTTCTTTTGTTAAGGTTAATCGTGGTTCAACCAGTAAGTCAACAATACCTGTCACGCAAGAACTTTCACAAGGTTGTACCCGAAACATTCCCACATCAATACAACGATCTAAATAAGTAAATTCGCCATCTACAATACCAGAAACGCCGGCATTGAGAAAATAAACATTCGGGGCTAAAAGACATTTAAATTCAAATTCAATCGCAATTTTAGTTCCCGCTTCAATATATTTAATTGATTTAGAGGTTGCCAAACAAGAAGCCCCCGCCAGTTCAAAGCCACTTACTGTTTTAATTAACATCCCAAACCGAACATGGGAAGCGGGTTTAAAGAATTCAATTGTATAGCGATAAATATAAGTTTTTCGACTAATTAAATGATTAACTCGCTGTTCGTCTAATGTGGTAACATGAGGATCGCTAATGCTTGCCCCACGCGAAGGATAACGAATTGGATGATCGGGTTTTAAATTGGGATCGTAATAGTCTTTGTAGTCAGATTCACTGCTATTAATTTCTGTAGTTTGTTGACCATTATGATTCGTGATATTCGGAGAAAGTTGAATCGATGTTAGACTGGTTTGTATGGGTTCTAAAGACGGAATTTGTTGTATTTCTTCTCGCAGACGTTTCGCTTCTTCTGCTTCGGCATAAATCATTTTTTGATATTTAGAAATCACCATTTTAGGTCGATGTTGAATTAAGCGTTCTCCTTGATCCATTAATATCGCTGAATCACACAATTGAATTACAGAAGTCGCCGAATGGGAGACAAATAAAATGGTTCCGCCTCTATCTTGGATTTGATGAATTCGGCTAAAGCATTTACGCTGAAAGGCTTCATCCCCAACAGAAAGGGCTTCATCCACGACTAATATATCCGGGTCTGCACTGGTGGCAACGGCGAATCCTAAACGAATATACATCCCGCTAGAATAGGTTTTTACCGGTTGATCGATGAAGTCTCCAATATCAGCAAAGGCTACAATTTCATCATATTTTGCTTCTATTTCTTTTGGCGTTAATCCTAACAGTTGACCATTGAAAAAGATATTCTGCCGTCCTGTAAACTCGGGGTTAAAACCACTACCTAATTCTAATAATGCAGAAATCCGCCCATTAACTTCTACTGTTCCCGTTGTCGGCGTTAAAGTCCCCACAATAATTTGTAGTAATGTACTTTTTCCTGAACCATTACGCCCGATAATGCCTAAAGTTTGTCCTTTATAAACCTGTAAATTAATATCCTGTAACGCCCAGAACTTTTCAGCTAAATTTTTATTCGGGTTAAAAATTTCTTTAAGCCGATCAACTGGATGCCGATAGCGCTTAAAACATTTAGAAACGTTGGTTACTGAAACTGCCAGTTCACTCATGGGTGATTGATTAATTCTCTGTGATTATCTTCTTAAACGCTTACAAAACATCAGCAAAAGCTGGACGTAGCCGCCGATATACCCACACCCCGCTACTGATTAAAATGACTGCGACAATTGATGCGATCGCGAGTTCTCCGCCATGTTGAATTTCACCCACTAAAACTAGATCTCGGTAGGCTTCTACAATGGCTGTCAGCGGGTTAAACCATAAGATCCAAACCTGCCAAGATTCCGGTATTTTAGCAAGAGGATAAACGATTGGGGTAAGGTAAAACCAAAGATTTAGAATTACGCCTAAACTTTGAGGAATATCTCTTAAAAATACAGTTAATCCGGCTGTCCAATAGCCTAAACCAGCCGTTAATAACAGTTGAGACAGCCAAAGCAGGGGTAAAAATAACAACGTTTGATGCAAGGTTTGTGAAGATATTACAACCGTTGTAATCAGCAAAATTAAGCCGAATAAGCTTTCAATAAAAGCTGAAAAAATGGGAACTAAAGGTAATAATCCTAGGGGAAAAACCACCTTTTTAACTAAGTTTGGTTGTGTAACGACCGATGTAGCGGCTTGAGTCAGTCCATTGGTAAACGCAAACCAGGGTACGAGTCCAGCAAATAGCCACAGTCCGAATGTCAGTTGACTATCTTGTGGCATTCCCTGAATATCTAGCTTCACCTGCAATACGATAGAAAAGACATAGATATAGATGAGTAACTGAACCAGTTGATTCAGTAATGGCCACAAGTTGCCCAAAATTGAACCTTTGTAGCGGGCTTCCAAGTCCCGTCGGACTAAGGTCGTTAAGAGGCTTAACTTAATGGAAAGCCGATCGGTGAAAAACTGGCGACCACTGACTCGCCCGGCTTTTCGGGTGATGCCCTTCATCTGTCTGAGCAATGTTTGTTTCCTCGTCCACTACACACACCATATCTATCCACGGTTGACTCATGGGACATGAGCTTAGCCTCTTATTCTGCCATAGCCCCTGTGGATTATCAAGTGAATCATCTATTTTCAGTTATTTTGAAGATAAAAATAGGATTAACGGCTATTTCTTTTTTAATTTAAAAGTATTCTTTAAACGATAAACAATTTGATGTTTAGAATCATATGCCCATGCTCTTAAAGTGGTCGGTTCATTTGTTAAAATAGTCGGATCAAGTTGAACAGACCAACCGGCTTTTATCAGTTGAGGATTCTCAAATAATGTTGCAATATCAGGACGTTCCATATTGACGGTGGTTTGTGCAACAATTGTATAATTACTACCCAGAGTTAAGATGACTTGATCGGGAAGTTGATTATGTTTAGGAAGGACTGACCATCCCGTAACTTGAATCGGTGTATCTTGACTAAAACTTTGTTCATATTCTGTTGAATCATTCACCTGATTAATCAACCCACCAAAATGATTATATCCTAAACTCATTTTAAGATAACCTAAATCTTTTAGTGTTTTTTTATCGTTTAAATTGGTAGTCTTATTTGACAGAATAGACTGAGGTGAATCCTCTAAATTAGAATTAATGGCAATGGTTTGAATCTGATAGGCTTTACCTGTTTCTCTATCAAAACCCCAAGCTGTAACTTGAGTGGCTTCAGGTGGAATTTGATCGGAAGGAAACTGAATTCCCCATCCAGATTGAAGATAATTCGGTTGATTAAAGGCATCAACGACATCAGGACGGAGACCATTAACTTCGGCAGTTGTGAATGGAATTATAGAATGATTCGGATATTGATATGTTAATATTACTAGATCTGCGGGTTTATTTTTTTCAGGTATAACTGCCCAGCCTATCATCATAGAATTTTCAGGATTAACAGGTTTAAAGTTATCTATAAAACCATTAATATTTGTTGGCTGGGTTTGTGCTTCTTCAGACGGTTTAAATAGACTATCATCAACAAGCTGAGGTGTTAAAAATCCCAAATTACTTAATAGTTTAGCCCGATCTTGAAGTAGATCGAAATTAAGCGGATAAATTTTATTTTGAAGACATTGTTGATCTACAAATACATCAATGAGCATCAGACAAGCTTTTCCATGTAGCCGTTGTTGCTTAATCTTTGGCATGGATTGAATTCCAAATAGTAAGCTATTCATCGAAAAATACACAAATACTAACGTTAAACTATAAGCTATCGGTTTAACCGTTAATGTGCGTTGATGATTTAAAGATTTTATATGATTAAAAATAATTGCTAGTAAATAAATTAATGCCACGCCTAGATAAACAGAGAAGGTAATATATCGGGGGGCTAAAGCAACTTGAATTCCTCCTCCAACTCTTCCTGCTGCCGCTATCAATGCACAAAATATTGTATAGCAAGCAATGACTAATCCTGGGGTTAAACGTTCAATGAGATCTTTATCTTTGTGATGTTTAAGCCCATAAAAACAAGCGAATATAAATAATACAATTAGAATAATCCCGATAATTTGACTTAAGATTAAACGGTTGGTGAATAAATTAGAAAAGCTTAGGGGTGCGCCGAGGAATGCAAAGAAAAATTGTAAAGCCTGAATAGGCTGGGTTAATGCATCTAAAAAACTAGGATGATATTCGGGTTTATGGTAGTCATAAAAATAAATAATTGTATTTAAGAGAAAGCCAGATATCCAGATACCGATAAATAGTCTTTTTTTGCGTATCGTTTTAAAATTAAAAGTATTTGAAACCAGTAAAAAAGGAATGGCGACTATCCACATCAAGATGCCACTAGAATAAGAAAATGTACTGATACTGGCTAAGATAATTCCGATGAATAGTTTAAATTCATCCTTAATATTGCTATAACAAATTGCTGCATAAGTCGTAATACAAAGCATGGGAATGAAAACCAGTGCCTGAATTCCCCACAGCCAGTTATCTGTTACTGGAGAAAAGATTAGAAAATTAGCTAGGGTATTTAACCATAGTAGTTTTATTGTATTTTCTTTGATAGTTTTTTTACTAATATAAAAAATATTTAAAGAAATTAAACCCGCAAACAGAAAACTTAATAGCATTTGATATCTCAGATCCCAGCCGGTTAAATTCGCTAAAAGACTAAAAATTAACCGAGGAAATGCAGGTCTAGATTCGTTATGTTGAGCAAACCAATCTGCAAGAGATAAAACCCGATCTGAGTTAATGGTTAAGATGACTCCAGGCGTATCCCAGTCATCCATATAAGGTATATTAACACTATTTTCTAAAATTAAATATCCGAGAATAATAGCAGGAGTTAAAGCGGTTAAAAATAAAGCGAATTTTAATATATTTTTCCTCATTGTTTTCAGTAAATTAGTTTTTAAAAACTTAGTCAAGAATAATCTAGGATGATATCGCTCTTTTTTTTCCAATTAATAAAATAGACTTACCGAGTTTATTTCTAATCATTGGATCGAGTTTTATAGACAAAGGAACCATCAACTGATCCCAAAGTTGTATCTGTTTTAAAGTCGGCTGACTTTGTTGTAAAAGCAGTTTATTGGCTAAACTAGCTAATAATCCTACACAATCTAAATAAACCAGTTTAATTACTTCTATGTCTTCTGGTAAAATTGCTTTTAACATTTGTTTGTTGTAACGACGATAATGTCCTATTGCTGTATCAAAAGGCGTAAATAAATATTGATGAGCAGGTGCTAAAACGATTAAACTTCCATTATTTTTAAGGTGTTTTGCAGCATTTAAAACTTCTTTTTTATCGGCTTCAATATGTTCTAATACATCTAAATAGATAATCGTATCAAAGCTTGTTTGTGTCTGAATATCCTCAATTGTTCCGGCTTTAGCAGTACAATTTATAATCTGATTATTGATAATTACTTTTTCTAACGTTTGAAATAGCTTTAAATCGGGTTCAAGGCATAACCAATGATGATATTGAGTGTTTGTCAGTAACTTTGTATGACTGCCAATACCTGCGCCGACTTCTAATACATCTCCTTGAATATATTGATTTAATAGAGAGACAATATAGCTTTTCCAATGATTTGCTTGGGCAAATAGCTCTAATTCTGTACCGATGTAAGTTAATTGAGTCATGATTTTAAAGTATAGAATTCATCAACATAATATTGATAGTCTCGTAGCGGAATAATATTTACACTGTTACGAGTAGCTAGAATAATTAGGCTAAAAACGGTTCCAATTAAAATAAGCTGTAAGAAAGAAATGATTAATAAACCAAAGACATAAGTTGCCCAGCCGGGAATGGCTAAATCAGTTAAAAATCGAATCAAAACCACTAAACATAACGCTAATAATAATAGAATAGATAGGGTTACTATTGCGAGTAAAATTCTAGTTCCCACCCAATCTCCATACACCGCAATTGAACTCAACCCATGAGTAATTAATGAGACTAAATTCATTTTCGGTTCTCCATCGAGTCGTCGGCTACGAGCAATACTCACTTCAACAGAGGGAATTTTAGAACGATAAAGTCCGGACGGATAATGATTCCAAATCTCCGAAATAATTACTACATTTTTGAGTACAAAAGCCGGAAGTAAACTAAAATTACCCACCTTTATTTTTATACCCGTTAAAAGCTGAAAAATCTTTTGATAAATAAAGTAGAACAGCTTAAATGTTGTTCCTTCAAAGCGTTTACTACGTTTAGCAAAAACAATTTTTTTATGACCTACATTTTCTGAAGTTTTGACTAACCGTTCTATTTCAAATGGATTATCTTCTCCGTCCCCATCCATCACCACCACTAAATCATGGTTTAAGTTTTGATACACATAACATAAACCGATAGCAATAGCTCTTTGATGACCTAAATTTCGCAGCAGTCGAAGAACATTAACAGCTTGAATTAGGCGATATTTGTGTTGGGTTAATGAGTCAGGAATGGCTTGGGTTGAATAGTCATCGACAATTAATACTTCTAAATATAAATCTTGAGGCAGACTAATTTCATCGATTAATAAAAGCAGCTTTTCTAACGCCGCCCAATCATTGAAAGAAGGAATAACAATAATCAGATTTAATTTATCAGCCAGCTTTATACTGGACTCTAAGACCATTTACAATTCTTTCACCCTGAGTCATTTAAAATTATTAATTAGACAGTTAGAAGTCAAGGTAATCTCAATTTTAAAATAGCTTATGATTGCTATATTTCTATCCAATTAATCAAAGACAATATACGTCTTTAAAAGATAAGTGATGAGGGAAACCCCAAAGGCTGAGATAGCAAACCCTAACAGTTTTGATAACTCTACAGGGAACCAATCATCTAAAAGCAGTTGCCGCAGTGTAATTGAACTGACTAAAGTCAGAGACATTCCAATGAGATGGATAGCAACAAAGCTTAAAGTTTTTGTAATGGATAGGCGATGTTTAGCTTGAAATGTAATATTTTTGTGGGCTAAAAAACTGAAGCCTATTCCAAAAATATAGGCTAAAATCATTGAAGAGATATACTTGGCAGTGGTATCATCTTCAATCAATAATCCTATCAGGCTCCGCAGTAGAACGGTTAATACTGTTACCCCCGCTCCTGTTAAAATATAAACAGGATAACGTGAGAAAACCTTGAGACGTTTCACTCAACCTTTTTCCTCTCTATGAGTTAAGCACTTCACCCTAAATCATGAATTGATTCAGTTGTCGTTAGCCAAATTTGTTTGCTCTTGGAAAGAATAATATACTATGCTTACAGTTTTGACAAATAAAGCCTGTTTACTGTTTGAGAGTCAGTCTGTTGAGTATTGCTAAAAGTATTATGGGAGTGAGATTCACACTTAACGTAATACCAAAACCGGACAATCTGCAAACCGAATAACCCGTTCTGCTACTGAACCTAACATAAATCGGCTAATCCCTCGTCGGCCGTGAGTGGGAATTACAATTAAGTCGGCTTTCTTTTCTTGACTATAGTCAATAATTTCTTCTACAATGTGACCAATCTGAATCACAAATTGAATCCCTTGATATTGAGGTTGATTGAATCTTGCGGTTAAATTCTCTTGAACATTTCGCTCGCGGGTGGCATCATCAATTGTATCCCACAACACGGCAGGTTCTGCAGAGGATAAAGATTCGAGAATGTGAATCACATGAACTTGGCTAGGCTGATCGACATATTCGAGGGCAATATCAACGGCTTTAAAAGACATCTCGCCAAAATCTACGGGAACTACGACACAATTTTTCTTGATAGCACTCATTGCTTTTCTCCTACTATCTAATTCGCCTACATTCTATAATTATTGTATCGAATCAGAAAGCTAGAAATGATACAAAATAGGTCATAAAACTATAAGTTTCTATACATCTTTCTGCTATTTAGATTGGTAAAATTAGGATAATAGAGCTACTATCAATCTGACCAATTCAACGGCTGTTGTTCTCGGCATTTAACACGGGTTAGAACGTGAAGGAGACCCCTGAAAACAGACCTCTCCCCAACCCCTCTCCTGACAGGAGAGGGGCAAGAAAATCCCTGATACAATCGAAAACCCGTCCAGGTATTTTTCACACTTCCCCACTAATCTCCTCCCAGGAGAGGTTAGGTGAGGTTAAAGGGACAACAATTCATTGCCCCTGGTTGCGTTTCAATCTTAATGCAGAAAATGCCGCATTCCGGTTAACACCATCACCAACCCTAATTCATTAGCAGCCTGAATAGAATCTTTATCGCGAATACTTCCCCCCGGCTGAACAATCGCTTCAATGCCTGCCGCTGCTGCCGTTTTAACTGTATCGTCAAACGGGAAAAAGCCATCACTCGCAAGAAACGCCCCAGAGGTTTTGTCTCCGGCTTGTTTGAGGGCAATTTCTGCCGCCCCAACTCGGTTCATTTGTCCCGCCCCAACCCCAACAGTCGTGCGGTTTTTTGTAATCACAATGGCATTTGATTTAACGTGTTTGGCAATTTTCCAAGCAAAGGCTAACTCTGCCAACTGTTCAGGAGTGGGTTGAATATCCGTCGCCACTTGCCAACTGTTAGGATCTTCAACCGCATCATCGGCTTGTTGGACTAAAAATCCCCCGGCGATCGCTTTCACCGTTTCTGTGGGCCCCGTCAATAAATCCGGCACAATTAACACCCGTAAATTCTGCTTTTTGTTTAAAATTTCAGCCGCTTCTGGACTACAAGCGGGGGCGACAATACATTCTAAAAAGGTTTTCACCAGCGACAAAGCCGTATCGGCATCAATGGTTTGGTTGAAGGCAACAATCCCCCCAAACGCAGAAACCGAGTCCGCCGCAAATGCCTGTTGATACGCCAGGGATAAACTCGCCGCCACTGAAACACCACAGGGGTTGGTATGTTTGAGGATTGCTGCTGCGGGTTCATCGGGGAATTCAGCAATAATGCGTCGCGCGGCTTCTAAATCGACTAAATTGTTATAACTCAGCGGTTTACCCTGGAGAATTTCACCGCCCGCCCAACCGGTTGCTACGGTTCCCGTTTGATACCAGGCTGCGGCTTGATGAGGGTTTTCCCCGTAACGTAAGGCTTGTCGTTGGCTGCCTGAGAGCGTATAGGTAGGGGATAACGTAGAATCTTCTGAGGCTTGCTGCTGAGTCAAATAAGTGGCAATGGCTTGATCGTAAGCAGCGGTATGGCGAAACGCGGCTAAGGCGCAGGTCTGACGAAACTGTTGCGAAATCTTGCCGTTATCCTGTTGAAGCTGTTGTAAATAGCTGGAATATTGATCGCTATTGCATAAAACCGTCAGATAAGCATGATTTTTCGCCGCTGCCCGCAATAACGTTGGCCCCCCAATATCAATCTGTTCAATCGCCTCGGCTAAAGTCACATCCGATTTGGCAATGGTTTGTTCAAAGGGATAAAGATTCACAACCACTAGGTCAATGGGGCGAATCTCATGAGTGTCTAATGCTTGGATATCTTCAGGCAAATCACGACGGGCTAAAATTCCCCCATGAATTCGGGGATGAAGGGTTTTGACTCGTCCGCCAAGAATCTCTGGAAAGCCCGTATAATCTGAAACCTTCGTCACCGTTAATCCAGCTTCTTGTAAGGTTTTAGCCGTTCCACCACTGCTGATGAGATCAAATTCAAACTGTTCGACGAGGGTACGGGCAAAATCAACTAATCCGGTCTTATCTGAAGTACTCAGCAGGGCTAAACGTGCCATAATGCTAATTTCCTGATCCAGCCAACAAACAACTCAACTATTGTGACATTGATTTCCGGTTTTATATCGAGATTTGAAGAAGGAAGGGCCGAAGTTGGAAGGCCGAAGTTGGGCTGAAGTTGGTTTTATGGTACTATTTTGAGTACTTCAAACATCAAACTTCAAACATCATGAGCCATAGAGAGCAATTCATGATTGAAGCGCGCAATTGAATTGAGCGTCATTTGCTACCAATTAACTAGTACTTTTCCTAAATCCGAATTGTACGGACTAACAAGCCAAATTCGACGAGCAGCCGTTTCAGTACCCTCAAATATTGCAGAAGGATACGGACCCACCAGTAAGCAAGAATATATTAGATTTCTTCAAATCGCTTGATTGTTGTTTGAGAGAACTGGATACTCAGATAATCATTGCTAAAAAAGTAGGATTCGCTGAATCTCCTCTATATTCAAAAGCAATGAAAGAAGTTGATGAAATGCAGAGAATTATGGTTTCTACTTTAAACAAGTTAGATAAATCTCCTACCTTCTCATAAAAACTTCTTCCCTCTTCCCTCTTCCTTCTTCCTTCTCAATTGTCAATTAACTTAGCGGTCTTTATCATTAAATTTAAGAAGGCCTTCACACCTTTTCCACCTCTACCTGGTTTGCGATACATGGATATTCAGCTTATTAATATCGGTTTTGGTAATATTGTTTGTGCTAACCGAGTGATTGCAATTGTAAGTCCAGAATCAGCGCCAATCAAACGAATTATTGGAGATGCACGAGAACGAGGACAGTTAGTGGATGCAACTTATGGACGACGAACTCGCGCGGTGATTATTACCGATTCAAGTCATGTTATCCTATCTGCTATTCAGCCGGAAACAGTTGCTCATCGATTTGTACTCACGAAAGAGGGTTCAACTTGAGAAACATAGAGCCGATTTGCTCTGATTAACGAATCACGCTTAATTTAGTCACTCACACAACAGATTATGAGAACAGGTCAATTAATTGTACTGACAGGGCCCAGCGGGGTCGGAAAAGGTACGCTAGTTCAATCTTTATTGCAACGTCATCCCCAACTGAATTTATCAGTTTCTGTGACCACTCGTTCACCTCGGGCGGGAGAAATTGAGGGTAAAGATTACTATTTTGTCGATAGCGATCGCTTTGAGGAGATGATCGAACAGCAGGAATTATTGGAATGGGCGGAATTTGCCGGGAATTTTTATGGTACGCCCATGCGGCCGGTTTTAGATAAAATTCAAGCCGGAGAATCGGTATTATTAGAAATCGAATTAATTGGGGCGCGGCAAGTACGAAAAACCTTTCCTCAAGCCATGCAGGTTTTTATTTTACCCCCATCTTTAGAAGAGTTAGAACGGCGCATCCGTCATCGGGGTAAAGACTCAGAAGCGGCGATGATTTGTCGTTTACAACGGGCAGAAGAAGAAATTAAAGCCAGTGATGAATTTGATTCTGTTGTGGTGAATGATGATTTTGATCGGACTTTGAAACAGTTAGAAGAAGTCATGTTTGCTGTTGCTTAAACCCTGTATCACCTGTAGAGACGTTCCATGGAACGTCTTTCCTCTAAGCTTGTTAATTGTTATTTAAAAATTCTCTATTTTCAAACGTAATAATGCAACGAATTTTAGAACCCGAAGTGATGGATACGGTCGCTGAAGCAGTAGAATATGATTCTATGGATTTTACCACCGTTAATACAGCTTTTGCTCAGGTTGCAATTGATCTTTGTCCGCCACAAGGTACACTGTTAGATTTAGGCACAGGAACGGCAAGAATCCCTATTTTAATCGCTCAGAATTCTTCTCAACTTAATATTATTGGGATTGATTTATCGGAAAATATGTTAAAAATTGGTCGAGAAAATATTAATCGTGCCGGATTAAATGATCGAATTAAACTTGAAAAAGTCGATGCTAAATCTTTACCCTATTTAGACCAACAATTTGAGGGTGTAATTTCTAATAGTATTATTCATCATATTCCCGACCCGTTGCTATGTTTAACAGAAATTAAGCGAGTTTTAAAACCGAATGGCTCTCTGTTTTTACGGGATTTATTGCGACCAGAAACTGAAGAAATTAGAGATGATTTAGTCAAACAATATGCCGCTGACTGTAACGATCATCAACGTCAATTATTTAGTGATTCTTTGCAGGCTGCCTTTACCTTAGAAGAAATTGAACAAATGATTCTACAAGCAGGTTTAACAGGAGTGAGAGTGTATCAATCTAGCGATCGCCATTGGACAGCCGAACGGCATTTTTAACGTAGGGGCGCATCGAATGCGCCCGGGCAAATCCCCATACACCCATACAAGATTTATTACAAAGGCGCTGTTCCCTATTTTCCTTTATGATAAATACTTGTCAACGGTTTGGCTAAATTCTTCGTAAGGTTTGACTCCCACTAATGTTTCTTGTAATTCTCCACCTTTGAAAAACATCACCGCCGGAATACTTCTAATGCCAAAGCGTTTTGCAATGGGTTTATTGTCGTCTAAATCTAGTTTTAAAACCTTAACTTTACCCGTATATTCTTCAGAAAGTTGATCCATTAAAGGAGCTACCATTTTACACGGGCCGCACCAGGTTGCAGTACAGTCTAACACTAATACTGATTCATTGGCAATCAGTGAATCTAATTCTGGTTCATCTTTTACAAAAGCAACTGTACCCATTTTATTTATCCCTATTTACTAATATTTTTCTACCTTTCTATTGTCTACTGAATGGGTAAATTTGTCTATAACTTTTATAATTTGATCTGAAACGCTTGGAACCTCCCCTAACCCCTCCTACAAGGAAGGGAATTGTGAAAAACACCTTAACTGCTTAACGGTCGTGTCAGGAATTTTCTTACCCCCTCTCTATCATTAAACAGTCCCTTTGCGGAAAGTTGTAAGAGTGCGAACTTCCTCTACTTAGGGAGACCATTCGTCCCCTCTCCCCTCCTGGGAGGGGCTAGGGGTGGGGTTGAGAGGGCTAGGGAGAGGTGAGAGGGCTAGGGAGAGGTCAATTAATTTTTTCTTCTTGAACAAACGTTAAACTTTCAAATTCTCCTTTCTCGTTATAACGACGAATTAAACGTTGACGTTGAGTCGGAGAAATTAACCATCCCGCTTCAAAAAATATGGGAGTCCGCATCTGTACTTTTTGCGGGACTGTAGCTGATGCGCCATCGGGTAATAAAAAGACTTTTATCGGTTGAGAACTTTCGTCAAAATATAAAACAGAATCTTCTATTTTGGCGCTAGAAGAAATCGTTTGATTCCCGAAAGAAAGCTGTTGTTGCAGTCTACCCGAACCGTCTAATTGTAACTGCATTTGTGTTTTAAAAGTATCAGACGGTCGTAAATCTGGATATAATATTGTGGCAACTCCATGCCAAGTTCCAAGCAACATTTCAACCGTTAAAGGGGGACGTTCTATTTTTTCAGTCCCAGCGCGATATTCTCGAATTAAAGTAAATGATTGTAAGTTCCCTTCAGGATTACATAATTCCACAACTCGTAAGCGTCGGTTATCTCCAATAAAGCCAAATTCCGCCCCAGAAGGAGAAGTCGGACTCAGTTGTAGTGGCCCTTGAGAAAATGCGCCATTCTCAAAAAATAACAGATCCCGTCCAAATGATTGATATTCACGGACTAATTCATCAACGGGGGGTTTTGTGATACCATCAGGACTCGGTGGAAAACGACGCAGGGTAAGGCGAACGGTTTTGTTATCCTCCAACTGTTCCAAAATTAAAACGCTGGGAGTATCTTTTACAATTTCTCCCTGAGGCGAAATTTGGGTAAACGAACCCTGCCATTCTCCCAAATTTTGCAAAAAATTATCCCATTGTGATCCCATTGTTCCACCTCATTTGATCAGGAAATAGCGACCCATGTCTCAACCCGGAATGGTTACCCTGTTGACAGACTTTGGTTTACAGGATGTTTATGTTGGTGTGATTAAAGGCGTAATTGCCCAAATCAACCCTGAATTACAGGTGATCGATTTAACTCACCAGGTTCCTCCTCAGAATATCGCTGCGGGTCGATTTTGTCTAATGAATGCTGTCTCTTATTTTCCCGCCGGGACAGTTCATCTGGCTGTTGTTGATCCGGGGGTGGGTACAAGTCGGCGCGCGATCGCCTTACAATTACCGCAAGGTTATTTCGTCGGCCCTGATAACGGACTGTTTAGCGGTGTCATTGGTTTAGCCGAAGCCGAACCGGATGCTGAAATTATAGCGGTTGAACTAAGTAATGATAACTTTTGGCGGACTCCACAACCGAGTACAACGTTTCATGGACGGGATATATTCGCCCCGGTTGCCGCCCATTTAGCCAGTGGTATTGCTTTAGAAGAGTTTGGAAATTTAATCAACCCTAAGACATTAATCCAATCTAATTTACCGGATTGTACAGTAACGGAAGGAAAAATTGACGGTTCTATTCAATATATCGATCAATTTGGTAATTTAATTACGAATATTCCCGCTAAATATGTTGAAGATGCAACCTGGTTTGTGGTGATTAATGACTTAGAAGATCATAGAGTTAAGGCAAAATCTAAAGTTAATAAAAAGAAGAAGAAAGGGAAAAAATATAAATCCAATACGAATTCTCAAACTCATGCTGTGGTTTCCCGTATTATTCCCAGTGGCAAAACCTACGGAGATGTTCAACTCGGAGATTTAATTGCGTTAGTGGGGTCTCACGGTTGGGTTGAAATTGCTGCAAATCACGCAAAAGCTCAAACTCAGTTACAATTAAGTTGGGGTTCGCCTGTACAGGTTTTGTTAAGTTAATCGGGAACGGGGAACAGGTGTTGGGTGTTGGGTGTTAGGCAATAGGCAATAGGCAAATAGGCAATAGGGAGATCATCACTAACAACTAACAACTAAAAACTAACAACTAAAAACCAACAACTAAAAACAAAAAAATAACCATGCTATCTGCTGGAAATATTCTCAATAATCGTTTTGCGCTTCTGCATCCACTGCAAAGTCATTCTGTTCGTCAAACGTGGCTGGCAAAAGATTTAATGTTTGATGATGTTGTGGTAGTCAAACTATTAGAATTAGGCGGATCGATGCAATGGGATGATTTTAAACTATTAGAACGAGAAGCACAAATTTTAAAACAACTGAAATATCCCGGTTTAGTTCAATATCGCGATGATTTTGCCTTGCAAGCGGTTAATCCTTGGTTTGGTTTAGTTACCCAATATGTCCCCGGAGTTTCACTCAAAGAAAAGCTAGAAAAACGCTATCGATTTAATCAGCAAAAATTAGAATGGATCGCCAAAGAAGTTTTAAATATATTAGATTATTTACATCAACTTAATCCTCCTGTTATCCATCGAGATATTAAACCCAGTAACTTAATTTGGAGTCAGGATAATCATATTCATTTAATAGATTTTGGCGGGGTTCAAATGCAGCCACGCCTTCCTGGCGCAACATTTACAGTGGTGGGAACTTATGGTTATACACCAATAGAACAGTTTGGCGGACAAGCAATACCTGCTTCAGATTTATATGCACTCGGTACAACATTAATTCATTTATTAACGGGTATTCCTCCCGCAGATTTACCGCAAAAACAGTTAAGAATAGAATTTAAAGATGCCATTCGTTCTCAAGCAGAACCTCAGTTTATCAAATGGTTAGAACAGTTAACAGAACCTATACTAGAACAACGGTTTCAATCAGGAAAAGAAGCATTAAATAAATTAAAACAAGTCAGTTCTGATAAAATTATTCTGCCCCCAGAAAGTGGCGTAAAAATCGTTAAATCGCCTACCCAAATTAAAATAGAAATTCCTTCCCGTTTTTCTAAACAATATTTACTTCCGATTCAACAATTCATCTCTTCGGGTTTGCTTCGTATCGGTCAACGAATTAAAAAATTACCGATAAAAGTAAAAGCACAGGTAATTACTGCCATTAGTAGTACTTTAATTTTATTATATTTATTACCCATATCCTGGACAGAATACAGCGATAACTTACTCAATTCTATAATTACTTTACCCGTCTTACTCCTGATTCTTGGTGTTCCTGCTGGGTTAGTCTTTTTAATATTATTATTGAATTCAGAAATAGATTATTTTGGTCAAGCAAGCCTATCTTTTGATAAAGAAAAATTTGATATTCGTTGGCGACAACTTGGCTTTCCCCGCCGCAAAAAAGGAAATATTGATCAAATTCAACAAATTAACCTTATCAAAAATTCTGATAGTCAGGGAAATCTTAACCCCAGCCTAGAAATAGCAGTTAATAAACAAATATTATTCATTTTATCTCAACGTCAAACATATCACGTTGGTCATCAACTGAATGAACAAGAACTATTAGGCTTAAAACAAGAAATATCAGACTGGTTTTCCGAACTTAAAACCGATAAAAACCGAGAAGAATAAATAACAAATCTATCCTTTGTGTGTTTATGCTTAAACGCTTACCCTGAATAATTGAAAAAATTCTGAACTATCTCAACATTTGATATACTTGTTGTCTACTCTCATAGACCCGTATTAATTTCGCCCTGAATGAGAAAACTTTTAGATAACGAAGAAGGGTTGAATTTCTTCAGATATTATGTGTGAGGACAGTCCATGTTCAAAAATTCCTTATGGAAAATCTTACCCGTTAATATAGCCGTCAGCTTCGCTAGCATCATAGCAACATCAGCCACAGCGATTGTTACGCCAGTTGCTGCAAGCATACCTCAACCCGATACAGAGGTACTCAATCAGCTTAACAATTATACTCAAGAAGGCCGCAACAAAAAACAGAAAGAACAAGTCACCTCTGTCTCTCAACTCTCCGACGTACAACCCACCGACTGGGCATTTCAGGCCTTACAATCATTAGTCGAACGGTATGGCTGTATTGCAGGATATCCTGATGGGACGTATAAAGGCAACCGCGCCTTAACTCGTTATGAATTTGCCGCAGGAGTCAACGCTTGTTTAGAGCGGGTTAATGAGTTAATTAACGCTGCCACAAGCGAATTGGTGAGGCGTGAAGATTTAGCCATTTTACAACGGTTAATGGAAGAATTCGCCGCTGAATTGGCAGCAATCCGGGGACGAGTTACAGTGTTAGAAGCCCGGACTGCTGAATTAGAAGCTAATCAATTCTCCACAACGACTAAACTTACCGGACAAGCGGTATTTATTGTAGCAGATACTTTCGGCCCTCGCCCCCGTTTCAATGCGGCTGGGGAGACAAATTTAGAAGAAGATGACGATCCCACACAAACCATTTTCGGGTATCGGATGCGCCTCGACTTTGAAACCAGCTTTACTGGGGAAGACCGACTATTAGCGCGTTTGCAAGCCTCGGATGTCGTAAATCTGACCGCAAGCAGTTTAACCAACACCTTAGCGACTCAACTGTCTGTCGATGATGGAGTCAGCGATGGCTTGGAATTGGATGATTTATTCTATGTCTTTCCAGTATTTGACGGTAACGGTGAAGTTTATATCGGGGCGAATAGTTTAGGCTTGGATGATGTTCAAGATGCCCTCAGTCCTATATCAGACGATGCTTCTGGCGTGATTTCTGCCTCGGGCCGATATAATCCTACCACTTTTAGGGGGCCACAAGGAAGTGGATTTGCGTTTAAGTATGCTATTAGCGATAGATTACAACTTAATCTTAGTTATTTAGCCCAGAATGGATCGGATGCCAATGATGGTTTTGGCTTGTTTAATGGCGCAAACAATACTTCTGCCCAACTCATGTTTTTCCCCACAGAAACGATTAGTTTAGGGGTGGCTTATAACCGTCGCTATTTTAGTGGTGATGATGTGTTTGTTGCTGGAGGGTCGGGGAGTTTTATTGCCAATAAACCTTTTGGAAATAATGCCACCACCAGTGACAATGTAGGCTTTCAATTTAACTGGGAAATTTTGGATAACTTTCAATTAGGAGGATGGTTTGGGGCAACTTGGGCGGCGCAGAAACAAGGCGGGGATGGAGAAGCTACTATTCTCAATTGGGCTGTTACCTTTGTTTTCCCTGACTTACTCAAAGAAGGAGACACAGTAGGAGTCGTTGTGGAGATGCCTCCGAAATTGGTTTCTCATAGCATTGGTGCGTTGGAAGATGAGAGTACTTCGATTCATATTGAAGGATTTTATCAATTTCCGTTGAGTGATAATATTGGCATTACTCCCGGATTTTTTGTGGTTACTAATCCGGATCATAATGATAAGAATGACACGATTTTTGTCGGTGTAATCCGAACAACATTCCAATTCTAATCATGGTTTCGGAATCAACGAAAAATTAACTCACTTTATTAAAGCCAAATATTGAGTGATGTTGGTATTCAACAGGCTAAGAATATTCCAGTCGGTGATATTATTACCCGTCAATATTGCCGAACTTGGCAAACTACGGTCGCTTTGTTCTACAATTCTACAAGCCAATATTTTACCGCAATAGTTGTCAGAACTTGAAATGGTTATGAATATTACCGCCACGGAGGCATAAACAACACAAGTTGTCTCTGTAGTGAGTTTCTCTGATTCAGCTTGCTAATTGAAAAAGATTCTAAACTAGCGCGATCTGAAAAGAAGATCAACTTTGTTGCAACTCATTCTCAGTTAATGATAGTCTGAGCTTAGCCAAAAATTTAAGTTGAAATGGGCTTCGGAGCATAAATCTATGTTAAATCAACAACTACAGCCATCCTCAAGATTGATAAAACCTCTCAATTGGCGATACGGACAAGTCCACGCTGCGCGATCGCGTCTGATGCAAGCTACCTGTTTATCTACTTTAGTTTTATTGACAGTTAGTTGTAATAGTAATACATCCCAAACCAAGACCTCTGAAACAACCACAGATACTCTAGAAGTCGCTGTGGTCAATGATTTTGCCACTCAGGTGATTATCCCCACTTATGAACAACTTGCCTTAAAAGCCGATACCCTCGAAACTACCGTCAATACCTTTGTCGAAACCCCCACCGCAGAAACCCTGCAAGCCGCCCAGGAAGCTTGGATAGCTGCCAGGAACCCTTGGGAACAAAGCGAAGCCTTTGCCTTTGGCCCTGCAACTTCTCTTGGTTATGACGGGGATTTGGATGATTGGCCCGTAAATGAAACCGATGTTAACGCGATTTTGAATAGTAATGATGAGTTGAATTTAGAATATATCGAACAGCTACAAACGACTCAGAAAGGCTTTCACACGATTGAATTATTATTATTTGGTTTAGAAAATAACAAAACCGTTGATGATTTTGATGGGCGAGAATTAACCTTATTAAACTTATTAACCACTGCTTTTAATCAAACGGCAAAAGATTTAGTTCAAAGTTGGGTGGCGGGCATTGAAGGCAACCCCGCTTATCAACAAGTCTTAGCCACAGCAGGAAATCCCGATAACCCGGCTTATCCCACAGTCGATGCCGCAGTCGCCGAAATTGTTCAAGGCATGATCGGTTGCTTGGATGAAGTCGCTAACGAAAAAATCGGTGTTCCCCTTCAAGATCAAACCACTGATGATTTAGAAAGCCGCTTCAGCCAAACTTCTTTAAATGACTTCAAAAATAACCTCTTGAGTGTTCGTAATGCTTATTTAGGTCAAGTTCCAGAAGCCGGAACCCAAGGCAGCAGTTTAAGTAATATTGTTGCCGCCCAGCAACCGGATTTAGATCAAAAAGTTAAACAACAGCTTGAAACTGCTATTAACGCGGTTAGCGCTATTCCTGCCCCGATTGAACAAAATATTACAAATGAAGCGGCTATCAGTCAAATGGAAGCGGCTCAGGATGAAATCTTAACCCTCTTCACCACCATTGAGGAAGAGGTTTTGCCATTAGTTCAGTCGTAATTGAGGCAGAATATTATGGAAACTGCATCTTCACCACTTCATAAACAACCGCTGACGTATGTCATCCTATTTATCATTGCGGCAATTCTCGGCTTATTATTATCCAACGGTTTAAACCATCAGGGTTTATTTTCTCCGAAAATGCCTCTTGCTGGCGGTGAAACCACCGTTTTTAACCGAACTTCCAGCGCCTATGAACAGCCTTCAGCCGGGTTAGGTGAGATCAATGCTGACCGCCATGTGGACGGAGATTTAGCTTTTGATGCCGTCTTTGTCACTGCCCCGGCGAGAGTTAATCCGGGACTGGGGCCATTATTTAACAATTCTTCCTGTGTGGCTTGTCATATCCGTAATGGTCGTGGACTGCCGGAGAAAGGACAATTGCTGGTTAGAGTCAGTCAGAGTCGCAATAGTTCTGATGCTTCTATGGCCGAACTGAAGCAGCCCTCTACCTTAACAGAATACCACCCAGAAGCGTCTGTTAGTTTAGGAAATGCCCCGCCAGTAGACGGTTTAGGGACTCAAATTCAGGATCAAGGGATTTATGGTCATGCCCCAGAGGCAGCGGTGGAAATCAATTGGAAAGAGGAAACGGGAGAATATGGGGATGGGACAATTTATAATTTGCGTTCGCCCGATCCTAATATTACATTAGCCAGTGGTAAACCCCTATCCTCGGAGGTAATGACATCGTTACGAGTCCCTCAGCCAGTATTTGGTTTAGGGCTATTAGAAGCGGTACCTGAAGCCCGTATTCGGGAGTTAGCAGACTCGGAAGATACAGACGCAGACGGCATTTCAGGTCGGGTGAATGAAGTTTGGGATGTGGAAAAACAGGGCGTAAGCATGGGGCGGTTTGGGTGGAAGGCGAATAACCCGAATTTATTGCAACAAACAGCTTCTGCCTATGTTAATGATATGGGTATTACCAGCCCGATGTTTCCAGAATCAGATCAAGAGACAAATATCGATCAAAAAATATTAGAAGATGCCACGTTTTATGTGCAAACTGTAGCGGTTCCTGCCCGAACTTTAGTCAATGATCCTGAAGTTAAAAGAGGAGAGAAATTGTTTACTCAAGCCAATTGTAATGCTTGTCATGTCACTCAACTAAGGACTGGTAATTATGAAGTTAAAGAATTGGAAAATCAAACGATTCATCCCTACACTGATTTATTATTACATGATATGGGAACTGGACTTGCTGATAATCGCCCCGACTTTAAAGCGTCAGGACTAGAATGGCGGACTCAGCCGTTATGGGGAATTGGCTTAACTCAAACTGTTTTGCCTTATTCTAGCTATCTTCATGATGGTCGCGCCCGTAGTTTAGAAGAGGCAATATTATGGCATGGTGGAGAAGCGGAAGCCTCGAAAGAGACGTTTAGAACGCTTTCTAAAGATGATAGAATGGCTTTGGTTCAGTTTCTGAAGTCTTTGTAGATTAGAATTTCACCAGATTTAGAAATAATTTCTGTATGTTTGTGGTCAGTTTCTTAAATCTTTATCCGGATAGACAATTTTGAAACTGGTCTAACTTCTGACGGATTAAACCCTTCTTAAATAGGATAAAAAAGGTTTGATTTATGGACACTTATAGAAGTGGGCTGTATTTTGAACCTTTTCACTTATTTTTGCTTAAGTTAAACATACAGTAATACACAGCAAGTTTTAAATTGTATTTTGAGTGGAAGCCAGATTGATTGTGAGTCAAATGTATTACTAAAGCTACGTTACAGCATTTTATTTAGGATAACATCTCATGTTTAAGTTTTTTAAGCGTCGTCAAAATAAATCTAATAAACCTCAAACTAAGTCTCGATTTAATTTAGGTAATTATCGTCAACTTCAGGCGCGGCAAAATGTACCACCTCGTTACAATGATGGAGGTAGTCGTTAATATTGGTGGATCAATTAATAGGGCGCATTCAATGCGCCCCTACGAGGTTTATGGGTTATAAATTACGCCCATAAATAAGATTGTTCCGGTTTGATTATCTCGAATTGCACAGAAAAATGGACGGTTGACAATCATTTCAAATGGAGTGGGTTCAATCGAAGTTGTTCTAATTCCAATAGCAGTAGAGGCGGCGGCTTCTGTGCCTTCTTCATTCACATCTAAAAAGGTTTTATGCTTGACAATGCTAACAAATAAATCTTCAGATTGACTAAGTTTAGAAAAATTAGCTTGATTCGGACTAAAAATGCTAGTCATTCCCATCTTTTGAAGGATTTGATTTAATTCAATATTGTATTCTAATTGAAATCGAGGTAACTCAATTTTGCCTTTTTTGAAAGAAAACTGCTGCATCCATTGATTCCAATTTTCTATATTTAATTCTTGTAAAAAATCATTTATACTTATTTCGGGTTTAGGCAGGAAAACATACAAGCTAAAACGCTTCTCCTCTCCATAAGGTAAAGAAATGCCTTTAAACTGTTGTGTTTCTAAATAAGAAAATCTATCTTGCCGCGACATCAAAGGATGCTGCTTTTCTGTACCATCCATTAAATTAAAGGCTTTATTTTGCGTTTGACTTTCCTGAAACTTTTCTGTCCAATTGCCTTTAAAATAAATCGCATTCATCAAAAACATCATGTCACTGGGACTGACTTGATCGATCATTTGATCAATTTTTCCTTGGGTTTTCTCTTCTACCCATTGATTTATCTTTTGAACAGCTTCTGGAGAATTGAAATCCAATTTAGCAACTTCTGCTTGATAAAAAGTTTGATTATTTTGTAAAAATTCATCCTCAATTAAAAAGCCTTCTCGTAGCCATAAACTATTCGCGATCGCCAATTGAATGGCTGCTGTATCTTGATTCAGTTGTTGCTGTAACAGTTGATTAGATTGATTAACATCTTCTAAACTCATCCCTTGATATTCAAGTGTGTTTTGAATTTCTTGTTGAGTTGTGCCATCTGCACCATTATAAAGCATAGATAAAGCTAAAATAATACTGCTGGGTGAAATAAAGATATTTTGATTTTCTGAAGTTTGAGTCAGTTGATTAAATAACTTAAATCCAAATTGAGTTTGGGCTTGAACCATAGCATCAGACATAATTTCTTCAGTTTCTGATAAATTTTCAGAGGATAACTCAGAGGCAGGAAAGGCAACAGAAGCTTGAAACGGTATCAATTTAATTCCTATTCCTATTCCTAATATTCCGAGGATAAAAACCCATAAATTCTTTTTCATCAAAATGTACCGATAAACGACTATGAAACGCTCTCAAAATATGACTTAATTGTCCGTTGACTGTCGTCAAATGCCCAAATATATGGGTAGCATCTGCCCAAAAATCGCATATAATTGAGTGCTTCATTGCTATAGACTGAGGAAAAAGAGCAAAAGGTTTACTACAATGGTATCTGAACTTGTATGTTAGACAGGAGATTTTAACCGATGACTCAACCATCACCCACTGTTACCCCTAATTTAGAAGAACCAAAATTTGGCTTTAACCGTTATGCTGAACGTCTTAATGGCCGCGCGGCTATGGTTGGTTTTGTGATAACATTAGCCATTGAATATTTTACAAACCAAGGTTTATTGACTTGGTTAGGTTTAATTTAAACGATCGGCAATGAGGAATATTGAACAGCGAGTTTGATATCTGTTGTCAATGTTGCCCATTCCTACCCCTGAATAACTCATGAAAAATGCATTATATTATAAACAGCAAGCTGAAGAATATATTTTAGCGGGAAATATACAAGCTGCTGTTGTTGCCTTAGAAAATGCAATTCAGCTACAACCTGATTTTGCAACTGCTTATTTGGGGGTAGGAAATGCCTTACAAAAATCTCATCAATTACCATTAGCCATTTGGGCTTATACCCAAGCGTTAGATATTCAACCTCAACTAACAGAGGCACTTGCTAATTTGGGTAGTGTTTATTATCAGCAAAGACGCTGGCAAGACGCAATAGATTGTTATCAAGATGCGATTAAAATCAATCCCAGTTATGCAGTGATTTATTGGATGATGGGGAATGCTTTGACACAAATTAATCAAATCAGTCAAGCAATACGCTGTTATCAAAAAGCGATTGAGTTACAACCGCAAAAAGTAGAGTTTTATTTGAAACTTGCCGGGGCTTGGGAACAACAAAAACAATGGCAAGCGGCAATTACCAGTTATCAACACGTCTTACAATTAGATTCCCAGCATCCAGAAGCCATTCAAAAATTAGAGAAACTTTTACCGCTACATTTTACCTTTAATTCAGAAATAGAAACAGTAGAAAACTTTGAACAAGGAAGTGTAGATTTTTCACGAACGTTATTAGAATCAGAATTACAATCCCAAACCCGTTCAACTTCTACTAATCTTTTAGATTCTCCAGAATCCGACTCAACATGGATGAATCAAAGTCAAGTTCAACAGCAAACAGTAGAGATTTCTACTGAAATTCAAGCATTACACGATCAAGCAGAATCTTATTTAAGTCAAGGACAATATCAGCCAGCTATTTTGACTTGTCATCAAGTTTTAAAATTAAAACCTAATTTTGAATTAGCTTATATTACATTAGGCAATATTTTACAAACTCAAAATAAAATAACCTCGGCGATTCGGGCGTATGAACAAGCCCTTGAAATCAATCCTCATTTTGCAGAAGTTTATGTCAATTTGGGGACAATGTATCTGCGTTTAGGGGAAATTGAGACGGGAATTGAATATTATCAGAAAGCGTTAAAAATTGAACCGAAGTTAGCAGCCGTTTATTGGAATTTAGGAAAAATATATCAACGTCAAGGAAAACAAAATGAAGCGTTAGAAAATTGGCAAAAAGCATTAGAAATTCAACCTGATTTAGTCAATGCTAAATTTAGTTTTGAGTTAAGTAATGCGTTAGCCCGAAAAGGAGAATGGCAAGAGGCAATTAAAAGTTATCAACGCACTGTTAAACTCGATCCAAATTGGGCAGAAGGCTATGCAAACATTGGCTGTATTTTAACTCAGCAGGGAGAACATCAAAACGCGATTTCTTATTTTAAACAAGCCCTTCAAATTAAACCCAATCTCCCACAACTTCATTTACATCTGGGTCATGCCTATGCCCGTTCTAGTCAATATCAATTAGCCGTTCAACACTACCAAAAGTTAGCCCAACTTAAACCGAGTGAATCTTTAGCGTATGCTAATTTAGGGAATATTTATTCTGTAATTGGAGAGATTGATAAATCGATTCAAAGTTATCAAGAAGCGTTAGAAATTCAACCTAAATGGCCAGAAATTTATTGTCGCTTAGCCCATATCCAAAAACAGCAATATCCTCACGAAGCCGTTAATAATTTAGAAAAAGCAATCGAACAAAAACCGGATTTTAAAGAAGCCTATCAACAACTGTGTGATTTATTAAGTCATTCTACTAATTTAGCCAAAGCCAGAACTATTGCTAATCAATATTGCGAAAACTGTGGTGAAATCGCCCCCATTTTATCTAAAATTTCTTATATTTTTGCTTACACTCAATCGGGCGCTTGTCAAACGGCTTTAGAAAAGTTAATTGAATTAGAACAATATTGCTATCAAAATACGCATAAATTGACTATTATTGAAATTAATATTATTTATGAAATCCTCTTGTTTACGGTTTCTCATCTCAGGGAAGATATAGAAAAAAATTCAAAATTTACAAGTTTTATTGCCAAACTCTATTATGATAACCGAGAAAAAAATAAATTATCTTTCCCTCAAAATATTAGGGCAAATCGAAAAATAGTAAGCAATGAAACATTAAGAATTGGCTTTTTATCAAAACATTTTCGTCGTCATTCTGTGGGATGGTGTAGTGAAGCCATTATTCAAGAACTTGCCCAAATTACACCTCATGTTCATTTATATGTAACAGGACAATTATATGGGGATGAAGTGACTCAAAGATTTGAGAAAATGGTGAGTAAATTTTATCAGCCTAGTCGTTATCCCAATGGGTTTGCTGACAGTGAAGAATTAACTCAAGAAATTCAACAAGATAAAATTGATATTTTAGTCGATTTAGATTCAATTACAATCCCAGTTAATGCCCATATTCTACAGAATAATCCCGCCCCAGTTTGTGTGTCTTGGTTAGGGTTTGATGCCCCTTATGTCTCTCAAAATCATTACTTTCTTTGCGATCAATATACTCATCCTGAAACTGTCGATCAATATTATCTTGAACAGTTAATTCGTTTACCCACCACTTCTATGGCAGTTCAAGGGTTTACTCGTCGTCCTGTAGATAAATTTGCTGTGCGTCAAGAAATGAGAGTCGCCCCCGATCAATTAATGTATTTATGTGTTGCGCCAGGGCGAAAAATGAACTTAGAAATGATAGAAGCCCAGGTTAAAATATTACAATCTGTTCCGGATAGTATTTTAGTACGAAAAGGTCAAGGAGATCATAAACTGATTCGAGAAATGTATCATCAAGCCTGTGAAAAATATCAAGTTAATTCCCAAAGAATTCTATTTATTGCCCTGACTAAAACAGAAGAAGAACACCGGGCAATTTATGAAGTCGCCGATGTATTATTAGATTCTTATCCTTATAATGGCGGGACCCATAACTTAGAGGCGTTGTGGTCAACCATTCCGGTTGTGACTCGCGCGGGTACACAATATTTATCTCGTATGGGTTACGCTTTTCTCAAAGCCGTTAATCTTGATATAGGTGTGGCTTGGAGTTGGGAAGAATACACCGCTTTAGGAATTAAACTCGGACAAAATCCTCATCTTAGGCAGCAAATTCGCGATCATTTAACCCAAGCCAAAAAACCTGAAACCTTAGCCCCTTTATGGAACCCACGCAAGTTAGCCGCAGAAATATATCACGTTTTCCAACAATTATTAAATAAGGAATTATCATTCTAAAGATTAACAGAGATGATTTCTACAGAATACTCAATAAATACTATCTTCAGTTGCCTATAAATCGGTATAATAACGAGAGTCATTGCAGTGGATGTAACCTCTCTTGAAGATATCTTACCGTTAACTTGATCATGCAAGTCTTTAAAACTGTTGCGGCTTTGCGCTGCTATCTGAACGCTTCTCACGCCCATTCTTCAACTATGACGGTGGGTTTTGTTCCGACAATGGGAGGCTTACATCCGGGTCACCTTAGCCTGATCAAACGGGCTAAAGTTGAAACCACAAAAGTGATGGTTAGTATTTTTGTTAACCCTCTTCAGTTCGGGCCAAAAGAAGACTGGCTTCAATATCCCCGTCCCTTAGAACAAGATTTAGAAAAATGCCAACAAGCTGGGGTCGATGTCGTGTTTATCCCCTCGGTTGAAGAACTATTTACGAAAGCATATTCACCGGATAATTCTCCCCTCGATACTACTGACTTAAAGTTTCAAACCACTGTGGTTTCTCCGGATTTTCTCACCTCAAAATTATGCGGTCAATTTCGTCCGGGGCATTTTCAAGGGGTGACAACTATTGTGGCAAAGTTACTCAATATTATACAACCTGATCGGGCTTATTTTGGGCAAAAAGATGCTCAACAATTAGCAATTATTCAAGGCATGGTTACCGATCTCAACTGGCCGGTTGAAATTGTACCTTGTCCGATTTTTCGTGAACCTTCAGGGTTAGCCTATAGTTCTCGCAATCAATATTTAACCCCAGAACAAAAACAAAAAGCCAGTATTTTATATCAGGCATTATCTCAAGGTTTGGCGGTATTTTCTCAAGGAGAATTAAACACAGCGGTAATCAAACAAGCGGTATTAAATACAATAGAAACGGTTCCAGAAGTTCAGTTAGAATATTTAGAATTAGTCGATCCAATGACTTTAGAATCATTATCTCAAGTCGAAGAAATAGGCTTACTGGCAATTGCCGCTTATATTAATAATACTCGTTTAATTGATAATATGATTCTCCGAAATCGCCAACCGATTATTGCCATTGACGGGCCAGCCGGGGCGGGAAAATCAACCGTAACCCGCAATATTGCCCAACAATTAGGATTATTATATCTTGATACTGGAGCCATGTATCGAGCAGTCACTTGGTTGGTTTTACAGTCTGAAATTGCTGTGGACAATGAACCGGCAATCGCAGAATTAGTCGATCAATGTCAGATTGAATTAATTCCCCAGGAAGGGCAATTACAGGTTAAAATTAATGGCTATGAGGTGACAGAAGCGATTCGTACCCCAGAAGTAACGGCTCATGTTTCTGCGATTTCTGCTCAACCTGCCGTGCGTGAAAACCTAGTCCAACAACAACAGGCTTTTGGTCGTCGAGGGGGCATAGTGGCAGAAGGGCGAGATATTGGGACAAATGTATTCTCTGATGCAGAATTAAAAATCTTTTTAACGGCTTCTGTTGAAGCGCGGGCGAAACGTCGTCTACTGGAAATGCAACAAAAAGGTCAAGAAAATATTAGTTTAGAACAACTCCAACAGGATATTATTCAACGGGATCAAAAAGATAGCAATAGGGCGATCGCACCGTTACGAAAAGCAGTAGATGCAATTGAAATTGTCACGGATGATTTAACCATTCAAGAAGTGACTGAACAGATTATTCAATCTTATCATCAAATTTGTTCTTGATTTTTAGAGTATAAATTATACTTGAAATTGACTTCGATAATGCTGATAACGTTGATTAACAGCCTCAGAATTGAGTCCAAATGCTTCGAGGGAATAGCGATGAACACCATGTTTATGTTGCGGGTTTTCAGCTAGCCAACGATTAATATTTTGTTCCATTTCTGAGGTATAAGAATAGCCAAAATAATCATAAATACGGCGAACCGTATCAATTGGATTTTGAGTTAAATCTGAATAATTCACATCAAAAAACTGTTCCTCTGAGGCGGATTGACGCACTGTCATAGCGGACTCTAAGCCGTCAGCTAAACGATTCAACCAATATTGACTCATTTGATTTAAATCCAGCTGATCGGTATAAATACTACGAATAATTGCAGATAAACTACACATAGAAGGCAAAGAAATAGTCGGATCTCGATGATTCCAGATAATATTGGCATCGGGAAAAACGTCTAATAATGCATCTAAGTATAGTAGATGTGCTGGCGCTTTCAGTACCCAATGTTCCCGGCGATCGCGCCAAGATAAATACTGTAATTGTTGTCGATAAGACTGATAAAATGGAACCCAATCTAATGTATCGAGCCATTGAGTGTAAGAAGGAATATTGGCTCGTAATCCAAACAGCAAACCCATAAACTCATGCTCAAATAATACATTACACTCTTCTGGATTAGTTGCATTGAGCTCATGGGCGATCGCCAATTGCGGAGCCAGCTTTTGAACTGAATTAATCATCGCCTGTGCGGCTTCAATACGAGCGGGAGAGTTAGAGTCATTTTCCTCCGGTGCCGGAGTCGGAAAGTATAATTCCCACATCCGGAGCCAGCGACTATTGGGATCTTGAGATAACAGATTGTGTAGAAAAGTGGTTCCGGTTCGGGGTAACCCTAGAATAAATAAAGGGCGCTGAATGGGGACTTGTTGAATTTCTGGATACTGTTTAAAATCCGCTTGCAGTTGTAGACGATTTTTTAATAAATTGAGGCAATATCTCCGTAAAAGAAATCGCCCTACAAAATGAAGCTGCGCTTCAGTATTGAACGCATTGAGTAAAGTTTCTAAACCGACTCGAAAGTGTGGATCTCCCCAGTCTGACAGTTGAGTTTGTTGTTGAGCCTCTTTTAGCAAAGATTCTGCTGTTAAATCAACCCCTGGAATGCCGTTACGGGCGAGTGGAGATGCGAGTCGATTGATTAAACTAACTTTCCAGGGTCGATGCGGTTTTTCAAAGGTCAGAGAAGATTGAACCATCGAATTGACCTGAATTAATTAAGAATCAAATTTTATCATATTGTGACTTCTGCTACACGCCTTCATCTGGCAATTCAGAAGTCGGTCGAATATCAGGACGAGCCTTTCCTGAACCAGAAGTTGACCCGGCAAGGGCTTTTTCTCCTGTATTTTCTGGGTTCTCAGTATCTGAATCCGAACCGTTATTAGGGGGGCCTGACTTATCTTTATCTTTAGGTTTTTCTCCTTTGAGGAAACGTTTTTCTAGGGTTTTGATGGCGATAAATAGATTCGGCGTAATCAATAAACTCAATAGTGTACCGACAAACATTCCGCCAAAAATCGCGGTTCCGAGTGACCAACGGCTGGCTGAACCCGCCCCTGTTGCCACTACCAATGGCCAGAAGCCAATCAACGAAGACAGCGCTGTCATTTGAATCGGTCGAAATCGTTGTTCAGCGGCTTGTATCGCAGCTTTCTTAATGCTTAAGCCTTTTTCTTGCAGTTGGTTAGCATATTCTACAATTAGAATCGAGTTTTTCGAGGCTAACCCAATTAACATCACCAGCGCCACCTGACAGTAAACATCATTGGTAACCACTGGCCACAGTCCGCCTGACATCAAAATATTAGACCGGAACCAGACTGCGCCTAATGCCCCGAGTACGGCTAATGGAACCGCCAACATAATCACTAACGGATCGATATAGCTTTCATATTGAGCCGCGAGGACAAGAAATACCATCACAAACCCTAGGCCGAAAATAATCGGGGCTGCACCACCAGAGGATTTTTCTTCTAAAGCCGTTCCCTGCCAAGCATAACCAAAGCCTGGGTCTAACAGTTCTTCAGCGGCTTGTTCCATTTGAGCAATTGCCTGTCCCGAACTATATCCCGGTGCGGCTGTGCCTTGGATTTTCATCGAACGGAAGACATTAAAGTGAGTAATGGTTTCTGGGCCTACAAAATCAGTAATCTTTATCAAACTGCCTAAAGGCACCATTTCTCCATCTAGGGAACGAACATAGAGTTGACTAATATCGTCCGGACTCACCCTAGCGTTTGCTTCGGCTTGGACATAAACCCGATATTGCCGTTGTCCCAAGACAAAATCATTCACATAAGAAGAACCTAAATAGGTTTGTAAGGTACTGAAAATATCACCAATATTCACATTTAAAGCTTTAGCGCGATCGCGTAAGACTTCAATCCGTTTCTGGGCTTTATTGGCGGAAAATTGACTAAACGCTGCACCAATAGCGGGATATTCATCACTATTGACTGCTCCAATTAATCGATTACCATTTTCGAGTAAGGCTGAAATGGGCAGGTTACCGCTGCGATCTTGCAGTTGAAATTCAAATCCGCCTGTATTCCCTGAACCTTGGACGGCTGGGGCATTGACGGCAAATGACCGCACTTCTGTAATCTCTTGTAGCGCGCCATTGGCTTGTCCGAGCAACCCGTAAACCGAGTTTTCTGCCCCTTGGCGCTCATCCCAGGGTTCTAACGGCACAAACATTACCCCTTGACTGGGATTAACCCCTTCAAAACTAAACCCAGCAATACTGAACGTTCCTTTCACGCCGGGCAATTCTAACATTCTGTTGGCAATCTTATCTGCGGCTTCCGAGGTATAGTTGAGCGATACCCCGTCTGGGGCTTGATAAACCACAATAAAGTAACCTTGGTCTTCTTCCGGGACAAATCCACCGGGAACCCAACTATACATTAAGAAGGTTAAAACTAACCCGCCGATGAAGACTCCCATCACCAGCGTATTGATGCCAACGAGAAAGTTAATCAGCCTTGTATATTGATGTTGTACCCAGCCAAACCCTTGATTAAACTTATCAAAAAACCAGCCCAGCGGCCCTCTTCTTTCTCCTTTCTTACGTAAAATCAAGGCAGAAATCGTCGGGGAAAAAGTCAGGGCATTAAAGGTAGAAAATACGACCGCAAAGGCAATAGTTAAGGCAAATTGTTTAAAAATAATCCCCGTTGTGCCAGGAAAGAATGACACCGGGATAAATACCGCCATCAATACCAGAGAAGTCGCAATAGTTGCCCCAGTCAGTTCTTGCATCGCGTCTAGGGCCGCCTGACGGGCTTTCATGCCTTGTTCTATCTTCAGTGAGATCGCCTCTACAATCACAATGGCATCATCGACGACTAAACCCGTTGCCAAAGTACAAGCAAATAGGGTTAAAGTATTTAACTCAAATCCTAACGCTTGCAACCCAATCATCGAGCCAATTAACGCCACCGGAATAGCAATAGCAGGAATTAAAGTCGCTCGCCAATCTTGCAGGAAAACAAAGATAATCAGGATAACGAGGCCAATGGCCTGAGCCAGGGTTGTGACCACTTCCTTTAAAGAAGCCGACACAAATAACGTTGTATCGTATGGGATCTCATACTGAATACCGGGGGGAAATGTTTCACTGAGTTCTGCAACGGTTGCTTTGATTTGATTGGCCACATCTAAAGCATTACTACCGGGAAGTTGATTCACCCGAATGCCAACAGCGGGTTGAGCGCTAAACTTGGCAACTGTACTATAATCTTCTGCCCCTAACTCCACTCGACCGACTTCTCTGACCGTGACTAAGTTGCCGTCTTCTCCTCGTTTTAAGACTAATTCCTCAAATTCTGTGGCATTTTGCAAACGTCCGACTGCCTGTAGCGGAATTTCAAACTGTTGCTCTTCAGGAGTGGGAGACTGACCTATTTTTCCGGCCCCCACCTGAATATTTTGTTCTCGTAATGCATTGACCACATCTTGAGCATTTAATCCTCGCGCTGCCATCCGTTGAGGATCGAGCCAAATTCGCATGGCATATCTACGTTCCCCAAACAGACCCACCTGACCCACCCCCTTGACTCGTTTGAGTTGGTCAATAACGTTTAAATCTAGGTAATTACTGATAAAAATATTGTCATAAATATAGTTGCCATTCTCGTCCGTATCGGAGAAAAAGGCTAAGGCTAACAGGATACTGGGGGCGGCTGCTTCTACCGTTACTCCGGTCTGCCGAACCACTTCAGGTAAACTCGATTCTACCTGAGCGGCGCGGTTCTGGACATTCACCTGAGCAATATCTTTGTCCACACTAACGGGAAACGTCACAGAAATATTTGATACCCCATTGTTTCCGGTATTTGAGGTGATATATTTCATGTCTTCTACCCCATTGATTTCCCGTTCTATGAGGGTCGTGACAGTCGTTTCGGTGGTTTCAGCATCTGCCCCAATATTGGTCGCTGTGACATTAATTTGGGTGTTTGCCAGTTGAGGCAGTTGGGCAATGGGAAGTAGAGGAATACAAACCATTCCCACCAACACAATCAGAATTGTACAGACCGTGGTTAGAACGGGCCGTTTAATAAACGTACTAACAAATAACAACATAAGAAACTGGAGATGAGTAGGTCAGTCGGCTAGTGGAGCTTTGAATTCATCAAGGATTCGGTGACAGTAACTGCTTTGCGCCGCGATCGGCTAGCAGTGGTCGCGCAGGGGTGAATGGGTTAATCATAGCGAATATTTGACCGAAAATATGGTTGATTTGATGACAGCGTTTCATCGCCCATCCTGTCGCCAGAAAAACCTAAATGGGTGATGTATCGGACTGAGGGTAAGCTTATAACTTTTAATGTTTGACCCCCATTTTCATCTGTAGCTGACTGAGTCAGTCGATCTGTTACGATGTCCCCTTTTTCATTGTCTCCACCCACTCATCTCTGTCTCTCGGTAGATATAAATATAAGTAATCAGGATGTAATTAGAAAAAGTTATAACAAAATCCATTTAAAATACTGACCTCAGATGTTTTACAAGTTTCTTTTTTTCCCTTAATATTCAGAATGTATTGAATCACTAAACTGCAAACAGCGAGCTTAAATCGTTCTTTTAGTTTGCATAAGAGGTTCTTATACTTTCTGCCGAATTTGAGAGAGGAGTACACAAATGACGACTTACAAAGTCACTTTGAAAACGCCAGATGGTGAATCAACCATTGATGTTCCAGAAGATGAAATTATTTTAGATGTTGCTGAAGAACAAGGGATTGATATTCCCTATTCTTGCCGTGCGGGTTCTTGTTCTACTTGTGCCGGTAAGATAGAATCCGGTTCTGTTGACCAAGAAGATCAAGCCTTTTTGGACGACGATCAAATAGAAAATGGATTTGTGCTGACCTGTATTGCTAAACCCACTTCTGACTGTGTGATTGTCACTCATCAAGAAGAAGAACTATATTAGGTTCATCTTTCGCCCGATCAATATTGAGAGGAATCAGACCCATTCAACTCAATATTGATTGAAGCGTTTTTGTCTCAAGCCTCTTGATGTTAAGAGCCGCAAAAATACTCTGCAATAATTTCACCATAAAACCCACTCGTTGTTAGGAAAGGAGTCCGATTATTATGACGACTTACAAAGTCACTTTGAAAATGCCAGATGGTGAGCAAGTTATTGATGTTCCAGAAGATGAAATTATTTTAGATGTAGCCGAAGATAAAGGGATTGATTTGCCTTATTCTTGCCGCGCGGGTGCTTGCTCTACTTGCGCTGCTAAGGTAGAGTCTGGTTCAGTTGACCAAGGCGATCAATCCTTTTTGGACGACGATCAAATGGAGAGTGGGTTTGTGCTAACCTGTGTTGCTAAACCCACTTCTGACTGTGTGATTGTCACTCATCAAGAAGAAGAACTGTATTAGGTTAATCTTTCGCCCGATTAACATTGAGAGGAATGAAACTGATTCAACTGTTAGATTGGATTGAAGCGTTTTTTAAATAACCTCTTTATGTTAAGCTCTTATAATTGCTCTGCAATAATTTCACCATAAAATCCACTAGTTGTTAGAAAAGGAGTCCGATTATTATGGCAACCTACAACGTTACTTTGAAAATGCCTGATGGCGAGAAAGTTATCGAAGTACCTGATGATGAATATATTTTGGATGTAGCCGAAGAGCAAGATATTGATCTGCCTTATTCTTGCCGCGCGGGTGCTTGCTCTACTTGTGGTGGGAAGATAGTATCTGGTAGCGTTAACCAAGACGATCAGTCCTTTTTAACTGAGGAGCAGATTGAAGCTGGGTTTGTCCTGACTTGTGTTGCTTATGCCACTTCTGATTGTACGATTGAAACTCACAAAGAAGATGCTTTAAATGATGCGTAAGCAGAACTAATCTGATTTCAAGAGTAGGTTTTTCGAGCAGCGATCGCGCTTTAGCGAATCACCATTAAGTCTGCTGAAAAATAAATTGAGGCTGTTAGTAGAATGACTGTCCAATAATGCTGATGCTTTTTCCACTTGTGTCAGTTAATTTAAATTGGGCATAGTCAAACCAGCGGCTCAATTCTTTATGGATAACAATTCTGACTCGTGCTGCTCAACTACTCTTGATAGCGCATAGCTAAATTTAGCTCAAGTTAGTTCTAATTTTAGCAGTTGGGATATGAGGTAGGGAATTAGTTTAATTTAACTTAATCTAATCACCGCGTTGAGTTTAATCTGCCTCCTATCCCATATTATTGCTTGCGATTTATAACGGCGGTTGCCACAAACTAACCGGTTCGTTCATCATTTGTATCTGTGTTCCGGGGAAATAGAAATCAAGCATCTCTGAACTCGACCAACCCAACTCAGAAAGCTGATAAGATCCAGTTTGGCTAAATCCTACACCATGTCCAAACCCGCCCCCGACAAAGAGATATCCTTTAATCGTCTGACGCTTTTGATCTTTTGGATCATACACCGGATCAATATAAAATAAAGTGCTAATGGGTGGAACAAAAGCATTCTGAATTTCATCTTTTTTAATTTCAATCATTCCTTGATCGGTGGTCACCACCATTTTCAAAACCCGTCCAGAAGGCGATCGCTCTACAATCTCGACTGTCTTCAAGGTCTTAAAATTGGCTTTGCTGCTCTTTTTTCGCTCAAGATAATACTTCAGTTGACCGGCCATTGCCTTGAGAGAAGTATATTGTCTCCAACGAAAATCAAGCCAACCCTCCTCATTAAAGCCTTTTTTTAATGCCATAAACTGACGAAACCGTTGTTCGGTGGCTAAATCATTTTGAGATAAATCCCAAACGGGCCTAAATGCATCAATCACAGGCCTCAAATAAGGGCGTTCTGTACCATCCCAAACATCATGAAAATGTGCCGTTACTCCGCCACTGGTGGAAAAATAAACCGCATCTGCCAGTTGACCTTCGTAAGTGAGAACTTGTCCCCGAGTTTTGGCAACGGCTCGATCGGTAGAAGGATAAACTTCTGTCAAGCCTTTATAAACCTGACAATCTGTATTAGCACAAAGTTGATAATTATCCGCTTCAAATCGTTGTAAGTTTCGCAATACATAAGTCCGCGATAAAATAGCTTGAGCTTCAATCGATGCATCCGGAGGCCAGGCTCCCATTTCATGCGGCACAACCCCTCGTAAATAGGTTTCTAAAGGGACAGAATTAACTAAAGTGTAGGTTCCGTAAGCATCCGGTTGTAATTTAAGTTCTCCACCATACAGCATGGGTTGTTTGTCTTTTTTGCTGCGACTGACTTCTATCACCTGCTGCGTCGAACTAATTTCTAATTCATGACGATTATAACGATATCCTCCCAATACCCAATAAGGAATCCGCTGCTGTTGACGCACCTCAGTATCGAGATACACCGACGATAATTTTTCATCCTGAGCTTTCAGGCTTTCAAGCAACCAACGTCGTAGCAAAGGGGTATTGTAAGTACTGCGCTCGGCCCAAATTTGCCATAAGTCAGGTTGAGCTAGTTCAACTTCAATTCCTTGTTGTTGCCACTGTGAAGCTTGTTGTTGAGCCGTTTCATAACTGCGGAAATTCCCCAATACAAGCTGTTGATCGACTTGTGTTTCTGCTAACGGCTGATTTCCCAGTTTAATCGTCACACTGAGGGTTTGTAGGACTTTTTCTCCTTCTGGGGTTTCAAACCGTAACGTTAAATGATCCCCGTCTTTGGCTTTGAGAATTAAAGTATCTTCTGCCTGTTTACCAAATTGTTGAACTACACCAATATTTAGAGTCGGGTTAGATCCTTCCAACGCCTGAGTAGACTGGGAGGTTAATCCCATCAGCACCCCAAAACCAATCAGAGTTTGAACCCCTGATAACCATCCTTTTTGTGTCACAGATTTAGACTTCAAGCGGTTTGTTTTAGCAATGATTTTCATATGTAGGTCAACTCAAGCCGTCTGGAATCTTAGTAAACTATTGCGCGTTTAACACAGGCTGATGGAATGATTTTGCCCTCTGTTAGTATACAGAATTTTTCCTGCATATCAGGTTTTGCTGAGGGGATGCTGAAAGACGCTAAAAGGCAGATGGTGATCTCGATAGAAGTAGAGAAGTTAGTAACAGCTAAGGTGCGTGAGTCACGCACCCTACAAAATAAATCTATTCTGGCAAAGAACAAACAACTTTCGCGTAGCGCGATCGCGCGATCGCAACGTAAGAACAAACAGCAATTTAAAATTGATGATCGACTAACTTATGTACTCCTTCAATAATCTGTTCCGGTTGAATAATGGTGAGTCGTTCTAAGTTACCGTTGTAAGGGGTAGGAATATCTTGGGAAGCCAACCGCAGAACCGGGGCATCGAGTTCATCAAAAAACCTATCCATAATTGAAGCCGTCACCTCTGCCCCAATACCCCCTGTTTTCATACATTCTTCTACCACTATCACTTTATGGGTTTTAGCAATAGAAGCCCCAATGGTTTCAACATCAAGGGGTTTGAGAGAGATTAGATCGATCACTTCTGGATCGTATCCTTGTTCGACCAGTTTAGGAACCGCTTGCAAGACATGATGGCGCATTCGAGAATAAGTCAGGATAGTAACATCTTTGCCTTCTCGAACCACTTCTGCTTTATCTAGAGGTAGCCAATATTCATCTGCGGGTAAATCTTCTTTGAGGTTGTAGAGTAAGACGTGTTCAAAGAATAACACCGGGTTATTGTCGCGAATGGCAGATTTGAGTAATCCTTTGGCATTATAAGGCGTTGAACAAGCAACAATCTTTAAGCCGGGAACCCCTTGAAAATAGGCTTCTAAGCGTTGGGAATGTTCTGCCCCTAACTGCCGTCCCACACCGCCTGGGCCACGAATTACCAGAGGCATGGTGAAGTTACCCCCAGAGGTATAGCGCAACATCCCGGCATTATTGGCAATTTGGTTAAATGCCAGCAACAAAAACCCCATATTCATCCCTTCAATAATCGGGCGAAGTCCTGTCATTGCTGCCCCTACAGCCATCCCGGTAAAGCTATTTTCAGCAATAGGAGTATCGAGAACTCGCAAGTCCCCGTATTTTTTACACAAATCTTTGGTTACTTTATAGGAACCGCCGTAGTGACCCACATCTTCCCCAAGAACAAGGACAGTGGGATCATTTCCCATCTCTTCGTCGATTGCCTCACGTAATGCGTTGAACAATAAGGTTTGTGCCATCTGGATTACAAGTGTGTATAACGTTAACGACTTAAAATCAATATCTAGAACTGGGGTATTCCACCCGCAACTATTCGCACCCAGTTTAACTTGTGCGCTAAGTCTTATAGCGTACCACGATTCTTTTAACCCAAATGTTAGAGCAAAAAAATTGCAAGGCAGTGAGCAGAATTGTTCAATGCCTTACTGATTCTGAATGATGATTTAACACTCTTAAAGGAGAACACTGATATTGACTATCATTTGCCCTAGCTTTAATAAAACTCATTCTCAATAAAAAATCAAGCCTTTTCAATTGTCTGTTTTAAGTCTCGCTCTAACTCTTCAGTATAATCCTTACAGAATAGGGGTTATAGGCTAATATAAATAAAAGTAACAAATTTTTAACTGAAATTAATAAAATAAAGTTGCAAAAAGCTTGACATTCATCTCGTTTTTGTTGATTATAGTTTTCAACTAAGTTTTACGCTATTGCAACTTAGTCTCAATACTCAGAGGTCTAATCAATCGTGTATCAAGCCTTCTGCATCTAGCAATGGTGGGTATTGGAGTCAACTGAGGCACTCACTCGGTGTCCCTGTCACCCCGATACATCACTCAGAAAGCGATCAAAAAAATGACTACCTTAATGGCATTAACCTCTTATGGCTGGGAGGTACTGCATTTTAAATGGGTAGCCAAAATAATATTTTCAATGGTTTACATCATACCGCAATGGGTGATGTTGATGCGGCCGAATTCCTCACTGTTCAAACAACAGATTCAAGACATTTCTGATTGAAGTGTAAGAGTTCATCATTTGTACCTTGAAGAAATTCTCAACAAAGGATGAATTGCTAATGACTATCTATTCATGGAGATTCAAATAAAAATGCATTGTTATGGTCATACCAAAATTAAGTCTGGTTGGTGGGCTGGAAATGCCCGCGATCGCCAATCTATCGGGGTTATTTATTGCCATACAGTATAGCGTCTCTACCCCGGAAATATCACAACAACAATTTTTGAGGATTTGATGAGAAAAGTTATTAACAATTCCCACGCTAAATCTCATCAATACAGAGAAAAATCCTAACGCCATTGTTGTTACGCTTTAAACTGTGATGGAGTACAAATCGCTTCAGATAAGCAATTGAAAGAATTTGACAACAAATTATCCGATCAATTCAGTCAATGATTTTTAATGAGAATATTTCTTGTTAAAGCTTTAACTCAGTTGAGGGATTCGCGAAGTCTTGGAGTCAGCATCATGAAAACCTGTTTGTGTTGTGGAGAAAAATTGCTTCATCACATCTGTAAAAACCGTTGTTATTGGTTTTGTCCTGACTGTCGGCAAGCCATGCCAGCCACAGATGAAGTCGCTTTGTCTACCTACAACCGCTGTTTATCCGATGCTTGTTTATCAGATACGGTTAAGTCGTAAATTTCCGATTTTCAACAGATTACTACAATTATATTCCCAGGAGGAACAATGTCACAAGTTGGTTTATTTTATGGTACCACCACCGGCAAAACAGAAAATGCCGCTGAGATGATTAAGGATGCATTAGGTGGCGATGATATCGTCATATTGCATGATATTGCTGATGTGGATAGCGACGAATTTAGCCAATATGAATATATTATTATTGGTTGTCCCACCTGGAATATTGGAGAACTTCAAAGTGACTGGGATGGGTATATTGATGAACTAGATGATATCGATTTTACTGGTAAAAAAGTCGCTTATTTCGGCACAGGAGATCAAATTGGTTATGCCGATAACTTTCAAGATGCGATGGGAATTTTAGAAGAAAAAATCTCTGGACTGGGCGGTAAAACAGTGGGTTTCTGGTCAACGGATGGTTATGAACATGAAGCCTCACTTGCGGTTAAAAATGGCAAGTTTGTCGGGTTAGCAATAGATGATGATAATCAAGCTGAATTGACAGAAGAACGTGTTCAAAAATGGGTGACTCAACTCAAAACTGAATTCAATCTTTAATTAGTCATTAGTTATTTGTTGTTTGTTAAGTACGTAAATGCTACTGAAAGATAATTTTACCTTAGCTATTTATAGAATCTGAATAAACGGGTGACTTTTCTTCCTATTCCTCATCTGCGGAAAAACAAATAATAAATAACGACCGATAACTTATACTCATATCCAATAGGAAAATTATATGCCACGTTGTTCTTGCTTACCTCAAGCGGTTTGGATTAATACCAGTCCCAGTTTGCGACATTTCGATCAAAAATTATTGGATGAAATGGCTAAAACGTATCGAATCGCTTATTGGGAATATCAACAAGAATTAGATGAAGCCAATACCATAGAAGATGTGGTGGATTTAGTTCATGATTATCTCAAATCTTTTAATCGCCCGGTTCATTTAATCGGTCACAGTACAGGCGGACTCATTGCCCTATCTTATGCCCGTAAATATCCCCAAAAAGTAACCTCTTTAACCCTACTTTCTGTAGGCGTTTATCCCGCTTCCGATTGGAAATCTCATTATTATGTTCAGCGTCAATTATTATTTTGTTGCGGTCAAAATATTTTGCAACATTTGGTTCGTCATCTTTTTCCTTATAAATCGAAGAATACCCGAAACGCAATTGTTAAACTATTAGAACAAGATCTAATAGAATCTTTTTCGCTACATTCTTTATATCAACGCATTAGTGTTTGTCCATCAGATGTTCCTGTACCGCTGATGATTTGTGCTTCTCAAACCGATCATGTCATTACTCATTATGAATATGAAGAATGGCGTAGCTTTTTTAATCCCGGCGACCGTCTTTGTTGGTTTCCAGAGGGAAATCACTTTTTTCACCACTTTTATCCTCAAGATGTAAAAGCAGAAATTATTCGATTTTGGGCAACCATTGAACCCAGTCATAAAGGTTTATCTCTATCAAGAATGAATTAATTTATATCGGATTTTCCGCTATCAAACTAGAGTCGGAGTTAGGTTTAATCAAAATATTAAATAGCTAAACTCACAGTTTTATAGAGACATTCATTGATTTGTAATGATTAACCCAAACTGAGAAAAATTATGCTAATCGATCATTTTTATCTCTTACAAGTTGCCGCTGTTGTGACTCGTCCATTTTATTCTCTGTTTGCGATGACATTAGTGGCAGGAAGCATTGGAATGTTAGTCAAAACCTTCCGAAAAGGTGTCCAACATATACAGCAACTTCATCAAATTCCCTGTAGTCGTTGTGCCTACTTTACTGCTGACTATCGTCTCAAATGCACCATTTATCCGTCTCAAGCCTTAACAGAAGATGCCATTAACTGTAAAGACTTTGAAGCCACCTCATGCTGTCCAAAATTAACCTATTCCAAATTCTCGAAAGGTTGAAAGGTAAAATAGGTTAGGAGAAGTTTTTAAAAACCGATCTCTTAACCTATCTTCCCTATACTTTGTCTAAACTTAAAGGTTGAACTTTAGCTAATAATTGTTCGAGTTTTTCTCCTTCAATGACCTCAGTTGCTAATAGCTGTAAAGCCACTTCATCCAATAATGGCTGATTTTCATTGAGAATATCGAGAGCAATTTGATGAGCACTTTCTATAATCTCTCGAACTTCTTTATCAATTGCTTCAGCCGTTTTTTCACTCATTAACTTTCTGGTATTTCCGCCATTATTTCCCAGGAAACTTGCTTGACTCGCTTGATTGTATGCCAGCGGCCCTAATGTTTTGCTCATGCCGTAAGTCGTTACCATTCTCTCAGCTAATTGTGTTGCCCGTTGCAAGTCATCGGAAGCGCCATTTGTCACTTTATGAAAGATAATTTCCTCTGCCGCGCGACCGCCTAAAAGAGTAGTAATTTGTTGTTTAAATTCCACTTCATCCATTAAGAAACGATCTTCTGTCGGTAACTTTAATGTATACCCTAAAGCACTCATTCCCCGTGGTACAATCGAGATTTTCGCAACTTTTCCACCCCCCGGCATCAACGCCCCGACAATCGCATGACCCACCTCATGATAAGCCACAATTTTCTTTTCTTTATCACTTAAAACACGGCTTTTCTTTTCTAACCCAGCCACCACCCGTTCTATCGCTTCTTTAAAGTCTTCCTGGGCTATTTTATCCCGATGATGTCGTGCAGCCAGTAACGCCGCTTCATTGACTAAATTCGCTAAATCTGCGCCGCCAAATCCCGGTGTTTGAGTCGCAATATCCTGTAAATTAATATCATTTCCAAGCTGAACTTTCTTAGCATAAATGTCTAAAATTGCCTTGCGTCCGGCTAAATCGGGACGGTCTACCAGTACCTGTCGATCAAAGCGTCCTGGACGTAATAACGCCGCGTCTAACGCTTCTGGGCGGTTGGTTGCAGCCAAAACAATCACGGTTTCATCCCCCACACCAAACCCATCCATTTCTGTCAGTAACTGATTTAAAGTTTGTTCTCTTTCATCATTCCCCCCACTTGCCATTCCACCACTACTTCTTGACTTACCAATCGCATCCAATTCATCAATAAAAATAATACAAGGCGCTTTCTTTTTTGCCTGTTCAAATAAATCCCGAACTCGCGCTGCACCTGTCCCGACAAATAACTCGACAAATTCAGAAGCAGAAATACTAAAAAAGGGAACTTTTGCTTCTCCGGCGACTGCTTTTGCCATCAAGGTTTTCCCGGTTCCAGGAGGCCCGACTAACAATACACCTTTCGGAATTCTTGCGCCTATTTTAGTATAACGATCTGGATTTTTTAGGAAGTCTACAATCTCTGCCAGTTCTGTTTTTGCTTCTTCAACACCAGCAACATTATCAAAAGTAATTTTCTCTGATTCTCCTTCCACATAAACCTTTGCTTTACTCTGACGAATCGAGAGCGCACCTTCGGGGCCTTTGTTCATGAAAAAGCGTAAGGCAAAGACTAAAATGATGGGCGGAATCACCCAACTGAGTAATACATTTAAGCCATTTTGTTGAGTAGGGGTTTCTGCTTGGAAAATGACATCTTTGTCTTCTAAACGATTTGCTAATTCGGGATCAAAAATCGGTGTGGTTGTTAATAGCGGCCCTAATTCTCCTTCTTCTTCTCCTTTGAGACGATAGCGAATTTCATTATCTCCAATTTGTACCCCCGCTACTTGATCATTCTCTAATTGTTGAATGAAAATACTATAAGGAATCCGCGACGGTGGACGACGAGGGTAAACAATATAGGCAACAAATAATAATCCGGCTAAAAATAGTAATAACTTAGTAACTTGTGAGGAATCTGGAAATCGATTTTTTTTCTTAATACTCATCGTCGTCTCTGTAAAGTCTGGTATTAGATAGAGTACCCATTTCAATCGCTTAGAACGACAAGCCTGGCTCAACTTTCAGCCTCTAGCTGGCTTGGGCGCAATACTCTACACAACCTCTATTCAACCTAACCCGCTTTACAGCAGTACAAAATGAGTCGAGGATATGGAAAGTATCTTCACAGGCAACGGACAACAGATGACAGCAGAATGTCCTAAGCAAAAAATATACTGCTATATCTTGATGATATTCTATTTTAGATAGATTGTTCCCTGTACCCTCTCCAGAAGATCTCGAATGGGTTCGGCACAAAACCTTAACGGAGATGATTTTGCAAGGCAAAGCGAACTAATTCTGCCCTGTTGCTGGTTTCTGTTTTTCGCAACAAACTACTCACATATTTCTCAATTGTACGAGGACTTAAATGTAACTGCTCACCAATCTGAATATTAGATAAACCTTCGATAATTTGTTCTAGAACCTGTTGTTCTCTCGAGGTTAATTTAATTTTAATTTGACTGGGGGTGTAAGTGATGGGTGAGGAAGAGTATTCCGTTGCGTTGACAGGGGTTGATTCTAGACGCGATCGCCATTCAGCTTCAATTAACTGCGATCGCTCCAGTAAAGAGCGAATAACAGCCCCCAATTCTTCGAGTTCAAACGGTTTGGGTAAGTAATTATCGCAGCCTATTTTATAGCCTTTAATTCGTTCTTCTACACTCGTATGAGCTGTCAAAAAAATAACGGGTAACAAGCGAAATGCTGGACGGGTTCTGACTTGACGAATGAGTTCATAACCATTCATCTCAGGCATTGCAATATCTGTCACAATTAAATGGGGCTTATATTCATCCACTTGTTCGAGTGCTTCTCGACCATCTTTGGCAGAGATCACCATATAACCGGACATTTCTAGGTAATCACCGATGGAGAGGCGAGTCCCTAAATCATCATCAACAACCAGGATCGTTAAAGGCATCTTTGACTGGGGACTAACAGCGTGATTGATCGTACCTTCGTACAGACGGTAGATACTTTTATATATCTTTACACTTACTAAAATTTAGCATTCCGACTGATGCCATCTGGATCGAGAATAAAATCTGTTGTGAATAACAGGCTTATAATTTAATCAATTTAATAACTAATAATTTAATATACCACAGCTTTACTAATAATTTGTATTTGATTGTACTATATCTATCTCCAGACATATTCAGTCCGCCCGTTAAATCAGCCCATTAAATCTACAGTCATTGGGGAGTCTATCTCTAAATTTAATCGGAATAAAAAAGCTCCCCCATCATCTGCTGTTAACAGAGTTAGAAGAGCGACTTGTGAGTTAACCTATATCGGTTTATGTTTTGTGTAATGATTCAGGTTAAATTTATTCAAAACAGAGTAAATCTCTGTATTACTAGATGAATTTTACCCAATCAATTAGCTTTGCATTTCCACAGTGGGATTTAATGTCTCCTCAAGATCGGCTGGTGAAGAGATTGTTGTTTGTAACAGATCTTCTACCAGTTCTTGAGGTCGCGATCGCGTCCACCAAAATAGAGTTGCAGGAATAACCCCGAACAATACACTTAAACCAACGGGTAATAAAAATCTCGGATCTAGTGCCACAATTGTAATCACAGCTCCAAATAAGAAGTTAACTAAGTAAACCAGTAAAGGAACAGTCAACTGAGGCCGAGATAGTACAATAGGGGTTTTTCTCCACGCGATAGCAGCGACTCCCATGAAGATCAAACCGGTTCCCAGCCAACCCGTTAAGTTACGGTAAGGCATACCGAAAAATTCACCGACTTCATCAAATTGCCAGAAGGGTACAGGCGCTTGACTCATCGCCGGATCGAGAACTAAGTCCCAAGCTGTTAGTAGCACAGATGCCATTACTAAAGCCAGTAGATGCCGCCACCAACCCCGTTTTATTACAACATTTAATCCGCAACGGGCTAATAAGTAGCAGCTTAAGCCCATGTAAAACCAGGACAAAGGAATTGTGAACGGAACTAAGCCAGCGATTTTATAACCTAAGCCACTTAAATAGTAATATTGACCAAAGGGAAAACCTGTACTGGTACCGAGTAGTTCGCTACATAAGGATAAACCCACAGCAGGAATGAAAAAACTTAAGGTTTTCCAAACTCCTAAAGTTCGACTGCCATACAGAATCATTGTTGCTGCGCCAAATACAATGTAACCCACACCTCCTGTTGCCATACTCCATTGAAATACAGTCTGTCCAAAAGGCGGTAGGCTGGCAATGATGTCCGGATTAGGTAAAACTATCAATAATCCTGCTAATCCAAACAAGGTTGATACAATATGAGCTGTTAGGCAAATGCGCTCTGTGATAACAAGTTGCTTCATAGAATTCCTAGAAAAATCTAAAGTGCGATTTGCACTCCCTTTTAGTTTACAAATCTTTATCTCATCATCAACGACCATTGACGATCAAATACTCTGAGTGCAATCGGCAGAAATCGGCAGAAAAAAGACCTAAATATCAGTTATAAGGCTGATTGGACAAGGCGATCGCTGAACGGGTAACGTCTAGGCTATCGATGATTTGAGGGGCAAAACAATAATTTTTATTAATAAACCTCACTTTATTGTTTAATATTTTAATATTGCTTTACAAAGTATAGACTATTATAGAAAAGTATGGTAGGCATAAAAATTACTACAATCATCTTGACCTCAGCAGTTGATGATGACAACTTCTGGAATAATAGACGAAAGCGAAGCTCAACTGAGCTTGGTGTGAATGTAGTTTACGGATAAGGGAACGGGCGTGATTGTCACAAGTCTTGGCATTGGAGTTGCATTAATCCTACTGTTGTTGGGTGGGATAGTACTGGCTGTAGAGATTCAGTACCGCCGTCGTCCGGGAAATGATTTAATCTTGACCTCAGGAGAGTGGGATCTCGACTTGGATAATCCACAACATTATGTTTTAGTGGGGGAAATGGAACTGTCGAACCAAACAGACCGCTTAGAAATTATGGTTCCAGAGATAGAGGCAGAAGTTGAGCTACTTTCAGGCAGCAGTTTAGACGGTGTTGAGTGGAAAACCCAAATCATTTCCGCCCATGCAGACGCACCCACTCGAGCAGATCATTACTGGTTTGCTTATATTATTAAAAGCCGCGACAAAACAAAACTCAAAGTACGGGTTGACATTCAAGGGACTGATTTAACCCCATTAAAATCTGCTTGGGTGAAAGTTCACTACATCACCTATGGCCCTGGCGGACGCATTCCTAAAACCACTCACGCCGTGATGGCACTAAAATATCCAGATGCCAATCTAGCGCCCAATTCCCGCAACACTGATATATCAACGGTTTTCCCCATTCGTACCCATTTACTCACCCATCTCGATGACCCAGTAGAAGTAATCAAGCGCTACGTTAAACCTCACGCTCAACCCGGAGATATTGTTACACTCGGAGAAACCCCGCTGGCATTGATGCAACAACGCTTTCGTCATCCCAGCGACATTCAACCCGGTTGGGTGGCAAAACGAATTTGTTATTTCTTTTTACCCACTTCCAGCTTAGCCACCGCCTGTGGACTACAAGCCTTAGTGGATGTCGTGGGGCCGACTCGTGTATTTCTTGCCTTTATTGGGGGTGCGATCGCTAAACTATTTAAACAGGGAGGTATATTTTATCAGTTAGCCGGAGAACAAGCCCGATTAATCGACGATGTGACCGGAACCTTACCCCCTTACGATCAGTTTATTGTCCTCGGGCCTAAGCAACCTCAGCAAGTGGTTGAACGAATTCAGCAAGAAACCGGACTCGGTGCGGCGATTGTAGACGTGAATGATTTAAAAGCCGTTAAAATATTAGCAGCGACCTCTGATGTGTCTCCGAGCATTTTAGAGCAAAGCTTACGGAGTAATCCGGCAGGAAATGCAGATGAGCAAACCCCTGTTGTATTAATTCGACCGACTTCAAAGTAACATCTTAAATTTATCGGTTATTTAAAAGCTGAGGTGAATAGATGTTAAGGATAGATAAAATTTCTGCTGAGTCTTGAGCAAACAAAAAATAGATGGTGAACCCATTTATTTAAATATCAGTCCATTACATTAATCGAGTCACTCAACAGCATTTTATCTCAAGATCAGTTCGTCGTCGGGCGATCGAATAACTTATCGTGGCGATGCGTAAAACCCCTGTGTTAAAACCCGGGGATACAAGCGAGGGAGCCAATTTTAATTGGCATTACAATATGGGTCGTGTTACCATAGTGCTAAGCCTTTGGTAAGAGCGAATGTTAAAAGCCTATAAGTACCGTATACAACCCACTTCTGAGCAAAAGATCTTACTTGCTAAGTCTTTTGGTTCAGCACGTTGGTTCTACAATTACGGGCTATCGTTAACATCTAGGACTTACAAAGAAACAGGGAAAGGGTTAAGCCGTAATGACATCATCAAGCTGTTGCCCGGATTAAAGCGAGAGTATGAGTGGTTGACAGAGCCACCATCCCAAGTCTTGCAGCAGGTAGCTTTGGACTTGTCCAGCGCTTTCCTAAACTTTTTTGAAGGCAGAACTCGATATCCACGTTTTAAAGGGAAACACCGAAAGCAGTCTATTCGCTTTCCCCAAGGGTGTAAATTAACCGGGGACTACTTAATATTACCGAAGTTAAGAAAAGTCTATTGTCGTGTTTCTCGTTTACCAGTAGGTACTCTTAAATCAGTTACAGTTTCTATAACGGTAACGGGTGAGTACTACGCATCATGTCTCTATGATGATGGGACAGACAAACCCAAAATTAGTAGCGATGGTAAAGTAGTAGGAATAGATGTGGGGCTAACTCCTGCATTCGCCATCACCTCTGATGGTAGTAAGCACGGGTCACCTAAATACTATCGGAAGCATGAGAAGAAACTAGCCATCCATCAAAAACGCTTAAGTAGAAAGCAATTAAAATCCAACAATCGAACCAAAGCAAGAATCAAAGTTGCCAAGGTGCATCAAAAAATCAGCCGTTGTCGGGAAGATTTTCTGCACAAGCTAAGTCGTAAATTAGTAGACGAGAACCAAGTCATAGTGGTAGAGAATCTAGCTGTAAAGAACATGGTAAAAAACCACACCCACCCCTCCGGCTCCCCTCCTGGGAGGGGATGGGGGTGGGTTAGCGACGCTGGATGGGGAATGTTTTGTACTATGCTCAAATACAAAGCCGAATGGGACGGAAAAACTTACTTAGAAATAGATAGATTTTTTCCCAGCTCTAAGACCTGTCATGTGTGTCTAAATCAAGTAGAAAGTCTACCGCTTGATGTAAGAGAGTGGACTTGTGATCATTGTGGGACTCAACACGATAGGGATGTAAACGCGGCAATAAATATCAGAGATGAAGGATTACGAATTTTGAGCCTGTGCGGTCTTGGCGGTTCCCGTCGAGGAGCAACTGGCGTGGCGGGAGGGCATCTCGCAACAGCTTCTGGAGTTCGAGTAAGACCAAGCAAAGGCACAGCTTTTGTGAGGCGTTGAGCGGTGAAGGAAGAATCCCCGCGATAAATCGACGGGAGTGTCAAAAATTTACCCTTTAACATCATATGACTTTATTTATTCCTCAAAATCAAGAACAAATTACGATTCGTCCCTTTCAGTATCGGGATATCGATGAAATTGAGCAACTCTTTTTAACCTCAAGTAGCTTTGAGGATGAAGCCTCTCAACAACGAACCACCCAACTCTTACAACAGCTTCGTCGTTGGTATGGTGTACTCAAATTTGTTAGCTTATTTCCTAACCCCTGCCAGCATCTATTTAATGCTTATGTGGCAGAACAGAAAGGACAAGTTCAAGGTATTATCCAAGTTGCCCCATTCAATCAAACTCGTAGCACCTGGCGCGTTAATCATATCGCAGTCAATCCCGCTTGCGACTCTTCTCGAATTGGGTCACAACTGTTACGACATTGCTTTGAAACCATTTGGGAAGCCAGAACCTGGGTTTTAGAAGTCGATGTCAATGATAAAACTCACTTGGCACTCTATCGTCAAAATGGCTTTCAACCCTTAGCCCATACCACTTACTGGTCAGTTGAACCCCAACTCTTAGAACAACTCACCGCCACTCCACCGGACTTACCCAATCTTTTACCCGTGAGTAATTCCGATGCCCAACTCTTGTATCAACTTGATACAGTCTCAATGCCACCTCTGCTACGGCAAGTGTTTGACCGCCATGTGTCCGACTTCAAAACCAGTGTCTTAAAATCCGTTTGGGATGGCTTTAAACATTGGTATAGTCGCCAAGAACAAGTGAGTGGTTATGTGTTTGAACCCCAACGCAAAGCTGCAATTGGTTATTTTCAAATGCAATTGTGCAAGCAGGGAGAACAATCTCATATCGCTGAATTAACCGTTCATCCGGCTTATACTTGGCTGTACCCTGAGTTATTGTCTCAAATGGCACATCTAGCCCAAGCATTCCCCACTCAAGCCTTAAGACTGGCTTCTGCTGATTATCAACCAGAACGGGAAGCTTACCTCGAAAAAATTGGTGCGACTCGAGTTGAACATACTTTGTTAATGTCGCGTTCGGTGTGGCATAAATTACGGGAGTCTAAATTATCTCTCGATGGACTACAACTGTCTGATATGTTGCAAAGTCTACAACCCTCCCGTAAACCTGTTCCGGGTCGGATGTCCTGGCTTGGCCCAATGGACCCCCACTCAGGTGAAGGTAAAGGAAAAGGATCGGATACGTTGAAAAGTTCCTCTCACGGTGTATCAGAATTTACTGAAGCTGACGAAATGGATAGCTTTCAATCTGGGAACGACAACTTATCCGAAGATTAATTAGATAGAGGGTAGAGGAGAGGGGGAGATAGGGAGATAGGGAGATGGGGAGATATAGGTAGAGATAGGAAGTCACGCCCGTCACCTCCTCACCTTTGGTGGTGTTTCCTCCAGTAACAACCCATGACAAAGGACGAAAAACAAATCAACTCATTTATTTCTGTCTTAGGACTCGATGTTGGCAATAAACGGATTGGTATCGCGGGTTGTGATGGCACAGGCTTAATTGCCACAGGTCTTACAACCCTAAAGCGAGGCCCATTTCAACAAGATGTGGCTCAATTCCAAGCATTGATTGAGTCGCGGCAAGTACAACGGTTAGTGGTGGGTTTGCCTTATTCGATGAACGGAACTGTAGGCAGCCAAGCTAAACGAGTTAAAAAATATGCCAAACGTTTAGCCAAAGCCCTCAATTTACCGTTAGACTTTGTTGATGAGCGCTTAACCTCATTTGTAGCCGAACAGATGATGGTGGCACAAAATATCTCTCCATCTCGCAATAAAGAATTGATTGATCGTAAAGCCGCTGCGGTAATCTTACAACAATGGCTAGATCAGCGGCAGCAATCCCAGGGAGACGTTGTAGAAGGGAACGGGGAACAACGGTTTTGAAGGTTCTTCTCACTCAGTATTGGGCGTGACTCAGTATCGTCACAAATCATAAATGAATTGCCATAACAATGCAACGCCTATCTGAACCTTGGCAATAACTCATGCTTTGTTGACAGTAAGATGAGTAAATTGCACGAATTTAATTCAATTTTTACAATATCCCTGGTCGAAATAGATCCAAGTTGTCCCTTTCTCCAGTAAAATTAGCTAGGGTTCCAGCAAAGTCTAGATTTTATGAGCTTTTCCTCTCAACCTTCTCAAGAGAACGGTGAACAGCCTGAAGCATCTATCACAATTACGGATGAAAAAGGGCAATCTCTCAAATGTGTGGTGCAATCAACTTTAGAACTTGATCAGCAAGAATATTTGCTGTTGGTTTGTGTCGATCAGCCTGTGGTGATTCTCACTTGGCCAGATGGTGAAACAAACGAAGATGAGGCCGCCATTCCAGTTGAGTCGGATAGCGAACTTGACGCAGTTTTTCCCATTGCCAAAGCCGTACTGGCAGAACAGAATCTAACGCTACACTACAGTACGATTAGTTTAACCGTCTCAGGAGAACTGCCAGAACTGTCTGAGGAAGACCTAGAGTCTATGACCTCCGATGAGATCGACGGTGAAGCAGAAGAATACGAAGAGTTAGTCTGGCTGGCCAGCTTTTACTATAAAGAACAAGAATACGGCGTTTATATTCCCCTCGACCCGTTCTTGATTTTGGCCCGTGTCGATGAACAGGGACAGCCTCAACTGCTTTCACCCGAAGAATTACAACAAATTGAACCATTGCTGCCCATGATTGAAGATCAACTCTTTGAAGATATGGCTTAAAACGTGGGACAATTCTTGCAGCAATCCACAGCACAGAGCATCTGAGATGGGACGGATGATTAAACGATTATTTTACTTTTTACTTCTACCGGCTGCCCTCATTTTTGCAGGATGGCAGGGATGGTCTTGGTGGAGTTGGGTCAGTTCAGCCCCCGCTGCTGAATCGATTACAGATACAGAAGATAACAGTTCAGCGGTGCAAATTACCATTCCTTCCGGAACCTCTAGCCAACAAATTGGCCAGGATCTCGAAGCGGCTGGTCTGATTCGTTCTTCGACGGCTTGGCGACTCTGGGCGCGATGGTTAACGTTTCAAGATAAGCAAGGAGAGTTTAAAGCCGGAACTTATCAACTTTCCCCCGCAGACCCCTTATCAGAAGTAGCTGAAACCATCTGGAATGGAGAGGTGATGCAACTGAGTTATACCATTCCTGAAGGATGGTCACTCGAACAAATGGCAGAATATTTTGAAAATCAAGGCTTCTTTTCAGCAGAGGAATTCTTACAAACGGTGGCGGTTATTCCCGAAGACGAATACCCCTGGTTACCCCAAGGACTGCCTTTATTAGAGGGATATTTATATCCAGATACCTATAAAGTAGTTGCAGAACAAATTACTCCAGAAGGGGTGATGCGCCAAATGTTAACTCAATTTGAACAGGTTGCCTTACCCGTTTATCAGCAGCAACAAGGACAAACTGACCTAGATTTACACGAATGGGTTACCTTAGCCAGTATTGTCGAGAAAGAAGCGGTTGTATCAGAGGAGAGAAATACCATTTCGGGAGTATTTCATAACCGTTTAGATGAAGGAATTCCCCTAGCGGCCGATCCAACTGTAGAATATGCCCTCGGTATTCGACAAACCGTCGATCAACCCTTAACCTTCAAACAAGTTGAAACGCCTTCTCCTTACAATACTTATCTCAACGCTGGACTCCCTCCGACACCGATCGCTAGTCCTGGGGTGGCCAGTTTAGAGGCAACCTTAAATCCTGAAGATACAGAATTTCTCTATTTTATGGCGCGTTATGATGGCACACACATTTTTAGCCGGACAGAAGCTGAACATCAAGCTGCGATCGCAGAAGTAGAAAGACAACTTTCAAATCAGTAGTTATTGAGGTTGACACTCCCCCGTTAAGATAGGCAATAGTTTTGTAGGGTGCGTTACTTAACGCACCTTTAGTACGCAAGAGATCATCAACAACAAATGACGCGCCAACCCATAACGCTGCAACAAAATTGTCAATTGATCCCCTCTTCGTCGATAATAGAAGTCTGTTCTTGACCCTCACAAGTCGTTTAAGACTGACACACTATGCGAAAACAGCGCTCTTTACTGATTCTTATTATTGTTTTGGTGATTGCTTCGTTAACAATTCTAGTGAATATCCCGATGCGACTGGGATTAGATTTACGAGGTGGTTCCCAACTCACGATACAATTACAAACCTCAGAGGCAGTTCCCACCATTGATGAACGAGTCTTAGAAGCCGTTCAACAGGTGATTGAAAAGCGCGTCAATGGCTTAGGTGTCTCAGAGTCCGTGGTGCAAACGGTGGGGCAAGATCAGATTTTAGTTCAACTTCCCGGTGTCAGCGATCCTGAACAAGCAGAACGGGTTTTGGGCGGAACGGCACAACTGGATTTTCGCGAACAAAAACAAGGTACAGAAATAGAATTACAGGCTCAAACTCAAGCCAAACGTCTGCTAGAACTCGAGTTAGAACAGTTAAAGGCTGAAAACAAAACTGAAGCGATCGCGCAATCCCTGCAAGGTATCGAAGAAACGAATCAAGCGATCGCCGATCTATATAATAGTCCCACGCTTAAAGGTCAAGATTTACGGGATGCTTTGCCAGAACCTGCCGGGGGGAACAACTGGAATATTGCTTTGCGTTTTAGTTCCGAAGGCGGTGATAAATTTGCTGAACTCACTAAAAATTTAGCAGGAACTGGCCGAACTATTGGGATTTTCCTAGATAAAGAAATTATTAGTTATCCTACAGTTCCGGTGGATTTTGCCGAAACAGGAATCACAGGGGGTAACGCCATCATTACCGGACAATTCACGGCTCAAGCGGCGAGCGATTTAGCAGTACAATTACGCGGGGGGGCATTACCGGTTCCAGTGGAAATTGTAGAAAATCGTACCGTTGGGGCAACCTTAGGACGAGACAGTATTCAGCGCAGTGTGTATGCGGCTTTGGGCGGTTTGATTCTTGTTTTAGTGTTTATGGTGCTTTACTATCGCCTACCCGGTATTATCGCCGATATTGCCCTATTGGTTTACACCGTATTGACGTTGGCATTATATGATTTACTGGGCGTGACTTTAACCTTACCCGGAATTGCTGGATTTATTCTCAGTATTGGGATGGCGGTTGATGCTAACGTACTCATTTTTGAACGTACTCGCGAAGAACTACGGGCAGGCAAAACCTTGTATCGTTCTGTAGAGTCCGGATTTTACCGAGCGTTTGGCAGTATTCTTGATGGTAACCTCACCACTGGGATTGCTTGTATCGCGCTATTCTGGCTAGGAACAGGCTTAGTTAAAGGGTTTGCCCTCACTTTAGGATTAGGGGTTGCAGTGAGTATGTTTACAGCAGTCACCTGTAGTCGAACCTTAATGTTTACCGCCATTACCTTCTCCGAACTACGGAAGCCTGATTTATTCTGCCCCAACTTAGTCACGAACAATCCCAAACTCGACACATAATCATTGATTGAATTGTCACTGTTTTCATTTAGTTATTTAAAATGTTGAAGTTTAGTGTTATCAAACAGCGATCGCTTTGGTGGACAATTTCCGGTGTTATTATTCTTGCTGGAATCATTGCCATGGGGATTTCCTGGACTCGTCCTAATATTGCTGCCCCAATCCGTCCGGGTTTAGATTTTATCGGCGGGACTCGTCTCCAGCTTGAACTCGATTGTTCTGTGGCGGATAATTGTACGGGCCCCATTGAACTGGCAGATGTACGGCAGGTTTTAGCCGATCAAGGTTTAGCCAATAGTTCCATTCAACGCCTCGATAAAGATCCTCTCCAACAAGATAAACAAATTGTCTCTATTCGGACTCAAAGTCTAGATGTAGAAGCCCGCAGTCAACTACAACAGTCGTTAAGCGATGCCATTGGGGTGTTTGATCCTGAAGCAACTCAAATTGACACCGTTGGCCCCACTTTAGGCCGTCAAATCTTCATTTCTGGCTTAAAAGCCCTATTGGTGGCGTTTGCAGGTATTACGATTTATCTAACCTTTCGCTTCCAATTTGATTACGCTGTATTTGCTTTCGTTGCCCTATTTCACGATGTATTAATCACCCTGGGTGTCTTTTCAATCTTAGGATTAGTCTTAGGAATAGAAGTCGATAGTTTATTCCTCGTGGCACTCCTGACGATTATCGGATTTTCAGTCAATGATACCGTTGTCATTTATGACCGAGTCCGGGAAGTCTTGAAGAAAAACCCGGAAATGTCGATTAATCAAGTGGTCGATAATGCGGTGAGTCAAACGTTAACCCGCTCTATTAATACTACCTTGACGACACTGCTACCGTTACTGGGAATTTTTATATTCGGCGGCGATACCCTCAAATTCTTCGCTTTAGCCTTAATTATCGGCTTCATTGCTGGGGCATACTCCAGTATCTTTATTGCCAGTACTTTATTGGCTTGGTGGCGAGATCGCGCCTCTTCCTCAACTCCCCTACCCACAGACTCTCCACCTCCCATGCAAAATCCAGAATAATAGCATATTTACCTACGCCTAACGGAGGAGTTAAGCAGAAATTATAAAAGATAAATATTTTTTATATATTTTTTCTCTTCCTATATCTAAAAGTTATTGTTAAACTAGGAGACAACAACCAATAACTTAGATATTGATATCGCCATGTTTAACTCAATCGAAACCACTAACCAACCCATCAACCTTTTCGCAAACTTTAGAAACCCTTTAACTCATGGATTAAATCCGGTTCGCCAATGGTTAAATGAATTAGATGTCCGCAACGCTGAACTGGCCCACTTCATCTGTAAAACAGTTCCTTCACAATGTCCCTTTGAACGAAATTTTACTCTGTTTGGTCGGATTAATATCCATATCCCACCCATGTGTAAATTGAATCCGTTGTATGAAGAAATTGTCTATTTGCGGTTTCGCGCACTGTCCTATTTAGCGGATGAGTGCAACGAAAATGTACATTGCTATTTGTAATTTGTGTTAATCGAAGTCGCGAATATTCCTCTGTTTCCTTAGCTTATCCACTCATCCAGACATTCTCTCATGAACAAGAATCAATCTTCACCTCTGCGTTGGTATGGTGTACTCAATAGTAATCATGTAATCCGGCTATTAGAAACAGTACAAGACTTTATTATCATTTGCTTGTGCATTGGACTGTTCAGCTTTATGATCCTGCAATTACGGGAGATGGTATTATCCCTACTTCCGCCTTTAGAATTTCAACCGGTGACATCAGATATTTTATTTCTGTTAATTTTAGTTGAATTATTTCGTCTATTAATTATATATTTACAAGAGCGCCGAGTTTCTATTGGAGTAGCTGTTGAAGTCTCAATTGTTTCTGTTCTGCGTGAAGTAATTGTCCGTGGTGTTTTAGAAACGCCCTGGGTTCAGGTTTTAATGGCTTGTGCTTTTCTATTGGTTTTGGGAGCATTACTCGTCATCCGAGTTTGGATACCCCCTACATTTGATGGAATTGATCCTGAACAAATTATATCAGAACGCCATAAAACACGACTGACTACTCCTGTTGAAGTGAATTCTCATTCGACCAAAACGCTATAAGCAAACTTAATTCAATCGACTCAGATTTCCACTGTTTTAATGTATGTTGAAATCTCTATTTGAAGCGATACAATATCTCACAACTTCTACACTTTTTTCTGTATTTTATCGCTCGGAGTCAATCAGAGTGGATGGGATACAAACAATGCAAGATATCGTTTAAAGCGCTTTCCAGAATTGACAACTAAAGCTATAATAACCTCATACTAATAATACCTGTAAAAACGCTCTTGCGCTTTGGACTGCTAGTAAACCCGTTACTCAGTCAAAAGTCTGTATTTGTGCAGTCTGTGTGCAGGCGCGAAGCCTCGAATCTCAATCCATACCCTGAGGTTAGAATCGAGTGTATTAATGCCGACTCACTACTCCCGGGCAATGAGGAATGACAAATAACACTGAAATTCAGAGACTACATCGGCTGATTGTATGGGGCCGTTGGGTAGTGGTAATATTACTCTGGATAACAGTTGCGCCCCTCAGTTTGCGGCAGTTACAACCCGAAATTGCCTTGTGGCGATCGCATTTTACCTGGACAGCGGTACGTTATGGACTGGCCCATCATCGCCTTGCGACTGTGGGTTTAAGTTTATGTATCGGTTTAACAACGGCTGTGTTAGTCTGGCAAAGCCGTAATATTCTGATGGGTTTTCCCCCGGAATATCAAAAACGTTTAGAAAAACAAGTTCGACAAATTCGTCAACAAGGAAGTAGCCATCCTTTATGGAAATGGGTGATTCATCATTCGTCACAAAACTCATCCACAAATTCGCTAGAATAAATAATAAAATTCAATTCTTGATTATTTAATATCAATTTTCTATCAAATTCATCCATTTAATCAAACGCATCATTTTTCATGATTAATCATCAGTCTAGTCAGTTGTCTGATCGGGTTCAATATTATTCTAAGAAAACAGCCTTACTGCTAGTGAATCCTCATGCTCGACAAGTTCATCAAAAGTTATCTAAGGCTGTAGATTATCTTCAGACATTAGGATTAAATATTATTCAAGAAAGTGCAGAACATTTACAGGATTATAGCCGTTTAATTCAACAGTATCAAGATCGAGTTGAATTGGTCATTGTCGGCGGCGGGGATGGTACTTTAAATGCGGCAGTCGATGGCTTAGTTGACACTCAATTACCCCTTGGTATTTTACCACTCGGCACTGCCAATGATTTAGCCAGAACTCTAAAAATCCCCATTGCATTACCGCAAGCCTGCCAGGTGATTGCGGCTGGATATCATCAACCCATTGACTTAGGTTGGGTGAATGGAAAACACTTTTTTAATGTTGCCAGTCTTGGTTTAAGTGTTGACATTACTGACAAATTAACCAAAGAAGCAAAGCGCCGTTGGGGAATTTTGGCTTATGGAATTACAGCCATTCGAGTCATTTATTCTGCTCGTCCTTTTCATGCCGAAATTAAATTTGAAGAAGGCGTAAAACGAGTTAAAACCTTACAAATTGCGATTGGAAATGGTCAATACTATGGGGGAGGGATGAAAATTGCTCATGACGCGACGATTAACGATCAACGTTTAGATCTGTGCAGTTTAGAAATTCAACAATGGTGGCAAATCTTGACAGTATTAGTCGCTTTGTGGACAGGTAGACATGGAAAACAGGTGGGGAGTCGGACATTATCGGGTTCAGAATTTCATATTTATACCCGCAAACCTTACAGTATAAATACCGATGGTGACTTGACGGTGACAACGCCCGCTCATTTTCGAGTCATATCTTCAGCCCTTCGTGTGATTACTCCGGCTCCTGTTAATCTTAAAGCCAAAAGTTAGTCGTCTTATCAAGTTGTGTTACTAAAAGTCACGTATTTTGTAGTTGTTGTGACATTATTGATCTGGCATTATTTGATATTGCTATACTCAAGGACAGTCTTGATGTAAACAAAAATAAAACTGACAAGATCTGGCTGAATTTTGTTATCCTCAGGAGAATGAACATCAACAAAGCCTGCCGCCAGGCTGAAAGATAACTTCTAATTTTGTGTTCTTCTTCATTCAGGGTGACAAAGGAAAATTTCAGCTTTAGCAGACAGTCTATTGAGAGAGGATAGATTATATCTTGGTCTTTCTCGTACGATTCATCAGCGTGAGGAGAAAACTCAGATGACACCAGTAATGTTACGAAAACTTTGGTCATTAGTCGAAGCAACTCAGGCTTCTCTACTGATTAATCTTGACGATGCAGACTTAGCCCAGTTACTTCTGAAGCGGCTACAAATAGAGTCTAATATTAATTCTTTGGAAAAAGATTTGTTGACAGATTATATTCAAGCAAGGTCTTCTTTGATTCGAGATTTAGCAGAAGCCCGCAATGTTCGGGATCTTTCTGCTTGATCCGTCATGGCACAATGGCAAAATTCAACAGGGTTAGGGAGAGGGAGGGACTTTAGCAGTTGCCCTCGCCAACCCTTATAAAAGCTTTCCGAGAATCATTCCCACAAGCAAAATAAATCCGAGTATGACATTTTCTACGAAAATTTGTTTATAAACAGATCGAGGAATGTCTAATTGTTTCAGTTGAAAATATTCTCGTAACCAGCCGATGAGTGCGATCGCCCAAGCGATCCAAAAGAGGGGATGCAGTTGAATAAACACTGCTAAATAAGCCAATAGTCCGGCTGCGATCGCAAAAAACACAATTACAGCTTCACCTGCATAATCTCCAAAGAATAATGCACTAGAATTGACCCCAATTTTACGATCATCTTCTTTGTCAGACATGGCATAAACCGTATCAAACCCCAATGTCCAACTGACTGTTGCTCCCCATAATAGGCCTGTAGCTAGGGTTAAATTGCCCGTAACGGCACTCCAACTAATCAAAACGGCAAATCCCCAGGCGATCGCCAATACCAGTTGAGGAATGGGAAAAAACCGCTTAGCCAAGGGATAACAGATAATCACAGGGACAGCCGCAATACAGAGGAAAAAACTCAGACGGTTTAAATAAAACGCTAATCCAGCGGCACATCCTGAAGCAATCAAAAAGACAATAATTCCCACCTGAATGGATAATGCCCGAGAGGCGATGGGACGAGTTTGAGTCCGTTCAACCTGCGGATCGATATCGCGATCCCAAAGATCATTAACGACACATCCGGCGGCACTGGTGGTAAGACTGCCGAGTATAATTACTCCAACTAAGGGGAGCGGCGGTAAGCCGTTTGCGGCAAGAAACACAGCCCACAATGCCGGAATCATTAAAATTAGTCGCCCTGCGGGTTGATGCCAACGGAGTAAACGAATAATTTTGAAGGCTATTGATTCAGTTTGATAGGAGTCACTAGTCATTATTCAATTCGTTATTCGTTTTTTACTATTGGTTTTTCGTTATTGTTTATTTGAGGGAATAGGCAAGCGGGCAACAGAGACTAGAGTCTACAGCCAAACTGCTGAAAGTATTAGTCTCCCCATCACCTCGTTATCCCGTCGCCCTATCTCCTTCGGAACTGTTACGGCAATTCAACAGAAGTGGGTTTGGCAATATGAGGCAGTCCCCAGCCTAATTTTTCTCGTAATACCTGAAAAAATTCTGGCATTTCCATACGAATAAAACGAGCAGGGTTCGGGGCTCGCATCACTTTGATATGATCTTCTGGGGAAACATAACAACCCCCATTGCCATCAACCACCATCACCAGTTGATTGGGACCAACCGGATAAATCGTTACAGGTTCACTATCGCTGTAAACTAAAGCCCGAGATGCCAAAGAATGGGGACAGATGGGGAGAAGTTGTAATACTCTCACACCCGGAGTCACCACAGCACCGCCGGCTGAGAGACAATAAGCCGTTGAACCGGTTGGGGTCGCAATAATTACCCCATCGGCTGCGATATCAACAGGTGCATGACGACCAATTTGTACCTCAAAGTGACACATACAAGTCATCGGTTCTCGGTGTAGAACCATTTCATTGAGGGATAAAGCTTCCCACGCCACTTGATCGCTTTGATACACTTGCACCGACAGCATGGTACGCTCTTCGAGAATATAATCCCCAGTGAGTAACTTCTCAAAAGCCAATGGCAGTTGATTTAAGTAAAGTTCTGTCAAGAATCCCATGTGACCGGTATTAATCGTCAACATCGGAATACCTTGGGGAGCGACTTGACGGGCTGCAGACAAAACAGTACCATCCCCACCGAGAACGATCGCAAATTTCATCTCAGAATCAAATCCAGGAGGTGCAAGCTGATCGAGGGGGGTATGACACAGCGGACGGTTCGGACTAGAATAGCCCAATATTCCTCCAATTCCTGTTGCGGTATGCACCTCCCAACCACTGGCTTGTAGTTTGTCTTTTAACTCAGCCGTGGCTCGACAGGCAACAGGTTTAGTATCGTTATAGATAATCCCAGCTTTGGGCACGCGAAATAATTTAACTCTTGTTTAATGATTGAAAAATTTACAGTGTAGTCTCACGATTTTAACGGGAGCTACCACTTGAAAAATGCAATGTTGCCGAAACACAGACATTCTTCAGATTCACTCACTTGCTCTTCACCTAATGCCAGTTAAATTAGCCTTAGTGAAGTGAGATTTAAGATATCCTAAATTTTACCATAGCTTCAGATCCCTTACAGTCTCTGAAGTTAAAGCTTATGAAGTTTTGGAGGGGTTGCGCTTGCGCCGTTGCTTTTGTTTTTGCTTTTCGCGCTCGTACTCAATTTCTCTGAGTTTTTTGGTAATGCGGCTAAAGTATTCTTGTAGATAAGCTTCTAGCGTGGTCATCTCTGATTGATCGAGTCCGAATACTTCGTAAACTTCATCCATCGAAGCATCCAAAGGCTGACCGCTAGCGAGAACTTCGGCAAAGGTTAAGCGTTCTGAGATATTGAGTGTCCACTGAAAGAAACGAGTGACTCGACTGAAGAAACGTAACACTCGGGTGGGAGTGCGAGTAATTCTTGCTTCTTTACCAGAATATCGCTCACAAAGTCGAATAATTTCATCGGCGCTCCAGGCGCGAGAACCCACGATAGGAAAGGATTTGTTTTCAGTCTCAGGAACAGATAAAGCCTGTACTGCAAATTTTGCAATATCTTGAGTATCCATATAAGCAACGGGAGAACTGACTCCAGGAACCCAGACAGACTGTCCATCTAAGATGGGAATTGCATATTGACCAATTAAGCCTTGGAGGAAACCACAAGGTTTGAGAATGGTATATTTTAAGCCGGATTCTGCTAAAAACAGTTCAGTACAGCGTTTGATTTCAAGTAAAGGAACTTGGGAGTATTTTTCAGCATCCAGGAACGAGAAGAAGATATATCGTTCAATTCCGGCAGCCACACAAGCTTGAATTAAAGAGACTTTACCTTCCCAATCCACATCTTTAGCACTTAAACTATCAGTGGGTCGGGCTGTGGCCGCATCAATAACAGCAGTTACCCCTTCTAAGGCATCCTTTAAACTATCGGGTTGACACAAATCGCCCCAAACGAGTTCAGCTCCCCATTCTTTCAGAAATGCTGCTTTCCTATAATTTCTGGCTATACATCGAACTTTATATCCTTCATCGAGGGCGCGACGAGCGACCTGTCTTCCGAGCGTGCCTGTAGCACCGACAATTAATAACGTCATGAATAGTTAGGACTTTAAAAAGCTTAATCTTTAATTAAAATCTTATCAAAAAATCTCTCATTTTTTAACAAAACTTCATAATTTTGGTAATTTTTCCTTTGTCACTGGTCGTTGGTCATTAGTTAGGAAGAGGAGGGTTAAAAAATGATGAAAAAATCAGCAAGCTGTACCGCAGTACTTTCTCCCCAATCTTCGATCAGAACCAATAACGACTGACCAATGACTCATGGTTTATTCTCCGCCTTGAAGTTTAAGCAGCAGGAAACCGCCGCCCAAACCCACGAGAATTAAGGAAAAAGCAAGAAATCCAGTTGTTAAAATCTCACCAGCCATCTCTGATACCTCTATGATTTATTAAAAAATACTACTATAGCAACTGTAATGGGTTCAGTTACGCGAATCAAGTCTATTGTTGAACCCCAGCCAGAAGAAATGCTTCTCAGTGGGTGGGGGGAAAGCAATATTTCTTCCTAGCGGACTGCTTCAATGAGCCGAGAGAAGTAAAACCGGGTACTCGTCATGGTATTACGAGCAATTTTGAAGCCGTTTTCCTCAAAGATTCTAATGATATCTGCTTCTTTATGCTGGTAAGCGCGAGTTGTTTTACTAGGGCCGGGGAATAACTGACCAATTTGCTTTAGGATGGTCAAAAATAACGTTTTCGGAGCAAAACTTAAAATGACCCGAGATTCTGCTAACGTACTCAGGTGAGCAATCATATCTGCAACCTGTGCCTGAGGATAATGAATCAACACATCTAAACAGATGACGGTATGATATTTGCCTTGAATGGTTTCTAAATCTTGAGTGGTTAATGTCAAATTCTGACGAGCATCCCCCAATACTTGGTCGGCGCGTTGCCCCGCTTCTGTGACCATTTTTTCCGAAATATCACTACCATACACTTTGGCCCCAGCTTTCGCAATCGGAATACTTAAACTCCCCACACCACAGCCAGCATCACAAATGGATAAACCGGATAAATTACCATCGGCTTCTAGCCATTCTAGAACTCTTTCAATGGTTTGCTGATGTCCTTTACGAATATCAAGCTGAACTTTATTAACTTCTCCATCACCATATATTCGTCGCCATCGATCAAAACCCGTTGAATTAAAATAGTCTTGGACAACTGTTTTATCATCTACAGTACTCATAAATTTTTGGGGTAATTTAACTTTATTTTTATTCCAATTGATTAACATACCATAGATATTGCAATCATAAATCATGATTTAACGATATTGCCCCGATAGACGGCAAGGGTTTCTCGCACAGTACCCCAAAATTTGAGGGGGTTAGATTGAATATTTTTTGATCAATTGAGTCATGTTGCTATATTGCTTAAAGAGTAAACGGATTTTAATATTTTTATCGATAACAGTTATTGCCGTTGCTCTTAGCTTCTGATGCATCTTCTGCTATTCGTAATGCGCCAATGATGGTAGAAATGAGTACGCATCGTCTTTGATCTTTTAGAAATTTATGCTCAATTGTTATTCTACTTTTAGCATTTAAATTAGTACATTCATTGCCAGCTCGATAAACAGGGCAGCCTTTGTAGTTAAACATAGCTCGATAATATCCTGTCTGAGATCTCTTAACTTTATTTGTGATTGGATCAACTTTTAAAAAGCTAGTTTGATCTATATCAATTTCAATCCCATCCGGTAAATCTTGCCAAATGGATTCTGATAAACTAATTGGCATGATTTCTGCTGAATGTAGTGCATATTGAATTCTATTTTTTTCCTCATTAATTCTAAATGTGGCTTGCCAACTCACCCTTTCTGCCATGGCTTTACTCCGAGCGTTTTGCATCACCCAATAGATTTTATTATTAGAAGTCCGAAGTTGTTGCCGGGCAATAAAGCTTAACCAAGACGGAGAAATAATAGCAATCAGAATACCAATTACCACAATAGTAAAAATAATTTCTAGAAAAGTAAACCCCTGATCGACAGAATAAGATAATCTTTTTTTCATAAACTCTGTAAGATTGAAAACTTTCAAATTAAATCAATTCTCAAAAATATAAATTGAAGTTTATAAACAGAGAATTAATTGATTTATAAATAATAATAATTTCATCAAACATCTGGCATAAAACCTTTTCAGTTCCAGCCTATCATCTTAAATATATAAAAATATCCGTTAAATTACGGCTATTGAAAGTAAAAAATATTGGAGTAATTACAGTGATTTTCTCTAATCAGTTAGTTGATCGACGCAAATGACCAATGCATAGGTTATTTTAAATTTCAGTAAAGCTTAATTAGCATTAGCAATTCCTAATTGAAGTGATTATAAATTAATTTATATTTGTGGTTATATTGAATTTTATATATTTACGAACAATTGATAATGTATTAGGACATCAATACCTAACGTTATGAAATATGCCCAGGACTTTATGGGGTGAATTTTTCCAGAGTGTCTTCCAAACAGGACTAAGTAATAAAATAATAAAACGAATTTAAGTATTAATTCAAAACGGAATAAGTAATAGTGAAAATGAGGATAATTTTTCTCTACGCTATTATATTTTGGATGATAGGCAAGTTTTACTGTTTAAATTAATAGTAATTCAGGGAAAATATATAGCAGGCGCGAACGAGAGTACGTAACAATCTGCTTTTATTAAAAATTTTATTTATTCTTCTATTTTAAAAGCTAAGAATTATTTTTTATTTGAAATCATTGAGAGATAGAATTAGCGATTAATTAGAGGACTTAACAACTTTATGATTCCCCTGAATAGCAGAATTTATCAAACGATTTCGATGAATCAACCCATAGCAGAATCTCGCCGCCATGAACGATTTGTTCGACAGTAGTATATAGCCAGTCAAATTTAATGGCTTCAAACGTGATTATTCATTCCTATTAGATTGACGGCGAGCTTCTTCAAGCTATTAAGGCTGGGATTTTGTTTGAGGAATTTGGCTAATTTTCGCCTCATCAACTTCAATATCTTCTAGCCAAACCAGTTGTCGTTGTCCGGGTGCCACTTTGTTTGTATGTTCCTGCATAATACTCTGTGCTTGTTGCGGGTCAAAATGACGGCTAAAATTGGCTTTTTGATAATCAACTCGCTGCTGTGTCATTTGTACTTCTGACTGAATTTGGCTTAATTTTTCCTGACTGGCCCGATATTGGGGTACAATTTGCCACAGAGCAGAGACAGCTACCCCAGACAAGATCAGATGGGTTGCTAACTTAATGCTGATTTCCATCGCTAAGGGGCGAATTTGTTGCTGATGCCGCTGTTGAATATTCTGACGAGATGTCGCTCGACGCGGTCGGGCGATTTGGGGGGATGGAGGTTGAGGTTGAGGTTGAGGTGACGTAACAGGTTGTAAGCTGTGCATGATAAGTAACCTAATCAATAAAATGAACAGAGCCGTGACTCGCGAAAATAGCATCATGGAGAGATTCTTGTCTTAATCTAATAGACAACATCAAGAGCTGCAAGGGTTTATCATCAATTAAGCACAATCATGTGGTTGTGAGTTGATTTCAAATCTCTTTGCTGTTTCCATCTCCCCATCTCCAGATAGAGTAGTTATACCGAGGAACTTGATACAATACTTAATGTAAATAACCTATGATACTATGCAACGATAACGATTTATCACCCGTTGCACTGAGTGCGTATCAATGTAGGAGTATGCCTTATAAACACGGGAAACAATGTCAGACGAACAGGAGTTAATTCTCAGCCAAGTTGATAACGCAATTGCTCTATTTAATGCTGAACATCATCTGATTCTGTTGAACCCAAAGTTAGCTCAGCTTTGGGGAATTTCTCCTGAATTGTTGGAAAATAGCCCTCATATTAATCAAGTTATAAATATTTTATCTCAACAGGGCATTTGGTCTACAAGGCAATGTGATGAGTTCAAAAACTGTGTCCTGCAACCGATAGCTCCTGATTTATCTTATTGTTTAGAACAAACCAATCATATCACTTTAGAAGTTAGTTATATTACGACTGACAAAGGAAATCGCCTATTTATTCTGCGAGATATTACTCACCAACGCAGCACTCAAGCCAGTTTGAATACAGAAGTCGAGCGGTTAAAATTTCTTTTAGGCTTAAACGAACGATTACAAACTCTTGATAACGTTGAAGAAATTGCTAAATTTGCCCTGGCCTATTTAGTAGAGGTGATGAATGCTGCCTTTGGGGATGTGAAAGTGATTCAGGGAGAAGGCAACCAACGCCAAGCCGGAACCCTCTACAATCAAGTTCAAGGTCAATTTGTTGCTACCTACGGTGACCCAGCAGTGGCGGAGTTGCAAGAACGTTTAAGCCAGGGAATTCCTTATGGTCAGGGGTTACTCTGGCAAGTGGTCGAAACGGGTGAACCTGCTTTTGTTGAAGATTATGCCAATCATCCCAACGCCGTTGCTGAATTTCGTTCTAACGCGATTGGTCAATTAGGTATTTTTCCAATTCCGGGCGATGCAGGTAAAATTATTGGGGTTCTAACGCTAGAGTCACGGGATTTAGAAAAGATGCAGGCTTATCCTCAACGGGATATGTTAGATGCGGCTTGTCGAAGCCTGGGAGCGGCAATTGAACGCAGTCAAGCTCAGCAAGAATTACGTCAGATTAATCTAGAGTTAGTCAAAGCCTCTCAACTCAAATCAGAATTTTTAACCTCGATGTCCCATGAATTGCGAACCCCCCTCAACAGCATTCTTGGATTTTCTGATTTATTAAAGCGTCAGGCGTTTGGTTCGTTAGATTCTCGACAGTTTCAACCCGTTGAACTGATTCATAAAAGCGGCGAACATTTACTCGAATTGATTAACGATATTTTAGATTTATCTAAAGTTGAAGCCGGAAAAGTTGATTTAAATTTAGAGTCTGTTGATATTCACGGATTATGTAATGAATGTTTAACCATGATCCAACCTCGGGCAGATAAAAAACGCTTAGCTCTCTCCTTAGAATTAGATTATCGCCTCAACCTGGCACTGTTGGATGAGCGGCGAGTTCGACAAATTATTATTAATTTACTGTCTAACGCAGTCAAGTTTACACCCGAGGGAGGAACGGTGAAGCTAGGGGGATATCTCGCTTATGGCACTCAACTGTATCAGGAGTATCGGCCAGATGAATCTCCGATTAATTTAAGCACCCCTTATCTCTGCCTGATGATAAAAGACTCAGGCATTGGTATTCCTCGAGATCGCTGGTCTCAGTTATTTCGTCCCTTCCAACAGGTCGATTCTTCCCTCAGCCGACGGCATGAAGGCACAGGATTGGGTTTAGCACTAACCAAACGCTTAGCGGAACTTCACGGGGGGACAATTTCTCTCGATTCTGAGGAAAATAAAGGCAGTACTTTTAAAGTTTGGCTGCCTTTAACGGAAATGCGGGACTTATTGCGGCAACAAACCGGATTTCATTCTGCTGCTAACTCTTCGCTGGAAAAAACTCAGACTGTCACTGAATTGTCGGATTCTGATTCTCAGCCCAAATCTCAGATTTTGGTGGTTGAAGATCAACCGATTAATCAAACTTTAATCGCTGAAATGTTAGAGTTGGAAGGATATCAGGTAGAATTAATTAGTGAGGGCAAAACCTTACAAAATCGGATTCAAAATCAAATGCTTAGCGCAGATTCTCTGCCCGATTTAATATTAATGGATGTTCAACTGCCTGAGGTGGATGGGTTACAACTGATTGGTCAGCTTAAACAACATCCACAATGGCGGAAAATTCCAACGATTGCAGTCACGGCAATGGCAATGCCAGGCGATCGCGATCGCTGTATTGCAGCAGGTGCATCAGATTATGTTAGTAAACCGATTGATGTCGATCAACTGACCCAAAAAGTGAAGTCGATTCTGCATCAGTCTCATTAAAATTCTCCCTAAATTGACGGTTAATTGAATTACCGATTGCATCTGATCATTTTAAATTATCAGCGTTTTCAACTTCATATTAAAGTTCATCGAACAAGTTTAGGAAGAAACAATTAATTCTATATTCCTTGGAAATTTGCCTTAATGGATGCCTGTATTTTGGATTCCATGACTTCTATGCTTAATCAACAATCCTATATTTTACTTGTTGATGATGATCCAAACAATTTACTGCTGCTTGAAAGCTTACTCGCAGTTGAAAAATATCACACACAATCGGCTCATTCGGGAGAAGAGGCACTGAATCTGGCTCAATCTTCTAAACCCGATCTAATTTTATTAGATATTATGATGCCAGATATGGATGGCTTTGAAGTCTGTAGTTCTTTGCGCCAGCAGGAAGATCTAAAAACAGTTCCGATTATTTTTTTAACCGCTTTGGATGATGATGAATCTCAAATTCAAGGCATAGAAATGATGGCGGATGACTATATTACAAAGCCATTTAATAGTCAGTTACTCTTGGCTAAAGTTAAAAATATTTTGCATCTCAATCAGATGCGTTCTCAAACGACTCAAACTCAAACGACTCAGCCTGAAACGGAAGCAGATTCTGAAACACTTGATTCTTTTGTGCCGACACAATTTCTCGAAAGAATTGCACCTAATGATATCAAATCTATCAGTTTAGGAGAAAAAATAGAAGCAGAAGTTAGTATTTTATATTGTGATATTCGTCGATATACAGCTATTGCAGAAGCTCAAGCACCTTCACAAACCTTTGAATGGTTAAATTATTTTTTAAATCAAATGAGTTTATGTATCAATCACTATCATGGATTTATTGATAAATATTTAGGAGATGCAATTTTAGCTATTTTTGATCGTAAAAACATACATTCTTTAGATGCGATTCACTCCGCGATCGCCATGCAAGCTAATACAAAAAAAATGAATTTCGATACTGAATTTATTCATTTACCCGCGATAAAAATGGGAATTGGCATTGATACAGGCATCGCCACCATTGGAGTTTTAGGAACCACTAACCGTATGGAAACCACCGTCATTGGTGATGTCGTCAATACCGCCTCTCGTTTAGAAGAACTCACCAAAGTCTATAATTGTGAGATTATTGCTAGTGAATCAACCATATCCGGTTTGCCTGCGGTGAATCTGACTCAGTCTCCAGAACATATCACATTTAACTATAATTTTATTGACCGGGTCATTCCTCGTAACAAGCAAAAAGAAATTGATATTTATAAAATTATTAATTGTCAGGCAGACAGCCTCAAGAAATAGTAGACTTCTAAATGGCCGGAAGTTGTAGGATATAGGGTGTAGAACAATAGTTAGGAAACACGCCGTTATCCTCACCCCCGAAGGAGATAGGAGTATTTTCATGAATCTATACTGATGAGTGTTTCCCGTGCCTGACGAATAACAAGTAACGAACAACCCGTGACTAAGAAATGAGTCTTGATAGAATATTACGATGTTTACCCTATTCTGTTGGCGGTTTAGCAATAGCCGGAGTGAATTTATTATTTACCTCAGCGGCTTTCAGCAGCGATTTATTTATCCGCGACACCGAAACAGAAATCACTTGCGCCCCTGCTGCGTTATCTCGTCTCCAACGTCATCAGATTGCCCCAGGCGAAACATTATCTCAGATTGCCAAACAATATAACCTGATTCCCGCTACTTTACTCGGAATTAACCCCAACTTACGCCAACCTCAGTTACCCGTGGGGGAAGAAATCCTAATTCCGCCCTACAATGGGATTCGAGTCGAAGTCCAACCGGGAAATACCTTACAAGATTTAGCCAATACCTATGATGTCCGGGCTGATGTCATCTTTGAGGCCAATGGCTGTCAATCAAATCCGCAAGTGGTATTTATTCCGGGGGTAAATTGGTCACCTGGCGGCGCAGTCACCTTAGAATTAGGCGTTTTATCCGGCTATCCTCTGGCTCAAACCGCTGAGGTATTATTAGGCTATGGCTGGCAATTACACCCAATTATTGAGGAAGTCATATTCCACGGTGGTATGGACTTACGGGCAGAAACAGGCACTTCCGTATTATCTGTGGGAGAAGGAACTGTGGCGTTTGTCGGGGAACGGGGGAGTTATGGTAACGTTGTGGTAGTGAATCATCCTTCCGGCAAACAAACCCGTTATGCTCATTTGTCGCAAGTAACCGTACAAACGGGTCAAACCTTAAAGTTAGGGGATGTTTTAGGCAAAGTCGGTCAAACCGGAAAACCCGACATGGCACAGCCTCACCTTCATTTTGAAATTCGTTACAATTCTCCCCTCGGCTGGGTGGCGGAAAATCCTAATCCTTATTTTGCCGATTAAAACCCGGCCATCCGTCTGTTGTATACCAATATTCCCATTCTCCCCCGGATGCCGTAGACCAATCTTTGAGGTCAAATGAACCCCCACCTTTAGTTGTGCCACCGATACGATACACTTTAACTGCTTGCCCATCATTATCCCAAATTAAAGGCGAACCGGGTTCCATTCTTTCCGGGGGTACGCCATTAACTTGTAGAAAATAAGCATCTTGTCCGGCTTCTTTACCATTACCAAACACTTTAGCAATTCCATTTTCATCAATGGCGACAAACGCGCCTTCTTCTAAACCAATGGCATAGGCAGGATGTTGATAGCTACGATCTTGAAATATGCGGGCGAGTAATCCAAATATTCTACCATATCGGGTTTCTGGGTGAACCTTATTTTGACGATCTAAATGGGTATCTGTAATTACACCTTTTAGAAAGGGTGCTTGAATAAAATTACTACGATAAATATCATGACTATTGGGATGAAATGGATCATCTAAAATTTCTGAACTAATAACGCCTTGATCCGCAGGTGCATAATAATAATCCCCTAAAATTGCCATGCCTGCACTGGTTCCAGCCACGGGCACTTTTTTCTGATTAATTAAATAGTTAATCGCGGTTTCTGTTGCGGTTCCTTCCCAATAATCCTCATATTTATTCTGGTCTCCCCCTGCAATAAATAATGCATCTGCTTGTTTAATATACTGCACAACTTCAAGATTATTTGCCGCCGCGCGACTATCAATTGAAAGTTCAGCCGCTGACTGAATTAAATCGCGATAATAGTCTGCAACCCATGCCGCTTGACTCCCAACTCCACCACAGCGTAAGACTAAATAATTGCCTTTATTAGACCGTTTCAAAAACCATTCCGTCGCAGCATCTTCTCCCGCTGAACCGCCTTCTGCACCCCCAATTAAAAGAATACCTGGCTTTACTCCAAAAGGTTCTACTTCACCGTATTCTAGGATATATTTAAAAGACTGACTATCTCGCTCCTGAGGAATCAGTTCTTGTAATTTTCTGGCCATATCTTTAGATGCTTTAACCTCATTTTTATCCGTATGTATTGTATATTAAAAAGGGAACAAGATTAACAATTTTGCCGTAGGGTGCGTGAGTCACGCACCTAAAATCAGATCATTCAATAATAAATCATGCAATATTATCCTTTATTTTCTATCATTCATCCTATTTTAAAGTAGATTAACAGTTTCACGTAGGCTGCGTGATTCACGCACCTTAAAATAATTTAATTCAATAAAAAGCTATGCAATATTATCCTTTACCTTCTCTAATTTATCCCATTTTAAAGTAGATTAACAGTTTCACCGTAGGGTGCGTGAGTCACGCACCTTAAAATAATTTAATTCAATAAAAAGCTATGCAATATTATCCTTTATTTTCCCTGATTTATCCGGTTTTCAAGGGGGAGTTTCCTCAAGATTCATTGTAAAAAAATTATGATAGCATTGTAAATTAAAAAGGTGCGTGAGTCACGCACCCTACAGATCATTAAAATCATTATGCAATATTATCCTTTATTTCCTATCATTCATCCGGTTTTAAAGACGGCATTTCCTCAATGTTTATGGCAGGGAAATCCTCAACAAAACGAAATCGCTTTAACCTTTGATGACGGCCCTAATCCTCAATATACCCCAGAATTACTTAATGTTTTAGATGACTATCAAATTCCAGCCAGTTTCTTTTGGTTAGGATGTTGTGTCGATCGTTATCCTCAAATTGCTAGAGAAATTTATCAACGGGGACATTGGATTGGTTTACATGGTTACCAACATTATTCTTTTCCTGTTTTAACTTTACCCCAAATTCAAGACAGCTTAATTAAGACTCAAACAGCTATTACAAATGCTTGTAATTTAGAGGCTAATTCAGTTCTAGATATTCGCCCACCTAATGGATTATTTACCCCGAAGATTTTAACAGCATTACAACAATGGAATTATCGTCCGGTGATGTGGAGTGTGGTTCCGGAAGATTGGGTACATCCGGGAGTTGATAAAGTAGTAAAACGAGTGATTAATAAAACGGTTTCTGGTTCAATTATTGTGCTTCATGATGGTAATTGTGGCGGCAGAGATGTGGCAAGGTCAGCCGCAAAAATAATTCCAAAACTCTTGGAAAAAGGATATAAGTTTGTTACGATAAATAAGCTTTGGCAACATCACTAATCTGATTTTTAACAAACTATGGTACTCCGACCAGAAACTGATCCGGTAACGGGTGAACTCCGGCTAGTAGGAAATGATTTTCCAGAAAATGTGACCTTTTTTCCGGGTGAATTGGGTGTGTTTCCTCAAGGGGTTTTGATGTTAGGAGGTAATGATACGGTTCAGGGTTCTAGTGATGGAGAATTAATTCAAGGCAACCAAGATAATGATTTGTTGTTTGGGGGAGGGGGTAATGATACGTTATTGGGCGGACAACATAACGATCAATTACAAGGGGAAGAAGGTAACGATTTAATCTTTGGTGAAAAGGCAGAAGATTTACTTTATGGTGGGGTCGGAGATGATAGTCTGCTGGGGGGTTTAGCAGCAGATGAAATTAATGGTGATAGTGGCAATGATACCCTATTTGGCGGGGCAGATAATGACTCATTACAAGGGGGAAAAGGGAGTGATTTGATCTTAGGAGATCGGGGTGGCGATCGCCTATTTGGCGGTGAGGATAATGATAGTCTTCTAGGGGGTTTAGAAAACGATCAATTACGGGGAGATGGGGGTGATGATGTATTACGAGGTGAAGAAAATGATGACTTTTTATCCGGGAGTGAAGGAGATGATTTTCTATTTGGTGGAATGGGGAATGATCGCTTATTAGGAGATCAAGGAAACGATCAACTGTATGGCGAACAAGGAAGTGATACTTTAGTCGGTGGAGAAGGCAATGATCGGTTTATTTTAGAACCGGGAACAGGTGGAAATAGTCTAGAAACAGCTAACTTTATTTTTGACTTTACACCGGGTGAAGATTTAATTTTTTTATTGGGTAATATTGCGTTTGAAGACTTAGAACTTATTGCCGATCCTCGTAATTCTAGAAATACAGTTATCGCACAACCGAATGGCGAGTTTTTCCTAATTCTACAAAATATTGCGCCAGAAACAATCAGTTCATCTGACTTTTTTGTACCGGGTATTCTCAACTTTAGCGCCACAGAATTTAGTGTGATAGAAAACGGTACAATTATCGATCCCATTACCATTAACCGCATCGGTGGTAGTAGCGGCGAAGTCAGTGTCACTGTCATTCCTACCCCTATTTCATCTGCTGAAGAAGAGATTGATACCACTCCCATTTTAGTGGAATTTGCAGCGGGAGATTTTAATCCAAAAACGATTAATATTGGAATTCAAGATGATAATATTGTAGAATCTAATGATCGGGTACAATTAACTTTAACTAATCCTACAGGGTTGGTGACATTAGGAACTCCCAATCAGGCAATTTTAAATATTATTGATAATGAACCGCGCCCCGAAACTATTCAAACCTTTGAAAATCCTAATCCTCAAGCGTTTTCACAGTTTGGAGAGGCGATCGCCACCAATACAAATAATATATTAATCGGCGCACCGGGACAGGAAAATAGCCAAGGAATTGCTTATTTATTTGATAGCAATACAGGGCAAATATTACAAACCTTTCAAAACTTTGAACCCACATCAGGTGCATCAGAATTTGGTTCAGATCTTGGATTTATTGCGGGAGATGTGTTAGTTTCTGCCCCTGGAGATAGCAGTTTAGCCTTGAATACTGGGGCGGTTTATCGTCTCAGTCCGGTAACTGGAGGCATCGTTCAAACCTTCGTTAACCCCACACCGGATGCATTTGATTTATTTGGCTTTTCTATCGCAACTATTGGAACAACGGTGATTGTAGGCGCACCGAACGACAGTAGCAGCGGCTTTAAAACGGGGGTGGTATACTTGTTTGATGGCAACACGGGGCAGTTATTGCGAACGATTAATAATCCCAACCCTCAAGTGCAGGACTATTTCGGGGCGGATGTGGCGGCGGTGGGAGACTGGGTGCTGGTGGGTGCGCCGGGCAGTTTAAACGGCGAAAGTAGCCAACGTCCTGGGGTTGCTTATATATTTGACAGTGCCACCGGGGAGTTAATTCAAGGCTTCCAAAATCCTAATCCCAGTGTAGATGAATTTGGCGCAGCGGTTGCCTGGACAGGAATAGGGCGAGATATTTTAATTGGTGCGCCGGGAGATGATAGCCGAGGCATTGATGGGGGAGCGGCGTTTTTATTCGATGGTATTACAGCAGCGACTTTTCAAAGTTATACCCCTCCAAATATTGAGAATGGTGGTGAATTTGGGGCGGCGTTTGCCCGTTTGGGAAATGATGTTTTAGTGGGTGCGCCCGGATATGGCTTATTTGATACCGGGAGTCTGTTTCAATTTGAACTTAGAAGCGGCAATTTTCAACAAACTTATCTTAATCCGATTTCAGACAATAATGAAATTCCCCTGAATTTTGGTAGCGCGATCGCCGCGACAGGTAATAATATTGTAGTGGGTGCGCCGGGTTTGAGTGACACTGTTTTAAGTCAAGGGCAAGTGAATTTATTCTAGAGATATATACATTCTGTTATTTCTAGCTCAGAATATCTCTCCAGATAGAGGTTAGAGAGGGAATTATTGAGCATAATAAAAGCATTATAGACGAAATTAGGAATCAATATAAATGAAACTTCTAAGAATTTTACTAGGTATTGTTTTACCCCCGGCTGGTGTCTTTTTAACAACAGGAATCAGTTCTGCATTTTTCATCAATATATTGTTGACTTTTCTAGGTTGGTTACCGGGTTCTATTCATGCCGTTTGGGTGATGACCAAGCAAGCAGAACAGGCTAGCGCAGAAACCTATTAACCTCAAAATATCATTAAATTAATTTCCCTCAATTACGACAGATACTAACCGAGTTAAGCAATAATTTAACCCGGTTTTTTTATGGCTCTAACTCAATTCAACCTTAAGCACTGTACTTTTTAAGACCTTCTGCATAAGCTAAAGTTATTCTGCCGTAATATCAAGAGTAGGAACAAGAGAATTGCGGAAAACCAGAGTATAAATATCAGTCGGCATATCAATTCCTTCAGCTTCTAATCCTTCCTTAATGGCTTGAGCCACTAAAGAAGTTGTGGTTAAAAAACCCGCCCGTCTAGAATCAACCCAAAAGCGAATTTCTAAGTTAACCGTACTGGCTGCAAGTTCCATTACTAAGACTTCAGATTGAGGATTAGGCTCAACTTCTTTCAGGGATTTTAAAGTGTCTAAAATCACGGTTTTTGCCCGGCTAATATCTTCTTCATAATCAATTCCTACAATCACAGAACTCCGACGACGAGGAGAAGCGGTATTATTAGTAATGCTAGTTTGAAAGACTTCTTGATTTGGGATATAAACTAAACGACCATCATAAGTTCTGAGAGTTGTAGCTCGCAATTGAATCTGTGTAATGGTTCCTTCATAGTCTTTGATTACGACTTGATCGTTAATTTTAAAAGGTCGAGCCGCCAATAAAATGACACCTGAAATATAGTTACTCAAAACATCTTTTAAACTAAAACCAATGGCAACACTGGTTAAGCCTAAAGCGCCAAGTAATGCACCAAAATCTAATCCTAAAACACCCAGTGCAATCACACTCCCAACAATCCAAACCCCACCATAACTCAACCGTCCAATTAAAACTTCAGTGTTACTATCTCCTTCTGTTTTTTGCGCCCAACTAAACGCCAGATAACGGACTCCTCGAGCGACTAACCAAGTCATAAACACAACAATAATTGCGCCTAACAATAAAGGTAAATTTTCAACTGTATTACGAGCCAAACCCCGCACTGTTTGATAGAGTCTTTGGCTGACATCAACAAATAAAGGCGGTTTATCTAATGCTTGACCTAGAAGGGATGCCCAGCGCTCTGCTAAGTCTTCTACACTGAGTCCGAAGTCTTGAGCGTCTTGATCTGTAATCGTCATAATCACCCGATTATTGACTCGTAAAGTGGCGATTTTACGAGGATTATCCGGCTTAACTGTGACGGCTTCAACAACGTCTGATTGAGATAATAAACTGGCAATTCGACGATTGATAATTTGCGCTCTTGTACTAGCATTAATATCGGATAAACTACCCACTTGAAAAACAGGTCTACCTCGAACAATCACATCTGCAAAATAGAGTTCATTCAGGGATGCAGGAGATGTGGTCGTCGGATTAGGACTCGGAGAAGCGGGCGGCAGCGGTGGTGCTTCTTGGGCGATACTTGTTGTTGTTAATATTAAACAAGATCCAAAAAAGCTAATAATTAAATTAAGTTTTTGAGAAGATTTAACCATATTATGAGTCAGGGCAATAATCGTATTTTTAACTAAGTATAAATAATTTAGGTGAAATTAAATAGATGCATTCATAATATAATTCATTGAAAAGCGCCGCTTAATTAATTCAGCGACGCACCTTTTTAACAACAGATTCTAACTATCTATGTTATGATTTAAAACTGTTATTTTAATTCCTTTAACTTATCATCAATTTGCTGTTCAACTGACTTTGCCATCCCTGTATTTTGGGGATTACTCATTTTATTGATATTCGCTTTTCCTTGAACTCCATTGAGTCCGCCTTCGGTATCTGCTTGAACTTCTTCTAAAGAACGGGGATTAGATTTTAAAACTTCTTTTGATTCCTGTTCAATTTGCTGAAGTTGCTCTTCTCCATCAGTCAGACTACTACTCACGGCAAAAGTGGGTAATGCATGGGAGAATAACAATAAAGCGCCAAAGAAAGCAGCAACTAAAAATCGGGCTGGACGAATATTTAAAACTTTAGATAAGATTGTTTTCATCTTGACTTACCTCTCAAAATCGGTGTAGACTGTATGAAGGATAAACAAATATTTGGGTTCATTCATCTACCCTAAGAATGATTTTTTGATTATAAAATAATAAAAACCGCTTTAAAAATAAATTAATAACAAGAACGATTCCCCAGGTCTAATCATAACGTTCTGTCCTGAAGTAATCGCTCTGTTTATTTGACTCTGTGAATCATTGATTACTTCCATGAGTAATTCTAATAGATTCACTAAGCTTGCTGCCAAATTTGTTGAATTTGACCCGGTAAAAATGAACTAATTTCTTGTACTCGTTCTGGGGAAAGCTCAGGTTTAGTTGCGGCAAAAACGGCTTCTATGACTGTTTCACCACTCACGCCGCGAGGGACACTACCCTCTTGTTCAATGCGTCGGATAAATGTTTTATCTTCAAATGATAAAGGCGGACGAACCCGACTGAGCCAAGCTACAATCGGATTTGTATCTTTCCACAACTCAGAAATTTCATTTTGCAAAGCTTTTTTATCGGTCGGCTCAGCCTCTTGGTGAAGTTCAGAAGCGACTCTCTCAGATGCTTCTGTTGTCATCAAATCCCGCATGGTTCGGAACACAACTTCGGCTAAGTCCCGAGCTTCATACAGGTCACTCAACCCCGCCTTAACCTGCACCTTTTCTAAGAAAGCTTGATTACTTTGAGAAATATCGGCTGCTGTCATTCTGTTTTATTTTATGTTTATTCCAACGTATCTACGCTACACTATGATGGTTTATCATAAATCTTCCCCAAGATATATATTATATTCTTAACTTTTCTTCATAAGCGCGTGATTGTCTATTCAGTCCATTAAAGCCATTTCAAACGATAGATTCTATATAATCCTCTACTCCTTAAAGACTAAAGTTTGCTATGAACCCAGACGCTGAAAATGATATTACCACCCATAACCAGATTCAGAAAGATGCATTATCCCGAACCATTGGTTTATCAAAAGGGCAATTTTCCTTATTATTCGCACGCTGTAACTATGCCAGTTTAAGACAGCAAATCACTCAACAACTTCAATCTGAGTGTAAAGTCCCCATTCGTTCTGTTCATCTTCCCACAACCAGTCAAGTTCTTTATGGTGCAATTCAAACCGAACTCGGTGAAGAAAAGCCAGAAGTGATTGTTGTTTTTGGTTTAGAAAATGTTATCGCCATTGACGATGTTTTACACGCTGCTAATTTAGCAAGAGAAGTCTTCCGCAATTTTGCATTTCCAGTTATTATTTGGATTAATGATAAGTTGTGGCAAAAACTCAATCGAGTGGCACCAGATTTTGCCAGTTGGGCAACGACTTATGAATTTCTACTCAGTTCAGAAGCATTAGTTGAATTTCTATCTGAAAAAGTCGAGCAAATTTTAACTCAAATTTTAGAGATTGGGGCGAGTCAGTTTATCTCGAATGAGCAGATTTTAGGGGGACAATCTGCGGCGGAATTACAATCGGCTTATGAAGATTTAAATAAGCTCGATCCTGCGACTTTATATACCTTAGAAGCCAGTTTAAGATTAATCTTTGGTCGCTATTATTATACTCATCAACAAATTCAGCTTGCTTTAGAACAATATAAAGTGGCGCTACAATTTTGGCAGACTGAAGAAACCATTGCATCTGCGATTGGAATTGAGAATACAAAATTCACTTTAACCCCTTTAGAATGGCAAGGGTTATTATGTTTTCATATGGGGCTTTGTTATGTCTATCAAGCAGAACAACATCTACAACAAAGCGGCTATACCGATTGGGAAAAAGCCAGAGTTCATTTACAACAATGTCTGGATCAATTTACGGCGGCTAATCGTTCGGATTTAGTCGGAAAATTCATTAATAAACAGGGAGAAGTTCTGCGTCATTTACAAGATTGGGATGCTTTAGAACAGCTTGCCCTGCAATCTCGACAACTTCATCAAGATAATGATCGTTTAAGTGTGATTCAAAAAGCACAAGATTATGGCTTTTTAGCAGAAGTTGCACTCCATCGAAATGACTGGCAAAAAACAAAAGAATTAGCAACCGTTGCCTTAGAAATTTTAAGTCAAGATATAGATAATCCGATTAAGAATCAGCATTTAGGTTTATATCGTTTGCTGTTAGCACAAGCTTGTGCAAAGTCTGGAGAAATTGATGCAGCAATTGTTCAATTAGAACAAGCTCATCAGGAAACTTATCCAAAATATGCGCCTCAACTTTATCTCAAAATTTTAAAACAATTACAGCAGTTTTATTTTAATCAAAAACAATATAAAAAAGCCTTTGATGTTAAAAAAGAGGCTCGTAATCAATCTACGATTTTTGGCTATACTGCCTTTATTGGCGCTGGACGATTACAACCGCGAGAAATTGCCATTGATCCCAGTTTAGGTACGATTGCAAATAGTGCGAATATTGTTGATGAATTAAATGCTTCAGGACGAGAAACCGCCGTTAATCAATTACTGCAACGTTTATCCAGTCCTCAATACAAATTAACCGTAATTTATGGCGAGTCCGGAGTAGGAAAAAGCTCTTTAATTCGAGTGGCATTAGTTCCCGCTTTACAACAACAAAGTATTGATACTCGTCAGGTTATACCCACTGTCATTAGAACTTATAATGCTTATGAACAAGAGTTAGAAAAGTATCTTAACTTAGAAGAAGAATCACAGCCTATTATTCCGCAGCCTGCAATTAAAATTGTCGCAAAATCAAAATCAGCAGCAGCAGCAGCAGCCACAACTCAGCCGCCCGTCGAAAATCAAGAGAAAGTTTTACAGAATGTTCTGAGTTTAATTCAAAAACATACCGCAAAAAATCGATTAATTGTCTTAATCTTTGATCAATTTGAAGACTTTTTCTTTTTATATAAAGAACCCAGTAAACGTCAGATATTTTTTGAATTTTTAAATCAATGCTTAAACTTGCCTTTTGTTAAAGTCGTTTTGTCTTTGCGAGATGATTGTCTACATTTACTATTAGATTGTGTTCGCTCGGTTAACTTAGAAGCAATCAATAATGATATCCTCAGTCAAAAGATTTTATTTTATCTCGATAACTTAAAGCCAAGTGAAGCCTTTAACGTGATCAAAAGCTTGAGTAATCAATCTCATTTTTATCTAGAAGATCAACTCATTCATCAATTAGTCGAAGATTTAACCAATGAATTGGGAGAAGTTCGCCCGATTGAACTACAAGTGGTGGGCGCACAACTTCAAACCGAACAAATTACCACCTTAGAAAGATATCAACAAAAAGGGCCGAAAGCTGCCTTGGTGGAACGATTTTTAGGAGAAACGATTAGAGATTGTGGCAAAGAAAACGAACGAGCCGCAAAATCCGTGTTGTATTTATTAACGAATGAAAATAATACTCGCCCCCTCAAAACTCGCACCGAATTATCAGATGACTTACAAGAAAAATTACAAATTAATATTGAACCCGCTCAGTTAGATTTAGTGCTTTATATCTTAGAAAAATCGGGCTTGGTTTCTCGAGAAGTCAGTGTTGGGGCCGGGTTTTATCAACTGGTTCATGATTATCTCGTCGGTTTTATTCGGCAGCAACATCAAAATGAATTAGAAGCAAAATACGAAAAATTACAACAGGAAAATGTAGAATTATATCGTCAGGCTCAGATGAGTCAAGCGCTGGTTGAAGCACAGAAAAAACAACACTTTGCAGAAAATAAAAGTCGTCAACTGGAACGATTTTTAGGGGCTTTAATTGGGCTGGTGGTTGCCACTTTTGCCGGGTTAGCTTATTGGCAACGACAACAAGCCGTGTCTGCTAGAATTTCTGCGGTTAAATCAGCCGCTGATGCTTTAGTGGTGGCCGATCGACAAGATCAATTAGGCATTTTACAAGCCAGTGTTGAAATCGGTCGTAATATCCAAGATACTAACGCTGCGGCCAGGATTCAAAATCAAATTGCCGCCGGACTGCGACCCATCATATCCCATATCCAAGAATACAACCGCTTATTAGACCATCAAAATGGGGTCTTAGACGTGAGCTTTAGTCCGGATGGAACCCGCATTGCCACAGCTAGTTTAGACCGCACGGTGAAGCTATGGCAGGCCGATGGGGTACACCAACAGGATTTGATTCATGACGCGGCGGTAACCACGGTTCGCTTTAGTCCCAGCGGAAATGCGATCGCCACCAGCACTGCCGATCCAAATAATATGGAAAATAATAAAGTGTTGTTATGGGATCAATACGGCGATCGCCTCAACACTGAAACCATGAGTCATGATGATGCCGTCACCAGCGTTAGCTTTCACCCCAACCAAAATCAGCTAGCCAGTGGCAGTTACGATCAAACGATCAAGATTTGGAATTTTGACGGGGACGAGGTTAAAACCTTAACCGGACACCAAGATATTATTTTAGATGTGGAGTATCATCCCCAAGGAGAGATGTTAGCCAGCGCCAGTGCCGATGGAACGGTGAAACTGTGGCGAAGTAATGGTACACTGCTGAAAACCCTGCGAGTGTCTAACTGTTCGGCGAACCCTAATTTAGACTGCTTTGTTTATGATATTAGCTTTAGTCCAGATGGCAAAACCCTCGCAACTGCTAGCGGCGATCGTTCTGTGAAATTGTGGGACTGGGAAAACAGCAAACAACGCTTAAGCTTGGAAGGACACAACGACGCGGTGTTAAGCGTTAATTTTAGCCCCGATGGCAGCCAAATTGTTAGTGGTAGCCAAGATCAAACGGTTAAATTATGGACAGCCAGCGGCACATTATTGAATACTTTTAGCGGACACAGAAACAATGTTCGGGCGGTTCAATTTAGCCCCGATAGCCAAACAATCGCTTCAGCCAGTGAAGATAATACCATACGACTGTGGGCGCGTCACCGTAACCCCCTCGATACGATTTTACAAGGACATCGTCGGGCAGTTTGGGACGTGAGTATCAGTCCAGATGGTAAAACGGTTGCCACCGCGAGTCACGACGGGACTGTACGTTTGTGGCCGATAAAGGCAGGAGAATTAGTTCAAACCCCACAAATATTATCCCATCCGGCGGAAGTCAATCGCGTTGAATTTAGCCCCGATGGCGAATTGTTAGCAACAGTGAGTGATGATTCTCAATTACGCTTGTGGAATTCATCCGGAGAATTAACCCAAACTTTACCCCATCAACAACGAGTCACAGCCGTTGACTGGCAGGCTAACGGAGAAATTTTAGCCACAGGCAGTGACGATAAAACCGTTAAACTGTGGACACGGGAAGGAAATCTGATTCAAACTTTAACCCAGGAAGGGTCAATTGTTGATCTGCAATTTAATCCTCAGGGGAATTTACTCGCCGTCACTACCGCTGCCTCTGTTGAGTCTAGCCAAACAAAACGCAGCGCCCCTCCCCTGGGATCGGTAGAGTTATGGCAACAACTTGGAGACAGTTGGGAAGCAACAGGAGTTTTATCCTTTTCTAGTCGTAATGTGACAACCATTGACTATATTCAATCTCTCGATGTCTTTGCGATCGCAGTCGATCAAACGGTTATATTATGGAATGAAGAGAAAGGAGAATCTTGTCCGCTGCAACACGAAGCAACGGTGAGGAGTTTGAGTTTTCACCCCGCAAGCCAAACCTTAGCCACCGCCAGTGACGATAAAAAAGTACGGTTATGGCAGATAGATGAAACGGTAGAAAATACTCTCTGGCCACAACAGGATTGTCTCTCGACTTCTGCCGCTTTGCAACCAATTTATACCATTAATCAAGATGTTTTGGTCAATAGCGTCGATTTTAATCAAGCTGGGGATCTGTTGGCGATCGCCCAAAATAATGGCACTGTGATTTTATGGGATACAAAAGGCAGTCAACTCGATCATCAAATTCAGCAAAATTGTCAGTGGTTAGAGGATTATCTGCAAAGTCAATCTCAAAACCCATCACAAAATCAAATTGCTTCAAATCATCTCAAATTATGTTCCCTCGATGACTCAGAATAAAATAGACCTGAGTATTTATTCCCAATTCCATCACATCTCACTGTTTCTGTAGAATTTATCGGAGATTGCGGCTATTCTGGTTGCATTCAGAAGCGATTAACTTTTTCCATTTTATTGGATAGAATAGACTGTACAGTCTATACAAAAATCACAAAGAATCAAATTATAAAATATTCCTCGTCCGTTAAAGGAGATAAAATCATGCCAAAACTTAAAAATTATCAACAGTCTCAAGCCACAGTCAGCAAAGCCGAACAAATTCTCAAAGGCGCAATGCCAGAGTTTCTCAGAAATGGTTATGACTGTACGAGTATGGATAAAATCGCTAAATCGGCAGGCGTTTCTAAACAAACCCTCTACAGTCATTTTCGTGATAAAGATGGACTGTTTACCGCTTTAGTTGAACGAATTGCCTCAGAAAAATTTAGAATTGTTTGGTCTCAACCCCTCCAAGGAAACCCCGATCAAGTCCTACGCAGTTTAGCCCAAAGAATATTAAATAATATTAACGATCCACAGTATATCTGTTTTATCCGCCTGATTACCGCCGGATCTGCCAAGCGTCCAGATTTATGTGAAGTTTTTCTCACCAATTTAGTTCAACCCGCCATTAACCACCTCACCCAATATCTCGAAACTTGCGAAGAACTACAGATCAAAGATCCAGAAGCAACTGCCCGGATTTTCGTGGGTTCACTGATACATTTTATGATGGTTCAAGAACTTTTACAAGGCAAAAAACTGATGCCGATGGAGTCACAACGGTTAATTGATAATCTGATTGAAATGATTGTTAACAGATAATCATTGATCTTTACTCCAATTTAGGATTAAATAAATGAATTATTAATTATTTGTCCTTACGTTGCAGTGGCAACACGCTACGCGAAAGTTATTTGTCATTTGTAGGCACTCCTGCAAACTCCTGACTCCTGACTCCTGACTCCTGTCTCCTGTCTCCTGTCTCCTGTCTCTTTCTTATGACCCCCACTTCCTCCCTGAATGCAACCACCGAAATCGAAAACCGAAAAGCCGATCATTTGCGAGTTTGTTTAGAAGAAGACGTACAATTTCGCCTGGTTACCAGTGGTTTAGAACAGTATCGATTTAGCCATTGCGGTTTACCCGAACTCGATTATCAAGATATTAATCTACAAACCCAGTTTTTAGGCAAATCTCTGAATGCCCCCCTGTTGATCTCCTCGATGACAGGAGGGACTGAATTAGCCCGTTTAGTTAATACTCGCCTCGCCACCGTTGCCCAACACTATCGCCTCGCCATGGGGGTCGGTTCCCAGCGGATTGCCCTTGAACAGCCTGATTTAGCCCCTACCTTTGCCGTTCGTTCCGTTGCACCGGATATCCTATTATTAGCCAATTTAGGGGCGGTACAGCTCAATTATGGCTGTGGTGTCAAAGAATGCTTACAGTTAGTAGAATTACTAGAAGCAGATGCTTTAATTTTACACCTCAACCCGCTACAAGAATGTGTCCAATCCCACGGCGATACAAACTTTAAAGGACTGTTAAATAAAATTAATCAACTTTGTCAACAATTGCCGATTCCTGTGATTGTTAAAGAAGTCGGAAACGGTATTTCTGGGGTAGTCGCCAAACAACTCATTGAGGCTGGAGTCACAGCCCTTGATGTTGCAGGCGCTGGGGGAACGTCCTGGGCGAAAGTCGAAAGTCAACGGGCTAAAGATGCCAAACAACGGCGTTTAGGACAAATTTTTGCAGATTGGGGTCTACCGACTGCTGACTGTATTACCAGTATACGGGCGATCGCACCGGAGATTCCTTTGATTGCCTCAGGAGGGCTAAAAAACGGATTAGACGTGGCTAAAGCCATTGCCTTGGGGGCGGATTTAGGCGGGTTAGCAAGACCCTTTCTAGAGGCAGCAGTCACCTCAGATGCAGCAGTTGAAGAATTGGTTGAATTTTTGATTGCTGAATTAACCACAACGTTATTTTGTACCGCAAGCCCGGATTTATCCGCTTTAAAAATACCCGGAAAACTCCAACGAGTCTAAAGTTAACCGGATTTAAATATTTATACAAACTTGAGTTGAAACCTGATTTCGCCACAATTAATCATAACTCAGTCTAATCTCGTTAAATATCCTTATCATTGAACAATCAATCAGTAATACCGAATTCCGTATATTTACCGATTAGGGAATCAAAAAGTTGAGTTAGCATAGAAATATCAACGAACTATCGTTGCAATATTGGGTTCGACGTGAACATATAAAGGGATGCATTGAGTAGTCAGCCTCAATATGGCAAGAATTAATTCTTGTTGTGGCTGCACTTTGTCTTTCAGTTAGATTTCTAGAAATAAATAATTGTTGAGGTTTAGAAAGCTAACCCAATATTAATAGAGAAAGATAATAATTAATTAGGTTTTGACGATGGATCATTCAAATTCTAAAATTCAGCTTATAGGCTATTGTGAGTTAGACAAAGAAGCAATTCAGCAAAAATTTAATCAAAATGGCGTTTCAGAGTTAGTCAATCTATCAGGAAATTATCTTATTGTCATTGAAAATAGTCAAGAGACTTATATCATCGCTTCTCCCTATTGTGTTTGTCAATATTATTACACGATTAAAGATCATCAACTTTTTCACGATCAAAGCCTTTTAGGTATATTAAAAAATAGTCAAATTGATTGGTTATGGAATTGGCAAAGCTTCGCTGATTTAATTTTACTAGATCATACTTTAGAACTCGATACATTGCATCCGGATATTCATCGCGTTCCTTCCGGTAGTATTTTACATTTTAAACAGGGGAAACTGAATATTTCTAGCCTCAGTTGGGAAGAATTGAATCCACCTCAAGCCACCTCTGCAAAACAAGCCGTTGATACTTTTAATCAAGAAGTAGAAGCATGGATAACGGATGATGTTGTGGTTTCTATGTCGGGCGGATTTGATTCTCGGTTAATCCTAGGAAGTGTCTTAAAACTGGGTTATAAACCACCGTTAGTAACGATGGGTTATGAGGAAAGTACTGACGTTGTAATTTCTAAACAAATTGCCAATCACTTCGGTTTAGATTTATCCTTGGTTAACTTAAATTTTGATGATTATTTTAAATTTGGTCAAACAATTTCCGCTTTAACAAACGGTACAAAATCTTCCCGACATTGGCATACTTATGTTTATACTTACCAAGCGCAATTAGATCCCAGTCAATTAATGTATATTGGAACGAATGGAGGATTTGCTAAAAACTTTTATTATGACAAAGGAATTCAAGCCATTTATAAAAATATGACCGCTTCTATTCCAACATTATATCAACTCTGGAAAGGTCGATTAAAACCCTTTTTTACAGCGGATGAACTACAACAAATTACACCAGAATTAGCTAACGAATTTTCCGAACTAAAAAAACAACAAAGAATCCTACGCTTAACTGAACTCAGCCACAATCAATTACTCGGAGGATTAGAACGATTTTATTTAGAACAACGGGTTCAGAACTTTATGGCAAATGGCATGAGATTATACTCAGAAAATATTAATTGGTGTGCGCCGTTTATGAGTCGAGAATGGGTGCGGGATATTTGGAATTTAAAGCGAAAATGGCGGCTCGGAAATAATTGGCATCGCTATGCAATTCAACAGACTTATCCTGAATTAATGAACTTTCCAGAACAAGGCGAGTTTAGCAATAAAATGTATTCTAAAGCGCCTTTATTTTATTGGAAAAACAAGCGTAAAACAGCGCCGATTGTTTCTTATGCCAAATATCCCCAATGGTTTCAACAAGATTTTGTTAAAGAATTTATTTTTGATAATCAAGAATTACTTTCAAACTGGATTACTCCTAAAGCCATTCAATCTATTATTGAAGATCATCAAAAAACTGGAAAAAGAACCAATACAGTGGCATTTTTAGTCACTCAAATATTTTGGCAAATGAACTTAAATCTGATATAAAATTATAGTACAACTACTAAATCTTGATAATTTTTTGAGACCATTAAGCCTAATCACTCCACTCATTTGTAACTCAACTAAAAATGACTTTGAATTCCTTACTCATTACTGATACTTTTTCTCCCCGCGTCGGCGGCAGAGAAGCTTACTACAATCATCTATTTAGCTATCTAAAACAGAATAAAACGGTTGTCATAACCCCCGATAAAACAGGAGATTATCAAGCGTTTGATCGTCAATCTCATTTCTCGATTTATCGAGTTTCTCATCTGAGTGAAAAATGGTATCGTTGGGGTCGTCCGGGTCGTTTTTTATGGTTAAAAACGTTAATTCCAATCTGTAAAATTCATCAAATTGATTTAGTTCACTGTGGTGTAGTATTACCCGATGGATTATCCGGATGGCTACTACAAAAAACTTTAGGAATTCCATATATTATTTATACTCACGGAAAAGAGATTTTAGAAAATCAAAAAAATCCTGAAAATGAACAACTAATGCGAATGGCGTTAAATTCAGCTATTCGTGTGGTTACCAATAGTCATTATACGGCAGGATTGTTAAGAGATTTTGGTGTTTCAGCCGATAAAATTGTGCGGATTGCGCCAGGAATTGTACCTCAACAATGGACAGCAGATATACCTTCTCAACAAGTAGAAAAGCTGCGGCAACAGCATCAAATTGGCAATCGTCCCGTGATTTTAACAGTGGGTCGATTAAAAGAACGTAAGGGTCATGATACTGTAATGCAGGCAATGCCAGCGATTTTATCAGAAATTCCAGATGCAGTTTATTTAATTGTGGGAAATGGGCCAGAAAAAGAAAATTTACAAGCATTAACCCAAAAAATGGGATTAGAAAAAGCTGTGATTTTTGCAGGAGAAGTCGCAGATAAAGACTTACCCGCTTATTATCAATTAGCTACTGTATTTACCATGATTAGTCGTCAACCACCGGGTAGTCATGAAGTAGAAGGATTTGGTATTGTATATTTAGAAGCCAATGCTTGCGGACTACCTGTGGTTGCGGGTCGAAGTGGGGGAGTCCCGGATGCAGTTGTCGATGGTGAAACAGGGTTTTTAGTGAATCCCTTTAAATCCGAAGAAGCAGCAACTGCAATTATAAAGTTATTACAGAATACTCAACTCTGTCAGCAACTGGCAAATACAGGACAAAAACGGGCGTTAGAGGAGTTTTCTTGGGAACATTCGAGTCAGCAACTGCAACAATTAATTACGGCTGTAGAAGCAGAAACAACAAAACGATCTTTAATTAATCAAGCTGTTAATACAGTTCCATTAATCCTCAAACATCGTATTTTAAATGAGGTGAGTTAATCGAAGATGACAACTTCAAAGCATCAAAAAGTTTCAATTATTGTGAGTGACTTATCAGAAAAAGGGGTAGGTCGCTGGGCGGGGGGCGGCGTTCGTCCTTTTCTACTGAGTCGTGTCCTTCAATCTTTGAATTACGAGGTTGAAATTGTTGGGTTTGTTGCTGAAAATACCCCCGCTATTCAAACAGCAGAAATCCCCATTAAAGCTATTTCTTATTCTGGATATCCTCAATTTATTCAAGCAGCTAGACAATTACTCAGTCAAATTGACGGGGATATTATTTATGCTTATAAACTCAAACCCAGTAGTTTTGGCGTTTCTTTAATTAAAAAATGGACTCAAAATAAACCACTCTTACTAGATATTGATGATTGGGAATTAAGTTGGCATGGCGGAGAAGAATACAGCTATCGTCCCCATCCTAAACAGTTGATCAGGGATTTATTTAAGCCGAATGGCGCATTACAACAACCCGATCATCCTCGGTATATTCAATGGATTGAAAATTGGGTGAATCAAGCAGATATTATTACCACTCATAACCAATTCTTACAAAACAAGTTTGGTGGTATTTGTCTACCCAATGGCAAAGATGTATCTGTATTTAATCCAGAAAAATATGATACTATTCAAAGTAAAGAAAAATATAATCTGACTGATTATCGTATTTTAATGTTTCCCGGTGCGCCTCGTCCATATAAAGGGGTTGAGGATATTTTAATCGCACTCGATCAATTAAACGATGATCGATATCGCTTAGTGATTGTCGGCGGCAGTCCCTATGATGATTACGATCAACAGTTAATGAAACAATGGGGAAAATGGATCATTAAACTGCCTAAAATTCCCTATACCGATATGCCAGAAGTGGTAGCCGCAGCGGATATTATTATGGTTCCGCAACGAAATTCTCCGGCAGCTTTAGCACAATTTCCCTTAAAATTAACCGACGGCATGGCAATGGCAAAACCGATTATTGCGAGTAATGTTGGGGATATTCCTGATATTTTAGCCGATACCGGTTATTTAGTAAACCCCAGTTCTCCTGAAGAAATTACTCTACAAATTAAGAATATTTTTGAGGATTTAGAACAGGCAAAAAAACGAGGAATAGCAGCCAGAGAAAGATGTATTCAATTTTATAGTTTAGAAGCAATGGCTGAGATTTTATCTGAAATTTTATCTTCTATAAAATAGGTATTGTATTGAAAATATATCCTATTCATACGACTAATCCTCATTGACTTGACGTTGTGCCATAATCTTTTGAAATGCAGGACGAGACATTATTTCTTTAACATATTTGATGATGCCAGGATAGGGAGTGTAATCTAATTCAAACATCATTTGTAAATAGGATAAAACAGAACCCACTGCCACATCAACAACGCTAAATTCTGTTCCCATCAGATAAGGATATTGTTGCAGGTGAGTATTTAATGGCTGCAACAGTTGCGGGGTTTCTTTCTCGCGGCTGGTTTCATTAAATATTCCACTACTGAGGGTAGAATTAGCAAACAAAATCCACTGATAAATCTCGGCTTGCTGTTGAATTGAACTCGGCATTTTGCCATGCTTTTGTGCTAAATAGAGTAAAATAGCGCCAGACTCCCATAGCTTAAACCCTTCATCTTCAATAGCAGGGACTTTTCCCATGGGATTGATCTCTAGAAACTCAGGCTGTTGATGTTCTCCAGCCTGTAAATCTAGTTGGACAAACTCATAAGGAACCTGTAACTCTTCTAAATACCACTGTACAATCGTAGCGCGACTGACTATACCGCCGTAAAGTTTTAACATTTCTATACTTAAATGATTTAAATCTTCATTCATTATTGTAGGGCTAAAAGGTTAAAAATGATAAAATATATCTCAACAGTCTAGTCCTTTGTCAGTTTTTATTTATTTTTTGGTGAAAAAAGATAATATTTTTTTAATTTAACTCAATGAAAAGATCTAAAAAAAAAGAATTCCTTCAGTTTGGCTAAAAGAAATTAAGGAAGTTGTCCGAGGTGCAGCCGGAGGCTTTTTATTTGGTATTCCCCTGTTATATACTTTTGAAATATGGCAAGCAGGTTCCTATTTGAAACCGACTTTAATGCTATCTCTTTTAGCAATTACATATCTGGTTATTTTATTCTTTAACCGAGTAGAAGGCTTTCGTCGTCAAAACAACACCAATCTAAGCGATGTCGCTTTAGAAAGTATAGAAGTCTTGGCGATCGCCATCACCTGCGCCACATTAACCCTGTTTTTATTGCAGCGAATTAGTTTCAATACACCCCTACAAGAAGCATTAGGAAAGATTGTTTTTGAGAGTGTTCCTTTTGCGTTAGGTGTTGCCTTAAGTCGATTGATTTTAAGTGAAGATGAACCGAAAAACTTTTCAGAAGCGACGCGAACGACAACGGATTTTATGGATGACAAACTAAAAAATGTCAAAGGAGCAAATGAAACGTTATCAGATTTGGGAGGAACCTTAACGGGAGCCATTATTCTTGCTTTTAGTATCGCACCCACTGATGAAGTCACAGAACTCGGTGTTGCCTCTTCTCCGCCTTGGTTAATTGCTATTATTTTCGCTTCTTTATTGATTTCATACTTAATTGTTTTTACAGCAGGCTTTGGTAACCAAAAACAACGTAGACAACAACAAGGCTTATTTCAAACTCCTGAGGGAGAAACGATTTTCTCCTATTTAATTTCATTATTTGCTTCTGTATTAATGCTGTTATTCTTTCAAAAAATCGGTGTTGGCGATCCTTGGTTTCTCTGGATACGTTATAGTGTTATACTAGGACTCCCTGCCAGTATTGGGGGAGCCGCAGGACGGTTAGCCGTATGAGCAAAGACGCTTCAAAATCTAACCCTAAAAGACGGCGTTCTTTCCCAGAACGTATGAGTTTTGCTGCATCAATTTTAGTGTTGACTACACTGATTTGTTTGATTGTTTATCAATGGAGATTTGTAGACAGTAAACCGCCAATTTTATCGGTGATTGTCGATCAAAAAACTCGCTATTACGGCAATCAATATTATGTTCCTTTTACGGTTTATAATACAGGCGGACAAACAGCAAAAGCGGTTCAGGTGATGGGAGAACTTCAAATTCAAGCCGAAAATATTCAACAAACCGGAGAACAGCAAATCGATTTTCTCTCCGGAGGTGAAACAGTTTCTGGTGCATTTATTTTTACAGAAAATCCTGAACAAGGTCAGCTTAAGATTCGGGTGGCTAGCTATAAGCTTCCGTAGAAATTCTATCTGAATTATTCTAAGAGTATTTAGTATAAAATCTATTAAAAAAATCAGCTTTTTATCATTAACGCTCTATCACGGAGTCTGTAATGATTAATCAGGTTAGGAATAAGAGGCTGTGAGATAGATAAAAGTAACCCCATTCGTCGATCCAAATAACCAGACAGGGAAGATACTTCTAAAGCAGGCAATACTGATGTGGCTGTAATCCACACACGTTAGCCTACCTTAAAGCAGCTAAAGTTCTCAATATTTAAGTAAAAGTGAAATTCCTTGACAGATAGTATCCTCATCATCAATACTCTATAACGGAACTTATACTACTTGAAATACCTGAGAAACAAACTCTGAGGAATCTGAGAAAGTGGTGGGGTGCTGAAATACCTTCGATGTGTTGACTTTGGGGTTGAGGAGAAGCGAGTCATGGCAGATATTACGGTAACCACGCTGGTTGACGAAAATAACGGCACGGGAGATGTCTCTACGAGAAGCGATCGCGACTGCTGCCCCCGGAGATCGAATTATTTTTGATGCCAGTTTAGTTACAGGCACTCCCCCCAACGGCACAATAAACCTCACCAATGGTGAACTGGTTATTGATAAAAACCTCACCATCGAGGGGCCAGACACCGATAATGATCCTGATACACGAGAAATTACGGTTGATGCTGGAGGCAATTCCCGCGTTTTCAATATTAATGATGGCAACAATACAGCCTTTTCTGCAGTTTCAATCTCAAATTTGACAATTATAGGTGGTGCGCTTACTGGTACTGCTGATAGCGGTGGAGGAATTTATAGCCGCGAAAGTCTTTCTGTCAGCAACAGCACCGTTAGTGATAACAGCGCAGGTCGTAGCACTGATGGTGGCGGGATTACCAGTAGAAATAGCACCCTGAGCCTGACTAACAGCACCGTTAGTGGCAACACCTCTGGTGATGATGGTGGCGGGATTTTCAGCGACAGTAGCACACTCAGCCTCACCAACAGCACCATTAGTGGCAACACAGCAGGTGATAATGGTGGCGGGATTGAAAGCAACGAAAGTACTCTGACCCTCACCAACACTACCATCAGCGCCAACACGGCAAATGCGGGTACTGGCGGGATTACTCTCAGAAACGGTAGTCTAACTCTAACAAACAGTACTGTTAGTAATAACTCAGCAGGTTTTCTAAGCGGCGGCGGTATCAACAATATTGATGGAATAGCAAATATCAACGATAGCACCGTCAGTGGCAATTCAGCCCTAGGAGGTGGAGGCATCAGTAATAATGGAACACTCAGCATCAGCAATAGCACCCTGAGTGGGAATACAGCAGGCTCTCGTGGTGGAGGCATTGTCCACAGCAAAGGAACACTCAGCATCAGCAATAGTACCCTCAGCGCTAACAGCGCAGTACTTGATGGCGGTGGGATTTTTAGCTCAAACAGCACCTTAACCCTCACTAACAGTACAATTGCGAATAATATTGCAGGAACGGGTGGAGGTGTGGCTGATGCTTCATCTGCTCCTTCATCAATTACTGTTGAAAGTACAATTATCGCCAGTAATACTGCTACCACTGGAACAGATGTTTTCGGGTCGGTGAATGATAGTGGCAACAACTTAATCGGCAATGCCACAGATAGCGCAGGCTTTACCGCCAGTACGTTAGTGGGCGATGCGACTAACCCGATTGACCCATTACTCGGTTCCCTAACCGATAATGGTGGTTTAACACAAACTCAAGCATTACAACCCGGAAGTCCAGCATTTAATGCAGGTAGCAATCCAGATAACCTCACCACAGACCAACGGGGAACAGGATTTCCTCGCATTAATGATGGTGTGGCAGATATTGGGGCGTTTGAATCAATTAATATTCCCCCAATTGCAGCGAATGTCGGTTTAACCACACCGATTGATATTCCTGTTACTGTTAACTTAGTTAGCCGAGATATTGACCCGGATGGCACAATTAATCCGGCTACTTACGATTTAGATGTCAATACAGCCGGATTACAATCGAGTTTTACTGTTGCTGAAGGTGGCTTTACCATTACCCCTCAAGGCATTCTCACCTTCACTCCCAATGCCGGAGTCGCGGGAACTGTTACCCCGATTCAGTACACTGTCCAGGACAATGTAGGAGCCACCTCCAACGCTGCTACCGTCACTGTGAATGTGTCCGCTGTTCCTAACCAACCGCCCCAAACCGACAACGTATTCGCCCCACCCCCAGCTATTCCAGGGGATGCTGTGCAAGCAACCTTACCCGTCCCCTTAAGTGGCAGCGACCCCGATGGTACTGTTGCCAGTTTCCAAATTACCCAACTGCCCAATAATGCCACCCTCTTCTTAAATGGCAATGCCGTCACACCCAACACTATTATTGCTGTTGCCGAGGCAGGCAATTTAACCATTACCCCCAACTTAGGCTTTAGTGGTGGATTCATTACCTTTGCCTACGAAGCCATTGATAACCAGGGGGCAAACGATTTAACCCCAGCCCTATATAAAGCTGTCGTTGCACCTCTTGACCGTCCCCCCGAAACTCAAGACTTAAGCGCAACCGTTCAACAAGCCAATCCTCCTGTATCTGTTGCTGTACCCACTCTAGCTGGAACCGATACAGATGGTACAGTTGACAGTTTCCGCATCACCAGTCTACCGGGTAATGGAACGCTACTGCTCAACGGTAATGCAATTGATACAACAACATTAATTCCGACAGCAGATGCAGCTAATTTAACCTTCACACCGACTTCTGGCTTTGCGGGCAATGCTACCTTTAACTACGTTGCCATTGATAACCAAGGCAAGGAAGACCCGACTCCGGCGACTATCAGAGTTAACGTTACCCCCGCTGCCAATATTGACCCCGATACTGCTAACCATATTTCTCAGTTAATTGATAGCGGCTTAACCGGAGTCAGTTTAACCCCCAACTTAACGGGAAGTGATGTAGATGGGACTGTAGATAGTTTCCGGATTGTGACGTTGCCCAGCGGTGGTACTTTAGAATTTAATGGCGCTGCCGTTACTACGGGTCAAGTGATTACAGCCACAAATCAGGCTGCAACATTAACCTACACTCCTGACCCCAACGCTATTGCAGGAGTGAATAACCTCACGTTTACCTACGCTGCTATTGATAATCAGTCAGCAGAAGATAGTAGTCCGGCTACTTACACCATTCAAATTCAAGGCAATACACCCCCAACTGCGAATCAACTGGCAATTGCCGCTATTGATAATACTGCCACCAACGTTGCCCTAACTCCCGCCCCCAGCGGCACAGATAGCGATGGTACAATTGCTAGCTTTACGATTAATCAGTTGCCCCCAGCAACAGAAGGGGTGTTATCGGTTGGAGGCACAGCCGTCACAGCCAATCAAACCCTAACCCCCGCCGAAGTCGCCACCTTAACATTTACCCCAAATCCCAACTTCACTGGAATTAGTGTATTTAGTTATAGCGTTACTGATGATGATGGTGCAGTTTCAGCCCCAGCTCAATATCAAATCCCAGTCCGGCGGACAACTCCCCCAGACCTGCCGCCAACAGTCAATAGTATTACTTTAGCCCCCATTGCCGATGCCAATCCTGTTAATATTCCTGCCCTGGATGGAACTGACCCCGAAGGAGATGTCTTAACCTTTGAAATTGTTACCCTTCCTAATTCTGGGCAACTGTTGCTGAATGGAACGGCTGTCACCGCCGGACAAATCCTCAATGCCACAGAAGCTGGACAATTAACCTTCAATCCAGATGCCACCTTTACTGGCACTGTCAGCTTTACCTACAACGCTACAGACCCCCAAGGATTATCTGCTTCTACTGCCGCCACAGTTACTATTCCCTTCCAACAAGTCACTAACCAGCCCCCCATTGCTAATACCGTCACTAGCAATACCCTGGTAAGTACCGACCCCAACACAGCCCTGACTCCCACCTTAAGCGCCACCGACCCCGATAATGACCCGGTGACGTTTACCATTACTCAGTTACCTGACCCAAGCGCCGGGGAATTGCTACTCGGAGGAAATCCGGTGACTGTGGGACAAACTCTAGATGCCACCGAAGCCGGACAACTCACGTTTACTCCTATTGCCAGTTTTAGTGGTAATGCCATTGTTGAATACACCGCTACCGATAATCAAGGCAATATTTCTGCCAATACCGGACAGCTACAAATTCCCATCCAAGGAGGTGTCGTAGATTTACCCCCAACAGTCAATAGTATTAATGTCAATCCCATTACGAACGATATTACGACTCCAGAAGTAATTCCTAACTTAGACGGAACTGACCCAGAAGATGGTGACCCCACTAGCTTTACGATTACCACACTTCCCAATAATGGAACCTTATTACTCAATGGTACGGCAGTCACACTCAATCAAGTGATTGCTTTTGCAGAAGGCGGCAACCTCACTTACGACCCTGATAATAGTTTTGTGGGAACTGATAGTTTTGAATATATCGCCACCGATAGTCAAGGAGTTAATTCTCTTGCTAGCGCCACAGTTAGTATTCCAGTTAATCCCGGTAATATCCCTCCCAGCGCCGCTGATAAACGTTCCGCCCCCATTGACAACACTACCACCGATGCCGCCGTCCCAGATTTAACCGGAAGTGATGCAGATGGCACTATTACAGGCTTCCGTATTGACCAGTTACCAACTTCTGGTGAACTATTACTCAATGGTACGGCTTTCACCGACACCAGCTTAGTTCTCACCCCCGCCGAAGCCGCCAGTTTAACCTATAACCCCGACCCCACATTCAACGGTAACGCCACCTTCAGTTACGTTGCCATAGACAATGGCGGATTAGAATCAACCCCTGCCACCGTCACCTTAACCGTCACTGCTGCCAACTTACCCCCTATTCCCGTCAACTTAATTGCCCAAACCCTACTCAATAGCGCAGTCGATGTAGCTATCCCCACCTTAAGCGCCACCGACCCCAACGGCGATACGATATTAGAATTTACCCTTTCTTCTCTTCCCAATAGTGGAACTTTAGAATTCAACGGGGCAGCTATCGCTGTGGGAGATGTTATTCCCATTGCCGAAGCCGGAAACTTAACCTACACTCCTGACCCCAACTTTGTCGGAGATATTAGTTTCACCTATACCGCTACCGATGCCCAAGGATTAATCAGTACTCAATTCGCAACGGTTACTCTACCTGTAGTGATTGGTAACTTACCGCCTATTCCAAATAATAATACCACCACCACAGAAGGAACCACCCCTGTTGCCGTCCCCACCTTAAGCGCCACCGACCCCGATGGGGATACCATTGCCAGCTTCACCATTACCAATTTACCTGTCAGTGGAACAATTCAATTTAACGGGTCTGCTGTAGCTGTTGGAGATACCATCAATGCTAACCAAGCTGGAAGCCTCACCTATACCGCCAATGCAGGATTTGTGGGAATTGACAGCTTCGACTTTACCGCCACAGACGATAGAGGCGCAATTTCTATTATTGAAGGAGATATTACCTTTAACGTCACTCAACCCCCCAACGTCCCCCCAATAGCCGAAAGCTTCAGCGGCCCTATCCTCGCCAACACAGCCAGTCCCGTCCCTCTACCCGCCCTCCGTGCAACCGATACCGACGGAACCGTTACCCGCTTCGCCATTACTCAACTTCCCGACCCCAGTATTGGCAGTCTGTTCATTGGCACAACCCCCGTTACCAACCTCGCCCAAGTCGCCAACCTCACCCCCAGTGATGCCGCCAACCTCAGCTTTGCAACAACAGTTGGATTTGCCGGAGGAACATTCCTCAACATTATTTATACCGCCACCGACAACGACGGAGATACCTCAGACCCAGCTACTTTAACTGTTGCCATCGAAGCCTTACCCGTCACCTCAACACCCCCCACAACTCCCGAAAATCAACCTCCCATTGCCCAAAACATCGAGTTAGATAATATTACAAACAACGGTACTGCCGTTCCTCTACCTGCCCTCACTGCTACTGATAATGACGGTACTATCGTCAGTTACGCTATTACAACTTTACCCACCCCAGAACAAGGACAACTCTTTTTAGACCAAACAGAAATAACAGATTTAACTCAAGTTAATCAACTCAGTCCCGACCAAATTAACCAACTCAGCTATATTCCCAACCCCAACTTCTCCGGTCAATTTAGTTTAAATTATACCGCCACTGATAATGTCGGAGCCATTTCTAACAGTGCTGCAATTAACCTCAACGTCCCCAATACCAGTACAGGTGGAGGTGGAGGCAACGAAGCCATTGAAGCCTTATGTGATAGCCCAGATGTGCCTAATTTTACTTCTTTTGCTGTGAGTATCCCCGTAATTTCCGAAGTGTTAGGCTCTTTTGAGAGTGTAATAACGGGAACAGAAGCAGATGATATTTTAGTAGGGAATCAACTAGCCAACGCCATTTTAGCAGAACTCGGCAACGATATTATTGATGGAGAAACGGGTAACGATTTAATTGATGGCGGTGGCGGTGGAGATATCATCTTCGCTAATAGTGGAAATGATACTGTAATTGGAGATGATATTGTTGCATCAGTTGGCGGGGCGGATGCCATTGCGGGTAATACAGGAGATGATATTATTAGCCTCAGTGTTGGTAATGATACCCTCTATGGTGGAGTTGGCAATGACTTCGGTTATGGTGGTACTGATGATGATTTGATGTATGGAGATGTGGGTAACGATACCCTATTTGGTGATAGAGGTAATGACACGTTATTCGGCGATCGCGATCTTCCTAATCCTACTATCTTAGAAGGTCAAGACATCTTATGGGGTGGGTTAGGAGATGATTTTGTTGATGGTAATACGGGTAATGATACGGTCTCAGGTGGAGCAGGTGAAGATACAGTGCGTGGGGGTCAACAAAATGATGTTGTCTTTGGAGAAGATGGCAATGACTTATTATATGGTGATTTGGGTAATGATGAAGTGGTCGGTAACGAGGGTAATGATACGCTTTATGGGGGTACAGGAACAAGTGAAATAGATACAGGTAATGATACCTTGCATGGCGGTATTGGGAATGATGTGATGTTTGCTGAGGATGGACGGGATATTGTTTGTGGTGATCAAGGGTCGGATACGCTTTATGGGGGTGGGGGAAGTGATACGTTAATTGGGGGTATGGGTGATGATGTGTTATTTGGTGATGAGGCTGCTGATACGCTGTTTGGCGGTGAAGGTAGTGATGGGTTTGTCCTCAGTAGTAATAGCGGTGGAGATGTGATTTTAGACTTTAGTGATGGAGTGGATGTGTTGCGTTTATCGGGTTTAACGTTTGCTGATTTGACAATTACTCAAGGTAGTGAAGGGACTGTTATTCAGCAAGGTAATCAGGTATTGGCGACGCTTGAGGGAGTCAGTTTGAATCTGATTACACAGGAGGATTTTCTAACAGTTTAGATTAAATTATCCCCTGAAGGGGGCTTGTTACCCCCTCAACTTCACTAAGATTTAGGTCGTATATTCCGCGTTAATTTTAACGTAATCATAACTGAGGTCACATCCCCAGGCTTTTCCTTTACCGGGGCCATCCCCAATTTTGACGGAAATTAATACTGTATCTTCTTTTAAATATTCTCCTTCGGTTGCTTGTTTCAAATAATTGCTAGCTGCGGCTTGATCGTATTCTTTCGGTTGACCTTTTTCTAGCATTAAAAAGTCACCCAATTTTATCTGTAAATTCTCTTGATCAAATCGAACTCCTGCCCGTCCAGCAGCACCGGCAATGCGTCCCCAGTTGGGATCGTGTCCGAAAACAGCAGATTTGACTAAAGATGAGCCGGCAATGGTTTTAGCCACTTGACTCGCTGCGGCTTCGTTGGCAGCCCCCTCAACTTGAACTTCAATTAAACAGGTTGCCCCTTCTCCATCACGGGCGATCGCTTTGGCTAAATGTTCACATACCGCTGTTAACATCGCTTCTAGCTTCTTAGCTTCCGGACTATTTGTGGTAATGGCAGGAGTCCGAGACTGACCATTTGCCAGAGCAATTAAACTATCATTGGTACTGGTATCCCCATCAACGGTAATTTGATTAAAACTACGATTTGCTGCCCGAGTTAACATCTCTTGCCATAGAGGAGGAGAGACAGCCGCATCACAGGTGACAAACGCTAGCATTGTTGCCATATTGGGATGAATCATTCCCGACCCCTTGGAAATGCCCCCAATGCGGACAGGGCGATCGCCAAACATCGTTTCCAAAGCAATTGATTTCGTGACTAAATCTGTGGTGATAATGGCTTTTGCGGCGGCTTCTCCGCCCTCTGAGGAGGCTTGAGCGACTAATTCAGGAATAGCCGCTTTGAGGGCATCCATTTTAATCCGTTTGCCGATCACGCCCGTTGAAGCCAGTAATATCATCTCAGGATCGACGTTTAGAGCCTTACCTAGCGACTCAGCACTGTCCACAGCGTCTGCCCAACCCTGTTCTCCTGTGGCCGCATTGGCTTGTCCGGCATTACACAAAATTGCCTTAACACTGGGTTTAGCTTGTAGCCGTTGCCGACAATAATCCACACAAGCAGCCCGCACTTGGGATGTGGTAAACACTCCGGCTGCGATCGCTTCCACATCAGACAAGATTAGGGCTAAATCCGGCGCTCCGGAAGGTTTTAACCCCGCTTTGATTCCAGATGCCTTGTATCCTTTTGGGGCTGTAATTCCCCCGCTAATGATCTGCCAATCCGACATAATTTTCCCTATCCGAGTATTAATTTTTTGCAGAAGTATTTTAGCTCCTGCTGATGCTCAATTGCCGATTATAATTGACGGGTTGGCAAACGCCAAACATTTTCCGTCACGGAAGTTACCACCCCCTCATAACTCTCCGTGACGACTTGTAGTAAAACATTTGATTGTTTCAGATTGACTGATGCAGAGTTTTGATTCTAATCATTACTTTCAATTCATTTTTTGTTATGATCGAGTCGCCTGAAGCCTGCCATTATCTGTTTGATTAAAAAATATTTGCTCTGAGTTGGTGATTCTACCCAATAACTGTGAAGAGATTTAATAGACCCACCTTTGAAATATAATCATTTTGAGCTATGGAAAAGTATAATACAGGATATATTTTCAATCGATTAGCCACAGTCACCCTTAAGAAAACCTCAGTTGAAGTCATGTTGGGTTTTTGTGGAGGATTCTTGTTTTTCGGTAGTCTTATTTACAGCTTTTATCTATTTGACAATATAGGGGTAGAGCAGGATGTCTTTGACAACTCAGTCTTAATTAAAGAATAACTTGTAAAATTTAACCAATATTAATAATTAGAAAGTGGTGTAGAGATATTATCTGTCACTCTCTACACAGCAAATTTTGCCTTTGATTCAACTCTGTTAGTTAAGTTGAAGGTGAGGGCTGTTGGGGTTGAGCTAGACTATTAAGATGATTTCGTAACCTTAATAAAGTAGCCGTTTGACCTAAATTTAAAGGGAGTAAAGATACGCCTTCTAGACGAGATTGTATCCAACCTTCGCCCCAATACCATTCATGAAACCCATCAATTCCTTGACTGAGTAACAATCTTAAACAGTTGGGTTCAACTCGATCAACACAATGATCGATAATAATCGGCCCTAATGTCGTTTTAAATGTCATTCCCGTCTGAAACTGCTCAGGTAGTCCAGGAGAAAATTGCTGCGGCCATAGCCATTTTTGCATTTGACTTGGATACAGCAAACTTTCTCGAATTAGACTCTCTGAAGCTTCGACTTCTATGCGTAAGCTGCTTTGTTGAAACGTACCAAACATCGTAATTTTTAATGATAAAGTGAGGAATGAAGAACAACAAATCAGCCTATTTTTAGCTCTGATGCGTTTGATCTCTACTGAATAGTATAGAGATAATTTTACACAGTTGTAGAAGCGGCGGTAGACTCTGCTAATTCTACTAACCGTTCTTGCTGATCTTGAACCACACAAGCCTGAATCATATCTTCGATATCCCCTTCTAATGCTGGGTTTAAAGAGAAATTATGACCTAAACGGTGATCGGTGACGCGGTTGTCTTTATAATTATAAGTGCGAATTTTCTCCGAACGCGATCCGGTTCCGACTTGACTTCGCCGCATAGAAGTGACAGCTTCTTGTTGTTCCCGCAGCTTCATTTCATACAGTTTAGCCCGCAAAATTTGCATTGCCCGTTCTCGGTTTTGCAATTGACTCCGTTCTTCGGTACAAAAAATCCGAATACCTGTGGGTTTGTGGAATAAATCAGCAGCGGTTTCAACCTTGTTAACGTTTTGTCCACCCGCCCCACCCGAGCGAGCCGTAGTCATCTCAATATCTTTCGGATCGATTTCGATTTCCACATCATCCACTTCTGGCATAATTGCCACCGTTGCAGTTGAGGTATGAACTCGTCCTCCCGCTTCTGTCAGTGGCACTCTTTGTACCCGATGAACCCCTGCTTCAAACTTGAGCTTACTATAAACCCGATCGCCTTGTATTTCTAAAATCGCCTCTTTAAAACCGCCCATATCTGCTAAAGATTCACTTAGCATTTTTACCCGCCAATTCTGACCCTCAGCATACCGGGAATACATCCGGACTAAGTCCCCTGCCCAAATACTGGCTTCATCTCCCCCCGTTCCAGCTCGTATTTCTAACATGATATTCTTATCATCATTCGGATCGCTGGGTAATAACAAAACTTTGAGGCGAGTTTCTAGTTCTGAGATTTGATTTTCTAACTCTTCGACTTCCAAAGATGCCATTTCTTTGAGTTCAGGATCGTTCCCGGCTTCCCGTAATATTTGTTTTGCCCCGGCTAATTCTTCAGTTGCCGTTTGCCATTGTTGATAAGTATTAACGGTTTCTTCTAAAGAAGCTCTCGCTTTAGCAATATTTTGAAATTCGTCTGGGTTGCTTGCCGTATCGGGATCTGCTAAACGTAGGGTTAATTCATTAAACGTTTGTTCAACAGACTTGAGTTTTTCGAGTAAATAGGTTTCAGCCATGATGATGTCCTTTATCAGTTGTTAGTTGTCATTACAATAGAAATATGGAGCGAAAATATCTAGTTAGTTGCTGTCGAAGGGAATCAAAGTTATCCTGTCACTCCCTTCACACAACAAATAACTCAGAAAAAATGACAAATAACAACCTCGCTATTTCTCGGGATTTTGGTCTGAATCTTCACTCATCATTCCATATTTCCGCAAGAAGCGTTCTACCCGACCTTCGGTATCAATAATCTTTTGAGTCCCTGTATAAAAGGGATGATTTCCAGACCATACGTCAACCTGAATAGTAGGTTGAGTTGAACCAACTTTCATCACAACTTCGCCGTTACAATAAACTTCGGCTTCTGGATACCATTCGGGATGAATATCAGGTTTTGGCATAACTTTAACGAACTCCGATGAATCAACTGTAATTTTATTTTATAGCGCTGCGCGAGGGAACGGGCAACAGGGAACGGGGAACAGATCATCAAAGACCTTGTCATATAAAGGTTAGAAAAATTCTTTGTTCTCTGAATTTGTCAACTTCTTAGTACGCAGTTCTATCACGCATGAGTTGGAATTGAAAGGGAAGTTTATTAATTTATGGATTAAAAAACACTTCCCAATATTTCTAACCTGTTTACCGTTTGGAGAACTGAGGCGCTTTACGGGCTTTGCGTAAACCGTATTTCTTCCGTTCTTTGGCGCGAGGGTCGCGAGTTAAATAGCCCTCAATTTTCAACGGCGGCCGGTTATCAGGACTGAGTTCGCATAATGCCCGGGCAACCCCTAAGCGAATCGCTTCTGCTTGTCCAGTTACGCCGCCACCTTTAACGTTAACCAGGATATCGTAATCCCCCTCTAAGCCTAAAATCTCTAAAGGGGCTTTGGTGGTGGAAAGATAAGTTTGGTTGTATTGGAGATAATTTTCTCCATCGCGACCATTAATTACGACTTTACCTTCGCCGGGAATCAGACGGACGCGGGCGATCGCAGATTTTCGACGGCCAGTACCCCAATAAACGGCCTGACCACTATCAGTTGCTTGCATAATTAATTATCTCCTTTTGTATTAGTATTAATGGTGAGGATTTCCGGTTGTTGAGCCGTATGGGGATGATCTGATCCGGCATAAACTTTTAACTTTCTAAACAGTTGCCGACCGAGGACATTTTTCGGTAACATCCCTTTAACCGCCTGCTCAATAATCCGTTCGGGAACACGATCTTGAAGTTGATCGAAGGTTTCGATTTTCATCCCCCCCGGTCTACCGGAATGACGACGATATAATTTTTGGCTGCGTTTTCGTCCTGTTACATTGACTTTATCGGCATTCAGCACAATCACAAAATCCCCTGTATCCATGTGAGGGGTATAAGTGGGTTTATTTTTACCCCGCAGAATACGAGCAATTTCGGTGGCTAAACGACCTAAACGTTGATCGGCTGCATCTACCACATACCACTTGGGTTCTAGGGTATCTGCATTTGGTAAATAGGTTTTTGTCATCATAATGGATTGATCCTATATTTAAGAATGGGTTTGATCCAGAGCAAAATGGGGAAATGTATCAAACCATAGGGATGTTGGAAACGGAAAATCGGGATAACCCACCCGTAGTAGGCATAACCCTTTGGCTGGGGCGGAATATTTCACCACTTCTCGCCGCTGGTTGACCCAGATGTCTTTGAACTCCGATAGCGATCGCTCTTTTGTTCCCACCTGCACCAACAGTCCCACCAATAGCCGCATCATCCCGTACAAAAAACCGCTGGCTTGGACTTCGATTTGAACCAGTGGCCCAAACCGTTGGCATTGTACATCTTGGACTTCTACCCAAGCATGGGGGCGCGAAGATCCAGCCCGTTGAAAGGCTGCCAGATGATGGGTTCCCAATAAGGGGTCTAAAGCCGCCTGCATTAATGATTCATCTAACCGATGATGATAATAATGCCAACTATAAGGGGCAATAAATAGGTTGGCAGACGGATCGGTATAGAGAGTATAACGATAACGTCGCCACAGGGCAGAAAACCGCGCGTGCCAGTCATTTGGAACCGTCGCTGATCCCCGGATCAGGACATCGTCTGCCAGACGACCATTGAGGATTGATTTCCAACGATAGTCTGGAATATGACAGGGCGCTTCAAAATGAGCAACTTGGGCAGCGGCATGAACTCCAGCATCGGTACGGCCGGCGCTATGAACGGTAACAGGATGATTCAGAAAACCGGCGATCGCTGTTTCTAAGTCTTCCTGAACGGTGCGGCCGTTGGGTTGACGTTGCCAACCGTGAAACTGAGTCCCCAGATATTGAATCACAAGGGCGATCCGTTGATAGTCTGTAGGACTGCTTTGTTGAGGGTCACCGGGTGCTGAAAGTTGAGCCATTGAGAATATCCAGGGGCAAAATGGTTGCTCTCCAGTTGAGATTAAACCAATTCAATCACTGCCATTTCTGAATTATCTCCCCGACGGCGGACGGTACGGATAATCCGGGTATAGCCACCATTACGAGAGCCATAGCGGTCTTTGGCGGCTTCAAATAGGGCGTGAACCAATTGTTTATCATAGATATATCCCATCGCGGCTCGACGCGCACTTAAAGAGCCATCTTTGGCGAGGGTAATCATTTTTTCCGCTTCTGATTGAACGGCTTTTGCCCGTACTTTGGTGGTGGTGATCCGACCATGGCGAATCAGTTCTGTGGTTAGCGATCGCAACAGTGCTTTTCGCTGGTCAGCAGGTTTTCCCAGTTGAGGGATTCGACTACGATGACGCATAATCTGTTTCAGTGAATAATTTCAGGTTATATTTGCCCCACAGTTAATTTGGGTATTTTGTGGGATGACTCAATGATGGATAATTGAGTGGTTGCTAAACACTTTCTCAGGTGAAACTGTTTAGGCTGACTAGGCTTTCGCTGCCCGTTCTTGAGGCAATGTAATTCCTAGACGCTTTTGTAGTGCTTCGATCACTTCTTCGGCTGATTTTTGACCAAAGTTTTTGATCTCGAGCAAGTCTTCTTGGGTATAATCCCGTAAGTCAGCCACAGAGTTGATCTGTGCCCGCTTAAGACAGTTATAAGCCCGTACAGAGAGATGCAGTTCCTCAATCGGAATTTGACTGGTGGGATCGACATCGTCTGTTTGATCGCTCTTCATCGTTTCTGGAGTGATATCTTGCAGCGGTGCAAACAGATCCACTAACACCGTTGCTGCCTGACTCAAAGCGTCTTGAGGCGTTACACTACCGTTGGTCCAAATTTCCATAATCAGCCGATCTTGCTCCAGCGAACCCCCTACACGAGCATCTTCAACCATGTAGTTGACTTTCCGCACTGGCATGAAGACTGCATCAATTTGTAGGAAGTCTACAGCCGTCGCCTCATCTCGATTTCGATCGACTGTACGATATCCAATCCCTTGTTCAAATTGAACCTCCATTTCTAGAGTTGATCCAGGGGATAGGGTTGCGATATATTGACTTTTATCTACAACTTCTGCTTCAGAGGGAACGTCAAAGTCTCCTGCTGTCACTGTTGCTGGGCCTTGAACCAATAAACGCCCAATTTGTTTTTGGGGCGAATAACTTTTTAGAACAACATCTTTTAAATTCAGTAGAATTTCTAGGACATCTTCTCGAACTCCTTCAATTGTGGCAAATTCGTGATTTACACCCGCGATCCGAACGGCGGTAATAGCGGCTCCTTCTAAGTTAGAGAGTAAAACTCGTCTAAGGGCATTTCCCACTGTTGTACCTTGACCGCGACCGAGTGGTTCTAGGACAAATTTACCATATTGACTTTTGTTGGCATCTGTACTGGACTCAATACACTCAATTTTAAACTGCGCCACCGCTTCTGACCTCCCTTCTCCTTTCAACCCCAAAGTGTAATGCTTTATCTAAGATGAACAACGAAAAATGTCAATGTTTTTGTTTTCAGCTTTCATGAACTGTTCTGGTTCGTAGTCGTGATTCAATCTGTTTACACTCGGCGGCGTTTGGGAGGGCGGCAACCATTGTGAGGAATGGGGGTAATATCTCGAATTAGGGTAATTTCTAATCCTGCCCCTTGCAATGCCCGAATGGCAGTCTCTCGACCGGCTCCAGGGCCACTGACCATTACCTCAACTTGACGCATTCCTTGGTCGTTGGCTCGGCGACCTGCGGCTTCAGCGGCGGTTTGGGCGGCAAAAGGTGTGCCTTTTTTTGCGCCTTTAAAACCGGTTGCCCCGGCAGAAGACCAAGAGATTACTTCTCCATTGGGATCGGTAATGGTCACAATGGTGTTGTTGAAGGTAGATTGAATATAGGCTACTCCATTGGGAACATTGCGTTTTTGCTTTTTCGCGCCTGATTTTTTGGTTTGTCGCGCCATAATGATTGTTGACTTAGATAGATGAATTGTGTAATTGAACCTAAAATTAGATAGATTTCATCATACGGATTAATTGATTTGATGAAATTTTCATATTGTGATGAATTACTTCTTAGCGGCTGCTTTTTTCTTCCCAGCGACCGTCCGACGCACACCCCGCCGAGTCCGAGCGTTGGTTCGAGTCCGTTGACCTCTTACGGGTAAGCCCATACGATGACGGCGACCTCGATAGGTTCCAATATCCATCAAACGCTTGATGTTCATGGCTTCCCAGCGTCTGAGATCCCCTTCGACTTGATAGTCTTGTATCGCACCCCGTAGAGCCGCTACATCTGAGTCACTCAGGTCTTTAACTCGAGTATCAGGGTTGACCCCTGTTTTTTCTAAGATTTCTTGGGAGCGGGTTAATCCCACTCCGTAGATATAAGTCAGACCGATCTCAACCCGCTTATTTCGGGGAAGATCGATTCCGGAAATCCGTGCCATGCCTATTTGTTCTCCCTAATTTTGCACTATTAAACTGGTGAGTTGAGTTACAGACTACAGTTAGGCCAACTGTAGAGAAACAACACCATTTTTGTAACAGCATAATGGCTGCTAAAACCATGATTAATCTAGTGATTAATTTCTCTCTTAGAACAATGAATCAGAACTTTGCTGACCGCAGAGTTATATTGGAGTTGATGGCGATTGAGCCGACAGCAACGTGTTATGGCTTGATCGCTCACTTCACCCCAACCGAAGTCTGGTATTAACCTTGACGCTGTTTATGCTTGGGGTTATCGCAGATGACCATCACGCGACCTCGTCGGCGAATGACTCGACACTTTTCACAAATTTTCCGCACTGATGCTCGTACTTTCATGCGATGATATTAAGACAACACTACAACAAATTTATTATTATATCATTGTAATCGCTTTTTTATCTGTCTTAGCTCATATAAATTTCCCAGCGCAGAAGCTGTTTTGTATAGAGCTATTTTTTCTTGAGTCGATATGTAATTCGTCCTTTGGTCAGGTCGTAAGGTGTGAGCTCAACTTTAACCCGATCCCCGGGTAAAATCTTGATATAGTTTCGCCGAATCTTACCCGAGATATGAGCAAGAACATTAAATCCATTATCGAGATCGACCCGAAACATCGCGTTAGGAAGAGACTCAGTCACGGTTCCTTCCATTTCAATTAGATCTTGCTTAGACAAGCTGTGATTTCCTCAATTCAACATAAGCGAGCAATGATATTTCTGACCCCATTGAGTTGAGATCCTAAACATCACAAAGCTGTAGAAATTCAGGAGAATTTCTTAACATATTTTATCAAAATTTTGCACCTTATCGCTTGACTTTTGTCAAGATATTCATCCACAGCGCTTCAGCCAGATTCAAGATACAATTGATCTCCGAAGCCAATCAATCCGCATCAAATAGGCGATACGGCGGTTCTACCTTTAAACCGCAACAGCTTGCTTTAACTCAACAGTGACTTCATCCATGGATAAACTCCCGTCAATATAACTGAGTTGATCGCGTTCTTGATAAAACTCAATTAAAGGTGCTGTTTGTTCTCGATAGACTTGTAAGCGACGACGAATGGTTTCTTCATTGTCATCCCTACGACCCCGAGCCAGTAACCGTTCAACCACCACATCATCGGGCGCATCAAGGTTAATCACTTGCAAGTCGGTTCCTTTTGATCCCTGAGAAGAGCTTTCTGCGCTGGACAAGAGTTGTTCAACGAAAATAGCCTGAGGGACGTTACGAGGAAATCCATCGAGAATCCAACCTCGACTGGTATCTGCTTGTTCTAAACGATACTTCACCATATCCAAAATCAGTTGATCGGGTACTAACTCCCCTTTATCCATATAGAGTTTAGCCTCAACTCCTAGGGGGGTTTGCTCCGCCACGTGCTGTCTGAGAATGTCCCCCGTTGAAATATGGGGAATTGCGAGCATTTCAGCAACTCTGATGGCTTGAGTCCCTTTACCCGCCCCAGGAGGACCTAGAAAAATAAATCGCATAGGACTATTTCACCATTCCTTCGTATCTTTGAGAGATGACGTAGGTTTGTACTTGTTTTGCGGTTTCAATGGCAACCCCCACTAGAATTAACAGAGACGTTGCACCAAATCCGCGAAAAGTAGGAACTCGCGTTGCACTTTCAACGACCGTGGGAATAATCGCGACTAAACCCAGGAAGATTGCACCCAGGAAAGTTAAGCGATTTAACACTCGTTCAATGTACTCACTGGTTGCCCGTCCCGGACGAATACCTGGAATACTGGCTCCCATCTTTTTCAAGTTTTGGGACATATCCACGGGATTCATAATCAGGGAAGCGTAGAAGTAGCTGAAAAACAGAATCAACACCAGATAAAAGAGGGCATACAGCCAAGGTGTTGGGCCGTTTGGACTCAAGTAAGTTGAGATTCGTATTAATGTCGGATTATTGGTGAATTGAGACAGAGAAGCGGGTAAAATGAGTACAGCCGATGCAAAAATAATCGGCATCACGCCCCCCTGATTCAACCGCAGCGGTAAATAGCTGGTTTTTTCTCGATAGAGTTTCCGGCCAACCTGACGACGAGCGGATAAAATCGGAATCCGACGAGTCCCTTCTTGGACGAAAACAATCCCAACAATCATTGCTAGGAAGATCAGTAATAAAAGAATCACTCGGCCGACAATTGCGCGATCGCCACTTTGAGCCAATTCAATCGTATTTCCTAACGAACTCGGTAACACAGCCACAATGTTGACAAAAATCAGCAAAGAAGCGCCATTACCAATACCCCGCTCTGTAATTAACTCAGAGACCCACATCACAAACATTGAGCCAGCGGCTAAGGCTAAAATCACCTCTACGGTAAAGAAAACCCCAGGATTTTGAGCAAATGGGGTCACCCAAATCGAAATCCCAATACTTTGTAATAAAGCCCAACCGAGGGCAACATAACGGGTAATTTGAGAAATTTTGCGTCGTCCCGCTTCCCCTTCGTTTTTCTGCAAATCTTCTAGACTGGGCAAGGCTGCCGTCATCAATTGCATAATAATAGAAGCGTTAATAAAGGGAATAATCCCTAACGCAAAAATCCCTAGGGCTGATAATCCACCCCCAGAGAATAAGTCTAGTAAACCAATTACCGGACTATTTTGTACATTAGCAGCAAACGCGGCTCGATCTATCCCCGGAATGGGTAAGAAAACCCCTAAACGCACTAACACGAGCAACCCGATGGTAATGAGGATACGACCTCGTAAACCGGCTGCTTGTGCCATTTGCATAAAGGTTTCTTGAGCCGTCGGTGCTTTATCTCGACTAACAACCATAAAAGACAACCTCGCTTAAACCATTTTCAGCCAATGCCATAGCGCGATCGCTAATCTGCATCAGTTTCTGTATCAGGCTTGCTAGCATCCACGACTTCACAACTCCCACCTGCGGCCTCAATTTTGGATTGGGCGGTTTTGGTAAATCCAGCCGCTTGTACCTGAAGTGCGACATTCAGTTCACCATCTCCGAGGACTTTCAAGGGCCCTTTACTACTATTGAGCAGGCCTGCTTCCATCAAAGAGGCGAGCGTCACTGTTGTGTTGGAGCTGAGGGAGGCTAGCTTTCCTACATTAATGGTAGTGTAACGTTTACGGTTGACCAGAGGAAAGCCTTTTAATTTGGGTAAACGACGATAAAGCGGATTTTGTCCCCCTTCAAATCCAGGGCGAGTGCCGCCACCCGAGCGAGATTTTTGTCCCCGCATCCCTTTACCACAGCTTGCCCCTTGTCCGGCGGAAATTCCCCGTCCTAAGCGGCGTTTACGATGACGGGAACCGTCTTTTGGAACAGCGTCTTGTAATCTCATAACGAATCGTTAATAAAGTAAATAGAGTCCGATTAACTAAACAGTTGATCAATCGAAAGGCCTCGTTCTTTGGAAACTTCAGAGAAGGTTCGCAGGCTAGAAAGGGCATCAACAGTTGCCCGGGCGTTATTGAGTGGGTTACTCGAACCGAGTTGTTTAGCCAGAATATTTTGAACCCCTGCCAGTTCGAGTACAGTTCGTACAGCGCCCCCGGCAATTACACCCGTACCGGGAGAAGCAGGCCGAACCATAACGTTCGCACCGCCACCAATTCCATTAACGGGATGGGGAATAGAATTCGCCTTGGTGAGCGGGACGCTAATCACATTTTTGCGACCATCTGCGACACCTTTTTTCACCGCACCAATGACATCAGCGGCTTTACCGACTCCCACGCCAACTTGACCTCGTTCGTTGCCAACAATCACAATGGCACGGAAACTGAGCTTTTTACCGCCTTTAACCACTTTAGTTACCCGGCGGATTTGCACCACCCGCTCTTGCCATTCGGTCTCTTTTTCTTTGGTACGATTGCCTTTTTTGCGGCGTTGTTGTTGTTGTTGTTCTGCCATCTTATCTAGATATCAAAAGTGAATTGAGAATATGACTGACAGCAACAGAGTCGAAACTTGGCCGACATCGACAGTGTTCAATTCTGCTGTTGTAATGTCAGAAGTTTAACTTAGAAATCTAATCCCGCTTCTCGAGCCGCATCGGCTAGCGCTTTAACCCGACCGTGATATAAATATCCCCCCCGGTCAAACACAACCTTTTCGACTCCTTGAGCGATAGAGCGTTGAGCAATCAATTGACCGACTTTGGTTGAGGCATCACAGTTGCCACCGTTGTCTAATTGTTCTCGAATCTCAGGGTCTAAGGTCGAAGCGGCAGCTATTGTGTGTTGTTTGCTATCGTCAATCAGTTGAGCATAAATATGCTTATGAGAGCGGAACACACATAAACGGGGGCGTTCGGGAGTTCCTTCTGCTTTACGACGCACACGCCGATGCCGCCGCAAACGGGATTCTGTACGGGTGGTTTTCATGGTTTATTTCTTGCCTGATTTACCAGCTTTTCGTCGAATTTGTTCTCCGGCATATCGAATGCCTTTACCTTTGTAGGGTTCAGGAGGCCGAACCGCACGAATGGTGGCTGCGGTGTTACCCACAACTTCTTTACTAATGCCGCTGACAATCACATTGGTGTTGTTTTCTACGGCTAAGGTAATTCCTTCGGGGGGTTTAATTTCAACGGGCTTACTGTATCCCACATTCAGGATTAAGTTCTGGCCTTGGACTTGCGCCCGATATCCAACCCCTTGGATTTCTAAGCGCCGTTGAAATCCTTGAGACACGCCTTCTACCATATTGGCAACCAAGGAACGACATAAACCGTGACGTTCTCGGGCGCGGCGGCTCTCGTCTTTGCGCTTGATTGTGATGGTGTTGTCTTCTTGACCAATCACAGCTTCTGGCGGTAGTACCCGAGAGAGTTCTCCTTTAGGGCCTTTAACCGTAACGGTTTGACCGTCGATTGTAATATTGACCTTGGCTGGAATCGGAATAGGCTGTTTACCAATTCGAGACATGATATTTGTTTAATGTTGCTAAGGGTAAATAAAAGCAGATTCAACTGCTACCAGATATAGCAAAGCACTTCGCCACCAATCCCTTGACGACGGGCTTCACGGTCAGTCATCACCCCGTGAGAGGTTGAAATAATTGCTATTCCAATTCCTCCCAAGACACGAGGCAATTCTTTACGGTTTTTGTAAACTCGCAATCCCGGACGACTGACCCGTTTCAAGGTTTTAATGGTGGGTTTACGGGTTTTGGGATTGTACTTGAGAGACAAGACCAACTTTTGGGTAATGCCTTCGCCGCTTTCTTCGACATTGTCAATAAAGCCTTCGTTTTTTAGAACGCGGGCGATACTGCGAGTCATGCGGGTTGCTGGAATATCTGTGGTTTGATGCCGCGCCATGCAAGAGTTGCGGATGCGCGTAAGCATATCTGCAATGGTGTCGTTTGTTGCCATAATTGCCTAAATATTAATAGTGCCTTAGTTCTCCCGGAAGGGCATTCCCATTTCTTTGAGCAAGGCGCGTCCTTCTTCGTCAGTTTGGGCGGAAGTGACAATGGAAATATCTAAACCTCGAATTTGATCGATACTGTCGTAATCGATTTCAGGAAAAATCAACTGTTCCCGCACCCCTAAGCAGTAGTTGCCTCGGCCGTCAAAGCTTTTGGGACTAATCCCCCGAAAATCTCGAATCCGAGGGAGTGCCAAATGAATCAGTCGATTAGCAAAGGCGTACATCCGCTCAGAACGTAGCGTTACCATTACACCAACGGGCATTCCTTTACGGATTTTAAAGCCCGCAATGGCTTTCTTGGCGCGGGTGACGATGGGTTTTTGGCCAGTAATGATAGCCATTTCCTGAATGGAGGATTCTAGTGCTTTCGCATTTTGTGAGGCTTCCCCTAAACCCCGGTTGAGGGTGACTTTAACCAGTTTGGGGACTTGATGAATATTGTCGTATTTGAACTGTTCCATTAATTTAGGAACAATTTCTTCTTCGTACCGTGTTTTCAGTGGAGATACCATAGCTGTTTGTGGGTTTTAATTATCCCTGGGCTGGGTCAGGGAAAGTTAACAATAGATGTGTTTCACACTCAACCGTTAGAACAACTGCTGCTTGTGGGAAAGAAAAATTCGCAGGTTTGAAATTAATCAATAATTTCCCCTGTTTTTTTCAGCATCCGCACTTTACGACCTTCTTCAGTAAAGGTATAAGACACCCGACTGGCGACTTTTTCCTTTTCTGAATAAAGCATGACGTTAGAACTATGAATTGGGGCCTCAAAGGTAATAATCCGGCCAGACTCTCCTTCTTGTTGAGGTTTGACGTGTTTGGTGCGGACATTGACATCACGAACCACCACTTTACTGACTCGGGGCATCGTTTGAATAATTTCCCCGACTTTACCTTTGTCACGGCCTGTAATCACCTGAACGGTGTCCCCTTTTTTGATGTGCATTTTCATCTTTTGAGGGGGAGTTTGGCTTTTACGTTTAACCATTAGAGTACCTCCGGTGCTAAAGAAACAATTTTCATGTAACTTTTATCCCGCAGTTCCCGTGCTACAGGGCCAAATACACGAGTTCCTCTCGGATTGCCTTCCGGGTTGATAATCACGGCGGCGTTATCATCAAACCGAATACTCATGCCACTATCGCGGCGCAGACTATGGCGAGTCCGTACAATCACGGCCCGAACCACATCGGATTTTTTCACTGCCATATTGGGAATGGCATCTTTCACAACGGCGATAATTTCATCGCCAATGCCGCCGTAGCGACGATTACCGCCCCCTAACACCCGGATGCACATCAGTTTGCGTGCTCCGCTGTTATCGGCGACATTCAATAAGCTTTCCTGTTGAATCATGGTGGGTGGTTTGAATAGGGAGAAAATCTCACGCCCGAGATTTTACGCCCGGTTGACACTTACAGATAAAAATCCTAAATCGCCCGAGTACTGAGAATTTCCACAACATTCCAGCACTTGGTTTTACTCAGGGGACGAGTTTCTTGAATTCTGACTCGATCTCCTTCTTGACATTTGTTTTCCTCATCATGCACTTTATAGTGCTTGGTTTTGACGACAATCTTGCCGTATTTGGGATGAGGAGAACGGTTTTCAATCGCAACAACAACGGTTTTATCCATTTTGTTACTAATCACAAAGCCGACTCGTTCTTTGATTGCCATAGCTTGAATGGGTTCAGACTAACTCAATAAAGGTTTACTCAGAAACTGCCGTTTCAGTTTGTCGTTGACGTTCCCCTTCTACTGTGAGTAATTGGGCAAGCCAATGACGAGCGTGTTTAAACTCGTGGGTTTTTTCTAAGCGGCCAGTTGCTTGGAGTAAACGCAGGTTTGCTAATTTCTTCTTTGTCTCACTAATTTCTTGAGACAAGTTTTCATCACTTAAATCTCTTGCGTCTGCAATCTTTGGCAATGCCATAATGATAAGATTCCTCTAGTCTTCAACCGCTGTTTGAGAACGGGTAATAAACTTGGTTTTAATCGGTAATTTTGAGTCGGCGAGGCGCATGGCTTCGCGGGCAACGGATTCAGGAACTCCGGTTAACTCAAACATAATCCGACCGGGTTTAACCACAGCCACCCAATATTCTGGGTTTCCTTTCCCGGAACCCATCCGGGTTTCAGCCGCTCGCATGGTGACGGGTTTATCGGGGAAAATCCGAATCCAGATTTTACCGCCCCGGCGAATATAACGAGTCATGGCTCGTCGGGCTGCCTCGATTTGGCGAGAGGTAATCCAGCAGGGTTCTAAGGCTTGCAGGGCATAATCTCCAAAATTGAGAGTATTGCCTCGAGTTGCCAGGCCCCGCATTCGTCCTCGTTGTTGTTTACGGAATTTTGTTCTTCTCGGACTTAACATAACTGGTTATTACTGAGAGATGGACCAAATCATCAATTATCCTTCGTTAGAACGATCATCATATTTCTGACGACGGGGTTGACGATTACGTCGAGGTTGGTTGTTGGTGGGGGGAGCGGTTTCTTCTTGTCCGGGAATAATTTCGCCTTTAAAGATCCAAACTTTAATCCCCAAAATTCCGTAAATGGTCAAAGCGGTACAGTAGGCATAATCAATATCTGCCCGTAAGGTATGTAATGGCACACGACCTTCGCGAGTCCATTCGGTTCGAGCAATTTCTGCCCCATTTAACCGACCGCTGACTTGAATTTTGATCCCTTCAACCCCAGCTTTCTGGGCGCGAGTAATAGCCTGACGCACCACCCGACGGAATGAAACCCGTTTTTCGAGTTGTTGGGCAATGTATTCACCAATTAATGTGGCATCGGCATCTACACGAGCCACTTCAACTACATTAATCCGAATTTGGCGCTGATTGCCGAGTTCTTTTTGTAAACCGACTCTCAGGGCTTCAATTCCGCTACCACCGCGACCCACAACGACCCCAGGACGAGCCGTAAAGACTTCTAGGTCAATTTGGTCTGCTTTACGTTCAATCCGGACATCAGAGATGCCAGCATTACTTAGATTTTTGCGAATATATTCGCGGATTTGATGGTCTTCCTGGAGTAACTCTGGATATTGTCTCGCATCGGCAAACCAGCGAGATTTATGTTCCTGAGTAATTCCGAGACGAAAACCAACTGGATGTATTTTTTGTCCCATAACAGTCTGAGGATAATATCTGTTAACTGTTTACTTTGATTGCCTGGTTAATTACAGTGGACTCAATTACAACCAATGAATGGATTACTCGCTCATCGGTGCAACCGCAACAGTAATATGACAGGTGGGTTTACGAATTTGATAGGCACGACCCTGTGCTCGGGGACGATACCGTCGTAAACTGGGGCCTTGATCGGCGAAAGCTTCGGAAACAATGAGGCTAGCTGGGTCAAGACCTTGGTTATGTTCGGCATTGGCAACCGCTGAACGTAATACCTTAAGTACAGGCTGACAGGCCCGATAAGGCATAAATTCAAGGATAATTAATGCTTCCCGATAAGAACGGCCCCGAATTTGATCCAGGACTCGTCGCACTTTATGGGGAGACATCCGAATATAACGGGCGATCGCTTTGACTTGTTCTGAGTTATCTACTGCCATAATTGTTTACCGACGTGCTTTTTTATCACTTTTGGCATGACCTCTAAAGGTGCGCGTTGGGGCAAATTCCCCGAGTTTATGGCCAACCATTTGTTCGGAGACAAAGACCGGAACATGAGTGCGGCCATTGTGAACCGCAATGGTATGGCCGATCATTTGAGGCAGGATAGTCGAAGCGCGTGACCAAGTTTTGATCACTTCCTTTTTGCTATTAGCATTTAAGGCTTCAATTTTTCTCATCAATTTGTCGGCGACAAATGGGCCTTTTTTTAGTGAACGAGGCATAGGTTTAGTTCCAACTTCACATCTAACTTTGACGACCGCCCTTTCCGCGTTTAGAAGACTTCCGACGACGACGGACAATTAAAGCAGTACTGCGTTTTTTCTTATTCCGAGTTTTCGCACCCAGGGCAGGTTTACCCCAAGGGGTCATCGGGCCACTACGACCAATGGGAGCGCGTCCTTCTCCACCACCATGAGGGTGATCGCAGGGGTTCATTACACTTCCCCGGACGGTCGGCCGCTTTCCTTTCCAACGGTTACGCCCAGCTTTACCGACGCTGGTATTACGAATGTCGGCGTTACCGACTTGACCAATGGTGGCATAGCAATTGGCGGGGACTTTACGTTGTTCTCCTGAAGGTAATTTCAGGGTGACGTATTTGCCTTCTTTTGCCATGATTTGGGCGATCGCGCCCGCTGCACGGACAATTTGGCCACCTTTACCGGGAAGTAACTCCACGTTATGAATGGCGGTTCCTAACGGAATTTTCGCCAAAGGTAAAGCGTTACCGACTTCAATCGGTGCTTCAGGCCCTGCGGTAATTAAAGTCCCGACTTGTAAGCCGGCTGGATGCAGAATATAACGTTTTTCCCCATCGATATAATGCAGCAGGGCAATCCTAGCATTACGATTGGGATCGTATTCAATCTCGGCGACTTTGGCGGGAACATTATGTTTATCCCGTTTAAAATCAATAATTCGATACAGTTTTTTGTGTCCACCACCCCGATGGCGACAGGTAATGACTCCTCTATTATTCCGACCTTGATGACGATGTTTATGGGTCGTCAAAGAGCGCTCTGAACCGGAGCGCGTGACTTCGGAAAAATTGGAGGTCGCTAACTGGCGTGTGCCAGGGGTCATTGGACGATAAGCACGAATTCCCATAGTTTTCTCTCTTCTACAAGGATGTACAACCGTTTTTGTCTATGTACTATTGAAGTATTCTTTAGACTTCTGGGAAGAGAATTTTCCGTAACGGTTCTCCGTCTTCTAAGGTGACAATGGCGCGTTTATAACGAGATTTAAACCCGACAAATTTACCGACTCTCCGCTGTTTTCTGGGAGGATTATGGGTATTGACGCTTTTGACTTTAACGTCAAACAACTGTTCAATAGCTTTTTTAATATCGGGTTTAGTCGCTTTAGGATCAACATCAAAGGTAAACTGATCCAGTTCCATTTTGATGGTGGCTTTTTCGGTAACAATGGGACGCTTAACCAGATCAGCGAGATCCCGTTCACTATATTTAGTCACTGTAAATCTCCTGTATTTTGGCGATCGCGGCAGCAGTTGTAATGACCCGATCGGCGGACAACAGATCGTAGACATTAATACTATCAGCCACACAAATTCTCAGGGTGGGAATATTGCGACCTGAGAGATATACGTTTTGCTGTCTTTCGGGCAAAATCAACAGAATTTTTTGTTCTGGATCAACGCCCCAACGATCGATGGCTCCCATCAATTCCTTGGTTTTCGGCTGGGGAAACTGATCGATAAATTCCTCAACCACCACCATGTCTTCAACTCGACTTTGGAAGGCGGTGCGCAGGGCTAAACGCCGTTCCTTGCGATTCATTTTCGTACCATAATCTCTGGGTTTGGGGCCAAAGATAATCCCACCCCCACGCCACAGAGGCGAACGAATTGAACCGGCTCTCGCGCGACCTGTTCCTTTTTGTCGCCAGGGTTTACGTCCACCCCCACGAACCTCAGAACGAGTTTTGGTGCTGGCATTGCCTTGGCGGGCATTATTCATTTGCCGCACCACAGCCCGGTGCAGGATATGCGCCGCGTTTTCTTCTTTGGCAACTTTTAACTCAAAGGAGGCTTGTCCGGCTTCCTCCCCTTGCCAATTTTTAACAGTACACTCAACCATATTTTTCCCCTTGTGTTTCTATTAACCGCCGACGATGTTGGCTGGGGCAATACTGATTAAACTACCGGGTTTGCCAGGAACAGCGCCTTTAATCAGCAGTAGATTACGCTCCGGGTCAACTCGCACAACGGTTAATTTACGAGTTGTAATTTGTTTACCGCCGTAGCGTCCTGCCATTTTCTTACCGGGATAGACCCGACCTGGAGTAGTCCCAGGGCCAATTGAACCCGGTTGACGGTGGTTCTTAGAACCGTGTGACATCGGACCGCGCCGGAAGTTATGCCGTTTTTGAAATCCCGCAAAACCCCGACCCATACTGGTTCCGGTTACATCGACTAGTTGACCGGGTTCAAACAGGTCTGCTTTGAGTTGTTGACCTAGCTCATAAGAACTGGTGTCATCAATTCGATATTCCTGGAGATGACGCAATAAGGTTCCCCCAGACTTGGCGAGGTGACCTTGCTCTGCACAACTCAGATATTTGTTAACCTCTCGGCCAGGATTTTTCTGAGTGTTGAGCTTGCGGGTTTTGTTTTTGACTTCCCCATAACCAATTTGCAGGGCACTATAGCCATCTGTTGAATCGGTTTTGATTTGGGTAACTTTGCATGGCCCAGCTTGGACAACAGTCACTGGAATCGCTTTTCCAGTCTCTGACTCAAAGACCTGAGTCATGCCAAGTTTTGTGCCGAGGATTCCTACAGACACTTAAACTAGCCTCTCTTTTCTAAGCATTACAATATAGCCGGATTCCTGCTTTACGCGGAGAACCCGTCAGCTTGAGCGGATATTGGTGACGTGCTATTTGCAGCGCCGATTCGGTGAACTTGGGCAGCTTGACTACCGTTTCCTGTTTAATCGGCTCTAAACCGCTGACCCAGGAATACTCTAGGTAACCCACTTGTTTTTTTAAGCTGCTGTTTAACCAAGATTTAACTCAGTTTCGCCCAAATGTCGTGAGGACTTGAGCAGTGCTCTGCCCAGTATCCCATTTTTTGTTAAGGAGTAATTTATACCAATTGCACGAGCTTCAAGTGAACAAGAGCGAATAATTGGCTTATACTCTGCTTGACTTTAACTTCCTTCTGATTAGTCTCCTAATGTCTGCGATCCCCCTCATACACTATATATAAGCATCGAGGATAACTCTACATCTGCGCGCACGCGATGGTCAAATTTTGGCAGCGACTGGGAACTAGAATCAAGTTATTTTACGACAATACTTAATGTTACGTAAAACTTTTCAATTTGTCAATGATTTGACCCCAATGATTGATCAAATAGGAAATCGCAGAAACAGCAACTGGGAATATTCAATTCTCAAGCACTCATTCCGTCAGTAATAAACACCACTAAACGTTCAATCAAATCATCTACCTGCTGTGTAGATTCTGTAGATAAGGATTGAGACTGTTCAATTTGAGTTAAAACCCGCACTAACATTGCCACAACTAAATCTAATTTCCAAGATAATTCTTGCTCAGACTGATGAGGTAGCATCTGCTGCAAAGCACTGAGAAAAGGCTCGTGGCTCAAACTAAATTCAGCGCTTGCTAGTTGTTGAATGGGATAGGGTTCAATCCGACATTGACCCAGAAATTGAGCGTGAACAAAGCAAGAAGGCTCTCCATGATGCAGCATTTCTAACGACGGCGCAATATAAGCGCGGATGACATCAGCCATCGAAAAAGAGCTATTACCCTGCTCAAGCTGCTCTAAACGCCGAATTTGTTCACTGACAATGGGTTCTGCGACTCGTCGGACTGCGGCTTTAAACAGTTCCTCTTTTGAGCCGAAATGATAATGAACTGCGGCTAAATTCACATTGGCATCTCGTGTGACAGCCCGTAGTGATGTACCCGCAAAGCCGAGTAAAGCAAATTGACGCTCTGCTGCATCAAGAATTTGGATTTTAGTATCAATTTTCGGATCGCTGGAAGGAACAGAATTCATTGGGTTTTGGGTTTTGGGTTTTGGGGCGCATGCAATGCGCCCCTACTATGGACAGGCATATCTTCATCAAAGCAGAATGTTGCAATTATTTCAAACGTATGTTTAAATTAAATCAAACGTATGTTTAAATTTTAAAATTGAATTGATCAACGTTATCTGACTAACGCCTCCAAACTTATGAGTACACCGCAACAGAATAATTCTCACTCGGTAGAGCAAGCATCAACTAGCCCTTCCATGGAATGGGAGACAACAGATCGAGATTTATCCCAAGCCTTGACAAAATCCTCACCTGAAGATGTCTCAGAGCGTTCAACCCAATTAGAGAAGGAAACTGTATTTGAAGAGATCGCGGTTCAATCCTCATCAAAATCCAAGCGTTGGCAGCGAGTTATTGTAGCGGGAATTTTGCTTGCCGTTGGACTGGGAGGAACTACGCTTCTTTATCGTAATAGTTTTGTATCACAATCCGATACAGCAAAACTGCAACAAAATTTACCAACCATTCTCCCGGTTGAAACTATTACGGTAGAGAGTGTGAATTCTTATGCAGTTTCCAGAGGTTACACGGGAATAGTAGAAGCGCAACGGACGAGTGAATTAAGCTTTGAACAGTCCGGGTTACTGCGATCGCTGAGTGTTGATGAAGGCCAGCAAGTCAATCAAGGTGAGGTAATGGCACGCTTAGATACTCGTCAACTCCAGGCTCAGCGCCAAGGATTAATTGCCCAAAAAGATCAGGCGATCGCCACATTAACAGAACTGCAAAACGGGCCACGCCAGGAAACCATTGCAGCGACTCGATCTAGACTGGCGCAAGAACAAGCGAGATTACGGGAATTGCAAGCAGGGCCACGAACTGAAAATATTGATGCGGCAGGTTCACGGCTAGAAGATTTACAGCAACAGTTGGAATTAGCACAGTTACAATCCCAACGTCGTCGAGATCTCTATGCTGAAGGCGCTATTTCTCGGGAAGATTTAGATCAAACTATTACGACAGAGGACTCCCTTTTAGCCAGAATTAACGAAGCGCGAAGCAATTTAGCGGAATTACAAACCGGAACTCGCATAGAGCAAATTCAGGCTCAGCAAGCGCAAGTTCAGCAGGTGCGAAGTCAGTTAGATGAATTGTTAGCAGGAACTCGGATAGAGCAAATTCAGGCTCAACAGGCGCAAGTTCGTCAAATAGAATCTCAGATTAATCAATTAGAAATACTACTCGAAAAAAGTTTATTATCTGCTCCTTTTTCGGGTCAGATTTCCCGTCGTTATGTTGATGAAGGAACGGTGGTTTCGGCAGGTCAACAGGTTGTGCGGTTAGTGGAAGGGAGACAGCCGGAGGTGCGTGTGGGTGTTCCTGCTGAAGCGCTATCAGATTTGAGGATAGGCCGTCAATATTCGGTTGAAATGAGCGGAGAAGTTTATTCAGCCGAACTGATTTCAATTTTACCGGAAGTAGACTCTGCGACTCGTACTCGTACTGTGATTTTATTACTTCCCCAAATAGTTGCACCCGGTACAATAGCGCGTTTGCAACTGACCCGCATTCAGTCTACAGAGGGGTTTTGGTTACCGACAAGCGCTTTAATTCGAGGAGAACGAGGCTTATGGGCTTGTTATGCTTTGGTTCGGGTAGAAAACCCTATCGACAACTTACCGCCTAGAACGAAGCAACTAGAACGGCGCACAGTAGAAGTATTGCATACAGACGGCGATCGCTCTTTAGTGCGGGGGCTACTGCAACCGGGTGAACAAGTTGTGGCTAATGGTGTTCAACAATTTGTACCGGGTCAGTGGGTGGAGGTTTTGTTAGGTGAGTAGGCAATAAAATCATGAAATTTATCAAAAATCCTGTACAGGCGTATTGCGATCCACCCCTTCTAAAAAAATCCTGTACGGGCGTATTGCGATACGCCCCTTCTAAATTCTAATTGCTATATTTACAGACTTATTTATATTATGACTACTCTATTTTATCGTAATTTCAGATTATTAATTCTCACAATACTTTTAATTCTGGTTTGGGGAGCGTCTGCTTTTTTAACGTTACCAAGATTAGAAGATCCAGAGTTAGTTTCTCGTAATGCGATTGTTAAAACCTTTTTTCCGGGCGCAGATGCAGAACGAGTTGAAGCGTTAATTACCGATCCAATAGAACAGGAATTAGCAAAAATTGAAGAGATTGATTATTATAGTTCTACTTCGAGTACGGGGAGTTCAATTATTGAAATAGGATTGAAAGATCGAGTTCAAGAAGCAGAAGTCGATCCGATTTTGTCACGAATTCGCGATCAGATTGGTCAAGCCGCAAATCGTTTACCGGAGGCAGCAACTACACCGGAACTGGAAGAATTAGAAGTTAAGGCTTATGCTTTGATTACTTCTTTAGTTTGGCAACGACCGGAACCGCCTAATTATGCGATTTTAAATCGATTAGCAGAATCGTTAGAGGATGAATTATCAGGATTAGCGGGAACTGAAAAAGTAGAGTTATTTGGTAAACATAGAGAAGAGATTTTAGTTGAAATTAATCCGACTCAATTAGCGAACTTAGGATTAACAGCTCAGGCATTATCTCGTCAAATTCAACAAAGTGATGCTAAGGTTTCGGCGGGAGAATTTCGAGGAGAAAATAATGATTTATTGTTGGAAATTGAATCTAATTTAGACTCTTTAGAAAGAATCCGAAAGATTCCGATTCAATTTGGTAATCAAGGTCAATTTGCTCAACTCACAGATGTAGCCACGGTTGATAAAAGTGTAATTAATCCTCCAAATGAATTAACGTTAATTGATGGTAAACCGGGGATTGCTTTGGCTGTGTTTGTTGAGTCTGACTATCAGTTAGATCGGTGGGCAAAAACAGCAGAAATTACTTTAAACGAATTTCAGAAAACATTAGGAACAGGTTTAAGGCTAGAAACGATTTTTAATCAAAGTGATTATGTTACCGCTCGGTTAAAAAGCTTAATTATAAATCTCATTATTAGCGGAATTTTAGTTTTTGGCGTTACTTTTTTTGTGATGGGCTGGAAATCAGCCTTAATTATTGGATTAACTTTACCATTATGTAGTTGCATGGTTTTAGGATTAATGCAATTGCTGGGAATTCCGCTACATCAGATGTCAATTTCCGGGTTAATTGTGGCACTGGGATTATTAATTGATACAGCAATTATTGTAGTTGATGAAGTCACTCACAAATTAAATTCAGGATTAAAAGCAGAAGTCGCTATTTCTAAAACTGTCAATTATTTATTTATGCCATTACTCGCCTCAACCTTGACAACGGCTTTAGCGTTTGTTCCGATTGCTATACTTCCGGGTAGTGCCGGAGAATTTGTCGGAACCATTGGAGTGAGTGTAATTTTAGCGGTTATTTCTTCTTTGTTTATCTCCATTACGATTGATACCGCATTAGCGGCTAAAATTAATCAAAATAAAGATAGTAAAAATATTCATAATAATTATAAGTGGTGGAAAAATGGTTTTTCTTCTGCTAAACTCACCCGACTGTATCAAATCAGTTTACAAGGATTATTTCGCTATCCTATTTTAGGAATAATATTAGGGTTAATTTTACCCATTATCGGTTTTGTACAAGTGAGTCAATTACCTCAACAATTTTTTCCTTCCGTCGAACGGGATCAACTGCAAATTGAACTCGAACTCCCGGCTTCTGCATCGATTCAACAAACCGAAAATATTGCTTTACAAGCTCGTAAAACTCTACTAAATTATCCTGAAATTCAACAAGTTCACTGGTTCTTAGGACGAAGTGCGCCTCGATATTATTATAATTTAATTGGCGGTCAAGAACAAGCGGCAAACTACGCTCAAGGCTTTTTACAATTGGCGCAAGTTGCTGAAACAAACTTGATTAATACTTTGCAAACTGAAATGGATTTAAAGTTTCCTCAAGCCAGAATATTGGTGCGAAAATTAGAACAAGGGCCACCCTTTGATGCACCTGTAGAATTGCGAATTTATGGCGCTGACTTGACACGTTTACGGCAATTAGGAGAACAAGCGCGGGGAATGTTGGCGACGGTGCCAGGTGTAACTCATACTCGGGATAGTTTGAATGAAATACAGCCTCAACTTCAGTTTCAAATGGATGAAGAAGAAGCACAATTAGCGGGAGTTGACTATACTGATATTTCTCAACAATTAGCCGCTTTACTCGAAGGAAATTTGGGAGGGTCAATGATTGAAGAAACGGAAGAATTGCCTGTGCGTGTTAGAGTTTCTAATAGTCAACGTGGCGCTGTAGAACAAATTACAGGATTAGAATTACAGGCAACGGATGTTAATTTAGATCAAAATCGTCAAAGTTCTATTAATACTATTCCAATTTCAAGTTTAGGTGAATTGAGATTAAATCCAGAGTCATCTGCTATTACTCGCCGCAATGGTCAACGCTTTAATCTAATTCAAGGTTATATTGCCGCCGATAAACTCCCGTCTGAGATTTTAACAAATTGGCAACAGCAATTAACAGCGGCTGAGTTTAAATTGCCTTCTGGGTATTGGTCTGAGGTAGCAGGAGAGGCGGGAGAGCAAGGAGATGCACAAGGGGGTTTATTTGCCACTTTACCGATTATTCTGGTATTGTCATCTTCTCTATTAGTGCTGTCACTAAATTCATTTCGTTCTACATTAATTGTAGGAGGCGTAGCAGTCTGTTCAGTGGGTTTAGGATTTTTTAGTTTAGCATTATTTAGCTATCCGTTTGGGTTTATGGGTTTAATTGGAACCTTTGCACTGGTAGGAATTGCCATTAATGATTCTGTTGTGGTGTTGGCTGCATTACAGGATAATCCGGAGGCGGCGGCGGGGAATGCTCGGGCGGCTCGTCAAGTGGTGCTACAATCAACTCGTCATGTGATTGCAACCACATTAAGTACAATGGTAGGGTTTATCCCGCTATTATTGGCTGGAGGAGGGTTTTGGCCGCCGTTAGCCGTCGCAGTTGCCGGAGGTGTAGGCGGTGCAACTTTGCTGGCGCTTTATTTTGTTCCTTGTTCTTATTTGATTATCGCCAGTCTTAGCCGTCGTCGTCAACAAGCTGTGAAGATGAAAGCTTAAAATCCTTCCGCAACCTGTCCCCTAATAGCAGAGAGGCTTCAAAACCCTAATTTTTCGTTGTTTTTCAAAGATTGAGAAGCCCCTTTCCGCCCCGGAGAGGGTTTGGGGAGAGGTCATCAACCTGACGTTGTATAAGGATATGGTAGAATACCTTTAATTTAAACTCTGGCTTAAACTCTGTTTTTAACGCAGTAGAGCAAGCAGAACCACACTTTCATTTAAATCTGACGGGACAATAGCTACGGCAATATTACCAATAGGTTTAATCAGGAAGTTAACGGATTATTTTTCTTACATTTATCGATTAAGATTTAAATTTATGGCACTCATTACAACAGGCGGTAAACTGCTGAAAGACTTAGAAACTCATGGCGCTTTAGGTCTTTATGTTCCCCTCGAAGGCGGATTTGAAGGACGTTATATTCGTCGCCTCAGAGCCAAAGGATATACTATTCATAGTTTATCCGCTCGAGGATTAGGAGATTTAGGGGCATATTTAACCGGGGTTCATGGCGTACGTCCGCCCCATTTAGGTAAGAAAAGTAGCGGCAATAAAGCGGCAGTCGGAAATACTTATTATATACCGCCTATTATTCAGTCTCAGTTAGAAGAGTTACCTGCAAACTCAAAAGGATTAATTTTATGGATTATTGAAGGTCATATTTTATCAAGTGAAGAAATTAGATTTTTAACCGAACTCCCGCAACAAATGAGTCAAGTTAAAATTTTAATTGAAATGGGAGGAAGTCGTTATTTCCGTTGGCAACCCCTGAAAGAGGTTTCTGTAGCGGCGTAGCTAAGGTAAGAGAGCAGATTTTGGCTATAAGTTTTTAGTCGTTAGTCGTTAGTCCCTGGTAGAGACGTTTTGAGTGGTTAGTAGTTAGTCGCTATTGTCTAAAAACTAATAACTAAAAACTAATAACTAAAAACTAAAAACTAATAACTAATAACCAGAATCCTTACTTTTTAGAACGAAAAGGATGTTACTTCCGCACAGACCAACTCTTGACTTTTCCTAATGTTACTGGTAAGTTTTCTGCCACATCGACAGTAAAGCGGAACACCTTGCGGGCGCGGGTGCCATTTTCTGGGTCAAAGAACTTGAGTTTGATATCCCAACAGTCACTATTAATCCGACAATAAGGACTTTTCTCTACTTCAATACTATCTAACTGACGATTATCGGCGATCGCCTCAGCAAACGTAGAAGCAGCCTGAAACGTATTAGTTGCCGCAAAATTTAACGCCCGGTCACGAGAGGTTTGTCCTAAATTGCGTAAATCATAATAAACTCGATTCAGGAAGCTCGTCAGACTGTAGCGTATTGCCTCAACACTGGCTTCGTCTTCCGCCTCAACCGCCCGTAACGCCGCATTCACCAAGGTATTCACTTTCCAGCCATACATACCCCGCACATGGTGAAGCGTAATCACTCGAACCACCTGACCCGACATTAATTCTACAGTACGGTTCGTCCGTCGCGCCGGAACACTCACCTGTTCGATCAACTGATCGCTGGTTTCTGGTTCAATTTGTCCATCCAGCATAATTAATAGCATTTCGTAGACTTCCGGGGCAAACGGCCCTTTCGGTTCGAGGACATAAACCGGGTTTAAATTATCTTGGGAAATGTTATATTTTCATAGACTCCATAAGTATTGACTGAGACAATTCCATTGTCTATTTTTCCGATACTTCCTAGATACTGACGAGCAACATAATCCGTTTTATTTCCTGTCTTTCTGTCTCCTGTTTCATCAATGACTACTATAATTTTTTCGTTTTTTAAAGCTTTAAGAATTGAAGTTAATCTTCGGGTCTTCAGTTCTTCTACTGACCCCGGTGAATGGGCTATGAAATGATGTAATGACTGAGGTGATGAAATACCTACAAATGAATGCTATTTCGGGTAATGATTTTCTTTGAATTGGCGAGATGATTCCTTGATGTAAATATTTCAAACATTCATAATTTCTAACATCAGAAAATAAGTCATTATAAGAGTCACAATATTGATCGATTATGGCAACTGTGGGATGATCGCGATCGCGCGCAAATGTTTAAGAATCTGTAACTCTACATCCATCTCCCTGTTGACCTCACAGCTCCTGACAACTTTTTTTATTATAGTTTAAGTCTCGGAAAGTGACAGCTATAGCAATAAGAAATGATTTGTGAGAATTTAGGAGTTATTTCTTAAGGAGTCACCGAGTCAGCGAGTCTGCGAGTCAGGAGCAGGGAGAAGCGCAAAGTGCGGTCTATAGCCCGTAGGGCAATAGGGCTAAAGCCCATGGCTACGAATCAGGCTTACGCGCTTGGGGTTCGCCTGCGTAGAGCAACTTTGCATATAGAGGGAGTAGGGGCGCACCGCTTGGACGAGAAGATTTTCTTACAACTGAAAACGGATTGCTATATAGGGATAATCAGGTTTATTGTCAATCACGATAGGTAAATTTGTATTCATAATTTTTTGTCTCGTATTGAGTTGTTTTTGAGTAATATCTCACTAAGAATTACTAGTTAAACGATATCACCACCAGTTTGTTGATTCAGCTATATTCTTTTTATACTTGATCTAAAGTTGATCTCAAAAGTATAAAAAGTATAATTTCAAGATTGATGTATAGGGAGTTAAACAAAGGAAAAAGCAGTAGATTAACGATTAATATATCCAGTTTTTTATAATTTATAAAACTCACCCGATCGCGGGCTGATTGAATCATGATGCATTCTAAACATCGTTGAAATTCATTTATACAGAGGAGATTAATGGTAAAAAATGAAATTAACAAAGTTAGTATTTTAATTATTGATGATAATCCGAGTAATTTAAAGTTATTAACAAATATTTTATTTGAAAATGACTATGCTGTACGCATTTATCCCAGTGCCAAACTAGGCATTAATAGTATTATGGCTGAATCTCCTGATTTGATTCTTTTAGATATTAAAATGCCTGGCATGGATGGTTATACCGTCTGTCAGCAACTGAAAACTAACGCAAAAACCTGTAATATTCCTGTGATTTTTATTAGTGCTTTAGAAGATGTGATGGATAAAGTTAAAGCATTTAAAATGGGCGGCGTTGATTATATTATGAAACCGTTTGCCCCTCTAGAAGTGATTGCAAGAATAGAAAATCAATTACAAATTATGAAAAAGATTAAATAATTTAGAGAAAGGTGTTGACAGGTGTGTAATAACGGTTAGTATAGAGAATACTTGAAGTGTTGAAGCAAGATATATTTCTATTTCTACACCGATTGATTTTAGGGATAGAACACCAACTGTCACAGACTCGTGCGGTGAAAACAGGGAAAATATCATCTTTGCTTAACAACTTGGTATAAGTCCCTCTGCACTTTTAGTGACATTTTATCGTTTCGAGAGTAAAAGATCGGGCGTATGGAACCTCCCTTAGAACGAATTCAGCTTTCTCAAACAGCCAAAGAACAGCTTATAAAATTAAAACGAATCACTCAAATCGATCAATGGAATATTCTCTGTCGTTGGGCTTTTTGCTACTCTTTAGCTGAACCCACTCCTCCCTCACCCGTTGCAATTCCAGCCAATAGTAACGTCACATTAACTTGGCGTGTTTTCGGCGGAACAAGTAGCGATCTGTTATTAATTGCATTGAAACAATGGTGTTATCAACAAAAATTAGGAACAGATCAAGAAACATTAGCCGCTCAATTTCGCTTACATTTGCATCGAGGAATTGGTTATCTTGCAGGAGATTTACATCTTGAAAGTTTGGAAGATTTAATCACTATTACCTCAAAATCTACAGAGAAATTATCATAAGTTTGACTTTTCTTCTATTCATATATAAATAGAATATTAAACTTAAACTTATATCAATGAATATTCTCTTTAAGTCAATCATTATCTATCAAGCCATTGCCTGTATTATTGCCTTGCCCTTACCATCTGGTATGCTAATTTTTGATAGTGTTGTGGCTATGACTGAGGGAAAAAAAAGATTACACTAGGAACAATCAATCTTGATGCGCGTATAATTACAGAATAGATTTCTTTTTAGGTAACAACTATGGCACTCAAACGATCCAAAAAGTACTATAACGTGATGGAAGATCTGGTTTGTGAAGAAGTACGAGGACAACTCGCGAGTTTATCTCCTCGGCTGACTCAATATATCAAGCAATTTGAAGTCGAAACTTATGCACTTAATCGTTTACCGACATTGTATGCTTCGAGTCGAGAAGGATGGATGCATCAGCAAAAGCGAGCGAGAAAAGAGTTTCAGGGAACAATCAAAACCGCTGTCCGTCAAGCGATCGCAGCAGTACAACGGGATCTGTTGAGAAGTTCAACACCCCTATTTCAGGATGACGAGGGAACTTCTGAATTCTCCTCTCGAAAAGATACCTCTGCTAAATCTAAATATTGGACTCATTCTGCTTATGCCTATAGCCATGACCGACAGCGGAGTAATTCCAAAATTGTTTGAGAGCAACTCAATCATTCTCAAGTAACGGATAAAAATGTCCCACGGGTCCTTGACCGGCTCCTAAATTCAGAGCATGACGAAGCGCTTGAGTCACGTAATGTTTTGCGCTTTTGACTGCAGTGAATAAATCCGTTCCCCTCGCGAGTTGAGCTGTAATTGCAGCAGATAATGTACAACCTGTGCCATGAGTGTTGGGTGTATCTATGATTTGAGTCCGCAATGTCTGTAATTGTTTCCCATCAAACCAGACATCAACCCCTCTTAACTGACCCGGCATTCCACCGCCTTTGACTAAAACGGCTTCCACTCCCAATTGATAGATCTCTTCAGCGGCTTGCTGCATATGTTCTAAGCGATTAATCTCCATCCCAGTTAAAATCTGAGCTTCATAACGATTGGGTGTCACCAATGTAGCTTGGGGAATCAGTTGATCTCGCAATGCCGCCACAGCATCCTCATCTAACAATTGAACCCCAGCTCGAGAAACCATGACGGGGTCAACCACTAATGGTAAAATCTCTAGAGCTTTAATCGAATCCGCGACGGCTTGAATAATGCCGCTGTTGAGCAGCATCCCTGTTTTGAGCGCTTGTACACCAATATCAGCCACCACCGCTTCAATTTGAGCCACCACCGCTTCTGGAGCAAGAGAATCAACCCGATTCACTCCTAAAGTGTTTTGAGCCGTTACACAGGTAATAGCACTGGTTCCATGGACTTGATGAAAAGCAAAAGTGCGTAAATCGGCTTGTATCCCCGCACCGCCCCCACTATCAGATCCCGCAATTGTTAAGGCAACGGGAACATTAACTCCATCAGTATTCGGTGTCATAACTCAGTTAGCGCGTCGGCCGTCTGCGTCTGAGGAAATCCGGAATATCTAACCCCGGGGGTGTTTTCGACTCATCACTAGACAAAGGAGAAGAAGTCGAAATCGGATTAGCCGGAATCACAGGTTTTGTGCCGGAGTCGCCTTTTTCTTTTTCTTTGGTGACTGTCAAGGGTTGTTGTTTCGCTTCTGCTGAAAACCCTGTGGCAATGACCGTAATTTTAACTTCTCCCTGGAGGCGTTCATCAATCACAGCGCCGAAAATAATATTCGCATTGGGATCGACAACTTCATAAATTGTTTCTGCGGCCGAATTCACCTCATGTAAGGTTAAGTCTGTTCCCCCAGTAATATTAAAGACAACGCCTTTAGCGCCTTCAATAGAAGATTCGAGTAAGGGAGAAGAAATCGCGGCCATTGCTGCTTCTCTGGCGCGAGATTTACCTGAACCTAAACCAATTCCGAGTAAAGCTGAACCCGCGTCAGCCATCACGGCCCGCACATCGGCAAAGTCAACATTGACTAAACCCGGAATGGTAATAATATCAGAAATCCCTTGAACCCCTTGGCGCAGGACATCATCGGCGTAACGAAATGCTTCTTGTACGGGGGTTTGCTCATTGATTACCGAGAGCAATTTATTATTAGGAATGACAATTAAAGTATCGACTCGACTTTGCAGGCCATTGATTCCATCTTCAGCTTGGGTAATGCGGCGACGACCTTCAAAGGTAAAGGGTTTGGTCACAACACCAATGGTTAAGGCTCCGACTTCCTTGGCAATTTCAGCCACAATGGGCGCTCCTCCGGTTCCCGTTCCCCCACCGAGTCCGGCTGTGATAAACACCAAATCGGCTTCTGAGAGAGCATTGGCAATTTCATCTCGGGATTCTTCTGCTGCCTTTTGTCCAATGGCCGGATTTCCCCCAGCTCCTAAGCCTCGGGTTAATTTTTGACCAATTTGTAACCGCTGTTGTGCTTTAGACTGGGCTAAGGCTTGAGCATCAGTATTAATCGCCCAAAACTCAACGCCAGAAACCTCACTTTCTACCATGCGATTAATGGCATTACCCCCACTACCCCCGACACCAATGACTTTGATTCGAGCCGCATTACTCGGAACGATATCATTGCTCCGAGGTTCTTCATAGGGGACTTGATTATTATCGTTACTCGGGTTTGCCAACATTTCACCTTTGCGAAACGGATTGGATGAGTCAGATGTTAACCGTAAGTTCCCCGTTTCTTCAGACTGATTATTGCCTTGGGGATGACCCAGATTATTCATAGATGTCATTTTAATCGATAGGGGTAGATAATAAAAGTTCAAATTTTAACTCATCGGTACTTCGGCATGATTTGCCGGAGCCTCGGATGAACGCCACAACGCGGTAACTTAAACTCAACTATAGGGTAAGTTGGGTGATAAACCAAGAGAAATAACGGTGTTGCTCGAGTAAGAATCACCTGTGATTTTAATCAACAGATGAACCCCTGTTTAGATCGCCAATGATCCCGAGATCCTTGACAATAATTGTTCATCGGTTTGAGAACACTTGAATCATCGGAGAGGCTGGATTTTTCAGATCAATGTAGTCAATTGTGGCAACATCGAGTTGTTCTGGCAATTGTCTCATCCGATCTATAGCTCGTAATTGTTCGGGAAAACGAGGGGTATAGGGGCCGAGGTGAATACTGCCCATTTCGGTCTTTAAAATTATATTAGCCGGATCTTGCCAGTTAATTTCTTCAATCACAACTGGACTGCGGCTAATCGCTTCATAAACTGGGGGCCAATTGGGTCGATATTGTTCTAGGTTACCAATAATTTTCAGCGAGGGGAGTTGACGAGTTCGTTCTAGCTCAGTATAGCTTTCTAAAGGCATCCAGCCTCCGTCTGCATCGAGCCATCCCACTTGCTGAACTTGAACGGGTTGAGTCAGGGTGGCAGACGGTTGGGCAATTGCAACCGGACGACGTTCTGTGATTTCGACTGTTAAACTGGGTGGAAACAGTTGACGAGTCACACGGGCTTCAGCAATGGCACTTTCTAATTCTAAGGTTTCTTCTAGAGTTTTAGGTTGAACTTGCCACAGCGGTTGAGGATAGGACAGAGGCAGTAAGGATTTAATCCCAGCGTTAGACAGAATATAGTTTCCTTGGACTTTAACTTGTTGGGGCTGACGAATTAACCATACGGGCTGATAAATTAGCCAGAATAATCCTCCGGTGAGTCCACTCACCGCTAAGGTTTGCCAAATGACTTGAAGCAATCTTAGACGACGCTGACGACGGAGCTGTTGCCGCCGTTGACCCAGTTCAGTAGACGAAATTGAGATAATGTTAGTCATTTATGATTGATTACTTGGTTATTTGCTATGGGTTATTCCTTAGAAGGTGTATCAGCGCTATCAACTGGGGTTTGTTATCGGTTAGGACTTGTGAATCATTCGCCATGAGCTTTTGAGCCGAACAAATTACTCATCACTTATAACTGATAACCCATCAATGACAAAGGATAAATGACGAATCCCCCTAGGGATTGTCTCCCCTCACCCTATTACAAGCGTGTCAATTTATACTTTAAGTTGAGATCAACAGTGATATTAGGGCGTTATGGTCAGCTTGGATTTTAATCGATTTTATAAAGCTTGTAACCCTAGTAAAACTATTAATATGGCGAGTCCCGAGGATCGGAAATACTACATTGACTTTTCCGATGTTCGTGGCAATGATATCGTTCGAGAATTGAGCCGTACCATTACCTTACTTTCGGGGGATGAACCCAGTTGTCAGCTATTTTCTGGACATATTGGTTGCGGTAAATCGACCGAATTATTTCGCCTGAGGGATAGTTTAGAACGGCTTGGGTATCATGTGGTTTATTTTGAGTCTTCTCAAGATCTAGACATGGCTGATGTCGATGTGAGTGATATTGTACTCGCGATCGCCCGTCAAGTCAGCGAAAGCATCGAAGCAGCTCAAATTCGGATTAAACCGGGATATTTCACCAACTTATTTAATGAAATTTCTGGCTTTTTACAGACACCCATTGATTTATCGGCTGAGGCTGAACTTTCGGTGGGAATTGCTCGGATTACGGCAAAAACGAAGGATTCTCCTAAGTTGCGCTCTCAGTTGAGACAATACTTAGAACCTCGAACCAGTAGTATTTTGACGGCGATTAATGATGAGTTACTTGAGCGAGCCAATCAAGCGTTAAAGGCAAAAGGGCAGAAAGAACTGGTTGTAATTATCGATAACTTAGACCGAGTCGATAGCTCACCTAAGCCTTGGGGACGAACTCAACCAGAGTATTTATTTGTTGATCGAGGAGAACAATTAAAGCGATTGAATTGTCATGTGGTCTATACGATCCCTTTGACCCTGATGTTTTCTAATGATTATGGCCGACTCTCCAGTCGCTTTGGCGTTAAACCGAAGGTTCTTCCCATGGTACCTGTTCGACAGCGTCAAGGTCAAGATCATTCTCAAGGAATGGAATTACTGAAGCAAATGGTTTTAGCAAGAGCTTTCCCGGATGTCGAGGCTACAAAACGAAGCGCTTTAATTCCTGACTTATTTGATACACACCATACACTCGATAGACTCTGTCGCATTAGTGGCGGACATATGCGGCGATTATTAATGTTAATGTATAGTTGTTTACAACAACAAGATCCACCGTTCTCACGGGATTGCTTAGAAGGAGTAATTCAAGAGTATCGCGATGATCTCCTGGGGGCTATTGCAGAGGATGAATGGAAACTATTACTCGAGGTGGTTAAACGTCAAAATGTTAAGGGAGAGGAGGAATGTCAAACGTTATTACGGAGTATGTTTGTATTTGAATATCGAGATCGACAAGGTCGTTGGTTTGGGATCAATCCAGCCTTAGAGGAAACCCCTCAATATCAAGCGTTCTTGAACGATCAACAATACAATTCCGTTATGGCTAAACTTTAACTCATCTATGATTCCAATAGCCTAATTCAATTGATCTATATCGTCTTTCACTTCACATTTACTTTAACGATATTCACTATTCAGAATTAGAATACTTTAGGCTATTGTGTGGCAATAGAAAATACAATTGTTGCCATTTTACTCATCACAGAGAGCATTTTCTTTACATCACTCATCTATTCTATCTGAGCCCGATCTATAGTAGATTTAACTCATTCATTATTAGTAATGAGTCATCTGTTCTTCGCGATTGATACTCTCGAGAATAATTAGGGGAACAATGACTGTAATTGTTTAATCTATATTGATGATTTATGCTACGATTGATCGTTGTAAATTGACTCAGCTTAGATTGAATAGATGCCTTCATACTTCAATAATTCCTATAAATAATTGTTGTTATTAATTCAGTTAAAACTGTTTAATTGTTGTCTTTAAGTCTGATTTAATTAGAGACGAGCTGGTAGAGAAAACGAGTATTAGTTTGAATAAAAAATAGATAAAATCCTCTACTATAAATCGAAATCTACTCTCGTTAATGAACTTAATTGTCTGATTCAGGTTGCTCTATGGACACGCTGTATAATTCTCAAGATGTTAATCAATCGAATCATCGCTCGTTGAATCGATTGATTCGAGCCGTTACCCTTTCGCAAGGACAATTTTCTCTAATCTTAGTTCGGTGTAATTATACTCAACTTCAACAGCAAATTCTACAGCAACTCCAGCAACAAACTGATATATCAATCCGGCAACTCACCCTAGCCCCGAGCGTTAGAACTCTCTATACTACGATTGCGGAGGACTTACAACATACTCCAACACCCGCTGCACTAATGATTCGGGGATTAGAAGAAGTTAAAGCACTCAATCAAGTGTTGACTTCAACCAATCAAGTGCGAGACGAGTTTCGTAAACGTTTTCCCTTTCCGCTTATTTTGTGGGTTACGGATGATATTGCCACTAAAATGATACGCTTAGCGCCTGATTTTAAAAGTTGGGCGGCTGCAACCATTAAGTTTGACATTGCCACAATTGAATTAATTGATTATCTCAAACAACAAGCACAACTATTGTGGTGCAAAGCAGAACAGCGAGTCAAACAAGGAGAAATCACCACCGCTAAACCCACTTTAAATTTACTGCCGAATGTCGAAACGCCCCGCAGTCTCAATTCTTTTGCCATTGGCTCTTACCATCGCCGTGAACTAGAATTAGCCTGGAGAGATTTACAACAGCGAGGATATACCTTAACCCCACGAATAGCTGCGGCTCAGCAGTTTATTTTTGGTCAGGATAACGATGCTCATGACCAAAGTGATACGGCTCGTAGCTATTATCAAAATAGTCTAGAGTGTTTGGTGCAGTTAAGCCAGCAAGCCGAAGCCGAGACAATGCCAGAAACCTTGTGGCTGCAAGGCATTTTCCTGTTTCATATTGCCCTCACCTATCGTCTACAAGCTGCTCGTAACCCAGGAGCCGATACCCCCCTATTACTTCAGGCGCAAGCCACCTTAGAAGACTGTCAGGCTGTGTTTGGGCAAGCTAATCGTCCTGATTTGGTGGCGGGTGTGATGTCGAATTTAGCGGCGGTATTACAACGACTCCAGCGCTGGGATACGCTCCAAGCGTTTGCGGGTAAGGGATTAAAAATGCATCAGACTTACGGGACTCCCCGTCAGGTGGCTCAAGATTATGGATTTCTGGCAGAAGTTGCCTTGCAACAGTCAAAATGGCAAAAAGCCAATAAACTCGCGAAATTAGCACTGGGTATTTTAGGTCAATCTGAGCCGTTAGCCAGTCAGGGCTTTTATTTACTGCTTTTGGCTCGGAGTTACACCCATTTAAAACGCAAAGAACAGGCGATTCAAGCATTAGAAATTGCTCGAGCTGAAACGGAAGCTCAGTATGACCCGCAGTTATTTATTGATATTTTAGCAGAATTACGCGCTATCTATTACGAACAAGGGCAATATTTAAATGCATTTCGGATTAAAAAACAACAACGAGAGATTGAACATCAATATGGATTTAGAGCTTTTATTGGTGCTCATCAACTTCAACCGCCAAAACAAGCGATTAATCCTTCTAGTTTAGTCTTAGAAAGTCAGGCAACAATTGCAGAAGAAATGATGGCTTCTTGTCGGCAACAAGATATTAATACACTGGTTCAAAGAATTGGTCGCGACGATCATAAATTAATCGTGGTTCACGGCCCTTCTGGTGTAGGAAAAAGCTCTTTAGTTCAGGCTGGATTAGTTCCGGCACTAAAAAATATTAGTTTGAGTGCGCGGACTGTTTTACCGGTAGTTGTTAATGTTTATACCCAATGGTCACGGGAGTTAGAAAGAAAACTAACTCGTGCAATTATTAGTCAAGAAAGAGTACCACAACAAAACCCTAAACAACTCAAAAATATGTGGTTATCTGTGATTGCACAAGCCGCTCATCAACAGTGGGGAATTCAAAGACAGACTCGTAATCCTTTTATTTTAAATCCCTCTTCTTTTGTCGTTAAGAATTTACAAAAAAACTCAGATCATAATTGTTTGACGGTTTTAATATTCGATCAATTTGAAGAATTCTTTTTTGTGAATAACTCGGCAGAAGTTAAGAATTTTTCTCGGTTTTTGAAACTCTGTTTGGATTTTCCGTTCGTCAAAGTAATTCTATCGTTGAGAGAAGATTATCTTCATTATTTACTAGAATGTGAAGAGCTGTGTCACTTAGATGTAATTAATAATAATATTTTAGATAAAAAAATTCGCTATCCCCTCAAGGATTTCTCGAAAGATGAAGCAAAATCTGTAATTAAACGGTTAACAAAACGGGCTAAATTTAACTTAGAGCCTGCTTTAATTGAGAATTTAGTCGAAGATTTAGCCTCGGAACAAGGAGAAGTTCGCCCGATAGAATTACAAGTCGTCGGTGCTCAGCTTCAGGAAGAAAGAGAACATGGAATTACAACTTTAACTCAGTATCAGCAATTAGGAGAAAACCCAAAATCAGAGCTGATTAAACATTCCATTGAACAAGTGGTTCGAGACTGCGGCCCGGAAAACGAAGCAACGGCTTGGGATATTTTATTTGCCTTGACAGATGAAAAATTTACCCGTCCTCTGAAAACCAAACAGGAGTTAATGTCTGCTATCCCGGTTGAACCTTATGATCAAGAAGTCAAAGAATCATTTCTTGAGGTCATTTTAGAATCCGGTTTACTCTTGCGCTGGCGACAAAAGCCTGAAGATTATTATCAGTTATTACATGATTACTTAGTCAGTCCGATTCGAGAACGCTATAGTATTGAATCAGAACGGCGACAATATGAAATTCAACAACGCCTTCGTCAAGCACAAACAGATAAACGCATTGCAGAAGCCGCACAAAAAGTCACTTCAAAACAACTGATTCATCGAAATCGCTTACTTAAACAGCTTTTATGTGTTTCACTGATGACCGCAACGGGATTGGCGATCGCCACAAAAACAGCTTATAAACAAAGACAATTGGCTCATATTTCCACCTTAACCGCTGCCTCGGATGCCTTGTTTTTTTCTCATCAAAAATTTGATGCAATTTTAGAAACCATGAGAGCCGAAAAACAACTGGCGACCTTACAAAAGATGTCTTTATCTCAACAAGATTTACAAGACACAGAACTGCGAATTGCAGCCACTTTACAACAAGCGATTTATGGGATTCATGAACGTAACCGTTTAGAAGGTCATAATGATGTAATTTGGGATATTAGCTTTAGTCCAAATGGTCAATTAATTGCCTCCGGTGGGGTCGATCAAACCATTAAATTATGGACTCCTCAAGGCAAACTGCTGGCAACTCTCAAAAGTCATAATGGCAGTATTACCGGCTTATTTTTTAGTCCTGATGGCACTCGCCTTGTCTCAGCTTCTAAAGATAAAACGATTAAAATTTGGGATTTACATCAGTTTGTCAACCCTTCTCTGACTGTCGCTTCCTCTAATCAAGTTATCATTCCCATCACCCTCAAAGGTCACCAAGGAACTGTATCGAGTGTGGCAGTGTCTCCTGATGGTAAAATCATTGCTTCAGCCTCTGAAGATCAAACCGTTAAATTGTGGAACGCCACAGGACAATTAATCAAAACCTTAAACTACAATACGCCTTTAAACTGGGTGCGTTTTAGTCCAGATGGTAAGACTTTAGCGATCGCAGCAGATGAAGGAATAGTTTATTTATCGAACTTAAACCGCAAGCGACCCAGTCAACTGGTTCATAGCCGTTGTCAAACCTGTAAAGTATTCGGGGTGAGTTTTAGTCCCAATGGTCAACTGATCGCCACTGCCGGTTCAGATGGTATCGTTAAATTGTGGAACTCCACAGGACGACTGCTAAAAATTCTGCAAGGACATACCCAAGTCGTTTACGGCGTAAAATTTTCAGCAGATGGTCAAATGATTGCCACTGCCAGTGAAGACAAAACGATTAAACTATGGAATGTAGACGGAACACTACTCGGCACTTTTAAAGGACACGGAGACACCGTCACAAATATTAGTTTTTCAGCAGATGGTCAGCAACTGGCTTCTTCTAGTTATGATAAAACCGTCAAACTCTGGAATCTTCAGGATATTCCCCTCAAGGCATTAACTGGACATACAGATCGAGTGTTAAGCGTTCGCTTTAGTCCCAACGGTCAGGCGATCGCCAGTGGATCTCAAGATCAAACCGTTAAACTTTGGGATAATTCAGGTCAATTGTTACAGACCTTAACTGGACATATAGATCGGGTGGCAGATGTGAGTTTTAGTCCCGATGGTCAACGGTTAGTGAGTGTGGGTTATGACAATACGATTCGTCTCTGGCAAGTGGGATCGCAGCGTGTGTTAAATTCAAATGATTTAGAGTTTCTACAGTTTGGTTCTCCGTTACTCTCAACACCTTCTCAAACCATTGCAAAAACCGCGATCCTCATTCAATCTTGGCAAGCACATCGAGATAGTATTCTCAGTGTGAGTTGGAGTCATGATTCAAATCGTACGATAATTGCCACCGCCAGTAAAGATAAAACCATTGGTTTGTGGAATGAACAAGGACAGTTAATTCGGCGTTTAACTGAACATCTTGATCGGGTTAATGACGTGAGTTTTAGTCCAGATGGTCGGATGCTGGCTTCAGCCAGTGATGATGGTACGGTGAAATTATGGAATTTAGACGGTGAAGTGATTAGAACGATTAATGCTCATAATAGCTATGTATTAGGGGTGAGTTTTAGTCCCGATAGTCAAGTCATTGCGTCAGCCGGTTATGACAACACCGTTAAACTTTGGGATCGCAAAGGCAATTTACTCAAAACATTATTAAAAGGATCGAGTGATAGCGTCACCAGTGTCACGTTTAGTCCTGATAGTCAATTGGTCGCTTCAGCCAGTTACGACGGTCATATTCGTCTCTGGAGTCGTCAAAGTGGAACTTTATTAAAAACCCTCAGAGGACATAAAGATAGCGTCATGAGTCTACAGTTTAGTCCCGATGGTCGGATGCTAGCTTCAGCCAGTCGCGATCGGCAGGTGATTCTTTGGAACCTTGATTTAGATAATCTGGTCAATCAAGCCTGTGAATGGGTGGGAGATTATCTTCAAAACAACCCAAATGTTAGTGATGCAGACCGTAATCTTTGTGCCAGTTGAGGATCGCGAGGGAAATGAGGAGACCGGGTAACGCGGTGAGAGGCTGAGACAAAGACCAGACGAGGAACCAACAACCAATAACCAATACCCAATGGTGAGTGACCAATTCCTCATTCCGTGATAAAGTTAAAAATTGTAAAGAAATATAATTTTTATATTATCTTCTGGTTAAAAAAGTTGTTAATTATCAGCCGAGTAAAATTACAGATGAAACCAAGTTGGATACGAAAGTGTCTGATTGGGCTGATTGCCTGGGGTTTGTGCCTCTCAACTTGGGCGATCGCACCAACGAACGCTTATGCATTTGATAATCCGGAATTACTTCCCGAGGTTCAAACGCCAATTATTGATTTGGCAAAGGTTTTAACCGATATTCAAGAAGACCGTCTGGCAGAAGAGATTGAGCAGTTTGAAGCTTCAACCGGATGGAAATTGAGAATATTAACTCAGTTCGATCAAACCCCAGGAAGAGCGGTTAAAGATTACTGGGGACTAGATAATAAAAGTGTGCTACTCGTTGCCGATCAACGGGGTGGTAATATTCTGAACTTTAACGTCGGTCGTGAAGTCTATCCTTTACTCAATCGGACGTTTTGGGTAGAGTTACAAACCCGATTCGGAAATCAATTCTTTGTTCGCGATAATGGCGAAGATCAGGCGATTATTCAATCGATCACAACTGTTGAAGGCTGCTTACAAAAAGGGGGATGCAGTGTTGTGCCGGGGTTGCCTCGAGAACAATGGATCTTAACGTTGATTACTTCGGCTTTAGGCGGGGTCATTTGTGGCATTGCTGCAATTCCGCGTAAAGAAGGGCAATTCATTGCTTGGCAGTGGGCTTTAATTTTTTCTCCGCTATGGGGTATTTTATTTCTTGCCTTTGGTATCGGCCCCGTCGTGACTCGGACTTCAGATTGGGTCCCGCTACTAAGAAACATTTTGGCTTTCCTCATTGGGGCTTTAGCCGCTTTTCTGACACCCGTATTTAATCAATCATTCACATCAGAAAACGAATAATTTGGGCTGAGAGAAATGAGAAATGTCAGCGACTGTTGATTTTAATTCAAACAATTGATGCGATCAAATAGCCCGATCAAACTCTCTGACTCTCAACCCTAGAATCAAGCGCATCAGCGCCTAAATTAGATAAAGTTTTCTTGCACCCGGTCAAAGTTGTGACGCAATTCCCCAAGAAGGCTGGTATGATTTGTTAAATAAGCTTAAGAGCGCTTAAGCTCATTGTTACTGGTGAAGGCAACTTTTATCAGTGAAAGGTGCAATCATGCGCCTGCTTTAACCCTCTGGAAATATTCAGGTTATGGAATGGCACATCACTGATGCCCAAAGTTTAGGAATTATTGATCACGAAATTGGCGATCATGTCTTTTCTCCAGCAGAATATGAAATCGTTCGTCGGGTCATCTATGTTACGGCAGATTTTGAATATAAGTCTCTGGTTCGGTTTTCGGATCAAGCCTTACAAGCCGGAGCCGCAGCATTAGCAGCCCGGACTACTATTGTTGTGGATGTCCCCATGGTGCAGGTTGGCATTACCCCTCAAATCTTAGCCACCTTTGCTAATCCGGTTTACTGTTCAATGGAGGCAGTCACTCGGCCACAACGAAAGAAAAGCCGTACCGCCTGGGGTATTCAGACCTTAGCCAGACGTTACCCGGAAGCGTTATTTATTGTCGGTCAAGAACAAACAGCCCTTTCGGCGTTAGTGGATTTAATCGAAGCAGAAGAAATTAAACCCGCTTTAGTCATTGCCACCCCCTCTGGGTTTGTTGGGGCAGATGTGAGTAAATCTCGCCTAAATGATTCGATGGTTCCTCATGTCAGAATTGATGGCCGTAAAGGCAGTTCTGTGGTCAGTGTGGCGATTATGAATGGGTTAGTCGATTTAGCCTGGCAAGCCTATGGTCGGGAAGCCAATCTAAATTAATCCATCATTTGTTGATTTTCTCGAGACATTCGTTGTTGGCGAGAACGCGCCCGCATTTTTCGGCTAACATCAATAAACGTATCTCGTCGTAAATAAGGGTAGTCACTCACCCACAAATTTTGACTGGGAATATAAATATCTGAAACTTGACTAATGCGACTAAGATCATCTAAATAAGACATAATGATCATTTGTGCGGTTTGACCCCGACTGACTTTTTTATGGTTACGAGTTAGGGGTGCTTGAATACAAGCGGTAAACCCATTTGAATCTCCTACTTCTACATTAATTCGCCGTTCTAAGTTTTCAATAATAATTAATTCTCCCCGCTTATTCACCGATTCTTGTTCGCTGGTCACGGCTTCAGTAATATAAATATCTAATATTTTACCCTGCCAAAATCCACAATAAGGATGCTTGCGGCATTGTAAGTTTTTTAAGCTGGCTTCTAAAATCGGCCCCCAAAACCAATATAATCCGGCAATAATTCCAATTAATAAAAATATCAGTTTTAACGCATCACCACTGATGGAAACTTCTAATAAAACCAGTACTAAAGCAATGGCGGCTGAAATTAAGAGTCGCTTCAAAAATTGATCGAGTTTCCCCCAACAATGCTTAAATTGTTCGGCTGTTGCAACGGCAGGAATCAGTTCTTCAAAGGTTGTACGAGTAATGGGAATTAACATAGATGTGTCATGAGAATCTATTCAATACTTGATGACAAGCAATAAATTAGTTCAAAAACAGGTATTTCGACTAACTAGCAGTCTTATCAGCTAATTCAAAAATAGCATTTTTAGCTTTTCCCATGTTGGAATGACTCGGAAAGCTTTGATGTTGGATGACCCTCTGGGAAAACATCTGATCATATGGCGCGATCGCAACATTGCTACAATCTGTATTTTGACAAACGCGGTTCAGCAGTGTCAAGAAAAATCTACCCATTTAGCAATATCATCTCTATTACCCCCTATTTATGATTTAATCTAGAGTATGAAATCTTTGATTAGGGATAGAAATCGGTTTAATTTTCCTCAACTTGAGCCAAAGCTTTCTGCATCCGAGGTGTTGCTAAAAATTCCTCAGTATCTTTCAACAGCCGAGTTCCCCATAAATTATCTTGCAGAAATTGTAGATCCCCATAGCGTCCATCTAAACGTAATGCCGCTTCTCCCATGGCTAAACCCTCATCTGTTTCTCCTTGGCTATAGAGGGCAACACCAATAGCAAGTAAAGGTTCTGCTGCTTCTGAATCAATGTCTAAAGCTTGTTTCCACTTCTCAATCGCCTCGTCTACATCCCCCATTTCATACTTAATTAATCCAACATTGTTAATGGCAGGCCAGAGTTTTTCTTCCTGCTCAAATGCTTTATTATATTGATCGATCGCTTCGTCGAACTCTCCTGTCATATAGTAAGCATTTCCTAAGTCGAATAAAGCACTGGGAGAATTGGGTTCTTCTCTTAACCCGGCTTCGAGTTGACGAATGGCTTGACGATATTCTTTCTGACGGAAATAAGCTTCTCCTAAAACAAACCGTACCCCAGCATTATCCGGTTGAATTCTCTGGGCGTTTTGTAGGGCTGCAATGCCCTCTTCGATTTGGTCAACCTGTAGATACAAGCTTCCTAATAATGCCCAGGTTTGATAGTTTTGTGGGGCTAACTCAGTGGCAAGTTCAGCCCGAGGAATTGCGAGTTGATATTGCTGAAATCGGGTTAACTGGGCTGCTTCTTCAATTAAACCTTGACCCGTTTGCTCAAGTTGTTCGCCGTCTAACGGTAGCGTATAAGGCACAAGCGCTTGCCCGGTTACCGCTCGAGGGATGCTCCATAAGCCGAGGAAGACAATCAGAGAAAGTACAGAAATTCGATTGGGCACCGCGATCGCCTAGAGTACAACAGTAATATTTTCAAATTCTAATCAACTTCATAACAGTTGTCTACATTAACTTCGGGTCTAAGGGTAAAAGAATCTCAAATTCTGTGCCGACACCCACCTCTGATTGGAGTTTAAACTGACCGCCATGTTTAGCTGTAATAATATAGTAACTCAAACTTAAGCTGGTTTCTTTTTCGGCTCGTTTATGAATAGAGAAGGAATCTAATATTTGGGCGCGTTTTTTTGCCGACATCCCAGGGCCATTATCTGCAATCCGAATAGAAATCCAATGAGATTGTATACTGGGTAAATTCTCATTTGTCTCCGATAAGTGAATGGCGGTTGTAATTTCAATTTTAGGTTGCTTTTGAGGGGGTCTCATCTGAGATTGTGGGAAAGAGTCAGAACTAAAGTTATTTTCCCAGTTTTGGCTAGCTGCTTGATTCAATAACACATCAATTGCATTGGTTAAAATATTCATTAATACCTGATTGAATTGTCCGCTATAGCAATAAACCGGGGGTAGTTTTCCATATTCTTTTGAAATTAAAATATCACTGGAAATCCGACTTTTTAATAAGAGTAAAATATTTTCTATACAACTGTTAATATCAGCCGGTTTGGGATGAACATCATCCACATGACAAAAATTCTGTAAACTGGTTGATAATTGTTTGAGACGTTCGGCTCCACTTTTTATGCTCTCAATCACTTGATCAATATCTTCAGATAAAAAATCAAACTCTATTTCTGTTTTAATCTCCTCAATTTCACTCAATTCTGAACTTGAGCAATATTGTTCATAGGCTGCCAATAGTTTCATTAAATCCTGATGATAGTCTGTTAAATGGGATAAATTTCCCCAAATAAAACCCACTGGATCTAAAATTTCATGAGAAACCCCATCGACTAAACGTCCTAAGCTTGCCATTTTTTCACTTTGAATCATTTGAGCTTGAGTCCGTTCATAACGAACTTGAGTTTCAATTCCTCGGATTTGCCAATAAGCGATATTTAACTCATGAACATCTAACAAGCGATAAGATATTTTGGATAGATCTGATTTATTCACCTCCTCAGAATTAGCAATCACTAACGGATCGCTGGCTAATTCAGATGAACGCCTTAATGCTTTTTGAGCCGCAACTAAAATTAAGGTATTCGCAGGTAAAATTAAGCTATTTGTCCGAGCATAACTATAGAGAACCCGTAGCGGTTGATGTAAAAATAGCTCTAAGCCATAAGGACGAATTAAGAACTCTAAAAACTGTCGTCTAGAAATCATTCCTAAGAGGCTTGGCGGTTGTGCTTCTATCTGTTCAACAATTAACACACCCGGAACAAGCGGATACTTTTCAAACAGTTGAGCCACTTCAATTCCTAAGCATTCAGAAGAGACTTTAAAATCGTATAATGGCAAGCTTTCTAGAGTGGATTCTAAACTGAGGTCAAAGTGTTTTCCTTCAGATAAAACAGGCGCGATGATTGGGGGATTAATTTGATTGACCACAAATATTCAAAGAGAGACGACTCTTCTAAACTAACATTAACACTGACGATTGATAATATGTGTCAACCCGGAACAAGCGATGTGATTGTCAGTCAAGCGATTGCTGGCGTTGTTGCTCTGGGGTGATGTTCTTTCTCTACAGTCTGATAACAGTAACATCAGTTCAATCTCTTAAATATAATCCGTTGACTAACGCCTCGATTAACAATGCTGTCAATCTGTTATATTGCTGCTGGGGCGCACGCCTTAAATTATTGCTGTCGATCTCAGATTAAATTAATCTGTAATTGCTCCGAGTAAAACTTCATTTAAATCAACTCGATCAACATCTTCTAACGAGAGTGTATGGCAAATTTAAAACTTTGCTCCAGCTTGTTTTAAAGAGCGATCTAGTTCTTGGAAAAATTGAGCCGATGCGCGATTTGATCCGACTTGAATCAGTTCAATACCTAATTCTTCTTCAGAATACAGTTGATCGACTGTATCAATAATCACTTGTTTGACAGAATCATAAGTCTTCAATTTCTCCTGCTGTGACAATCAAAATAATTTCGCCATTGGGTTGTGCCGTTAATATCGCTCGGCGTTTAAAATATTGAGCCGTTGCGTGTTTGAGAGCAGGTGCAAGATTCGCTTTTCCTTGAGGTCGATGAGTCTTAAAAATCTGAGCCGCTTTTTCTGAGGTAATATGATCGTAGCGCTGAAAGTCTTCTGCAAATAAATATACGGTAATTCCATTCGGATCGAAATGTTCGCATTGAGTTGCTAAAGCTAGAGTTGAGTCTTGCATTATTTCCCATCGGATCAAAGTCTTCGCCGCTCAAAATCCCGACATACTTAGACTTTGATCCACCAACAGGGTATAGTCTCTTTGTTGTAATGCTGCCCCACCTTCAAGTAAAATATCCATTTTTATATCTCTTATTAATATTGGTTATGGGTGATTAATCGGCGCGTTATTCGTCTCCAGCGTCTCCCCATATCCAGTATCTCTAGTGGGTTATCTATCTGAAGTCTTATTTTTAACAACAATCTTTTGTATGATAATCTCGATAGAAAACAGCTTACCAAACTAGAGTCAAAAATTTAAGCTAGAATAAATATATACTGTGATACCCTGTAACGTCTAACCTCAGTTTTAATGCTGGAGTATATTGCTGCTATTAAATTTTGGGGGTTGGTTCGCCAGTTGTGATTGAAGTGAATGCAACAACTGGATGATTGAAGATTAAAGCATTGGGCATAAGGCAGCAATACGATTTCAACCTTGATCAAATGTGCTCAGTCAAATGAGGAACAGTTACCCTTCTCTGTTAGGAGATCCCTAAGGCAGGGTATCTCGGTGCGGCGTTTTTGTAGACTTAGCAAGCAATATTTTCCATGAAACCGAGACAGAAGAGCGATTTTCCACCTTATACTTTCACAAAAAAGCAACAACCGCGTCGATGGATGTTGGCAATGATGTTGACTGGGGTGATTATTTTTAAGGCTTATCCGACTTTCATTCAAACTTTATTAAAAGATAGCTATAGTTTTCTGGCAACATCCTGGACTCACGTCAGTCAAATGGCAACGGGGTTCGCCGGGTTGCCCATCAACCCGAATCAAACTGAGTCTACCTCCGAAACAGTAGTCACGACTCAATGTCTAACTGAGTCTGATTGTCCGACGAGTCTACCCTCTTTCACAAAGCCATTACCGACTGCTGTATCGATTTCAAACCTACCGTTATCACAGCGAGTTCCCTGGGAGATTCAATTAACTGGGTTTAATTCTAATTTCGTTCAATCTCAATTTAGACAAAGTAATGCGTCTTTACCGTCTCAATTGGTTGAGGCAATTCGTCAAGACCTCACCAGTCGCTTAAAATCATCTGTTGAAACCCTTAATATTGTGCAAGCCACTCCTCGCAACTGGCCAGATACTTGTTTAGGATTGGCCGATGAGAGGGAATTTTGTGGTCAACAAATTATTTCAGGATGGCGAGTGGTTGGTGTTGCAGAAAATCAAACTTGGGTTTATCGCAGTGATGCAACGGGTAAATTATTACGTTTAGAATCCCTTGCCGCCGCAACTGAGGTGATTCCTCCCTCGGTTGTTAACGCTGTATTTCAGCAAGCCACTCAACAGTTTGGTTTACCCGATTCTACTGTGAAGGTAAGGGAGACTCAACAAAATATCTGGCCGGATAGTTGTCTCGGGTTAGCACACAGAGATGAAATATGTACTCATACGTTAGTTCCGGGTTGGCAAGTTACCCTCAGTAGCGGTTGGGAACAATGGGTTTATCGTACCGATGACACGGGATTAAATGTTGTACTAGACCTGGCTGCCAGTACACGGGACTTTGGCAGATTACCTGTGGTCTACAATCGCAATGATACTTTGTTTTCCCGAGCCACTCAACACTCAATTTGGGATGCGATCGCGCATCATTCTATTCCTCAAACCACTTACAATACATTAATCAAACACCAAGGCGATGGCGGAGCGTTGCGCTAGCAGTATCGCGCTTGTTAATCTCTGCATTTCGGTATAAAAACCTAAAGGTTAAACTCGCTACTATAATATAGAAATGTTAATATTTCTTAATTAAGCTTTATTCCTCAATGTTAATTTTTCCGAAGAGTTTAACAACTGTTAAAGATAAACTCAAAAATACAGTCTTGTTGGGGAATGAGCCTACCCCTGAACTTGCCGCAATTATGCTGGTATATTTTGTTCAAGGGATTTTAGGCTTAGCCCGACTGGCGATTAGTTTTTTTCTCAAAGATGAATTGGGACTCACTCCAGCAGAAACCGCAGCCCTTGTGGGCGTTGTGGTATTACCCTGGACATTGAAACCTTTAATTGGCTTTACGTCTGATGGTTTGCCCATCTTAGGTTATCATCGCCGTCCTTATCTGATTCTAGCCGGACTCATCGGTAGTGTTTCTTGGCTAGCATTTGGAACTGTCGTCAATAGCCCCCTGACAGCAACTATCACTATTACTTTCACTTCCCTTTCTGTGGCGATGAGTGATGTGATTGTAGACTCCATCGTAGCCCGACGGGCAAGAACTCAATCTCAAGGTGCAGTGGGTTCGTTGCAGTCGTTGTGTTGGGGAAGTTCAGCCATTGGCGGCATCGTCACAGCTTATTTAGGCGGGATTTTATTAGAATACATCAGTACCCGTAGTATTTTTCTGATTACAGCTATTTTTCCATTGATTGTCGTTGCAGTGGCTGGACTCATTGATGAGGAAAAGAGTAATGAGGGTTCAAGCTGGGAAACCGTTCGACAGCAGGTAAAACTCTTGCGTCAGGCTGTGACTCAGAAAGCTATTTTACTGCCTACTCTATTTATCTTAATTTGGCAAGCCACACCCAGTGCCGATTCTGCTTTTTTCTATTTCACCACCAATGAACTAGGATTTCAACCGGAATTTTTAGGGCGAGTTCGTTTAGTCACCAGTGTGGCTGCTTTGTTTGGTGTCTGGCTATTCCAACGCTATTTTAAATCCGTTCCGTTTCGTCGGATTTTTTTCTGGTCTACTTTAATCTCCACTCTGTTGGGTTTAACCACATTAATTTTAATCACCCATGCTAACCGCGCTATTGGCATTGACGACCATTGGTTTAGTTTGGGAGACAGTGTGATTTTAACGGTTGCCGGGGAAATGACATTGATGCCGTTATTGGTGTTGGCAGCCAAACTCTGTCCGCCTGGAGTCGAAGCCACGTTATTTGCTTTAATCATGTCTGTGTTTAATTTAGGCGGGCTAATTTCTCATGAATTGGGCGCAATTTTAACCCATCAATTGGGAGTCACAGAAACTCAGTTTGATAATTTGTGGCTGCTGATGTTAATCACAAATTTAAGTACTTTACTGGCTTTACCCTTAGTCCGATGGCTACCCAATACCGTCGCTGATACTGAAGATATACCCCCGGCAACGGGTGAGGCGACTCAATTAAAAAGAGTGCCAGAATTTGCAGCAGAATAAAGTATTTATTGTGGGTTGTTAGTTGGCGTGTTATTAGTGATTAGTTCTATATGGAAATGCGATCCTCTAAGAGAAAACAGCGGATCTGGAACTATCTCTGTAACCAATGACACAGAATAAACAACAAATGACTTTATCCTCTCAATCACATCTGACAATAATGTTAATACATTCATAGACAAATTCCATGACTCCTTTAGAAACCTCTCAATCTAATTCCACTGTTGAACAACAATCTTATACTCATCAAGATTGGCAACAAGGGTATCAATCTCAACCCAATGAATACGATTATTGGATAGAAGATATCGAAGGCGTTATTCCGGCAGAATTAGAAGGCACTCTCTATCGCAATGGCCCCGGTTTATTGGATATTAATGGTCAACGTCTACATCATCCGTTTGATGGGGATGGAATGATTTCTGCGATTAAATTTTCTAATGGACGCGCTCATTATCGTAACCGTTTTGTCCGTACTCAAGGATATTTAGAAGAACAAAGTGCTGGAAAAATTCTGTATCGGGGTGTATTTGGAACCCAAAAGTCAGGGGGATTGTTCTCTAATATCTTTGACTTTAAACTCAAAAATATTGCCAATACTCAGGTGATTTATTGGGGTGGAAAACTCCTAGCACTGTGGGAAGCCGCCCAACCCCACGCCCTCGATCCAGACAGTTTAGACACTATCGGAATTGATAATCTTAACGGTATTTTACAGCCCGGTGAATCGTTTGCTGCCCATCCTCGCATCGATCCAAACTGTCAACTCAATGGTGAACCTGTGATGGTGAATTTTGCCATTAAACCGGGACTCTCAACCACCATTACCATCTACGAAATTGACACGCGGGGTAAACTGTTACGCAAATACGCCCATTCTGTGCCGGGTTTTGCCTTTATTCATGATTTTGTCATTACCCCAAACTATTGTATTTTCTTCCAAAATCCAGTTAATTTCAATCCCTTTCCCTTTCTATTTGGGTTGGCGGGGGCTGGACAATGTGTGAATTTTCAACCCAATCAACCGACAAGAATTTTAGTCATTCCTCGTAACCGAGACAAGTCTACAGAAATACGCAGTTTTGAAACTCAAGCGGGGTTTGTCTTCCATCATGGCAATGCCTATGAACAAGGTAATCAACTCTGTATTGACTCGATTTGTTATCAATCTCTCCCCAGTGTCGAACCGGGTGCAGATTTTCTACAAACGGATTTTACCGCCCTTGCCCCAGGGCAGTTATGGCGCTTTACCCTGGATTTAGACAGCGAAACGGTATTGTCTGAAATGATCGAACCCCGTTGCTGTGAGTTTCCCACTTTGCATCCGGATGTTGTCGGGCGCAAAAATCGTTACTTATACACAGGGGCTGCTGATATGGCTGAAGGGAATGCTCCTTTGCAGGCGATTTTAAAGCTAGACTTAGAAACCGGAGCGCGTCAACTGTGGAGTGCGGCACCGCGAGGGTTTGTGAGTGAACCCGTGTTTGTTCCCCATCCTCAAGGACAAACAGAAGACCAAGGATGGCTCTTGACAATGGTCTATGATGCAAGTTATCATCGCTCTAACATTGTGATATTAGATGCTCAAGACCTCGAAAGCGAACCCATTGCTCAGCTTCATCTTCAGCATCATGTTCCATACGGTCTCCACGGAACGTTTTCAACCCATTAATCGAAGTTTCATCAAGTTTATAAAGTGTCTCCGCGACAAAAGATTTCCCGACTTTCACTTTTTGCTGGAAGTTGGGAAACCTTTATTAGGGGTTAGTTCAAGTATCTCCGCGATCGTGGCGGCTGAAGTTATCCATCAACAATCATAAAATCGGTTGACTCTCGCCTTCGTTTGCACAGAAATCTATAAAAAATATGAAATGATAGCTTTTTTAACAAGATTTGATACACAACTCAAATCACATTGCTCTATAGTGTGAAGTAATCCGCCTTTCAACAGACTGACGACTCTATTTTAAATCTTTATTTGCCCTTGAGCCAAAGAATCTATCACCTATCCTGTTCGCCCTCACCCATCAATCCCATCAAGATTCGGATGTAATGGTATGCTCTCAGACAGGGCATCAATTTAGACTATGAAATTTAGTATTGTTATTACGACTTATAATCGTTTAGCGCTATTAAAGCGAGCGATTCATTCAGGGTTAAATCAAAACTGTCCCTGTGAAGTGATTGTTGCAGATGATTGCTCTACAGATGGTACAGAAGAATATGTCTCTCAATTGAGTCAATCTTTGGCAAATCAAGGGGATTTTCGACTGATTTATCATCGTAATTCTAGCAATAGCGGACATTCTTCCACAATGAATGCAGGGGTTGCAGTGGCGACAGGAGAGTGGATAAAACCCGTTGATGATGACGATTATCTCTCGGCGGACTGTATCGCCACAATGAGCGAATTCATTGCAGTTCATCAGAAAAAAGTGGCATCTCACACTCAAACATCAGCGGTGATTTGTTCCTGTCAAGCGGCTCAAGTTGACCCAGATGGCAATGAATTAAGTCGGACTCGAATTATTGGGCCAGGACTTGCATTTTATATTCCCCAAGCTGATATTCATTACGGAATGTTACTCGAACAAGTGCCGTTTGGTACGCCGATTCAAGTGGCTTATCGTCGAGATGCTTTTTTAAAGTCAGGCGGATGGGATTCGAGTTTAGATGCCAACTGTGATGATATTGATTCTTGGATTAAAATTGCTCAGTTTGGGGATGGTATTTTTATTAATCAATGTTTGGCTTATCGTACCATTTGGCCGGGAGCCTATAATCAAACTTTTTCTTTAAAAAAGCGCTTAGAAACAAACATTTTGATGAAGGAAAAAATGTATGAGCTGGTTCATCAAAAACATCATAAAAAATTACCAGAAATTAATAATATTCGAGATTATCTCAAACTCCATTGGGGTTTAGTGGCTTTGAAAAAAGCTCAATTTACCAAAGCAGCGACACTCTCGTCGTCTGCTCTATTTTCTTCAAGTGCTTGGAAACTATTAATGACAACGGTTGCAAGCCGTCAATTACAAAAGTTTCCTGATGTAAATCCTGCGGCTAGTGGCAATCAAAATTTACTATTTTCGCAAAATTTATCTCAATCTCAAATTTTAGAAGCCCGTGCGAATCTGAAATTACAGTATAGTCGAACCGCATTACAAGATGGAAAACTCAACTCTAGCTTAAAATCTGGATTAACCGGAATGGCGCTGTTGTTCTCTCAGAGAGTCAAACCGTTTGAAAATCATTTACAAGTCGCAGATAAAAGTGCATATCCTGAGGCAGCACAACGGTTAATTCAGTCTTTGGAAACTCATTATTCTTTCTTAGATTATCAGTCTAAACTCAATATTAACTATATTAAAGAATTGCGAGCTTATCTCAGAATTCGTTGTGCTTTTGTCGCGATTAAACAAGGAAAAATTAAGCCAGCACTTCAGTTTGCTTTTCCCTCCATTTTTTCTTTGGCTGCTTGGAAATATTTAATCAGCTTAATCATCTTACAAAAACAAAAAGATGCTTTACTCATCCAAAAATTAGTTTTGGTTGATTCGGTTTCGCCTAACTCCTCAACAGAAACAGAACCAACTTAAGGTAGGGGAAAGAAAGTGATTGATTGCAATGAATCGGCTTAAACTTTGCCCTCGGTTAAATCGCCTAAGGTTTGTAAATACGGCGATAATGATCGTCTAAAAGCTCCTCATTTTGCAGATATAAATCCGCAGAAGATTCAGCTAATCGCTGTTCGATAGTGCTTTGATTGGCGGGTTTAGCAATCCAATATCCTTGAGCATATTCACATCCTAAAGACTTAAGGGTTTCGAGATCTTCTGCTGTTTCCACGCCTTCAGCCACCACGTCCATCCCCAGATTATGAGCCAAATCAATAATTGCTTCTGCAATTTTTCCCTGTCCCATAGATTGAGTCATACCGGTGACAAAAGAGCGGTCAACTTTTAAGGTTTGAATCGGAAAATAGTACAGCCGACTGAGGGAAGAATAACCCGTGCCAAAATCATCAATACATAATTTAATTCCTAAATCTCGGAGTCGCGTCAGCACTGACATTGTGACTTCATCTTGATTCATCAGCGCACTTTCTGTAATTTCTAATCTCAGGCAGTGAGCTGGACATTGAGTTTGTTGCAAAATCTGTATAACCCTTTCAACAAAACCCGGTTCAGTTAACTGATAAATCGATAAATTAACGCTCATAAATCGTTTACCCAGAGAGGGATAATTCGTCTCCCACTGCCGAGCCATTTTGCAGGCTTTTCTAAGCACCCATTCACCAATATTGCGAATCATTCCGGTTTCTTCAGCAATCGTGATAAATTGGTCGGGTGCAATTAAACCTTTTTTGGGATGATGCCAACGAACTAATGCTTCAAAACCCTCTATGGTGTTCGTTTTGAGATTCAGAATCGGTTGATAGTGAAGCTGTAACTGATGATATTCAACTGCACGGCGTAAATCATTTTCAAGCTGGAGCCGTTCTAAGGCTCGGTGATGCATGGTTTTGTTGAAAATGGCATAACAGGCTTTACCCTGGGCTTTAGCACGATACAGGGCTGTATCTGCATCTCTGAGGATATCTTCTGTTTGCTGATAGCCTGTACTGCTGAGGGCAATACCAATACTGGTTGTACTAAACACTTCGTGGCTACCTAAAACAAAGGGTAAATTAAGCTGTTGTTGAATTCGGTCTGCGACTTGAGAGACTTGGCTTAAGTCTTGGATATTATTGAGTAAGATTAAAAATTCATCTCCCCCCAAGCGAGCAATTGTATCTGTGGGACGTAAACAATGCTGTAAACGATGAGCCACATTCTGTAACAGTTGGTCTCCGACCTGATGACCCCAGCTATCATTAATCAGTTTAAAGCGGTCTAAATCTAACAGTAAGATAGCAAATAAATAATCGGGATAGCTTTTAGTGCGGTTAACCGCTTCTTGCAGTTTGTCTAAAGCGCCAAAACGATTGAGTAAACCCGTTAAAGTATCACGGTTGGCATCATAGACTAATCGATCTCTAGCGGTTTGACTGTCAGTAATGTCCTGTTGAATTGACAGATAATGAGTAATTTCGCCTTGAGCATTACGAATCGGTTCAATTAACCATTTATTATAATATTCTGTGCCATCTTTACGATAATTGATGGTGGTTCCTTGAAAAACTCTACCCTGAGTGAGTTCTCGCCTTAAACGCTGTAAAACTTGACGATTGGTTTTAGGGCCTTGTAAAATACGGGGGGTTCGTCCCAATACATCTTCGCGAGAATAACCCGTCATTTCACTAAAGGCTTGGTTCACGTAGACAATCTCGGGGCCGGGATAATCAAGGTAACTGGTGGTAATAATGATGGCATCTGTGGTGTTGTCTAATGTGTGAGTTAGCCAATGGGGTTCATCCATGATTGAGGGATTTGGGAAACTTAATAGAAAAGGCTCTAAGGTGGCTGTTGTTGAGATTTCATTCTCATTGTAATTAGAATTCGGCAAGACTTTCTGTTGTGTCCTGAAAGATACTCCCTGATTTAGCTTCATTCTTTACATCTCCCCGCGTTCAAATATGGTCTCGTTTTTAACAGTTTTAAAGAGAGTTTATAGCTGGGGATGAAAGTCCCCATTAAACTGCTTATAAAAATGGCTCCTGAAGTTTATGTTCTCTTCAGAGAAATTTCCCACTGCCACATATAACATATATGATAGTTCGGGAAAGTAGCTTAGGGGTCAATTTAAGATTATCTTTATAATCTTGAAAGTAGAGAAGTTTCCTGAATTGATTACGCAAATGATAGCAATATATCACATAAACAATCAGAGTACTTTGATATCAGTTGGATCGCCAAATATTACCTGATGATTCGACAAGTAAATTTTAAACCAGATTGACAAACGATTAGTCAGCTACTGAATAAAACCACTACATTCGATCAATTAGGTTCTGTCGTCAACAATCACGTAATTTTGTAGTCTATTCTATGAACAATTGTAATTGATCCCGGTCACAATATCGAGCGGATTGTGCGTCCGAAACGGTTGTGCTATATGGCTTCAGGGTAATAAATAAGAAACATTAAAATTGTGTTAATTTTTAGATTAAGACAACTTTATTATCACTAAAGGTTTGCTACAGTGCTTAGCATAATTGTCTCAAGCATAACGGTATGACTGAGAAGCAAGTTCTCTACTTCTTAGCACAGAACAAGACTATATTAAAAGTGATTATATTAATAAAATGTATAGGATATAATACCCTATACGTTTGTGACGATCTAACGACTGCAATGACTGATAGGGCTGAATTTTAAATTATTATATGAGCCAATAACCCAGTAGACTTTCGGCTGATTTACTATCTATAATTACAAGATAAATCAGACAACAATGAATGATGATGAAGAAAGCTAACAATCTTTAACCTGAGTTGAGTTAGCCCCTAATGCTACATTAATCCAATAAAATGTAAAGGCCCATTACCTGTCACCAGTTCTAATATTACGGCTAAAATCCCCACCATCGCTAAGCGACCATTCCACACTTCCGCTGCGGGAGTTAAGCCCCATTCCCAACGCTCTTGAGGATACATCTTGGTTTTCTGAGTCGGATGTACCACTTCTGAGAACTTGACACTGGGAGCATCTAATGCTTCGATCACTAATTCAGACAAGTCATTAATAAAGCCGGGATGGGTATTGAGGGCCGGAACACGATAGAAACGCTCAATTCCTGATTCTTCGGCAAGTTCCCGGTACTCCATATCAATTTCTTCTAAGGTTTCGATATGTTCTGAGACAAAGCTAATGGGAACCACCAATAAATCATCCACGCCTTCTTCAGCCAGTTGAACAATAGCTTCTTCGGTATAAGGTTTTAGCCATTCGACAGGGCCAACCCGACTTTGATAGGCTAAAGTATGGTCATTCGGCCGTTCAACAGCCTGCATAATTAATTCTGTACAGTGTTCAATTTCCTGTTGATAAGGATCTCCAGCTTCCTCAACATAACTTAGAGGCACACCATGGGCGCTGAAAAAGACATGAACCTGTTCCGGGTTAGGGCAATGATTCAATTCTTGAGAGATTAAATCGGCCATCGCTTGAACATAGCCCGGTCGGTCATACCAAGAAGGTACAACAGTATAATTTAATTTTTGCAGGGCTGGATCTTCTTGCCACAGCCGTTCTAACAGTCGGAAGCTAGAACCACTGGTACTAATGGAAAATTGAGGATAAAGCGGCAGAACAACCAACTGTTCAATTTTATCTCGTTTAATCTGAACCAACGCTTCTTCTGTAAAAGGATGCCAATAGCGCATACCAATATACACTTGCACTTCTTGACCTTTTTCTTGTAAGCGTTTCTGTAATGCGGCGGCCTGTTCTTCGGTGATGCGTCGTAAGGGTGAACCCCCACCAATCGATTTGTAGTTTTCTTGAGATTTGCTGTAACGTAAAGTAGAAATTAACCAAGCCAAAGGACTCTGTAACCAGGTAAAGGGTAAACGAATAATCTCTGGATCAGAAAACAAATTATATAAAAAGGGGCGAACATCCTCAAGCTGTTCCGGCCCTCCTAGATTTAATAATAAAACGCCGACTCGTCCCATGGTGGTTACAGATCCCTAGCAACTTACATTTCTTTAGACTATTTTAACAATAGTATCGTGTTCATGATGTTACGTCGATAGCAATCAGGTCTAAATCTTTCCAATGGCAACTATTCTCAGAAGTTTAAGTTATCGTTATCAATGGCTGTATGATGCCATTTCTCGAGGTGCGTCTTTAAGTGTGGGCGGAGAACAACGCTTTCGTCGCCTGGCTGTAGAAGGATTAACTATCTCACCCACCACTAAAATTTTAGACTTATGTTGTGGCAGTGGCCAAGCGACTGAGATTTTAGTTGAGTCTTCTCAAAATGTAGTCGGTTTAGATGCCTCTCCTCGTTCTATTCAACGGGCGAAACAGAATGTACCACAAGCCGAATATATTCAAGCTTTTGCCGAACAGATGCCGTTGACAGATAATCAATTTGATATCGTTCATACTAGCGCGGCGATGCATGAAATGAATCCGTCTCAACTCCGTCAGATTTTTGCGGAGGTTTATCGGGTATTAAAGCCCGGAGGAATTTTTACTCTGGTTGATTTTCATCGTCCTACAAATCTGCTATTCTGGCCGGGTATTGCCTTATTTCTTTGGTTGTTTGAAACTGAAACGGCTTGGCAACTCATCGATACAGATTTAATCCAGCAATTAGCTGAAACGGGTTTTAATATTAGCGAAACCTCTGATCATCATCAAAAACTTTATGCTGGGGGTAGTTTACAAGTGATTCAAGTTCAGAAATAAAGTCAATAAAAATACAGCGAACTTGGCAACAGTCAGACTCGAAAATTAAGGGTATTTAGAGATCGAGTTAACCAGATTTCTATAACGCTTTACCCGTTGCCAATGGTAATTATGATCATTGAACCGTTGAACCAGTGCAACATTTTAAACCCGGAATTTCTTTTGAAGTCACTCCCGTGGTTGAGGATGGTCAAGTGATAATGGGTTGACAAGATGGCGGGTTGTATACTTTAGGCGGATAAATTAGAGAAAGCCGTCAAAATCGTTGGGATATCCCTCTATTTTACGACTGTTCAATTTCTGATAAAGCTCGATAAAATAACATATAGAATGACTTTGACTGGAGGCTGGACATGGAGACACCGGAATCGGCGATGACTCAATCTTACATTCAAGAGGATGCCCAAGAAATCCTCAAGATTGCTTTTACCAGCAAACAAGAAACTGACGAACTCAGCCGCGAACAGTTGCTGGAAATTGCCGCAGAATTAGGGATTTCTTCCGGTGAGTTAACGGTCGCAGAACAACAGTGGCGTTTACGCAAACAAGACAATCAAGAGAAAAAATTATTTAATCTGTATCGTTATCAGAAATTAAAGCAAAATTTAATTCGCTATGCCATTGTCGGCTCATTTTTATTGGTGTTAAATATTGTCACCACTCAAGGCATTGCTTCTGCTTTTTCAATTTTATTATTTTTGGGATTATTTTTAGCATTGAATGCTTGGAAAGTGTCTCAAACTGAAGGAGAAGAGTATGAAGCAGCGTTTAGTCGCTGGCGTTTGAAAAAGAAACTGGGACAATCTATCGGTACAATTGCAGGTAAAGTTCTGAAAGGATTGCAATCTTAGAAACTTAAAATTAATGTTTTTCCTCAAGTTTTTTATGCTAAATCTTTGGCGATGATACAATCACAATCTCAGTCCGTTAGTTTTGATGAGTTTATTGAATGGTATCCGGAGAATTCCGAACACCGCTATGAACTCCATCGTGGAGTTATTATTGAAATGCCAAAACCCAGAGGAAAGCATTCAGAAATTGCTGGCTTTTTAAGCTATAAGCTAAACACTGCTATTGATACTCAAAACTTGAACTATTTTATTCCTAAAGAATGCGTCGTTAAACCATTTCGGGAAGAATCAGGATATGAACCCGATCTGATTATATTAGATCGTCTCTCTCTAGAAGATGAACCCCGGTGGGAAACAGGATCGATTATTACTCTGGGTTCGTCGATACGTTTAATTGTTGAAGTTGTGAGTACGAATTGGCGGAATGACTATTTTCTCAAAGCGGGTGATTATGAAGAAATGGGAATTGCGGAATATTGGATTGTAGACTATCTTGGTTTAGGCAGTAGACGATTTATTGGTAATCCAAAACGACCGACTATTTCGATTCATCAACTGGTTGAGGATGAGTACATGGTGACTCAATATCGAGGAAATGAGTTAATTCAATCCTCTGCTTTGCCTGAATTAAGTTTAACCGCAGAACAGATTTTTCAAGCTAGCCGTTTTGGCAGCTAACCTGTTTACAACCCTTATTATTACTTGATAAAACTTTTCAATAAACTGTATAAATTAACTGAGTATATTTATCTATCAATATCTAAAACTCTCAGTATTTCATGGGATAGAGACGATAAACAAAGACAAACTATTTTAAATAACTGTAAATTAATACTTGAATGCAAATAAATATTGCGAGTTTGACAATAAATCAAGTTTTTAATATAGGATTAAAAATGTAAGAGAGCAAACGTAATCTGACAGAGTAGAGGTGAAAAAGTATGAATATTTTAAATAAATTAGGAGATGTGGTGCTTTACCTATATGACGGATTTTCTCGGATTTTCAGTCCTAACAAAGATGTTTATCCAGCCACAGGTGAAAGTCCATTTGAAGGCACTCCATACAAAGGTTCAGGCTGGGATAACTAAGTCGATTTCGGAGTTGATTCATGATGAACTGCGAAACAAAATACTGCAATTGATCATTGACATTAATTTTAAACAACTCAATTCCCCCAATCTAAGCGATATAGAACTGGGGGATTGTTTTAGGTTAAAAAATTTGATTCAGCCAGAAACTAAATGCTGCACTTGATAACGGAACTGTCAGATTATCCATCCCTAAAATAGAAAAAGTTTCTAAAGCCGTAGAAAGGATGGCAACAACTAATGCAACTATCCAAGTTTGCCATATATTTCCTTGAACAACTAGCAAGATTAAACTAATAATCATAAAGCTGACTAACGCCATTGTAAACGATCCTTCCCAGCTTTTTGTCATTCCCCCCACTTGATAAATATGCTTGCCAAATTGTTGACCAATAACGGCCGCCATTCCATCTCCCCAAGCCATCACTAAAATACCAATCGCTGCATAGGCTGGCTGTTGAATTGACCAAAACCAGGCAATCAAAACACCGATACTAACCGCATAAAAGAAGGTTCCTAGGCTTTTACGTCCCACACTATTAACACTGGGAAGAATCGGCAGTTTATAAGAAATTAAAGCAACAATTGCTGAAACGACTCCAGCCGCAATGCCTATCCAAGCCGGAATATTAAGCCACCAAGCCAGTAAAATCACATTGCCTGTACCAATATGAACAATTTTACGAGAAAATTCTCCCTCTACTGCAAAAATTCGATTTAATCCTTCCGCAATGAGTAAAATTAAACCTAACCAAATTCCCACTAAAAGAACTTCTTGCCAGAGGTTTAGCCTGGGACTCAAAATCAACAATTGAGTGATATAAAAATTAGTCATAGTCATAAATCATTATTGGTTATTCCTGAGACATCAGAAGCGTTAGACTCCTAGACAATCACTCCTGCATTGATGCTACCAATGACTGATGACAAATGACAAAGTCATGAACCTTAACAGAATCAATTTTTATTACAAAGTTATATGAAATTTTGGCAATCTCTCAAATACCATCGGAAAACCGGGTTATAATGACCCGTGCAGATTTATTCCCTCCTAAAATATAAAGGATTTAATCATGGCATTACGACTTGGAGATACCGTACCGAACTTTACTCAATCGACCTCGGAAGGTGATATTGACTTTTATGACTGGGCTGGCGATAGTTGGGTTGTGCTGTTTTCTCATCCCGCTGACTATACCCCCGTTTGCACCACAGAACTCGGAACCGTTGCTAAACTAAAGCCAGAATTTGATAAACGTAACGTTAAAACGATTGCCCTCAGCGTTGATGATGCTGAATCTCACAAAGGCTGGATATCTGATATTGACGAAACCCAGAGTACAACGGTTAATTATCCCATCATTGCTGATGCAGATCGCAAAGTCTCCGATCTGTATGATATGATTCACCCCAACGCCAACGCCTCAGTTACCGTTCGGACAGTCTTTATCATTGACCCCAACCACAAACTGCGTTTAACCTTAACTTATCCCCCCAGTACTGGCCGTAATTTTAGTGAAATTCTGCGCGTGATTGATTCACTGCAGTTAACCGATAATCACAGTGTGGCAACCCCCGCAGACTGGAAAGACGGAGATGATTGTGTGATTGTACCCTCTCTCAAAGACCCTGAAGTATTGAAAGAGAAGTTCCCGAAAGGTTATACCGAAGTCAAACCCTATTTACGGATGACTCCTCAACCGGACAAGTAAAATAGTGGTCATTGTTCTTCATTTAACAAACTGACTCGCAGCTTGGAAAGCTTAAGTGTCTTTTCAGGCTGACATTAGTTTTCAGCGTCAGGCTTAAAGAACAATTGACGACTCAGGTAATATATATTGTGATGGATATCAAAAATGGTTTCGTAGAGACAGTCGGGAATACTCCGTTAATTCGGTTAAACAGTTTTAGCGATGAAACCGGCTGCGAAATTTTAGGGAAAGCAGAATTTTTAAACCCAGGTGGGTCAGTCAAAGACCGGGCTGCATTGTATATTATTCAAGATGCAGAATCAAAAGGGTTATTAAAACCCGGAGGTACTGTTGTTGAAGGGACAGCCGGCAATACCGGGATTGGTTTAGCCCATATTTGTAATGCTAAAGGGTATAAATGTTTGATTATTATCCCAGAAACTCAGTCGCAAGAAAAGATTGATTTACTCAGAACATTGGGGGCTGAAGTTCGCACGGTTCCAGCAGTTCCCTATCGAGACCCGAATAATTATGTTAAACTTTCAGGACGTTTAGCAGATGAATTAGAAAACGCGATTTGGGCGAACCAATTTGATAACTTAGCTAACCGCCAAGCCCATTATCACACCACTGGGGCAGAAATTTGGCAGCAAACCGAAGGAACTGTTGATGCTTGGGTGGCAGCCACGGGGACTGGAGGAACCTTTGCGGGGGTTTCTTTATATTTGAAAGAAAAAAATCCCGATATTAAAACAGTATTAGCAGACCCGATGGGAAGTGGTTTGTATAGTTATGTGAAAACGGGTGAAATCAATAGTGAAGGCAATTCAATTACCGAAGGAATTGGTAATAGTCGCATTACCGCCAATATGGAGAATGTGCCGATAGATGATGCCATTCAGATTGATGACCCTGAAGCCGTTCGTGTAGTTTATCAACTTCTGCAAAAAGATGGCTTATTTATGGGGGGGTCTGTTGGGATTAATGTGGGGGCAGCGGTGGCCTTAGCCAAACAAATGGGGCCGGGTCATAAGATTGTTACGGTGTTGTGTGATGGGGGTTCCCGCTATCAATCTAAACTCTATAATCCTGATTGGTTGGCAGAACGAGGACTTTTACCCCAATAGTTGAAGTAAATGTGTAGAGAGGTTCAAAACCTCTCTCTTGCCAGAAAACCAAACTATTCATCGTTAATCAAATTAAATTAATCTATTTTTTGGAGAGAATAAAAATAATTGATATATTCATTGATATACATTCATAAATCGTTCCCGTGATTCCTGTTTAATATGACCGTCTTTCGCTGCGATTTGTAAGTTAACAAACGCATTCATATCTTCCAAACCATATTTGGTTGTCTGAACTAAATTACGAAGCTGTTGCTCAACATCAATTGTGAGATAGCCTTGCTCTAAAGTTTGCTGAACCAGTTGATGAATAGTTACCATTTTTTGATGCATCCCTATAAAAAGTTATATGACGAAACAGACGTGTTCACAGGCTAGGGGTAAAAGTCAAAAACTTCTTGACAATCCACAGTATGAAACTGCCGAATTTTAATATAGTTGAAATCGATCTAAAAGTAGAGTATCGATTTATACATTTGGCAGTGAAAAAGTGAGATAATTAAAAAATAATGAATTTGAATCCCCAGTGGTAACAGCAGATATGCCTTGGTTCGCCAAAATTGAGACAGGAATTGTAGACAAATCAATTTTTGACCAACACGTCCCAGCTCATATTGCCTACGTTAAAGAATTAGTGACTCGAGGACATCAAGCAAAAAGTGGATATTGGTACAGACGCGGTGGTGGGATGTTGTTATTTAAAGCAGATTCGATGGCAGAAGCTGAAGCCATTGTAGCCGCTGACCCTCTGGTAAAAAATGGTTGCGTGGTTTACGAACTTTATCAATGGTGTGTGGTTGCTGAATGAATTGTTGTGCTATACTTAAAAGTGACCTGGATTCATGCGGTTAAAACGCCCAAATTTTGTCAGGACCGGAAGGTAGCAGCAATACGGGATGCTTTTGATAGGCGTGGACTCCGGGTCACTTTTATTTAAGGGAACTGGAGTTAATATGCCGGGTTTAGGAGATTTATTCCAAAAAGCTGTTTATCTGGGGGTTGGTTTCGCCTCTTACGCCGGAGAAAAAGCAGGCAGTGTTCTCAATGAATTACGCACAGAAACCCAGAAATTAGCCGATGAAATGGTGAAACGGGGCGAAATGACGACAGAAGAAGCCCGCCGTTTTGTCGAAGATACCATTCGTCAAGCCCAAGAAGTGGCAGGGGAAGCGCCCCCAGGGAGTGAACCGCCGCCACCGGAACCCCGACGCATTGAAATTTTAGACGTAGAGGAAGAGGCCACAGACCCAACTGATAATACGGCAAAAGACTCTGTGAGTCAGTTGCGCCAACAAGTACAAAGTTTACAAGATGAACTGCGACGGTTACAGCGAGATTGAAATCCTCTCAAAATGCCCATGACTGGTGTAATCTGACTTACAATAAAAGCAACTTGTTATCCATTGTTCTGTCTACTATTGTGGCGCAGTTTGCATTAATCTTAAATTGGGCAATGATGCAAGACAGAAACATCTAAGACGATAAGATAGAGATATAAAGTTAAACACCACACACGGACAAGTTTGATGGAAGACTGGTCAAAAGGCTTATTTGAAGCGATAGATACAGCCGTTTTGGAGATGGAAAAGTTTGTCACTGAAGTCAGTGATGAATTTCAGGGAATGGTGGATGAGTGGGCAAAGCTATCAGAAGAGTTCGCCCATGAAATCCAAAATAAAGTGATTCCTGAAGTGGATGAATTCGTCAGTGAAATCTTAGAACCCATTATAGATGTCTATTTTGACATCGAACTGGATTTAATGGATGATGACTTTGAGTCTTTTGTAAGTTATGCTCATCCCACCGCTAGCAAAAACCCAGCTTGTCGCGGTTGCCAGCATTATCACGGTCACGTCTATAACAATAACTTACTCGTCTGTGGGATGCATCCCTCTGGGGTAGAAGATGAAACTTGCCCAGACTGGGAGTCTGTTTAATCTTTAATATTGTTATTGAGAACAATAATCAGGGGTGAATCTACCGCAACGACAGGAAACTCTACGGGGTATTCCGCAACTTCCACCAACCTTACAACTGCGTCCCTATCAACAACAGGCAATTCAAAACTGGTTTGCCAATCAGGGACGGGGTACTTTAAAGATGGCGACAGGTAGCGGTAAAACCATTACAGCTTTAGCGATCGCCACCGAATTATACCATAAAATCCAACTTCAAACTCTTCTTGTCGTTTGTCCCTATCGTCATCTCGTCACCCAATGGGGCAGAGAAGCTGAAAAGTTTGGTTTAAACCCGATTTTTGCCTTTGAGAGTGTTCATACTTGGCAACAACAACTGTCTCACGCCCTCTATAATATTCATTCCAGCTATCAGCCCTTTTTAACGGTTATCACCACCAACGCTACATTAATCGCCGATAGTTTACAATCTCAACTGCCTTACTTTCCTGAAAAAACATTAATTATTGGCGATGAAGCCCACAATTTAGGTTCCCCTCGGTTAAAAGACAGTTTACCGCGAAATATAGGCTTACGGCTAGCCCTGTCTGCCACCCCAGAACGTCACTTTGATGAAATGGGAACTGATGAGATTTTAGACTATTTTGGTAAAGTTTTACAACCCGAATTAACCCTTGCTGAAGCCATCAAACAAAAGGCTTTAGTTCACTATTTATATTATCCGGTTTTAGTCGAATTAACCGAAGCAGAAAGTCGGGCGTATACCCGCTTAACCACTCGAATTGGTTGGGCATTAACCACCGCAGAAAATATTCAAAATAATGAATTAGTCACAACCTTACTGATACAACGCGCCCGGTTAGTTGCCTCTGCCCATAATAAACTAGAAGCCCTCCGTCAATTAATGCAACCTCGTTTAGATACGACTCATACATTATTTTATTGCGGCGATAGTACAGTTGAAACCGATGAGAATTATTCCACTCGACAACTCGAAGCAACCGTCAAATTATTAGGATCAAAATTAGGATATCGCGTCAATACTTATACGGCTGAAACCCCGTTGGAAAAACGAGAATATTTACGTAAACTATTTGAAACCGGGGTATTACAAGGACTGGTTGCTATTCGTTGTTTAGATGAAGGTGTGGATATTCCGGCTATTCAAACCGCTGTTATTTTAGCCAGTAGTAGTAACCCCCGACAATTTATTCAACGACGCGGCAGAATATTGCGTCCTCACCCCGGAAAAGAACGGGCTACTCTATTTGATATGATTGTTTTACCGCCCAGTTTAGAACGTCAAACCTTAGAAGTCGAACGGAACTTATTACGGAAAGAATTAAAACGTTTTTTAGAATTTGCTGACTTAGCTGATAACGCCGGAGAAGCAAGAATTAAACTGTTAGAATTACAGGAACGGTATGGCTTATTAGATCTTTAAACTGCTGCGATATGTATAAAAAGATAAAAATGTCAGTGATTTTAAGTTAAGTGTTTATAGAGAGAGGTTTTGTATTAAGATTGCTATATATAAATTGATTGAATAATAAAATAAGAATGTTAATCTAAAATTAGATAATAATCAAAAAATGCGATGAGTTTAATATATTCAGACAGTTTAACTCAGACTATTACAAATATCTTTGCCGAAAATCGTTCAACCTATGGAGAGAATATTGATTCCGAAGAAATTGAAGATCCTCTTAATAACGCCTCAGCAGAAGTTAAAGACATTATAGAGCAGGTTTTACAGGCAGAACGTGATAAACTCTATATGAAAAATCCCCGTAATATTAAAGATGATATTCTTAAAATTATTAAGGAAGTAATTCAATGAAACTAATTTCTATTCGTCTTTGTAACTTTCGCCAATTTTACGGTAAAACACCCGAAATATTTATCGCTTCAGGCAAGCAAAATACAACGGTTTTTCATGGTAATAACGGCGCGGGAAAAACAACCTTAATGAATGCTTTTACCTGGGTATTATACGAGAAATTTAGTGCAGCCTTTGCCGTCAATGACCAACTTGTGAATAAACGGGCATTAGCCGAAGCAGAACCTGGAAAAGCCGTCGGATGTTGGGCAGAAGTTATCTTTGAACATTACTATAAAAAATATCAAGTTAAACGAATTTGTCGGGCGTATAAAACCGGAAATATAATAGAACAATCTCCGAGTGATTTTAGCTTACAAATAGCCGCAGAAGATGGCCGCTGGATGCCACCGCCACCCCCTCAAGTTCCAGAAGATATTATTAATCGAATTTTACCTATTAGTTTACATCAATACTTCTTTTTTGATGGCGAACGGATTGAACATATTGTCCGAGATGAACAAAAATCAGAAATTGCTGAAGCCACTAAAGAGTTATTGGGTGTAGAAGTTTTAAATCGAGGAATTCGGCATTTAGGAGAAGCGCGAAAGTCTTTAGAAAAAGACTTAAACATGATAGGTAATCCTGAGACAAAAAGCTACTTAAATGAGAAACAAAAATTAGAAGAAGAAGTTAATCAACTGAATCAGCGGCAAACAGAAATAGAACAAGAACTTATCCATTTAACTCAAGTCAAAACTAGCTATAGTAGTCATTTACGTGATTTAAGCGGTGCAGCAGAATGGCAAAAAAGACGAGATAATCTTGAACAGCAGTCTTACAATTTAAAAAAGCAAATCCAACAAGCCAATCAAACCATACGAGAAACGGTTTCAAGTCGAGGATACTTGATTTTAATGGAAGATAATATTACTGAATTTAAGAATAAAATAAAAGAACTGAAAGCAAAAGGTAAATTGCAAACCGGAATTACTCAACAATTTATTCAAGACTTATTACAACATCAACAATGTATTTGTGGAACTGAATTTACCGCAGACAGTTCTCACTATCAACATATTGCCGCATGGTTACAAAAAGCTGGAACCGCTGAAATTGAAGAAAGCTTAATTTGGATGAGTGGAAAAGTAGATAACCTTGAACAACAAGTTCCTCAATTTTGGGCAGAAATCAATCAACAACAATCTAATTTATCTCAGTATCGGCAAGAACTTTCTCGGATTGAAACCGAATTAGATACACTCAGCAATAAACTGCGTCATTTTCCGGATGAAGATATTCAAAAATTACAAAAAAACTTAGACGAAACCGAAGCTAAAATTAACGAACTTAACCGAGAAATTGGTTCAAATCAACAGCAAATTCAGACTCTACAAAAGTCTATCGACAAACTTGCCAAAAAAGTCGATAAACAACAAATGAACCAACTCAAACAAGCCCTCGCCCAACGTCGTATTGCCGCCACTCAAGAATCAATTGATTGTTTAATTCAAGTCAAAGACCGTTTAGACCAACAATTCCGGTTTCAACTGGAAAAAAGAGTACAAAATATCTTTGCAAAAATTGCCTTTAAACCCTATTATCCCAAACTGACAGAAAACTATGAATTAAAACTCCTCGAAAATACTGCCGGAGATGAACTTAAAGTTCCCGCTTCCACCGGAGAAAATCAAATTCTTAGCCTATCATTCATTGGTGGAATTATTGAAGGCGTGAGAGAATGGAGTCAGAAAAATACTTTAATGGGGCCAGATAGTAGTACTTTTCCCATCGTCATGGACTCTCCTTTCGGCAGTTTAGATGTGATTTACCGTCGTCAAATTGCCCAAATTATCCCCAATTTAGCCAATCAACTGATTGTACTCGTTACTAAAACTCAATGGCGAGACGAAGTCGCAGAAGAACTGCAAACCCGCATTGGACGTGAATATATCCTGACTTACAATTCCCCCAAACCAGACTGTCACGAAGACGAAATAGAACTCGGCGGCATTCGTTATCCTCTTGTTAAACGCAGTCCTAACGAATTTGAATATACTGAGATTCAAGAAGTTAAATATGAGTTTTGAACAGAGGACAGATATTCATTATCACCATAATAATAAATAGTCTCGCTATCAAAAGTTATTTAATTTCTCTTTACTATTCTATCGACCTATACAATTGATGCGTTGGACTCAGGAAAGACTTTAATGTATTTCTGCTTGTTCCTATTGCCTTTTCAAAATTATCGATTTTAATACCGTTACAAACTTCGTTGAGAAAATTGTTCAATATTCTAAGCTGTTCGACTGAAATTTGTATCTTTGTCGTTAAAATTTGAGTTTGTTGATAATCGAAAGTCTCTAAAGCTATTTTTATTAATAAAAGTATCTCTTGGGCTTCCTCTCTGCTTGCACCGATTCGAGGATGAAATCTTTCTCCTAGAGATTGAAAAACCTGTTCAAAAGTTGAAATTAAAATTTCCAAATCCTTTTTATTGGCCTCAATCTCAATAATTTCGTTTCTTTCTTGCTTAAAATTTAACATCTGTTCAGTTAAAAGATAGAATTAATTATGAAAAGAGAAACGTAAAATGATAATTAGTTTGATGAAAAAGCTAGAAAATAAAAATCTGTTGCCAATTCCCGAATAAAAATCATGCTGTCTCCTTCCCAACAAACCCTAACTCAACCCATCACAAAATCCGGCATCGGCTTACATAGCGGCAAAACCACAACCGTTAAACTCCTCCCCGCCAACTCAGGAGAAGGACGCTATTTTATCCGCCAAGACTTACCCAATTCTCCCCCTATTCCCGCCAACGATAAATCTATCCTCTCTACCACCCTCTCAACCGAACTGGGTCATCCTCAAACAAACAATACCATCCGTACCGTCGAACATCTCCTGGCTGCCTTAACCGCCGCTGGAGTTGATAACGTTCGCATCGAAATAGACGGCCCAGAAATCCCCCTATTAGACGGTTCTGCCAAACCCTGGATAGATGCCATTACCGTCGCAGGTTTAATCTCCACAACTCCCCCAGAAACCTTACAGCATATCGAGACAGAAATTATTGTCCGTCATCAAGATAGCTTCGTTGCCGCCATCCCCTCAAGTGAACTTCGCTTTACCTACGGCATTGACTTTGCCGTTGCCGCCATAGGTCGTCAATGGTATAGTTGGTCACCGCAGCAAGAAAGCTTTGCTGAACATATTGCCCCCGCCAGAACATTCACCCTAGAACATCAAATTAAACAACTGCAACAAGCCGGACTGATAAAAGGCGGTAGCCTTGATAATGCCTTGGTTTGCGGGGATAATGGTTGGTTAAATCCTCCGTTGCGATTTGCAAATGAACCCGTTCGTCATAAAATCATAGATCTAGTCGGGGATTTAAGTTTACTGGGTCAAATTCCCATCGCCCACTATTTTGCATATAAAGCTGGTCATCATCTGCATACCCAATTGGTCAAACAGATAGTCGCCAGCCGATAAAAATAGCAAAAATATAAACCTATGATTTCCCGGTTCACTTAAAAAATTCTATTTTAAATATTAACAATGTCGGTTGAAGTTACTCCTGATACGAATAACAAACCCTTAAACGGTACAGAAATACCAGAATCTCAAACAACTTTTGATGTTGAACAGATTCACGAACTCTTACCCCATCGTTATCCATTTGCTTTAGTTGATCGAATTATAGACTATGTTCCGGGTGAAAAAGCCGTCGGCATCAAAAACGTTAGCTTTAATGAACCTCACTTTCAAGGACATTTTCCCGGTAAACCCATTATGCCCGGTGTTTTAATTGTGGAAGCCATGGCCCAAGTCGGCGGCGTGGTGTTAACCCAACTTCCGGGGATGGAAGGTAAACTATTCTTATTTGCTGGAATTGATAAGGTAAAATTTCGCCGTCCTGTCGTTCCGGGCGACCAGCTTATCATGACTGTGGAACTGATTGCGGTTAAACGTCGTCGTTTCGCTACAATGCAAGCAAAAGCCACAATTGATGGCAAACGAACTTGTGAAGGGGAATTAATGTTTTCTCTGGTAGACTAAAATACTAAACTTTGAGCTGAAAATTTGTTAAAAGTTAAGGGCGAAGCTTCCATCGTTTAATTTATGATAGCAATGACCCCCCTGATTCACCCAACCGCTGTGATTCATCCTGACGCAGAGTTGCATCCTACCGTACAAGTGGGGGCTTATGCTGTTGTCGGAGAACAGGTAAAAGTGGGGCCAGGTACAACCATTGGTCACCATGTTATTCTAGAAGGCTGGACAGAAATTGGGGCAAGAAATCAAATTTATCCCGGCGCAGTTATTGGTCTAGCCCCTCAGGATTTAAAATATCAAGGGGCAGTGAGTTACGTCAGAATTGGCGATGATAATATTATCCGCGAATATGTCACAATCAATCGCGCCACCTACGCAGAAGAAGAAACTCGCCTCGGTAACGGTAATTTATTAATGGCTTATGTTCATGTCGGTCATAATTGTGTGATTGGTGATAAAACAGTCATTGCCAATGGGGTGGCGTTGGCAGGTCATGTAACCATTGAGTCAATGGCGCGAATTAGCGGTATTTTAGGCATTCATCAGTTTGTCCATATCGGTCAGTTGGCAATGGTGGGGGGAATGACACGAGTTGAAAGAGATGTTCCCCCTTTTATGTTAGTCGAAGGCAATCCTTCTCGGGTGCGATCGCTAAATTCTATCGGATTAAAACGGGCCGGGTTTGAGAAAGAAGATTTAAGTATATTGAAAAAAGCCTTTCGGATATTATATCGTTCCGGTGAGCGTTTAGAGACTCGTTTAGAACAACTCGATTTATTGCCCGATAACCCCCATCTTCAGCATTTAAAACAGTTTATTCAGCTTTCTACAACTGCTAAAAGACGTGGATTAGTTCCTGGGAAAAAGCGTTCTGTAAAAGATGAAACATGAGAATTTTCATCAGTACCGGGGAGGTTTCGGGCGACTTACAAGGGGCGTTACTGGTTGAAGCGTTATTTCGTCAAGCTAAACTTAAAGATATTGAATTAGAGATTATCGCTGTCGGCGGTTCTCGTATGGAAAAGGCGGGGGCAAAACTACTCGGAAATACCGCAACAATTGGTTCAGTTGGGATTTTAGAATCTTTACCCTTTCTGTTACCCACCTTCCGCTTACAACAACAAGTGTTGCAACATTTACGTCAATTGACCCCCGATATTGTGGTGTTAATTGACTACATGGGGCCGAACTTAGGAATGGGTCGTTCTCTGCGCCACACTTTTCCCAATGTACCTATTATATACTATATTGCACCACAAGAATGGGTGTGGTCTTTTGGTGGTAAAAGCACTCAGCAAATTGTTAAATTTACAGACGAATTATTTGCCATTTTCCCCGAAGAAGCCCGTTATTTTAAAGACAAAGGCGCAAACGTAACTTTAGTCGGTCATCCCCTGTTAGACCGGATGCAAACTGCCCCTAGTCGTCAGGAAGCGCGTCAAACTTTAGGCATTTCAAATGATGAAACAATAGTCGCGTTAATTCCCGCTTCTCGTTGGCAAGAAATCCGCTATTTAATGCCCGTCATGTTTCAGGCAGCTCAAGAATTACAAGCTAAATTACCGCAGATTAAGTTTTTGATTCCTGTCTCATTAGAAGAATATCATGATTCGATTCAAAAAGCAATCAAAAAATATAACTTAAATGCAGAATTAGTAACATCCAATCAACTAAAAAATCATACATTAAACGTGTTAGCAGCGGCAGATTTAGCAATAACAAAATCCGGCACTGTTAATCTAGAAATTGCCTTATTAAATGTGCCACAAGTTGTGATGTATCGGGTGAGTCCGGTAACGGCTTGGATAGCGCGTTATATTCTCAATTTTTCAATTCCGTTTATGTCGCCGCCGAATTTAGTACAAATGAAGTTAATTGTACCTGAATTACTCCAAGATGAAGCCACACCTGAGAATATTACAACAGAAGCTATTCAACTTTTACAAAATATCGAGGTAAGAGAAAAGATGCTAAAAAATTATCAGGAAATGCGGCAATCTTTGGGGGAAGTGGGAGTTTGCGATCGCGCAGCCGTTAAAATATTAGAATCTATTGTAGAGTGAGAATATTAAACATGGAAACTATTACTTTAAATTTAAATACGGTAGAGTTAAGTGATGAACAGTTTTATCGTTTATGTCGGGCAAATGAACATTGGAAATTGGAACGAACCCCAGAAGGAGAATTAATTATTATGTCACCCGTTGGCGGAGTTAGTGGATATATAGAAGCTGATTTGATAACTAATTTAGGTATTTGGAATCGTCAAAATATGGCTGGAAAGGTATTTAGTTCTTCTACAATTTTTCGCTTACCTAATGGAGGCGATCGCTCTCCAGATGCAGCTTGGGTAAGTTTAGAAAAATGGAATAATCTTTCATTAGAAGAACAAGATCGTTTTCCGCCGATTTGTCCTGATTTTATTATTGAATTACGCTCCCGAACCGATCAAGTTGAACCGCTACAAGCAAAGATGCAAGAGTATTTAAATAGTGGTTTACAGTTGGGTTGGTTAATTAATCCGCAAGAACAAATGGTTGAAATTTATCGACCTGAAAATGAAGTAGAAGTTGTGTTATTACCAGCTATTTTATCGGGGGAAGATGTGTTAGTGGGGTTTGAATTAGGTTTATGTCGATTTTAGATATTAATTGAATTGACTAATGGTTTGTCAGTTTTGAATATATTCATTGATTGGAATTCTCTGGATTCCCGTCTACACGGGAATGACGGCTTCAGGCTATTACGCAACCCCTAAAATTTAATTTGACAGTCCACTAGGCATAGAGAACACAGAGAATTTGTATTGAGATATTATGGAAAGTATTAATAGTTAAGGAAATCAGTGATGATTACACAAACAGCAACACGGAATTATACTCCGGAAGAATATCTGATATTAGAAGAACAGTCAGAAACTAGAAATGAATATCATAATGGAAAGATTATACCGATGACAGGTGGCACTGTAAATCATAATTATATTTTAGGAAACTTTTGTGCCTATTTTAAGTTTGCAAAGAAAGGTCAACCTTATAATGTGTTTATGGCTGATATTCGTTTATGGATAACGGAGTATAACCGTTATATTTACCCAGATATTCAGATTATTTGTGGTGAAATCGGCTATTATAAAAAACGCAAAGATACGATTATTAATCCAACAGTAATTGTTGAAGTGCTTTCTCAGTCAACGGAAGCGTATGATAAGGGAGATAAGTTTAAGTATTATCGGTATATTCCCAGTTTTCAAGAATATATTATTATCAATCAATATCAATACGAAGTGGAACAATATGTAAAAACGGAGGATAATAAATGGTTGGTGAGTTATTTAGAGTCGGAAGAGTCTGTTTTATCTTTGAATTCGGTTGAGTTTGATCTTCCTTTGCTGGATCTTTATGAAGGGGTGGAGTTTGAAGTAATAGATAATGCTGAAGTGGTAGATAATCCTGAAGATTAATTAAAATTTCGCTATAATTATTTAAGAGATATTTTAAATACAGATCTCTATCTAAAGTAATACAGAATTATACTTAGGGAATTAGTTATTATGTTTTTGGTCACAGGCGCAACAGGACAGTTAGGAAAAAGAATTGTTCGGCAACTTTGTAATTTAGAAAAACCTGTACGAGGATTTGTTCGTTTAACGTCTCGTTATAGTGATTTAGAACAGCGGGGGGCTGAAGTTTTTATTGGAGATTTAAAGCGCGATAAAGATATTCAAAAAGCGTGTCAGGATGTTAAATATATTATTAGCGCTCATGGTACAGGAAATGATGTTTCGGCGGTGGGATATCGGGCTAATATCGAATTAATTGATGCAGCAAAAGCAGCGAATGTAGAACATTTTGTGTTTATTTCTGTCTTAGGTACAGATCGCGGTTATGAAGATTCGGCAGTATTTAAAGCAAAATGGGAAGTTGAGAAATACCTAAAAAATAGCGGATTAAATTATACAATTTTACGTCCATCGGCATTAGCTTCGAGTTTGTTACCCTTAGCAGAACGATTTAAAGAAACAGGAATTTATCTGTTAATTGGCGATCCGAAAAATCGCACTTCTGTTGTCAGTGATGATGATGTAGCAACAATCGCAATTAATTCTGTAGAAATTGAAATGGCTAAAAATCAAACCCTCTCAGTTGGGGGGCCAGAAGTGATTACCAGAGGTGAAATTCCTCAAATCTTTAGCCGCATTTTCAATAAAGAACCGATTATCATTAATCCCCCGTTGATGTTATTTGATGGGGTGAGAAATGCCTTAGGATTTGTTAATCCAGGTTTACAACGCGGTTTAGGAACATTACGAGTTTTACTGGGGAATGAATTTTTCTGTACACCCGAAGAAATCACTCTGTTAGAAACCACGTTTAATCTGAAACTGGAATCTTTTGAAAGCTTTATTCGGCGGTATTTAGCCAATTAAAAGCAATTTGCTACAGAATATGCCCCCAGAGACAGCTTCTGGGGTCGTTCAGATTGTACTTTATGAAGAAAAGACGAAGGGAATTTTTGATGAAATTCTCTCACAGCGCCATGAAAATCGGCGAAAATGCGATTCAGTTCTAGGACTGTGCTAAAACAGCTATAGTCTGAAAAATCGCGATCAGAGGTTAAAGCATAAGATAGAATCGGTTTGGAGTGACAGGAGTTTGGCAAAGAATATCTGTGTCTCATCTCAATCAACCCCACAAGATACAATATCACCTAAATTGACTATCCTCACTCTCGTCAACTTCGACCCCTATCTCAGGTGTGCAAGACTTAAATACAGTTATTGGTTTTATAGAATACTTCTTAGAACGATGACTTTAGCTTACCCTGTTGTTGCGAGAGCGTATCGTACTATCTGACAAAATCCCATACAGTGACGAAAAGGAGAATTTATGACTCAATCTCTGGTTCCTCAAGATAAAGAGAATTGTCCCATTCAAATTGAAGATGACCGTACAGGGATGAGTGTGGAAACCCTAAAACGGGCATTTGCAGATAACTTATTCTATCTTCAAGGTAAGGATGAGTCGATCGCCACACCGACTGACTTTTATATGGCTTTAGCCTATACTTTACGCGATCGCCTATTAAATCGCTGGCTGCAAACCTTCAAAACCTATATGGATAAGAAGGCAAAAATCGTCTATTACCTGTCAGCAGAATTCTTAATGGGTCGCCATTTAGGCAATAGTCTAATTAACCTGCATATTTATGATAAAGTTCGTCAAGCGGTCAAAGAATCGGGTTTAGACTTAGATGAACTCCTCGAACAAGAACCTGACCCCGGCCTCGGTAACGGCGGTTTAGGACGGCTAGCAGCTTGTTTCCTTGACTCCCTGGCAACGTTAGAAATACCCGCTGTGGGTTGTGGTATTCGCTATGAATTTGGGATTTTTCACCAAACCATTCAAGATGGCTGGCAAGCCGAACGTCCGGATAAATGGTTAAAATATGGTAATCCTTGGGAAATTGCCCACCCGGAACAATCTGTAGATGTCAAATTTGGCGGTCATACAGAATTTTATCACGACGAAAAAGGCAATTATCGCGCCCGTTGGATTCCAGCCACAACCGTTATCGGTGTCCCCTGCGATACCCCTGTACCGGGATATGATACCAATACCGTAAACCCACTGCGACTATGGCGGACTGAAGCCAGTGATGACTTCAATTTCGATGCCTTCAACTCCGGGAATTATGATGGGGCCGTGGCTGAGAAAATGCGGTCTGAAACCATCTCAAAAGTTCTCTATCCTAACGATAATACCCCCCAAGGGAAACAACTGCGCCTCGAACAGCAATTCTTCTTTGTGTCTTGTTCGTTGCAGGATATTATTCGGACTCATCTGCTGCGTTATCCTGACTTATCGAACTTACATGAAAGTGTAGCCATCCAGCTTAATGATACTCACCCGGCTGTGGCGATCGCAGAAATGATGCGATTATTAATGGATGAACACGCCCTAGACTGGGATACAGCATGGCGCATTACTCAAAACACCTTTGCTTATACCAACCATACTTTACTCCCAGAAGCGCTAGAAAAATGGTCTGTGAGTTTGTTTGGCTTCCTGTTGCCGCGTCATCTAGAAATTATCTACGAAATTAACCGTCGTTTCCTAGAAGATGTCAAACTCTGGTATCCAGATGACGAGGAAATGCTGACTCGCCTGTCTTTATTTGAAGAAGGCCCTGAAAAATATGTCCGAATGGCGAATTTAGCCTGTGTGGGATCTCATGCTATCAACGGTGTGGCGGCGTTGCATACCGAACTGTTAAAACAGGATACGTTACGGGACTTCTACAAGCTGTGGCCAGAAAAATTCTACAACAAAACCAATGGGGTAACCCCTCGGCGGTGGGTGTTGATGAGTAACCCAGAATTGTCCGATTTATTTACCTCCAAAGTCGGCGATGGCTGGTTAAAGGACATGGACAAACTGCGGCAATTAGAAGCTTATCTTGATGATGCAGAATTCTGTCAAAAATGGAATCAAGTTAAACTCACCAACAAGCGTAAACTGGCTGAATATATCCGCAAACATAACGGTATTCAGGTCGATCCCCGTTCGATGTTTGATATTCAAGTGAAGCGAATTCATGAATACAAACGCCAGCATTTATGTGTGCTTCACATCATTACCCTTTATAATCGGATTAAGCAGAATCCTAACATTGAAATTGCCCCCCGCACATTTATTTTTGGCGGTAAAGCAGCCCCCGGCTATTTCATGGCAAAATTGATTATTAAGTTAATCAATGCTGTGGCTGAAGTGGTTAATAGCGACCCCGATGTTCGAGGACGGTTAAAAGTAGTTTTCCTGGCGAACTTTAACGCTTCTTTAGGACAACGGATCTATCCTGCCGCCGATCTATCTGAACAAGTTTCAACAGCAGGTAAAGAAGCTTCTGGAACGGGTAACATGAAGTTTGCCATGAATGGTGCTTTGACCATTGGAACATTAGATGGGGCAAACATTGAAATCCGCGAAGAAGCAGGAGAAGAGAACTTCTTCTTATTTGGTTTAACCGCTTCCGAAGTTTATGAAATGAAAGCGAATGGTTACAATCCTCAGGATTATTATAATAGTAATTCTGAATTAAAAGCAGTGATTGATCGCATTGCAAACGGCTATTTCTCCCATGGCGACAAGGAAATGTTTAAGCCGATGGTGGATTCTTTGATGTACCACGATACCTATATGTTATTTGCCGATTATCAGTCTTATATTGACTGTCAAGACAAAGCCAGTAAAGCATATATGGATCGGAAAAAGTGGACAAGAATGTCAATTCTCAATTCCGTTCGTATGGGTAAATTCTCCAGCGATCGCACTATTGAAGAATACTGCAAAGAAATCTGGGATGCTGAACCCACTCCCGTTACCATTGAAGAATATGACCAAGCTTCAGCCTTTTTAAATGTGTCGAAATAATCTCATATTCGAGATGATTAATGATTCTGTAGAGATTGACATATAACGTCTTTACATCATAGGGGTATACAGATAATTGTATACCCTTATTTTTATAATAAATCTTTCAGTTTTTCTTCTGCTAATTGTTGAGCCACTTGCAGTGTTGTCGCTGTACCGCAATGTTCACGCATTATCTTTTCATCTAACAAGTGAAACTCACAATACACATAATAATTCATCTCAGGATAACATAACTCCAATTGTTGAGGTTGAATCGTAAAGATAAATATACCCAGCTCATCTCCATAAGTGGCTTGATAAAGATCATCTTTAATTCTCCAAGTCAAAGCACCTATTTGTAACTGATATTGTTGGGTTTGTTGTTCAATTTGTTCGAGTAAAGCTAGTTTTAATTCTTCAGGTTTAATTACACCCTGTAAAACTAAAATTTCTCCTAACTTCTTTTGACTTAATAGTTGCAATTCAATCACATCTTGAAGTTGAGCAGAAGAAATAAATTTCTTATCAACTAAAATTTGACCCAGTTTAATCATGACACAATACGAAGGTTAGAAATAAACAATGAATCAGTTATTCATCAATCAATTATTTTTTACAATAATTGTAGAGAAGGAAAGAAAGTAAATTGATTTCAGTGTCAATTTAAAATTATAGAAAACTAGACAAAATCACAGTTCGCAGCATGACATCCCAAGTCCGCAAGTCAACAATTCCATCCACTGTCATCATTAATTTGGCTTGAAATTGTTTCACCGCCACCGCAGTCATCATGCCAAAAATGCCATCAATTTCTAAGTCCGTTCCTATCAAACAATTCAGACGAATTTGTAGCCGCTTGACTTCATCTCCCATCATACCCAGTTGTAATGTTGGTAATAACGCTTTCCAAGTGCGATCGTTAACAATACCATCAATTTCTAACGAATGCTGGCGTTGGAACTTTTCAACCGCTTCTTCTGTCTCAGAATCAAACAAGCCATCAGCCAATACATGAGCGCCGAAATCTTGTAAACGCAGTTGCAATTGTTTAACGTAAATACCTGTAGTTCCTCGGCAGATCATCGGAAACACTTTAGATTTAGGCTTAAAAAGGGTTTGAGTTTGCATATTTTGGTAGGGTAGACTAGCTTCAACAGTCTTACTGTATCCGAAGAACCCAATCCGGAACAGTCGCATATTTAAGTGACAGGGAAGAAATCGTTACAACGAATACTGTTGATAGGCTTTTTGATGTTCGTCTTGAATCTCTGTTGCCAGCCACTCCGGTTCTAAAATCTTAACATTAGAACCATATTGCATCATGCGTTGGCGAAACCAAAATAGACAATCTTCTTTCGCTTCAATCTCAACAAATTTATCGTCTGGATCTTGATATAATACTGTCTCATTACTGCGCCGAGGTTTATAACGGCTTAACCCACCTCTCATGCGAAAGCGAATGTTTTTTGTTGGGAAACTAAACACTCGCCAAGGACTCGGAGAAGCTGGAAACACCTGTTCAATTCGATCTACTCGAAACAGAGCGTTTTGCTCAAAACTCGGGGGTTTCTCGTGGGGAGATTGCCAAGCCGGAATAAACGCCAACAAATAAAGTACACCATTATGCAAACGTAATTCGCAATAGTTAATATCATAATTACTAACATTTCCTTTACTATTACGATACCGAATCAAAAAGCAGCATTTATTCTCTAAACGTTCCTGAAGCTGAGTTACAATTTCCTCTAATTTTGCTTCACTGTAGTCTACTGGCGGACTAAAATTCACCTTCACAAAAGGTTGTTCAACTGTCTCAAAATGACCCATTCGTGAAATTTGCGCTGCTTGCGCCGAAAACCCCATTTCCGTTAAAAAATTAGCCGTCATTGCTAAAGCTTCTCGTTGTTGAGGAGAGAGTAAAACCGGGAAATTTGATTCTATTAATGTGTAGGGATGACTGGGTGCGGATTGAATCTCAAAACCACAATCTCTTAATTTACGAATTATCCCATCTACTTTCTGAAGAATATCACCTTCGGCTTTATCGTAACGTTCTAAAAAGGCTGCAAGTGAGTCACCAAGTTCCCTACGTGTTATCGGTTTTTCACACAATAACCTCAGAGTTTCTAATGCAAATGCCAGTTGATTATACTTATCACGTTTCGAGGACATGAATCAATAAACACCAAGTTTCACCCACGTATATATTCTAACAAAACTATTAGAATATATATCAGCGCTGACTACTGTTCATCATCATCCGGTAGCGTTTCCATTTGCTGGGCAATAAGAGTTTGAAAATCTTCTCCACAATGGACATTTAAATGAATGGTAGCAGCCAGTAATTCCGCCAAAATTTCAGCCTGTTGTCTAGCAGTGAGGTGAGGGGACTGAAGCTGATAAATTAAAGCCGTGACATTTTCGCACTCCAAGCCTAACTCTGTAATTAATGGACTCAGAGTGGGATGAGTAATCGGAAGAGAGCGAATCTGCATAATTTATTGACTTATTCTGTATAGAAAAGCCCCCTTCTACAGGGATTTAGAATAGCGATCGCGAATTTGCATAATTTATTGACTTATTCTGTCATATCGGACGCGATAAGTGGGAAGTCTACTCAAAGGAGAGTTAATTGAGGCGGAGTCTAGCTTGAAAATACACACATGACTAGACTCTACCTGATAACTCTCTGATAATTCACATCTCCTAATAGTCGCAACTGCGATATGTTTTGTCTCTCTTGCCCTTGAATGTTTAGTCATTATCATTTTTTTATAACTACTTTTCAAGAAGGGGTATTAGACTGGGTTCAACCGCAAAAAAACTAAATCAAATTGAATTGTGAAAATACAAATTAAGCCGCTTTTCTCCGAGCTAAATTCAGGAGTGGGTCGCTGTCCTTTAGGCTGCAAGGATTCTTGTATTGTACACCGAAAAGCACCTGAATTCAAGCCGCCCAAAAATCAGACTTGTCCCCTTTCTTCTCATCAAGCCCAAACCTGCGCCGAGGTTCAAACAGGCAATGCTGACGTTATTTTTAACACGGGAAAAACAGGGGATGGCAAAACGTTATCGGCATCTTTAGCCAGTCTAATTGATCCGCAATTTTGCATGATGGCGCTGTATCCAACTATTGAATTAATAGAAGATCAAATTAGACAGCAACAAGAATACCATCGTCTTTTTAGTTTAGATCCAGAAGAAAGAATTGACTGTTTATATGGGGCTAAACTTGCCCGTCGAGTTAAACAAGAAAATAGTAATAAATTCTCGCAATTGCGTTTAGCTATTTATGATAAACCTATTCTACTGACTAATCCAGATATTTTTCACCTCATTATTCATCATCAATACTATGCTCCTGCTAAGGCAAGAAATCAACTTCCTCTAATATTAGCTCAATGGCCGGACTTATGGATACTAGATGAATTTCCTTTATTTGGGCCGCATCAAGAAGCTGCAATTTTAAATAGTATGTGTTTTATTCGTCATACCCAACAACAAAAAAAACGGTTTTTATTTACTTCGGCTACACCCAAACCTGAATTTATTCAACTTTTGAAAAAGGCTAACTTTAAAGTTGCATTAATTGAGGGTAAATATGCCAATGAAGCTTTACCGGGTTATCGACACATTCTACAATCAATTGAATTAGAATTTATTGAACTAAAAGAAACGAATGTTTTAAATTGGTTAACTCAAAACAGTGATTGGATTTTAGAACAACTTCAACAAGAATCAACCGGACGAGGATTAATTATTCTTAATTCTGTTGCCCTGGTTAGTCGAGTGACTCAACAATTACAAGAGTTACTTCCTGATGTTATTGTCAGAGAAATTAGTGGACGAATTGATCGCAAAACAAGAGAACAAATTCAAGCAGAATTAAAAGATTCATCGAAGCCTGTTTTAGTAGTTGGAACTTCCGCAGTTGATGTCGGGGTTGACTTCAAAATTCACCTCCTTATTACTGAAGGAAGTGACTCAGCAACTGTTATTCAAAGAATAGGACGTTTAGGACGACATCCAGGTTTTGATCGCTATCAAGCTATTATTTTTATTCCAGAACATACACTTTGGGTAAAAGCTAGATTAAAAGAGCATTTTGAAAGTGGAGAAACTGTAGATCGGGATACTTTAAATGATGCAATTAATGATGCGTTTAGCCCACCGAAAGACTTTCAAGAATATCGCAACTGTTGGGGCGCATTACAAGCCCAAGGAATGTTTGCTCAGATGTGTCTTGAAAATGCCAAAGTGAGTGAAAATATACGCAATCGCATTACTGAAGATTTAGAAGGGGTTTATGGAGATAAGATTCATTCTAAGCAATGGTTTTGTCTATCTAATCCAAAAAATGTAGTCGGTAATGCAACAATAAAAGAACTATTACGATTTCGAGGCGGTTCATCATTACAAGCAGCAATTTGGGATGAAAATCGGTTTTATACTTATGATTTATTGCGCTTAATTCCTCATACTAACGTTGCAGTAATTGACCGTGAAGCATTCATTCAAGCTGCAATTAAAACCGGACATGATGAAGAAGAATTTTCTGAAAAATACATTCAAGCCTATTTTAAGGTGCAAGAATGGACAGAAACGCGATATGAAATTAGCTTACATTGTAATCGAATGAGTTGTGAATTAGACGTAGGCGAACTTTCATTAATTGACAAACTAAGTATTGACGGTCATCCGCAATCAGATGTTATTACCTGCTTATCTCGGAATAAATTACTAACATTTTTAGTGCCAGTAGATCGTAAACGAACAAGCAGTCATTGGGATGTTAGCCGACTTCTTAAACTCAGTCCATTGTTTGGATTATATCGCTTAATTGATGCCGACGGAGAAGCCTATGCCTGTGCATTTAATCAAGATGCTTTGTTATTGAAAGCCTTAGGATGGCGACTCACAAAGTTTTACCAACGTCACGTTAAATCTTCTATTTTCTAAAAACAATGAATACTTTACTGCAAACATTACTGATTGAAACCTTACCCCCAGAAACCGATTCTATTTTACTGGCTTATATTGAGACAGTTTTACCCGCAATGGAGCAAGAATTTTCTAAGATTTCAGCATTAGGTGGCTCTTATAAATCTCATTACGATCAGCTTGTGAAAAAAGGTGATAAATATGCTGAAGAAAAAGCAAATAGATGGAGTAGCTTCGCCGATCAAAATCTTTGTGTTCACGTTTTAAATGCTTTACTCACAGCTTGGAACCTTTCAGAATATTTAAGCCCATCTCTGGCATTGTCTGATATTGAAAAACGTTTACTTTGTTTAGGAATAACGTTACATGACTACAATAAATATTGTAATGGTCAAGGAGAAGATGATCCACCAAAAGCACACGAAGTTCCGGATATTCTCAAGTTATGTGAAGAATTAGGAGAAAAATTAAACTTTCAAGCTTTTTGGTCTGACTGGAAACAATATCTTTCTGAAATTGGCTTTCTTGCCCAAAATACTCAATTCAAATCTAGTACCAATTCTTATCCTTCTAACTGGCCAACATTTACTCTAAATCAAAAACGTTTGCAGTTTCCTCTGCGTCATCTATTAGGTTTTGGAGATATAGCCGTTCATTTAACAGACCCGGCAGATATTGAGACAAAAACAGGAGGTGACCGCTTACGGGAACATTTAAATGCCTTAAAAATTAAACAAAAGATAGTCTATCATCGCCTTAGAAATAGCTTAGGAGTTTTGAGTAATGGAATTCATAATTCTATCGTACAGTTTGCCAAACAGTTAGACTGGCAACCGATTTTATTCTTCGCCCAGGGTGTAGTTTATTTAGCACCAATAAACAGTGAAATCCCTGATCTTTCCGAATTGAAAGATTTTGTATGGCAAGGAATTAGTCAAGTTCTTGATGGAAAAATGAGAGGGGGTGATATTGGTTTTAAACGAGATGGAAAAGGATTAAAAATCGCTTCTCAAACTTTAGAATTATTTTCACCTGCTGAATTAATTCGCTTACTTCCTGATGTGATTAATAACCGGGTAGCAAATATTAAAAATCCCGCCACTCCAAAAAGATTAGAAAAATTAGAACTCAGTGAAAGTGAACAGGAATTATTAGAAAAAGGTGCAGATATTCGCGCAGATCGAATTGCTGAATTTATCATAATTGTGCAACGAGAATTTTTTGAAAATTGCCCTGATTTTATTGCTTGGATTTTAGAAACATTGCAGCTTCTGGACACAATAACACCTGAACAAACTCAAGAACAGTCAGGCGGAGTGAATTATGGATGGTATCGGGTAGCCGCGTATTATATCGCAAATAATGCTCGTTTACTACCAGAAGAAGTCGGGGATAAATTATCAGAAATTGCTGAAAGCTTAGCAAATTGGGCAGAAAATAATAATTTACTCTCTGAACAAGAAAGCCCAACAAAAGCAGTTTTTAATTGCTATCTCGAACAATATTTAGAAGTAAGTGGTTGTCAAGTTAAATTACCCAATTTTCAGCAGGAAATTAGAGGGTATATTGAGGCAAAAACAAAGGCTGCTAAGCAACCGATTTGTTCTTTAAGTTCGGGTGAATTTCCCTCAGAAGATCAAATGGATTCTGTAGTGTTGTTTAAACCTCAACAATACAGTAATAAAAACCCGTTAGGAGGACGACAGCTTAAGCGAGGAATTTCTAAGATTTTCTCATTAGAAATGCTTCTTAGACAAGCAAAATGGGAAGTACCAGCAGGAAAATTAGAAGATCAAAATCCTATTTTTCTATATATTTTCCCGGCTTACGTCTACTCTCCACAAACAGCAAAAGCGGTTCAGCTTTTGGTTAATGAGGTGAAAAGAGTTAGTTTATGGGAGGTACGGAAAAAATGGATTGAATCAGGTTTAGAAAAAGCAGGTTTACAAGGGGTTAAATGGCTAGTCTCTGAGGAAACGGAAGCTGGAAGATTATCTCAAGATAAGTATTCAAGTGATGCCCCTTTTATGGCTATAACTTACACAACGCCGCGTGGAAAAACACAAACAGATGCTTGGGTAAAACCTGCATTTCTGGCGTTAGCTTTGCCGCTGTTACTGGGTGTAAAAGTAGTCACAACTGCTAGTTCTATTCCGCTTTATGGCAGCGATGCTGATTTTCGTGAGTCTGTTATTTTAGATGGAGTTGTAGGATTTTGGAATATATTAGGCTTATCGAAATCTCTACGAATTCAAGATATTGATCCAGCAATTCAACGCTTATTAATGGCTTATTGTCTGCATTTAGATACTCGCAGTAAAGGTCAAGATGAACGTTGGCAAGCATTTAATGGAACCGTTAGGGAGGTGATGACAGATGTTTTAAATGTTTTTACTTTAGCTAATGAAGGATTACGTCGAGATGGGCGAGATTCTCCAACATCAAAGGAGGTCAAAACCTATTGTAAATATGCTGATATTTTGTCAGAAGGAGACATAAACATGACCGAAAAACTACAAGTCACGAAAGAGTTAGTTACTCAATATCGTCAGTTTTATCAAGTTAGGTTGAGTGACTCTAGCCATGCAATTTTACTGCCTATTACTAAGGCTTTAGAAGTGATTATTTCTACTCCTGATAATTGTGACAATGAAGAATTAATTATCCGAGGTGCTGGGGTAATTAAAGATGCTTTAGACCGTCAAAAGCCGTATACTCGCCCAATTTTGTTAAATACAGAAATTGCTTATGAAACTCGGCTAAAGCAAGAACTACAAGCGATTCAGACTTTTATGCAAACCTGCGTGAACGAATTATTTCAAAAGATGTGTAAAGGTGATATTGCTTTACTGCAAGAACATCGAAACCGCATTAAAGCAGGGGCTGAATTTGCCTATCGGATGATGACTTTAGAAGAGAAAGCAAATTCAGATGAATCAAACTCTTCAGAATGCCCCCCAACCCCCAATAATGGGGGAGTTAAGGATTAAAAATGCTCCTTTGTCTTCAATTTTTGGGGAGAAAAATACCCCTTAGTCTCCAATAATGGGGGAAACAGATTCAATCTTGTTCACTTATTTAATAGTAAAAAAATGACCATTCTCAATTCTTTAACGACTCACTTCAACACTGATTTTCCTCGTTTGGCTGCTGGAAAATATATTCACTTTCTTTTATTGCGTCATAGTCAATCTTTTCCTGTCTTTCAAACCGATGGTATTTTGAATACAGCGCGAACACAAGCAGGTTTAGAAAAGACGGATAAAATCAGCCGCTTAGTCATGTTTAAACGCAAACAAACAACCCCTGAACGGTTAGCCGGACGAGAATTATTACGCTCATTAGAGTTAACCAGTTCTGATAAAGAGAGTGACAAGCATTGCGAATATAACGGCGAAGGAAGTTGTAAACAATGCCCAGATTGTATTATTTATGGCTTTGCAATTGGGGATAGTGGTTCAGAACGATCTAAAGTTTATTCAGATTCCTGTTTTTCTCTGAGTCCCTATGAACAATCTCACAAAAGCTTTACCTTTAATGCACCATTTGAAGGGGGAACAATGAGTGAGAAAGGTGAAATGCGAAGTGCTATTAATGAACTAGATCATATTTTACCAGAAGTCACTTTTCCAAGTGTTGAAACGTTGCGAGATTCAACGTATGAAGGCTTTCTTTATGTATTAGGTAATCTCCTACGAACTCGCCGTTATGGCGCTCAAGAATCTCGTACAGGTACGCTAAAAAATCATTTACTCGGAATTGCTTTTTGTGATGGTGAAATTTTCAGTAATTTACAGTTTACCCAAGCGCTGTACGATCGGCTTAAGGGTGATATTAATGCTCCCATTGATCAGATCAAAAAAGTAGCAGCAACTGTGGCACAAGATTTACTGAGTGATGAACCTGTGATTAAAAAACATCTAATTTTTGGTGAACAACTCGATGAGTTATTAAATGAAGTCAATACTCTTTATCAAGATGAAACGCAGCTTCAAGAAACCTTGACTAAACTCTACAACCAAACTCAATCCTATGCTCAAACTTATGGTGCTTTAGCTAATAAAAAAGCTAAAGGTAAGAGTAAAAAATAAATAGTATTCGGTGCATCAAACTATCATTTTTAGAGATAACTCTATTATTTTAATTTGATGTATCCTACCCATCTTATTCAATTCAGCTTCTGTCATGACAATTTATTGCTGCCAACTCACGCTACATGATAACGTTTTTTTCGCCAGTCGAGAAATGGGAATTCTGTATGAAACAGAGAAATACTTGCATAATTGGGCGTTAAGTTTTGCTCTTTTCTGCCCTAAAATTATTCCTCAAGTTTACCGTTTGCAAGGAAAAAATGCTCAAACTCCGGGATATTTGAATACAGATGTAGAGTGTAATTTACTGCATCTCAATCAAGCTGAAATATATGTTTTTCCAGCTCAACCGCTGCAATGGTCTTATCAAATTAATACGTTTAAAGCGGCTCAAACTACTTATTATGGACGCTCAAAACAGTTTGGAGATAAAGGAGCAAATCGTAATTATCCGATTAATTATGGACGAGCAAAAGAGCTTGCAGTCGGTAGTCAATATCGTACCTATATTGTTGCTCCGGATGAATTTAAAGCTAAAATTCCGCGCTGGATACGGTTAGGAAAATGGGCAGCTAAAGTCAAAGTAGATGTAATTCCAATTCCAGAAAATACTATTCAGAAAAAGCAAGGAGAATACTCTTGTACTCATCCATTAAACCCGCTAGATTTATCTGAAACTACTCAAATTACGCTCTACAACCGGATTGTCATGCCGCCATCAAGTCTAGTCAGTCAGGCACAAATTACAGGAGAATATTGGCAATCTAAAAAAGAAGAATGGTCGGAATTTCGTAAAAACTACCCTCAACTTCCCGAACGATTTAATTTACCAATAGGAGCATTTTATGGTGCAGCAACAGCTACAACAACAGCTTAATTCTAAAACTATTCATTCTTGGGTAATTGAATTAGGCGCAGCAGAAAAAGGTAAAATTCCTGCAACACTTTCTCGGGCAATTCATGCACAAGTGATGAACTGGTTAAACCTAAGTTATCCAACAATTGCTGATATTATTCACAGTATGCAAGCCTCACCGTTTAGTCTTTCTGGGTTAATAGGAAGTCGTCGTAAAGGCGGAACTCAACCGGGCGATCGCTTTTTAATTCGGATTAGTTTGCTGGATGATACTTTAGTTCAACCCTTGTTAACGGGAATTGAAAAATGGGGAAATAAACCGATTGTTTTAGGTCAATTTCCATTTGTCTTGCGTCAAGTTTATACTCTTCCAGGTACTCATCGCTTAGCGGGTTCAACTTCTTATGAAGTATTGAGTCAAACTGCTGTTTTAGGGAATAGTTTAACTCTAGAATTTCTATCTCCTACCAGTTTTAAACAAACCGATGGAATTCAAACTTTTTTACTTCCAGAATTAGTTTTTAGTAGTTTGTGGCGGCGTTGGAATCAATTTTCTCCTGAACTGTTACAGCTTCCTCAACAAGAATGGCAAGGAAAAGTATCTGCTTATGAACTCAAAACTCAGGCTTTAAAAATGGAGGGCGGCGGTGAAATTGGCGCTCAAGGTTGGGTGAAATATTGCTTTAAAGATCCGCAACAAATGAAGATAGCAATGATTTTAGCTCAATTTGCTTTCTTCTCAGGAATTGGTCGTAAAACTTCAATGGGAATGGGACAGGCTCGTTTTAAGAATTAACGGGCAAAGAGGGCAGTAAAAACCTTTTATTAATAGGAAATCACAGAAATATGAATTCAACCGACTATTTACCTCTGGCTTATTTGAATGCTTGGGAATATTGCCCAAGACGATTTTATCTAGAATATATACTCGGAGAAATGGTGGATAATGAACATATTTTAATCGGTCGGTATTTGCATCGCAATATTAACGAAGAAAAAATATCTCAAATGGGAGAAAAGCGGATTTTTCAGCAGCAATGGGTGTGGAGCGATCGCCTAATGACAAATGGAATTATTGATGCAGTCGAAGAAGAAAACAATAAACTGATTCCCGTTGAATATAAAAAGGGTCGGATGGCGTATCATTTCAACGATCATTTTCAACTCTGTGCAGCGGCTTTATGTTTAGAAGAAATGACCGGAAATTCTATTGCTTACGGCGAGATTTTTTATCACAGTAACCGCCGCCGTCAAACGGTTGAATTTACCTCTCAACTGCGTCAAGCTACAGAAGCAGCGATTTTTGCGGCACAAGCAGCAGCCTATCAACCCATGCCTGCTCCCATTTCTAACGCTAAGAAATGCCGAGATTGTAGCTTAAAAGGGATTTGTTTACCCAAAGAAGTGCGGCGCTTAGCCACAGAAACTGCTGATTTTTAAACTATTAGTAAATTGGAGAAAAACAAAATGTCTGTATTGTATGTTACACAACCGGATGCAATTCTCAATAAAAAGTATGAAGCTTTTATTGTCTCCCTAAAGCAAGAAGATGGCAGTTGGAAAAAGCATTCTGTCCCTGCTCAAACTGTTAATCAGGTAGTGTTAATGGGAAATCCTCAAATTACTGGAGATGCCCTGAGTTATGCTTTAGAACTCGGAATGCCTGTTCATTATTTATCCTATTTTGGTAAATATATCGGTACGGCACTTCCTGGCTATTCTCGTAATGGTCAGCTTCGTTTAGCTCAATATGCCACCCATTGCCACGAAGAAAAACGATTAGAATTAGTCAAGCTCATTGTAGCAGGAAAAATTCATAATCAATATTCTGTACTGTATCGCTATGGACAGAAAGATAATTCATTAAAACTTAGAAAAAAACAAGTCAGCGAACAGAAAACCCTCGATCAAGTACGCGGAATTGAAGGAATTGCTGCCCGTGAATATTTCGAGAATTGGTCAAATATTTTAAGTGAACCTTGGTCTTTTATTGGTCGCCGTCATCGCCGTCCCTCCGATCCAATGAATGTATTACTAAACTTTGCCTATGGTTTATTACGCATACAAGTAACCGCAGCCGTTCATATTGCTGGACTCGATCCATATATCGGTTATTTACACGAAACTACACGAGGTCAACCCGCAATGGTACTTGATTTAATTGAAGAATTTCGCCCTTTAATTGCCGATAGTTTCTTACTTTCCTTACTCAGTCATAAAGAAATCAAACCCTCTGATTTTGAAGAAAGTTTGGGAGCTTATCGCCTGAAAGATGGAGGACGCAAACAGTTTCTAGAAGCATTTGAACGTAAACTAACCACTGAATTTAAACATCCAGTTTCAGGCGATCGCTGTACTTACCGTCGTGCCATTGAATTACAGGCTCGTTTACTGTCTCGTCACCTCCAAGAAGGTGTGATTTATAAACCCCTGAAAATCCGATGAATACATTATTTTATCTCGTCATTTACGATCTTCCCGACAACAAAGCCGCCAACAAACGCCGCAACCGCCTGCATAAATTATTGAGTGGTTATGGAAAATGGACACAATATAGTGTGTTTGAATGCTTCCTGACTGCGGTACAATTTGTCAAACTGCAACAAAAAATCGAAGCCGTGATTAAACCTGTAGAAGACTCTGTCCGCATCTATGTTTTGGATGCAGGATCATTGCGGCGCACCATTACCTACGGCTCCCAACAGCCTCGACAGCAAGACACTATTATTTTATAGTGGAGGAGTGAGAAATTTGACGGGTCAAAGCGCCCTCGAAATACCGGGACTCCCGTCAGATCGCCAGAACCTTGACAATTTAATGGTTTCAGAGATTTTACCCCTGTCTTATGGCAGTTAGCCGATGGCTGAAACGGTACTTTTAGATCAGTCCCGTCAGTTTTGCATTTTCAGCACTGACAGGCTCTGGGTTTCAGGCGACAGTCTTTCTATTTAATGAATCCTGTTTACGGGATTGAAACTTTTATCTTCTTTCTAATCGGAATAATGCGTCTGGCTTTCTATTTAATGAATCCTGTTTACGGGATTGAAACCAGCATAAATCCACCGGAGAATCCCATCAGAAAAAGGCCTTTCTATTTAATGAATCCTGTTTACGGGATTGAAACAACAAATAAAGGGTTAAATGATATAATTAAAGTCCTTTCTATTTAATGAATCCTGTTTACGGGATTGAAACCAATCAGCGATTAACCTTACGAGAAATTGAAAAGACTTTCTATTTAATGAATCCTGTTTACGGGATTGAAACGAATCTTGCTTTAAAACAAAACTGGTTTCCGGCAGAAGTCAACTTTCTATTTAATGAATCCTGTTTACGGGATTGAAACATTTCAACAACTAGCCCGTCCTCTGTTTCATATTGATCTTTCTATTTAATGAATCCTGTTTACGGGATTGAAACAATAAATTGCTTCGCTGCATTAATTAGGGGTAAAGCCTTTCTATTTAATGAATCCTGTTTACGGGATTGAAACGATAGCAACTCGGGATATTATAAAACTGCGATTGTCCTCTTTCTATTTAATGAATCCTGTTTACGGGATTGAAACTAAAAAGAGGTCATGTACTATTTGTCACTTTAAGCTTTCTATTTAATGAATCCTGTTTACGGGATTGAAACAACAAAAAGCTTAATCATATTTTCTTAATAAATAGAGCCCTTTCTATTTAATGAATCCTGTTTACGGGATTGAAACGAAGAAACTCTTGTTCATCATTTACTTGCATCAAACCTTTCTATTTAATGAATCCTGTTTACGGGATTGAAACCAGTTCTACATAACGCGCTGCCGCCTTTTTTAGATTCCTTTCTATTTAATGAATCCTGTTTACGGGATTGAAACGAAAAAGCTGTTCAATGGTCTTCAAATGTTCAAAACCTTTCTATTTAATGAATCCTGTTTACGGGATTGAAACACGGATAAATTTTGTATTTCCTCGGGGTTTGCGAATCCTTTCTATTTAATGAATCCTGTTTACGGGATTGAAACATTTCTTGCTTGGATTGCCTGGATGCAATCATCAGCCCTTTCTATTTAATGAATCCTGTTTACGGGATTGAAACCAATAACTAACTCATACTTACCAGGAAGATTAGACCTTTCTATTTAATGAATCCTGTTTACGGGATTGAAACATCCTGACACCAAACTTGACGGTTTTGGTTATGGTCAACCTTTCTATTTAATGAATCCTGTTTACGGGATTGAAACTCAGGCTTGCGACCCTAAAGAACTTCCTAATTCCTTTCTATTTAATGAATCCTGTTTACGGGATTGAAACAAAGATGAAGTGCAGCTTGTCTGTGATCGGATGATTGCCCCAGCAATGCCGAGGCTTTATGATGTCATTCAATCCTTTGTGCCTAATTTTTGAGGGAAGAATATGTTATGTAATTCAGCTTTTTTGTAATTTTTTTAAATAACGTTTACTTCCTTGCCCAAACATCCAATACTTAACTAAGGAAAGAAGGGATAATACAAGAAAGGCTACACCATTAGCAATCAAATAAGCACTTATAAAATTTCCCTCTACTACTTCCTTGGATAAATCTACCGAGATACGAAGAGCGAGTATTGAAAAATTGAGCAAAAAGATAATGATGCAGTTATAATAAATCAGCGTCCGAATTTTTAATTTCTGAGGCATCGGTTTTTTGTACTTTGAGGCATAGACTGAGCCAATCATATAGGCAGACATCATCGAGAGCGCAAAGCCCATATTTGGGGTATCAATATTAAACGCTGCCCCCAAAATTAATAAACAAATATTAATCCCAAAACACAATCCAAAATCTACGATGACTAAAAAGTAAGGTTTATTCCACATCTTCATGCTGCACCTCTCTAAATAATCGGGTGTGTTGACAGCGTTAGAATTCCCTAATTTGTTGTTAAACTCTGCAACTCATTCTAAATTGGGTATTTGTATCGGGTGAAGATCGCAGATCTGCTGCTAACGGAGAGGGGTAAGAAGATATTTTTATTCCTTAGATAATGGCGATCGCAGAAGGCTTCATCAAAGCGTGATTCTGTAGCGTTGCGCCATAGCAGTATCGCACTCCTATATTCTTCTAAAGAAATTAGATTTAATTTCTATTATTGTTGGCTGATAAAATTAGTTTTATTTTTGGCATCATTCTTTTGATAGATATCTGAAAAATCGAATGAGTCAAAAGGAATAAAATTGAAAATTATTGAACCTTTTATCTCTCTCATCCGAAGGAACACAAGCTAACTCATAAAGACTTAGATTGTTACTGTTGAGAGCGTTAAAACCAGATAATTATGAAACCGTTACACATTCAATTTTCAAAAGTCTTACTGGCAACTATTGTTAGTTTAGGCGGCTTAGCAACTATCTCTACTGTCGGTAATATAAATCGAGCGGTTGCTGATGATCAGATGACTGAAGATAGCTCAATCAGCCAAGAAATGTCAGTCGAAGACAGCATTGTAAAACAGCTTTCAGATAACGAATCTTTTAGTGTATTAGTTCAAGCTGTAGAAGCAGCGGGTTTGGTGGAAACTTTAAGTAATGCTGGTGACTATACTGTGTTTGCACCGACTGATGAAGCTTTCGCCGCATTACCCGCCGGAACATTAGAAGCATTATTAAAGCCTGAAAATCTAGATGTACTGACTCAGATTTTAAAATATCATGTTGTTTTAGGGGCAGCAAATTCTACTGAAATTTCTACTGGACAATTTAAAACAGCAGCAGGAACTCCGGTAGCAATTGATGTGAATAATGGTACTGTTAAAGTTGGAAATGCTCAAGTTATAGCCGTTGATCTTCAAGCGAGTAATGGTGTAATTCATACCGTTAATCAAGTGATTTTACCCCCTGAGATTTCTGCGGCTGAATTAGAAGCACTCAGCGCAATTCGATAAAATTAATTCAATAATTACATAAGGAGACGGTGCGTTAAGCTTTCTCTGTGATTATCTTAATGGTAATCGGTGTAAGTTGGACGCACTGCTACCTTTAGAGAGGTTTCCCTGACGTTTCCAATCCAAATAAAAAGGCGGGTATAACCCACCTCGAAAAAGATTGATACTGAGAATTGTTGTTTAATTGACTTTTAACAACTCCGCAGGTAAGCGTTTAAACGATAAGCGCTCATTTTCAACATCAACATAAATCGTATCGCCGTCGTTGAATTCTCCTCGTAAAATTCCTTTAGCCAATTGAGTTTCTAATTCCCGTTGAATTGCCCGTTTCAAGGGACGTGCGCCATACACTGGATCGAACCCAACTTCTGCTAAAAAGTCAAGGGCTGCATCGGCTAATTTAATCGCCATTTTCCGTTCTTCCAAACGATTTGCTAACTGTTGAATTTGCAGTTTCACGATTTCTCGTAGTTGTTGTTGTTGCAAACCTCGGAAGATAATCATTTCATCAATCCGATTAAGAAATTCTGGGCGGAAATTAGCTTGCATCGCTTCGATTACCCGACTTCGCATTTCGTTGTATTGACTATCATCTGCGGCAACATCGAGAATATATTGCGACCCAATATTACTGGTCATGATAATAATCGTATTTTTGAAGTCTACCGTATGTCCCTGAGAATCAGTGACGCGACCATCATCAAGGATTTGTAACATGACGTTAAATACATCCGGGTGGGCTTTTTCGATCTCATCGAACAGAATTACCGCGTAGGGACGACGACGAATCGCCTCGGTGAGTTGACCCCCTTCGTCATAGCCAACATACCCTGGAGGGGCCCCTAACAGCCGGGAAACGGCGTGTTTCTCCATGTATTCCGACATATCAATCCTGACCATGGCTTCTTCGGTATCAAACAGATAAGCCGCCAAAGCCTTAGCCAATTCAGTTTTACCCACCCCAGTCGGCCCGAGGAAGATAAAGCTGGCCACCGGACGTTTGGGGTCAGACAGTCCCGCCCGTGACCGTTGGATAGCATCAGCCACCGCTGTAACGGCTTCATCCTGACCAATCACCCGTTGATGTAATTCATCTTCCAGGTGTAACAGTTTTTCTTTTTCCGACTCAACTAATTTACTCATCGGAATACCCGTCCACTTAGAAATAATCTCAGCGATATCTGCTTCAGTTACTTCTTCCCGCAGCAAAGTTTGGCCGCTGGTTTGAGTCGCTTCGAGTTGAGTTTCTGTCTCTTTAAGTCGTTTTTGCAACTCCAATAATTTACCGTATTTCAACTCCGCCGCCCGGTTTAAATCATAGTCTCTTTCGGCTTGTTGAATTTCGATATTCACCCGGTCAATTTCTTCTTTAATCGATTGAATTTGGGTAATAACATTCTTTTCAGCTTCCCATTGAGTGTTTAAGGTTCGCTGTTTTTCTTTCAGGTTCGCCAGATCTTGTTCTAGTTTTTCTAACCGTTCAATCGAAGCCGGATCGCTTTCTTTTTGCAGAGATAAACGTTCCATTTCTAACTGCAAAATCTTACGATCAATCTCATCCAATTCTTCCGGTTTTGAGGTGATTTCCATCTTCAGTTTAGCCGCCGCTTCATCGACTAAATCAATCGCCTTATCCGGTAAAAAGCGATCGCTAATATACCGCGTTGATAACGTTGCCGCCGCCACTAAAGATGAGTCAGAGATTTTCACCCCGTGATGGACTTCATACCGTTCTTTGAGACCCCGTAAAATGGAGATCGTATCAACAACTGTTGGCTGATCGACATAAACCTGCTGAAACCGCCGTTCTAAGGCTGCGTCTTTCTCGATATATTTACGATATTCATCGAGGGTTGTTGCCCCAATACAGCGTAATTCCCCACGGGCTAACATCGGTTTAAGCAGATTTCCGGCATCCATTGCCCCTTGAGTTGCCCCAGCCCCAACAACGGTATGAATTTCGTCGATAAACAGGATAATTTTACCTTCAGACTCGGTGACTTCTTTGAGGACGGCTTTCAGACGTTCTTCAAACTCCCCTCGGAATTTGGCCCCAGCAATTAACGCCCCCATATCCAAGGCAATTAACTGGCGATCTTTAAGGGACTGAGGCACATCCCCGGCTAGAATCCGTTGGGCCAAGCCTTCTGCGATCGCGGTTTTCCCCACACCGGGTTCACCAATGAGGACGGGATTATTTTTAGTTCGCCGACTGAGAATTTGAATGGTACGGCGAATTTCATCATCGCGACCAATGACCGGATCAAGTTTACCTTGACGGGCGGCTTCGGTTAAATCTCGGCCATATTTTTCTAGGGCTTCATATTTTCCTTCGGGGTTTTGATCGCTCACCGTTTGATTTCCTCGAATTTGGGTAATAGTTTGTTTGAGTTTAGCTTCGTTTAAGCCTAATTCCTTCAATACAGACTGACCAAAACGAGCGTCAGCCATGAAAGCTAAGATCAGGTGTTCTGTCGAAATATATTCGTCCGAATATTCTTGACGATGATTTTCTGCCCGGTCGAGGAGCGTATCTAAACTCCGGCCGAGATAAACATTGTCGCTGCTACCGCGAACTTTAGGTTGACGGTTAATAAAAGCATCGGTTTTTTCTTGCAGTTTGGGAACAGAAACTCCGGCTTTATTAAAGATGCTGCTTGCCAGTCCGTTTTGTTCTAGCAACGCCTTCATCAGGTGTTCTGTTTCGAGTTGTTGTTGTTGATTTTGTTTAACGATATCGGGAGTCCGGACGAGGGCCTCCCAGGCTTTTTCTGTAAATTTACTTGGATCGGTGGGTTGCATCGATCTTTATCCTCCGTTTTACTGTTTTTATAGTGAGCGTTCCTATGATTAAGCCGCTATTTGAAAACTAATAGATTCTTTAATAGATGTGAATTGTATTATGAGGTGTGAAAGGTTAACCTCAGACGTATTTATTGAATGTTTCCCTCAGTTATACTAGAGTTTTTATCCAAATATCATCCATTAGCTGGCTCTATAATCACTTTAACGGAGGATGGATTCGGTTTGATGATAAATTTCCCCCTTCAACTGTACGGATCACCGAAGTTCCAGGAGTGTATGAGATTCAAAGGATGCTACGGGTGCGTATCCTATGGCGCGATACTACTATGGCGCACGTTACTGCTATATTGCAACGTGATCGGTTGACATAGCAATAGCGTCACTCACGTCTGACTCTATTTCTCCTAATCTGTTGAGAGTAATAATATGGGTAATGATAATAATTTAATTATTTGTTTCTCTAAATTTTGGGTCGGTCTAGATATAAAGAATTATCAGATGCAAACTGTTTAAAAATTATGAAATAGAAGCGCTACAAACAGTAACTATTAATCAGAGGATGAATTCCCCAATTGCTGTGCAGATCAAGATCACTTGCATCACCCTTTAGTCGGATTGCACTATATTAGTCTTGGCTATTTTAACGCCATTCTGTACACAGCTCAAAGCGAGTTACTGTAGTCTCTTAAACCAAAATTATTCTTAACGTCCTTGAACATGAACCGGAAACCACACCATAAATACAGATCCTTTTCCTTGTTCACTATCAACACTAATTCCGCCTCCTAAAATTTCACAGAGTCGTTTACTAATCGCGAGTCCTAATCCCGTTCCACCAAAGCGTTTTGTTGTCGATGGATCGGCTTGAGTAAAGGCTTTAAAAATTTGTCCGGCTTGCTCTTTTGTCATACCAATGCCAGTATCGCGCACTTTAAACACTAAATATTGACTGCTGCCAGAAGATTTTTCAACTGACTTTTGCCCGTCGGAACGAGAACTTTTAGGTTGATGTTTAACTCGAGCAGCAGAGAGGGTAATAATCCCATTTTCTGTAAATTTACAAGCATTACTGAGTAAATTCAGTAGGACTTGCTTAACCTTTGGTTGATCGGCATACATTCGACCCAGTTCTGTTCTAATATCAACTTTTAAGATATTTTTATTTTTTTCAGCTAAGGGTTTAGCCGTTATAATCACATCTTGAATGAGTTCTTTATTAACATCAAAATCTTCTAAATATAAAGTAACATGACCCGCTTCAATTTTAGAAATATCTAAGATATCCTTAATCATATCTCGCAGATGTCTTCCAGCCGTTTGTATTCTTTCTAAATCGGGTAAAAAGTCGTTATATCCTAAATCTACTGAGTCCTCATGCAACATTTCGCTATAGTTAATAATTGCATTTAAAGGGGTTCTCAGTTCATGACTCATATTAGCCAGAAAAACACTCTTAGATCGGTTAGCAGATTCTGCTGTCATCTTGGCTTTTTCTAGGGCTTCTGTATATTCAGCCACTCGTCGAATTAAATGGTTTAAAGCTTCAGTTAAATCTCCGATTTCATCATTGGTTTTAATAGGGACTTGTAAATCAAAATCAGATTCATCTCCGACTTGATTAGCCACTTGAACCATCATTTCAATTGGATAGGCAATCACCCAACTGGTATACACCCCTAAAACTAATGCTAAAAACGTGGCAACTACTAAACTAAAAAATAGAACTTGATTCGCGACATTATGAACTTTTTGATCGACTTTAACCGCTTGATTGGCTCGATCTTGATAAGTCACTGCCAAGGGTAATAATTGACGTGGAAGCTGAAACAGTTGTTGAGAAGTCTCGCTATTTTGTAAGCTTTGTAATCTATTTTGAGCCGTAGAAATAACAGTGGGATTAGCCGCTCCTGATTCTAAGGGTTGAACAATTTCTTCTAGTTGCTGAGAATAACTTTTCAGTGTTTCAGAATAGGATTGAGTCAGCTTTGTTAAGGTTTGATAATTGGCCTGAACTTCTGAATTTTCCAGAACCTCCGGAACGGTAAACTGTTGTAGCTGGCGATTAATTTCAAAGATATTAGATCGCATGGTTGAGATAATCGGTTCAGCCTGTTGCGGTTGAGTAATGGCTAGACTCAGAGATTCTTGATCGGCTTCTAACTCTACCAGATTCAGATTCAAACGAGTTAAGAGTTGTGAAGTTTGATAAGCAGTTGTAAACGGCTCCTTCAACTGGCTTTTATAATAAGCTTCAACGATATATCCTGAGAGCGTTCCGATAAACGCAATCCCAATCACTAAGGCATAACCAATCCCTATTTTTTGTCGAATGGTAAACCGATTAAAAATAGGTAATTGTAGTCCAATTCTGATCGGACGTTCTGGTAAATTCTTCGCAGAAGAGTATTCAGGCATTCGTACGGTTGTCATCGGCCAGAAATGTTATGTATATATTAATTCTAAGTTAGTCTAGCTCAGGATCAATTCGGGCAGAGGGGCTGGGTACATGGAAGCTACAATCCCATGACTGCTAATCAGCGTCATTAAACAGCATAAATCATGAATAAAAAATAATTCTTTACCAAGGACTACCAATCATTGTAAACCCAGCCCAATAATAGGGATGGGACAAATTCATGGTTTCAAATAGAGCTAAACCCTGAGGTAATTGGACAACTGCACCCCTCGAAGTTGACCCTCGAAGTTGACCCGACTCAATGATGACATCTCCCTGTATCATCGCTAACTGGGCTTTTCGCAAGGCTTCTGATTTTATCTTAACTTGACTTAGGTGAGTGTAAAACTCGGTCATTAATCCAAGTGTCCCCTCATCGCTAACATACCACAAACTGGCTAAGGCTGACTTAACTCCGGCTTGAACGGCTAAACCCGCAAACCCTAACTCCGCTTGTTCATCCCCCAATGCTGTACGACAGGCTGACAGGACTAAGAGTTCCACAGCAGGCTCGTGCCAGCCTAATTTCCGCAGTTCATCCAGCTTAATTTGTTCTTCACCCCAGAGTTGAATATAAGATTGACTGGGGTCTCCTGAGCGGAATTCTCCGTGAGTTGCTAAATGAATAATTGGATAAGGATAGTCTTTGCGTTGCTGGACTAAATTCTCGCGGGTGAATTGTTGTTCGAGGAAAGCATTTCCTTGCCACAGAGATTGAGTGATGGTTTCTAACTCCACGGGGACGGCTGGCAGCGGATTAAGGTTGGTAAACTGGCTGGCTCCCATCCCTAACACTTGGGTATCTTGCAGGGTACGATAGCGCATATCCGTTAGCGTCATACTGGGAATGAGGCTAAGGCTGTATTTTTCGACTAAATAGCGTTGACCGTCGTGTAAGGCGGCGATAGGGAGGCTACGCAGGCCGCTATCCATACTGAATAGTAAGGTATCAATAGACTGCGCGTTTAGTTCTGCTTCTAAGGGTGCAATTAACCACTGATGTAATTGTTGAGCTGATTTTAAGTATTTCTGAGATTCTCGATAACGGGGGTCAAGAATTTCAGTCCGGAATGCTTTGGCGGTTTTTATAATTTGAGCCCGGCCAACATTAGGGACTGTTTTTCGCAAGGGTTGACCGTTAGCTGTAAAAATAACTAAATCAATTTGATTGTTAAGCAACGTCACATAGACAATTGCGGAGCGAGTTCCGGTTTGAGATTCTACATTACTTAATGCATCTCGTACATTTTCTGTTGTTGCGGCATTTTGTGAAAAATCATCCCCAAAATAGTTATTAAATTCTAGACTTCGATTCTGTTCTAAAAGCGCTACATTTTCAACAGCCGAAATAGATAAAACATTAGTATTGCTGGAATTGAGACGACTCATCATGTCCCGAATATTTTCAGGATTATTATCAATTTCACCACGACTTCTTTTTGAACGAAGATCAGAATTTTCTTCTAGTTTATTTGAGGCTAGAATACTCGTGATTTGTTCGGGTGGAAGTCCGGTAATATCAGTGAGTCTCCGGGTCGTTGCAGTGGCAATTTTGAGAGCATCTGAGACTTGTGTTTGTGGGATAAATTGGGGCGAATTATTGGTAAAACGGGTAGAAGTATTGAGATTGGTTCTATTTTCTGAAAGGGTTAGGAATGGGGTAGAATTTAACCGAGATTCTCGTATATTAATCTCTCCCCCAACTTCATTGATAATTGTGCCGGATTCTTCACCTTCTAATGCCACTTGATTCCCTGTTTCTAGATTCTCAGGTGTTTTATTTTCAATTGTGGCAACTCCTTCTTCTGTCGTAGCCGTTTGATTTGCTGTCGTTATATTCCCATCCGCTTGGTTAATAATATTAGCATTACCCGTATCTGTCGTTGCTGTTTGATTTCCAGTTAATAAATCTTCTTCCGCATTATTATTAATTGTTGCATTCCCAATTTGTGTAATTGCTGTTTGGTCACCTGTCGTTATATTGCCATCCGCTTGGTTATTTATAGTAGAATTCCCAATTTGTGTTGTAGCGGTTTGATTTGCTGTCGTTATATTGCCATCAGCTTGGTTATTTATAGTAGAATTCCCAATTTGTGTGATTGCTGTTTGGTCGCCTGTCGTTATATTATTATCAGCTTGGTTACTAATATTAGCATTACCCGTATCTGTCGTAGCGGTTTGATTTGCTGTTAATAAATCTCCTGCGGCATTATTATTAACAGTAGAATTCCCAATTTGTGTGATTGCTGTTTGGTCACCTGTAGTAATATTACTATCAGCTTGGTTACTAATATTAGCATTACCCGTATCTGTCGTTGCTGTTTGATTTCCTGTCGTTAAATCTTCTCCAGCATTATTACTAATATTGGCATCACCCATATCTGTCGTTGCTGTTTGGTCACCTGTCGTTATATTATTATCAGCATTATTATTAACAGTAGCATCACCCGTATCTGTCGTTGCTGTTTGATTTCCTGTCGTGACATTATTATCAGCATTATTATTAACAGTAGCATCTCCTGTCGCCCCATCAACGGTTTGATCTCCTGTGGTAATATCACCGCCTGAATTAACATCAACACCCCCGGCTTCTCCTGAATTAGAAGAAGAATTTAAATCTTGAGTAATGACATTTCCATCTGTTGTTGTAATCGAAATTTGACCCGCGCCTGTTTCTCCTGATGTTTGTAAATTTGCCGTTTGAATATCGCCAGAAGTACTATATGTATTCAGGGTAATATTACCACTTTGTCCGCCTGGAGAAAGGGTTTGAATTTGTCCGGTTGTAATGGTTCCATCACTACTTTGTAAATTCACATCGCCGCTGCTTTGTTCCCCAAAAGACGCGATATTATGAATAGTAATATTATCTTGAGAAGTTAGGTTAATATCGCCTCCTTGTCCTGCGGCTGAATGTGTCGCAATATGATTCACTTGAATACTTCCAGCTTGACTTTCTACTTGAATATTTCCACTTAAACCTATTTCTGTGGTTGAGAAAATAACCCCGGTTGTAATATTACCATTTTGACTGGAAACACTCACATTACCGCTATTGGTTTCTCCAAATGAACTAATATCACCTGTGACAATATTTCCGGGTGCAGATAAAGTAATTTCTCCGCCGTTTCCTTCTTCTGCAAACGTATTTAAATTAGCGGGTTTATCCGCAAAAGTTTGAGCAACTTCGGCTGAAGTGACATCCGCTTTTTCGTCAACAATACTATTAGCAATATTTCCATTTGCTGTGGTATCAATTGAACCCGTTTGACTGGTTAGATTAATTGAACCGCCCTGCTGAATGCCTTCGGCTGAAATCAATCCGGTACGAATATCACCCACTGCATTTAAACTGACATTTCCACCTCTACCATTGGCAGAAAAAGAGATGATTCTAGAAAAAGAGGTATCAATATTAGCTTGACTATTTAAATCAATATTGCCGCCTTTACCAAAAAATGAAGCTCTAGCAATGGGTTCATTGACTAGAAGATCTCCCGTAGAATTAATCGAGATTTGTCCGCCTGAAAAACTATTGATTCCTTCTAATTGGTTGGTGACATCACCGACTGTAATGCCTGAGTTGGGAGAATCAAAAAATGCTCCGGCTGCGCCAGTAACCGCTTCTAAATTATTAACATTTATCTGTATAGGTACAGTATCTACACCAATTCCACCTTGACTATGGGTATGAAAAATAGCAGAATTTGCAGTAATTAAACTATTATCTATTGTGCGGTGAATTTTGCCACTATTGGCATCAAAAACAGCCAATCCTGTTGTATTGATATCTCCAACTAAAATATTTCCAATATCTCCAGCGCTGCCAATTTCAAATAGGATATTACCACTTCCTGCATCTATAGTTGTTCCGCTTTGTTGAATAATATCTGCATTTCCTGCTTCTCGTTGATTCGCTGCTGCCCCTAAATTATTGGCTTTTAAAACAATATTACCGTTACCGCTGGAAGTATCAATATCGGCATTAATAAAAATACTGCGCCCGGCTTTAATTTGAATTGAATCTGTTGTTACAATGGGTTGGTCGATGGTAACGTCATTATAGGCTTCAAAAATAACAGTACCGTTAAATTCAGCTACACGACTGGCTTCAAATTCTATTTCGCTATCTGGTTGAAAAACAAGTTGTTCTTCAAGTGGAGGGTTATCAAATACGAATTCTGGGGTAATTATTCCATCACTTCCGAGTAATGATTTAGCATCTAAAAAACCTTCGCTAACATCAATATTTCCGGCGGTACTTTCCAGGGTAATATCTCCCCCTTGGGTTTCTCCAAAAGTCGTAATAAAACCAATCCGAATATCATTATTTGCATTTAAATTAACGCTGCCTCCGCTGCCTTTGGGACTGCCCGCATCAATAATATCGGCGGTGGTGTCGAGGCTGCCTCCAGCGGTGAGGTTAACGTTACCTCCTTGACTGTCGCCACGAGAGTAAATTTCTCCGGTGAGGATATCTCCGGTTGCATTTAAGGTAATGTCTCCGCCTTGACCTTCGGGTTGTCGAGGGACTGATTCTATTGCGCCTTCAGTGGTGTTAATATTGCCCTGAGACAGCAGTTCAATTGACCCACCGAGGGCGGTCTCACCTCCGGTGACAATCTCTTCTATGAGGCTGATATCCCCCATTGTCTGAATCAATACTGACCCGCCATCTTGGGTTTGGATACCGGAAAGTTCTTCAGTGATGCCGCCAATGGTTAGACTGTCTCTTGAAGAAAAGAAAAATACGCCGCCGTTGCCTGTGGTGACTTCTATATTATCGACATCAATATTAATAGGGACTGTTAATGAACCAATACCCCCAGTATTCGTCGTCCGAAATAGGGCTGAATTGGCGGTAATTTGAGAGGTTTCTGTAACGGATTGAATATTGCCGCCGTTGGCATCAAGCAGGGCAATTCCAGTGGTATTAATATTATCAATTTGAATATTACCAATTTCGCCTGCATTGCCAATTTCTAAGAGAATATTACCGCTACCGGCAGCTAAAAATTCACCCGGTTGTTGAATAATACTGGCTGCCCCGGTTTCCCGTTGATTTTCAGCCGCTTGGGGGTTATTTGCCCGCAATACAATATTACCGTTACCGCTGGAAGTATCAATACTGGCATTAAGAAAAATACTGCGTCCGGCTTGAATTTGAATTGAATCTGAGGTGATAATATCTTCACTTAGGGTGATATCGTTATAGGCTTCTAAAATAACATCGCCACTAAAATCTGTAATATTATCCGGGTCAAACCCCACTTCGCTTTCTCCTTTAAAAATACTACCTTGTTCGGCATTAATATTAATTGTTCCTTGAGTGCCTGCGGGTTGGAATGCATTGGCAATGAGTTCACTATCACTCAGTTCAATATCTCCATTATTACTAACAATGGTAATATCTCCCGCTTCACTTGCGCCACTAGTACTAACAAAACCAACCTCTATTCTTTCAGCGGCTGTAAAGCTAACATTTCCACCTAACCCGCCTGTGGCTGTGGCATGAATATCATCAGCAGTGGTATCAATATTTCCGGTATTACTATTAAGAGTAATATTTCCGGCTGGGTTACCCGGATTTTCAGCAGAAGAATTAATAAAGCCAGTCAGAATATCAACTTCTGCGTCCATTAAAATATTACCACCATTGCCATCATTTCCAATAGCTTTAATCTCTCCTTGAGTGGTATCAATTTGCCCACTACTACTAATTGTAATATCTCCAGCGCTAGAACCCAGTGTAACCGTATCTAACCTCTCAGTTAAGGTAAAATCTCCTTGGATATTGAGGAGAATATTACCGCCATTTCGACTCACAATTCCAGTAAAATTATCGCTAACGCCTCCAACATTAATACTATTGAGAAAATTAATATAAACGCCTCCACTGCCAGCCTCTGCTTCGATGTTGTTGGCATCAACTCTTAGAGGTTCAGTTTCTGTGCCAATTCCTCCACTTCCAAACGTTTGAAATAAGGCATTTCCTACTCGAATTGTAGAGTCGGGTGCAACACGAGTCACATTACCGCCATTAGCATTGACCGTTAAATTACCACTGGTAATAATATTATCAATATTAATTTCACCACCGGATGTTAAACTGCCAATTTCTAATAAAATATTACCGCTGCCAGCGTTAATTGTTGTGCCTTGTTGTTGAGTAATATCTGCCTGTCCAGAATCTCGATTATCTAAAATTGAATCATTATAATTTGCCCTTAAATTAATATTCCCATTACTAGCAGAGGTATCAATATCGGCATTAACTTTAATACTATGACCTGCTCGTAATTCTAGGGTATCTAAAGAGTTGGTAATAATGGCTTCATTGATGATAATATTATTATTCGCTTCAAGGATTACTTCACCTGTTAAATCTGTAAATTGATCGACATCAAAACTCGCTCCATTACCCGAATTTTCAGTAAACTGATCGTTTTGATCAATCGGATCATTTCCTTGATCTACAATTACAATATTTTTCGGATCAAATAGAATGGTTCCGGCTAAACCATTAACAGCACTAACATCAACTTTACCATCAAAAGTAAGGTTTTCTTTTCCTGAAATTTCGACAAAACCACCATTGCCTATTTCACTGCCTCCAACAGCGGTAATATTACCTTGAAAACGAGTATTTTCATCCGACCAAATAATCACTCTACCACCGTCGCCGCTGGTGATAGCATCTGCAAAAATATCACTATGACTGACAAAAGTTTGACTCGCATTGGGAACGAAACCATTGCCTTGATAGTCTCCGCCAATGCGAATATTTCCGCCGCCATTAACTCCAGAAACGTTAAGGTTAGCATCAATAACACTAACAGTATTACCCAATATACCAATGTCTCCGCCGATAGAATTTGTGCTAGAAGCATCAAGATTTCCGGAGGCGATCGCCACAGCTTCAGTACTCGGAATAACGGTATTAGAATGATTTAAAATAACCTCTCCTGAAGAATTTAGCGAAACTGTATTAACATGAGATTGAATCTCTCCACCTGTTAATAATTGAGGTAAACTTAACGGAGTAATTGAGTAATTTTCTGTATTGTTAGTGAGGGGATTAACTTCTAGATTTAATAACTGTCCGGTTTGACTAATGCGAACTAAACTTTCTCCAGGAATGGCTGCCATTGTTAAGCTTCCACCAGGTACAGAAAGGGTTCCTGTATTAATCACAGTTCCCCCGAGTAATGTTAGGTTTTGACCCGCTTCAAGGCTTAAGTTTCCTTCATTTAAAATGACACCCGCTTGGGCTAAGTCAAAGCGATAACCACTGGGATTTCCGATTAAATTGGCGTAATCATTATTCCCTAAACTTTGAAAAGTTAAACCATTAAAATCAATTCCTGTGGCAGTAGTAACGGTTAAACTTCCCGGAATATTTAAACTGGCATTCGCGCCAAAAATCACTCCGGCTGGATTAATTAAATATAAGTTGGCATTACTCCCCGTAATCTGAATTAAACCATTAATGACTGATGCATTTCCGCCAATAACTCGCCCTAAGATATTCTGAATCTCTGGATTAGAAATAAAGTTAGCAATTTGCCCTTCAGATAAACCAAACTGTTCAAAACTATGAAATAAATTCTGATTATCTCCACTAACAGTTCCCCCATTAATATCAAACTGATTTCCATTTTGATTAATAACCGTTCCTGTACCATCTGATGCGGGTGTAATCGGTACAGACTGAGCAGGGGCAGGCGCGATCGCTGTGGTAAACAGTATCAATCCTAGCCATCTTTGATTCAAACGAGGAGAGAAAATTTTCATGTAGATGATCAACCAAATTCTTATTTGAGTTAAGTTTTAGAGCGCTTTAACTGTTTGATGAAATATATTTTATAGCTAAAATTAAGCTTAATATTATTATATTTTTTTATTGGTTGATCGTCAATTTTCGGTATTTTTACGGATAAATTATGTTTTATTATCAAGGTTTAAATTATACTCTCTGTAAATACCGAACTAGAATCTAAACGATTAACGACAAGAAGTGAGGTGATAGATAAAAACTAATTAATTGTCGTCCGAAATGAAACAATAAAAAACCCCCAGCTTTGGAAAAACTGAGGGTGACCAATCAGGGTGCATCTACTGTATCCTATTGCGGTGAAATCACTCTCTCTTCCGGAAGACTTTTGAAATCTCGATTAATTTTATTCAAGGTTCTGTTGTAAACTGAGGTTGAATTGTTTATTGATGTCCAAAGGTAAGGCTATGGGACTGTTTGATCAAATTGTCGGCGCACTCAATGACCCGGACTTGCAAGCCAATACCGGTCAGCTTGAAAACATTTTAACCACAGCTCAGCAGGTGGCAAGTAATGCCGGAGTGGCACCCAATACAACCGAATCGGCGATGTCAATGTTAGGGGGTTACGTTCGTTCTGCCCTAAAAAACCAGCGCCTTAACCAGGGACAAGAATCTGTACAGGCTGTTGTGAATCAGTATGGCGGTACTGGCAGTTCTCAAGCGGCGGTGAATCAACTGTTTTCCCCTCAGCAGCAACAACAAATTGCTAATGCCATTGGCCAACGAACTGGAATTAATGCCAATACTCTGATTAGCTTGTTACCGATTTTAGTGCCTTTGGTGTTAAATCTGTTACAGACCGGAACCAATACCCGCAGTCCACAACAGGGCAATAATCCAGTGTTAAATGGGTTTCTAGATGCCGATGGGGATGGAGACGTTGATGTTGCGGATGCGATGCGTTTAGCCGGACGATATTTAAATCGGTAGTGACTGGTTTAATCGCTACAATTTAGTGAGATGAAAGAGATTCGATTTAGTCAGCATTCTCAGACCAAACTAGAGGTATTGGCAGATCACGGGGTGCTGATTAATTTAGAGTTAATCTGTGAAATTATTGCTTGTCCTGATAAGCTAGAAATCAAGGAAGAGAAATTATCGAATAGCACAGCAAAAAATCAATGAAAACTTAGTGATTCGAGTAGTTTACAGAGAGTTTAGTGCTTTTATTCTAGTGATCACATTCTATCCAGGTAAAAGAAGCCGCTATGAAAAAGATGAACTATAGTCAATTCGGTAGATGCGCTGTTAATTGAGTTGTCTAATGAACCCATTGCTTATGCAGCTATAACAAGGAGAGACTATCTTACACTACTCTGAAAGCAACAAACTGGTTTTGATTGAAATCCTAGATTTTCGTCGTTCTTTGCCAGAAAATGCCATTCAGGCGCTGTTAGTCTCTTAGAATAAGTTCAGAAGAATTTTAATCAGTCATGGGTTAGTCGCGATCAAAAACGAATGACCAATGACCAGCAATAGATGACCAATAAAAATTTTATGGTAATAGAATGGTTAGAATTTGATGTTCCCCTTGAACAACGCAATGCTTTTATTGAACGAGATCGAGAAGTATGGACAAAAGGCCTAAAACAATTTAAAGGATTTATTGGCAAGGAAGTCTGGATTGACTCGGTGACACAACGAGTTGTTTTAGTGATTCGTTGGGAATCTCAACAGGCGTGGGATGCTGTGCCACAAGCAACCATTGAACAATTAGACCGACAAATGGCAGACCTGAGTATACCGATTGCCAAAAGTAACAAATATCAGGTTCGCAAATATTTACAGTAGAATTGGGCTTTTAGGCAAATTTATCAATTAATGCCCGAATTAAGTTGAATGAGAGAAAACCAACGAATATCACAAGAAAAATAAATGTTGCGCGGCTGAGGAGAGGGCGAATTTTTTGAAATGGAGTTTCTGGATTAGGTTTCATACTGAGCATGGAAATGTAGCTACTGTCGATCATAGCAGGTCTTATCAAGAGAGAGTATGCCAAACTAGGATTAAATCAGATAATCGTTTAAAGATTGGCTTTAACAAGCCTAGGTTCTTATTTAGTCCAACCATGACCATGATTCCTCAGATTTCTCAGGCAAATCAGCCTCATCCAAACCACGAGAGTGACTATTCCTTATCTCAGCCCACACAAGACCCAGAAACTCATCCTGTGTTGGGTAGTCTCCAGCAACGTCACTGGTTAGAGTTAGCGGAGTTAGTCTCTTTGATTAGTTCAGCGTTAGGGTCTGTAGTCGTTGCCCTTTCGGGTCAAGCGATTTATGGTGTTGCTCCGGTAACAGTGGCTTTATCATTTAATGCCGCAAATCGTTATCGCCTAGGACAACAAGTTGAACAAAATCAAGCTCAAATGATTGATGTTGAACAATCCATTGAACAGTTAGAATATAATGCCGTTAAGGTGATTTTAGGATTGCGACAACAACTGATTCATGAGGTTGAATCTCTACAAAATCAGTTAGAAGAAATTCCTCGTCAAGCGGCGTTAGAGTCTGCTTATACGAGTAAAGAAGTTGCAGTCTTAAGAGATTCTGTTGCGACAATGCAGGATCATTTAACAACAGCAATTCATGATTTGAAATATCAGTTTAAACAAGAGTTGAATGAACATTTGACCCTGAATTCTGCTCAGCCTGAATCGTTACAAACTCGAATGGCCGCACTGGAAGCGGTGATTGAACAGTTACGCAATAATACCCTCACTGTAGAACAACACTATAGACTGAATCAACTGTTTGAAGAAAATCAAACGGTGATTAAACCTCACCTCAAGCGACTGATCTTGGTGGTGCGGCAATTGCAAGATATGAAAGTTAAGGAATTACCCTTACCTCCAAAACCGATGTCTTCTCCAACGCAAAGATCAGATGAAATCTATCAGAAATATCTAAGCTAAGGTTATAATTTTTGAGATTTGTGTCTTAAATTTTGTCGATTCATTTTATGGATCGATGATCTTTTTACTGTGATTAATTTTTCTGGAATGATTGATGCGGTTGTGCTGAAAATTTCAATCGGAATGAGTCATTGAACTAAAAACTCTACAGAACTAAAAACCCCACAGAATATAATCCTGTGAGGCTTCAATGTTTATTTGGTGGCGGGGAGCGGATTTGAACCACTGACCTTCGGGTTATGAGCCCGACGAGCTACCAGACTGCTCTACCCCGCGTCACTAATTAACAAGTATAACGTCAAGTTTGTATTTTTGACAACCCTTTTGAAAAAAAAAGTTGAAATTGTTGCAGACATGGAACAGCAAAGCGACTTGTAGAGGGCGGTTAACGATTGGCGAACTAAACCATGGAGAGTTCACCCACCACATCTAATCGCTTAATTTCACCGAGACTGATATATTGTTCTGCTAAGGTTTCTGCTAATGTTGGACTAATCCAACCCATTTGCTTTAACAGATGAATGGCAACAGCATATTTGGCTCGTTTTGCCCCATCTAAGACTTTAATCGCTAATCCCATACCTTCGCCGACCAATCCAATACATTGAATCCCTTCAGCCCCGGATTTACTAACGAGTTTGCCTTCACTCAAGCGCATGATTTCTGTATCAAAATGATTCTCTCCGGCAACCATCTCGGGATGATGGGTCATCGCCCGGACAATTCGTTCCATGTCTAAGCTATTTCCAGAGGCTAGGTGAGCATATAACCAAGCCATTTGACCCAATTCCATATAATAAGTCGGAGCACCACAATCATCCCTTGCACCAATAAATTCATCGGCTGGAATTTTTAATAGATCTGCGACAATGGATAAAATCAACTGCTGCACTGGGTGTTTTCGTTGCAGATAACTTTCCAATGGCCAGTGGCGCTGCTGACAAACCGCTAACATTCCGGCGTGCTTTCCCGAACAGCCATGTTGTAGCGGGCTTTTTTTTCCGGTTGGAATGGGACATTGAAGCTGAGTTGGGGAAACATCACAACGCCATAAAATATTAAAGGCTTGTCGGGCTTGCTCAATTTTGCCTTGGTGAGAACTACAAATAATTGCTAAATCTAGATCGGTTAAATCATACTGTTCTAAAGTTCCTGTTTTCGCCACAGCCAAGGCCTGGAAAGGTTTGAGGGCAGAACGCACAAATGTCGTGGTTTCTGAGTTCCCCGCGACGGATAACACCCGTCCTCTGTGATCGTAAACCGTTGCTTGGACGTGATGAGTGGCTTCTGTAATTCCTTCCCGCAGCAGTCTAACAGTCAATTCTGCGGCTTGTGTTCGTTTTGCCCTTGTCATATTTTGTTTAAAGACCTATCAAAATTAATCCACCCACAGCAATACATCCGACTAAACCATAAAACGTTCGTCGCAGTCGCTGAAACATGGGGTGGACTTGGTAAGTAAAGATCAGCTGATCTTGAGCCAGAAATTCCGGCGTTTTTACCCACGTTTGACCATCATACCAGCCAGATTCTTCATAAAAAATCGTTGGGCTATTCAATCGAGAGCGAATATAAGTCCAGCCTAAGTAGAGGCGAATCAGAACTAAAGTTAAGAGGAAACTGGCTCCGATTTCACTCGTCAGTAAAAAAGGGAGTAGTTTCTTGGTGGGTGGGAAACTAGCGGCGGCGACCGGCCCGACAATCAGCCAACTGAGTCCCCAAACCCAAGCTAATTTTTTGACATACTGAGGTAAGGGTAAAGTGACCCAGCTAAAAAACCAGGATTCTCTGAGTTCTTGGTATTCATTGGCTGGGCGTTGTTCTAGAGGAACTGGGCAGATAGAGATAGAAACGTTTTTCATCCTAAATGTTGAACGTGAGAGTGAGCGATCAATCTAACGCTAAGGTTTGATATAAGTAAGCTGAGAAACAATCCTCATGATAACGAATCAACTCGATTTTGATCTGTATCTGCTATCGTCGTATCACCCAGAATCTAAACATTACCGTTCTGTTTTCAGCTTGATGTTAAATAAAGAACGATCAATCTGTTCTGCGTGTCCCCAGAATGCCTCTAAATTATAGAATTCTCGTTCTTCTGGTAATAGAATATGAATCACCACATCCCCATAATCCATTAATGTCCATACGCCTTCACCGGTTCCTTCAACACTGACTGGAGTTCGCTCAAACTCTAACTCAACGGCTTGTAGAATGGCTTGATAGATGGCACGAACTTGTACAGTTGAAAAACCAGTCACAATCACAAAGTAGTCTGCCAGATAAGAGACTTCAGACACTTTCAGCGTCAGGATGTCTTCGGCTTTACGATCTTCTGCTGCGATCGCTGCAACTAAAGCAACGGCTAAGCTTTGATCCAGTTCAGATAGATCGCGATCTGAATTGGGATTTGGGGTATTATACTGAGTTTTGGCTTGATCAAACATTAAGCACTGAATATCTTAAATAGATTAATTACGATGTAACCTCTGTTGTTCTCTAGATTTTTATTATTTTAGCAGTTGATTTTATCAGCGTATCGACTGAAGGGGTGATCTTAATATTATTTTTTATCTTTGCGAATATCTGATAGCGTTTTTACTGCGTTCGCGGAGCGTGGGTTTACCCGTATCGCGCGATCGCTTACCCGTATCGCTGTCCACTTCATTTATAGCGTTCTTCGGCGTTTTGATTAAATCTTCTATCCCCTTCATCTCATTGCTTTTTTACCCAGAGAATCAAGACGAGGGGATAGAATTAGTCGATCGGCAAATCTAAATCTTAAAAGATCAAAAACTGATCCACACTGAGTTCGGGTGTGCCGGCCAACAATGCCAGTTCAATACTGGGTTCAGCCCCGACCCCATCGACATCAAAGCTGAGAATACCGGAACTACTATTGTAAAGTAAGTGAGCATTATTTCCCACTGCGACCGGATTCGGACTGCTGACAAATGTGCCTGTTGCAGAAGCTGTGGTGGTTAGAGGGGTTCGAGCCTGTAGTCCCCCGCCAAATTCATCCGCCGAAATCGCAATGATATCCCCTTGTTCTACAGTAAAATCAGTAATTGTATCTGAGCCTTGCTTGGGTGCAGTATAAATAAAACTATCTGCTCCAACGCCTCCCGATAAACGATCGATCCCTTGACCCCCTTCAATCCTGTTATCTTCAGCGTTACCGACAATGACATCATTAAAATCCGTACCTGTGGCGTTATTTGGATCGCTTACCGTTTCAAAGGTACCTGATTCATTCAGAATTGCATTAAACCAAAACTGAGCAATCTTATCATAACCTGCTGCCGTTGGATGAATTCCCCCATCGTCTGGGGGTTCGTTAATATCTTCAATGGTTAAACCATTTTCTACATTCACCATATCCACAAAAGAAATATTATTTCCTTGTTGAATATAGGGATTAACAACATTAGGAATACCCGCATTATAAGCTTCTACGTTGGGAATTCGGTCTTCAAATCGTCCGGCTGGGTTAATGGGTGGAATGGTTGAAACGATGAGTTCTCCCGCGAAACTATTTTGATCGAGAATTCGGCCAATCAATTGATCTAGATCGGCTAACATTTTTTCAGGTGAGCTTCCTGAATTATTTGTTCCAATCATTAATAAAATCATATTCGGATTATTGGCAGGAATCCAAGTATCGATACTACCGCTATTGGGTTCATCGTTTCTTCCAAAGGAGAGTTGAATCGTACTAAATCCCGAATTTCCTTCATGATCTTTATCCGGTAAATCCTCTGTTCCACTGGATTTTGTACCGACAAAATCAAACGGCAGCCCAAAGTCAACTAAGCGATTCCATAACCCAATCCGATAACCTTCTTGTAAAAAGTCAGGGGTATCTCGATCAATTTGTCCCTCTGTAATTGAGTCGCCTAATGGCATAATTCGCAGCGGCGAATCGATCTCAATATTATATAAAACCCCTTGATCTAGCCGAATAATCACACTATTATCTCGGGGAATTTCACCGCCGTTATCACCGCCGTTATCACCGCCATTATCATTTCCGCCTCCTCCGCCATTGTTATCGCCATCGCTACCGCCATCATTCCCCCCATTATTATTGCTAATAAAATCGACAATAGTAATTTCATTGGGTAAAACATCATCTAATACAGCTAATTCTTCTGTACCCAAAGAAACGACTGTTTGATCGCTACCCCGAGGTGTAATTGAGAGTTGCTCAAATGTTACGCCGATGGGTAACAACATCGAATCAATCCCGTCTTCAAAATCAGAAATAAAGTCTGTATCAATGCCGCGTAAAGGTAAGGCAAAAATATCCGCACCTTCACCACCCGTGACGACATCAATTCCTAAATCACCGGAGAGAAAGTCATTACCAAAATCTCCAAATAAAATATCATTATCTCCACCGCCAAACAAATTATCCTGACCTTTTCCTCCTCGCATTAAATCAGCGTTGAGGTTTCCGAATAAGAAATCATTTCCGGCTTGTCCATCTAGAACATCGTTATTTTGACCACCAAAGAGACTATCATCTCCGCCACCTCCGGCTAACTCATCTTCATCTTGATTACCATTAATTTGTTCACTCTCTACTGAGCCAAAAACCGTATCATTTCCCCCTAAGGTTAATACACCCAGTGGAAATCCTGCAAGTTGTCCCGGTACAAGGGAGATCAGTTCTGCAGAATCATCCCCAGTGAGTACACCCAATTCACTGTTTGGTGTCAGTGTCATTTTTGTTGAACCTATTTCTAAATCATGATTGAGGAAAGCGAACGAAAATTTTTCGTTTTCTTGCTACCTCCTGTTTTCTAATCGAATAGAATATCATTTTTGATGGTTAAAAACAATACTCAGCGATTTAATCTGAGTTTTATACACCCAATACTAAAATGACCTACCATTATCTTGTAATAGTAGGTGCATTCACTGAAGGGAGAGGGTGATATTTATGACAACAAAGTTAAAGGATTGGTAATCACTCACTGATGGCTTTATTTATTTAACCAGAAAACTGAATTAAAGTTAATGCTTAATCAAGAGATATTGACCTGAGAGTGATTTAAATTTGCTTTAATTTCTTCTAAGTCTAAATTAAACTGTTGAATGATAGCATTAATAATCTGATGTTCTTTTGGAGTGGTTTGTTCTCCGGATTCGGCAATCCGATAACATTGAATTAATAAAGCGGGTGCAAAATCTGGGTGTAATTTCTCCAGGAGTTGTTCGAGGGGTTGTGGATTTTGTAAATGTCCTGATATCGTTTCAATAGATTGAGGGTTTAATCTGGCTTTTTGTAATTCTAAAATAATATCTGTCCAAGATTTATCAGGATAGGTTGCTAAAATGGTATGAGCTAAAATTTGATCCATAATTTGTTCTTGTTCTAAAACTCTCTTAATTTCTTCCTGAGAGTTTGAAACCGATAAAGTCGATAGAGATTGTTGTAAATCCGGCTGAGATTTTGTTTGATAAAACTGACGAGCGGCATACCCTAAACCATACAATAAAATTGCGTTAGATGAAGCACCAATCACCGCTCCAAAACCGGGAATAATTTCAATAATACCCAGTCCAACTTTCAGAATACCAGAACCGCCAAATGATAATCCAAATATTGCTAAAACTTCTCCTCGACGGGCTGGGGAGGTTAAATCGAGTTCATAAGCCGCAGCAATTTGATAAATCATCTCTGCTTGTATTTTTGTCGTTGCCGCTAAATCAATGGCAAATAATGCGGCTGCAATGGGAGGAATAATATTGGTTGCAAAACCTACCCCGGCTGCTTCAATTGATTTTTGTAGCATCACCCGATGAGCAATTTCCTCGGCTGTTTCTTGAGGATATTTTTGTTTGAGTTTCTGTACATTTTTCTGAGCCGCTTCTACATTAACTTCTCCTAAAATTGCCAATAGCCAATTCGCACCAAATAGCTTTGTTCCTGATTTAATAATCGGATTTTCTGCAATGGCGGCTAATAGATTGCCGGTATCGTGAGTTGCGTCTTCTAACCATTGCTGAACTTGATTCCCTGTTGCATCAGCCATCTGATTGGCTGTCAAGATCGCTTTTTGTAGTTCTGCTGCTGTTTTGAGCGTAAATGTTTCAAGCAGTTTCTGAGGGTTAAATCCAGATTCATCAGGGGTATTGCTAGAAGAATGATTCGTCATAATCTGAGTTCTGAGTAAAAACTTTACCAACGCTTATCTACTCTATATTAGCTATAAAATCCGATCATGACTTGATTAAAAGTGTAGCTCCTGCGGTATTTCAATCAACTATAGTAAAAGCAGATTAAAGACAATCTATCGCAAGGTATAGTTTTTTGTCATTAACGATGTGATTTTTGCCCTTGATTTCATTGTAATCTACATAAAGGTAGAGAAAAAGAGGTTTGATAGGAAAGAATTTATCTATCAAATAAGAGATGCAAACTTTCTATTTTTTCTCTACTATTAGGCATAGTACTAAAATCAAAAAACTAAAATATATTATGAGTAATAAGAATTTAAACGAACCTTCTTCTACTTTAAATGAGGGTGATAAGGTCAAAGATGAGAATCAAACCATAGAAGAAAAGTCAGATCAAGTTGCAGTAGATTATACAGATGTTACTTTAAACCGTAATGTTGTTCCCACCTACTTTGTGGCAGAGGACGAAGAAGGGAATAAAGAGGCATTACACCATGTTAAAGATGCAGAAGAAATTTCAGACGTAATTCGTCAAGCCAGAACAGATGAAGATGGCGATCGCAAATGGTAGTACATTTTTATTTGTAATTTACTGATTATAACTAAAGGAGTAACGAGAGTGACTACAACTTTCTTTACTCTTATTTTTGACCTCTTTTTGAGAAGGCGATCGCTCAGAACAATTAAAGATTTGATCGGCTTGTATAATTCGATCTCGTCCTGATTCTTTAGCATGATAAAGCGCTTGATCTGCCGCTTGAATTAAGGATTTTGAGGATTGATGATAATCTGGAACCAAAGAAGAGACACCACAAGAAAAGGTGACAAATGGACTGACTAAAGAAGCTTTGTGTTCTATACAAGCTGCTTTCAAACCTTGCTGAATTCTCTCTGCCACTTTTCTCGCTCCTGTTACTGGGGTATTAGGTAAAATCACTGCAAATTCTTCTCCCCCATAACGAGCCACTAAATCACCAGGACGATTGACATTTTTTTTAATAATTTGAGCAATTTTTTTAAGACATAGATCTCCTGGTAAATGACCGTAAGTATCGTTATACTTTTTAAAGAAATCAACATCTAACAGTAATAAAGATAAGGGATGAGACTCTCGCGCCATCCGCTTCCATTCCTGTTGTAGATATTCATCAAAACGGTAACGGTTTGCCAGTTCAGTTAAGCTATCCTGATTGGCAAGCTGGCGCAATTGTTGATTTGCACTCTCAAGTTGAGCGCGAAGTTCACCTTGTTGAATAGCAACCGCAACTGGCGCAGCCAGAGACTTTAATAAACTGATTTCTTCAGGTAACCATTGTCGAGAATGATTACACTGATAAGCCATAATAAAACCCCAAACGTGAGATTCACACTCAGTCTGAATATAGGAACAGTTAGAGTTACAACAGCATTGAGTCATTTTTTCAGAACATAAAATCGGTAAAATAACGAGAGATTTGACTTGCTGTTGTGATAACCACATTTGAGTTGTTTCGGGTAAAGCTGCTCTCTCTGCCTCCGATAAGGTGTAAACATCAACAGTATTATTCTTAACGGTGAGATTCAGAGTTTGAGTTAACCAATCATCCTCTATAATTTGATCTTGTAAGGTAGAATAATGAGCTAATTTTTGTTCAGCAATCACCTGATAACGATGATTACCAATCGGACGGCAAATGACTGCACGATCAACCATTAAAATTTCTTGAAGCTGAGTAACTGTTTCTTCTAAGATTTCAAGTAAAGTAAAACGTTGATAAATTTGTAGGGTAATGGTGTTTAATAAACGCTCTCGTTCAGCTTTTAACGATAGTGTTCTCTCAGCTTGATAACGCTTAGTAATATCAGTTCCTACTCCCAAAACATAATAAGTGGTTTCATCCAGGGAGGGAATAGGAATTTTATTCGTTTGGAACCAGCGAATTTCTCCATCATGGCGACGAACAGGTTCTGCTGAAATGTGTTGCTGTTCTTGGGTGAGGATGACTTGCCGATCAATATTCAGTAAGAAATCAACTTGTTGGGGGTTGGGGTTAAAATCTGCATCCGTCTTACCAATTAATTGTTCAACAGTGGTTCCATAAAACTTAGCCAGTGCTTGATTGGCTAAAAGAAATTCACCCTGCCAATTTTTTACGAAGATTAGATTAGGACTGGCATCAATCACGGTTCGCAGCAGTTGCTGTTGATAATCTAAGTTAGATTCAACTTCTTGACGATGCTGAACTTCCTCACTAAGGCGGATACTATGTTGTTTGAAATGTTGCTCTACTTGTCGCAACAGATGATGTTGATTCTGTTCTGAATGATTATAATTCACTGCTTTTATTAGCATAGAAGAGACTTAACGGGTTCTGTTGCAAAATCTAGTCATGATCTGGGAAAAGTGAAGCTCATTTTTTTATGAGTGAACATAGATAGACTTGAAACACAGAATGATTTGATGGTTTCTGTGTTAAGAAATAGGATAAAACGAATCCAGTCAATTTATAATATCTTAATTTAATTTAGCAGTATACGCTAATTTCATCACAATTTTATAGACAATACAAAATATAAATTAATCTTGAAGTTAGCTGATTGTGAGTCCATTAGTATATAGTGCTTTAAGTCTGATAAACTGATGGTTTGATCTTCCTATTTCATTCGATTTAATAAATCATACCCCATTATACCTAAAAAACTATAAGAGGAATGATAAAAAGGATTTGAATAAAATTTGTCAGTTATATATTTTTCCTGAAACTATCGATGAGCTGGTAAGTTCAAGCCGATCAATCATCACCTTAATCAGAAATATATTTTTCTTATTCATTTTTAATATTTCCTTTAGAATCGCTAAATTATTTATCAAGTATGGGATTCAAATATTCTGAGCTAGCAAGTTCAAGCCAATTATAACTGCACCTTAATCAAAAATATATTTTTTATGATTTGTTCTTAATGTTTTCTTTAGAATGATTAAGTTTTTCATGCTTGTGTTAGGTTCAAATAGATCTATGGGTAATTTAAAGACCCATAAATTACCTATATTTTGATGTTTTGATATTTTGATATTTCTAAAAAACAATATCTCAACTGATATTACTCTCTTTATATAGTTGTGATTATACTGTTATTCTTTGGGCCAATGTATAAATAAAAGCTTAAGATGTGTATTGATATTTTGTTCAACTCAAGATTCGTAGACAACGAAGGCATTACGCGCACCACTGCCAGAGTCCTACCCAATCAGGTGGGAGTGTTAAGCCTCACATCTTCTAATCTTCTACTGTCGCTCATCTGAGTGACGCTTTAAAAAGCGACTTGTTTGGCCTGATGTCCTCCGTTAGAGTTGAAACATACCAGGACACCCATCCAGAACCAGAGTCACCCGGTTTGACAGCGAAACGGAAACCTATACGGATTTCATTTCTGCATGAACCGGGTTTTTATTGGCTGTTTGAACCACGAGCAATAATCCTCTGCCTGCTTCCCCTCTTCTACGCTAGAAAGGTGACCCACCGGGTAAAGGCGGTCTAGGCACACCAGGCACAGACGGCGTTGGGACTATCGGGGTTGGAATTCCTTGGGAGGAACAACTGAAACCCGCAGGAAATAAACGCGAACAAGTTGATTGTAATAATCCGGCGGGAGTGATGGGAATATTAAAACCAGAGAACAACCGACCCGCTACAATAGAAGCAAATTCTTGTGCGGTAATTTCTTCAATTTCTCCTAGAATTCCGGGTAGAATTGCAATTTTTTGCCCTTCAATTAAAATCACAGGTTCGACTGTTTCATCTTCAGAGGTAATTTCTACAGTCCCTTCTAATACCTTAATATTTCCAGTCCCATCTGCATTAGTTTCTAGGATATAAAGGGTTCCTTGAACCCCCACAGAAAACCCAGCAATACATCCATTCGCTGGGCCGCTGACGAGAATTTGACCTTGCTGAACTTCTACACATTGACCTACAATTACCTGAGAATTAGAATCAATTCTACCCGCTGCGCCGTTGTTAAATTCCAAGCCTGCCCGTGTTTGTTTTGTCTCGACATATTGTCCTAAGTTAGCAGTATCTTCAACTTTTGCTGGTTCTTGTTGAATATAAACATCTTCACCATCAAGAATTTCTGTAACTGTGGCTTGATTAATTTGGGCTAAAGTTAATGGGGGTAAAATTCCGAGTGTAATCACCGTAGATAAACTCCCCAGTAAACGGACAGTTATCTTTCGACAAAACGGTTTTCTTAAAATAGAATAGAGTTGAATCATATTTTTCCAATAAAAAGCTCGTCTGGCTCTAAATGTTTAGTAAAAAATTGCAATCCGATAACATATTGCACCATGGTTATGAATCGATCGGCTCAGATATTGTTCCCCATTACCCTACTATTCAGTATTTGGATGTCAGGAGATTCTATACCTGTCTTAGCACAGCCTCAGTCAATCTTCAACACCTCTGAGGCGAAAGATGTTAATGATGCTGAAACGGCGACTCTGGCTTTACAACAGGCGATGGTTTTATATCAAGAAGGAACCGCGACAGCTTTACTTCAAGCCGTACAGCAGCTAGAAATGGCTTTAAAAATAGGGCAAAAACAAGATGTGACTCAAACTGCAACGGCTCTACAGTGGCTCAGTTTAATTCATGTCGGTTTGGGAAATTATCAAATTGCTTTAGATTATGCCAATCAACTGTTAGAGTTACTGCCTCAACTCGATCAAACCGAATATTGGCAAGCACCGATATTAGAACTTTCGGCTCAAATTTATAGTAAACAAGGTCAGTATCAACAGGCATTAGAAACCTATGAAGCCGCCAGCGTAATTCGCCAAAAAATTGGGAATAAAGCAAATATTGCTTTGGTATTAAATAGTTTAGGTTTAGTTTATAGTCAGCTAGGAGAATTTGAACAAGCACAGTCTTATTATAATCAAGCATTGTCTTTAATTCAAGATTCAGAAAATAAGGCAGATGCTGCTATTCAAGGATTAGTTTATAACCATTTGGGATTAATTTCGGCTCAACAGGACGGGTTTGAGCAAGCACAATCTTATTATAATCAAGCCTTGAATGCGTGGGAAACACTTCCGGTTAATTATCTGCCTAGAAAGCAAGGAATCATTGCTGCTTTGAATAATCGAGGCTTTGCTGCGGCTGAGTTAGAACAGTTTAAAGTTGCATTAACGGATTATCAACAGGCGCTAATTTTAACAGAAGAAATTGGCGATCGCAGTAAACAAGCTAGTGCTTTAAATAATATTGGTTTTCTCTTTTTAAAACAGAATAATTTAGACCAAGCAGAGCAATACTGTAATCAAGCCTTACAAATTCGTCAAGATATTTTAGATAAAGTAAAAGAACCTTTGAGCTTGTATTGTTTGGCTTTAATTCAACAGCAACAAGGACAATTACCCGAAGCGATTAAAACGATTGAATCTGCAATTCAACAAATAGAAGATATTCGAGTTAGTGTTAAAAGTCAAGATTTACGCTCATCGTTTTTTGCCACGAATCAAGATTATTATCGGCTCTATATTAATCTACTGATGCAATTGCATCAACAACAACCCCAACAAGGTTATGATGGCAAAGCTTTACAAGCCAGTGAACGAGCAAAAGCACGCTCTTTATTGGAGATATTATCGAATGCCGGGGGCGAAGTAACAACCCGAATTAAACCGGATTTATTACAACAAAAACAACAGTTACAACAGCAACTTATTGCCACTGAAGAAAGACGAGTTAAAATTTTAAGTCAGGAACATACAGAGGCACAAAAACAAGCAATTGAAACAGAAATTAATCGCTTATTACAACGTTACCGCAAACTGCAAGCGAAAATTCAGTTAGATCACCCGGAATATGCGAATTTAACTCAGCCGCAACCGTTAACTTTAGCTGAAATTCAACAACAGGTTTTAGATGAAGATACTGTACTTTTAGAATATGCATTAGGAGAAAAACAAAGTTATGTTTGGGTGGTGACTTCTGATTCGATTGAAAGTCATATCATCAGTAATGAAAAGACGATTCAAGCAGCAGTTGAAAATTTTCGGACTGCTTTTCTTTTACCCCATAAACGGGTTCGCCGCAAACTCACAGAACAGACAGCAAGTCAGCTTAGCCAGATGATTTTGCCGAATTTAGAGCAATATAAAGACAAACGATTATTAATTGTTGCAGAGGGTGCTTTACAATATATTCCCTTTGCAGCATTACCTGTTTCAGCAGACTTAATTCTGAATGAAAGTACAGTTCCACTGATTGTTAAACATGAAATGGTGACGGCTCCTTCTGCATCAGTAATTAATATTATTAGAAAACAAAAAAATAGAAATCCCGCTCCTAAAACCTTAGCGGTTGTAGCCGATCCTGTTTTCGGTTATGATGATGAACGACTTCAAAACAATACATTAAATTCAATTCCTGCGTTAACACCAGAGTTAGAAAAATCAGCCCGAGAATCAGGTGTTTTATTTAGTCGTTTACCTTTTACTCAACAAGAAGCAGAGCAGATTTTAGATTTACTTCCAGATTCGCAAACCACAAAACAATTTGGCTTTTCGGCGCGTCGAGAAGCGATTACTAATTTAACTTTAAATCAATATCGAATTCTTCATTTTGCTACCCATGGTTTGCTCAATAGTAAAACCCCAGAATTATCGGGTTTAGTCCTTTCTTTAATTGATGAAAGCGGTCAACCTCTGAATGGTTTTCTACGATTATATGAGATTTTTAATCTAGAATTGTCTTCTGATTTAAGTGTTTTGAGTGCTTGTGAAACAGGCTTAGGTCAACAGATCAAAGGAGAAGGGTTAGTGGGTTTAACGAGAGGATTTATGTATGCAGGCGTGCCACGAGTGGTGGTGAGTCTTTGGAGTGTAGACGATCAGGCCACTGCTGAATTAATGGTGAAATTTTACCGCCGAATGCTCAATCCAAATTCTGCTTTATCTCCCAGCCAAGCCTTAAGACTGGCTCAAATTGAAATGTGGCAGCAAAAGCAGTGGAAATCTCCTTATTTTTGGGCAGGTTTTACCCTACAAGGAGAATGGCGATCGCCCGATGCTTTTATTAGCCAAACGCCTTAAAAAGCTATTGTTTAAAAGCAGGTAATCCCCAGTCTTGGGGTTGAAATTCAGCCAATGAATTTAAGACTTGATCGGCTTGTTTGTACAGGCTTTTATCCATATCAGGAGCTGGAACTGCTACCACAGACATTTGAGCCGCTCGTGCCGCTGCTACCCCTGCTAAAGAGTCCTCAAATACCAAACATTGTTCTGGTTTTGTCCCAAGTTCTTCAGCCGTAATCAGAAAAATATCAGGCGCTGGCTTCCCTTGTTTAATACTGGGATTATCTCCGTTAATAATATATTGAAAAATGGAAAACCAAGCCTGATGACTTTGAGTTTTAGCGGAAAATGGACGACTACTGGAACTGGTGGCAATGGCTTGAGGAATTTGATGCGCTGCAAAATGTTTTGTCAGCCTTACAGCGCCTGCTAATGGGGGAACATTGACATAATATTGATAGATAATTGCATCTTTTTCTTGTATGAAAGTTTCAACGGTTACGGGTAATTTTAAAGTTTCTACAATGAGTTTAGCTGAATCTTTTGATTTACGTCCGCAGAGTTTAAATTGAAGCTCAGGATCAATGGTCTGACCATAACGATTTGCAATCATTTGGTTTACTTTAGTATGAAGCGTTTCTGTATCTAATAGTAAGCCATCTAAGTCATAGATCAGATGAGTAATTTTTGGCATAATAATTTATTCGGTTTATGGGTTTATGAATCGATTCTAGATTAAAGGAAAAAGGATAATAATGTCAATTAATTATACAGAATTTGTATTTATTGATGAATTTATTTCGCTTAAATTTTGATCGATTATCATTCATTAAGTTGATAGTGACCAAGTAGAATGGCACGTCCATTTTCCATTGCCATAATATTGATAAAATCGTAATTCCCATTCTGTTGGTGTTTGAGGATTCACATATTCTTGAGCGAGTTGTTTTAAGGTTAAATGATGTTGGGGTTTAAATCCATAGGCTAAACTTAAATGTAACCAATCTTTCGGTCTAATTTTAACAGTTAAGTTAGATTTATCAATTTTTTGAATAAAATCATAAATCAGATTTTTAACGGCTTTACCTTCTAGTTCTAAACCTTGCCATTCGGGTTTAAATATTAGGCTTAAAACCTGTAATGATAAAGATTTGTTTTTATCTTGCTGTTGCTGATAGGCTTGATTTAAAGTATCTATAAACAGAGGAATATCACGGCTAGACGCTTCAAAAAAGCCGGTTAAACTACAGTGTGGCATATATTGATGAGCTAAATTTTGCCCACAAGTTGTTTGACTGATTTGATAATAAGTTTCAATTTGTTGACACAATTCACCTGTCGGACAAGCATAAACAATAAATTTTTCTGTTTCCATGATCAATTCATTAGGCAACTCGACAACCTTGACGAAAGACTGAAGTAATTTGAGGTACAATACCATCATCGTGGACTGTAACAAAATCAGCTCGCTTTCCAACTGTTAAGCTGCCTCGATCTGTCTCTAAATTAATGGATTTAGCGGGATTAATTGTGACTAACTTTAAGGTTTGATAAAGGGGTTTTTCTAGCTTTTTAGCTAAGATAAAAATAGCCTGAATTAAGCTACGAGGAACATAATCAGAAGAGAGAATATCAACTAAGTTGTTTTCAGCTAATGTTAAAGCCGAAATATTTCCAGAATGAGAGCCACCCAAGACTAGATTTGGTGCTCCCATTAATATCTGTAAACCACAATCTCGAGCTGTTGTTGCGGCATCCATTGTTGTGGGAAACTCTGCAATTTTCACTCCATTTTCTACGGCTTCTTTAACGTGATCGATCGTGGCATCATCATGACTGGCTAAAGCAATTGAATGCTCGCGAGTCAGTTGTACAATAGCTTGACGATTTTGATCGGCGTATTGCTGTTGTAATTGCCGTCGTGTTTTGACAAAATGTTCCATTTCACTGGCAGAAATACCATGTTTTGCCTGATAGTATTCTATGTATTGATTAACATCGACAAACTGCCGTTGTCCTGGCGTATGATCCATCACTGAAACAAGAGAAAGTAATGGATGTTGGTGATAACGTTCGGCGACTTCAGAGACAAATTGATAGGATAATTCACACCGTAAATGAAGACGATGATCGACCACGAAACGTTGCGCTTTTTGTCCGGTTTCAATGGCATCAATCATTGCTTCAAATGCCGTCAAACGAGTACTTCCCGGCTTAATATCTCCAATAGAAATTGCATCACAAACGGTTGTGACTCCAGCACCAATTAAATCGCGATCGTGATACAATGCTGCGGCTTCGAGGGGCCATTTTACACCCGGACGAGGAGACATACATTTTTCTAAATTATCAGTATGAAGTTCAATTAATCCAGGAATTAAATAATCTCCATTTCCATCTTGTCCTTGAGATACAATTCCGGGTTGGATGTCTGCAATTTTACCGTCTCGAACCACTAAAGTTCCTAGAATTTCTTGCTCTTCAAGCTGAAGCCGATAGTTGGTGTAAATCTGTTCATTCATTGTAGCTTAATCCAGATTTAATTTTTAGTTAACGTGTTGATCAAGGTGATATACTGTTACAATGCAGAATCTATTTTTAGCATTTACAGAGGACAATTTACATGATAGTACATATTGTGCTATTTAAGTGGAAAGAAGAAGCAACCGCAGTATCAATTACCGCAGCGATGGAGGCATTAAAAGCGCTGAAATCTAAAATTCCTCAGATTATCGATATCTCTTGTGGTCAAAATTTTACCCATCGCGCTCAAGGTTTTCAACAGGGTTTAGTTGTTAAGCTCTCGACTCGGAGTGATTTAGAAGCTTACCAGAATCATCCAGCTCATCAAGACGTTGTTCAAACCTTAATTAAACCGATTCTAGCCGATATTATTGCGCTAGATTATGAAACCGAGTAAAGATCTTAATAGAAAAGTGTAATTCTCGGCATCAAATTTGATGCCTAACTTTCATATCGTGAAAAATGCCTCAGTACAGGTCAGATAACTCTACCTTAATGATGTAAAATAAACGATTTGTAGATGTTCTCTGCTGCAAGGCGAATGCTTGAATTCAAACTATCCTGTAGCGGCGTTTGACTTTAAATCTGTAATAATATTTTGATTTAAACTGGTATTGTGATGCGCTGATTGTAGAGAATATGTGGCGCTTGACTGATTCAGTTGAATATTTCCGTCGAATGAAATCAAACACAGACTATCAGCCTTCAACCCAATAGAAGCAGAAGTTGATATCACTCAGTCTTCCACCACTCTCATCAAGCCGAATGCTGATAGCATGAACCTGGGTTTATTTGAACCCAACTGCGGCTTGCCAAACGAATGCCAACAGCAAGAAGAAGATGGGAATTACAGGTAAAACGTCAACCACTGGACTAAAGACAGAGTACGCTTCTGGCAGCTTTGCCAACAACAGTGCGGCTTCCATGTATTAATTAACCTCTCTTATAGGAATTTTCAGAATTTTAAAATATTTTAACATGAGCGACTGCACAGTTCGACAAATTTTATCTCGATGGGCTGTGCTGAAGTGATGGACTCATGAAGCTGACGTTGCAAACGCTTCACAGACTGCTGTCAAAGGAACAGAGATCAACTCACCCGAATCGGGTTATAGATGAATTTATAGGCTTCTTCATTAGAATTCAGCCTCAAGTTTAGTGAGAAAATATTTTTAAAAATTGAGTATGGCTTCACTATAAATGATTACTTTAAAATAGCGTCACTCAAATAAGGGACTGGTAACAAGCTGAATAGAATTGCTAAATTGAAATTGATTTATGGATTGGGGTAATTGAGATTGAATCAAAGGTTTGAGAATAAATTGAAATATTGTCACAACCTAAACGAAGAGAGGAAAACGATAAGATTTTCTCAAAATATTGAGATTCACTGCAAGATTCATTCGATTTAATGCTCCAATTCATTAGCTTATATTAGTGAAATTTAAGAAGTTGTCAAAAATGAATCAAAAAATTTATAGTTCTGAAAAAAAATCTTTAACCTGGTGGCAGTGGATTTTAATGTATCCCACTTTAATTATAGCGATACTAGGCAGTGTTCCCACTGCGATCAATATTTTTGAATCGATTAAATTAGATGTTCCTTTAGATGAAGTTCAAATTGCCAAAGAACAAATTAAGTTATGGAATAGAAACTTTGAATGCGCTCGAACCTCCCCAACTCACTGGTCAAACGTAGACGAAAATGGTGTCAAAATCGGTGTGATTGTTTGTCCGAGTAAAGATGTATTAGTTTCAGTTAATGGGAATATTCAAGCGTCCTATCGTTGGATTGGATATCATACTTTTGATCCGATTCAACAGTCTACTAATTTCTTGATATCGGCTGCGGTTGCGGCAGAAATTAACAACCCCCCTCAGGTTGTAAAAAATGACAATAGCCACACTGTACTTTGTCAGAAAAAACTACCCGATCATAAAATTCTAAGAAGAGTTAAAGCGGCAGATGGACGGTGTTTCGATCAAACCATTGACACCGCAACAGGCAAAGTCATTAAGGAAGCTTTGGTTAAATGTGATTCAGACTGTAATGGTTCCTAAATCTCTTGAGTTTTTGACATTTATAACCCGTCAAAGTCAAACTCACAGGTGACTGATTTAGCGACATTTTTCTTTGTTTAAGCCCCCTAATTTAACTCAATGGGGGCTATATTATGGCTCTATATTTCGACAATAGAATCATTAGAGGCTGAGTTAGAAAATAATCCTAGTAAGGGTGCAAGCAAAGCACCAAAAACGAAACCACCCGCGTGCGCCCAATAAGCCACACCGCCGCTGTCCATGCCAATGGCTGTCTGAACTTCTAACATCGAAATACCGCTAAAGGCTTGCTGAACAAACCAAAATCCGAGGAAGAAAACGGCAGGAATTCTAATGGTATAGAAAAAGATTCCTAAAGGAATTAAGGTTAAAACTCTAACCTTAGGAAACTTCAAGATATAAGCTCCCATAACTCCGGCAATGGCTCCACTGGCTCCCAAAGACGGAACAGTAGATTGGGGATCAAAATACCATTGAGACAGGGCAGCCAGAACTCCACAAGTGAGGTAAAAGAGAATAAATTTAATATGCCCTAATTCATCTTCAATATTGTTTCCAAAAATCCAGAGAAACAACATATTAAATCCGACGTGCATAAAGCCAGCGTGGAGAAATTGTGAGGTGACTAATGTTAAGGGTTCGGCAATAGGTTGACCAACTGTAATCCCATTAAAGCTAGCGGTTAACTCTCGGGGAACAATAGCAAATAAATGAAAGAATTGATCGAGTTGAGTGCTACCAATTGATAGCTCAACAATAAACATAACAATATTAGCGGCAATTAAGCCATAGGTGACATAAGGGGTTGTCCGAGTTGGATTTTCATCCCGTAAAGGAACCATCGATATTCTTTCCTAATTAATATTTTGTGCGTAGATCTTGATTCTTACAGATTAATATTCCGTCTAATACTTTGCTGTGAGTGAAACAATTTCTAAAAACGAAAAATGAATGGCTGTCATCTTTATATTAAAAATAGAGGCGGGTAAAGTCCCCGCACTCTCTAATCGGTTATATCTGTCAGCAATTAAGCATTAAGCCGTCACTTTCTGTTTTGACCAAACACCGTTTTCATCTTCATCAAATTGCTGATGAACCACTTCCCAGGCTGCGTGCTCTGCTTGCTGTGCATCAAGTGTTTCATCAAATACTTGATTGTAGCGTTCGATAAAGACTGTCTGAGCCTCTTCTGACAAATGATTCCGTACTTCAGGAGATAAATCATCTGCACCTTCACACCGTCCATCACAAGGACGAGGTAAGGCAGTATCGCTGACGTGAACTTCTTCGCCGTTAGCGCTTTCCATCAATAATTGATATTCTCCTGTTTTATCAGCGGGTACTTCTGCCATCACCAGAAATTCCCCTGCTTTCAAACGAGTTTCATAAATTGCGGCTTTCTCTTCTGGCATTCCTAAAGTCGTTAAAACAGAAGCCAGTCCAGCCCCGGCACTCCCTGCAATGGCACCAGTCGCGGCTCCGAGAAGTACAGAACTGAGTGGCCCTGCTGCAACAACACTACCAATAAAAGGTACAAATAAAACGCCAACCCCTGTTAATAAACTCAGCAATGAGCCAAACAGAGAACCAAAAATTGCTCCACTGCGTAATCCCCCTAAAATTACATCTTTCTTAGTAATAAAGCCTGTAATTCGGGTATTAGATTGAAAGTTTCGACCCATGACAGAAACGTGATCTCGAGAAACACCTCGATTGATCAATCGTTGGATCACGTCGTTGACTTGACTTTCTTCTTTAAAAACTGCGGTGATTGTTCGTTCTGCTTTGTATGCCTCTGACATTTTTAATACTTCTCCTATCGTCAATTGTCCTATAAATCCCTTTAGTTCACACCGGCTGGAAACTGCACGTTATCGGGTGTAGATTCAGTTGGGTTTAAGCTTTCTCCTTGGATGAAAGAACGTAACATCCAGGCGATTTCTTCATGTCCTTCCATTAATCCTGTTAGGAAATCGGCTGTTCCTTCATCATGGAATTCATCCCCACACAGATCGATATGACTGCGTAAGTTACGGATAACTTGTTCGTGATCATCGACTAAACGTCGTACCATTTGATTGGCAGTGGGTAAATCGTTAGGATGCTCTTTGATTGTGGCTAAATCTAAGAATCCTTGAGCTGTTCCAACCGGATAACCGCCTAAGGTACGCACCCGCTCTGCAACTGAATCAATACTGATTGTTAAAGCTTCGTAATGTTCTTCCCACAGTTGATGCAGTGTTCTAAACTGAGGACCCACGACATCCCAATGATATTTTTTAGTCTTAATTAATAATATATAAAGATCGGCTAAATCAGTATTTAAAAGCTTAATAACACCTTCACGTTGTTCATCGGTTAATCCAATATTTAAAGTAGGCATATAAAGTCCTCTTTGGTATACATTATTTTCATTACATCAAGTTCAGCGCTGCGTATCATCTACCGGATGAGAGAATTTTACAGAATGTGAAGTGTTTCTCTGTCGAAAGAGATAGAGATTGACCGACGATAGCATCTTAGCTGATCCGCTCAAAGCCAAAGGTGTAGTCTATTGCTGTTGATATTTCGTGTTATACTACTTGTCGTCTAAACTCAGGTTACCAGTTGCTCTCCTGATAATAAAGCCACATTCAAAGTTTTGTTAACGTCGCTGGAATACTAGGTTGACATTGGGTTATGTTTAAATTAACATAACGTTAAGCGTAGGTTAAAATGGAAATGCTTAAGGACTAATTTAATGACTGACAGCATTAGTCTTCAGGATTTGTAGTGTCCTGGTATTTTTTAATCAATCAGGGGACTGATTAACGGTTGTAATCAGTTAATTGTGTTTTGACGATGGGAGAATCCTCAAATAGTTCTTCATCATTACATTAGCAAGAGCAAGCTATTAAATTTCGCTTCTTCCGACTCAATCAAAATAGATTGTAGTTTTTATATCAGAGCATCTAAACAATTCAAATATTCACCATCAATTGAGTTAAGGGTTTATCTATTAATCGCAACGATAGTGTTTGCTCTAACCTAGCTTTAGGCTGCATTTCAAACGCATCTTTATTTTCATTACTGATTCAAATCAATTCTAGTATTTAGTATCTACCCGGTTACCCATGAAACACAAAACCGATTTATCTCTTGATCAATCTGCTGCACTTGATTCACACCTGATTAATTTCCAACCTTCTGTTTCAGCTTGGAAAGTGACTCATTTTCTATTATATGTTGTCGCCACTCTTGTCATCCTCTCACTGATAAGCCAGGCAGCGGTTTATCTCTTACCCGACTTTCCACTGCGAGACTTTTTCGGCCGTAAGTTTTTTCTCAATGAAGAACAGACTTTTCCTACCCTATATTCAGCTATTGCTTTGTTTTTTAGTGGTGTCTTATTTTGGGTAATTGCTCAACATAAAAAACGATTTAAAGATCGATATACATTCTCTTGGCAAGCACTTTCTGGCATTTTTACTTATTTAGCCATTGATGAACTCTTAAGTATTCATGAACAATTATCAAAACCCATGCATAAATTGGGTGCTGATGGTATTTTACACAATGCTTGGGTGATTCCCGGTGTGATTTTGCTAGCTATATTTTGTATGATTTTCTATCGATTTTTCCAGCACCTACCTCGATACATGAAACGCCTAATGTTACTGGCATTTGCTATTTTTGTTGGAGGTGCAATTGTTATAGAGATTATTGGTGGATATTATAAATATCTGTATGGAGAAGAAAACTTTGGTTATGCTCTGATCACGACAGTAGAAGAATCGATGGAAATGCTGGGGATTGTTGTGTTAATTCATGCGCTGATACTTTACATTACTAATATTGGAATCAATGCAATCAATATCAGCTTTAAGATGACTCACAAAATAGATAAAAATCATAGGTTTAATTAGTCCATCTGACATCTTTCTTCCGTTATCTCCATTACCAGAGAGAATCATCAGCAACATTTTATCAAACTCTGGTATGGATTTAGAATCTATTCTCATGTTCAAAAGTTCAATGATTTGAGAAATTATATCGGGAATATAACAACTGATATTGACATTTAAATCTGAATAAGGTTTAATTCAGGTTAAGATAAGGTTAAGTCACCATTGCTGATCAACTATCGAGTTTTGTAAATTTGATACAAAGCTCTGATATCTCTTTGTGTGTTTGTTTAATTGATAGAGTTAACACCGTCTTGTTAGCGATACCAAAACTACTATTTGGGAATTTGTAGCATTAACTCTCCTAGCGACTGAGCGGCAAATTAGATTCACCCTAAGCAGATTCTACAAATAAAAGTCACCTGATTTTCAGACAATCTTGTATTTTTAGATAGAACACATCGATCTGTAACTTGATGTGAAGTTAAATAATTTAGGTCTATTCATTTCTAGTTTCTGGAGATGTAATAGCGATCATTGATAATTTTGATACAAGATTAAAGTAAGCGCTACAACAGAGGTTTAATATTGTTTAATCCTCTGGTGAAAGTTTGACTTTGCTTATTCCTTCACTAAATTAAAGAAATATTTAACCCCCATGAAACCTAATCACAGATCATTACTTGAGCCATCTACTCATTTAAACTCAAAAGATCTCATCTTCAGGTCTAATATATCTGCTAAGAAAATCACTCGTTTTCTTCTGTATACTATTATCATTTTAGTGACTCTTTCTACCATTAGCGAAGGGTCGGTTTATCTCCTGCCAGACTTTCTATTTCGGGAGACAATCGCTAGTAAGTTAACCGTTGCAGGAGAACAAAGTTTTCCAGCTTTATACTCTTCTCTTGCTTTATTTTTCTGCTCCTGTCTGCTTTGGATCATTACTCAATACAAAAAAAAGTTAAGAGATAAATATATACTATCGTGGAAAACCTTATCCTATATCTTCTGTTACCTCGCCTTAGATGAATTGCTGAGCTTCCATGAAACTCTCACAATTCCGTTTCAAAAGTTAGGATTTGATGGTATTTTACATTATGCCTGGGTTGTTCCGGGTATCATAGGAGTCGTTATATTTTGTCTGGCTTTTTATCGATTCTTTCAGCATTTACCTCGATATATGAAGCGGTTACTATTACTTGCCTTTTCTATATTTATTGGAGGGGCAATTTTTACGGAGATTTTGGGTGGATATTATCAATATTTATACGGAAGAGAAAATTTAACCTACTTCTTGATTGCCACAGTAGAAGAGTCGATGGAAATGATCGGTATTCTGATCTTTATTCATGCTTTACTAACTTATATTGAAAAAATAGGAATTAACAAAGTTAATTTTTTATTGAATGTATCTCAATCCTCTTCTACAAATTATCAGCTTAAATAATATGATGAAGTAGGTGATGATGACAGATTTTATCCCAAACAGCAAATATCAAATTAAAATTTTTGCTCTTTTTTAGTCAGAGGAAAGTTGGGTAACGTACCGGATTTCTTAAGAAGAACGATTTAGCAATCAAGTAATAATTTTTGTAACAATTCGTAGATTATGTGAGTTATATAAAAACATAAAAAGGTTATTGACATTTGTATTAACTTGGGGTTAAATTTAAATTAAGACCAGGTTAACTTTAGTATGTGATCTCTATTTTTCTTCGTAGTCCTTTAGTAGAAGTTTTTATATGAAACTTCTCTATACTCTCGTGATTACTCAGTTTACATGAGATGATCTTTTGCTACAAAACTATATTGTTTTTTCTGAATGGCTCTGTATTTAATTGAAGTAATTGCGAAAGATTACTTAAAATAAAAGTGATCTACTTAGGGCATACACTGCATCAAGAACTTTAGTAAATTTGAGTATGAATTAGAAAGAAATTTAATAGTGCAGTCCTCGAAATTACTAATTTAATCTTCATCGCAAGCTCAATTGAAATTTTGCAGAAGAGAATATAACAATTTAACTCTCTGTCATTCCTCCTAACTCATCATCCTATTGAAGAGGAATTTATTCATCATGAAATCGAATCAAAGTTCAAGAGTCAATCAATTCACTTCTTTAAATTCAGACTTCTTTAGTTTGAAGTCTGGGATTTCTGCTAAAAAAATAACTCAGTTCCTCCTCTGTCTTGTTGGGATTCAAGTCTTGTTTTCTGTGGTCAGTCAGACCGCAGTTTTTCTATTAGAAGACTATCCCTTAAACGGATTGAGATTGTTTATTGCCCAAAAGCTATCTGTCAACGGAGAACAAAGTATTCCCGCTTTATATTCTTCTATTAGTTTATTTTTCTGTGGTGTTTTATTTTGGATAATTGGTCAATACAAACAACGATTAAAAGATAAATACACCTCCTCTTGGAAATGGTTATTTGTAGTTTTCACTTATTTGGCATTAGATGAACTGTTGAGTTTTCATGAATATCTATCAACTCCATTTCGTAAACTGGGTTTTGATGGTATTTTACATTATGCTTGGGTAATTCCGGGTTTGATTGCAGTCGGAATATTTTGCGCTGCTTTTTATCGATTTTTCCAACATTTACCACGATTTCTCAAACGCCTAATTTTACTCGCAATCTTTACCTTTGTTGGGGGTGCTATTTTTGTAGAAATTGCGGGGGGATATTACAGATATCTGTATGGAAGAGATAACTTGGGTTACTATTTAATTGCTACCATTGAAGAGTCTATGGAAATGATAGGTGTGGTCATCCTCATTCATGGACTACTGACTTATATTCAGCAACTGGGTATTGATGCAGTCAAACTTAATTTTCATGTGACTGACGAAACCTTACGAGACTTGAAGTAAAATTCTGATTTCAAAGTCAATGGAGCCTGAAGCTTGAGTATAATAAACAAAGTTAGAATAAATCAAGAGCTGTAGTATGATGATTCGGGCAATTGTTGAAGCCATTAAAGTTGAACAAGCCCCTTCCCCCTACGATATTCTACATCTCAAAGTTTTCTATCCGAGTCATACTCAAGACGCTGAAATGGGAATGTTTCCCATCGATTCGCAGCAGGCTCCTTTCAAAATTGTTATTCTGTTTAATGGAATTAACTGTCATCCCCAACAGTATCAGTGGTTAGCGATTCAACTAGCTAAACAAGGAATTGTTGTTGTTACTTTTTCCTGGATTAATCAAAATATCCCCGGCATCGTTGCCATCACTCCCGGTGTTGACCTGACAATGTTAACCCCCGATACTTACGGGTCTGGCGCAACCGCTTCAGCAATACCGACTCTCTTAACTGCTTTAGAGCGCCTGCAAACTCAAAGTATACTGGCAGGACAGTTAGACTTGCAACAGATTATTATCGGGGGTCATTCAGCCGGGGGTCGAGTCGCAATTGAAAGCGCAAATTCTCAGTTTTTCCCTCAAATAGTCGCTGCTTTTGCTTATGGCGCTCATACCGCAGCGGGTTCACAACTGGGCTATCCATCCGGTACAATTTTACCATTACCAGATACTTTACCTTTGCTGTTAATCGGGGGAACCTGTGATGGGGTAATTGAGCGTAATGGTCATTTTTATGGGGTAAACTGGGAACATCCCACCACCCCTGTCAAACGAACTTTTGATGAAGCGATCGCAGGAGGCAGAAAAGATAGCTATTTGTTATTGCTCAAAGGGGCAAATCATTTTGTCATTACCCATCCGTTGGATACAACTCTAGGAACAACATCCCTAGATTATCCCGCGACTCAACCCGAAGATCAACTGCGAAATTTAATGGCAGAAATGATTACTTTATTTATTCAAGCTCATGTTTGCCATCACTCCCCAGCTTTAACTCGTCTGAATCAATATTTAGAGAGAAAAACTACTTTAATTGCCGCTTTTGAACGAAAGTAATTGAGAATTGAATATTTGTAAAAAGATAGTTGCAACTCTACTCATTTCCCTAATGGGAATGATGTTAATGGCAATGGCAACCGCACCCCAACCGGTTACCGTTACCTTTATGGTGATTGCTAGTGAAGCTAAAAAATTAGAATTTTTAGTCGATGAATTTGAAGCAAAAAATCCTGATATTCAGATTAACTTAATCTACGGCCCGAGAACCACCAATAGCGTTGAAGATCTCTATACAGGATCATTTCTGCTAGGGGATTCTCCCTATGATATTATCTATGCAGATATGATTTGGGCTTCAAAATTTACCGCTGCGGGTTGGTTAAAAGATTTATCTCCTTGGGTAACTCAGGCAGAATTGGCTGCGTTTTTGCCCGCCACTGTAGAAGCCGGAACAGTAGAAAATGGCTTTTATTGGATGCCGTTTGTTTCCGGTTTGGGGATGCTCTATTATCGCACAGATTTACTCGAAACTGCGGGTTTAAAACCTCCAGAAACCTTTGAAGAATTAGTGAAGCAATCTCAACTTTTACAAGAAAAAGGATTAGTCGATTGGGGTTATATTTGGCAGGGATTTCAATATGAAGGATTAATCACTGTCTTTTTAGAAGTTTTACAAGGTTATGGTGGATTTTGGATTGATGCCAATGATCAAACCATCGGATTAGATCAACCCGCTGCAATAGAGGCGGCTGGATTTTTACGGCGTTTAGTTGAACAAGAAATATCCCCGCAAGATATCGCTAGCTATGTTGAATCTGACACGTTACGCATCTTTAAAAGTGGAAAAGCTGCTTTTTTAAGATATTGGCCGTTAGCTTGGCAAGAATTAAATCAACCCAATAGCGATCTGAAGGGAAAAGTCGCGATCCAAACGATGGTTCATGCACCCGGACAAACAAGCGGTTCAAGTATTGGCGGATGGGGATTTAGTATGGCTAAAAGTACCCCTCACCCAGAGGCAGCCTGGCGAGTGATTGAATTTTTTAGTAGTGAAGCCGCACAACGTCAGTTTATTCTAGTCTCAGGATATGTTCCGGTACGGCGATCGCTATTTACCGACCCCAAAATTTTAGAGAAATATCCCCATTACCCAGAATTTCTACAAATTGCCCAGCAAGCCGTTTTACGACCCCCCATTCGACAATATGCTCAAGTGTCTGATATCCTACAACGATACCTCAGTGCCGCCATCACCGGACAACTCACCCCAGAAGCCGCAATGAATCAGGCAACGGGAGAAACCCGTCGAACCTTGGGTTGGCCGTAAATAATCATCACACCTCTTAGCAACTCAAGATGATTCCAAATACTTCTCATTACTGGCTGCAAAACGCTCATATACCCGCCTGTTTGTTGGATCAAACACAGACTCATCTAATTTCACAACAAAATCATGAAGGATTAACCTTAGTTCACTTAGAAATTCAATCTGGTATTATTACCCAAATTCTCCCCGCTACAGAGATTGATTTGGGTCAAACCCCAGTTGTAGACTGCCAACGGGGGCAGGTTTGGCCCTGTTTTGTGGATATTCATACCCATTTAGATAAAGCCCATATTTGGCCGCGATCGCCTAATCCAGATGGTACATTCAACGGCGCATTAGAAACTGTACATCAAGATAGTGCCGCTCATTGGACGGCAGAGGATCTGTATCGCCGGATGGAATTTGCCCTCAAGTGTAGCTATGCCCACGGAACCCAAGCGATTCGGACTCATTTAGATTCTAGCGGCAAGTTCGCTGAGGTGAGTTGGGAAGTATTTAAAACCCTACAAACGGAGTGGAAGGATCGCATTACGTTACAGGCGGTCTGCTTAGTCTCTCTCGAGGAGTTTTTAACCCCTCAGGGAGAATCTCTTGCGGATCGAGTGGCGGCGAGTGGGGGTATTTTGGGGGGTGTGGCTTATATGAATCCAGAAATAGACCGTCAAATTGATCGGGTGTTTACCTTAGCCAAACAACGACAGCTTGATTTAGATTTTCATACCGATGAAAATGGTGATCCTGATTCTGTGACATTACTGAAAGTGGCAACCGCTGCCATTCGACATCAATTCACCGGTCAAGTTGTCTGTGGTCATTGTTGTAGCTTGGCTGTACAAGATCCGCAAACTGTCCGCCAAACCATAGATTTGATCAAACAAGCAGAAATTGGAATTATAAGTCTGCCATTATGCAACTTATATCTTCAAGATCGATACTATACTGGAGTCAAGGAAGAACAGCATCTGTCGATTCGTCAACCGGTTACGCCTCGGTGGCGAGGAATTACACTCATACATGAACTTAAACAACTTGGAATTCCCATTGCGATCGCCAGTGATAACTGTCGAGATCCGTTTTATGGGTTTGGAGATCATGATGTATTAGAAGTTTTTAATCAAGGGGTGCGAATTGCTCATTTAGACCAACCCTATGGGAATTGGCCACAGATTGTGACGCAAATTCCAGCTCAACTCATGGGATTATCAAAAGTTGGACAGTTTTTTGTAGGGCAAAAAGCTGATTTAATTCTATTTAAAGGACGAAGTTTTAGTGAGCTTTTGTCTCGTTCGCAATATGACAGAATTCTACTAAGAAAGGGTAAAATGATTGATAGAGTCTTACCTGATTATAGGGAGCTAGATGAGGTAGTTATTCATGCTTAGTTCCTGGTTTAAATCACTAGCAAATATAGGTTATATCGCTGAATAAATCACATGATTGAACAACTGAAGGGTAATCAAAGAATTGAGGTAAATACTTCAATGGATTCTGTTAAGATTCTCAATGTCTCAATTGATAACCTAGCAACAACTGCATTACTCGAAAAACTACGACACGGTGGAATTGTGTTTACACCTAACGTGGATCATTTAGTAAAACTTCAACAAGATCCAGACTTTTTTGAAGTTTATAGTCAAGCTGATTATATTGTCTGTGATAGCAAAATTTTGATGTATGTTTCAGACTTTCTCGGCTCACCCATACGGGAAAAAATTTCAGGATCGGATCTGTTTCCTGCTTTTTATTCTTATTATCGTCACGATCCAGACATGACCATGTTCCTATTGGGAGCAGCAGAAGGCGTGGCTGAAATTGCTCAGAAAAATATCAATCAAAAAGTAGGACGAGAAATGGTGATCGGAACTTATTCTCCTCCCTTTGGCTTTGAAAAAGACGAAGCAGAATGTCAGAAAATTATTGAAATGATCAATGCTTCTAAAGCAACCGTCTTAGCAGTGGGTGTGGGCGCACCCAAGCAAGAAAAATGGATTTGTAAATATAAAAATGAATTTGAATTTGTTAAGGTGTTTTTAGCCATTGGGGCAACGATTGATTTTGAGGCAGGAAATCGTCAGCGATCGCCTGAGTGGATGAGTGTTGTGGGGTTGGAATGGCTGTATCGTATTCTGCAAGAACCCAAGCGATTATGGAAGCGTTATTTAGTCGATTCTTTACCCTTTTTTGGGTTAGTTTTACAGCAAAAGTTGAATCTTTATCGCTATAAAATGCGAATTGGTCACCTGTTACTCGAAGCTGGATTACTCACCCATGAACAAATCGGAATTATCTTAAAATACAAAAAAGAACATCCTGAGCTATTATTTGGCGAAATTGTGGTTCAGCAAGGTTGGCTAAAACAAGAAACGATTGACTTTTTTGCAGATTATTTATCTCAAATTCAGCAAGATAAGAATAAGTGTCCGATTGGGCAATATCTCAAGCAAGCCGGATTAATTGATGATGAAAAAATTGAGAAAATCCTTCAAGAACAGCAATCTTCTCATCGGCGTTTTGGAGAAATTGCCGCTGCCGAGGGTTGGGTGAAACAAAAAACGACTAATTTTATTGTTGATTCTGTCAAATGATAGTGTTTCCCATCTCATGGGTAGCGCTATAAAACAAAAAAAAATGCCTATTGTTCTAGACAGTAGGCATTATTTCTTTAATTTAAAGGGAAGGAAAATGCTTCGGTGAGGAAACATTTTCTGATATAACACTACAACGTAATAACCGATGACGGCGCGTAGCGCTATAAAATTACTTGGCTTCAGTAAAGTCAGCATCAATCACATCGTCAGAACCGCTACTGTCAGCCTCAGCCGAAGCACCATTACCCTCGCCTGCCTCTGCGCCTGCATCGGGTGTAGCACCATCAGCTTGTTGATAGAGGTTGCTGCTGACAGTATAGAGCGCTTGCTGTAAGTCTGTGGTTAGGCTTTGGATTTTCTCATCATCATCAGCCGCGATCGCATCGCGCAGATCTTTAATTAACCCTTCCATTTTGGTTTTCTCATCAGCGGGGACTTTATCACCCAATTCACTGATTTGTTTCTCTGCCTGATAAGCTAAAGAATCAGCTTGGTTCTTGCGGTCAATTTTCTCACGACGTTCTTTATCGGTGTTGGCATTTTGTTCCGCTTCACGAACCATCCGTTCGACTTCAGTATCCGGTAACGTCGAAGCCCCAGTAATACTGATAGACTGTTCTTTCCCGGTTCCTTTATCCTTCGCGGTAACATTGAGGATACCGTTGGCATCAATATCAAAGGTAACTTCAATTTGAGGGACTCCACGAGGTGCGGGAGGAATACCATCGAGACGGAAGGTTCCTAGACTCTTGTTATCGTTGGACATTTCCCGTTCCCCTTGCAGAACGTGGATTTCAACGTTAGTTTGTCCATCAACCGCAGTCGAGAAGACTTCTGACTTTTTGGTGGGGATGGTGGTGTTACGAGGAATAATTTTAGTCATCACGCCCCCGAGGGTTTCTACACCCAAGGATAACGGCGTTACGTCGAGTAGTAAGATATCCTTAACTTCACCAGCCAAAACACCCGCTTGAATCGCAGCCCCCATGGCAACCACTTCATCAGGGTTAACGGTTTGGTTCGGGTCTTTACCCAAAACTCGCTTAACTAAGTCTTGAATCGCTGGAATCCGAGTTGAACCCCCAACCAGAACAATCTCATCAATATTAGATTTGTTGAGTTTAGCATCTGAGAGCGCTTTTTCGACCGGAATCCGACAGCGGTCAATTAAATCAGAACAGATTTCCTCAAATTTTGTCCGGGTTAGGGTTGTATCGAGGTGTTTGGGGCCTTCAGCAGTTGCGGTAATGAAGGGCAGGTTAATATCGGTTTGGGTTAAGCTAGAGAGTTCTTTCTTTGCTTTCTCTGCGGCTTCAGTTAAGCGTTGTAGAGACTGCTTATCTTTACGCAAGTCAACGCCTTCTGCTTTCATGAAGTCTTCGGCTAAGAAGTCCACGATTTTTTTATCGAAGTCATCCCCCCCGAGGTGAGTATCTCCAGAAGTGGAGAGTACTTCAAAGACACCGTCGCCTACTTCTAGGATTGATACGTCAAATGTACCGCCCCCTAGGTCAAATACCAGAATGGTTTCGTTGCTTTTTTTATCTAAACCGTAAGCTAGAGAGGCCGCAGTCGGTTCGTTAATAATCCGTTTAACTTCAATCCCGGCAATTTTACCCGCGTCTTTTGTGGCTTGACGTTGAGAGTCATTAAAATAAGCAGGAACTGTAATAACAGCTTCAGTGACAGGGGAGTCAAGATATTTGCTGGCATCTTCAACCAGTTTACGCAAAACCTGGGCGGCAATCTCTTCTGGGGCAAACTGTTTGTTGCGGGCAGGACAATCTAATTTAACGTTGCCGCTGCTGTCACGAACCACTTTATAAGAGACTTCCTTAGATTCATTGGTCACCTCATCAAACTTGCGACCAATAAACCGTTTGACGGAATAAAACGTATTCTCCGGGTTCATCACAGACTGGCGCTTAGCAATTTGTCCCACTAATTGTTCGCCATTATCTTTCTTGGCATAAGCAACAACAGAGGGAGTAGTGCGTAAACCTTCTGCGTTGGCAATAACAGTGGGTTTACCCCCTTCCATCACTGCGACACAAGAGTTTGTAGTACCTAAGTCAATTCCAACTACTTTTCCCATTGGGATTTCTTTGCTCCTAATACGACAAAATTTAAATGTTATTTCCGCCCGGTTAGTTTGTTCCCCAACTCAGACTGTTTGATTAAACCAAACGGTTTAACACTCTTTGATGAGTCCAAAATTTGAATACACTCTTTAAGGTAAATTCCCTTTTTCTATACTGAGGGCGGTTAGTCCATTGTTTGAAGGTGGGTTTACCGAACCTCGCTCCAGGCGGTTGGACTCACGAGTGAGGAGTGTATCGTCATAAGTTTTGATGTACATCTATTACTGTAGGAAGTTCTGCCCGGATTTGACATGGTGGCAAACCGTAAATAGAAGGGGGATTTGCCGTCATCGTCTGGGCCAAAAAATATTCTGTACCACGCAGTTGTGCATTTTTGAGAATATGATATTATCATGTTTACTATATAGAATAAATCGTTCATCTGCCCCAGACGCTGAACCGTTTTTCAAGGGCTAAGCGGCAAAGAGGAAGACGGAAGTAGGGAGGTTTCTCCTGAAGGAACGCGCATGAACTCCTAAGTTTCATGAGGGCATAGCTTCCATGTTGTTACCAGATTTAATCTATTTATCTCTATCTCTCTGTGCCTTTGGCCTGAGTGTATTGTTGCCGGATGAAATCGCTAAAATTATGAGCCGGGGTATCGGGCTGTTACTGCTATTTGTAAGTATCGCTTGTGCGCCTTGGTTAGTTTTGTTAATTTTAGTGGTTCCGCTGCTAAGCTCGCGCTTAACAGGTCGGCTACAAGTATGAATCAACTTATGTTCCGAATCTCAAGATCTCAAGGGCAAACCCTCCCTTGAGATTTTAGTATGAAGGTGTTGGCTCGTTTAAGGGACAATCCGGACTCGTTGAGTGATGCTAACAATTCCGCCTTTTCGCATGAGTACTGTAGAAATCCACTTTTGTTCTGACATCAGGGGTGCTTCTCCAATTTTAAATATTCCCCCAGTATTGAGTAATTCCATTTCTAAAGTGACGGGGGAAAAATAAGCCGATGCATCAACTGTTTGTGCCTCTGCTGCGCCTAGCATAATATCTTCACCCAAGGGTTCTTGTACAATGGCATCCACATTGTAGCTCTGCTTAACTGATACTGTTTCCGGTACATTCAATGTAATTGTGGGTGGATTTTCACCCGTACTCAATTGATTTTTTTCAGCAATAATCTCTTGTTGAACAATTTGCTGATTTTCTATTCGTTGCTCAGATGTAATGGTTGCTGTTAGCTGAAATTGTCGATTATTTAAGGTTTGATTTCCCGTAATTGTTGTTATCGTTGTGGCAATAATCGCTGATCCTTCTTGTTCCCAAGATTGTAATTCTGTTTCGTAATTAACATTACTAAACTGCTGCCAAAATTGATTTAAAAGTTGTTCTAAGCTTTGACGGTCTAAGCCATCGCTATGACTAAAATCTGAACTATAATACTCTATCACCGCCTCAACATCCTGGCGATTTGCTGCCGTTTCAATTTGATCGAGTAATGTGGTTAATTCAGAGGGAGCATTGCCTGGGGTTTGAGCCTTTACGATATCAGAAAATCCGATAATACTACTGAAAACGATACTAAATAACGTACAATTTAAAGCAAGAGTCGAGTTTCTCGGCATTAAAGCAGGAATGATAGAAATAGGAGACTGTAACCGACGAAAAAAAGTCATAAGTTAAGAGATTAGAAATGAATAATGAATCAAAAATTGTCAGCCGATACAGCCACTGTCATGTTAGGAGCACCCTTGCTTAACTTATTGGCTACAAAGTAGTTATTATAACCGATTAAAATCATCTAAAGCGATAAGCTGAGAGGGATTTGAATTTTATCCATGCTAAGAAAGAGCGGTATTAAAATGAGTTGTTAGACTATTTTAAGCGACGGTGGGGAGAACGGTAAAACGGACGCTTAACAACTGTTGCGGGATGCTGTTTACCCCGAATTTCAACCATCACAGATTCACCTAATTTAGCAAATTTTGTGGGTAAATAGGCTAAAGCAATTGCTTTTCCTAACGTGGGTGATAAAGTGCCGCTGGTGACTTCTCCAATGACTTCTGCGTCGATTTTCACCGGATAGCCATGACGGGCAATATGGCGGCTTTGCATTTCTAAACCGACTAAGCGTTTGGAGAGGCCCTGTTGTTTTTGAGATTCTAATACAGAACGACCAATAAAATCTTGTTTATCGTCTAAATGGACTAACCAACCTAATCCCGCTTCTAGAGGCGTTGTGGTAACATCAATATCTTGACCATACAATGCCATCGCCGCTTCTAAGCGTAAGGTATCTCTTGCTCCCAGTCCACAAGGAGTGACACCCGCATCTAACAAGGCTTGCCACAGTTGTTTGCCTAATTCCGGACTCACCATCACTTCAAAGCCATCTTCACCCGTATATCCGGTGCGGGCAATAAATCCAGGTTGCTTGAGAAGGGTCGCATTAAGATGTCCAAAAAACGGTATGGTTGATAAATCTTCTGCAACCAATTGCTGTAATGTCGCTTCAGCTTGGGGCCCTTGAACTGCAATTAAAACTCGATCTTGAGAATGATCAATTAACTCTACATTTTTTCCTTCTAAATTAGCCACTATCCATGCTTTATCTCGAGATTTTGTGGCTGCATTCACAATCATTACACCTTGTTGTTTGCCCGTGTCTGAGTCAATCCCTTGATAGTAAAAAATAATATCATCTAAGATACCGCCTTGATCGTTGAGTAAGACGCTATACTGAGCTTGACTCGGTTGCAAACGGCTTAAATCAGAAGGAACTAAGGGTTGTAATGCCTTGATGAGTTGAACTCCTGCTAGAGAAAACATACCCATATGGGAGATATCAAACATCCCGACTGCAGACCGAACCGCCTGATGTTCTCGAGTGATGCCGGAATATTGAACCGCCATCTCCCAACCGGAAAATGGTACAATTCGAGGGTTTAATTGTAGAGTGAGATCGTATAAAGGGGTGCGAGATAGAGGCAGAGTCGAGTTAGCCACAGGTGATTAATTTAATAAATTCAAGAATTGTTTAAAATTTTAAAGCAAATCTATTGAAGATTACGTTATTTAAGTTACTCATTTTGACAACGAACTCGTTGCTGCTCTAGATTATCATTTCTGGGAATACTGGATAAATCTAATCCTGGTCGATAAAGGGTTTTAGCGTCCCACAGTTTTGCACCGTCTAAATTAACATCACTTAAATCTGTGTTTTGATCTATAATTGCCCCACTTAAATCAGTTTTACTTAAATCAGCATCCCTGAAATCTACTCCTGTTAAATTAGCATCTACAAAATTTCCATAAGAAAAATTACCGTCTGAAAGATTTGCATCTTTTAAATTGGCACAGGTAAAGTAAGCGCCTGTAAAGTTAGAATCACTTAAATTAGCATTGGTTAAATCAGCTTGTCTGAGTTGAGCATTGTTTCGATCTTGATTACTTAAATCCGCTCCGGATAAGTTGCATCCTTGGCACGAAGTGGCTTGTCTGCGAATAAAAACATCAGGATCGGTTGTATTAAATTGAGCCATTGTTGAGGAAATGACTAAAAATGGAGCAACCAATACGGTTAAACTAATAGTAATTCTTTTCATGATAGCTCTCTCTACCTATGAACTGAATTAAATAGTAACATATTACTGAATAGTTGAGTGTTAATTTATTTAAATTTAGATTGCAATAAATACCAGCATTCTGTGGCGATCGCCCAATCTTCTTCTGTATGAATCACGAGAATTCGTACCGGAGAATCTGTTACTGCAATATCTATATCGATAGGGGACTGATTATTTTTATTGGCATCTAATTGTATTCCTAAATATTCTAATCCATCACAAGCCGCCTCTCGAACAATAGCAGAATGTTCTCCTATTCCAGCCGAAAAAATAATAGCATCGAGTTGGGTTAAACTTCCCAGCATTGAACCGATAGACCTTTTAAGATGATGAATAAACATTTCAAATGCTAACTTTGCTAAACTATCTCCCTGTTGCATTGCTTCGGTAATATAGCGCATATCCCCTGATTTTCCAGTAATACCTTTAATGCCGGATTCTTTATTTAACATTCGATCAATTTCTTCTGCTGTCATCTGATGATTTTGCATTAAATAAAGAACAATTCCGGGATCAATTGAACCGCTACGAGTTCCCATCATTAATCCTTCTAATGGTGTAAATCCCATAGTGGTATCAATACTGATTCCATGTTTAATTGCGGCTAAAGATGCACCATTGCCTAAATGACAAGTAATCAGTTGTAGAGATTCTAAGGGTTTATTCAGTAATTCAGACGCTGTTTTAGCGCAATATTTATGACTGGTTCCGTGAAATCCATATCGACGAATGCCTTGTTTATACCAATGATAAGGAATCGGATAAGTAGCGGCAGACTTGGGCATTTTACGATGAAAAGCCGTATCAAAAACGGCTACCTGGGGTATATTTCCTAAGATATTTTCTACAGCTTCAATTCCTTCTAAATGAGCGGGATTATGATTCGGTGCAAGAGGAATTAATTGACGAATGGTTTGTTTAACTTCCGGTGTAATTTCAGTAGCCTCAGAATAATCTGAACCCCCATGAACAATGCGGTGACCCACTATATCAATTTCGGATAATTCTTTAATAACTTGAGTTTCTCCTGTTGTTAAACTTTCTAATAGTTTAGACATTCCTTCTAAACGATTATTTGGATCGAGTTTAATTTCCTGTTTAATGCTATTTGCTTTAATTTCTAATAATCCCGTTTCAGCCGCTGCTGTCCAATCAATTGCAGCTTGCCAAATCGGTTCAGGATGGTGTTGAGGTAAGGCATTTTGTTTAATATGATACAGACAGCTTTTCTGACTACTTGAACCCGCATTTAAAACTAAAATTTTCATGATTACTTTTGCCCTAGTTTTTAGTTGTTAGTTTTTAGTTGTTAGAGACCGTCAGAAAGTAGTCAGTAACAGGCATGACTCCTTACTTCCTACTTACAAGATTGCCTATTGCCTATCAATGTCCGGGTAAGAAACGTAAGCTTTCATCTAAGTGAGAGCGATCGGCTAAACAATGCAATAACGGCCCGTGCGCTTGCATTTCAATCAATGTAACGCCACTAACAGGCATGGCAATGCGTTCGCGAAACCGTCCAATATCAATACCCATAAGCTGACAAATCATAATTCTAATGGTGGCTTTATGAGAAACAATTAATATATTCCCTGCTGAATAATGTTCTTGAATTTCTTGAATTATCTCTGAAGAACGCCTGGCAATATCAATTCCTCTTTCACCGCCTGTGGGCGCATTCCAACCCGGATCTGTTAGCCAGCGAACATAATCGTCATGATAATTTTTATTGATGGTTTCGGGTAATTCTCCTTCCCATTGTCCATAAAAAATTTCTTTTAAGCCGTCTCTTAACTCCATGTTTAAACCGACTGTATCGCAAATGGGTTTTGCTGTAGCAATGGTTCGTTTCATCGGGCTAACATAAGCAGCCGTCCAAGACATTGATGCATATTTTTCAGCAAATTGCTGAGCCATTTTTTCTCCTATTGGAGTTAATTCAGGATCGAGGTTGCCACAATACCCACCCTCTCTGCTTTGTACGGTTTCTCCGTGGCGAAGAAAGTATAATTTTAAGCTCATAACGAATAATTTGGGACTTAAAAATAGGATTTTAACTCATATCATTCTGCTTATGCAAAATATTAGGATATCTTGTTGTTTTCTCTAAAAAAAATATTAAATTTAGGTTAACAATAGATGATCGAGTTATAAAATTTGAAAAAGCAGAAAACTATTGCTAAAGTATGAGGACATTCACCTAAAACCTAGGTCAATATATCTCTATGCTGAGGACAAAACTGACAAGAACTGTTCGATAAATGATGAGAATAATCAGAGATTAGAATTATCAATTCTATTGCGATAAAAGGTATCCCATAATACCAAAATTATTCAGCAAATTTGTCAATTTACTCAACTTTTTTAAAGCTTATGGTATCCGCACCTAATATCCCAACCGAAATCACAAACCCTCTCAATGACGAGGAACTTCGTAAGACTCAAGCTTATTGGAATGCTTGTCATTATTTGGCTTTGGGGATGATTTATCTCAAGGAAAATCCGTTACTGCGCGAACCTTTACGGGCGGAACAAACCAAACCCCGTTTACTCGGACATTGGGGCGCTTCTACAGCCCTAAGTTTTGTCTACATCCATCTCAACCGACTGATTAAAAAGTTTGATTTAGATGTAATCTTGATGGCTGGCCCAGGTCATGGTGCGCCTGGAATTCTCGCCCCTGCATACTTGGAAGGAACCTATTCTGAGGTTTATCCCGATAAAAGCCAAGACGAAGAAGGCTTGCAAAAATTCTTCAAACAGTTTTCTTTCCCCGGACATATCGGTAGCCACTGTACCCCTGAAACCCCCGGTTCTATTCATGAAGGCGGAGAACTCGGTTATAGTGTGTCCCATGCGTTTGGGGCAGCTTTTGATAACCCGGACTTAATTGTCACCACCGTTGTTGGGGACGGGGAAGCCGAAACTGGGCCACTGGCAACCGCTTGGCATTCTAACAAATTCCTCAACCCAGTCCGAGATGGGGCCGTTTTACCCATTCTCAACCTCAACGGTTATAAAATTGCCAACCCCACTATTCTGGCCCGCATTACTCCAGAAGAATTAGAAAGTTTGTTTGTCGGTTATGGCTACACCCCTTATGTGGTCGAACACATCGACGGGGACGACGTTAGCATCACCCATCAGAAAATGGCGGCAACGTTGGAACATTGTATTAATCAAATTCGTTCCATTCAGCAAGAAGCCCGCAATGGAAAACCCAAAGACGCAACCCGTCCTCGCTGGCCAATGATTATTCTGCGGACTCCTAAAGGTTGGACAGCCCCCAAAGAAATTGATGGTCATAAAGTTGAGGGTTTCTGGCGGGCGCATCAAGTGCCGATGTCAGATGTGGCGAAAAACCATAGTCATTTGATGGTTTTAGAAGAATGGCTGAGAAGTTATAAACCGGAAGAATTATTTGACGAAAATGGTACATTAATTCCGGAATTAAAAGAACTTTCCCCCACCGGTAACCGCCGTATTAGTGCCAACCCCCATGCTAACGGTGGTGTTTTGCGAAAAGATCTGAAAATGCCAGACTTTCGTGAATATGCGGTGGAAGTGCGAGATCCGGGTCGGACAGAAGCAGAAAATACGCGCTATTTGGGGTATTTCTTGCGGGATGTGATGCGGGATAATATGACGAACTTCCGGGTATTTGGCCCCGATGAAACCGCCTCTAACCGTTTACAGGCCATTTACGAAGTCACGAAGAAAACCTGGTTAGCGGAGTATAAACCAGAAGACCTTGATGGCAGTCAAATTTCTCCGGATGGCCGGGTGATGGAGATGTTGAGTGAACATACCTTAGTGGGTTGGCTGGAAGGCTATCTGTTAACCGGACGACATGGCTTTTTCCATACCTACGAAGCTTTTGCCCATGTAATTGACTCAATGTTTAACCAACACGCCAAATGGTTAGATATCTGTAAAAAAGAGGTTCCTTGGCGATCGCCGATTTCCTCTTGGAATATTCTATTATCTTCGACCGTTTGGCGACAAGATCATAACGGCTTTTCTCACCAAGATCCCGGTTTTGTGGACTTGGTCACGAATAAGAGTCCGGATGTCACGCGCATTTACTTCCCCCCGGATGTCAACTGTTTGTTATCCGTTGCCGACCACTGTTTACGCAGTAAAAACTATGTGAATGTGATTGTGTGTGATAAACAAAGCCATTTACAATATCTCAACATGGCGGAAGCCGTAAAACATTGTACAAAAGGGATAGGGATTTGGGACTGGGCCAGTAACGATGACCGGGGTGTTGAACCGGATATCCCCGATGTGGTGATGGCCAGTTGCGGTGATATTCCCACAAAGGAAGCGTTGGCAGCGACTGCTATTATGCGAGAAGAATTCCCAGAATTACGGGTTCGGTTTATTAATGTGGTGGATCTGTCTAAATTGATGTCTGAAAGTGAACATCCCCATGGTTTATCAGAACGAGATTTTGATACGTTATTTACCCCAGATAAACCGATCATCTTTAACTTCCACGGTTACCCTTGGTTGATTCATAAATTAACCTATCGTCGTAGTAATCAAGAACGAATTCATGTTCGGGGTTACAAGGAAGAAGGGAATATTAATACGCCGTTAGAATTGGCAATTCGCAACCAAATTGATCGGTTTAATTTAGTGATTGATGTGATCGATCGGGTTCCTAAATTAGGCTCAGCGGCGGCTCATGTGAAGGAACGAATGAAAAACGCCATTATCGAAAATCTTAACTATGCCTTTGAACATGGGAAAGATAAAGATGATGTGGCGCATTGGAAGTGGCCGTATTAGAGATTCGATGCGGCTAAGGTATGTGGTGCGTCTAGTGACGCACTACACAGAAATAGGATTTTTAGTATCTTGAAATATTTATAGCAGTAGGGAGGTATTTGGTGCATCTACAATCTCACTCCCCTCTCCTACTAGGAGAGGGGCTGGGGGAGAGGTTAATCCCAAAGATTTCTCAAGGTATAAAACGGCTTTGCAATCTGCATCTACAACTCATATCTTGAGATATTTATAGCAGGTCTGTGGTGCGTCAGTCACCCACCCTACAATCTGGGGGAGAGGTTAATCCCAAAGGTAGCGTTACAACTGTAAAAGCGATCGCACCCAAGGTAAATTAACGGTATCTCGAATAATTAGAAACACTCCTAAACCCAATAGCAACATTAACCCAGTTTGCATGACGCTTTCTTGGACTCGACTGGGAAGGGGTTTTCCGAGTAATGCTTCAATTAATAAAAATGCCAATTGACCCCCATCTAAAGCAGGTAACGGCAAAATATTAATAAATGCCAGGTTAATACTAATTAAAGCGGCAAACTGAAACAAACTCCCGGCATCCGAACGGGCAATATTGGCCCCCATCGCCACAATTCCCACAGGGCCTGAAACTTGTTCAGCGGTTTGCTGGAAGTTACTAATCAGTTGACCAAAGCCTTGGACGGTTAAACGAATAATCCGTTGAAACTCTTCTGCACCCGCAGTAAAGGCTTGAATAATATTATCCGCCCGACGACGAACAACACTGCGGTTGGGACTGAGTTGAACGCCAATACGGCCCTGACCCTCAGTGGTTTGATCCGGAGTCACTTCCAATGATAAGGTGCGATCGCCACGTTGTACCGTTAAATCAAGGGGTTGATTGGGACTGGTTTGAATGGTTTTGATTAAACTTTGAATCGCTTCCTCTGATGCCTCTAAAGTGTCCCCATTCACCGCTAAAATAATATCACCTGCTTCGATGCCTGCCTCAACTGCGGCTGAACTCACATCTGCGGCGACTGAAGGAACCACAACCCCAGGCTCATAGCTGAAACTTTCTGGGATACCAATTGTTCCCACTTGGGCCACTAACAGCAAATAAGCAAAAATCAGGTTAGCAATGACCCCGGCACTAATAACAATCGCCCGGTCGATGATTGGACGGTTGCTGAGGAGATCGGGATCATCTCGGGGAATTTGGGTATCAGGATCTTCATCGGGAAATCCCACATATCCCCCCAGGGGAATGCCTCGCAGAGCATATTCTGTTTCCGGCCCTTGGTATTTCCACAGAATAGGGCCAAATCCAATTGAAAAACGGTTTACATGAATCTTTTGCAGTCGCGCTGCCATGAAGTGACCCAGTTCATGGACTCCAATCAGCACACCAATAACTGCGATCGCTGCCAGTACGGACATGAATATATTTTGTTGATTTGTATACTTCTTGATTCTATTTATTGTGACACATACTGAGCCTGCGTGAGTGACTTGCCGATCGCAGGCAGGCACAAAGTCAGTGTTTGAATGTTTATGAATTAATTTGAATATTATCCTGATCGTTGAGTGGGTCTGCCGGGGAATACTCTCAATAAGAATTTAACTTATGACAAGTTCAAGCGGATTGAGATGCTTTTTAAGCAGTGTTGCCAAGCGTCGAAGTGGAGTGAAGTTTGAACAATCATAACTCAGCAGTATCGTCGAATATATTATGTTAACCACAAATAAAACTGCCAGCCCCTTCAAACACAATATAGACAGATATCAGATTGTTGAACAATTGTATTCAGGTTCTAGAACCATAGTGTATCGTGGGATTTGTCTTTGTGAGCAAAATCATCTCTCCCTCCACCCACAGCAACCCGTTATTCTTAAAGTGTTGCGAAATGAATATCCTAGCTTTAATGAATTACTTCAATTTCAGAATCAATATTCAATTACTAAAGATCTTGATTTACCGGGACTGATCAAAACTTACAATTTAGAATCTTATGGTAATGGTTATCTTCTGGTTTTAGAAGACTGTGGGGGCATCTCTCTTTCAGAGTTTACTCAAAAACAACCCCTCAATATTGAAGTCTTTTTATTAATTGCGATTCAACTGGCTGATATTCTGCATGGACTCTATCAAAATCGGATTATTCATAAAGATATTAAACCCGCTAATATTCTGATTCATCGGTCAACTAAACAGGTTAAACTGATTGATTTTTCGATTTCTTCTTTGCTCTCTCGTGAAACCCAAGAAATTAGTAATCCCAATCTCTTAGAAGGAACTTTAGCTTATATTTCTCCTGAGCAAACCGGACGGATGAATCGAGGGATTGACTATCGGACAGATTTTTATGCTTTAGGGGTGACTTTTTATGAGTTATTAACAGGAAAACTACCGTTTATCGGAGATGAAGCGATAGATTTAGTTTATTCTCATTTAGCGAAAACACCAACGCCTATCAACCAAGAAAGAGAGGATATTCCTCAAGTTCTCTCGGATATTGTGATGAAATTGATGGCAAAGAATGCCGAAGATCGTTATCAAAGTGCCAGAGGATTAAAGCAAGATTTAAAAGACTGTTTAACTCAATGGCAAGAAACGGGAACAATTACGGATTTTGTGATTGCAAAGCATGATAAAATTGACCGATTTGTTATTCCTGAAAAGCTTTACGGACGCGAAGTTGAAGTGGCTCAGTTGCTGGCTGCATTTGAGCGTGTAGCGTCTTCTCAGAATAAACAGATAAGAAAAGCTGAACTGATGCTGGTTGCGGGATATTCGGGGATTGGAAAAACGGCTGTTATTCATGAAGTTCATAAACCCATTACTCGTTCCTCAGGATACTTTATTAAAGGGAAATTCGATCAATTTAATCGAAATATTCCGTTTAGTGCTTTTGTTCAAGCCTTTCGGAGTTTAATGGCTCAATTATTAGGTGAATCTGACAAGAGTTTAGCCTATTGGAAAGCTAAAGTTTTAGCAGCAGTTGGGGTTCAGGGACAAGTTTTAATTGATGTTATTCCAGAAGTAGAACTGATTATTGGTTCTCAACCGGAAGTTCCAGAACTTTCGGGAAGTGCCGCACAAAATAGGTTTAACTTATTATTTAGTCAGTTTATCCGAGTCTTTACAATTAAAGAACATCCTTTAGTCATTTTCTTAGATGATTTACAATGGGCAGACTCCGCTTCGTTGAATCTATTAAAACTGTTAATAACGGAGTCAGAAATCGGTTACTTATTAATACTCGGCGCTTATCGAGATAATGAAGTGTTTCCGGCTCACCCACTGACTTTAACTCTGAATGATATTCACAAAAAAAATGCAATCATTAATACTATTAATCTAACTCCTTTAACTGAAACAGAAACCACTCAGTTAGTGGCCGATACATTATTATGTTCTAGCGAGATTGTGAAACCATTCTCTCAACTGGTGTATCAAAAAACCGCCGGAAATCCCTTTTTTATCAGTCAGTTTCTCAAAGGATTATATCAAGAAAAATGTATCAATTTTGAGCATCAGGAAGTAATCCCCCCTCAATCCCCCATCCCCCCTCAGTCCCCCCTTACTAAGGGGGGTAAGGGGGGTTGTTGGCAATGTGATTTAACTCAAGTCCGACAGTTAGCATTAACTTCGGATATTGTAGAATTTATGGTGAGACGCTTACAAAAGCTCCCCATAGTCACTCAAAATGTATTAAAATTAGCCGCTTGTATTGGTAACCGTTTTGACTTAGAAACATTAGCAGTCGTCTATGAGAAAAATAGAGAGGAAACGGCGATTGATTTATGGCAAGCTTTACAAGACGGATTTGTTATTCCGGAAAACGAAACATATAAGTTTTTTCAAACAGAACAAACCAAACAAAAAAAGATTCAGGATATTGCAGTTCACTATCGGTTTTTACATGATCGAGTTCAACAGGCAAGTTATGCCTTAATTCCCGAAAATCACAAAATAAAAGCTCATTATAATATCGGAAAATTGCTACTCAAAAAAGCTGAATCTGAAGCAACAGTAGCAATAGAAGAGAATATTTTTGAAATTGTTAATCAATTAAATTATGGAATTAGTTTAATTACCAAACAAACAGAAAAAGATAATTTAGCTAAACTCAATTTAATCGCTTGTCGTAAAGCGAGAGCTGCTACAGCTTATCATGCGGGTCGTGAATATGCAAATATAGGTATCTCATTACTGGGTACAACTGCTTGGAATCATCAATATGACATTACATTAGAGTTTTATGAATTAGCGGCTGAATTAGCTGCACTCTGTGGGGACTTTGAAACAAAAAAACAGTTGATTGAAACGGTAATTGACCAAGCAAAAAGCTTGCTTGAAAAAGTTAATGTTTACCTGATTAGAATTCAAGCCTATGCCTCTCAAGGTAAATTTGCTAAAGTGATTAATATTGCTCAACAATACTTACAGCAATTAGATATTACTCTACCAGAAATACCCACCGAAACTGAAATTCAACAGAGTATTGTAGAAATTAATCACTTGATAGGTGAGCGGGAAATAGAAGATTTAATTGATCTGCCTATGATGAAAGACCGAAAAACGATCGCCATTGTCGAGATTATTAAGAGTATTCTAGGAGCTGCTCATATCTCAGGTTCTCCTTTATTTCCGTTACTCGTCACGACCTCGATTAAGCTATCTATTCAATTTGGAAATACATCGGCTTCCGCTATGGCTTATACTTCCTATGGTTTGATGGCTTGTAACGGGCTAAAAGACATCAATACTGGAGTAAAATTTGGTGAATTAGGATTAAATCTGGTCTCTAAACTTGATGCAAAAGCAGTGATACCTGAGATATATAACGTTGTAAGTTTATTTTTACTGCACCGCAAATCTCACCTTAAAGAGACTCTACCGTTTGTACAAGAAGGATACACAACTGCACTCGAAGTGGGTAATCTAGAATTCGCCGGATATAATGGCACTTCTTTCTGTTTGCATTCTTTTTGGTGCGGTCAGCCTTTGATGAGTATAGCGCAAGAAACCCGTGCTTATTACGATGCATCAGTACAATTCAAACAATTCGTTTCTGCCAATTGGTGTAGTATCTATTTGCAAGCCATGCTGAATTTGCTAGGCGATACAGAAAGTCCTACTATTTTATCAGGTGAAATATTTGAAGAAACAGAATTTATTTCTCAACTCTTGTCAGCTAATCGTTCATCTGAATTGCAATACTTATACTCTTGTAAACTAATGCTGGGCTTTTTATTCGATGAGATCGAATCGGCTCAAAAGATTACACTTGAAGCCGGTAAGTATTTGTTTTCTACTATCGGAACAGTCCATGAACCTGTATTTTATTTTTATGATTCTTTAACCGCTATAGCTGGACTAAGCTTAGATCTAGAAGATCAATCTAAGGTATTACAAATAGTCGAAGAAAATCAAACACAATTACAACAACACTGGGCAAATTATGCCCCGATGAATTATCAGCATAAAGTCGATTTAGTCGAAGCAGAAAAGTGTCGAGTTTTAGGACAAAAAACAGAAGCCATAGAACTTTACGATAAAGCCATTGCGGGGGCTAAAGCAAATGAATATATCCATGAAGAAGGATTAGCAAATGAACTGGCTGCTAAATTTTATCTGAATTGGGGTTTCGCCTGCGGCAACTTGCGTAACGACAGCGCTCAACCGAACGGTAAAGAGAAAGTCGCGGCTAGTTATATGCAAGACGCTTACTACTGTTATTCTCAGTGGGGGGCAGCAGCAAAAGTGGCTCATTTAGAAAAATGTTATCCCCAACTTCTCAAGCCTATTCTTCAATCTTATAAGAGTAAAATAACAGCAGAAGAAACATTTTTATCTACCACTAGTAACATACTCCAAAGTACCAATGTCAGCCCAAATTATTGGTTAGATTTTCCAGCATTTATTAAAGCTGCCCAAGCGCTCTCTCAAGAAATTAAATTAGAGGAATTATTAACCACGATAATGCAAATAGCAATTACAACGGCTGGCGCAGAAAAGGGTCATTTGATTCTCTCTCAAGATCGACAATGGGTAGTGGTGGCTGAAGCGAATCAAAATCAAGCGAAAATATTAGAAACGCTTCTCGAAGAATATTCTGAGTTACCTCATAGTTTAATTTATTCAGTTGCCAGACGCTCTGAAATGGCTGTATTTGATAACTTGAATACAACAGAACAATTTGCCAGCGATACGGCTACAGCCACGCTGCGCGACCGCTATATTATTACTCATCAACCTCAATCGGTTTTATGTATTCCTTTAAACCAGAAAGGAAAACTCGTCGGGATTTTATATCTAGAAAATAATGTAACCCAGGGGGCCTTTACTCAGGATCGAGTTGAAGTCTTGAATTTATTAATGAGTCAGGCTGCGATTTCAATTGAAAATGCGAATTTATACAAACAAACAGAAAACTATTCTCAAACCCTTGAAATAGAGGTTGAAATAAAGACAAAAGATTTGAATCAAAAAGCAGAAGACTTAGAGGAAACGTTGAAAAAACTCAAACAAACTCAAGCGCAGTTAATTCATACTGAGAAAATGTCTTCTCTCGGTCAAATGGTGGCTGGAATTGCCCATGAAATTAATAATCCAATTAATTTTATTAAAGGAAATCTGACTCATACCGAACATTATATCGACGATTTAATGAGTTTACTGACACTTTACGATCAAGAATATCCTCAGCCTAGTGATGCAATTAAAGCGCTTCGAGAAGATATTGATATTGATTTCTTATCGGAAGATATTGCTAAACTGATTAATTCGATGAAAATTGGCAGTACTCGCATCAGTAAAATTACTACGAGTTTACGGAATTTTTCTCGTTTGGATGAAGCGCCGATTAAAACAGTCGATTTACACAGCGGCATTGAAAGCACCCTATTAATTGTACAAAATCGCTTACAAGCCGATACTAATCAGCCCAAAATTAAGTTGATTAAAAAATATGGTGATTTACCGCAAATTACCTGTAACCCAAGTCAACTTAATCAGGTATTTCTTAATATTCTGACGAACGGGATTGATGCAATTCGAGACTGTTCTACAATTCCTCAAAATCCAGAAATTCGTATTCGGACTGAAGTGATTGAGGGTGAACAGTTACGCATTACTATTGCCAATAGCGATAGTTTGATTCCTATAGAAATTCAAGAGCGAATTTTTGATCCATTCTTCACAACTAAACCAGTCGGAAAAGGCACAGGTTTAGGATTGTTTGTCAGTTATTCGATTGTCAAACAACATGGCGGGACATTGAATGTGTACTCCCAACCTGAAGCAGGGACAGAATTTGAGATTATCCTGCCTCACCATTGTCTCTCAGAAGCGGATTATCATCCTGGGCTGTCAAATTCATGAAGATATGTAAAAATAGGGATTAGGTAAAAATTCTGATCGATCAATCATCTACAGTTGTCTAACCCATGCTTCTACAGCAGCCTAACTCATCCTCTACAGTGTCAAATCCCGCGCCGCCTGTCAAAATAGACTACGACCTCGTAATTGTTGGTGGCGGTATTGTTGGGGCCACTTTAGCCTGCGGATTAAAAGATTCAGGGTTACAGGTTGCCATTGTTGAACCTCAACCTCAAGCCGTCGCGGTGTCTCGCCGACAAGCCTATGCTTTAACGTTACAAACCGGGCGTATCCTCAGCGGTATTGGGCTTTGGAGCGATATTTTACCGAAAATCACTACATTTCGTCAAATTAGCCTGAGTGACAGCGACCATCCGGGGGTGGTGGAATTTTTACCACAAGATTTAGGCACTGAAGAATTAGGCTATGTCGGAGAACATCATATTATGTTGGGGGCGATGCATCGTTTCCTCGAAGACTGCGATAATGTTCACTGGTTATCTCCGGCGAAAGTAGCTGAAGTCCAGTATTACCCCGACTACGCAGCAGTCAGCATCGAACAAGACGGTAGGGTTAAACCGATTTATTCTCGGCTGGTGGTGGCAGCAGATGGATCTCGATCTCCCCTGCGTCAAGCGGCAGGAATTACGACAACAGGCTGGAAATATTGGCAGTCTTGTGTGGCGATGACCATTCAAGCCGAAAAACCTCACAATAATATCGCCTTTGAACGGTTCTGGCCCAGTGGCCCAATGGGAGTGTTACCCTTGCCTGGAAATCGGTGTCAAGTGGTATGGACGGCTCCCCATGCAGAGGCTGAGGCGCTTAAAGAAATGGATAAAGCGGCATTTCTCGAGTTACTTGAATATCGCACCGGGGGAGTTTTAGGGCAGTTAGAATTATTGAGCGATCGCTATATTTTTCCGGTACAGTTAATGCAGAGTAACGATTATGTTCAACCGCGTTTAGTCTTGGTTGGAGATGCGGCTCATGCTTGTCATCCGGTGGGGGGACAGGGTTTAAATATGGGAATTCGAGATGCTGCGGCGATGGCTCAAGTTTTGAAAACTGCGACTTTAAAAGGCGAAGATATTGGTACGTTATCGGTTTTGAAACGTTATCAACAGTGGCGTAAAAAGGAGAATTGGATCGTTTTAGGATTAACTGATTTTCTAGATCGAATGTTTTCCGGTGACTGGAAACCGAAAGTTACGGCTCGTCGTTTAGGATTGTGGTTTTTACGAAAAGTTAAACCGTTACGTTATTTATCCTTACGACTGATGACGGGGTTAATTGGTCGCCCAATATTGCCATAAAATTACTCCTCAGTTGAGAAGCTAAAAATAATCATGTAGCGCTACAGTATAACCTTATAACGCTACGTTCTAAGCAAGATATTTGCTTAAATGATTTAGTTTGTTAAAGCGTCTCCTGCTCTTTCTAAAGCATTTTCAGCACTGTCTTGCAACTCTTGGGCAGACTCAGTAATATCTTCTGATAAATTTTTGAGTTTTCGGCTGAAATAAGTCCCGTTTCCTTCCTCAACTGCATTCATCACTTCTCGAGCATTCTGCTTAGCCTCTGGTTTGGCATCTCCATCCATATCTTCATAAGGATACATTCCACCCGATTTTGGCTTCTGAATTGGGTCGTAAAGTTCTTTATTAATGCCTGTCCCTTCTTGATAATCTCCTACATTTGAAAATTGAGCCGCATTAGCGACCCTTACATTACCCAAAGCAGTGGTAAAGATGAATAAAAGTCCTGCTATTAAGATTGTAAATACACTTTTCTTAGCGACAGATTTAATGGCTTCTTTGAATTTTATCATGAGTGTAAGTTCTCCTAAACGATTCAGACGCGATTCCTGATTGCTATCTGAAATTCACTATTTCATAGTGTAAGAAGACACATCAAAATTCACCTCTAGCTAAAGAAACACCTTTATAATTCATATTTTTTATCTGTTTCTTACTTTAGAGAGAGAAAAGTTGTCAACGAAAACTGATAGATTATAATTACATCTATCGGTACTTAAAGTGAGAATTAGGAATTTTTACTTATTACTATCTAATAACTTGACAAGAAAAAGCCCCCATTTCAGTTGAGGCTTCGAGAGAATGTAATGAACTAAATGCTTGCCGCTATTTTTTAAGCAGAATGACGTTTTTTGTTGCAAACTAAACCCGAAATAGCCAGTAAACTGAGGGCAGCAATTGTGCTGGGTTCAGGAATTTTTTCGACATAATCTAATTCCACATAAGCACTTGATACCATCTCCTCAGAATCGAAATTATTCACATTAGAATTAGGAGTAATTTGGATTGTGAAAACATCATCTAGGGAGTTAAACAGACTTTGTGAAAGTGTGAGTGTCTCAACACCTTCTGCAAAATTACCCTCAACTGTTCCTCCCCAATTATTAATATGGCTGTCAAACACATTACCTAAGTCGGTTAAGGTATCACCAGAATAAATCGAAACACCGATATTCTCCCAGGCTTTTTCAATATCTGCGTTTGCAAAGATCGACAGCGTCACATCACCAATGGCTTTGTTCATATTATCGTAGGTAAATTCTATCGTATTTCCGGTATATATATCCTGTTCTGTCTGACTCCTAAAGCTAGCAGCTTGAGCCGAATTTACACTAATTAAGGAAAAACCAATTGCTGCTGTACTAACTGTGGCAACGGATAATTTTTTGAAGAAATTCATAATCATCTAAGTAATTCTCGAGTAATGTTCAGTAATTTGTTTTTGCTGTTATCAGTATCTCTACTTAAGTGTTATTTCGCAATTCGTTAAATTACTTAATTTGTCTGTTATTTTTATTTTTAAATATTCTAGATTTATACTTGAAAATACGATATTTCACTTTTGAATTTACAAATTCTTTAAAGAAGCATCAATCGCCTTGATACAAGATTTATAAATTGAGTTTTAAAAGTCTCATAAATAAATTAATTGTCAGTATTTATTAGCTTTATTCAGTATAAAATCAAACGTAAGTTAATTAAATTTGAGGTTTTTTAAAGATTCTGTAAAGTTTCCGGGTTTTAAAACTTTAGGCTGAATTGTAGTTTTCAGTCATACTTTCCAGAGATTATAAATTATGTATTATAACTTTGAGCCATTCTATGATTTAGCCTGAGAAAAACGTTATCAAGTAGATTAACAATATTGCTGATTTAAATTATTTATTTAACTTGATATTGTTCTGAGATTCAATTTCGTCAGTAAAGCGCTAATCTCAATCAAGATAAAAACCCTATGATCTTAATAGGATGTATCCTTTGACAAAAAATACAATTCTGAAATTCCCACAGATTTAATGATTTTCTCGCTGACTTAAAATAAACTCCGCCACACTTAAATCAACCGGAGTAGTGACTTTTAAATTTGTTTCTTCCCCTTCCACAATTTGCACGGGTAAACTGCATTTTTCAAACAATGCCGCATCATCAGTCACTTCCCAACCCTGAGATTTTCCTTGATCGTGACATTGCTTTAATAACTTCACGTCAAACCCTTGAGGCGTTTGGGCGGCCCATAAATTGCTGCGGTTGGGAGTCTCTTTAACAGTCAGATTTTCATCGACAACCTTAATCGTATCTTTGACCGCGATCGCTGCAATTAATCCAGGACAGGTTTGTAACGTAGCGCTACAACGATCAAATAAATCCGGCGTGGCTAAACATCGCGCCCCATCATGAATTAACACTCTCTTAGCATCCGGCGGCAATGCCTGTAAGCCGTTGTAAACCGACTCCTGACGGGTACTTCCCCCCTGGATGAGTTGGATGGGTAAAGTCCGGGATAAGTCGCTGAGAATCGCCTTAAAGTCCGGGAAATCAATCGGTTGACCAATAATACCAATCCATTCAATCGATGTAGTTGCTTCGGCGGCGGCTAAAGTCCAGGCCAAAATCGGCTGTCCCCGTAGACTTAACAATAATTTATTGCGTTGACTTCCCATGCGGGTTCCTTTGCCAGCGGCTGGAATTAATAAATGCATTGTAAGATTTTGGTTGGGATGACCAAGGATTCCCTTAAAATTGAGCTGATCACTAGATTAACTCGATAGAGATGAGAATACTAGCCCTTGTCCCTGGTGGGATCGGCGACCAAATTTTGTTTTTCCCTACACTCGATGATCTCAAGCAGTCTTACCCAAATGCCCAAATTTCTGTGGTTACTGAACCCAGGGCAAAAGGGGCGTATCGCGTGTGTAAATCCGTTTCTGAGGTGATTCCGTATGATTTTAAGAATCAAAACAGTTTAGCTGACTGGGGCAACTTCCTCGGGGTTGTGCGCGATCGCGAATTTGAAGTGGTTCTGTCTTTGGGCCAACGTTGGACGGTGGGTTTATTGCTGTGGCTGACAGGAATTCCCAAACGAGTCGGATATGCCGGCAGCAGTGGTGAATTTTTCCTCTCGGATGCAGTTCCTTTGAAAAAAGAACAGTATGCCGCAGAAATGTATCATGATTTGTTGCAAGGTATGGGCATTAGCACCCCTTGTCCGCCATTGTCGATTAATGTCCCTAAATCTGATTTAGACTGGGCTGAAGCCGAACAGCAACGCTTAGGAGTCAAAGACAGTGGATATATTTTAATTCACGGTGGTTCGAGTCAACTGGCTCAACAAAAGGGGATTGATAAGCTGTATCCGGTAGAAAGTTGGCAAAAAATTATTCAGGACATTCGGCAACGCCAACCCAATTTACCCATTGTTATGGTTCAAGGGCCAGAAGATACCGCCTTGATCAAACAAGTTCAGGAATTATCCTTAGACGTTAAAACCATTACCCCTGATGATATTGGTAAATTGGCGGCGATGATTGCTGCGGCTAACCTCATGGTGTGTACTGATAGTGCGCCGATGCATTTGGCTGTTGCGGTGGGAACCTATACGGTGGCGTTGTTTGGGCCGACTGACCCCGAGAAGTTATTGCCAAAAAGCGATCGCGCTATTGGCATTAAATCATCCACTGGAAAGATGGCGGATATTTCCCCAGATGAAGTATTGAAAAAGATTTGGGGGAATTGAGATTAGTAGAAAGGGTAAGGGGGAGATAGGGAGACAAGGGAGATAGGGAGACAGGGGAGACAAGGGAGACAAGGGAGACAAGGGAGACAAGGGAGATGAGGAGAAATCCAAAATTCCCTATTGCAAAATTTCCTATTTCCTATTCCCTATTCCCTGTTCCCAACCCCCCTTTCCAAGGGGGGACTGAGGGGGGATTCAACCCTATTGCCTCAATTTAGATTCCACAACTTCCAAAATCACATCGTAGCGAAAATCTTTTGCGAGTTGAATTAGTTGTTTTTTTAAAGTCGTGTCAGAGGGAGGAATTTGATCAATGATTTGATTAATTAATTGTGAATCAAGTTTTATTGCGGCTTGTTGGAGTTGTTTTAACCAAGGGATTGGCATTCCATCTAAAGCTTGAGGTATCAGTTGAGGTAAAGGGGTTTGCGGGGCTTCTAAATCATCCACCGCTTCTGTAGAATTCACAGAACTTTCTGCTGAGATAAACTCAACCCCTAAATGTTCTGTTAGTTTTTCAAATAATACTTCAACTCGAAACGGTTTTCTAACAAAATCATCACAACCCGCCGATAAAACAATGGCTTTATCTTGCTGTAAGGCACTTGCCGTTAAACCGATAATTACAGTCGCTTGACCTTTTAAATGACGTTTAATTTGTTGTGTGGCTTCATAACCATCTAAAACAGGCATTCGCATATCCATAAAGATCAGATGAGGGTTCCATGTTTCCCATTGAACAATAGCTTCTTCACCATTTTCGGCTTCTTGTGTTTCAAAACCTAAGGGGTTGAGAAGTTGAACTAATAATTGACGATTTGTCCAGTTATCATCCACAATTAAAATACGATAATCCGGTTGATTCGGGGCGATTCCAATAATATTTTTGGGCAGAGATTGAGATTGTACTTGACTGATTTCAACTGGATCAACTTTAATATTAAACTGAAATGTTGTACCTTGATTCAGTTGACTTTGAACCGAGATTTCTCCATCCATTAATTCAATAAATTTTTGAGTAATGGGTAATCCTAAACCTGTTCCTTGCTGAGAGTGTCGTCCGCTTTCAGTTTGGATAAACGGATCAAAAACCGTTTCTAGTTCATCCTCAGCAATTCCTAAACCCGTATCTTTGACTTCAAAGTAAAGCATCGGAGAATCAGACTCCACCTTTAACTGAATAAATCCTGTGGATGTAAATTTAATCCCATTACTCAGTAAATTAATTAAGACTTGCCGTAATTTACTTTCATCGGTTTGAATACATTGGGGAACAGAATCTGCAATCTCAAATTTTAGATCTAATCCTTTTGATTGTGCTTTGAGTAAAAACATTTCTTTAATCCAGTCTAATAATTTGAGTAAATTAAAGCAACTGGAATTTAAGGTAATTCGTCCCGCTTCTATTTTAGACATTTCTAAAACATCATTGATTAAATTCAATAAATGTTCACCGCTGCGGTTAATAATTTCTAAATGTTGTTGATGTTGTTGAATGGGTAGATCTGGATGATGTTGTAAATCTCGGTTTATCAGTTGGGTAAACCCTAAAATTGCATTCATCGGGGTTCGCAATTCATGACTCATTCTCGCTAAAAATTCACTTTTGGCATGGTTAGCGGTTTCGGCGGCAACTTTCGCTTCCTGTAAAGCCATTTCAGCCTGTTTGCGATCGCGAATATCTCGAACAATTCCACAGCTATATTCTTTATGATTATATTCTAAATAATTTAAGGTAATTTCGACATCAATTAATTCTCCTGCTTGAGTTTGATGTGTTGATTCAAATGTAACTGAACCTTGATTTTTTAATTCATCCCAAGAGATTGACCAGGCATTTTTAGACGCATTTAAGTCAATATCTTTAACTTTCATTTGTAGCAATTCAGTTTGAGAATAGCCTAAAAGTTTAGCCGCTGCTTCATTAGCATAAATTAATTGTCCTTTTTGATCGGTTAATAAGACATAATCTCGTGATTTATCAACAGAAAATTGAGTTAATCTGAGTTTTTCATCAATTTCTTTACGTTCGGTAATATCTTCTAACACTCCCAGAATTCCAATTACATTATCTTGTTGATCTAGCATCGGAATTCGACTAATATCTAACCAGATCGTTAGACCATCTTCTCCAGGCTTTTGTTTCGGTGCAATTACATTCATTTCAGGCTGTTTAGATTGCATCACTTGCAAATCTTTATTCCGGTAAAATTGAGCAATTTCTTGATTCGGAAATAAATCATAATCGGTCTTGCCAATTACATCGCTAGCTTGTTCAATTTGAGCCGATTTCGCCCAATTTTTATTACATCCTTTGAAGACTAAATTTGTATCTTTCCAGAATACTTGCTGCGGAATACTATCTAAAATTAAGCGAAGATATTGTTCTTGCTGTTGAAGTTCTGCCTCGACTTTTTTATTCTGAGTAATATCTATTACCTGACTAATAACAGAAAGAGTATTTCCTGCTTGATCTCGTCTTAAATAAGATTGAATAATTCCATAAATTAAATGACCCTTTTTATGACGATAGCGCTTTTCTAGGCGATATTGCTGAACTTCACCTTGTATTAACTGATGAAAATGAACTAAACTAATCTCTCTATCGGATACATCTGTAATTTGATTAAAGTCTCGATCAATTAGTTCTACAGAATCATAACCCGTCAACTGACAGAATGCAGCATTCACTTCTAAAAATTGACCTGTTAAAGAAATCTCAGCAATACCAATGGGTGCAAAATGAAAGAGATCAAGTAAGCGATTTTCATAGTCTTTAAGTTGTGCTTCCAGTTGCTGGCGGCGCAGAATTTCTTGTTGTAATAACTGATTAATAGCTGGTAGTTCAGAGTGATTTTTATCCATCGTTTCTTTAGTTTTATATTGGAATTGTAAAATAAAAAGTTGTCCCTTTTTCTAACTGAGAGTTTAGCCAAATTTTGCCATGATGACGTTCAATAATCTTTTTACAAGTCGCTAAACCAATTCCGTATCCTTCACAGTTTTGTTGAATAGGAAGTCGTTGAAAGACTTTAAAAACTTGATCGTAATATTGCGGATCAATTCCTATTCCATTATCTGCTACACTAAACAAATATTCTTCTGATTGTTCTTCAACATTCACTTGAATTTTTATCACTCTGTCTTGAGAACGATACTTAATCGCATTACTGATTAAATTTTGAAAAAGTTGTCCAATTTGCATAGCATCAGCATAAATATGTGGTAAATCTGAATACTGGATAATGGCATCAGTCTCTTTAATCAGTTGTCTTAATTTTAGTATGGTTTCTGCTAATACTAAGTTACAGTCAACAAATGATAATTCTCTTTGACTAATTCCGACTCGACTATAATTTAATAAACTTTGAATTAACTCTTGCATCTTGATGCCTTCTGCTAAAATCGGTGTAATATATTCATCTGCTTCTTCTGCTAAATTAATCTGATTTTTGAGGGATAATATAATTTCAGCAAAGCCAGTTATACTTTGCAGCGGTTGTTGTAAATCATGGGAAACGACGTAAGCAAATTGTTCTAAATCTTGATTAGAACGAGTTAATTCTTGATTGAGGTGTTGGAGTTGGTTATTTTTAGTTTCCAGTTGCTGTTTTAAATGATAAATGGTCAGTTGATTTTTCACTCTCACCAACACTTCTTCGACTTGAAACGGTTTGGTAATATAGTCTATTCCGCCTGTATTAAAAGCTTTAACTTTATCAAATACATCATCTAAAGCACTTAAAAAGATTACAGGAATTTCTGCCGTTTGTGGGTGTGATTTGAGTTGGGAACAAACCGTGTAGCCATCCATATCTGGCATTTTAATATCCAGTAAAATTAAATCGGGTAATTCACTTTTAATTGCCATTAATGCTAACTTTCCATTAATCGCACAGCGCACATCATAACCCTGTTCACTCAAAGTCGTAGATAACAGTCTGAGGTTATCGGGAGTATCATCAATAATTAATATTTTACCGGGATTTTCGACGGTCTGATTTTGATTCATTTGTTATATCAACTCTAAACTCAGTCCATTCAATCTAATGATTTCAAGTCGTGTTATTTATCAATAAAATTTTCTGGGTTTTATAGACTTATTTTTACCTCTATCATAAATAATTATAATGATGCTAGATAAAAACTTCAAGATGATTTCATCTCTAATTTAAGATATAAATGATCCGGATTTCAATAGCAATTGCTGAAAACGGCAAAATAACAATCTCATAGCCGAGGGGACGATTCCATTTTGGCTTATTTTCAATCTGTCTCGGTGCTTCAACCCCAGTCCTAAAAAGAGATGATTCTCCTTTATAGAAGCATACCTCGATAGCAGAGATGACAGAAGAGAATTGATAATCCTTTAATTTTCCCAGATTTAACCAAAAAGTTCTATCATTGAGTTTATAATTATAAGACTAGGATTAACTACTCTTATACTATTGCTGCTGACATTCAAGGACGTTCAATGACAATTATCACTCTACAATCTGTTCAGAAAGATTTTGGCATCAAGAATATCTTGAATCAAGCAAATCTAAGTATTGATGATTCAGATAAAATCGGCTTGATTGGAACCAATGGTTCAGGGAAATCCACCCTGTTAAAAATGTTAGCAGGAATTGAACCGATTGATGCTGGAAAAATGTGGATCAATTCTAAAGCTAATATTGTCTATCTGCCGCAAGAACCTGAATTAGACGAAAACAATACAGTTTTAGAACAGGTATTTGCTCATAGTGGTGAACAAATGCGCTTGATTCAAGCCTATGAAGAACTCTCTTTGAAGATTGCAAAACATCCAGAAGACAGTCAATTAATGACCCGTTTTTCTGAAGTGACTCAACAAATTGACGCGCTACAAGCCTGGGAATTAGAAACTCAAGCTAAAATTATTTTAACTCAATTAGGAATAGAAGATTTTGAGGTAAAAATTGAAACCTTATCGGGTGGGTATCGCAAACGAATTGCTTTAGCCGCTGCCTTACTCTCCGAACCGGATTTACTCTTAATGGATGAACCCACAAACCATTTAGATGCGTTGTCTGTAGAATGGTTGCAAGGTTATCTGAAAAATTTAAAAGGTGCATTATTACTGATTACTCACGATCGCTATTTTCTCGATCAAGTCACCACTCGAATTATTGAATTAGATCGAGGCGATTTATATGCTTATGAAGGCAATTATTCCTATTTTTTAGAGAAGAAAGCAGAAGCAGAAGTCACGGCTGTCAGTCAACAGCGAAAACATCGTGGTGTACTTCGTAAAGAACTAGAATGGCTCCGGCGTGGCCCTAAAGCGAGAGGAACAAAGCAAAAAGCAAGAATTCAAAGAATTCAAGCCATGCAAGAAACAGACTTTAAAGCAGATATTGGGAAGGTAGAAATCTCCACACCTTCTCGCCGAATTGGTAAAAAAGTGATTGAATTAGATCAAGTTTCAAAACACTACGATGATCGTGTCATTGTTAAAGACTTTACTTATAAATTTAATCCAGATGATCGTATTGGAATTATCGGTAAAAATGGGATCGGAAAATCAACTCTGATGAATTTAGTGACAAACCGAGTTGAACCAGATTCTGGAACTATTGATATTGGGGAAACTATTCATATCGGTTATTTCGATCAACAATCCGAACATTTAATGCAAGCTTTGAATCAAGAACAGCGAGTGATTGATTACCTTAAAGAAGTCGGAGAATATGTTAAGACGGCTGATGGTTCTCAGATTAGCGCCTCTCAAATGTTAGAACGGTTTTTGTTCTCTCCAAATCAACAATATGCGCCTTTACATAAACTCTCTGGCGGTGAAAAACGACGATTATTTTTATTACAAGTGTTGATGGGTGCGCCGAATGTTTTAATATTAGATGAACCCACAAACGATTTAGATGTTCAAACCTTATCTGTTTTAGAAGATTATCTAGAAGAATTTAACGGTTGTGTGATAACAGTTTCTCACGATCGCTACTTTTTGGATCGAACCGTTGAGATGATTTTATCGTTTGAATCTGAAGGAAAAATTCGTCAATATCCGGGGAATTATTCCTTGTATTTAGATTATAAAGCAGCCGAAGAAGAAGCTGCAAAAACTCAAGAAGTTGAATCCGTTAAGCCGCCAGCTACAGTGACTCCAGCTAAACCCGATCAACGATTTTCCTGGGATAAAGACGGCAAGCGTAAACTCTCTTCCAAAGAACGGCGAGAATATCAAAGCCTAGAGAAAAAAGTGGCTCAATTAGAGACAGAAAAAGCGGAGTTAGAACATAAACTGTATCATAATCCGCCGGCTTCTATTGAAGCGTTACAAGAACTGAGTCAAACCGTTGAACGTCTGAGTGAAGAAATTGATCAAGCAACGCTTCGATGGCTAGAATTAGCAGAAATAGATTCTTGAAGAAGGAGTCACCGAGTCACCGAGTCACCGAGTCAGGAGGGAAAATTGCATGGGGATTATAACGGCCGACGAGCGTCAATCGCACCAACCGCGATTTTACATAGGCGTGTACCGATAACCCCAAACAATGCGCTAGCAACGCGAGTGACAGTGGGGTATTAAACCCATAAAGGAAATAATAAAAAAGAGGTGTTATTCGTTACTCGTTTTTTGTCATTTGTCGTTACGGATTTGTTTCTAACAGTACACTAAATTCACTATCCTCTACTTCCTCAAATAACTTCGGACAAATAACGAATAATAAGAGCTAAAATCTAAAAAAGGGCCAGTCTGAAGTCCGATAATAGCGTGTCATATCGTCAAATTTTCGTAATTCTGCTGCTTTTACTGTAAATTCTAAGGGAGCATCTAATAACTGTTGGTTGATTTGGGAAAATTGTTCAGTGAGTTGATCTCGATCTAAATCTTTTGGAATTTCACCAAAGTAACCGAAGGTAATATGAGCCGTCAAATAATACTGCTGTTCAATCCCTGCGGCCATCACACTATGATTTTGATAAACGGCTCGACGCAATTGTAGAATCTGATTGTAGGATGCTTCATCCCTTGGTACAAGACAAACCCCTAAGGCTCGAGTCATGACAATCAAACCAAATACTTGCCAGCGAATCGGCTGATTGTGACTTAATTTTAATGTATCAAAAGATTGGGCGATCGCAGCTTGTAGCTTTTCCTCAAAACCCGGCGTTTTAACTGCATCTCGATAAGAACTATCCCAAATTAAATCGGCTAACGTCAGATGTAAACTCTCTGGAGGAATGGGGATGAAAAAATTAGAATCTAAACTTTGGCTAACCTGCTGTTGCACTGCCTGTAAAGTTTGGTAAAATCCTTGATTTTCTGTATCAACTTCTGCCGGTGGTGTGATAATAGAATAACCCGGAAACGGCACAGCAACCCGTTTACCCGAATCCTGAAGCTGATACTTAGGAGATTCCTGAATCAGTTCAAGTTGGGAAAGATAAGCCTCAGGCAAGGTCAGCCGAGCCACTCGGTTAACATAAACTTGATATGTATCGTCCAATGCTAGTTCCCTCGTTTGTCAATCAATAAATCGTAATGCCAATATACCTTTACTGGGGAGAAGATGACTTCTCACGAGATCAAGCCGTCACTCAACTGAAGCAGTCTGTTCTCGATCCCAGTTGGTCTAACTTTAATTTTGACAAAATCCTACCGGATCAGCCAAATGCTGTGATTGCTGGCCTTAACCAAGCGATGACTCCCCCCTTCGGTTTAGGAAGTCGTTTAGTGTGGCTAGTCAACTGTCCCATTACCCATCATTGTGCTGCTGATGTTCTCCTCGAACTTGAACGGACTCTACCTATTGTACCGGATACAACCACTTTACTTTTCACCCACTCAAACAAACCCGATGGCCGCCTCAAATCTACCAAATTATTGCAAAAATACGCCACCCTTCAAGAGTTTTCCCCCATTCCTCCTTGGAAAACCGAACAGTTAGTGCAGCGCGTCCGAAAAGCAGCAACAGAAGCAGGACTCAAACTAACCGAAGCGGCGATCGCCACCTTAGCCGAAGCCGTGGGAAATGATACCCGTCAACTGTATAATGAATTAGAGAAACTACGACTGTACAGTGAAGACTCAACCACCGTCATAGAAGTCTCTGCGATCGCGGCTTTAGTTCAAGTCAATACCCAAAGTAGCCTGAAGTTAGCCGCTGCCATTCGAGTCGGTCAAACCACAGATGCACTCAGTTTACTGGCAGAATTACTGGCGCATAACGAACCCGCTTTAAAAATTATTGCCACACTCGTGGGACAATTTCGCACCTGGTTGTGGGTGAAATTGATGATGGAAATGGGAGTCCGAGATGTCCGAGAAATTGCTCAAGCCGCCGAAGTGGGTAACCCCAAACGCATCTATTTTCTACAAAAAGAAGTTGAGTCTGTTTCGTTAACCTCCCTCAAACAAACCTTACCCCAGTTACTCGAATTTGAAGTGAGGCTGAAACGGGGAAAAGATAGTACCGCCACGCTGCAAACCGCCGTTATTACCCTGTGTAACTTATTTCAACCGGGAACTTTTTCCCCTTTTTAAACGTCCAAAGCAGACAGTGATGATTCAGTTGATGTTTCACCTCCATCTGATGTCCCCGATATGTGCCTGAATCTCCCAGCCCACCAGAGAGTTAAAGGTGGGTTAAGTAGAATTAAAAACATTGTACAGCTTGGGAAAACTAATAGTATTATAGGGAGAAAAGTCAATTGCAGTTGATCCGTCACTTCGAGCTTGACGCAGTTACAGCCGTTCGCGCTCCGCGTGGCGTAAGCCGTATCCCGGAGGAGGTGGGGAATTGCTGAGGTTTCCTCAGAATCGCTCGTACCGCCGTCTTGCGCGACTGCTCGAACTGTGACCCCAACACAAATCTCCAAAAGCTTTATTCATCATTGCTTTGAACCGATTGTGTTAAATTTAAACCAACCCAGCCGAATCAATAGGCTAGGGAACTGTAAAGAAGACGCCAGTTATCGCAACTAGAGGGCTAGCGAACCATGCCAGAGCAAAATCAAAGGGAACTTGCCCAGCAAGGCGATCCAACCGCGATCGAAGCTGCAATCAACCATTCACTGAAGCCCAGAGGCATTACGGCTGAGGTAATGCGGGACAATGGCTGTCTTCATGTGATGATGGAGGGCGATCAAGTTCCAACAAACCAGTCATCCCTTGTGACATTTGTTCGCAATGGAATGGCTAAACTAAATATTGAATCTATCTATAAACTAAAAGTTTATGGACGCAAATTTGGAGCGGACTTACCCGCCTGGGAAGATGAAATCCTGCTGAAATCCCCTCCCCCAGAGGAGATGTTAGTCGAAGAAATCGAGATGTCTTCAGATACAGAACCCTCCTCTTCAGTGCCACTGATCGATGATGATTTAGACATCGATCGCCAAATGGAACGAGAATTCACCATGGATATGCCGATGCCCATGAGTGATGAAGAGATCGATCTCGATGACGATGAAATTGATCTAGACGATCAACCGAACTTTGACGATGAAGATCATCATCCCGAAGAAGATGACGATGAAGATGAAGACGAAATCTTAGACGATCAATCCGGGAATCGGAGTAAGATCTTTCTTTTTATTCTATTGTTACTCCTACTCGCTTTAGCTGCCTTAGCGGGATTACATTTGAGTGGGGTTTACAAGTTGCCTTTCCTCGGAGGAGACGGATCTGGGTCTGACATCGATCCCCTACCCACAGAGACTGACCCTGAAACGATCATTGATTCTGAGCCGGGAGAAACCCCTCAGACAGCTCCTCCTCAAACCCCTATTTCTGATCCATGGCGAGAAGCCGTGAATACAGCCATCAGCGCCGCCAATTTAGCCCAGACTGCCCAAACTCAAGCCGAGTGGAATACAGTCGCCAATGAATGGGGAAGAGCCGTAGAACTGATGCAGCAAGTGCCACAAGAGAGCGAAAATTACAGCACTGCTCAGCAAAAGGTGGTTGAATATAGCAATAACCAACAAATTGCATTACAACGAGCGCAGAATGCTCCCAATTAAAACAAAACACATAACCGGGTTTGTCAGCAAACCCGGCTGATGGTATAGCATTACACTGGATTTAAATACGATCCTGCTTCTCCTTCGATGTTGGAGATAAAAATAGTCCGCTCAAGATGCGATCGCGCTCAACTCATCAATTAATGCGGAACCCGGGACTTGAACCCGGAAGTCTTTATCAGACACTAGAACCTGAATCTAGCGCGTCTACCAATTCCGCCAGTTCCGCTGGGGATTTTATTCGCACAGCTTTTAATTATACCTAGCAGAGTTTAGATTGTCAATATAGTGTTAGGGAACAGGCAAATAGGCAAGTAGCGGTCAGACCCCCTCCGGGTTCGGCAGTTGCTCAACTTGGGGAGACCCCAAGACCGCACTGCACTCACCGCGCCACCTGTGGGCGCTTTCGCGTAGCGTGTGCGTACAGCACGTAGGGAACGCTGACCTTAGCGTCAGCCATGCCCGCCAGGGCTATAGAGAGGCACTCTTGGGGAAGAAGGGAACAGCCACTCGGTGCTACAGGCAACGGCGGAATATTCTGTCTCCTGAATACTGACTCCTGACGGGCGTGACTCCTAAATTCAGACTCCTAAATTCTCACAAATCATAAGTGAATTGCTATAGCAATGGTGCAACTTTCAAGCTTCTGAATGGGAATTGGCGAATCTGTGAGTATACTGAATTATTTAATAACTCAGATCAATTTGCTCTAGATAATTGCGAGAAATCATGAAAAAAAATTTTATAATTAGCTTACTAACTTGCTTGATTTTAGTTATCAGTAATCAGGTTGTCTATTCACAGACGAAGAACAATTCACCTCAATATCAGACCTTTGAGGAATGGTGTATTAATCGAGAGAATTTGACACCTGAGGCACGATATACAGTTGAGGCGTTGCTTTCGGTTGCAGGAACACAAGAATGTAATACTGCCCAGTCTGTCTTGGAACAAACAGAACAGTTAGTATTGAGCGGTCGCACTATTACGGATATATCACCGTTGGCTAATTTGATTGAGGTGAGAGAGCTTTATTTATCTGAAAATCAAATAACAGATATATCGCCGTTGGCTAATTTGATCAATTTGGAAACTCTTTTCCTAAGTTCTAATCAGATAACAGATATATCGCCATTAGCTAATCTGATGAATTTAGAAAGGCTTTACCTAGATGAAAATCAAATCAACAATATATCATCGGTCGCTAATCTGATTAAATTAGAAACTCTTTACCTAGATGAAAATCAAATCAACAATATATCACCGTTAGCTAATTTGATAAATTTAGAAAAGCTTGACCTATCTGAAAATCAAGTCAACAATATATCATCGGTCGCTAATTTGATCAATTTGAGATGGCTTATTTTGCATAATAATCAAATCAACAATATATCATCAGTCGCTAATTTGATCAATTTGGAACTGCTTAGTATAGAAAATAATCAAATAGCAGATATATTACCATTAGCTAATTTGATCAATTTGGAAGATCTTGCTCTAAGTTCTAATCAAATCACGGATATCTCACCGTTAGCTAATTTGATGAATTTAAAAAAACTTAGTATAGAAAATAATCAAATAGCAGATATATCGCCGTTAGCTAATTTGATGAATTTGGAGTCACTTTACCTAGATGAAAATCAAATAACGGATATATTGCCATTAGCTAATCTGATGAATTTGAAATCGCTTAACCTAAGTTCTAATCCAATTAACAGTATATCGCCGTTGGCTAATTTGATAAATCTAGAAACACTTGGCTTAGAGTTTAATCAAATAATGGATATATCACCGTTGGCTAATCTGATGAATTTAACAACTCTTTACCTAGATAAAAATCAAATAACGGATATCTCACCCTTAGCTAATTTGATCAATTTGAGATGGCTTCAACTAGAGGATAATCAAATAACGGATGTCTCACCGTTAGCTAATTTGATCAATTTGGAAACTCTTTTCCTATCTGAAAATCCAATTTCTGACACTAATTGTCCCCTTCAGCCTGAAACGGTGTGTCAATTCTAACTGTTTATTCGGAATAGTTAACTTTTGACAGATACGTTGCGCTAATTCAGCCGGAATATGTTCTAATATAATATCAAAAGCTGCTAGTTGATTATTAGTGATAAATTAGCTCTAGGTAATTGCGATAAATTATGAAAAAAAATTTTATTATTAGCTTACTCACTTGCTTAATTTTAGTTATTAGTTGTCAGTTTATCTACTCACCTCAATATCAAACCTTCGAGGAGTGGTGTATTAATCGAGAGAATTTGACACCTGAAACCCGACATACAGTTGAGGTATTGCTAGAGGTTGCAGAAACAAAAGAATGTAATATTGCTCAGTCTATATTGGAGCAGAAAGAAGAGTTGAAATTAAGCGATCGCACTATCACGGATCTGTCACCATTCGCTAATTTTACTAACTTCGTCAGACTTTCCCTATATACTAATCAGATAACAGATATATCGCCATTAGCTAATCTGATAAATTTAGAATGGCTTATCCTATATTCTGATCAAACCACCGATATATCGCCCTTAGCCAAGTTTATCAACTTGAAAGCGCTTGTCTTATCTTCTTATGAAATAACGGATATATCGCCATTAGCTAATTTGATAAACTTGGAACGGCTTTCCCTAAATACTAGTCAAATAACGGACATATCACCGTTAGCCAATCTGATAAATTTGAAATCGCTTAACCTATATTCTCCTCAACTAACGGATATATCACCGTTAGCCAATCTGATAAATTTAGAACGGTTTTACCTCAGTTCTAATCAAATAACGGATGTGTCACCCTTAGCTAATCTGATGAATTTAAAAGTGCTTTCTCTAAATTCTAATCAAATAACAGATATGTCACCGTTGGCTAATCTAATTGACTTGACACGGCTTTCTCTAAGTTCTAATCAAATAACAGATGTCTCACCGTTGGCTAATCTAACTAATTTGACACGGCTTAACCTAGATCATAATAAAATTAGTGATGTTTCACCTTTAGCTAATTTGATAAATTTGGAAGATCTTTCCTTATCTAATAATAAAATCAGTGATGTGTCACCTTTAACTAATTTGATTGAGTTGAGAGAGCTTCACATAAGGTCTAATCAAATAATAGATGTGTCACCTTTAGCTAATTTAATGAATTTATATTCGCTTCACATAAGTTCTAATCAAATAACGGATATATCACCTTTAGCTAATCTGATGAATTTATATTCGCTTCACATAAGTTCTAATCAAATAACGGATATATCACCTTTAGCTAATCTGATAAATTTGGCACGGCTTGACCTAAGTTCTAATCAAATAACGGATGTGTCACCTTTAGCTAATTTGATAAATTTAAAACAGCTTTCTCTAGGTTTTAATCAAATAACAGATGTGTCGCCTTTAGCTAATCTAATTAACTTGGAATTGCTTGGACTATATAACAATCCAATTCCTGAGCCGACTTGTCCCCTTCAGCCAGAAACGGTGTGTATATTCTACTAAAACGGTGTATATATTCTGATTGCTTCAGTCAGAAGTTAGAAGTCTGCCCCCTAAATCCCCCAACCCTACAACTCCGTCACGCTACGCGAAGGGGGACTTTGATAGATGGGGAACTTGGACAACTGGAGAATAGGTAAATTCTTGCTCCCCCTTTTCCCCTCCTGGGAGGGGTTAGGGGCGGGTTGGTCTGGGGGCTAATTCTTATGTCCAATCACGAATGACTAAGAACGAATGACAGCACATAGCGCTATATATGTCATCAAACCTTGTCAAGACTGTTTAGAACAATCTATCAGAATCCGAACCGCTACCCTTACAATGATGAGTTGTTTGTAAAAGGTGAGATAGTTAGTATTATCGCTTACCCCCACTAACAGATACGACAGAATCTATATAGAGAGTTTGATTATGCCTAAACGCAACGATATTAAGAAAATATTACTCCTCGGGTCTGGCCCCATTGTGATTGGACAAGCTTGTGAGTTTGACTATTCCGGGACTCAAGCCTGTAAAGCGCTACGAGAAGAAGGGTATGAGGTGGTTTTGGTCAATTCTAACCCCGCTACCATTATGACCGATCCTGAGACCGCAGAACGGACGTATATTGAACCCTTGGTGCCGGAAATTGTCGAGAAGGTAATTGAAAAAGAACGCCCCGATGCGTTGTTACCGACAATGGGGGGACAAACGGCGTTAAACGTTGCGGTGTCGTTGGCGAAAAGTGGGGCGTTAGAGAAATACGGCGTTGAGTTAATTGGGGCAAAACTCGAAGCGATTGAAATGGCCGAAGATCGGTTATTGTTTAAGCAGGCCATGGAACGAATTGGGGTGGCTTGTTGTCCTTCGGGTATTGCAAATAATTTAGAAGAAGCCCGTAAAATCGCTGGGCAAATTGGCAGTTATCCTTTAATTATTCGTCCGGCTTTTACCATGGGCGGAACGGGTGGCGGAATTGCTTATAACCAAGAAGAATATGAAGAAATAGCCACTTCTGGATTAGATGCATCTCCGGTTTCTCAAATTCTAGTGGAACAATCTTTAATTGGTTGGAAAGAATATGAATTAGAGGTGATGCGAGATCTAGCAGATAATGTGGTGATTATTTGTTCGATTGAAAATATCGATCCGATGGGAATTCATACGGGAGATTCAATTACGGTTGCCCCGGCTCAAACTTTAACGGATAAAGAATATCAACGCTTGCGAGATGCTTCGATTAAAATTATCCGAGAAATTGGGGTAGAAACAGGTGGTTCTAATATTCAATTTTCGGTTAATCCCGTGAATGGGGATGTAATTGTAATTGAGATGAACCCACGAGTTTCTCGGTCGTCGGCGTTAGCTTCAAAAGCAACAGGTTTTCCGATTGCAAAATTTGCCGCTAAATTATCGATTGGTTATACTTTGGATGAAATCAGTAATGATATTACCAAGAAAACCCCGGCTTCGTTTGAACCGACAATTGATTATGTTGTAACAAAAATCCCCCGTTTTGCCTTTGAAAAATTCCCCGGCGCACAACCTGTTTTAACTACACAAATGAAATCGGTTGGGGAAGCAATGTCAATTGGCGGTACGTTCTGTGAGTCGTTTCAAAAAGCAATGCGATCGCTAGAAACAGGATTAACCGGATGGGGTTGTCAAGGCAATGATAAATTACCGAATTTAGATGCAATTCGCTCGGGTTTACGCACGCCTAACCCGGAAAGAATGTTAACAGTCCGCCAAGCATTTATCTTGGGAATGTCGGTGGAGGAGATATATGAATTAACCGGAATTGATCCCTGGTTTTTAGATAAATTTGAACAATTAATTCAAGCGGAAAAATTTATCAAACGGAAATCTTTGCAGCAGTTAACGGCTGATGAAATGTTGCAAATTAAACAATTGGGATATAGCGATCGCCAAATTGCTTTTGCTACAAAAACCAATGAAGATCAAGTGCGGGCTTATCGCTTAGAAATGGGGGTTAAACCTGTTTATAAAATGGTGGATACCTGCGCGGCGGAATTTGAATCATCTACCCCTTATTATTATTCGACGTATTGGGAAGAGGATGAAATGTTACCCTCCGATAAGCCAAAAGTGATGATTCTGGGTGGCGGCCCAAACCGCATTGGTCAGGGGATCGAATTTGACTATTGTTGTTGCCATGCTTCCTATGCATTACAAGCTGATGGCTATGAAACAATTATGGTGAATTCCAATCCAGAAACCGTTTCAACCGATTATGATACCAGCGATCGCCTCTACTTTGAACCGTTAACTAAAGAAGATGTTCTCAATATTATTGAAGCAGAACAACCGGAAGGAATTATTGTACAGTTTGGCGGACAAACCCCATTAAAATTAGCTGTACCGTTAGAAAAAGCATTAGAAGCTTCTAACCTGAAAACTAAAATTTGGGGAACAACACCAGATTCAATTGATGCGGCGGAAGACCGAGAACGGTTTGAAAAGATATTGCGAGACTTAAATATTCAACAAGCACCGAATGGTATTTCTCGTAGTTTTGAAGAATCCTTAAAAGTTGCCAAACGCATTGGCTATCCTGTGGTGGTGCGTCCTTCTTATGTACTCGGAGGACGGGCGATGGAAATCGTTTATTCCGATGAAGAATTAGAACGCTACATGACCTATGCGGTTCAGGTTGTACCGGATCATCCTATTTTAGTCGATAAGTTCTTACAAAATGCCATCGAAGTAGATGTTGATGCCATTGCCGATGCTGAGGGTAATGTGGTTATTGGCGGCATTATGGAACATATCGAACAGGCGGGTATTCACTCCGGGGACTCGGCTTGTTCTATTCCAGTCCAGTCTTTACCTGCCGAAGCAATGGAAACCATCCGCCGTCAAACTATTGAACTGGCTAAGTCACTGAATGTTATCGGCTTAATGAATATTCAGTTTGCCGTCCAAGGAGAACAGGTTTATATCCTGGAAGCCAACCCCCGCGCCTCTCGGACGGTTCCGTTTGTTTCCAAGGCAATAGGAGTTCCTTTAGCGAAGTTAGCCTCACGGGTGATGTCCGGTAAAACGTTACCAGAATTGCAATTTACCGAAGAAAAAATCCCCAGTCATGTCTCGGTGAAAGAAGCTGTTTTACCCTTTGCTAAATTCCAAGGAACCGACGTATTGTTAGGGCCAGAAATGCGGTCAACTGGGGAAGTGATGGGAATTGATACTGACTTTGGTAAAGCCTTTGCGAAAGCAGAATTAGCCGCAAGTCAAAAATTGCCCTTATCGGGAACTGTATTTGTCTCGATGAATAACCGGGATAAAGAAGCTGTTATTCCAGTTGTGAAAGACTTTTTAGAATTAGGCTTTAAGGTCACTGCCACAATTGGAACCCGTAGCGTATTATGGGATCATGGCGTGAAAGTAGACTTAGAATTAAAGTTGCATGAAGGCCGCCCGAATATTCTCGATGCCATTAAAAACGAAAACGTACAATTGTGTGTCATTACACCTTCCGGTGAAGAGGCCCGCGCTGATGGTATTTTAATCCGTCGTTCTGCCCTATCTTACAAAATCCCAATTATTACGACTATTGCCGGGGCAAAAGCAACTGTTGAGGCTATTCGGTCTTTGAAGTCGCAACCATTGGAAGTTAAGGCAATTCAGGATTATTATTAGGAAATTAGGGAATAGGGTTGAATCCCCCCTCAGTCCCCCCGAAGATATCCCCCTTCCGTCCCCCATCCCCCCTTTGTCCCCCCGAAGTCCGGGGGGTAGGGGGAAACCTAAGGAGGCTTCGCTTTGACTTTGAAGGGGGGTTGGGAACGGGGATTGAAACACGGGCGCATGCAATGCGCCCCTACCTGACTGCTGATCCTTATGTTGTTTAATTACGATCATCTATGCTATAATTGGATGCCTGCAAACGCGGATGTGGCGGAATTGGTAGACGCGCTAGATTTAGGTTCTAGTTTCTTCGGAAGTGAAGGTTCAAGTCCTTTCATCCGCATTAAATTAACTCTACAGCAAAGTATAATAACTTTGATAAAGTGAGGTACAGACTTGGGTATTCTATTAGGTATCCCACCCATGATACTTCTTTCTTAATATTGAAAATATTGCCAAAATCTGACCAGTGGCAGTAAATGAAGATAGGGTGCATTGACCTACAGAAAGCAGCAGGCGAGAACATGACTACCCTACAACAAATCAATACGCTTCCAGAACAAGGTCAACTGGTTGAAGTCCGAGGTTGCCGCTTTGTTGTTCTGGATGTTCGCTCATCCCACTTACCTCAGAACCCTATTATCGGTTGCAGTGGAAAAACCCATCATCTCGTCACTCTCTCCTCTCTAGAAGAAGATGGCTTGGGAGAAGAAATTCAGGTGATGTGGGAACTCGAACCAGGGGCGGCAGTGTATGAGGCTAGAGAACTCCCCTATCCTGATGGCTTTGACTCTCCTGAACGACTCGATGCATTTCTTGATGCTGTCCGGTGGGGGGCTTCTTCCTATGGGGATATGCGGTCTGTACAATCTCCCTTTCGCAGTGGGGTTGACATCGAAGAATACCAACTTGACCCAGTCGTCCGGGCGATTAAAATGCCTCGGGTTAACCTATTAATTGCCGATGATGTGGGACTCGGAAAAACCATTGAAGCCGGCTTAGTCGCCCAAGAACTCCTCCTACGGCAGCAAATTCGACGCATTCTGGTGTTGTGTCCTTCTGCCTTACAAATTCAATGGCAGGAACAGATGCGGGATAAATTTGGTTTGGAATTTCGCATCATCAATAGTGACTTGATTCGTTCCCTGCGTCGTAGTCGCGGACTCCATATCAACCCCTGGACACACTATCCCAGACTCATTACATCTATTGATTTTATCAAACGAGAACGGGCGATGCGGTGGATGCACGATGCTTTACCCGGAGAAGGAGAAGGGATTTTTCCCCGTCGGTTTGATTTATTAATTGTCGATGAAGCCCATAATATTGCCCCATCTGGGGGCGGTCGGTATGCCCTTGATTCTCAACGAACCCGTACCATCCGAGAAATTGCGCCTCATTTTGAACATAAACTGTTTCTCACCGCAACGCCCCATAACGGTTATCCTGAAAGCTTTAGCGCCTTATTAGAGTTATTGGATTCTCAGCGATTTGCGCGGGGTGTACCCCCAGACAAAAATCAACTCCAGGTGGTGATGGTGCGCCGTTTAAAGCAGGAACTCCCCCCTAAATGGGATGGCTCGCCTCGGTTTCCCCAACGCCTCTTAGAGGCGATTCCAGTCGCTTATACGGAGATAGAACAACAGGCTAGTTCTGGGTTAAATCAATATACAAAACTACGACGCAAAGCGGCTAAAGATAAGGTAGAACAAACCGCTACTGAGTTCGTTTTAAAACTATTGAAAAAACGTCTATTTTCTTCGCCAGCAGCATTTCTAACCACCCTAGAACAGCATGAAAAATCCCTCAATTCTGCCACTAGCAAACGCAAACGCAGCCTCTCTCAACCCAGCTTATCTATTTTGCAGCGGCAACTCGAAGCAATAGAAGAAGAATTTGCTGATGATGCAGTTTACGAAGAACAAACCCAAGAAGCCGTTGAACAAACAACCCCATTATTCCAAGCCCTCAGTTCGGAAGAAAAACAGTTGATTTTTTCTCTAAAAAGTTGGGCAGAAAAAGCAGCATTAACTCCGGATTCTAAAGCCGAAAAACTGTTAACTTGGATTGCAGAAAATATCCGACCTCAGGGTAAATGGTCACCGCAGCGGGTGATTATTTTTACAGAATATCGTACCACTCAGAAATGGTTATATGACCTGCTAGCTACCCAAGGCTTGGCAAAAGATGACCGACTGATGACCCTGTATGGTGGGATGGAGAGTCAAGAACGGGAACGGGTGAAAGCCGCCTTTCAAGCCAGTCCGGAACAGTCCAACGTGCGGATTTTATTGGCAACAGATGCCGCTTCTGAAGGGTTAGATTTACAGAATCATTGTTCTCATTTAATTCATTATGAAATTCCCTGGAATCCGAATCGTTTAGAACAACGTAATGGCCGGATTGACCGTCATGGACAAAAAGCCGATGCCGTGAGAATTTATCATTTTGTCAGTCAAGGATTTGATTCAACTTCTATCACTAAAAAACCGGGGGATTTAGCAGGGGATTTAGAATTTTTAATGCGGGCTGCTTTAAAAGTCAATACCATTCGCCAGGACTTAGGAAAAGTGGGGCCAGTCATTGCCAGTCAGGTCGAAGAAGCGATGTTAGGCAGTCGCATAACATTGAATACTCAAAAGGCTGAGGAAGCCTCTGAACCGGTTCGGCGGTTATTGAAATTTGAACGCAAAGTTAAGGCTGAAATTGATAAACTCAAACAACAACTCGACGAAACCCGCCAACAACTCCATTTAACCCCAGAAAATATTGAATCTGTGGTACAAATTGGCTTAGACTTAGCCCAACAACCTGGATTAATTCCAGTTGAAAATTCTCCCGGTTTTTACCACTTACCCCCCCTTAAAGGCAGTTGGGCTGCTTGTAGCCAGGGACTTGCCCATCCTCACACGGGAAACATTCGTCCTGTTGCTTTTGACCCCGATACAGTTCGCGGACGGGATGATGTCGTATTGGTTCATCTTAATCATCGTTTAGTCCAGATGTGTTTGCGTCTGTTGCGGGCAGAAGTGTGGTCAAAGGATATTCAACGTCGCCTTTATCGTGTCACCGCTAGAATTGTTCCTTCTTCTGTCTTAGAAGCCCCGGCTGTGATAGCCCACGGACGTTTGGTGGTATTAGGGGGTGACCAACAACGACTGCATGAAGAAATCATTGTCGCTGGGGGGTTATTAAAAGCAGGCAGATTTAGTCGTCTTAACCCGACTGCCATTGAAAAAGCCTTAGCTGTCGCCACTTTAGACCCTGTACCGGAAGCGATGCAACAGCAGTTAATTGCCCTGTGGGATAAATACAACGAACCCCTACTCAACAGTTTAGATGTGCGGATGAAAGACCGACAACAGTCTCTAGAAAAATCCTTGCAAGAACGCTGTGATAAACAAATTGCCGATATTACAGCGATTTTAACCGAACTCAAAAATAGTATCCGGCAAGAACTCGATGACGGCAACGAACCCATCCAGTTAAGCCTATTTAACGACGCAGAGAAAGAACAGCTTGAACGTAATCGTAATAGTTTAGAAGTTCGTCTGCAACAAATTCCCAACGAAATTGAACAAGAAACTGCTATCATCCGTAGCCGCTTTGCCAACCCCACACCCCGACTGTTTCCCCTCACCGTCACTTATCTGGTTCCCCAGAAGTTTTTGTAGGGTGGAGATAATCACAAATCACGAATAACTAATAACTAATAACTAATAACAACCTATGTCTATTCCTCGTCATCATACCGAATGGTTATCCCTAGTTGAAGCGTCTGGCCCGTTTCTAACGCTGCAAGTCTTGATGGATGCGTTTCCCCAAGGGTTAGAAGCCCACGATGCCGAACATTATCGTCTTCTCAAACAAGTGTATCCCGAATGGCTAGCCGAACAACAGGATAAAGCTATTCACCGAGAATGGGTCAAATGGGTATTGCAAAATACTCTCGAATTTCCCGATGAAGTCTTGTGTAGCGGTCAACAAATTCCGGCGGGTTTATCGGTTACCTTAGCCGAACATCAAGAAACCCTGCGTCCAGATTGGATTATTGTTAATCCTGATAATAAACAACCGCGCCTATTAATTCAATATTATCCCCCTAACCAGAATATAGAAAAACCCCTGAAAACGGGACGTTGGAAAGCATCTCCCGCTATTCGGATGATGGAATTGTTGCATGGGGTTGATGTCCGCCTCGGCTTAATTACCAACGGGGAACAATGGATGTTAGTCAATGCCCCCAGAGGCGAAACCAGCGGGTTTATTTCTTGGTATAGTAACCTGTGGCAAGAGGAAAAAATTACTCTGCGGGCATTTCGGTCATTACTGGGAGTTCGGCGGTTTTTTGCAGTTGAAGATGATGAAACCCTCGAAGCCTTGCTGGCTAAAAGCAAAGATGCCCAACAGGAAATTACCGACCAATTAGGCTATCAAGTTCGACGGGCGGTGGAAGTATTAGTCCAGAAAATCGATAAAATTGACCAGGACATGAACCGTCAACTGTTGCAAGCAGTAACAGAAAACGAACTGTATCAGGCGGCGTTGTTTGTGATGATGCGGTTAGTGTTTTTATTCACTGCCGAAGAACGGGACTTGTTATTATTGGGCGATCGCCTGTACGATCAGTTTTATGCCGTCTCTACACTGCGGGCAGAACTGCGGCAACAAGCCGACCAATTTGGGGAAGAGATTTTAGAACGTCGTTGCGATGCTTGGTATCGTCTCCTGGCTACATTTCGGGCAATTTATGGCGGCATCGGCCATGACGAATTACGTTTACCCGCTTATGGCGGCAGATTATTTAATCCTGACACCTTTCCGTTTTTAGAAGGACGGCTACCGGGAACCCATTGGCAAACCACCCATAGTCAGCCTATTCCTATTGATAACCGGACGGTATTGCATTTGTTGGAAGCGTTGCAAGTCCTGCAAGTTTCTGTACCCGGTGGCGGCAAAGAAGCCCGTCGTCTGTCATTTCGGGCCTTAGATGTGGAACAAATAGGTCATGTTTACGAAGGCTTACTCGACCATACCGCCATTAAAGCCGAGTCTCCCGTATTGGGATTAACCGGAACCAAGAACAGCGAACCGGAAGTGCCTTTAGCCGATCTGCAAGCCGCCTTCAACCAGGGAGAAAAGGAATTTTTGAAACAACTGAAGAAATGGACAGGACGCACTCCAACTGCCCTGAGAAAAGCCTATGAGAATGGGATCGGGGGGACAATGGATGAACAACGCCAGCTAGAAGGCAAGTTTCGCATTGCCTGCAATAACGATGCCGAACTTTGGCAACACATTAAACCCTTTGCGGGGTTAGTCCGGTTAGATACGTTTGGTTATCCGGTTGTCATTCCCACGGGTAGTGTTTATGTTAGCCAAGGATCGGATCGACGAGAAACTGGAACTCATTATACGCCTCGTAGCCTCACGGAAGAAATTGTTCGTTATACCCTCGAACCGTTAGTTTATCCGGCTGTCGCAGCAGGCAAACCCAAAGCAGACTGGAAACTGATATCCGCCCATGACTTATTACAACTAAAAATCTGTGATTTTGCTATGGGTTCAGGGGCGTTTTTAGTTCAAGTTTGTCGGTATTTGGGGGAACGGTTAGTAGAAGCTTGGGAAATTGCAGAAGCGGCAAATCCAGGTAAAATTGTGATTGCCCCAGAAGGTGAACTGTCTCAGTCTCGTCCAGAAGAATGTATCATTCCTCAAGAACCAGAAGAACGGTTAATTGTCGCTAAACGAATTATCGCCGAACGCTGTATTTATGGAGTCGATAAAAATCCTTTAGCCGTGGAAATGGCAAAGTTATCTTTATGGTTAGAAACCCTACAACAGCGAAAACCTTTTACCTTTCTCGATCATGCCTTAAAATGTGGTGATTCTTTGATTGGGGTCACCATTCAACAGTTACAAGCTTGGAATTTAGATGTTAATTCTAAGGAACATCAACAAGTGATTGCCACAGATTTAATGCAGCGAGAAATTGAACAAGCCATCCAATTACGCTTACAATTGGAAGCTTTACCGGGAGATACGATTCAAGCCCGAGAAGAGAAAGAAAATAAACTCAAAGAAGCCGAATATCGCTTAAAAGATTTACGCGATCGCGCTAATTTACTAATTCAAAGTTATCTAGCAAATGTTCCCAAAAAAGAACAAGAACCGCTGCGAAGACGGTTGTTAATGGTTGCCCAAAGTCAAGGGGATATTACTGCCGCCGAACGAGAAAAATTACCCAACTTAGAACAGTTACATCCGTTTCATTGGGAATTAGAATTTCCCGAAGTATTTTTACAAGAAAATAACAAAGGCTTTCATGCTTTAGTCGGAAATCCTCCGTTTATGGGTGGTTCAAAGATTACCGGAATATTAGGAACACCCTACAGAGAATTTATTGTTGAATGGTTGGCTAATAAAAAAGGAAATGCCGATCTTTGTGCCTATTTTTTCCTACGGGGAAAACAGTTAATTCAAGAAAATTGCGGTTATGGACTGGTAGCAACGAATACAATTTCTCAAGGATATACGCGAGAAGTTGGGTTAGATCAATTAGTTCAATCCCCCCTAACCCCCCTTGAAAAAGAATCCCCCCTAACCCCCCTTAGAAAAGGGGGGGATGGGATTATTTATCGGGCAATTCCGAGTAAACCCTGGGAAGGAACCGCTAGTTTAGAAGTGGCTTATGTTTGGTTAAGAAAAGGAGAATGGCAAGGTGAATATGTTCTTAATGATCAAGCGGTTAATGGGATTACACCCTTTTTAACCATTCCTGGAAAAGCCGCCGGAAATCCTTATCGGTTAGCAGAAAATCAAAGTAAGTCTTTTTTAGGTAGTAAAATAGATGGGCAGGGTTTTGTATTAACGCCTGAAGAAGCCCAAGCTTTAATTGATAAAAATCCGAAAAATAAAGAGGTTTTATTTCCTTATCTTAACGGACAAGATTTAAACTCAAATCCCGATCAATCTCCCAGTCGTTGGGTAATTAACTTTTTTGACTATCCCTTAGATGCAGAACATGACGATCTGAAAAAGCCAAAAGGTGCGCCTTATGCTGTTGATTATCCGGATTGTTTAGAGATTGTTGAACGTTTAGTTAAGCCAGAAAGAGAAGAAAAACATCAGAAAGTTAATAATCAAACTAATTATGATTCTGCTAAACGTTGGTGGCAATTTAAAAGACCAACAATTGCACTCTATGAAGCGATCGCCAACATGGAACGGGTATTAGTTATTTCTGAAACAACTAAGTATTATGCCTTTAGCTTTTGTCAAGCAAATATTGATATTGTTTTTTCACATATGACTAAGATTATTATTCTAAGTAATAATTCAGATTTTAGTGTTTTAAGTTCTGATTTACATAATTATTGGGTAATTTCTCGCCCTTGTAAACTTGGAAAAGGCCCAAGATATATGCCCACAGACTGTTTTGAAACCTTCCCATTCCCCACATCAACTGCATCCTTAGAAGACATTGGCGAACGTTATTATCAACATCGTCAAACGATTATGAAAGATCGTCAGGAAGGCTTAACCAAAACCTATAACCGTTTCCACGATCCTGATGAAACTGATAGTGATATTCAACAGTTACGAGAATTGCATATTGAGATGGATATAGCCGTTGCAAAAGCTTATGGTTGGGAAGATTTAAATTTAGAACATGACTTCCATGATACCAAACAAGGCTTAAGATTTACGATTAGTGAAGCCGCCCGCCGTGAAATATTAGATCGGTTATTATTACTCAATCATCAACGCTATCAACAGGAAGTTGAAGCCGGGTTACATAATAAAAAGAAAAAGAAGAAAAAAGCTTCGCCAAAACCGAAACAACAGGTTAAAACAGATCCAGAATTTGAACAAAAATCATTATTTTAATCTGAGTTTATCGACCTCTCCCTAGCCCTCTCCTGGGAGGAGAGGGAACAAGAGTTCCTTGCCTGTATTACCGCCTATTTCTTCTTCCCTATTGCCTATTGCCTGTAGCAGCAAGTGGCTAAGTTTATCGACCTCTCCCTAGCCCTCTCCTGGGAGGAGAGGGAACAAGAGTTCCTTGCCTGTATTACCGCCTACTCCTTCAAACCTGTTGCCCGTTGCCAGTTCCGCTGTTGCCTGCTTTCCCAATGCTAAACTACAAATATAAAGATTCAAAGGTGATTGTAGGATGCCGATTACATTACCTCCCGAACTCGAACAATTTATCCAAAATCAAGTGGCTAGTGGTAAATATGCCTCTGTTGATGAAGTATTTCTAGCCGGAATTAAGTTATTAGAAGAACGAGAACGGCTTTATCAGGGACGCTTCGAGGAATTACGCCGTGAAGTTATGGTAGGAATTGAAGAAGCTGAAGCTGGGGAATTATTAGACACAAAAGCTGTTATTAATAGACTCTTGAGAAAACATAGGTTAAAACAGAAATAGAGAAATGATTTAGTTATTTGTCATTTGTCATTGGTTATTGCCTTCTTCTTAACCTGTTGCCTGTTGCCTCAGTTTATCGACCTCTCCCTAGCCCTCTCCTGGGAGGAGAGGGAACAAGAGTTCCTAGCCTGTATTAGTGCCTACTCCTTCTTCCCTGTTGCCTGTTGCCCACTCCCGACTCCCTACTCCCCACTCCCCACTCCCTACTCCCTAAACAATGTCTGAAAACATCCTACAAAACCACGCTGAACCCTCGCCTCAACAATTGCGGGAAAAACTGGAAGAAATGATTCTGTTAGACTTGTTAGGGCCGGCAGATGGAGAACATGAAGAAGTAGATGATGCTTCAGTTTCAGAACGGTATTTGGTTGGTGTATTAGCCCCGCGAAATCGTAAACCGACGGTGGAAGAATTACCCGAACAACAGGACGAAATTGCAATTACAGGTAAAGACAATGCAGAAGAAGGCAATACGGAAAAAAGTACCTCTTCTGGAAGTAGTATGTTTCCCTCTTCTATTGGTTTAACGTTCTGTGTTGAGGGCAGCGTTAATCAAATTAAAATTACTGCCCAATGGGGAAAATATGAACGGGCAGATAGTGAAGTTTTGACGACTGAAAATGATAAACCCAAGAAGGTTTGGAAACGCTATCCAATTCAGGGAATATTAACTCAAGCTTTAACAGAAAACGGTGAATTTAAGCAAGTTGTGGCTAAAGAAGAAGCCCCGGCTGTATTTATAGAAGGTCGGATGCGTCGGTTACCAAATAATGATTGGATAGTGACGGTATTTTTAATTAATGACCAAACAGAACCGGAGAAAAGTAAGGATATCGCTTGGTTATTTCAACCGAAATTAATTATTGAATCAACCGATAAAAATCAGCCGGATATTTTTGTACGGAAACCGTTTAAACACAAAAATAGAACCCTGAATTCTAATATCATCGAAGAACAAACCATGGCGATGTTGTATCGTAATCAGGTAGAGTTTGCCGTCGGTCATGGCGTGGGAATTCATGCTGAGGTAAAAGAGAATAGTCCCCGGCAGGCAGTCTGCTTATCGACAGAAATGGTTCCCCGGCATGAAGTTCGTCAAACCACCCCACCCACCGTTGAAGAAATTCCGGCTTTAGAGGGGTTGGTGGTGGATATGAAAGACCTGTCGGAGTCGAATGACACCGCATTAATTGAGAAATTACAACCGTTAACCGTTGCCTACAAGGACTGGATCGATCAACAAGAACAAACAATTCACCGTGACCTTAGCTTACAAAAACAATATGATGGCAGTCCAGAAATCGCGATCGCCAACTGTCGTAAAATCCTAAAAAGAATAGAAGCCGGAATTAGGATGTTAGGGGAAAATACCCAAGCTGCAAAAGCGTTTCGTTTTGCTAACCAGGCGATGTGGCAGCAACGCATCCATTCAATATCAGCAGAAAGTAAAAGACGAGGAAAAACCCCCAATATTGCAGAAATTGATATTCCCAAAAACCGTAGTTGGTATGCGTTTCAGCTTGCTTTTATTTTATTAAATCTTCCCAGCGTTACCGATCTGCATCACGAGGATCGGAGTCATCCGACAAATGCGATCGCCGATCTGTTATGGTTTCCCACAGGAGGCGGTAAAACAGAGGCTTATTTGGGTTTAAGTGCCTATACCATGGGGTTACGACGGCTACAGGGAACCGTGGGCGGACGCGATGGCGAACATGGGGTCGCAGTTCTCATGCGTTATACATTGCGTCTGTTAACCCTACAGCAATTTCAACGGGCAACCGCCCTGATTTGCGCCTGTGAGGTGATTCGACGGGAAAATGAGGCAGAATGGGGTCAAGAACCGTTTCGTATTGGTTTATGGGTCGGTCAAGGCAGTACCCCCAACTATACCAGTGAGAGTGAAGAGTGTATTAAAAAGATCCGTAATGACGACGGTCGTAACCGCAGTGGATCTCCTCATCAATTGACCAACTGTCCCTGGTGTGGATCTGAAATTAATCAAAAAAGAGATATTACTGTCGATGGGTTTAGCAGTGGTCAGGGACGAACATTAATTAAATGTAGTGATAAATTAGGCCGATGCTGCTTTTCTAAAGGGGAAGGGTTGCCTGTGGTGGTTGTCGATGAAGAAATTTATCGCCGTTTACCCACCTTATTAATTGCCACCGTGGATAAATTTGCCCAAATGCCCTGGAAAGGACAAGTACAAATGTTGTTTGGTCAGGTGAATGGATATTGCGATCGCCACGGCTTTACTTCTGCCGATCTCGAAGATAGCGACCACCGCAAAACCGCAAAATTACCCGCCACCAAACTGAAAAAACATCTACCACTCCGTCCACCCGACCTGATTATTCAAGACGAATTACACCTCATTAGCGGCCCGTTAGGAACCTTGGTGGGGTTATATGAAACCGCAGTCGATGCCCTCTGTACCTGGGAAGTAGACGGTCAAGCGGTTCGTCCCAAAGTCATTGCCTCAACTGCCACCATCCGCCAAGCCCAAAGCCAGGTTTATCATCTATTCTTACGCAAATTAGATGTTTTTCCGCCTCAATGTCTCGATATTGCCGATAACTTTTTCTCCCGTCAACGAGACCCCGCAGAAACCCCCGGACGGCGTTATTTAGGCATTTGTGCCCCCGGACGACGACTCAAAGCCGCTATTATTCGGGTGTATTTAGCCGCCCTCGCCTCTGCCCAAACCCTGTACGAAGACTATGGCAAAGATGCCGATCCCTGGATGACATTAGTAGGGTATTTTAATTCTTTGCGGGAACTCGGGGGAACAAGGCGACTGGTGGATGATGATATTACCACTCGCTTAGGCAAAATGGATCGGCGGGGACTGACAAACCGATATCTTCATTACAATAGCGTCGATGAATTAACCTCTCGTAAAGATTCTACCGATATTCCGGTGTTGTTAGATAAACTCGAAATTCCGTTCGATCCGAACAATACCTCACAAAAACCCCTCGATATTATTCTCGCGACAAATATGATTTCGGTCGGGGTGGATGTCAAACGCTTAGGGTTAATGGTCGTCAATGGGCAACCCAAAAATACCGCTGAATATATTCAGGCAACCTCGCGGGTGGGGCGAACTTTTCCCGGCTTGGTGTTAACCGTTTATAACTGGTCAAGACCCAGGGATTTATCCCATTATGAACGGTTTGAACATTATCATGCCACGTTTTATCAACACGTTGAGGCCCTGTCTGTTACTCCCTTTTCTGCCGGGGCATTAGACCGAGGATTATTTGCTTTATTAGTTTCTCTCATACGGCTACAAGGGGAAGACTTTAATCATAACGAAGCCGCCCGTGAGATTAAACGGAATCATCCTTATATTCAGATGGCACTCGATACAATTATTCATCGAACCGAACAAATTGAAGGCAAGGAGGCGGCTGAACAGACAAAAATGAAACTCAACGCCAAATTAGACTTATGGCTGTCTGAAGCCCAAAATCGTCAGGGAGGTAGAAAACTGGTTTATAAAATGCCTCAAAAAGATAAAGATGGCGTATCCGTTGAACTCCTCAAAGCCGCTGAACAAGGTCAATGGCAAGACTTTTCCTGTCTCAATTCCTTACGCAACGTTGAACCGACCATTGGCATGATTTTAACCGATAATCCCCCCTACGACGATCCCAATCGTTTACCCCAACCGTTTGTAAAATCAGGCAATGAGGAGAGTAGGGAACAGCGGATCTGGCAACGGGCAACAGGAGAGGGTAGGCAACAGGAGAGGGTAGGCAACGGGTTTGAAGGAGGCAACGGGTTTGAAGGAGGCAACAGGTTTGAAGAAGGCAACAGGTTTGAAGAAGGCAATAACTAAAAACTAAAAACTAACCACTAAAAACTAACAACCAAAAACCAAAAACTAAAAACTAACAACTAACAACCAAAAACCAAAAACTAAAAACCAAAAACTAAAAACTAACCACTAAAAACTAACCACTAAAAACTAAAAACTAAAAACTAAAAACTAAAAACTAAAAACTAAAAACTAAAAACTAAAAACTAAAAACTAAAAACTAACAACAAATGACCAACGAAGAACGTCAAAACTACCGTGTCGGTGAGTTGCGTCCCAGTCAAATCCTGTTTTCCTTTGGTATTGGGGCAATGGTTGATTTACCTAACCTTTCTGCTATTGTTATGGGGTCAGAGAGTTGGAATGATAAAAATACAGTTCAACTCACTGAAGAACGGTTATTAGCCGCAGTACAATGCAAACTAGGGCGACAAGTTAATCGCTTATTGTCTCCACCAATGCCACCCCAGCAAGCCAATTCTGATAATGCTGCCTATGATCATATCGGAATTCCTGTAACTCCTTTTCCCAGTTGGATGGTTTGTTCTAAATGTCGTCTGTTAGGAAAGTCCACCGCAGGATATTTTAAACTCAAAGGTTCTTCGTTTCGACCAAGTGAAATTCGATATGTTCATCACAATTGTACAAAGTCTAAGAATAAACCCCCAACTGTTATCCCCGTTCGGTTTTTAGCCGCCTGTGAACACGGTCATTTAGATGATTTTCCTTGGGATTATTTTGTTCATCAAGGCATTTCTGGCTGTAATGGTCGATTGCATTTAAATGAATATGGCATATCAGGCGCAGCTTCAGACATTGAAGTTCGCTGTAGTTGTGGCGCTAGCCGTCGCCTCTCGGATGCCTTTGGTCAACGAGGTAAAGAAAATTTACCCGCCTGTCGCGGACGACATCCCCATTTACAGGATTTTGATGATGACTGTGAACAACAGATGGTGGCGATGTTATTGGGGGCTTCAAATAGTTGGTTTGGGATATCTTTATCGGCGATATCTTTACCGACAGGAACCCATCAGTTAGAACAGTTGGTAAAGGAAAATTGGGCATCATTACAAATTGCTACTAGCCTTGAAACTACAAAAGTTGTTTTGGATTTATTACAAACCCGTGGTGAATTGGGAGAACTTGCCCGATATCAACCGCCTGAAATTTGGGAAATTATAGAAAAAGTAAAATCTGAAGAGATTCAAGAGGATTCTGCCCAAGATTTAAAAACCCCTGAATGGGAAGTCTTTTCTCATCCCCATACCGTAGAAAATACCAAACATTTTGAAATTAGTTCAATTAAACCACCTACAGGGTATGAAGCTTATTTTACCCAAACGGTTTTAGTCGAAAAACTACGGGAAGTACGGTCATTAATTGGATTTACCCGCATTCAGTCCCCAGGAGATTTTGATGATGCAGGGGATATCCCAGAAGAATATCAAGTCTCCCTCAGTCGCAACAAACCGGACTGGGTTCCCACTACAGAAGTGAAAGGAGAGGGTATTTTCCTGCAATTTAAGGAAGATGTTTTACAAGCGTGGGAAGCCCTACCATCTGTGAAAAATCATGCTGGAAAAACCTTTAAAGCCCAGCAACGATGGGCAGAAGCCCGTGATATTGAATTAGAAAGCCTGGTGTTTCCCGGTAGTCGTTTCTTGGTGTTGCATTCCTTTGCCCATGTCTTGATGCGTCAATTCGCCCTTGAATGTGGTTACAATGCCGCCAGTTTACGGGAACGGATTTATTCCAAACCCCCTGAAGACGAAAATGAACCCCAAGCCGGAATTTTGATTTATACCGCTGCCCCAGACAGCGAAGGAACTTTAGGAGGGTTAGTCAATTTAGGCAAACCCGAAATCTTAGGAGATTTAATCAGTCAAGCCTTGGAAGAGATTGAACTTTGTGCCTCTGACCCCATGTGTGCCGAACATAATCCTAATAATGGAATGCCTTCCCTTCATTGGGCGGCTTGTCACGCTTGTTTGTTTGCCCCAGAAACCTCTTGTGAACGAGGCAATAAGTTTTTAGATCGAAATGTATTGGTATCTACCCTTAAACAAAACAGTCAAGATTTAGCTTTTTTCCATCATGTCATTGAATGAAGCCTTATTAACCCAAATTCATCAAGTGGCTGTTTTGCTACCACCTCAGATCTTAGAGACTGTTTGCCAACACCTTCGCCAAGCCCCCTCAACCCCTTCAGTTCAATGGACACAAAGGCTATTGCAAGACCTACCCAAACGCCACTTTCAACGGTCTGTACAGCATCTTTTAGACCTGTGGTATTCTACAACTTCAACTTTAACAGGGGAAGCCTTGGCAGCGGCGTTAGAGAGTGCTGCCTTCTCAACCACATTCACCCGAAATCATTTAGATGTAGAATTAGTTTGGACAGGCCCATCTTCTAGTACTTTACCCATTCGTCGAACGGATCAGGTGTTGTTACAGTTAATTGAGAACTGTCAGTCTGAGTTGATTCTGATTAGTTTTGCGATTTACAAGATCAAAACGGTGGTAAAGGCTGTACAATCTGCAATTAATCGAGGGGTTGCTGTACGTTTAATTGCTGAAACACCAGAGTCAGGGGAAGGAAAAATTCCGTTTGGCATAGAGGCAACTTTTGGTTCTCAAATGATTCAGCAATGCCAAGTTTATATCTGGCCTAAACATAAACGACCAACGGATACCCAAGGTCATTACGGTTCTCTACATATTAAAGGGGCAGTGGCTGACGTTCAAAACCTATTTATTACCAGTGCAAATCTCACTGACTATGCCATGACGTTGAATATGGAAATGGGTGTTTTGTTGAAAAGTCAAACGTTAGGACAACAAGTCAAAGCACAAATTGATAGACTCATTCATGATGAAATTTTGGTTAAAATAATATCGTAACTTCTGTTGCAAAAATACATTTTCTCAAATGTAAAACTTCAAACTTACTTACTGTAGCTTCTGAAACTTTCCTATTTTCATAAAAGCCAAAAAACACCGATGACATCTTCTTTCCTCCCAGAGTGCTGGACGTTGGAACCTTGACTCACAGCGAGGACATTCTGACAATAAATATACCTGATGCAACTTACACCACTGAGTTGGCTTCAACTTCCATTCTATCCGATGACAAGGCACTTCCCCTGTAACGACAGATGATTTGTCAAAATACTGGAATGTCACAGCTAATTTGTCAAACTCCTTGAATTGAAGTGAAATAGCTAGAAGGCTGCTAACTTACTTGTACTATGGAGTTAGAAGCTCATTCAGGGAATGGCACTTAATTTATCTTTTCGGGCGTAAGACCCTCACGTCCCGTGACGGGATGTAAGCCCGCGTGCCATTTTGTGCTAAATATGTTAGCATAAAAGAAAAGTTGTTTGGGGTCGATCAACAATGATTGTATTAGAAATGAAAGCAGTAACTAAGTCGTATCAGTGTCATGCCATCGATGATGCGATGTTGACAGTACAATTCGTCAGAAACAAAGCCTTAAGACTGTGGATGGACGCGCTTAAGGAAGAAAAAATTGACAAGTATTCTCTTAATAAATATTGTGCTGTTCTAGCTAAAGAATTTGTTTTTGCTAAAGAGTTAAACTCGACAGCAAGACAAGCTGCTGCTGAAAGGGCTTGGGCTGCTATTAGTCGCTTTTATGAGAATTGCAAAAAAGGGATAAAAGGGAAGAAAGGATATCCTAAGTTTCAAAAGAATAACCGTTCTGTTGAATATAAACAATCAGGATGGAAACTTTCAGAAGACAGGAAGAAAATAACCTTTACCGATAAAAAAGGTATTGGGACTTTAAAACTTAAAGGAAACCGTGACCTTAAGTTTTACCCAATTGACCAAATCAAACGAGTTAGATTAGTTCGGCGGGCTGATGGTTACTACGTTCAATTCTGTTTAAGTGTCGATATTCATGATTACACCAAGTCATTAATACCTTCTCAAAGGTGTATTGGTTTAGATGTAGGATTAAATCATTTCTATACAGATTCTCAAGGTGATACTGTTGACATTCCTCAGTATTACCGTAAAGCCGAAAAAGGATTAAATAGAGCTAACCGCCAAAAATCCCATAAATTTCGTTCATGTCAACCTCAATCAAACAACTACAAGAAAGCTAGAAAACGATATGCTCTGAAGCATTTAAGAGTAAGTAGACAACGTAAAGGTTTTGCTGTAGAGACAGCATTGCGCGTAATTCAATCTAACGATTTGATTGCCTACGTTGGCGCAGCCTGCGCGTGCCGCGCATAGACTTAAAAGTTAAGAACATGATTCGTAATCGTCATTTAGCTAAATCCATTAATGATGCTGCATGGTCTATTTTTAGACAGTGGTTAGAATATTTTGGATACAAATATGGAAAGGTAACTGTTGCAGTTCCTCCCCATAATACATCTCAAAATTGCTCTAATTGTGGTGAGAAAGTTACCAAATCATTGTCAACACGAACTCATGAATGTAAGTGTGGATGTACTTTAGATCGTGACCATAATGCAGCGTTAAATATCTTGAGTCTAGGACTCAGTACGGTTGGGCAAACCGAATCTCAAGCTTGGGGAGAGAAAGCCTCTTTGTTAGTTGGTGATAACCTGCTAACGAAAGCTGTCTCTGTGAACTAAGAATCCCTCGCGTCCCGCGACGGGAGTGTCAACAAGGCGACAAGTAATTCGTCAATCGACATGACACATTAGAATTCTGAACTCTACAATAAAGCATAATAACTTTAATAGAGTGACAACAGAAAAAACTTGCATTTTTTTAAAGATATATGCTATAGTCATACATTAGTGCGGACGCATAGCTCAGTTGGTTAGAGCGCTACGTTGACATCGTAGAGGTCACAGGTTCGAATCCTGTTGTGTCCATTTGTTAGAAAGATTGCTTCAAACGATCTGACCCATTCCTGACCTGTTTTTGAGCTATTGCTCTTCTCAATAAGCAGATATTTTTGATTATCATTATTTGCAATAGTATCCCCTCTGGCAGAAGACAGAATGTGAGGAGGTATTATCAATATTTCTCTGCAAAATGTTGTCTCAATAAATCGTGAACAAATCGATAGCCACCTCCAACTCGTTGTAAAAATAAACGGTTTGTAGAATAGTCAAGAAATCGTGCATAATTCCAGGGGATATGATAGTTCTTCGAAAGAACTAAACGCAGAGAAAAATGTTGAATGAGTGGTAATCCCTTTTTCAAAAGGCCCAATAGTAAACTCAATCCAAAACAAACAATTGAAGCATAAAAAACTGAAATTGATTCTTCTAAAGCTAACATTAGTAACCAAGATAGCCCAACACAAGATACAGAGGTAAGAGTTGTAACTATAAAAATCTTTTGAAGAGATTGGCTTATCCACTGATTAGGAGTGTTTTTATATTCAATTTTTGAGCCTATTAGCCAACTAATCAGCCCATCAATTAGCCCATTAATCAACCCAGCTATCCCTAATATTACCCCTGACATTTTGCCCAATGTAATCTCTAATATGAACCCACAAATCAATCCAAATATTAGATTATTTTTTAAATTTTTAAATGAAAATTGAAATGCTTCAACAGCTTTTATTGGAGCCTCTCCTACAAACAGTCCAAAAATCAGTGCTATCATCAGCCCTACAGTCAGCCAGGAAATCAGCCCTACAATCTGCAAAGAAACCAGCGCTATCAAAAGCCCTGTAGCCTGCCCAGGAATCAGCTCTACAATCAGCCAGTAAATCAGCATTAAAATTAGCCCTACACTCAGCCCTACAATCAGCCAATAAATCAGCCCTACAATCATCCCATAACTTATTTCTTTCGATGGATTTTCTAACCAAGTAGGCTGCATTTTTTCAATCAGAAACTCAGTTTTATTTTCTCGAATAAGCTGTTTAGCTAAGTAACCTAACCAACGTTTTGTATCTTCATCTTTGTAGGGTTTTGGCTTTTTTTTGTAAGGACGCTTTAACATCCGTTGAATATAAGCATCAAATAGATGGTTTTGTCGTTCTTCTGAGGATGGAAGTTGCTTCCATTGTTCAAAATAAATATTTTGACTAGCTATAATAATTATATTTAAGAATAAAGGCGTTTTTGCTAATTCAATGAAATCTGAATCAGTCTTAATAGTATTCCATAAACTTTCACCTTCTGTTTTCAATATGTAATCTTTAATTTCTTCTATAGTTAAAGGTTTGAGAATAATTGAACCCTTTAATCCTAAATTAGTTTGATAATGTTGATATTCTTCAAGGCGAGAACAAACCACTAAACCTCTTGACCAGGTTTCAGGATGCAAAAATTCATTAATAGCTTGAACACATTTTTCTTGTCTTGCTGCATCTAATTCATCTAAACCATCCAACAAAGGAATTATTTTTTCTTCTTCAATCCATTGTTTAGCAATATCTTTACGCACGCCATATTTAGCTTTAAGATCAGTTACCATCCAATCTTTAATACTTTGTGTTTCTGCTTTCCATGAAGAGAGGTTTAATAAGACTGGAATAGGATAATCTGGATTTGCTTTTGCTCGTATAACTAATTGTTGTGCTAACTTCAATAATATTGTGGTTTTACCCGAACCCGGCGCACCTAAAATTAATAATCGTCCCGCTGTATCAGAGGAGTAAAAGACTTGTTCAATCGGAGTATCTTTCGGTAATTGATAACTGGGTTGTTCTCCAACTTTAATATCAATTACCCAAGGATGTTGTATCTGTTCTGAATCGTTTTCTTTATCTAAAACAATATAAACTCGATTATGCAGAGATTGCTGTAGACGTTTTTCAACTTCAGTTTCTACCCATTGCAGTAATTTTTTCTGAGTCGCATCTCGTTGATTTTGAGGTTATTTCATTGACTGTTCTGCATTAAATTCATTGCTAGCTATATTGGTTAACTTAATCAGTTTACTTGCAAATCGTTTCGTTATTTCTATAATATCTACACTTGTTTAATTGTCATTTTCCGATATTGTTCAATATGAGTTTGATGACCTCCCCTAACCCCTCACCTCTCCTAACCTCTCCTGAAAGGAGAGGAACGAATGGTCTCCCCCTTTTAGGGGGAGGTTGGAGGGGGTTGGAGGGGAACTAGAGAAACACCTTAACTGGTTAACGGTCGTATCAGGGATTTTCTTGCCTCTTTAACCCCCGATAAAATCCCCTAATTTACTCCCTCTCCTTGCAGGAGAGGGCTGGGGAGAGGTCTATTTTAATTGATCTCCCTGACGTTTTTCAAATCACCAATTAACTGTCTAAGGCAAGGACACAAGTCTGTAAGTCTAGCCGTCCCCCATGCTGAATTGTTCATTTGTATCCGACAATACTGGCAAAATCTAGAGAAAATCGATATCCTGTAGTGTAAGTTGGGATAGGTTTGTTTACTTAGTTCTCAACCCCATTCCATAACCCCATATTGATTTAGTGCATTCAGGCGTTCTATCCCAGAACGTCTTTGTCGTAACAGAGACAATTCCACTGTTAACCTTATAATATTTTCAGTTAGACTTTCATGCTGGATTTCAATTCAACTCAAGTGAACGCAGATTCTCAAACCCTTTCCTCAAATACAGAAAACAAGCCTCAGTCTTTGTCTAAAGAGGAGATGGGTACTGTATCTTTAGCTGTAGCAGATTCTTTTATCCATCGCCATCTGGGTTCTGAAGCGAATGAAATTCAACAAATGTTGGATGTTCTGGGTATTAATAGTTTAGATCAACTGATTGACAAAACGGTTCCTGCTGCCATTCGTTTGCAACAGCCGCTGAATTTACCTCAACCGTTAACTGAAGCTGCTGCCTTGGCTTATTTGAAAGATATCGCTTCAAAAAATAGTATCTTTCGGTCATATATTGGCATGGGTTATTCGGACTGTATCACGCCGCCAGTTATTCAGCGTAATATCCTCGAAAATCCGGGTTGGTATACCGCATATACCCCTTATCAACCCGAAATTGCCCAAGGACGGTTAGAAGCTTTACTCAATTTCCAAACTCTGATTATTGATTTAACGGGGATGGAAATAGCCAACGCCTCTTTATTGGATGAGGCTACTGCCGCCGCAGAAGCGATGAGTATGAGTCAGGGTTTATGCAAAACTAAAGCAACTGCTTTCTTTGTTTCAGAAGATTGTCATCCGCAAACGATTGATGTGATTCAAACGCGGGCAAATCCTCTGGATATCGAAGTAATTGTGGGAGATTATCGGACGTTTGACTTTAATACACCGATTTTCGGCGCGTTACTCCAATATCCCGCCACGGATGGCAAAATTAACGACTATCAAGAATTTATTGAAAAAGCCCACGAGAATAAAGCGTTTGTTACGGTTGCGGCGGATATTTTAAGCTTAACTCTGTTAACGCCACCGGGAGAATTTGGCGCGGATATTGTGGTGGGAAGTACCCAACGGTTTGGTGTACCTTTAGGATATGGTGGCCCCCATGCAGCTTATTTTGCCACCAAAGAAGCGTTTAAACGCCAAGTCCCCGGACGTATTGTGGGGATGTCTCAAGATGCCCAAGGTAAACCCGCGTTACGTTTAGCATTACAAACTCGTGAACAACATATTCGTCGCGATAAAGCCACCAGTAATATTTGTACTGCCCAGGTTTTGCTTGCAGTGATAGCGAGTATGTATGCAGTGTATCACGGGCCGAAAGGACTGAAACAAATTAGCCAACGCATCCATCAGTTAACGGTAATATTGGCAGCGGGGTTAAAACAGTTGGGTTATACTCTTGGCGAGGACGCTTTCTTTGATACTCTCAAGATTGAGTTAGGGGATAAATCTTTACAAGATATCCAAGATGGGGCAATATCACGACAAATTAATCTGCGAATTATTGATAATAATACCGTTGGGGTGAGTTTAGATGAAACGACCACAATTAGTGATTTAGTTGATTTATTGCAGATATTCGCCGGAAGCGATAAGTTACCGTTTGAGATTGATAAACTCTCGACAGACTCGCCCATTCCAGCCGCATTACAACGTCAGTCTGACTATCTGACTCATCCGGTTTTCAATAGCTATCATTCCGAAACGGAATTAATGCGTTATCTCCATCGTTTGGAAACCAAAGATTTATCCTTAACCACTTCAATGATACCGTTGGGTTCTTGTACGATGAAGTTAAATGCGGCGGCTGAAATGATGCCTGTAACTTGGCCGGAATTCGGTAAATTGCATCCCTTTGCCCCCACGTCTCAAACTCAAGGATATCAAATTCTCTTCCAACAATTAGAAGAATGGTTAGCAGAAATTACCGGATTTTCTGGAATTTCTCTACAACCCAATGCCGGGTCTCAAGGAGAATATGCCGGATTATTAGTGATTCGAGATTATCATAACTCTCGCGGCGAAGATCATCGTAAAATTTGTTTAATCCCAGAATCTGCCCACGGTACAAACCCCGCAAGTGCAGTCATGGCAGGGATGAAAGTGGTTGCGGTGAAATGCGATAAACAAGGAAATATTGATGTAACTGACCTGCAAACCAAAGCCGAAAAACATAGCGACAATTTAGCGGCGTTGATGATAACTTATCCTTCGACTCACGGCGTATTTGAAGAAAGTATTGCTGAAATTTGCGATATTATCCACAACCACGGCGGTCAGGTTTATATGGATGGGGCCAATATGAATGCCCAAGTCGGGTTATGTCGTCCCGGAGACTACGGCGCAGATGTCTGTCACCTGAATTTACACAAAACCTTCTGTATTCCCCACGGTGGCGGCGGTCCCGGCATGGGGCCAATTGGGGTTCAGTCTCACTTAATCCCATTTTTACCGGGTCATGCGGTTGTTTCAATAGAAAACGAGGTTAAATCCCCCCTGAGTCCCCCCTTGGAAAGGGGGGTTGGGAACGGAGAAGAGGTGACAGGGGCGGTTTCTGCTGCGCCTTGGGGAAGTCCGAGTATTTTGGTGATTTCCTGGATGTATATTGCCATGATGGGGACGGTTGGGTTAACTGAGGCAACAAAATTAGCGATTTTAAACGCCAATTATATGGCTTCTCGGCTGCAAGATTCTTATCCCATTTTGTATAAAGGTCAACATGGATTAATTGCCCATGAATGTATTCTAGACCTACGAGGCGTGAAAAAATCTGCCCATATTGAAGTCGATGATATCGCTAAACGGTTGATGGATTATGGGTTTCACGCCCCAACGATTTCTTGGCCCGTTGCCGGGACGATGATGGTTGAACCCACCGAAAGTGAATCTATTGCGGAATTAGATCGTTTTTGTGAGGCGATGATTTCTATTCGTCAAGAAATAGCCGCAATTGAAGCGGGGGAAATGGACGAAACCGATAACGTTTTGAAAAATGCCCCCCATACCGCAGAAACGTTAATTAGTGATGAATGGAATCATCCTTATTCTCGTCAACAAGCCGCTTATCCGGCATCCTGGACAAAAGAACATAAATTCTGGCCGTCTGTCGGACGAGTGAATAATGCTTTTGGCGATCGCAATTTCGTCTGTTCTTGTTTACCGATGGAAGCGTATAGTTAATTCATTTAACGTGAGGCGTTAGGAATTTCCCCTAACCGGGATTTTAAGCCCCTCTCCTCATAGGAGAGGGGTTGGGGAGAGGTCGGTTTTAAATTCAGCATAACTGAAAGTGAATCAATTTCACCCGACTTAACTAGCGCCATACCCATAAAAACAAAGAAGGATAGCAGGAGGGGACACATTTTCAATCCCTCATCCTCTATCCTTTTGAAACAGAGAGCACAGATCAACAACAGCTACAGAACTGACACTTGAGTAATATCTAAGACTCAAAAATGCAGTGCCTGTGAACAGCTATATACTTATCGGCCGAATTCGCAAAATTTACTCACATCTTTACAAAACTTCATAATTCCTTGAGGAAATTCTGCAATTGTGGGAATAATAAAGCGATTATAAGAGTTCTCGAACATCAGCCACTTCACCCTTAACCGCCGCTGCCACAACCATTGCCGGACTCATTAACAAAGTCCGTCCCGTTGAAGATCCTTGTCGTCCTTTAAAATTACGGTTAGAAGAACTTGCACTAATTTGATTTCCCTGCAACTTATCAGGGTTCATTGCCAGACACATCGAACATCCCGCCTCGCGCCATTCAAACCCGGCAGCAGTAAAAACTTGATCGAGTCCTTCGGCTTCGGCTTGTTGCTTAACCCGTTCAGAACCCGGAACCACAAAGGCTTTCACCCCTTGGGCAACAGTTCGACCTTGGGCAAATTTAGCGGCTTCGCGTAAATCACTAATGCGTCCATTGGTACAACTGCCGATAAAGCAAACATCAACTTTTGTCCCTTTAATGGGCGTTCCGGCGCTAAACTCCATGTAACGATAGGCTTCTTGGGCAACTTCTTGATCCCCTTTGGGTAAACCTTCGACTTCGGGAACATTTTCACTCACCCCAATACCTTGACCGGGAGTAATTCCCCAAGTCACTGTCGGTTCAATTTCACTCGCCTCAAAGGTTACGACATCATCGTAAACCGCATCCGCATCACTACGAACTTGCTGCCACCAGTCCACTGCTTTGTCCCAGTCTTCGCCTTTCGGGGCAAAATCCCGACCTTTAAGATAGTTGTAAGTCGTTTCATCGGGGTTAACATAACCACATCTGGCCCCCCCTTCAATGGACATATTACAGATGGTCATCCGTTCTTCCATTGACATCGCTTCAATAGTGCTACCCGCAAATTCATAAGCGTATCCGACACCGCCTTTCACGCCTAATTTACGGATAATGTGTAACACCACATCTTTGGCATAAACCCCTGGCGGAAGTTCGCCATTAACTTCAATGCGCCGCACTTTTAATTTAGACAGAGACAGGGTTTGAGAAGCCAAAACATCCCGCACTTGAGATGTACCAATGCCGAATGCGATCGCCCCAAATGCGCCATGAGTGGAAGTATGGGAGTCCCCACAAGCAATGGTCATCCCCGGCTGAGTTAAGCCTTGTTCTGGGGCGATGACATGAACAATGCCTTGATTTCCTGAACCAATATTGTAAAATCGAATGCCATGTTCTTTGCAGCTTGTTTCCAATGCCTGCATCATTTCTTCAGCGAGAACATCCACAAACGGCCGCGCTTGATTTTCGGTCGGCACAATATGATCGACGGTGGCAACGGTACGATTGGGATACAATACCTGTAAATTGCGATCGCGCAGCATGGCAAACGCTTGCGGACTGGTCACTTCATGAATTAGGTGCAAACCAATGAAGAGTTGAGTTTGACCAGAAGGTAACGTACCGACAGTGTGGAGATCCCAAACTTTATCAAATAGTGTTCTTTCGCTCATAAAATTAGCCTATAATCCGCTTCTTAATATTTTTGATTGGGTCGTTAAGATTTTGGTAATCTCTATAATATCAAAGCGTTGACCTAACTGCATGATTAACCTGCTGGCAATGTCAGGGTCATTTTGTAGAACGATGAGGTGAGATTCGCTTCATACTTTTGAGCACATGGTAAACCCAAAATCTGTTCGGTCTTTCTATCTAAAAATGATGGCTTTCATGGCTTGGATGATTCTCGGCTTTTTCTTAGTGATAGAATTATCCTTGAATCAAGTAGCTGAAAGCATACCATCTGCTCAAATTCAGCCTTCTTTTCATTTGACTGATTCTGGGCAGGCTGGGATATCGTTGGCTCAGCTTAAACAACAAGGTCAAGACTTTTATCAATCCGGTGATTATCAAAACTCGGTGCAAATTTGGCGAGAGATTATTACCCGTCCAATTGATAGACTCACTCAAGCCGCAGCATTAGGAAATTTATCTTTAAGTTTACAGAAATTGGGAGAATGGCAAGCCGCTAAATTAGCGATTGAAAGTTGTTTAAAGTTATTGGATGCTTCGGCAGACTATCCGGATGAAACGTTATTATCAGCGCAAGCACAAGCGTTGAGTATTCAGGCTCATCTTGACTTTTCTCAAGGGAAATATAGTCAAGCTTTAGAGCATTGGCAAGCTGCCGAGAATATTTATAAAAATACTCAGAATGATAATGGAAGAATTGAAATATTATTGAATCAAGTACAAAGTTTTCAAGGATTAGGATTATATCGTCGAGCCGAGGAAAAACTGATTGATATCGATCAATTTCTAAAACATCAACCTGATTCTAGTTTGAAAGTTTCTCAACTACTTCATTTCAGTCATGTGTTACGAAGTTTAGGAAAGCTAGGTGAGATTATAGATTTTGAATCTAATTGCAATTTATCTCATTCTTCTAATAATTCTGAATTATCAGCCGCTGTGATATTATCCGATTTATTAAAGATTACCCAATCCTCAAACTCTGAAGCAGAATTTAAAGAAGCTCAATTAAGTCTTGCGAATTTAGCCCGAGATATTTATCGTCAACAGCAAGATTTAGATAATATGAATCTTTCTCAAAATGCGGCTCAAACAGCTTTATCATGCTATCAAGAAGCGGCTCAGTCTCCAATACCAATTACCCAAACTAAAGCTAAACTGAGTTTATTGAGTTTATTATTAGAATTAAACCAAGAAATAAATGAAGAAAAAGATATCGATTTACGGCAAACTATTCAATCTAAAATTAATCGTGAACTGGCACAATGGCAGGAAATAGAATCAAATATTAATAGCTTACCTTTGGGTCGAGTTCAGATTTCTGCTACCGTTGATTTAGCCAAAAGCTTGATGAAATTAGCCCCCCAGCAAACTAAACTTTATTCGGATATTCTACAGCTTTTATTGTCTGCGGCGCGTCAAGCTGAAGCACTAGGAGATAAAAGAGTTCAGTCCTATGTTTGGGGTTATTTGGGTCAACTATACGAACAACAGCAACAATGGCAAGAGGCTAAATCTTATACTCGAAAAGCTTTACTTTTATCTCAATCTCTTCAAGCCGATGAAATTAGTTATCAATGGCAATGGCAACTAGGAAGATTATTAAAACAACAACAAAATTCAGATATTAAGAGTGCAATTACTGCTTATACAGGAGCGGTTCAAACCTTACAATCATTACGGCAAGATTTAGTTGCAATTCGTCAGGATATCCAATATAATTTTCGCGATCGCGTTGAACCGGTTTATCGAGAATTAGTCGATTTACTGTTAGCTGAAGAACATCCGACGGCTGAAAATTTGCAACAAGCCAAACAAGTCATTGAACAGTTAAAATTAGCTGAACTTGATAATTTCTTTCGAGATGCTTGTTTAGATGCTCAACCCCAAGTGATTGATAAAATTGATCCCAATGCGGTTGTTATCTATGGGATTATTTTAACAGATCGCTTAGAAATTATTACCAGCTTACCGAATTCTTCTCTATTTCATTATCGGACATCTGTTTTAGAGAGCGAATTAATTCCAAGCCTAAAAAGACTCAGATTTTTATTACAAAAGCCTTATCCTTCTCCAGAAACTAAACAATTATCTCAACAAATTTATCGTTGGCTATTACAACCACTAGAATCTCAATTAAACGGAGATAAAACTTTAGTTTTTGTTCTCGATGGGGAGTTACGAAATATTCCAATGGCAGCCCTTTCAGATGGCAGTCAATACCTGATAGAAAAGCATCCTGTGGTGATGGCACCCGGACTACAACTATTAGATCCAAAACCCATTACTCGACCTTTAAATGCTCTGAGTGCGGGCTTAGTTGAGCCTCCTGCTAGCTTTCAGGAGCAGTTTGCACCTTTAGTAAATATTCCTGAAGAATTACAAAAAATTCAGGCAGTAGGAATTGAAAGCAAAAAGTTATTAAATGAAGAATTTAATCGGGAAAACTTTGAACAGCAAGTCACTTCACAACCGTTTAAAGTGATTCATTTAGCAACCCATGGTCAGTTTAGTTCCCAAGCTGAAAATACATTTATTCTTGCTTCAGATGGCCCAATTACTGTTAAACAACTGGATAGTTTATTCCGCAGTCGAGAACAAAATCAAGCCAATGCAATTGATTTATTAGTATTAAGTGCTTGTGAAACTGCCCCAGGAGATAATCGAGCTGTGTTAGGATTAGCAGGTGTTGCCGTTAGAGCCGGAGCCAGAAGTACAGTTGCTTCTTTATGGAGTTTAAATGATCAATCAGCCGTTGAATTTATGGGGTATTTTTATCAAGAATTAGTACAAGGCAGCACCAGAGCAGAGGCATTACGTCAAGCACAATTAGCATTTATAAAAGATAAAAATCGATATGATGCACCTGTTTATTGGGCTCCTTATGTTTTAGTGGGAAATTGGCGTTAAATTAGTGACTTTTAAATATTACATTTGATTGAGAGGAGACAGGAGTAAGAAGAATGTTTATGACAATAATCAGAGATCTAATTCTCCTGAATACTGTTGGCGCAGCCTGAGCAATCATGTATACTAACTCCTGACGGGTATGAGGCATGATTACTATCATAAATATGAACCCTCCTGAATACTGACTCGGAGACTCCTGACTCCTTGTAAAAATATTAATCCTCGAAAATTGCGCCTCGTTGGATTAATTCTTGTTTTGTATTTTCGGATAATCCGGCATCATGCCACAGTCTGGCTTGCTGAACATTTGCACCGGTTAAATCTGCCTCACTTAAATTCGTTAAAGCTAAACCGGCTTGATATAAATCCGCATTTTTTAGAATCGCGCCGCTTAAATTGGCATGACTCAGATTACAATTACTTAAATTAGCTTCTGTTAGATTGACTTGATTTAAATTCGCCCCGCTTAAATTGGCTAACGCTAAACTGACGCGATGTAAATTTCCCTGACTTAAATTCGCATCACTTAATAACGCCCCACTTAAGTCTGCACCGCTTAAATTCACAGCCATTAAATCACTATTACTTAAATCAATATCACTTAAATCTGCTCCTCTTAAATAGGCTTGCTGAAAATTCACCCCGCTTAAATCTAAACCCCTTAAATTAACCCCCAATAACCGCGCTCCTTGAAAATCAATTTGAGGATCTAATTTAGCTATTTCGGCTAACGTTAAAAAATCATCGGTTTTGGCTTCTATAATCTGACTGACAATCTGTTGAAACTGAGAAAAATCACATCCTTCTGTTGCGGCTTGTTGCATGAGATGTTGTAATTCTTCCCCGCTTTTATAAGGTTTTGTTGCCCGCTGCAATGAATCTGATAAATTTTGTGAATGTAACCAAATGGCTAACTTTCGTTCTAATATTGCCAAGCGATTCGGGCTGGTATTATGGGGCCAAAGTCCTTCGATATTCATACTGTAAAATTCATTTTAAACAACTACTCATTGTCCTCAAAAATAGCACCTTGTTCGACTAATTGAGGTTTAATGCGGCGAGAAATTCCCATAGCCTGGCTAAACTTCACCTGTTGAACTTTGGCATCCTGCAACTCAGCCTGTGAAAAATCCGTTTCCTGCAAATTCGCCCCAGTAAAGTCTACTCCTGTTAAATCGGCATATTTTAACGTTGCCTGGCTAAGATTAGCATGACTAAAATTGGCATGGGGGAGATAGGCGCTGGTTAAATCGGCATCTTTGAGGTTAGCATGGCTTAAATTCGCCCGAGGCATTTTGGTGCGTAAGTCGGCTTGCGTTAAATTCGCCTCAGTTAAATCAGCATCTCGCAGGTTTGCATTCGATAAAACGGCTTGGTATAAATTTGCCCGTTTTAAATTCGCCCCACTTAAATCGGCTAAAGTTAAATCTGTTTGTGTTAGATTAGCATCACTTAAATTAGCCCCTTGAAGATTAGCATAATTAAGATCTAAACCGCTTAAATCTGCCCCAACAAAATCTTCTAATAAATCTAATCCCACCGTTTGAGTGATTTGTATAAAATCACTCCCATTTTCTTTGTCAAACCAGTCTCTAGCAAGCTGCCATTGCCGCTGACGACAGCCAACAAGCCCATCCTCATCATTGAGGGCAACGATAGCCAATTTCATATTTTTTAACGCATTGGCTTGAGAATAACGGTTATCTGTGGCTTCGGCAATATCAAACTGTTGCTGATAACAATCAATGGCTTCAGTGAAATTTTCCGCCCCATAATAAGCTATTGCCAGGTTAGAAAGGGTTTGTTCTTGAATCAACACATCTTTGAGTTGACGGGCGATTTCTAGGCGTTGTAATTGTAGCTTAATGGCCTGGTCGTATTGCGCTTGAGTATAATAAACATTGCCTAAGTTCCCCAAAGCATTGGTTTGCCCTTTTAAATCTTGCATTTCTTGGGCGATCGCCAAATGTTGTTTATAACAATCAATTGCTTCTGTATAATCACACATGGCGGCATAAGCCACCCCTAAGTTACCCCAAGCTGCCCCCTGACGCTTGCGATTTCCCCGGTCTTGGTACAAAATTAAAGCCTGTTGCCATGTATCAATCGCGTCTTCAAACTGACGGTTTTGATAATGTGAAATTCCCTGCTTTAACAATTGATCGGCTGTTTCAGTCATATTCCCTGGCTGGCGTTATTATAGATTCACCCTAGATTAAATAGATTGGGTCAGGGTTGAATGTCTCCGTTATCTCTGATGAAAAAATTATTAACCAACTCGTGTCTATTTCGCAATACCAAAGTATAGTTTTTTATCAAGTTTTCATCATTTTTCATTACTGTTAACATCTCGTTAAATCATTGTGTCACATCAACCGCCGTTTATCCCAGATGAAACTTATTCCCTTCCCCCGCAACGTTGGGAAATCGCTACACCTCAGCCGGAATTAGCGAATGATTTAGCGATGGCGTTAGATTTACATCCAATACTCGCCCAAGTTTTAATTAATCGCGGGATTGATACACCTCAAAAAGCAGAGATTTTTTTACAGCCGGAATTAGCCATTTTACCGTCTCCGTTGGAAGCGTTTACAGATTTATCTATTAGTTTAGAACTCTTAGAAACCGCGATAAAAACCAGGCAGAAAATTGCAATTTGTGGAGATTATGATGCGGATGGCATGACCAGTACCGCTTTATTAATGCGCTCTTTATCCACATTAGGGGCTATTGTTAATTATGCGATTCCCAGTCGAATGCATGAAGGCTATGGTATTAATCAGCGAATTGTAGAAGATTTTCATCAAGAAGATGTCAAACTTATTTTAACGGTAGATAATGGAATTGCTGCCTATCAACCGATAGCGAAAGCCAGAGAATTAGGCTTAAATGTGATTATTACCGATCACCATGACTTACCGCCGAAATTACCGCCAGCCAATGCGATCTTAAACCCAAAATTAATTCCTCAATCTTCTCCTTATTATGGATTAGCCGGGGTTGGGGTGGCTTATGTATTAGCAATTTCGTTAGCCCAGAAATTAGATAAAATTGAGGGATTAGTGAATCCTTTATTAGAACTGTTTACCCTCGGAACCATTGCGGATTTAGCGCCGTTAATTGGAGTGAATCGTCGCTGGGTAAAACGAGGTTTAAAATTACTCCCTCAATCCCAAGTTACGGGTGTTCAAGCCTTAATTCAGATTTCAGGAACAACATCTGTTTCATCGAATTCTAATAGTAATCCATCTCAAAAAAACAATACTACAAATAAACCCAAAAACCCGTTAAAACCAGAGGCTATTGGTTTTCGTTTAGGGCCAAGAATTAACGCGGTTGGACGAATTGCCGATCCTCAAATTGTGATCGAACTGTTAACAACAGAGAATATGGGTATTGCGTTAGAACGAGCAATGCAATGTGAACAAATTAATCAAAAACGTCAACAACTCTGTGCAGAAATTGAAGAAGAAGCGATTTTATGGTGTGAACAAACCCAAATAGACTTTAAGCAACAACGGGTATTAGTGGTGGTACAATCGGGTTGGCATCATGGGGTAATTGGGATTGTGGCTTCTCGTTTAGTTGAGCGGTATGGTGTGCCTGTATTTATTGGAACAGAGGAAGAAGAAACAGAAAATGGTGAAAAAAAGATTAGAGGCTCGGCTCGTAGTATTCCGGAATTTAATGTTTTTGAAGCATTACAATTTAGTGGAGATTTACTGGGTAAGTTTGGCGGACATCAGGCGGCGGGTGGGTTTTCATTACTGGCTAAGAATTTAGATGAATTTAGAGTAAGATTAAGTACGTTTGCTCATCAATGCTTACAAGTTCAGCATCTAAAACCATTGGTTAAAGTGGATGCGGAAACTGATTTAAAATCAATTAATCGGGATTTATATCAACAGATAGATCGGTTACATCCCTGCGGCATTAAAAATGATCCGCCTATTTTCTGGACAGCAAATGCTCGGATTATTCAACAAAGAATGATTGGTAAAGGTCATATTAAACTGACGCTTTCTCAAGAACAAACGGGAGAGAATAAACTGGCTATTTTACCAAAAATTGATGGGATTGCTTGGCGGTGGGGAGACTATTTTCCTTTACCTTCAACTCTTGATGTGGCTTATAAGCTACGAGAAAATACTTGGAATGGTCAGACTGCCATTGAATTAGAAATTGTAGGGGTTCGCTTACCTCAACCTCCGATCAATCCTACTGTAAAATATCCCAAACAAGCGACTTTTTATTATCGCGATCGCCAATACTTTTGTAGTTTAGTAACCTTTAATTCAGGAGAAGAATTAAGAATCAAAAATCCTCAAGGCGAAGTATTAGCATTACAACTCGGAAGCTCAACTGGCTTACTCGGAAAAAACCGCCAGCAGGCTAAAACGGTAGATTTATCTCATCCTTATTTACAAAACTTAATTTTAACAGCTTGTCAATCTCTGGGAATTCACTAAGCATGATTCAGTCATGGTTATATTAAATCATATCATACTTAGTATATATTAAAAATATATAGTATATAACACTACAAATGTATGCTAAATCGTGAATCTATTCTACTAAATATACGAACTATATGAATTGACTTTTAAAAACAACTGTGATACCTCAAAATATGTTTTTTTGACTTAATTAAAATATATTTAAATAATGATTGAAAAGCTTCCTATCCCGTCCCAAATTAGGTATAGTATTAAACTAAGTTCAAATCCTTGGCTGAACCTAAAGTTAAAAGGAGAGAAAATATAGCTCCTTTTCTTGACAATGGATTGTAGTAATTGATTTAAAATTTAGAGTTTTCATTCAAATATTATGCCTAAAGTGATCTCAGTTCACTCCTACCGAGGAGGAACCGGAAAATCTAATTTCACCGCCAATTTATCCACGACTATTGCTTTGCAAGGCTATCGAGTCGGTGTGGTGGATACCGATATTCAATCCCCCGGAATTCATACATTATTTGGTTTAGAACCCGAAGATTTAAAGATCACAATGAATAGCTATTTATGGGGAGAAGCTGCTATAAAAGATGCGATTTATGATGTTAGTTCACAGATCGAAGCAATAGAAGATGGGAAACTTTATCTGATTCCTGCGAGTATCAAAGCGGATGATATTTCTCGGATTTTGAGTGAAGGATATGACGTGAAATTATTAAATGATGGATTACGAAAATTCGTTAAAGAAAAACAACTAGATTATTTGTTTATTGATACTCATCCCGGCTTATCAAAAGAAACCTTTTTATCAATTGCTATTTCTCATGTATTAATTCTGATTTTACGTCCAGATAAACAAGATTATCAAGGAACAGCCGTAACCCTAGATGTGGCAAAAGCTTTAAATGTGCGGAAAATGCTACTCACAATTAATAAAGCGCTAACGAGTATGAGTTTTGATGCGCTGAAACAAAAAGCTGAAGAAACTTATAATATTCCAGTTGCCGGAATTTTTCCTTTATCTGAAGATATTGTTCAGCTTGCCAGTGAAGGAGTCTTTTGTGCTAAATATCCTGAGCATATTGTCAGTCAAGAATTTAATAAAGTCGCTCAGCAACTCATGCAAGATTAACCGCAAATTAGAAAGAATAATTCCCGCTATAAAAGTGCAATATTCATTGATAGAAATAATTATAGGGTTAGAACCATGAACGATCATAATCTACAGTCTTTAGCAAGTTCAATTCAATCAGTTGCGTCTCCTTTCCGAACTTATCTGAATGAGTTATATGAAAAATATAAAACTCTAGATCTGGGTGCTGTAGCTGATTATATTCCTGAACTGGCAAAAGCCGATCCGAACTGGTTTGGTATTTGTGTTGTCACCACAGATGGTCAAGTTTTTGAAGTGGGAAAATGTGAGCAAACGTTTACTATTCAATCGATTTCAAAAGCCTTTGTTTATGGTTTGGCTCTCGAAGATCATGGTCGAGAATATGTTAATAGTAAAGTCAGTGTCGAACCCACTGGCGAAGCCTTTAACGCCATTGTTTTAGATGAACAAACCAACCGTCCCTACAACCCCATGGTGAATGCTGGCGCGATCGCGACAACCGACTTAATTAAAGGGGAAAGTTCAACCGATCGACTGAAGCGAATGTTAGCCATGTTTCAACGCTATACGGGTCGAGAACATGATATTAATGTACCGATTTTTTTATCAGAAAAAGCCACCGGTCATCGTAACCGAGCCATGGCATATTTAATGCTCAATTTTGGCATGGTCACAGAAAAAATCGAAGAAACATTAGACTTATATTTTCAACAATGCTCCATATTAGTTAATGGTAAAGATCTGGCGATGATCGCTGCAACCTTAGCTAATGGCGGAGTCAACCCCGTCACCGGAGAGCAAGCCATCGATCAACGCTATGTTCAAGATGTGATCAGCGTCATGCTAACCTGCGGAATGTATGACTATTCGGGTGAATGGGCCTATCGGGTGGGACTCCCGGCTAAAAGCGGAGTCGGCGGCGGTATTTTGGCTTTGTCTCCGGGAAAATTGGGGATCGGAACCTTTTCACCGTTGCTGGATGCTAAAGGCAATAGCGTCCGAGGAATTAAAGTTTGTCAAGATATTTCCCATGATTTTGGCTTACACGTCTTCAGTGCCGCAAAGCCGGAAAAAGACTTACAAGAATGGATCAAAGGTGACGATAGCATTAACGATTGGTAATTTAAAAGATAACAAATTAGGGAGATTAATTCCCTGAAACTGCCTCCATTGTCAGCGCTCAATTATCATGTTTCCTGACTCGATCTCAATCAAAGTCAGGTGGTTTGATCTTTTTTTATAGATTTTAACAGACTCTGTTTCAAATGCATTTAATCTTTTATTTGTGATGTGGATTAAAAATATTCAGCGGAAAATACCGAATATCCCACAAAAAGTTTCCCTACAAACGATTTTATTAGTGCCATTTTTTGTCCTAATTACAGGTAGTGTTGGCTTGGTTGGATATCTATCTTTTCGCAATGGACAACTCGCCGTTCGTAATTTAGCAACTCAGCTCCGTAGTGAAATAACAGCAAGAATTGAACAAGAACTCCGCAGCTATTTTGATAGTCCCCATGAAATTAATCAGTTAAATGCTACCGCTTTAGTGGAAGGGAAATTAGACATTATTAATGCCACCGATGAAAACTTGTTATGGCGACAAATGAAAATTGCGCCTAACTTGGCTTTTGTTTACTGTGGCAGTCCTCAAAATGGTGAGTTTTTTGGGGTACTTCGGACTCCTGAAGATAAATCTTTACAGCTTTCTTATAGTAACCGAGAGACTGATTTTTATCGGGCTTACTATGGTTTAGATGTGCGGGGCGATCGCACGTTTAGACTGCGGACAAGTGACAAACAATTTGATTCTCGTTTACGTCCTTGGTATGGGGCTGCACTCTCGGCTGGCGGTGCAACTTGGAGTGATATTTATATTTCTTTTACGACTAAACTTCCCAATATTACAGCCAGTTTACCGGTTTATAATAAAACGGGAAATCGATTAATTGGAGTCTGTGCGACTGATGTTGTTTTACCCGAAGATTTTAGAGATTTTTTAAAAACATTAGAAATCGGTAAATCCGGTCAAGCCTTTGTAATTGAACGGTCAGGAACTTTAGTGTCTAGTTCTTCTAAAGAACCGTTATTTAATCAAAATGGAGATAAAATTGAACTGATAAAAGCGATAAATAGTCGTTCTTTACTGACTCAAAAAACCACTGAGTTTTTGCGCGATCGCTTTGGTAAATTAAGTAATATTCGACAGCCTCAACAACTGGAATACATACTCAATGGTAAACGTCAATTCGTCCAGGTTTCTGTATTTCGAGATGGCTATGGTTTAGATTGGCTGATTGTTTTAGTGGTTCCAGAATCCGATTTTATGGAACAAATTAATACGAATAATCGCAGTACAATTATTTTGTGTATGATTGCATTATTAATTGCTGGGATTTTAGGATGGTTTATTTCCCGTCAGTTAACCCAGTCCATCGCCACCCTCAGTCAAGCTGCCGAAGACATTGCCAGCGGAAATCTCAGCCAAAATGTCAAAGTTGAGCGGATTCAAGAGTTAGAAAAATTAGCGAATTCCTTTAATAGCATGGCAGCACAGCTTCAAGCTTCTTTTGACTCTTTAGAAGCGAAAAATGAGCAACTAGAAGCCGTATTAAATGCCGTTCCCGGTTCGATTTCTTGGATGGATTCTGACGGCAGATATTTAGGGGTGAATCATTATTTAGCAGACAGCATCAACTTACCAACAGAAGTTTTTATTAATAAAAAAGTTGGTTTTTCACAGAATAGTAAAGACTATGTTGACTTCATCCATCACTTTATCCATAGCTCAAAAAAAGCGATATTAAAAGAAGTTCCTGTTAAAATCAATCAGCAACAAAAATATTATTTAATGGCGGCTCAAAAATATCAACAAAACGAATCCATTGTGGCGGTTGGAATTGATATTACAGAACGCTATAAAGCGAAAGAAGCGCTGAGAATTGCAGAAGAAAATTATCGTAGTATCTTTGAGAATGCGTTAGAAGGCATTTTTCAGTCTACTCCTCAAGGACAATATATTAAAGTCAATCCTGCTTTAGCTAGCCTGTATGGATATGATTCTCCTAAAGACATGATTGAGAGTATTAAAGATATTAAATCTCAAATTTATGTCGATCCCAATGTGTTTAATCAATTTAAAGAATCTATGGCTAAAACAGGAACAGTTAAAAATTTAGAATATCAGGTTTATTGTAAAGATGGTCGAATGATTTGGATTGAAGAAGATACCCGAGCGGTTTATGATACTCATGGTAATTTACTGTACTATGAAGGGATTATTCAAGATATTACTGAAAGAAAACAAGAGTCAGAAAAGCTGATACGTCAGTTACAAGAACTCAGAATCGAAATTGATCAACAAAAACGAGAGCAAGATGTTAAAAAAATTACTCAAAGTGATTACTTTCAACAACTCAAATCAGAAGTTGATGAGATCGAAGTGGATAGTTTCTGGGAAGCTTAAGTCGGTTGTAGAACGGTAACAGCGTAATTTTGCGGATCTAAATATTGTTGGGCAAGTTGTTGTAATTCTTGGGGTTTAAACGATTGGATTTGTTCGGGGTAAGTGACAGAAAGTTCCGCTTGAGAAATGGTAAAATAATAACCATATAATCCCGCAATTTGAGCTGGAGTTTCTGTGGAAAACCAATAATCGTTACACAATAATCGTTGAATGCGGTTGAGTTCTTGAGTAGAAATCGGTTGAGTTTGTAATTCAAATAAATGATCGCAAATCATCTTCTCCACTCGCTCAAGATGCTGGGGTTCCAGTAAAGCGCTAATCGTTAAAATACTAGATTCTTTTTGTAAAGAAAAACCGCTATCAATATAATGTACCAGTTGTAAATCTTCTCGTAACGTTTGAATTAAACGACTGGTTCGCCCTTCAGCTAACAGCACAGACAGTAAATCTAAGCCATAACCCACCCGCAACTGTTCGACTCCAGGACCGGTCCATGCCATCGATAACCGGGCTTGTTCTAGTTGAGGCAGATAACGATGAGTGCGACGCACTCCATGGCTGTAGGGTTGAGGGGCAGTACTAATTTGAGGACAATAGTCTGCCTGAGGAAAATGATTAAAGGCTTTTGAGACTAAATCAATGGCGCGTTGCTGTTCGACTCCCCCCACAACCACAACCGCCATATTTTCAGGTTGATAATTACAGTGATGAAAACATCGCATTTCCTTATGGTTACGCTCGATTAAACGGGCTTTACTACCGAGGACTGAACGTCCATAGGGATGAGATTGATAAGTGGTTTCCATCAGGGCTTGAAACTCCACCCAATCTACGCTATCTTCTGCTTGATTAATTTCCTCAAATACTACATCCCGTTCCCGAATAAACTCCGTTTCTGAAAGGGTTGCATTCAACAGAATGTCTCCCAGAGTGGGTAAGGTTTCCTCTAAATACTGACTGGCTGTTTCAATATAAAAATGAGCATAATCATGGCTTGTGGCGGCGTTGGCTACTCCTCCCCGACTTTCAATCACTTGATCGAACACTCCAGGAGCGACGCGCTCACTGCCTTTAAAAATCATATGCTCCAGGAAATGAGCCATTCCTGACCAAGGCTCGGGTTCTCGTATGGCTCCTGCTCTGACCCAAACATCAGCCACCACAACAGGTGTCGCTGAAATTTCTTGATGAATTAAGGTCAGTCCATTATCTAGTGTTAAAACGTTCGCAGGAAACTGGGTAGCGTTTAGCAGTGTAGACAATTTAAATAAATTTAAACTTTAGTTAATGTATTAATAATATTTAATCAGACTATAACTTTAACGTCTCGTAAATCTGAGTCCTGTGATACAGAATGTCGTGACATCCTCCCGGCGTTAAATCTGCATATTATAGCGCGGGCTTCCTCCAATCACTTGGAAGATTTCCTGGTTGTTCTCTTACAAGATTTCGCCTCTGACCTAAGTTGAGTTACCTCAACCCCCGGCAGACCGACTGCACAGGCAGTTTCCTTTCCCGTCTGTCCAACGGTACTAATTAATTTAATTCCTCTGTTTCTGATTACTTGACCACTGGCAACATCGCGATCAGCTATGTAGTTGCAGTGAGGACATTGATGGACTCTAACACTTAAATCCTTTTTGACCTGCCCACCACACTCAGGACAAGTTTGAGACGTGCCTCTTGCATCAACTTCAGCAAAAAACTTCCCTCTTTTCCAGCAGACATACTTGGTGATAGCCCGGAACTGTCCAAATCCACCGTCCAACATTTGCTTGCCCAACATCCCTTTGGCACTGATGCGATAGTCCAAGTCTTCCATGAAGACCATATCTCCCGCGTCGCAAAGGGCATGAGCCTGCTTAAAGTGGAAGTCTTTCCTGGTGTTATCGATGTGGTGGTGGAGTCGGGCAACCTTGAGGCGATGTTTCTCGTAGTTCTTCGACCTCTTTTGTTTCCTAGACAGTCTGCGTTGCAGCACTATAAGCCTACTTTGCAGTTGCTTGAAAAACTTCGGCGGCTTTACGAGAACACCATCACTCGTTGCTAAAAACTTTTCCAAACCTATGTCAACGCCAATGGGATGACCATGAGGCATGGGGTCTGGAACGCTAACATCACATTGAATGTTGATAGATGCATACCAACGGTCAGCTTTCTTCATGATTCGCACTTGTTTGACCACAAATCCACTGGGGATAGGTCTGTGCAAGTTGATAGGGATTGCTCCTATCTTTGGCAGTTTTATGTGCAAGCCTGTTACTGGATTTTCCTTAAATTGAGGAAACAGCAACGATTTGAGCTGCCCAAACTTTTTGAACCGAGGAAAGCCGAACCCACGATACTGAAAGTATTCCCAGCCTTTATGCAACTGCTTGATGGCTTGCTGAAGAACTTGAGATGGAACTTCTCTCAATCTTGGAAATTCCTTCTTGGCTTTTGGCAAGTTGTTAAGCTGTTGAATTTCGCCTGGAAACTTGGTGTCTACTGGGATGATATACTCTTTTTCCAAAGAGCATCTATCTGCCAAGCATTTGCGACTATCACACCAATCTTTTATCTCTGGCAAAGCGTAGTTGTAGGCACTGCGACAAATGTCCATCCACTTCATTAGTCTTTGTTCTTGAGCGACATCTGGATAGATTCGGTAGCGATAATTCATAGTCAGCATTCCGGTACTATACAGCATTTACTGGCTAAGGCTACGGTATTAAATGTTAATTTTAGGAATGTTGAGTTCCGTAAAATTAACTTGGGGGAGTCCATGTAACAGGAGCGCTAATTCATGCGAATATAGCGCGGGTCTTATCGCTCCCCCCAACCCCCTCTAGTAGATAAAAAATCATCCTAGGAATTCAATGAGTTCGGAGTTTAACCTAACTCTTCCTAGAATGATAACTAATTAACTATGGTGTTTTTCAACTCATCATCTCAGGGAGTGTGATGATTAATCCTTAAAAAATCTCTAATCTAAAAAATCACCGTATCACTCAGCACGGGTGCGGTGGGGAAGTCGGGAACAGGTACAAAGCCACCAATCTCAACGCTTACACCTGAACTCCGTAGAATATCCAGACCATTTCCACCCACGTTAGATACAACTGGAATTGGAGTGGTGTAGAACGGCCCTTCAGCAGAGTCTAGAGAACCTGTCAAACCATCCACCCGAACGATAAAGCTCGTTGCGCCTGGGAAAGTTTGAGTCAGTTCAAAGAAGCCAAATAAACCGTCTGCATCAGTTGTCACAACAGGCTCACCGTCAGTAATGGCTTTATCGTTATCAAAGTCAATAAAGATATCTGCATCCGGAACGCCTGGCTCTCCGAGGTCTGCAACACCATTGCCGTTGAAATCGTTAAAGAAGAACCCTGTAATCGAATCTGCCACCGGAATGGGGGGTGATAGAACAGGAGTCTGAATGGTAGCATTGGCAATTGCGCTTCCACCCGGAACGACAAATACATTCGTTCGACCGGGATTGCTACCGTCGATAATTGGAGAGGTGAAGGAGAACGGAGAGGTGAATAAAACCTCATCATTAATTCCTAAAATTTCCCCGGTTGGCGCGACAAATTCTACAGTGATATTCCGACCAAATCCGCTAGGATCGTCCTCTGCAACGAACTGTTCGTAGGGGTTTCGAGGATCGTTTTCCCCAGGCACCTCAACGTCTAACCCAGAGATTACATAAAATCCATCTTCATCAGTCGTGGCGCTCTGGCCATCGGCTCTGACTTCAATGCCAGCAACACCGGGTTCACCAAAATCAATTAAGCCATCGCCGTTGAGGTCGTTGACGACGAAACCATAGACGCTATTAGGAATAACAACCCCACCCGGAGTGTTAGCAATCAATAGTCCGGGTTCATCTGGGTCAAAGTCAAACCTAGTGATTAGATCGAAATCTTCCGGGTCCGGAATTGTTACAATTGCGGGATTATCTGTGGTTGCAGCAAAGTCGCCGCCTGGAGAAAATCTCAGAATATATGTTCCTGCCGCTAGACCCGAAAAGTCATAAAATCCACCTTCGTTACTCACAACGAGGGGTTCATTTCCTCCCCGAGTCCCATCATTATTGGTATCGATATAAATCTCTACACCTGAACGGATGGGTTCTAGAAATGGATCATAGCGTCCATCCCGATTCAGGTCTATAAAAGTTGTCCCGGCAATACCCAGTCCTGAGGGTACTGGAGGCGTAGAAGTTGGGGGTGGGGGTGGAGCCACAACCGGGTTAGAAACATCAAAAATGACTGTTTCACCATCCACCAAGGGCAAAAATACGGGGGTATTTCCCAAAAAACTCCCATCCGGGCCGGGTTGAACCAGAACCACATCTCCTGCCGGGATATCTACAAAGCTGTAAGCCCCGTTGATATCAGAGATTGTAGATTGTTCTACGTCTGGTTCAAATGTACCATTACCGTTACGATCTAAAAATACGGTAACGTTGGCGAGTGGAGTATCTCCAGCGCCGATGTTAAAAATATTATCGAAATCAACGTCTTGAAAGACGGTTCCTGTAAGTGTAGCTACCATTTAACTCCTCCACCAAAGTGATGTGCTAAGAATAGTCCAACTAGACAATACAAGGGATAAACCCTCGAATGTATTGTGACAGATGTACTCAACATTACTATCGCCAAGTGGACTCAGCCCAACACCGACTTTACCTAATCGTAGGCAACTATATCAGACTTTTTGGAGATCTGGCAACGTCATCGCCTTGAGGACATTAAAGTCGGGCTGGACTAAAATACCTTGCTTTTCTGTCCGGGTTTATTCACTGCTGTATCTGTTGAGATGACAGCGTCTATGACCAGATTTCACGGATGTCTGCGACAAATATTCATTCCTACTGCTAAAGCGTTTCGGGATCTAAGTGAACCGACCAAGTCTTAACTTGAGAAATTAATATGCGTCCTGCAACTCGTGAAAATCAGGAGAGATATAATCTTTCCGTAATGGCCAGCCGACCCAATCTTCCGGCATCAGAATCCGTTTTAAATTGGGATGACCTTCGTACACAATCCCATACATATCGTAAGATTCTCGTTCTTGAAAATCGGCTGATTTCCAAATCCAAAAAACGGAAGGAACCGTCGGATCTGTACGAGGGACAAATACCTTGACGCAAACTTCCTCGGGTTGTTCCACATCGTCAGCGACTTTTGCCAGGTGGTAAACACTAACGAGATGTTCTCCTGGGCCTTCGTCATAAGCCGACTGACACCGCAAATAGTTAAACCCATAGGCGTACAAAGCAGTTGCCAGGGGAATGAGATATTGACGGTCTACTTTAATGATCTCAACTCCCGAATGATCCGGGCGGAGAAAGTCATGCTCAAATCCATTTTGACTCAACCACTGAGAAACCTGGCCGGCTTCAACAATTTGATTTTCTTCTGTTTCAGCCACCTTGCTCCTCCTTGACTTGTTCTGTCAGTAATGCTGGGGGAACCGGCATACCAATTGCTTCTGTCAGTTCTTTGGGTGGGGTTTGACGACTGGCTGTAGAGAGATACTCTCCGGTTAAAATCGGTTCAACCGGTTTGAGATTATGCGATCGCGTATAGTAACGGTGAGTTTGCTGTAAATTTCCTCGTTCTTGGAAGGAATCGTTGGAAATCTTTTTCCGGAGTTTGATAATTGCGTCTATAATCGCTTCCGGTCGAGGCGGACAACCGGGGATATAAACATCCACTGGAATCAGCTTATCAACCCCCCGCACAGCCGTTGTGGAATCCATGCTAAACATCCCACCGGTAATGGTACAAGCTCCCATAGCAATCACATACTTGGGTTCAGGCATTTGCTCATACAACCGCACTAATACGGGAGCATACTTCATGGTAATTGTGCCAGCAGTGATCAGTAAATCAGCCTGTCGGGGGCTTGAACGAGGGACGAGACCAAATCGATCAAAATCAAATCTCGAGCCGATTAAACCCGCAAATTCAATGAAACAGCAAGCGGTTCCATAAAGCAGCGGCCATAGACTGGAGAGTCTAGCCCAGTTATAGAGATCGTCAACCGTTGTCAAAATGACATTTTCTGACAGTTCCTGAGTCACTTCAGGAGGACGCTCAACTGGATTGAGAATTTTTGTATTTTCGGGAAATATATTTGGGTTTTTCATACAGTATGAATTAATTTACGACCATTCTAAAGCACCTTTACGCCATGCATACACAAGGGCGACAACAAGGATCGAAATAAAAACCAATGCCTCAACAAACGCCAGTACTCCTAGTTTGTGAAACGCAACTGCCCAAGGGTAGAGAAAAACAGTTTCTACATCAAAAATCACAAACACCAGAGCGAACATATAGTAACGGATGTTGAATTGAATCCATGCACCGCCAATGGGTTCACAACCCGACTCATAAGTGGTTCGTCGAGAACCCTTACGACTCTTTGGCCGTAGGATTTTAGAAGCGCCTAACGCCAGAATGGGCACTAAGCTACAGATAATTAAAAAGCCAAGAAAATATTCGTAGCCACTAAGGACAAACACAATAGGTACGAGTGATAGAGTTTTGTAACCGGTGGTTTACATTATAGAGTCATTGGTCGTCGGTTGAAGTCATTTGTTATGGGTTATGGCTTGTGGGTCAGATCAGAGAACGGGGAAAGGGGAACGGGGAATAAAAAGATTGTCAAGTCACCTATAACCCAGGACAAAGAACGAATAACGAAAAACAAATCACAAATTGATGAGATTCTGTAATATTATGTAATAGATATTTAAGATTTAATCGTCTACTGCGGTGAAGCCATGAGTGACCCAGCCACTGAAACTCCAGAAAACCCAGAAAACCCAGAAAACCTAGAAATCCCAGAAAACCTAAAAAACCCAGCTTTCAATCAGTACGAATGTAATGCCTGTGGCTACGTTTATGAACCGAGCAAAGGCAGTTCGTCTGGAAATATTCCACCGGGAACACCCTTTGAAGAAATTCCCCAGGGGTGGCGCTGTCCGGTTTGTAGCGCTCCTCGAAGTCAGTTTAGAGATGTTGGAGCAGAAGCCGGAGCTTCTGGATTTAAGGAAAACTTTGGGTATGGTTTAGGTGTCAATAAAATGACATCCCAACAAAAGAATCTACTCATTTTCGGTGGGTTAATTCTTGGCTTTGTGTTTTTCCTCAGTTTGTATGGTTTAAATTAAAAAAGTTTTGATTGAGTTATAACTTATGCGTTTCGTAAATTTGTTAAGGCGGTTTGTCATGATCGGTGCGATCGCGCTGGTGTGTACAAGCTGTCAATATCTTCCCGTATTGGAGAATAATCCTTGGGCAGTGGTTCCGGTCGAAGCCAGCGGAAACTTATATGATGTTGCTTTTACTGATAATCCAGATCATGGTTGGATTGTGGGTAGTGATGCGACCTTACTTGAAACCACAGATGGCGGCAAAAGCTGGCAACCGAAGTCATTTGATTTAGATGTCGATAAGGTTCGACTGACTTCTGTGAGCTTCTCGGGTTCAGAAGGCTGGGTTGTGGGAGAACCCTCTGTGTTATTGCATACCGATGATGAAGGTCAAACCTGGAACCAGATTACGTTAAGTTCTAAGTTACCGGGTGCGCCTTACAATATTGTGGCGCTCGGGCAAAATTCGGCAGAAATGGCAACGGATGTGGGAGCTATTTACAAGACAGAAGATGGTGGCTTAAATTGGAAAGCCATGGTTGAAGAAGCGGTGGGTATCGTTCGTAATGTCTCCCGTTCAGAAGATGGCCGTTACATGACCGTTTCAGCTAAAGGTAATTTTTACTCCACCTGGACTCCGGGTGAAAAAGCCTGGGAACCCCATAATCGTTATAGTTCTAAACGCTTAGAAAATATGGGTTTTGGTGAAGATGGCCGTCTGTGGATGTTGGGCCGTGGTGGCGAAGTCCGGTTTACAAATCCAGATGATCCGCAAGAATGGGGAGAAGCCATTAATCCAGAATTTTCTACCAGTTGGGGATTTCTTGACTTAGCTTATCGCACACCTGACGAGATTTGGATTGGGGGTGGTAGTGGCAATTTATTATGCAGCTTTGACGGCGGAGAAACTTGGTTTAAAGATGAGCCCGTTGAAAATGTGCCGGGTAACTTAAACCGGATTAAGTTTATTACCCCAGATAAAGGATTTATTCTGGGTCAAAGAGGGACATTGCTGCGGTATACGCCAGACCCATCTGAAGCCGCTTAACCCATCAAAAAGCCAATTCTAACTCAAAAAAAGAGTTGGCTTCTCGTTTATCTTGTGTCCAATATCATAGTATATTAAGAAAGATTGAATTTGAGTTGAAAGGAGAATACAAATATGGCTGGTGTAACCGGAGAACGTCCCTTTGGGGATATTATTACAAGTGTACGGTATTGGGTGATTCATAGCATCACAATTCCTGCATTATTTGTTGCAGGATGGCTATTTGTAAGCACAGGACTCGCTTATGATGCTTTTGGCACACCTCGCCCGAATGAGTACTTTAGTCAAGAGCGTCAGGAAGTTCCTGTTGTCACAGATCGCTTTGGTGGTAAAGACCAAATTCAAAGATTTATCGGCGATCAGTAGTTTAAATTAGGAGTTTAAGAAAATGACATCTGGAAGCAATCAAAACCAACCCGTCAGCTACCCCATTTTTACAGTGCGCTGGCTCTCTGTTCATGCTTTAGCAGTTCCTACGGTATTTTTCCTAGGAGCGATCGCAGCAATGCAATTTATTCAACGTTAGGAGGATCTCGATGGATCGTAATCAAAATACTAATCGGCAACCGGTTGAATTAAACCGGACTTCTCTCTATCTAGGTTTACTGTTGATCTTTGTTTTAGGGATTTTATTTTCCAGTTACTTCTTTAACTAACTGGCTTTTTATCTAGCAATGAATGCAGATCAAAATTAAGTGAATTACTGTTTGAAATAACGAGGTAAAATCAGTGTCTGGACAAGCTCGAATTCCATTGTGGTTAGTTGCAACTGTCGCGGGAACAGGTGTTCTAGTTGTACTCGGAATCTTTTTCTACGGATCTTATGTGGGTGTGGGTTCAGCCATGTAAGGTGTCTCAGTTTTAACTAAACATCAATCCCATATCAATACCCCGGTTACATCAATTGAGTTTCCGGGGATTTTACTGTTTCTGCCGACGAAAACTTAATATTTCAACTGAGTCTAATAGAAGAGGAATAAATATTTTGTCATCAACTTAATCTATAGCAATAATAAATGATTTGTGAGAATTTAGGAGTTATCTCTCAAGGAGTCAGGAGTCACCGAGTCAGGAGTCACCGAGTCAGGAGTAGGGAGTAGCGCAAAGTGCGGTCTATAGCCCGTAGGGCAATAGGGCTAAAGCCCATGGCTACCGCTAAGGCTTACGCTAGGGGGTTCGCCTGCGTAGAGCAACTTTGTAAGAGAGGGAGTAGGGAGTAGGGAGTAGGGAGTAGGGAGTAGGGAGTAGGGAGTAGGGAGTAGGGAGTAGGGGCGCACCGCTAGGACGAAAATATTTTCTTACAACTGAAAACGGATTGCTATATAAGCAATTAAATCTTGAGGTTAAATCCTGGCAAGACATCTTCTCCACTCAGCGAGGATGGCATTTTCACCATCTCGACAGATTGAGTGAGTCGATAAATTTCAACAGTTTTAGCATCCGTGTTGATCAGCCAACCCAACCTAACACCATTATCGATATATTCTCGCATTTTTGCCTGAACATCTACCAGTTCATCACTCGGAGACATCAACTCAATCACAAAGTCTGGGGCAAGCGGTGGAAAACGTCGCTGTTGTTGAGGCGATAAAGACTCCCATCTATCCAGCCTCACCCAGGAAACATCAGGAGAACGAGTTGCCCCATTTGGCAGTTTAAAGCCAGTAGAAGAATCAAACGCTTTTCCTAGCTTAGCACCCTCGTTCCAGTTCCAAATCTGAGCAGCTAGTCCAATATTATAGTTTCCCGTCTCTCCTCCAGTGGGTGGGTTCACAATAAGTTCTCCTGTAGCATTTCGTTCTAATTTTAAATCACGGTTAAACTGACACAGACGATAGAATTGTTCATCGGTTAATTGAATAATCGGACTGAGTTTAATAGTTGTAGTCATAGCTGCCGACTTTCCCTCGTTGTATTCTTTAAAATAACAGAACTTACTTGACGATTGACTTCTGTTTGATCTCAAATCCCGCGCTCAGAATACTTTAGTTGAAGTAGAAATAAACAAAAAATACGGTCGGCTATATGCAAATGAAATTAGAGTTATTGAAGATGATAAAGAGGAAGAAGATGATTAATCTCAGATCTTGTTATAAAGTAGAGATGGAGCTGAGTACATTCCTATTTTATCCAAACTTTGAGTATTCCCCTCTAACAATTTAAAACAGATCCCTCAGCAATCAGTGAGGAATATCGCAGTTAATCCATTAAAAAAGTGAGACTGTTGCCTCACGTTTATATTCTTATACTTACTAACTTTAATACCCCCAAGGGAATTCGAATCCCTGTCGCCTCCGTGAAAGGGAGGTGTCCTAGGCCTCTAGACGATGGGGGCTAGCTGATGAAGTGAAGGTTTTGTGCTTCACACCTTTATTAGGATAGCGAATATTAACAATGCTGTCAACCCTTTGAGTCAAATTTTTTTTGAACGGCTTTGAGAAGCGATCGCATCTCGAGTGATTGTTGAGGGATTGATTAAATCCTCCCTTCAATTGATGTAACGCTCAACATCTCCGTTACAATATAAAAAAGAATATGACCCGCATCCATATTATCCGCTATCTATGAGCTTCTCCGCGATCGTTCGGGCATTAGGGCAATCCCCCTTAACCCATGAACTGTTAACCAAACTGAATCAACAACAATCCCTGTATCTCAACGGACTACCTCGACTGCCCAAGGGATTAGTGGCCTCAGCGTTAGCCCAGAAAGCGGGACTCAACTTATTCGTCGTCACAGCCACTTTAGAAGAAGCCGGACGTTGGTCAGCCCAACTCGAAGCCATGGGCTGGGAAACCGTACATTTTTACCCCACTTCAGAAGGATCGCCCTACGCTTCCTCCTACTCTGAGGAGATGACTTGGGGACAATTGCAGGTGTTAGCCGATTTAGTGGTGAGAGCAGATCAAACCAGCGAAGTTAAACCCAATATTGCTATCGTCGCCACCGAACGCGCTTTACAACCCCATCTGCCCGCGAAAAAGGCGTTTGAACCCTATTGTTTAACCTGGACGAGGGGGATAAGCTGGGAGGCAAAAACAATTGACCACGAGCTGGCTAAGCTGGGCTATGAGCGAGTTTCGTTGGTAGAGACAGAGGGTCAATGGAGTCGGCGGGGGGATATTATTGATGTGTTTCCCGTCGCAGCAGAATTGCCGGTGCGCTTAGAATGGTTTGGGGATGAATTAGAACAAATTCGGGAATTTGACCCCTCAACTCAGCGATCGCTCGATAAAATAGAACAATTAATTTTAACGCCGACGAGTTATCAACCTTGGGGAATGGGAACCGAAGAACTGAAAATTGATCGGTTTGTTTCCCTACTCGATTATTTATCAGAATATACTTTAATTGCAATCGATGAACCCGATCAATGTGCGGCCCATGGTGGACGTTGGTACGAACATATTGCTGAACAATGGGATCAAACTTCACCCCAACGTCATCGACAATTTACCGAGTCTTTAGCCGCAATTCAACAAGGATTCGATCATTTATTTTTATCAGAATTAGCAGAATATCAGAGCAGTTTTGTTGACATTGCGCCGTTAAATTTATCCAGTCGTCCAGTTCCGGTTTTACCCCATCAATTTGCTAAATTAGCAGACTTAATTCGAGAACAACGCCAAAAGCATTTTACAACCTTTTTAATTTCGGCTCAACCCAGCCGTTCCGTTGCCTTACTTTCAGAACATGATTGTCCGGCAAAGTTTGTACCCAATCCGAAAGATTATCCGGCAATCGATAGCATTATTAAAAATACCCCTGTTGCCTTAAAATACACCGGGCTAGCGGAATTAGAAGGGTTTATTTTACCCACATTTAGACTGGTTGTGGTGACAGATCGAGAATTTTATGGGCAGCATTCTCTCGCCACACCCAGCTATATTCGTAAACGTCGCCGCGCTGCTTCTAAGCAAGTCGATCCCCATAAATTACGTCCGGGAGATTATGTCGTTCATCGGCAACATGGGATTGGTAAATTTATTAAGTTAGAAGGATTAACGATTAATAATGAAACGCGGGATTATTTAGTTTTAAAATATGCCGATGGTTTACTCAGAGTCGCAGCCGATCAAGTGGGGAGTTTATCTCGATTTCGGTCAACGGGTGGTAAGGTTCCTCAACTGAATAAGTTAAGCGGAAAAACTTGGGAAAAAGCCAAGGCGAAAGTCGAGAAATCTCTGAAAAAATTAGCGGTGGATTTATTAAAACTCTATGCTAAACGTTCAGAACAAACAGGCTTTAATTATCCCATCGATACGCCTTGGCAGCAAGAAATGGAAGATTCTTTTCCTTATCAACCTACACCGGATCAGTTGAAATCAACTCAGGATGTGAAACGGGATATGGAAAGCGAACGCCCAATGGATCGCTTAGTTTGTGGAGATGTAGGATTTGGCAAAACAGAAGTGGCAATTCGGGCTATTTTTAAAGCGGTTAATGCCAGTAAACAGGTGGCATTTTTAGCCCCCACAACCATTTTAACTCAGCAACATTACCATACATTAAAAGAACGATTTGCTCCTTATCCGATTGAAATTGCGTTATTAAATCGCTTCCGTACAACCGCCGAAAAAAAAGAAATTCAACAGCGTTTAGCTACCGGTGAAATTGATATTGTTGTCGGCACACAATCTTTATTGAGTAAAACCATTCAATTTAAAAATTTAGGGTTATTAGTCGTCGATGAAGAACAACGGTTTGGGGTGAATCAAAAAGAGAAAATTAAGGCAATGAAAACCCATTTAGATGTCTTAACTTTAACCGCAACTCCCATTCCCAGAACGTTATATATGGCGCTTTCAGGTATTCGAGAAATGAGTTTAATTACCACACCACCGCCCTCTCGTCGGCCGATACAAACTCATCTTTCACCTTTCAATCCAGAAACCATTCGTACAGCTATTCGCCAAGAATTAGATCGAGGCGGACAGGTATTTTATGTTGTCCCTCGAATAGAAGGAATTGAAGAAACCTCCGCCCAAATTCGGGAGATGGTTCCCACAGCCAAAATATTAATAGCACACGGACAAATGGAAGCCAATGAATTAGAATCCATTATGTTAACCTTTAGTGCCGGAGAAGCCGATATTTTAGTCTGTACTACTATCATTGAATCCGGTTTAGATATTCCCCGCGTCAATACAATTTTAGTTGAAAATGCCCAGAAGTTTGGCTTAGCTCAATTGTATCAACTCAGAGGTCGTGTCGGGCGGGCGGGCATACAAGCCCATGCTTGGTTATTTTATCCGGTGACAGCAGATGGACGGGCGGCTTTAACTGATGATGCCCGTAAAAGATTAAGGGCAATTCAAGAATTTACTCAGTTAGGTTCGGGTTATCAATTGGCAATGCGAGACTTAGAAATTCGCGGCGCGGGTGATATATTGGGGGCTGAACAATCGGGTCAAATGAATACAATTGGCTTTGATTTATATACGGAAATGTTACAAGAAGCGATTCAAGAAGTCAAAGGTCAAGAAATACCGCAAGTGGATGAGACTCAAATTGATCTAAGTTTAACGGCGTTTATTCCGGCTGATTATATCCCCGATTTAGATCAAAAAATGAGTGCTTATCGTCAAGTTGCCGCTTGTCAAAGTCGGGATGAATTAAGCCGTTTAGAAGAAGATTGGTGCGATCGCTATGGCCCGATTCCGACTCCGGCACAACAGTTAATTCGGATCATGGAACTCAAACAAATTGCTAAAAAATTAGGCTTTTCTCGGATTAAACCAGAGGGTAAACAACACGTTATTTTAGAAACGCCGATGGAAGAACCCGCCTGGAATTTACTAAAACAAAAGTTACCCAATCATTTAAAAACCCGGTTTGTTTATAGTCCTGGAAAAGTAACAATTCGGGGTTTAGGCGTAATGAATGCCAACAAACAGTTAGAATCTTTAATTGAGTGGTTAGATCAACTCGAAGAGCAGTTATTAGAAACAGCCGGATCAGCAGTTTAACTGATGAGGATGTGGGTTTTGGGCGTGTACGGGTGTATTGCGATGAAAGACAGGGCGCATGCAATGCGCCCCTACCTGTCTCCTAATTCCTCTACAGCAATATGAACAATGGCATCTCCTTGAGAAACTAACGGATTTTCTTGATTGCCAATCACTAAACCATCATAAGATGATCGCACTTTTACACTTTCATTCCCAAAGGCATCAGAAATTACCCCTAAAACTTGCTTTTTTTCTACTCGATCTCCTAGTTTAACATATAACATTAAAATCCCACTTTTTGAAGCCCTTACCCATTGTGTTTTCCTAATTTCTTTGGGAGTGGTTTCTGTTGTTAATTCGGGTAATGTACGAGAATAAAACATTCCTAAACTTGTCATCACTTGCAAGATACCATTGACTCCAATTTGAATCGCTTGACGATCAAATCTTAATGCTTCGCCCGCTTCATATAACAGTACAGGAATGCCTTTTTGAGTCGCGGCTTGACGCAGTGAACCATCCCGAGTTTGAGAATGAATCATCACAGGTGCGCCAAAGGCTTTGGCACAATTATAGGTTTGTGGATCGTCTAAATTGGCTCTGATTTGGGGTAAATTAGTACGGTGAGCAGAGGCGGTATGTAAATCAATTCCATGGGTAGAACGACTAACAATTTCTGTCATAAATAAATGAGCCAGTCGAGAGGCTAAAGAACCCCGTGATGAACCCGGAAATGAACGATTTAAATCTCGCCTATCTGGTAAATAACGAGATTGTTCGATAAAGCCAAAAACATTAACAATGGGGACGGCAATAATTGTTCCTTGTAACTGTTGAGGGCTAATTTTATTCAGAACTTGATGAATAATTTCAACCCCATTAATTTCATCTCCGTGAATCGCAGCACTCAGCCATAATGTGGGTCCCGGTTGACTGCCATTAATCACAATCACAGGTAGAGAAATCATGGTTTGAGTCGGTAAGCGGGCAACCGGAATTTCAATCTGTTGTTGTTGCCCTGCCGCAACAGTTGTTCCTCCAATTTCAATCGACATTTTTATGAGTTATTTGTCCTAAGTTATGCGTTAGACTTTTCTCGTAGGGTGCTGAATAAATCACCTAAAAATTACTACTGGAATAGTGATGCTTAAATCAAGCTAAATGACTTAACAGTTCACTCCCAACTCGACGATAATCTGAGGCGGCTTCACGGGCTTTTTGACTTTTGGCATGGATAATGGGAACGCCCTCTAAGGGACAACGTTCATGGACTTTATAAGAACGAATGAAGTTCTCAAAGACAGGAATTCCGGTTTCTCTGAGGGATCTTTGGGCTTCTATGGCATCGGGAAGACTGCGGGGGTCAACTTTGGTCAAAAGTACAGAATGAGGCACTTGAGCCGGAATAATTGCCCGCTTAACAGTTTCAATTAAAGCCACCAGATCCATCGGTGCGGGTTGACTGGGAAGGACTAAATAATCTGCCAATTGGATCACAGATAATAACGCTTCTGATTTTAACGCCGGGGGCGTATCCACTACAATTAAATCTGCATTTTGATAACTTTGCAGTTGTTTCAAATCAACCGGATCGGTATGAGACGTAATCTCAAATGGCATTTGTCCCTGACTTGCCCACCAAGAAGCGGACTGTTGCGGGTCTGTATCGACGAGTACCGTAGAAAAGTTTCTCGAGAGGATGGCAGCAAGATTAATGGCTGTGGTGGTTTTGCCAACGCCTCCTTTACCATTTGCGATCGCTAAAATCTTGGGCATTTCTACGGTTTAATCCAATTCGTTTTCCAGGACAGTGGTAATGGCTTGTTTAGCATTATCACGGAATTCTTGAATATTAACACGACGCAGTAATGTAATTGCGACGATCATCCCAATTGCTTGAGTCGCAAACACCAACCCATAGGCTAACGTGGGAGTGGTAAATAGACTGCGTCCGATATCTAACACTGCACCTCCTAATACAGTTGCGAGTCCTCTTGCCATCGCTTGTGCCAGTCCCCAAGCGCCAATAAACGTACCTGCGGTTTCGGCTGCGGTTAAATCTAACATCAAATTAATCGCCCCAGCCGTTAAAATTCCTGAACTCAGTCCAAAACCGAGTAAGGAACCTTTCAATAATTCTAAGTTGACAGCTAAACCGGAAATAATAAATAAAACCAAGAAAATAGCCGCACCAATACAGCCTAATTTAACTGTATTTTTCTTACCAATTCTGGGAATTACTAAAAAGCCAGTTGTGCCAATACCCACTAAAGTTCCCATACCAAAAAATACATTAAACAGAGTGGTTTCTGAGACACACAGCCCAAACACTTCGCCGCCAAACGGTTCTAAAACAGCATCTTGCATGAATAAGCTAATACTCATCACCAATAAGAAGCTAAAAAATAATCCTGTTTGGCGACTGGCGGTTAAAATGCGTAAGGCTCGTTTTAAGGTAATTTGATCTTCTCGTTGGGCAACTGTAGAACGATTTTTATAGCGAGAAAAGCGTTTTTCGACTCCCAATGTGGCGACTAAACATAGCCCTAAAACAATAGCCGGAACCACAATAAACAGGAAATTAACAGCGGGTTTGAGTTGAGTAATATCTGTGGCGCTGCCGGAGGCTGTCGGATTATAGGATAAAATGTCTGTTCCACACAGTTCGGGCTGATCTAACACTCTTGAACTAATAATTGCCCCAATAATAATCCCCACCATCAGCATTGACCAAACAATACTGATCAGCTTAGATCGGTTATCGTCGTCAGAGATATCGAATAACAGGGCAGCAAAGGGGGTTGAGCTGGCGCTAAGGGCTAAACCATATAATGCAAAAATCAGGGCAAGAATTGCCGCCCAGCCGTAAGTGAACAGGTTTAAACCATTGGTTTGTATACTGCCGCCTAATTGCCAAACCACTTGTAGGGCGATAAAGGATACGGTGGTAAATAAAGCCGCCCCTATCCACACATAACCGCTGCGATGAATGCCAAATAGGGGTTTAGCATCGGACATTTGGCCAAACCAAACCCGCGCCGGAGAGACAAATTGATGCATAGCGATCGCCCCAGCGGCTATTAAAGCCGGGACTTTCAACTCATCAATCATAATACGGTTAATCACCCCGAGCGTTAGCAGAGACATAATGCCTAACCCCATTTGGAATAAGCCCAAACGGAACATGGTGAATAACCCCACCTTGGGTAAAGAGGGAGGCGGGTTGGGAGAAACTGGAGTCGTTTGTGAGGAGTCTTCGATAGTCATAAACAGGTTACAGCAATTGCGTTGAGAGTCTATATTCACAATACAATTTAGGGTAGCAAAAGATGCCCTGTTCACTCTAAATTAATGCTGGGTGTCAATTGTCTCAAATCACGTCTCCTCGATTATTACTCAATCAGATTTTAATTGGATCTGCTGTCAACCCAAACATAGAAAGATAAACAGCTTGTTGTGAGTTGTTGATTGACAATCGAGAGCTGATTTTAACAACGCTTCCTGTAGAGATTGACTCTAAATTGCTTTAAATCTGACATCATAGACTGAATTACGCTATTTGGGTTCAATAGCTGCGATCGCCAATCATATATATTTCTCTCCCCTCATACCCACTGACAAGATCGCGTAGCACGATATGATAAGTTGTGATAAAATTATTTGTTTTCAAATGAATTTAGATTTACTTTTTTAATTTTAATTTATGGAATCTTCAATTTCATCAAATTTTATTCAGATTCAAACCGCTAATTTGCATTATTTAGAAGCAGGAAATCCTGACCAACCCGCTCTACTTTTCCTACACGGAGCCAGTTTTACGGCTCAAACTTGGAAAGAGTTAGGTACATTAAAACGCTTTAGCCAGCAAGGATATCGAGTTGTGGCTTTAGATTTACCCGGTTATGGTAAATCAGATAGAATCTCTACTTATCAATCAGAAATACTGCCTAAAGTTTTTGATAAACTCAATTTAACCCGAGTTGTTTTAATTTCCCCTTCCATGAGTGGCACTTATAGTTTACCTTTTTTAGTAGAACATACAGAACAACTTCAAGGATTTGTTGCGGTTGCCCCCGTTGGAATTATGAAAATGAGTCAAAAACTGAAAGGAATACAATTACCGACTTTAGCTATTTGGGGGGGTGAAGATCAGATTGTTCCGGTGGATCATGCTAATTTATTAGTAGAATTGATGCCGAATGCTAAGAAGATTGTTTTACCTAAAGCGGGTCATGCTTGCTATATGAAAGCAACAAATAAATTTCATGAAGCTTTGCTTGATTTTATTAAAAATATCTTTAACTAACGGATTGCTATATGATGAATGATAACAGACCTAAAAAAGCACTATTCATTTTAGGTGGATTAGATGATAATGATCTGCAGTGGATTGTTAACCGAAGTAAGAAAAAGGTCTTATCTCCAGGAGATACATTAATTTACGAAGGAGAATCTATCAATGCTTTATACATTATTTTAAGTGGAACACTCAGTGTTTCAATTTTTACAGAAGGAGAAACAGAACTTGCTTTACTAGCAGATGGAGAAGTGGTTGGAGAAATTTCTTTTGTGGATAGTCGTCCTCCTTTAGCAACCGTAAAAGCCGTTGAGAAAAGTGAGATTTTAGCCATTCCTCGATATGCACTCAATCTACAGCTTCACCGAAATTCTGGATTTTCTTCTCGATTTTATCAAGGAATTTGTTTATGTTTAGCCAGTCGAATGCGGGGTACAGTTAGACGTTTAGGTTATGCTGTTGAAGATGATGATCCGAATTTAGATATACAAGATGTTAATCAAAGTACATTGAATTTCCTAACTTTAGCCGAAGCAAAATTTACTTGGCTGATTCAAAATTTGGAGGATAAATAAGACTGTGCTTGTTGATCAATGAATTGCTGAACTTTAATAATTGCCAAGTTAAATTCATAGGATTTTATTTGTCGATTTTGTTCATAAGCCAGTTGTTCTTCTTCGATCATTTGAATATCTTGATTAACCAGTCCATCTAACAGTTTTTGAGCCGAGCCAAACAACCTATTTTTAACAAATTGACGAAAAGCAATTGGAAGTTTATGTAATCGCCAAAATGCATTTAAAGAGGTAAAATGAATTAAATAAGCCTTCGTTTCTGTTAAACTAATTGGACAAAATAAACAATAGATTGTAAAATATTCCCCTAGGGTAGAATGCCAATGGGGATAGATATAACTAACCGTTAATTTTTCTGGATGTAGTTTTCTAAGTTTGGGAAAAAATAACTGAGAAATTGACCATATTTTATCTATTTTATAATAGCTTTTGGCTTGATAAATTGCATCAACCTTATTCTCATAAATTTGTATATCTTCTAATTTTGCATCTGTCCAAGCCTGCCAATTTTGATGTAAATGTCCATGATACATATCCATTAAATTTTCAATCAGAAACGAATAATGCGCCTGACAATGAATAGTAGAAACGGTGGCAATATAATTTAAATGTTGCCATTCTGGCATGGCTAAAGGTTGAGTTTGAGTCGCTAAATTGCTGTCTCCCGGAAATAGCCAAATAAAACCATTTAATTCTTGCACAGGATAACACCGTAATTGACAAGACGGTAATTTTTGATTAGAAGCCAAGTAAGGAACTTTAACACACAAACCATTTGCCGCAAATTGCCAGCCATGATAAACACATTCAAGAGAATTATCAATCACTTTACCGTGACTCAGTTTCACTTGACGATGGGGACAGCGATCTTCTAAAGCATGAATTTGATTAAGACTATCTCTAAATAAAACAATATTTTCATGCCAAAGTTTTACCCCAAATGGTTTATTTTTCACTTCATCACTACGAGCGACAACATACCAATAGTTCGGATTAATTCCCTTATTTCTAATATCAAAATTAGCCATAAAATTTTTACTCTATTTTAAGCATTTAAATTGTTAAAATCCCTTCAGGATTAACCGAAAATAGACTGCGTTGTTGTAAACCTTCTTGCTGTAAAATCTGATTCGCTGCCAATAACCCACTGCTAACAGCACGTTCCATTAAACCACAAGGAAACGGCATTTTCACCCAATCTCCTGCAAAGATTAAATTGCTTACACCAGAAGCCGTTTGAGGACGTTCTTGATAGCTTCCGGGTGGATAACCTGCAAAGTTTTTCTGATTGACTAATTCTCGATGTAACAATTTAGCAGATTGTAATTCAGGTACAATTTCATACAGTTCTTGTTCAAAGGTTGTGATTAAATCCTGTTGTGTGGGAAATTGAGCTTCTTTATAACAATAAGCGTGGAGTTCTATTACACTTCCGCCTGTCTTCTGATGCCATTGAATAAACTGTTCTTGAATGCGATGATAAAGGGTAATACTATCCGTGAGTTGATAACCGGATAAAGACGTAAAATCACTATGTTCCCAAGGAAAATCTTGATCGAACCAAAACCGACAAACGGCAAATGGATCGGCTGTTTTTAACTGTTCAATTTGAGCTTTAACTATATCATTAACTTCTCCACTACTTCGCCTAAACAAAGCCTGTACTCCCGGAATATCTGCCGCTAAAACATAATAATCCGCTTGAATTATTGAACCATTATCTTCTATTTCTGATGAGGTATTCAGTGCCGCTAACTGTATACTTTCTGCTTGAGATTGAATCACTTTAAACCGAGTTAAATCCCGTTGTGCTGGCCCTGAAATCACATGACCTTCTTGATCGTAAACAGCACCATGACAAGGACATTGAAATTGACCATTTTCTAATTGTTTTACTGTACAACCTTGATGGGTACATTTTAGAGAAATAGCCTCTTTTTTGTTAGGATATAAAGCGTAAACTTCATCTCCTGCACCAAAATACTCTAAAGAATGATCCGCTAATACTGAGTTTTGCTTCACCCAAAATGGAACCGAATTGTTAATGTCTCCTTCAAGATAAGAAATCGAATCAATTTTATCATTTTTCCAGTCAATATTACTAACCGTAATATCCGTTAAAATATCCCCTTTATTCTGTTGAATTGAATTAGCAATGGGTTGAACTAAACTGGTTCCCATATCTTGCCGTGTCCCATTAAAAGCTAAGCCTTCAGGGTTACCAAAAAAGTAAAAATGAAAAAACTGCATTAGTTCACCTGCACTGAGTTGATCGGGTGCATTTAAACTGGATTTAGCAAAGGGTAAAAAATACAAGTCATATAAGCCTTGAGGGAAGTCAGAATCAACCCATTCAGCAACAGAAAGATGATCGAGACGTTGAAAACTTTCGGGTGCTTTGAAGCCACTAATTTCTCGGAAAACTTGCCAATGTTTGGGATGAGTTAAGTTAATTCCCCAGCGTAAACGGTTGGGAGAAGAAATCGTTAAATCAACAATATTCCAAGGGAAAGCAGAGTGAGACGGCCGAAATACTTCGGGTTTATAACTGTTATTGCGGAAGACAACAGAATAAAATTCTAAGGATTTAAAATTATCCTGAATTTCTAGTTCTTGAACAAGCTGATTAAGATTATAATATTGAGGGAAAAACCCATGAAATCCATGTTCCATTCTAAAGGTTTCTTCGCCAAATTTAATCTGCCAACTGGCAATTTTACCTCCCAATTGGGGTGATTTTTCGAGTAAAGTGACTTGAAATCCTCGCTGACTCAATTCATAGGCACAAGCTAATCCTGCTAAGCCAGCACCGACAATTGTAACGTGTTTGGGTTGAGATAAATAGTAGGGTAAATCGAATTGATCGCTTTGATAGAGGGTGGGTTGAGGTTTACTAAAACGTGAATAGCCAAGCAGTCCACCGACTGCACTAATACCTAATAGTTTGAAGAGGGTACGACGAGATAGAGAAAGTTTTTCTAGCGGGTGAAGGGTTGGACTCATTACAAATAATCGATGAAAGATTTTAACTAAGAAAAATAAGATTTAGTCAGATGGGTGATAATATTCTAACTGTTGATTCGATAAAATATACATTTAATTACACATTCTACTGGCTATTATCAATGCAGAGATTAAAATATACTTTTTTAGTTTATATAAAATCAAATGAGTTAGGTGCGTCATAATATCATTAATTTTAAGTATATCTAATATAGATTAAATGACACACCCTACAGCTACTTTATTTTGATCAGATTAGAATTAAAGGTGCGTCACGACTGTCCAGGCTGTAAAAAGAGTAAAATCCCCATCAAATGACGCACCCTACAGCTTATTGTTGTTTTAAGTTCACTTTTTGTAAAGCATTTTTAGGAGACTTCACTTTAGGTTTAATGCCATAAGACTTAAACTTATTCAAAGCTGCACTCGCTGCACAAACCACCTGAGGATTAATATCTCGTAATGCTTTCTGTAGCGTGGGAATAACCTGCTCGGATTTAATATTTCCTAGCGCAATAATCGCTTGCTCTCTGACCTCAGGAGTGATATCTTGACTCAGTTTTTCTAGTGTTGGAATCCCACGTTTAACCTCTGCTGTTAGTCCTTGAGTTGCCGCTAAATCACCTAAACTATAAGCGATTTGCTGACGAACTTGACTGTCAGGATGTTGAATATTAGTAATTAACTCTGAGACCGCTTTGGGTTGATTAAGAGTCGGAGTGATATGAAATGGATTATGAACCACGGGTACTGAATATTCCGGTGTTTCTTCAGTAATAATTAACGGTTCTTCTGAGGTAATTTCTGGCGTTTCCTCAGTAATAATCAACGGTTCTTCCGTGGTAATTTCCTCCTCTATAATATTCTGCTCAATTTCAGTATTATCCGGTAATATAATCGGAGAGGAAGCCGATAGATTAATAGGCTCTTCTTCTAATGGAATACTATCAGTTAAAGTAAAATTATCTTGTTCCATTCGCCGTACCAATTGATCGGTTTCTGTGCGAATACGATTCTGATATTGTTGTTCTATACCTGCGATCGCTCCCTGCATTTGTATAGCGTGATCTTGCTCGAGATCTTGGCGTAACTGTTGCATATTATCTTGATGTTGCTGTTGCAAGTTTGCCATCTGCTGCTGTACATCTGTTTCTGTAGTGGTTGCGTCCCGACTCACCTGCTGCAATTCATCGTTATATTGAGCGATCGCATCATTCATTTGCTGCACTTGTTGCTCCGAATTTTGAGCATTTTGACGCAACAAAGAAAGCTCTGTTTCATACTGTGAAATAGATTGATTCATTTCATCAACTTGATCTTTACTCAGATTCAGTTGTTGACCCATTTCCCCTAACTGAAACTCATATTGTTTCAAAGATTGATTCATTTCATCCATCTGAAAATCACCCTGCTGCAACCGCTGAGTCACTTCTCCGAGTTGAGTTTGATAATTGTCAATCGAGTGATAAGCTTGTTGCAGTTGAGCATTGCTGGTGGTGAGCTGAGTATTAACCAATTCAAGCTGAGTTTCGTAGTCATCAAGGGTTTGATTCGCTCGGCCGAGTAATGACTCGCGATCTTCAAGTTGTTGAATCATTTGAGTTAACTGCACCTCAAACTGCCGCTGTTGCAGCTTGTGAGCTTGTTGGAGTCGGGTTTGATAATTGCTTTCTGCGGTTTCTGCTTGCTGACGCAATTTAGCTTCATAATCGGCTCGTAAAGCAGTAGTATGATCCTGAATCCGGTTTTGATGGATTCTTTCTAATTGTTCAACTTTAAGGCGTATTTTAGCTTCGTATTCTTGTTGCTGTTTTGCCAGACGTTTTTGCCAACCAAAATATCCAATTCCTACCCCAGCTAATGCACCAATGACGAGCATTATTATTAAATTAACAATATCCATAGATTGCCACTCTCAATAATTCGCTATAAATACTAATCTTATGTCGCCCGATCCACCTTTACCTACAGCCAATTCCCAAAATTCAAACTTTATTCGGGTTCATGTTTGGATCTCAGGACGAGTTCAAGGTGTAGGCTATCGATTTTCTACCTTACACCAAGCCCGGCAACGAGATCTAAACGGTTGGGTGAGAAATCTGCCTGATGGTAGAGTTGAAGCGGTGTTCGAGGGAACATTAACAAATATTGAAGAGATGATTCAATGGTGTCACCACGGCCCGAGCGCCGCAAAACCTGAAAATGTGGGGGTTGAATACGAGCCAGTCGAAGGACTACAGGGATTTGAAATTATTCGTTGAGCAGGAGTAGCTTATAGACAGACCGCGACTGGATACATCAGGTGTGTAATAGTCTCCCCTAACTTGCGCTCACGACTGGCTCACTCATCAACTGCTCTGGGGTGTCTTCGGGATCTCCCCTATCCCTAACAAGGCTCCACTGCTGGATTACACATTGTATTAGGATTTTCTAGAGTCGGAATAGGCTGAGTGTAATAGTTATAAAATTCTGTACCTGTGGTGGCGTTATTAACAACAACTTGACCCGTTTGAGGATTGAAAATGACATCGACTTTGTCATCACTACCCACAAAACTCCCTGTTTCTCCACGTCTTAAAGTTCCCCAAAAGCGAAATTCACCTTCAGTAATTTGAATATCAATTTCATTACTATTGCGAACAGTCGTATAAGTTTCTGGCGTATCAGTATTAGGGTTAGCAGACCCTTGATTTTGCTCAAAAGGAGCCGTATCCCAATAGATATAAATCGATTCTTCTGGCAAGCGGAAAATTACCCCCTCATCCCCTAAACCCCCTTGTCGGTAAACTGTTCGACCATCACCATCAACAAAATTACCGGGTTGGTCGCCGACAGGGGTCAGTTCATAGCTTCTACCATTCTGGCGTTCAATTCTAATAGAACCTTGACGTTGGGAAAAAGTACACAGTCCATAATCAGAGGCTTGATCTTCTCCTTTTGGATAAAAATCACAACGAACTTGTTGAGTATCAGCCATTGCAGAAAGATTTGAGTTAATCAAAGCTGAACTTAAAGCCAATGTAGCCAGTGCAATATATCGTTTTTTCATAGTGTCTCCCGATTAAAATCTTAAATTGCGATCGCGCTCGGATTGCAAGCCATCATTAGGCAGTTTACTTTTGATAGGATAATCGGACAGTTATAATTTGTCAAAAGTTACTCTTTTTTGCTATAGCCTAATTTTTAGGACGCTCATATTGTACAGTCAAGGCTAAAACATACATCAGATGAAACGAACGATTATAGGTGTGATGGGGCCTGGACAAAACGCCACCGCGATTGATTTAGAATACGCTTATCAACTGGGTGAATTGATTGCTGAAAAAGGATGGGTTTTGTTAACGGGTGGTCGTGCCTCTGGGGTGATGGAAGCTGCCAGTCAAGGGGCAAAATCAGCTAATGGTTTAACGATTGGAATTTTACCGAATGCTGATTTAAAGGGAACTTCTGAAGCGGTTGATATTGCGATTTTAACCAATTTAGGTAATGCCAGAAACGCGATTAATGTTCTGTCTAGCGATATTATTATTGCCTGTGGTATGGGAGCCGGAACTGCATCGGAAGTGGCGTTAGCAATCAAAGAAAATAAAACCGTTATATTACTGAATCAGACGTTAGAAAGTCTAGCATTCTTTCAACAGTTAGCGCCGCAACAGGTTATTATTGTACAAACGCCACAAGCTGCCATAGAAGTGATTCAGAAACATATTATTAATGGCTTAGATTAATCTGTTTTATAATTGTGATAATTTTTTTATAACTTCTGGGAATACTCTCATATAGACTAGCAAATCTCTTTTTCAAACATAGAGAATAACTAATTACGAATTACTGCGTATAGCGCAACATCCAAATATGAAATTTATCTCTTTAACTCAATTGCCTGAACAAACCGTTTCTCATAATCGAGAAATTAAGAAAAAAACAATGTTAAAGTTAGGCGATTTACCCCATTTAACCAATTTCTCCCAAGCAACATTTGCACCGGGTCAAGTTGCATTTGTTCATGCTCATCAAGATATGTGCGAAGTCTTTTTTATAGAATCTGGTTTAGGAATTATTCGGATTAACGGTATAGAATATACCTTAGAACCCGGTGTCTGTATTGCCGTTGAACCGCAAGAAGAACATGAAGTGATTAATTCAGGCACACAAGATTTAGTGATTACCTATTTTGGGATAGAGGTTTAATTTTATTGTTATATATTTGATAAAAATGGAAATCAAAAACAACAAACATCAGCATATTTTTATTGGCGGTTTACATCGGAGTGGAACCACAGTTTTAGGTCGTTGCTTACAGGAACATCCTCAAATTAGCGGTTTTGAAAATACAGGAGTTTATGAAGATGAAGGACAATTCTTACAATCTGTATATCCAGTCGCTGGAGTATATGGGGGCCCTGGAAAGTTTGGCTTTAATTCTGCCTCATTTTTAAATGAACATTCACCATTAGTAACGGCTGAAAATAAAACTAAAATCTTTCAGGAGTGGAGTCAATACTGGGACTTAGAAAAACCCTATTTACTGGAAAAATCTCCCCCTAATTTAGTTCGGACTCGCTTTCTACAATCTTTATTTCCAGAAGCTATTTTTATTATCTTATTGCGCCATCCTATAGCTGTTTCTTATGCCACTCAAAAATGGAGTCAGACACAACTTCATACTTTAATTAAACATTGGCTGGTTTGTCACGAACGTTTTCAGCAAGACAAGCCTTATTTGAAGCGGGTTTTAGTCTTAAAATATGAAGATTTTATTGATAATCCGCAATTGACTTTAGATCAAATTTATCACTTTATTGGGATTGAGTCTGATCCCCTTCATCAAACCATTCATAAAACTGTTAATGACCGCTATTTTACCTGGTGGAAAAATCAAAAAACACCCCTCAAATCATTGTACAGAACTTACCTTCAATCTCGATTTGAGGCTAGAGTGAATCCGTTTAGTTACAGCCTAAAATTATAGTAATAAAAACAATCAATTCTAACAGTATATTGAAATTGGGATAACTGAATTTAATAATTTATGAACCGATAATTGAGGAGATTATACAATGGATCGATTAGAATATTATCGCTCTTGTGTTCAAACGCTATTAGAACGTCATAGTCAGTATAAATCAAGTGAGAAAGATGTAGAAACAGAATTATTATTTGATACGGTAAACGATCACTATCAAATGATGCGAATTGGTTGGAATGGTTTAAAACGAGTTTATTATATTATTCTGCATTTTGATATCAAAGCCGATCACATTTGGCTTGCTGCAGAATACCACAGATATTGAGGTGGGTGAAGAATTAGTCTTAATGGGAGTGCCTAAAGAAGATATTATTTTAGGTCTACATCCCCCTTATAAACGTCCTTACACTGGATATGGTGTTGCTGGAGAGGAGGTGAAGTTGACAGAAAACAGGCTATAATAAACGATTGGACTATATCAACAGGATTAATATTAACAATGTCGCGTCGATGCCAACTGACTGGGAAAAAAGCAAATAACGCTATGGCGGTGTCTCACTCTCACCGTCGGACTCATAAGTTACAACAGCCAAACTTACAGTGGAAGCGGATCTGGTGGCCACAAGGCAACCGTTGGGTTAGACTAAAAATCTCTACCAAAGCCATTAAAACCCTTCAACGTAAAGGACTACAAGCAATGGCGAAAGAAGCAGGTATTAACCTCAATAATTATTAAATACATCAATGCTTCATGCAGAAAACTTAGGTGAGATCACAGCCGAAATCGCCTAAGTTTTACTTTTATTATTCAGATAAATAGTCAATGAATGAGTTTTTTAAAATGATGAATTAACAAATTATTCAAGTTCAATTTTTCTTAAAAGAGTAATGATTACTTTAGCGAAATGGTCAGTTCAAGATTATCATCAGATGATAAAAGCAGGTATCCTCAATGATCGTCGCGTCGAATTATTAGCAGGAAATATTGTTGAGATGTCACCTGAGGGGCCTTTACATCGGAAAATTAATGATTCTATCGCTGAATATTTACGAGAACAATTGAGAGGTTATGCTAAAGTTTATGAAGCTCATCCGGTAACTCTTAAAAACTCCGAACCTGAACCCGATATTGCAGTTGTTAAACTACCCGTTTCTTTATACGATACTCGTCATCCCTTTGCCGAAGAAATTTACTTATTAATTGAGGTTGCTTACAGTACTTTAGAAAAAGATTTACAACAGAAGCAAACGGTTTATGCAAACGAAGGGATATTAGAATATTGGGTGGTGGATTTACAAGCGCAACAACTAATTGTATTTCAACGTCCTACCGAAAATCATTATCAAACTCAACGAAAGTATAACCAAGGGACTCTCTCCTTAATGGCTTTTCAAAAAATTGAACTCTCTGTCGAAAAACTACTATCATTTCATTAATGAAGGAAGAAGGAAGAAAGAAGAAGGAAGGAGGAACCCCATTAATAAATTAAGAGGATTTAACAAGGAAATAGTTTAGATTTATCCATTAATAAATTAAAGGACTTGTATTCCCTTTTGTCGCAAGAAAGAAAGATTAATTTACATATAAATATTACACTTCTTCCCTATTACTTCCGACACAGTTGGTCATATTGAAACAACAATATCTATATTTCCATACAGCTATTCCCTAACTTTGCAAGGTACTGGTTAAGCGGCTTAAAGGTTTACAGCAGTCTAATCGATCTAAATGAACTTCAATAAAAGAAGGTTGATTTATATTTGCTTTTGCGGTTTCGAGTGCTGCTTCTAATTCGGCTTCTGTGCGGACTTCACAACTAAAACAATCCCCAAATACTTGCGGGAGTTGATGATATTTCCAGGGTTGAATATCGTTGTAAGTGTTATCATGAATCATCCGTTCAATCGTATAACCATCATTATTAATTAAGAAAATAATCGGATTTAAACCGAAGCGAATAATCGTAGACAGTTCTTGACAAGTCATCTGAAAAGAGCCATCGCCAATAAATAGGATAACGCGATTCTCAGGTAAGGCTAAAGATGCACCTAAACAAGCCGGTAAGCTATAGCCAATCGACATATAAAAGGCTTGAGCCAGGTAATGAGTATTCTGGTGAATCAGTAAATCAATTGTGGCTAAAATTGCATCTCCTGTTTCGGCGATGACAGTATGACTATCCTCAATAAAAGAATTCATTCGCTGATAAAATCGCGCATTGGTTAATTTTTGATCGGGCAGAATCTCAAAGTGATTTTCTAATGCTTCGGTGGCGGGATGAATATTGAGCGTATTATAATCTCGATGTTGTAATCGTTCAATTAAGCCTTCAATAAAATCCCCTAAATAAATCGGTGAATAGTAATGATGTTTGATTTTAACAGTTTCTGAATTAGCGTTAATCAGTTTACTTTTATCTAAATCAGCCGTATAACCCCCTAAATTAATATCAGACATAATTGCACCTAAACAGAGAATACAATCAGCCGTTTCGACTCGCTGGCGCACATAATCTCGACTCAGTCCACCGACGTAAGTCCCGATAAATTGGGGATGCATTTCTGATAAACTAGATTTTCCTAGTAATGTTGTGGCGATGGGATAACCCGTAATTTTGACTAATTTTCGTAGTTGTTCTTCAATATCATATCGATGCAATTCTACCCCAGCTAAAATCACAGGATATTGAGAATTTTCTAACCATTCTACTGCTTCATTTACTGCCTCTTCTAATGAAGGACGATAAGCTGTTTCTCCTACACTATTACGGATGTTATCAGCAGCGCTAGGAAGATTTAGAGAAACCGGAACAACACAAGGTTGAGTTACAATATCCAGGGGAATTTCAATATAAACAGGACGCTTATATCGTAAACAAGCCGTTATCGCATGATCAATTTTATCGGCGGCTTGGTTTGGGTTTGTAATGGTGACGGCTGCAACTGTAACTTGATCAAAAATTGATTGTTGTAAGCTGTAATCTCCTGTGGTATGATGCATTAATAAATGATGCCCTCGAGCTGAAGTTTTGGGCGCACCACTAATCACAACTAACGGCACTTCTTCTGCATAAGCACCCGCTAAAGCATTGACTAAACTCAGTCCACCCACACCGTAAGTGACACATAATGCACCCACGCCATTGAGTCGTCCATAAGCATCAGCCGCATAGCCAGCATTCAGTTCATTGCAGGTATTAATGAGTTCAATCGGACTATCGACAATATAATCCATTAACTTTAATACATAATCTCCTGGAACACCAAAAATATGACGAATACCAATTGTTTTTAAGCGGCTAATTAAATACTCGGCAACGGTTGTCGTTAGGGAAGAAACTTTCATCAACTCTTGGCTTTTGATGATACTCATTTTTTGCCTCCCTGAATGTGATCCTTTCTTTTATCTTAGATCAACAAATTGTAAACAGGTGTTGCGAAAAGTACAAAAATGTGTACTTTGTCCTTTGTTGTTTGTTATTCGTAGGCAAGAGATCTTTGACAACAATCATAAATCCCTCTCTCCTGATTCGGAGGGCGCATGCAATGCGCCCCAACAGTATCGGGCGAACAGGGGCGAACAGGGGCGTGACTTCTGTCCTAACCTTGCAAGTCGCAGAAGTGAAGGGTATGATGATATGAAATTTTTAACGTTACGAATTTACCTTTATCATTTAAAATTAAGTTATAGTCTTTATGCGATTATTGATTGCCGCTAGCGGAACCGGAGGACATTTATTTCCAGCGATCGCCACTGCTGCCGAATTGGGAGATCATCACATTGAGTGGCTGGGTGTTCCGGATCGTTTAGAGACTCAACTCGTTCCTCAGAGTTATCCGTTGCATACTATTGCAGTGGAAGGGTTTCAAACTAAATTGGGTTTGGGCTCGGTGCGTACCCTCAACCGTCTGACGAGTTCTATTTTCAATGTTCGCCGCTTACTCAGACAAGAAAAGTTTGATGCCATCTTCACCACAGGCGGTTACATTGCAGGCCCTGCTATTTTAGCCGCGCGTTCTTTGGGTGTACCTGTAATATTACATGAATCGAATGTTTTACCGGGAAAAGTCACCCGTTTACTGAGTCGTTGGTGTGATGTGGTTGCCTTGGGTTTTGAGGCGACAAAATCCTATCTACCTGTACCGAATAAAACAGTTGTTGTGGGGACACCCGTTCGTCCAGACTTCCTCAAACCCGCTCAAAACCTCCCTTTTGATATACCAGAAGATGCGTTTGTCATTGTGGTCGTTGGCGGCAGTCAAGGGGCTGTTGCGGTGAATCAATTGGTTCGTCAGGCTGCACCCGATTGGTTTAAAGCCGGAATTTGGGTAGTACATCTGACGGGAACTCACGATCCAGATATAGATAGTTTACAACATTCTCAATATATTGCACTACCTTTTTACGATCGCATGGCTGCTTTACTAAATCGTGCTAATCTAGCCATTAGTCGGGCTGGATCGGGAACATTAACAGAGTTAGCCGTGACTCAAACTCCTTCTATTTTAATTCCTTATCCTTATGCCGCAGAAGATCATCAAACTTATAATGCGAATGTGTTTACTCAAGCAGATGCAGCGTTGATGATGCCACAGAAAACATTAACCTCAGAAGCATTAAATCAAACGGTATTTGAACTGTTCAAAAATCCCGATAAGTTAGCCGCAATGAAACAAGCCACTGCATCTTTAGCCGTAAGAGATAGTGCAAAACAGTTGGCAGATTTGATTACTAAACGGTTTGCTTAGCAGAGGTAATATTAGGATCTCCTCGTCTCTGTTTTGCCTACTAATAACCATTATTCTACTCTGGCTTTAAGGCAATAATAGTCCGATGACGGGGATCTGTCGCGACAGTAGCTTTATATGCAAAACCTGTATCTTTTAATAGACTTTCTACATCTAATTGATAATATTCATCCGTCCAAGGTTCTGTACTTTTCATTAAAGTAAATAATACAGGAGGTAAGTTTTGAATCACAGCAGATTTCGGATTATTATCTAGAATACCGATACAACCGCCTGGCTTTAAAATACGCCTGACTTCTTGAAAGATTTGTTTTGTGGCAAATTGCGGTAATTCATGAATAATAAATTGTAGCGTAACCAGATCAAAAGAGTTATCGGGAAAACCTGTATTTTCTGCTTTGGCGTGTTTCCATTCCGTAATAGTAGAATTAACATCTTGCCATTTCGCAACGGATAACATATAGGGTGATAAATCTAAACCCATTGTTTGAATTTTATCTTGTTGAAGTTGACTATAATATTGATGTAAACTTTGGGTAGAAATTCCCACAGAACAGCCGATATCTAAGATATTTTTAACGGGTTGAGGGGTATATTGAGATAAGATTTGATGAAAGCTTGAACGCATTCTATGATGTGCAGTTTGCCAAGTTATTTCTTCATTTCGCCAAATTCGTAAACCCATGGCATAAGTAGCAGACTCGGCTTCAAAAGCAGCATCCCAACAGAGGTTTCCTTGTTCATAAGCATGAAAAGGTTTTTGATAATATTCGGGATATTTTATATCGGAATTTACAATAGTATTTAAGCTATTTTTTATTTCAGATTCTGTAAGTTCTTGATAGGTTTGTTGCCAGGGAATATTATTTTTCTCGGCTGTTTTTATCAGTACTTGTCGGGCTTGATGTTTCATCAGCTTATACAAAGGAGGCGTTTGAATCAGTAAATTAACGGCTTTTGAAAGGAGGTCTGAACCTGCCCAGTTAGGTTTTGTTTTGCTATTCATATATAGAGGAGATTTACTATAAAGGACACAAACAAGAAATTATGGATTATTTTTTACCCATTCTACTGCTTTTTGATCAATATCTTTAATAAATTGATCTTTGCCATCCATATAGCTTTCAATGTCTTCTGGATGTTTTAGCGCTAATTCTTGCTTTAGTTTACTATATTCTTTTGCATCTTCAGGATGGGTTATCATATAATCTCGGAAGGCTAAATGACGTTGAATTTCTGGCGAATCTTGTTGATAAATATGGATATGATGGGTTCTGTTTCCGGCTGAGTTATGTTTGCGGAAATATCGCCGACCGACAATACCGAATTCTCCCATAATGTCATAATTTTCAGCAGTAATGGCTGTATTATTTTTATCAACGTTATCAATATCTTTAACAACAATCAGTAAATCAATAATCGGTTTTGCATGGATATTTGGAATAGCAGTACTACCGATATGATGAATAGCAATAACGTCAGAATTGAGTAAATTTAACCATTGTTTAGCTTCGGCTGCAAATAAGTTTTTCCAGTCGGGATTATGGGGAACCACTTCAACTTTCATCCGCCTATTCCTAAACGACTTGCCAGGACTGGAGTCAGGGGAAATAGAGTAATTATCATCAGAAATAAAGCCAATAATCCGAGGGCGGCGCGAGTATCATCAGGTTCAACTAATTCGTTTAAACTGGGGCGTTCTAAATTGCGTTGTAAGATGAGAATGACAACCGCCCAATACAAAGCTAAAGGATTGACTAAAGACGCGATCGCCAATACAGCAAATGTGGCAATAGTTGAACGTCCAGCCACTTTCCGACCGTAAATTGCTTGCATAATTCGTCCGCCATCTAATTGTCCGGCTGGCATTAAGTTAATCGCTGTAATTACCAATCCTAACCAACCGATAATCGTTAAAGGATGAACCGCCACAACGGATTGATTTAAGGCAGAACCCAGTATGGTTTTACTGAGAATACCGACTAAAGCTGACCCTCGAAAAAATTCAACCGGAACTTTAAATAAGCTGCTGTCATTGGATAAAACTAATCCCGTAAATAACATTCCGAGAGACAGTAATCCCCCCGCAGCAGGCCCTGCAAAAGCAACATCAAATAAAACTTTGCGATTGGGTAACAACGATTCAAATCGATTAAATGCACCAAATGTACCAATCTGAACCGTAGGAATAAAAAACGGCCAGCTAAATTTAACTTGATGTTTATTAGCAATAATTTGATGGGCTAATTCATGACTCAATAAAACAGCGAGTACGCCGATAGCAATGGGAAAGATTTCACCATAACGACTGGTTTCAGTGAAGAAATCAAACCCTAACAGTAATCCTCCCGCTTCAAAAGTCGTGGCAATCGTAATAATGAGTAAAATAATAGATAATATTCTTTGACCCGTCGTGGCGGTGTTGGGATCGTTACTGCGGGGAAGAACAATCACAACAGGTTTACCTTCAGGACTTTCGACGAGGAATAAACGGAAGCGATCGCCTGTGGCAGAATGTAGGTTATCTGATAAACGATTGTAAGCTTTTTCAGGATCGCTGCGGAGATTGCCTTTGAAAATAACGCCTTCTTGGTAGGGTAAGGTTTCCGTGGCAAAAAAGGTATCAATTCCAAAAATACCTCGAATAGTTTCTAAGTCCTCTTCCGGCAGGGGGGCTAGCTGAGTCGGAAAAGAATCCCCAACTGGGTTAGCTACATCTGAGTCAGTCGAGGCATACTCTGGAGTGGAAGACTCGCTATCGTTAGGTTTAGTTTCGTTAGAGTTAATTTGTGGCGGAGAATTCAAACTATCTTGGTTAATTTGGCTGGCTGCTTCCCGTAGCCGTCGTCCCAAAATGATATATAAACCTGTCGAAACCAAAAAGAAGGCAAGGATACTGACAAGGTTAAGATAGACTCCAGCGGCGGCTAAGGCAAAAAATAATAGCCACGGTGCCATTAATGCCACAGACTGTAACCAAGAGAGAAAGCCTAATTTGCCGTAGGATCGAGAACGATAATATCCCCATGCAATAATTCCTAAAGCAATCAGTAAAATAATGACTGTGGTGTTGTCTGCGATCGTAAACATTACTATTTTTGGTTCGTTTTGATCATGTATCCCTTCTCAATAGGATAGCGCTTGATGCTTCCCGTAGCTGTAGAAATATCATCTGGGGAAGAGGGAACAGGGAATGGGCAACGGGCACTGCTGATAATTATCTTTCTTGACTTGCAGACGGGCGTGAAGGCGTGAATACTGACGGGCGCATGCAATGCGCCCCTACGTGGCGGGCGTGAAGGCGTGAATACTGACACAGGTTAAAAGTGGTAAAATGCCACAATTGAATGCTTTAGTTAATCACTGGGTGATAAAATTTCTATGCAAACCTACTACTATGTTTTGGCAAGTAAACACTTTCTGTTGGAAGAAGAACCCCTCGAAGAAGTGTTAAAAGAACGGGTGCGTAATTACCAAGAACAGGAAAAAGAGATTAACTTTTGGTTAGTGGTAGAACCCGCGTTCTTAGAAGCACCTGAATTTGCCGAGATGAAGCAAAAGTGTCCTCAACCGGCAGCGGCTATTATCACCACAGAGAGTCAGTTTATGACGTGGCTGAAACTGCGTTTAGAATATGTCCTCACAGGCAGTTTTCAAGCGCCTTCTGCAACCATTCCCGACGCGATCGCCTCTTTAACCCCAACAACGCCGATCAAATAATGTCCCCCCTGTGTACAATAATGAGGCGATACGGCGTTTCGCCACGCTATTGCGTTCCGCGCTTGCTACGCCAACGCAATAGCGCTAATTGAGTTGAACTGAGTTTAAACAATGCACCAGATGCGAGTTCGAGGCGGGAGAAGTCTTGCGGGGTGGGCGATGTTACTGCTAATGAATGGGTTGAGTCCAATCCAGCCAGCAGTCGCTCAGAACGCTTGTGAACCCCCGGAGGAAAATGAATTTTTACTGCTAATTGTCAGTCAAACGGCAACGCAACAACAGCAAGTTCGTCAAACCTTACCCAGTGATATTGATAGTGAAGTGTGTCAATATGTCGATGATGTAGTCACTCGGGTGGGAGGATTTGAAGATCGGCTGATTGCTGAAGATTGGGCTGCTTATTTAGAAGACGAAGTGGGTTTACAAGCCTATATTGTTAAACCGGGGACGGCGGCAGATTTAAATGCTGAACCCACAAACCCACAGCCTCAGTCAACCTCTTCATCTTCTGTACGCCAAATTTCTCGGACTGCATTTAACCCAGAGTTATTGGGGCCAGGATATGCAGTGTTAGTGGATTATTTAAATCAGCCAGAACTTGCTGAACAATTGCGCCAAACCCTGAATGCAGATATTGGCTTGGTTTCCTATGGTCAACGGCCTTATCTGTTGATTGAATATACCCGTGACCCAGAAACCGCAGCAGCCACCCTGAATGACCTCAGTCGCCAGGGATTTTTAACCTTAGTGGTTGATAGTGAGCAAGTGACGGTGATTCGTCCACAACTCGATTAAGCCGGGTTATGCATAAATCGTCAGTTCACTCAAAAAATAGATAGCAATGCCTAAAGATAAGCCGACAATCACTTGAAATGGAGTATGTCCCAGTAATTCTTTGAGCCGATCTTCATTCAGATGAGGATGCTCTTGAAACAACTCATCAATGATTTGATTCAGGATTCGGGCTTGTTTTCCAGCCGCCTGACGCACGCCTGCCGCATCGTACATGACAATCACCGCAAACACAACCGCCAGGGCAAATTCTGGACTCGACCAGCCAATACGTTGACCGACTCCTGTGGCTAAAGCACCCACAAAAGCAGAGTGAGCGCTGGGCATTCCGCCTGTGGTGGTTAAAACACGGACATTGATTTTACCATGCTGAACAAATTCTACAACGAGTTTAGATGCCTGAGCCATCACACAGGCTAGCACAGACACGATTAAAACATGATTTTCTAAAATTTGACCAAAGTCTTCCATAGGAGTTGACATTATTAGTGACTGCGACTCACAATAAAATCTGCGATCGCCAACAGGGGTTGAGCAGATTCGCCATAGCTTGCTAGTTCAGCTTTAGCTTGCTGGATGAGTTTCTGTGCTTGATTTTTAGATTCTTCGAGTCCCCATAAACTGGGATAAGTTGCTTTTTGCGCCTGAATATCTTTTCCAGCGGTTTTGCCTAACTCTTCTTGAGTGGCGGTAATATCGAGAATATCATCTACGATTTGAAAGGCTAAACCAATATTTTGAGCATATTGAGATAAGCGTTTGAGATCTGTTTCTGTGGCTCCGGCGAGTATCCCTCCACAAACCACACAAGCTTCTAACAGTGCGCCTGTTTTATGGGTATGAATGAAGGTTAGGGTTTCTTCCGTGATATCCGGTTTGCCTTCAGAGTCTAAGTCCACCACTTGACCCCCGACTAAACCGGTTGCGCCGACTGCATGACCTAAACGGCAAATCACTTGTAAAACTCTCTCAGCCGGGACATTTCGAGTGTTTGCTGCCACAAATTCAAAGGCATAACTGAGTAATCCATCTCCGGCTAAAATGGCGATATCTTCCCCATATACCTTATGATTGGTCAGTTTACCTCGACGATAATCATCATTATCCATCGCCGGCAAATCATCATGAATCAAAGACATGGTATGAATCATTTCTAAGGCGCAAGCGGTGGGCATTGCCATATCCACGCTTCCCCCCATCAACTCACAAGTGGCTAAACACAGAATTGGTCGTAACCGTTTTCCGCCCGCGAGTAGAGAATAGCGCATCGCCTCGTAGATTTTTTCAGGATAGCTGACGGCGATAGATTGGTCTAACGCGGCTTCGACTTGAGCTTGACGCTGTTTTAAATATGAGGATAAGTCAAAACTGGACTCCTGACTGGGTGAAGAGGTTTGATCCGCGACTACCATCCTCGGCTTATCTTGACTGGTCATGTTTCTCGAAGGATTAATCCTCCTAAAATTACTCCTGAGCGTTGATTCCACCTTAACCGGATAATTAGGTAAAATATGGATGAGTCTTCGTTAAACTCACTCCCACTCCATCTCATTGTACGGGTGTTTGTGACCGATTCATTATTTGTTAGCACGTTATGGGTTATTTGTTTTTCTAACCCATGACTCATGACAAAAAACTCATGATAAATAACTATCCTTTTCGCAGATAACTTTCTACTGTATTTCTCAGTAAAACCGCCACTGTCATCGGCCCCACGCCGCCCGGTACAGGGGTAATATAGTCAGCAACAGGTTCAACTGCCTCAAAATCTACATCCCCAGCTAGAGAAGAGTTACCATCCCCATCGGTGACTCGGTTAATGCCGACATCAATCACCACTGCCCCAGGTTTAACCATTTCTGGGGTAATTAAACGCGGACGACCCACAGCGGAGACCAGTATATCGGCTGATTGTAAAACTTGAGGTAAGTTTTCTGTTTTAGAATGGGCAATGGTTACGGTACTGTTGGCGGCGAGTAACATCAACGCCATGGGTTTGCCCACCAAAATACTCCGGCCTAAAACAACAGCCTGTAACCCTTCTAAATTGATGTTGTATTCTTTGAGCAGATGCATCACCCCAGCAGGCGTACAACTGCGTAAACCCGGTTCTCCTCGTACCAGCCGCCCCAGGTTTGTGGGATGAAGTCCGTCTGCATCTTTATCAGGATCGATTTCATACAGTAAAGAAACCGCATCTAAATGTTCCGGTAAGGGCAGTTGAACTAAAATTCCATCGACTCGCTCATCTTGATTTAACTGATGGATAATTTTTGTTAGTTGGGCTTGAGTCGCGTCTGCTGGCAAGTGTTGCCCAAATGAAGCAATACCCACGCGCTCACAGGCTTTTTCTTTGTTACGCACATAAACAGCACTCGCGGGATTATCTCCCACCATCAATACTGCTAAACCCGGAGGTCTACCGATTTTGCTTTGTACGGCTGATATTTGCTCTTTTAGCTGGTTTTGAATCTGTTTAGCGCTTGCTTTACCGTCTAATAATTTAGCCATACTAAAGTTAATGAGAGTGGGTTTTAATTAATTTATGGACTGTTTAGCAGCGGTCGCAACACTGCTACAAATAGGAATGTAAACTATAATTTGCCTAATGATTGGAACATTACGTCTGGGGTTAACGTCATATTAATCCAGTCTGCATCTGCAATCATAATACAGATTACACCTGATTGATTTAACTGCAACGTTTTCCGATTGCTATGACTGTTTTGATTAAACCTTACTTAAGTAAATTTGCGAAATTAATCCTATTGCTGAGCTTGATCCCTGGATTATATAGTTGTGAGACGCTGACCCAGTCCACCACACAATTACAGCGTCGTCTTCGGATCGCACAAATTGCCAATTTATACCCCAAACGCAAAGTTGGAGCTAAGGTTTATGTTGAAGGGACAGTCATAACGGATGCTCCATTTGTGGGGGCTGGGGCTTATGAATTACAAGATTCTACGGGGTCAGTTTGGGTGTTTACCACTGAAGCTTTACCAGAAGTGGGTGATGAAATGTTAATTCGAGCCAAAGTAGAGTATGAAAGTATTACTGTAGAAGAACTTAAACAAGTCGATATTGGAGAGGTTTACTTACAAGAATTAGAACGGATTGAGTAAATTAAGTTTGACTCATTAAAATTAGCAGACATTAACCGCATCTCTAAATATAGAATGTAGATTTTCAACTAAAATGCACCCATTACTATTAAGATGCTACAAAAGCCGATCAATAGAATAATTCCAGCCTAAATAGATAACTCGGGTTCGTGATTAATCTAATCTAGATATTGATTCACTTTCGGGTCATGGGATTCAGGATGCCAAATCATGGGTCTCATAATATGTTTTTCCCAAAGATCAAAATGATGGGTCTAGATATTAACAGGTTTTAGCATTATTTCAGTATTTTTTTCGTAAAATTATGTAGCGTTATTTTGCTATTTTTTAAGAATAATTTTAAAATTGAATGACATTAAAAAGTTTGAACTTACATCATGATTTTTAACTTAATTTGACAGAAAGAATAAAAATCATTAACTAATCTTCTGTTGTGTGATTGATGGCTTGAGATCCGGGATAATGTTCTCTAGAGTGAGTCTGTTGACTCAGGTGTTCCAGTTGAGCTTCTAATGCGGATAAACGCATTTCTAAATCGGTGATTTTGTCAGGCTGAGATGTCATTCTCAGATATGCTCTTAAGGCATCAATGACAAGATCTGATTTAGATTGTCCAGTGGCTTCAACCTGTGCCATCAGTGCTTCGTGAACTTCAGGAGGAATCCGGACACCTAAAAATGGATTCGGCATGGTTTGAGTTCAGTGACAGTAGGACAATCGACCTTAACAGTTACTCGATGATAACAGCCTCCTGTCGAAGCCGATTGTTGCTCAATATATTAATTTGTATCCGTTGCAGTTCATACTCACAAATATGTGTACTTTTTTGAACTTTATTAATATATTACAAAGATTAACTGCAAATTGTTTATTTTTATGATAACAATATGATAACAGGCGTTATCAGACGCATGAAACACTGACGCTTAAACGCATTTCTAAATCGTCCATAGCAACGTACCAATTTTGTCTGATATAGCATCGTAAGCCGATTTGGGTTATAGGGGAACAAAACAACAATGACGACATCAGCAAGGTTTGAAGAACGGCACCACTCCGCAGAAAAAATCTTGATAGCAGACGATGAATCCGCAATTCGTCGCATTCTTACCACTCGTTTATCAATGGTCGGGTACAATGTGGTCGCCGCAGCCGACGGTGAGGAAGCTCTAGAAATGTTTGATAAGGAAACACCGGATTTGGTGGTTTTAGATGTGATGATGCCGAAGCTAGACGGTTACGGTGTCTGTCAACAGCTTCGGAGTCACTCTGATGTTCCCATTATTATTCTAACCGCGTTAGGAGATGTTGCAGACCGGATTACGGGTTTGGAACTGGGGGCGGATGATTACTTGACAAAACCTTTTTCACCAAAAGAACTAGAAGCCAGAATTCACGCAATTTTACGGCGGTGTAAAGATACAAAAACAGCTCATGAAGTCGATTCAGAAATTCTTCAAATCGATAGTCTTAAAATCGACACAGTCAAGCGGCGGGTGTATAAAAATGACCAGGCAATTCCTTTAACTTACATTGAATTTAACCTATTAGAATTATTATTCAAAAACTCTGGAGAACCTGTTTCTCGTGCTGAAATTCTACAACAGTTATGGGGATATGCACCCCGACGCATTGCAGATATGCGAGTTGTAGATGTTCATGTGGCTCGGTTACGCGCTAAAGTAGAAGCAGACCAGCGAAATCCTGAATTTATTCTCACCGTTCGAGGTGTAGGATATGCTTCTCAAAAACTGCCAATTTGTGAACATCCTGTTGGTGCTTAACTCATTTTTGTTTGACTCATTTCATCGATAACATCAAAATATAAAAAAACGACTTGTCTGGTGATAGAATTACCCTCACCCTACAGGTCGCTTTTAAGTATTAAACGCCAATAAAATTACGAAAATATCGACAAATTTGTGATTAACTTTCCATCGCTTCTACTGACTTGGGAACCCCTGCTGTCATAACTTCACATCCTTCGGCTGTCACCAAAACATCATCCTCAATCCGTACCCCAATCCCTCGCCACCGTTCATCCACTTCGGGTTGTCCTTCTACAGGTTTAATTGCAGGAGAAATATAAATACCCGGTTCAACTGTTAACACTTGTCCAGGCTGCAACGGTTGAGGATTTTCTCCCCATTGATAAACCCCTACATCATGCACATCTAAACCTAACCAATGTCCGGTACGATGCATATAAAACGGTTTGTATTTTTCCTCTTTAATAATCTCCTCAATCTCTCCTTTCAATAATCCTAAATCCATCAATCCTTCCACTAACACCCGCACCGCTGTATCATGAACTTGTTTGTAAGGATTTCCCGGTTTTATTTGCTCAATTGCTGCTAATTGTGCCGATAAAACTAACTCGTAAATCGTCTTTTGTTCCGGTGTAAACTTACCATTGACTGGAAACGTTCGGGTAATATCTGCATTATAATATTGATAAGAACATCCCGCATCAATTAATAATAAATCATTGTCTTGCATTTGCCGATCATTTTCAATATAATGCAAAATACAACTATTTACACCCGATGCCACAATCGAAGGATAAGCCGGACTGCCGCCATTTTTGGCAAAAATATGTTCGATTTCTGCTTGAATTTGATATTCATATTTTCCGGGTTGCGTTATTTGTTTCGCTAAATTATGGGCTTCTACCGAAATATCAGCCGCCTTCCGCATCTTTGCCAATTCACTCTCTGTTTTAATCAGCCGCATCGGGTGTAAAATAGTCCCCGCATCCTGTATTGCAACAGGTCCTGTTCCATGTTTGGGATAAACCCGAATAAGCTGTTGCCAATGCTTTAAAATTCTTTGATTAAACCCTGCATCTCGTCCTAAACGATAATAAATTTTATCCGCTTTTTTAAGATATTGTGGTAACTTTTCATCTAACTCATGAATGGGATAGGCTTCATCCGCGCCATACATTTCTTTTGCTTTATCTACCCCGACACGATATCCTGTCCAGGTTTCTTTTTCTAAATCTTTTGGACGGACAAACAGAATAAATTTATGTTCTTCATGATGGGGTGCAAATACCGCCACTGCATCAGGTTCATTAAACCCTGTTAAATAGAAAAAATCACTATCTTGACGATATGAATATTCTACATCATTATGCATTACAGCCATCGGCGCACTTCTAAAAATAGCTGTGCCATTGCCGACTTTTTCTAATAATTGTTGCCGTCGTTGTTGATATTCTACTGATGGGGTCATCGTTGCGTTGTAGTTGAATAGAAATATAAATTATAGCAAGAATGAATAGAATTTAACCCAAAAATATCTATTTTAGTCATTAGCTTATTATGAAATACCGAGTACATCTTCATACACAGATGCAATTGAACAACGAAAATCAATACTTGTTAATTCAAATTCTTGTTCTTTGTGATAAGGATAAAGTACCCAATATCCCTCTGAATTAATTCGATAACATTCAATACTGATTCTATCTTGACGAATTAGAATATATTCTTTTAAACTCTCCAATGTACGATAATCTGCAAATTTATCGCCTCTATCAAATGCTTCCGTAGTTGGTGATAAGACTTCAATAATTAATTGAGGAAAACAGATAAAATCCTCTAAAGAATTGGTATCCTGTTGATTGCAAGACACGACAATATCAGGATAATAGTAAGCATTAGCTGTTTCAATTCTGACTTTCGTATCAGACATAAAAGGTAAACAGCCTGTCCCTCGTAAATGATTTCTCAGTAACGTTGCTAAATTGAGAGAAATTAAAACATGAGGGTTACTTGCACCCGCCATTGCATGAATAAAACCGTTGCGGTATTCATGTTTGATTGAACTGATTTTTTCTCCCGCTAAATAATCTTCTGGAGAAAGATACGGATTATTTATATTGACTATCATAGCCTTAAAATTCTTAACTTTATCTTTAATGAATTAAATTATATCATTTTTACATAAGAACAAGAATGCTAGTCATATAAGTCAATATCTGATTTATAATAAATTAAGTTTAAAATAATGAATTAAATGCTTAATAAATTAACGCCAAATTATAGTAACAGTCATCATCATCGACCGACACTAAAAGCATTAAGCTTTTTCTCTGGATGTATGGGTTTAGATTTAGGACTTGAACAGGAAGGAATAGAGGTATTACTAGCTTGTGAAATTGATGTGGCTACCCGTAAAACCATTCAAATCAATCGTCCTAATTTACCCTTAATTGGAGATATTCGGGATTATACAGCTACAGAAATCAGAGAAAAAGCAGGATTAAATCAAACTGAAGAAATTGATATTATTGTTGGGGGGCCTCCTTGTCAAGCGTTTAGTAGTGCAGGCAAAAGACAAGGATTAAATGATGAACGAGGAAACGTTTTTTTAACCTTTATTGATTTAATTACTCAACTTCAACCTCGGTTTGCTATTATCGAAAATGTTAGAGGTTTATTGTCTGCACCCTTAAACCATCGACCCCATGATATGAGAGGTCAAAGCTTCCCACCTTTATCTCAAGATGAACAACGGGGAGGCGCGTTATTATTTATTATTCAACGACTCAAAAAAGCCGGTTATAGTATTTCTTTTAACTTATATAATTCAGCTAATTTTGGTACACCGCAACAACGAGAAAGAGTGATTATTGCCTGTAGTCGAGATAGTGAAAAACTGCCTTATTTAACACCGACTCATTCTGAAAATAGTTTATATAACTTACCGCAGTGGCGCACATTAATATCTGCACTTGAAGGATTACCAAAAGAACATCATTTTGTAAAATTTCCAGAGAAACGATTAAAATATTATAGATTGCTAAAACCAGGACAAAATTGGCGAAATTTACCTGTCGAATTACAGCCCGAAGCATTAGGAAAATCCTATTATTCAGGTGGCGGAAAAACAGGTTTTTATCGTAGACTGGCTTGGGATAAACCCTCTCCCACTTTAGTAACTCATCCCGCTATGCCAGCAACAGATTTAGCACATCCAGAAGCCGATAGACCCCTCAGTATTGAAGAATATAAACGCATTCAAGAAATCCCCGATGAGTGGATTATTGCAGGGAGTTTACTACAACAATATCGACAAGTCGGTAATGCTGTACCTTGCTCTTTAGGGAGAGCGATCGCTAAAATGTTATTGAATTATATTAATGGTAAAACACCTATTATTTATCCAGATTTTTCTTATTCTCGTTATCACAATACAGATGATGTTAGTTGGACGAGAGAAATATTAGGTTATGTTGAAGAACCCACTGTTAAACAGCTTACTTTAAACTTATTCTAATAATTCAGATAAAAATTGCCAAGGATTATTACTTTCAACGGCTAAAGCATCTGAATTTTCATTTAAAACTTTCTGAATAAATCGAATGAAATTTTCTTCTGAAAAACAATCTGTACTATATTTTTGATTAAAATATGACCATTGATATTTTCCTGTCCTCGCATTAACTCTATACCATTTTTCAATCGGCTGACTTATTCTAACTCTAGAAGATGAACTATTCTCTGAATTACTACGATTTTTAACTTGTAACAGTGAACCATCTATATTACAAAAATCAACATGACGAACTACATCACCCCAACAACAATACCATCCATAATCAGTTAGTTTTTCCGCTAAAAACTCTTCAAGTAATAATCCTAATATATTCTCAGCCGACATTGATAATCTGTGAGCATATTTAATTTGTTCAAGGTGTTCTAGGGTTAAGCCTTGTAATCGGGAATTAATAATAACATCAATAATTGGATCTGCAATGGTTTGAGGAGGTTTTGAAATCCGTTGTGAAATTCTATTCTCAAAACCTTTATTGTATTTCTTTAACCAAGATAGCACTAGCTTTTCTGTTGTACTATCTTTTAAATTAGGAGAAAGACCAGGGTTCTGGTAACAGGCTATTAAAATTGTGCGATGTGCATTCAAAAACTCTTTATTTTCCTGAAAAAAGGCACTTTGAAAAATCTGTAAAAATTCCTCTTCAGAATTAGAAGTAACGATAAGTCTCTCAAAAGTAATCGTCAATCTCTGTATCCTAATCACCTCTGTGGTTAATAAAATAATACCTCACCCGAGTATATTGACGACTCCAGTAATGATGCAATTCTTTAGCTGTCCAGTAATGATGCAGTTCTCCGGCTACGACCACCAAATCGACGGACATGACGAGAGGCAATGGGGACAATCCAGATTTGAGTATCGGGGTGACAGGAAGGCGATCGCAATCTATACCTCCCAAGCAACCTAACCATCATTTTGCTGCCTGAGTTGCTGCAATAACTCTTGAATGGATAAAACGGGTATGGGTGAACTCAAAAACCCTTGAGCATCACGGGTCACTATTGCTTCTAATCCCTGAGTAGCGGCGCTAAAAATTTGAACAGCGTCTTCAAAATCAGTCAAGCCAGAGTTGAAAGCCGATTCCAGAACGACTCGATCAACCGGACAAATCATCATGGCGGTTAGTATTTCTGAGACTGCTTGCCGCGCTTGCTCAACACTACGGGTGTGCCTGCGTGAGACATAGAAAATATCCGTTAGTGTTGTTGCTGTAATATAGCCGACAATCTCGCCCACATCGATTGCTTGAAACAGTAGTTCCGCATCCTGAGAAAATGGCTCTCGTTGCAATAAAAAATCTAGAACAATATTGGTATCAACTAAAACTCTCACTGAAGATACTTCTCCACCCGTCTCTGTTCTAGCATCACTGCCACTTCTTCATCAGTCGGTGCAGGCTGCCTCGTTCTCAACAATCCCCTCATCCGCCGAATTGCACTAGAGCGCTCAGGCTGAGCAACAGTTGTATCTTGCAAGGACTCAACAATAGCAGAGATCAGTGCGAGGCGATCGCTAGGCGGCAACTTGAAGATTTGTGCTTTTAGTTCTTGTGACAACATAGACTGTTCCCAGATTCAACGGGATTTACCATTTAGTATGAGCGATCTATCCTTAGCGATCAAGCTGATGGTTATGTTACGGCTTTCAGCTACTCGTTCACTTTCCAGAAGATGCTTGCTTTCCATAGGCTTTCTTATTTCAAGGCTTCACGTAACTAATATAGCATTGACGTTGAATTACAGAATTTCTTTGACAAAACTTCGCTGCGACGAGCATATTCTTCCTTGCTGTAGTGAGGTTGTCGTACTGTCATAATTAGGACTTAGGTTCGAGGATGATCTATAGCAATTTTAGCTGAATTGAGACGGGATAAACTTTGTTGTTAGGTGTTGCCCTGATTTTCCGCTTGAGAGAGCTTCCATGCCTCAAAATCACGAACTCGCAAGTCAAACACCTGTTCAAATTTTTCAGGATCAAAATATTGAATGATCATCTCATTGCATTTGAAAAAGAGTGAAATCAGGTTGCTCCAAACCTCTATATTTATGTCACCATCAATACGCCAAAGTTTGACTTTGGAATGACTCTTGAACTCTTTGGGCATGAAGGTGTTTTTTCTATTTTGATAGCTATCCTTGAGATATACCTTAACTGCTCCGTCCAAGTGACGAAATGCTTTTATTTTAATATCACGCTCACTATGTACATATCGATTAAAGTAATAATGGTCAAACGTATAATTATCGCTTGAAATCTCCTCAATCTCGAATGTTTTTATACCATCACGGTAGCTCCAGTTGAACTCAGTACGATCAAGACTACAAGTTTGATCAAATAGTGAATTCTTATTTCGTTCCACAACTGCTAAACCAATGTAATTTGGATCATCAAGCTTGTTTTTGTCAAATGGCAACCCGCGCCATCCGTCCATTTCAGACACCTGAGAATAAAATTCCTTTGACATAATACGACGATGATCGATTCCAATCCTAAATTGATTGGAAGCTTTAGTATAGGAATAGTATCTGATGAATAAACCTAGAAAGTCAAAGTTTGGGTTGGATGTGTATCCTCGCCTCAACAATTGATGATAGTGAAGAATGTGGTCTTTATACTGGATACCACCATCAAATAAAACAAAGTCAGAATCTATATGAAGTAAACCATCTTTATCTAATTTACCAATTAATTCAGGATAAATTTTTAATACTTCGCTTTCTTCAAGGTCTTGGTTGATTGCACCCTTAAACGAAAAGTAGCTACGCTGAACCTCTGAACATACACAGTATAAAGCAAATCTTCTTCTCTGATCCTCAGTTTCGATTTTGCTACTAATAGACATTTTGAAGCCCGAAGGTAAACAGTTGAATAAGTTCTCGATTTCATCTGCTTGGCATACTGAAAGGTATTCACAAGCTTCATCTATTAACTCAACCAAAAGAGGAGTCAAAGGATGACATTTTTGCTGTCCCTCCGGTATGTATTGAGGGAGAAAGATTGGAGGGATGTTGTAATGCCTAGCTTGCTTGATGAATACTTTGAGTTTTTTAGAATTGAGAGGTAATGTTTGTAAACTCATTACTTTTACAAGATTCAGATATTTCAACAACAAGCTTATGGTAGCTAGAAAATCTTCAATTAGGGCAGAAAGCTGAGACACCTAAATGTTGTGTACTCTGTGCATCTGTGGTCAATCGTCTTCCCACACACAAAAAATAATACCTCACCCGATCAAAATCAAAGTGAGGCAATACTAATTAATTATTCTTTAACTCTTACAGCGAAGGAGCAAACCGTTCTTTTTCTGGAACTTCTGTATACTCCGCAACAATCTGCCGGAATTCATCACCATCGATAGTTTCCTTCTCCACCAACAGATCCACTAAACGATCAATCACTTCACGATTATTTTCAACAATTTGACAGGCTTGTTCATAACAATGTTCTGCGATCGCCTGAATTTGATTATCCACACGAGAAGCAATCGCATTAGAATAATCCGTCCGAGTGGCTAAATCCCGTCCCAGGAATACTTCACCTTGTTGAGACTCTAAAGACAACGGCCCTAAATCTGACATTCCGTAACGGGTCACCATCTGCCGCGCCATGCTGGTAACCATCTGTAAATCGCCGCCAGCGCCTGTTGTTATCTCTGAATCCCCGAAAATGATATCTTCGGCTGCACGACCGCCTAGAGCGCCACTAATCCGCGCTAACAGTTGAGAGCGAGAGACTAACCCTTGATCTTCATCGGGGGTAAACCAGGTTAACCCTTGGGCTTGACCGCGAGGAATTAAAGTCACCTTCTGAACCGGATCGTGATCTTTAACTAACGTTCCGACAATGGCATGACCGATTTCATGATAAGCAATTAAGCGCTTACTCTTACCGTCCGTTAATGGCGTGCCTTCCATCCCGGCAATTACCCGGTCAACGGCATCATCAATTTCCGTCATTGTAATCGCATCTTTACGACGACGAGCGGTTAAGATGGCGGCTTCGTTGAGTAAGTTAGCTAAATCTGCCCCAGTAAATCCAGGAGTCCGGCGGGCAATCACTTCTAAAGAAATGTCATCCCCGAGCTTTTTATTGCGGGCGTGAACTTCTAAAATCTCTAAACGACCTTTAATATCCGGTGCATCGACCATAACTTGACGGTCAAACCGTCCGGGACGTAACAACGCGGAGTCTAATACATCGGGGCGGTTAGTCGCGGCGATAATAATAATCCCGGTATTGCCTTCAAACCCATCCATTTCGGTCAGTAACTGGTTGAGGGTTTGTTCCCGTTCATCGTTACCGCCACCGATGCCTGCGCCCCGCTGACGACCCACTGCGTCAATCTCATCAATAAAGATAATACAAGGGGCTGCTTCTTTGGCTTTTTTGAATAAGTCCCGCACACGAGAAGCACCGACACCGACAAACATTTCGACAAATTCTGAACCGGAGATACTGAAGAAAGGCACTCCTGCTTCTCCAGCAATGGCTTTTGCCAGTAAGGTTTTACCGGTCCCCGGAGATCCGACGAGTAAAACCCCTTTGGGAATTTTAGCGCCAACCGCCGTAAAGCGTTCGGGTTTTTTCAGGAATGTGACAACTTCTTGTAATTCTTCTTTGGCTTCTTCTACCCCAGCCACATCATCAAATAGTACGCCTGTTTTGGCTTCCATTTGGAACCTAGCCCGAGATTTACCAAAGTTCATTGCTTGACCGGGGCCACCGGGAACATTATTAGACCGACGGAAGAGGAAAAATAATCCAGCAATGAGTAAAATTGGGAACACGAGATTACCCAGTAATCCCCAAACAGCACCATCATTACGGGCAGGATGGGTGTCAAAGCTAATGTCAGAGTTGCGTAAACGAGATACCAATTCAGGGGCATTATTGGGTAAATCAACTCGTAACCGTTGCACGCGGTTGTCAATTTGAGGGTCTATTGCTTCAACAATGGCTGTACGACCCCCTTCATACAAATCTACACTGGTAACTCGACCCGCATTGAGATAATCGAGGAAGCGACCATAACTCATCCGAGTACTGGCGGTGTTTTGTCCCATCTCGGCTGAAGTCGGGGAAAATGCCCCTTGCCAAAGGAAAAACCCGATCACCAGTGCTGGGATCGTCCAGAGTAATACTGTTCTCCAAGAAAATTTCATAAAATTTAGTGGCCTCTAAAACACATTAATTACATTTGGGCAGTTCGGGTGGACTACCAATTCAATCTTTAAGATATTAATAATCTTAACTAAATTTAACGTAATGATCGATTTTGGGGCAACCGACGGTTACCCGAACATGATAAATTTGCATCTTTAGGGCAAACTATAGGATCTTGCAGTCAAGATGCATCAGGTTAGGCTACGAGTCAAACCACCGTGTATTCACTGACAAGTTAAGCGATCAAATATACATCACTTCTGAGCTGAGTATCTTCTGCTCTATCGGATGTCTGTTTGTCCTGTTCTCCTAAGAATGTCACTGAAGTCATTCAGAGATGTACCGAGTCCGAATTAAATTCCGGTAAGGTACGTTCAACGCCGTGACGCAGTGACAATTGATCAGGCATTATAGTTGTGAGTTTTACCAGAGGTAATTGATTCTGATGCAGACAAATAAACAGCCCGGACAGCCAGCAACTGCAGCGGCTGCAATGCTAGGCCGGCAAACCACCAGCGCTAGCAGAAGAACGATTCTTAGTGTTGACTTAGGACGAACAGCGACCAAATCTTGTGTGAGCCGAAATCCTGACGATGTTTTATTCATTCCGTCTAATGTGGCTGAATTAACTGTCGAACAAGCTCGAGGCGGAGGATTTGAGACGAAAGATACCGATCCGCTTTTGGATTTGTGGTTAGAATATCGCGGTAAGGGGTATGCAGTGGGTCAGCTTGCGGCTGACTTCGGCGCAAGTTTATTCGGGGAGGATAATTCAGATAATCCGTCCAAAGTGAATGATGCCCTGATCAAGATTTTTTCTTGTGCCGGATATTTTAAGCTCAGAGGTGAGCTAGATGTGGTTCTGGGGTTACCTTTCTATTCTCAAGAACTGTTCGAGAAAGAAAAAGCTCAAATTACCAGTTTGTTGGTTGGCCCCCACGTCCTGTTATTCCGGGGAGAACAAGTCACCATCGACATTAAAAATGTCCGAGTCATGCCAGAGGGATATGGTAGTTTAATCTGGTGTGAGGCTCAAGGAAACAAAGAAACCCCCAATTTTGCGGATGTCTCCCTTGCTATTGTCGATGTCGGACACCAAACCACTGATTTTCTGACGGTAGATAAGTTTCGCTTTGCTCGCGGTGTTTCTCAGAGTGAAGTGTTTGCCATGAGTAAATTTTATCAGCAAGTCACCAGTAAAATAGAAGGGGCTGATAGTCAATCTCTGTATTTACTAGAAGCGGTTCACAAACCGCAAGGCCAGCGGCTGTATCGTCCGAAAGGTTCGATGAAACCTGTTGATTTAGATAAAATTGTACCCGAACTCCGCAAAACTTTTGCCAAAGAGTTATCTGACCGCTTAATTAAATGGTTGCCCGAGCGAGTCAGTGATGTGGTGGTTACAGGAGGAGGCGGTGCTTTCTTCTGGGAAGATTTACAACCTTTACTCAAAAACGCTAGTCTTCGCGCACACCTGGCGCAACCAGCCCGTAAAGCCAATGCTTTGGGACAATATGTTTATGGGGAAGCTCAATTAGCGAAGAAATCGAGATAGTGAAGCTGCACTAATACTGACAAGGTGGCTGGATATTTATCTGTATTGGAGATTATAATCCAGCCCCTATTGTTGCATCATTCTAGAGTGATGAAGTTAAACTTGAAACACCGAGTTAATTTCTAGGATTAGAGATTTTGCTGGATTGAAGAGAACTCAGAGCTTTATCTACTGAAATTGAATGTTAACAATGGTAACGTAAAGATATAGAACCGTACAGGTTAAGGGTAAAGTCGATGCTGTGGGCAAATAAAAAGTTTATTCAGTCAGTTACGTTTACAGAAGATGATGCCGATATGGCTTTACTCGAAGCGATTGAAAAAGAGTTGTCCGCCGCTAAATATCAAACCTTTAGTAATCTCTGTAAACAAGCATTATGGCAGTTTTTATCCGTTGCAGAATCAACAAGCGCTTCAGAGAATAATCCAGCCAGCAACCCCCTGCAACAGCAACTGGTGCAATTGCAAGCACAGTTAGGTGAGTTGGAGCATACGATTTTAACAGAAGAAAAAAATCAGTTTACTCGGGTTGAAGCGCGGCTCAATCGACTGGCTCAACAAGTTGCTCAAGTTCAAGCTAATCTCGATCTTCAGGCGCTACAAGTGGGGGTTTCGTCTTCTCCCCCTGCTTCGGCTCAACCCCCCCAACAGCAAGCCATTCGGCCACTAGAACCTTCGCCCGCACCTCAACCGCCCCAAAAGCCAGCCACTCAGCCTCCACAACCTCAGGAAAAAGTAGCAGAAGCACCAGCAGACCCCTTACTCAAGCGAATAGGTTCTTTAATCGAGGATTTTTAAATTGAGGGAATCGGTAGGAATTGTTAGCGAGAAGTCATTTTTGGTGATTTATCATGGGTGATGACTGACTCAATTGTACTTCCAGCAAATGACTAATCACTAAGAACTCAGAACAACTTAAAATTATCGACGTTTAGCTGAAGCTTTTTTCTTCTTACTTTTATCGGCTTTTGCTGCTTTTTTAGCGGCTTTTTCTGCCTCAAGTTTAGCAAGTCGTACTTGTTCGCGTTCTTCTTCTAATTTATCCAGATAGTAATGATAATCTCCTAAATAAACGCGGAATTCACCCTCTCGAATTTCAACAATTTTGTTAGCCACTTGAGAAATAAAATACCGATCATGAGAAACAACAATTACTGTGCCTTCATAATTTTTCAAAGCTTCTTCAATCATCTCTTTTGAGGGAATATCTAAATGATTGGTCGGCTCATCTAAAATTAATAAATTAATCGGCTGTAACAATAATTTTGCTAAGGCTAATCGCGCTTTCTCGCCCCCGCTTAATGCTTCTACTTTTTTAAAGACTGTTTCTCCACTGAATAGAAAACAACCTAAATGAGTCCGAACTTCTTCATTTTTCCATTCTGGAACTTCATCATGAATGGTATCCATGACTGATTTTGTTAAGTCTAATGCTTCGGCTTGATTCTGTTCAAAATAGCCCGGAACAACGTTATGGTCTCCTAATTTAACTGTACCTTCAGTCGGTTCTTCTAACCCTAAAATTAATCGTAATAACGTTGATTTACCACAACCATTCGGCCCTAGAAAGGCAATGCGATCGCCGCGTTCTATTAGTAAGTCTGCCCCTAAAAATAGAATTTTGTCATCATAGATATGAACTAAATCCTTAATTTTGACCACATCTCGTCCGCTACGAGGAACCGGGGGAAACTGTAACTTTAATTTCTTTAAACTAGCGGTCGGAGCTTCTATTCTCTCAATTTTATCTAGCTGTTTTTCTCTACTTTTTGCTTGAGTACTTCGCGTGGCACTGGCTCGAAACTTTTCAATAAATTCTTGCTGTTTATCTAGCTCTTTCTGCTGACGTTCATAAGCACTTAATTGTGCCAGGCTTGCTTCTTCTTTTTGAACTAAATAAGCCGAATAATTACCTAAATAACTATTAGAAACGCCATACTCTGTTTCTACAATTTGAGTACAAAGCCTGTCTAAAAACTCCCGATCATGAGCCACAATTACCATCGGTGTGGTTAAATTTTTTAAGTAGTTTTCTAACCATTCAATCGTTTGTAAATCTAAATGGTTTGTCGGTTCATCTAACAGTAATACATCCGGTTTTTGCAGCAGAATTTTACCTAAACTAATCCGCATTTGCCAACCGCCGCTAAACGCACTCACCAGGCGATCGCCATCTTCGGCTTCAAATCCCATTTCTGGTAAAATCTTCTCAATCTGGGCTTCTAATCCATACCCATCTAACGCTTCAAATTGCCGTTGAAGCCGATCCATTTGCTTAATTAAACGTTCCAGTTGGTCTGGAGTCGCTGTTTCCATCTGGCGATGAACTTCAGCCAGTGACTCTTGAGTTTGATTAACCTCTGTAAATACCCTCCATAATTCCTCTCGCACCGTACGCCGGGGATCAACATCAAATTCTTGGGTTAAATGAGCAATATGCAGACTATTCGGGCGAATGACTTGCCCAGAAGTCGGTTCAACTTCTCCTGCAATGATTTTGAGTTGGGTTGATTTTCCCGCCCCATTCACACCCACCAAACCAATGCGATCGCCGGGTTTAACTTCCCAACTTACATCTTTGAGAATAGTGCCAGTGGGATAAATTTTACTGATATGTTCCAGTCGTAGCATCTCTGTGCTTTCTCTCACGCAGGTTATCATGATCTCTCCCCCAGCATACGGCTTGGAGGTGTTGCAATCATCTTAACAAAAATTAATGGCAAGTTTGTTATTTGTTATTCGTTCTCTGTCATGGGTTTTCAATCGAAAGCAATAGCGCGTAGCGCCATAACTATATCAAGCGTTGTCTGCACCCCCATTGGTACAGCCGAAAGAGTCGGGCTGTCGTTAATGTGCGATCCTCAAGATCCGACTCTTTTGCTGATCATCAATAACGAACAACAAATAACCAATAATTCATCAAAAACAACTAACCCGCTTGATTTTTCTGATAAACAGTCGCCGCTTGTAGAATGATAGATTTTAACTCGTCTGGGTTCCAAGGCTTCGAGATCAATTTAAAAATATGAGTTGTTTTTTCGGGATCTAATTCTTCTGCGGCATATCCGGTTAATAAAATCCGAACCGTTTGGGGATATTGTTGAGCAGTTTTACCTAAAAACTCAATTCCCGTCATTTCAGGCATACTTTGATCTGAGACGACCACAGCCATCTCGCCCTCTTTATTCAGAAGATCAATAGCAATGGTAGGACTTTCAGCGCGAAATACCTGAAACTCACGGCGAAAAGTTCTATACATTAAATCCAGGTTTTCCCGTTCATCGTCTACTACCAACAGTTTTGGCTTTTGTTTAGTCGGCATATTTCAGTCTAACTGCGTTCGTGACCATCAATGTTTCAGGTTATCCTATATTCAATTTGGATTAACCTTATAATTCCATCATATCCGCTTTATAAAAGTAGATCATCGTCCCAATCCTATCGCCGCATTCTGGCCACCAAATCCAAAACTGAAACACAACACCTTCTCAACTGTTGTACTGCGGGCTTTTCGGACAAAGTTTAATGGAAATTCAGTATGATTTAAACCGACGCAGGGGGGTAAAGTTTGCTCTTTTAGTGCCATCAAACTAAACGCAATGCCTAATGCAGCCGAAGCCCCCAATGTATGACCAGTTGCGCCTTTGGTCGAACTCACTGCAACCGTTGGCGGAAATAAAGATTGAATTAAATTGGCTTCATGTTGGTCATTGAGGCGAGTGGCGGTGCCGTGAGCATGAATATAATCTATTTCATCGGCTGATAACTGACTCCGGTTTAAAGCGGCATGAATGGCACGAATGCTACTGTTTCCGGTTAAATCGGGTCGATTGAGAGAAGCCCCATCTGCGGTTAACCCCCATCCTAAAATCTGTCCATAAATGGCTGCATTGCGACGTTGGGCAAATTCGGCAGACTCTAAGATAAATAGCGCCCCGCCTTCTGCTAAAACAAACCCTTCTCTATCAATATCAAACGGATAAGCCCCTGTTTTTGCTAAGGCTCCCATACGAGCAAATCCGGCTAACGTTAAGGGGGTAATTGGCGCTTCTATCGCCCCTGTTATCACTTGTTGACATTGCCCAGTTTGAATCAGTTCATAGGCAGATGCGATCGCAACCGATCCAGTCGCACAAGCGGCCATGGGTGCTAACACTGAACCCGTTGCACCGATTTGACGCGCTACTTGCAAGGCAATCTGGTGATGTAGACAGTCTGGAAATAACCCTATATTGGGATCAAATTTCTTAGCCTGTTGTTCCCACTGCGCCTGATAACCCCGACTCGAACCCACAACGACACCACAATCGGGTAAAGGTGTTGTTAAATTAGCATCGATTAAAGCATCTTTAACTAAAGTCGGAATCAGACCATTAACTGTTACGGGCTGAGAATGAATTAAACCCAAGGGCTGAGGTGGAAATTCAGCAAAACAAGCCACTCGCCGAATTCCAGATTTTCCCCGTAATAGTTTTTGCCAACTCGATTTTAGTTGTCCTAAGGCACAGATCAGGCTGATCCCAGTGACAACCACAGATTTTGAGATCATAGTAGCCGAAGTCTTGATGGGTTGTGCTGAGAATTTATTCCCACTCAACTCAGCACAGAATATCAATCCAAGCTAAACTATAACAAGAACGACGGGTCAGCAGCAGCTTTGTTGGATAAAATTATCGAATCTGAGTAGTTTTCCCGCTCTGGGTGCATTCCTGAGATTCTGAGAGTAATTTTGATCAATTTCTGCATTGTTTCGTCTCCGTCGTCTGGTCAGTCATTGCAGAGGTTGGCACTTCTAATCACCATGTTGCGAATTATCACTCAGTGGGTTGAAGCACAATCTGAACTTCGACGCATCGCCAGTCGTACCCACGACGATACCATGATTCACAAAGAAGCAACGGTGCGGGAAGTGCTGCAAACCGTGAAGCGTAAAGGCGATCAAGCACTGCTGCATTATACTCAAGAGTTTGACCACAAAACCCTAACAGCAGAACAGTTGCGGGTGAGTGGATCGGAATTGGATGCGGCTTATCAACAGGTTTCTAAAGATTTATTGGATGCCATTCGCTTGGCCTGCCGACGAATTGAAGCGTTTCACAAGCAGCGAGTCCCTAAATCATGGGTTCAGTTTCAAGGCGAATCTGATGAAATTGTTCTGGGTAAACGGTATACGCCTGTCGATCGAGCGGGTTTATATGTTCCAGGCGGAAAAGCATCTTATCCCAGTACCGTATTAATGAATGCCATTCCGGCAAAAGTGGCAAAGGTTCCCCATATCGTGATGACCACTCCACCGGGGATGGATGATAAAATTAATCCGGCAGTTTTGGTTGCGGCTCAAGAAGCGGGGATTGAGGAAATTTACCGTGTCGGTGGGGCGCAGGCGATCGCGGCTTTGGCTTATGGTACAGAAACCGTTCCTCAAGTCGATGTGATTACAGGCCCGGGTAATATTTATGTCACCCTGGCTAAGAAGCTTGTGTATGGTACGGTGGGGATTGATTCTTTGGCAGGCCCATCTGAAGTTTTAATTATTGCTGATAGTAGCGCCGATCCGGTTCATGTGGCAGCGGATTTATTGGCGCAAGCCGAACATGATGCCCTCGCGGCGGCTATTTTACTGACCACAGACTCCGCTTTAGCGCGGCAAGTCGTAGCAGAGGTAGACCGACAACTGGTGAAGCATCCGAGAAAAACTTTAACTGAAAAGGCGATCGCTCATTATGGTGTGGTTGTGGTGGTAGAATCGTTAGTTTCAGCCGCGAAACTCTCAAATGAGTTTGCCCCAGAACACCTGGAATTAGAAGTCGAGGAACCTTGGGATTTACTCGAACATATCCGCCATGCCGGGGCAATTTTCCTCGGGTGTTCAACGCCTGAAGCGGTAGGAGACTATTTAGCAGGGCCGAATCATACTTTACCTACTTCCGGAGCAGCGCGTTATGCTTCTGCCTTGGGCGTTGAGACATTTATGAAACACTCTAGTTTGATACAATATTCTCCTTCTGCGCTGCATCATGTCGCCGATGCTGTTAATATTTTGGCTAAGGCTGAAGGTTTGCCGTCCCATGCTGATTCAGTCAGGCTACGGACTCAAAAAGAGCCTTAATTCAGGTGTAGGTTGTGATTACTTTGATGGAGCGGATATATTGTGCTGAAGACGATTTTAGTGGCGATTGATAATTCATTATCTGCGGAGCGAATTTTAGAAGCACTGCAACAGTTAAATTTGCAGACGACGACGAATATTGTTTTCTCCCATGTCATCCCCACTGCGATCTCGGATGTTGACGCACCCGCCGATCATCCTCATCCCAACATGGGTGAATTACCTTATCAAGCTGTGGAAAAGCAGTTAGAAGTGATTCAGCAACAACTCAACTGTGAGAGTGAAATTGAAGTGGTACGGGGCGATCCATCTGAAGAAATTATTCGTTTAGCTAATATTCATAAAGCGGATTTAATCATACTTGGATCTCGCGGACTGACGGGAATGAATCGGATTATTAAAGGGTCTGTGAGTTCTCAAGTGGTGGCCGAGGCGGATTGTTCTGTGTTGGTATTAAAAGGACATTAAATCGTTATTTGTTGTTCGTTATCATCACTATCTCTCCTCTATTTGTTTGGTTTTTAAAAACTCCATATGTTTAATCTGTATACTCATAATCGTTAACCTCTAAAGTCTATTTTTAACAGAGGTCGATTAAGTTTTTACCGTTATTATGAGAACTATTACGAAGCCATTCTAGTAATTCAGGATATAAAGTTTCTGCCTCTTTTAATCTTTGTAAATCTTCATTTTGTTTAGCTAATTCTTGTTTCGCTAGTGGATGGTTGGCGATCAATTCCTTTTCATCTTGAGAGTTGTCTGCTTCAATTAAGTTATTTCTTTCAGTAATAAATCTTTCAATAGTCTCAAATCTGGCATTTTTAACCACTCCTATAATATACTTTAAATCCAATGTTAGCAGAGCTGTCAAAGTAGAGTAAAGTGCCGAAACAGTAAATTGTGCTTCAAAAAGATAGTCAAAATGACAAAAATACTCTGTTTGATCGTCTGGATAAACATTTTCACTATCAAGATATTTTATTAATTGATAAAGTTTTGACGAGTCGATGTATTTTCCATGTAGAATTAGCCAGATTTCGTTGAGTGATTTTCTCAATAAAGAAGGTTTTCCCCAATTCTCCATTTGAGAAAATTTATTATACATTGGCAGCATTCTTTCACAAATAGAAGCAGCAAAAGCAACGCTATGAAAATGTGGGAGTTGTTTTAATTCTTCTTCTAACAAATCTAAATCGTAAAATTGTAATGTCATTTTTTTCTTATTTTATTTGAGGAGTTTATCAATCCTCTATATTCCTATTGCGGATATTCAACTATTATCTGTAAAATATGGACTATAACTGTATTCCTATTGCTGATTTGCCAATTTCTGTATTACTATTTATACAAAGACTAAAGGTTTATCTTTAAATGGCGCAAATGCTTCTGCATCAAACCGATATAAACTGGCTGGCCTGCCTGCGCCTCGTGATGTTTTAATTCCGGTATCAGATAAAAAGCCTAACTTTAATAACCGGGCGCGAAAGTTAGAATAATCTGAAAAACCTTCTCCTAAAACAGTGGTGTAGAGTTGATATAAATCCCCTAATGTAAACAATTCCGGTAAGACTTCAAACGCAACGGGACTGTATTCTAATTTACTTCGTAGCCGTTGATAACCATATTCAATCATTTGATTTTGATTAAATGCCAGTTGCGGAATTTGATCGACTGGATACCAAGCAATTCCTGTAACTCCATCAGCAATTAATTCGGCTTCTTCAAATTGTACTAAAGCAAAATAACTGACTGATAAATGACGAGTTGTCATACTATTTTGCTGAGTTGGAGTCGTGCGTCCGGGGCCGGCAAACGTGTAAAGTTGTTCTAAATATAAATTTTCTACCCGAATCTTTTCGGCTAAAATTCTATAGGCGGCTTCTTCTAAAGATTCTCCTTGCCGCACCCATGTACTGGGAAGACTCCATTCATTCAAAAACGGCTCAACGCGCCCCATTACCAACAAAACCAATAAGCGATTTTGTGCCGTATCTACTGAAAAAATAACACTATCAACCCCTACTCTGAAGTCTTGTAGTGGGTAAGTTCTCTGCTTTTTGTGGCTGCGTCCTGCCATTGAAATTCTGCGACCTCGGCTACCATTATCTTATGTCCGCTTCTGAATTTAGGCAGAATTTTCGGATGAGGTAAACTCATACAAATGCTCCTGATGAATATAAGCTAGAACCGCAGGAGTTAGAGCATTATCATCTCCAGTGTCACGCACATCCGTTGAAGAAACAGCTAAGCCATTCATAGAAGCGATCACCACTGTTGTCGTGAGCTGCTCTAGAGCGGCTAAATCTTGCTCATCAACAGGATAACCCGGTCGAGGCACTACTAATAGTTTAACCTGTTTGAGTAAATTTTTAACTTGATACCATCCCTGAATCTGCTGAATTAAATCTGAGCCAATGACCAGGGTAAACTCAGCATCAGGCCATTGCTGTTGAGCGCTGGTTAAGGTTTTAATAGTGCGGCGGTTACTGAGATGTTGATATGCATCAATATTTGGCTTTGAAGATTTAATCTCATTAATTAATATTTGTAGCATTGCTGTGCGATGTTGTAAGTCGGTTTGATTAGACTTAAAGGGGTTATCAGAAGCCCAAACTACAACATGATCAAAATGGTGGGTCAACCACAGTAATATCTGTTGATGGCCTGTGGTGGGGGGATCTGCGCTTGTACCAAACAATGCAATTTTTGTCATGATTGCAATCGGTGAGTTGACGAATAATGGGCTTTCATATTATGACGATAATTTGTTCTGTAGTGCAATCTTTTAGGTATTATATCGTCGATTCTATTTTTTATTAATTTTTTTAAAAGTTATCAAATTGACTCGCTTTTGCCGAACTTCACTTAATTTTACCCTTGAGGGTTTAACTCAGTTATAGCAATAATCAATATGAATTCATCAAGTAAATTGCTATATATTAATTATAAAATTGTTTTTATAAAAGTTAGTAAATCCGTTATTTCATGAATAAAATATTACAAATCACTCCAAATAAAACTATCTACCCGTAGATAGATGTGAAATATTTTCAGATTGTACATTATATGGTAATGCCAAAGTAAAAGAGAAAAGAAAAAAGAGAAAAGACTGTACCGCGATTGCCCTGTAATTTTTGATGAAGTGGGTGGCTTCGGCAGTGAAATTTGTCTTCTCAATTAAGAATGAATTTTCAAGTTGACTTAGTATTGCCGATAATTTGTGTTTTCAGCTTAGCGTTAGTACATCTTTATGCCAGTAAATTAAAGTTTCTCACAGCAATTCCTCGAGCACGTTGGCTGTCAATGTCTAGTGGAGTTTCGGTAGCTTATGTTTTTGTCCATCTGCTGCCCGATCTGAGTGAAAGGCAAGTTGAGCTATCGCAATCTTCTACTATAAGTTTTCTTGAACATCACGTCTATCTATTAGCCTTACTTGGATTATCAGTTTTTTATGGATTAGAAAGAGTGGTCAGTCTATCTCAGCAAACTCATACTGACGAAGACCACAAAATGGGTATTTATTGGCTGCACATTGCATCATTTACTCTTTATAATGCTCTGATTGGTTATTTGTTATTTCATCGTGAAGAAACGGGTTTAAATAGTTTAATCGTATATACAATCGCAATGGCACTTCATTTTGTTGTGAATGATTCGGGATTAAATCAAGATCATCAAAGCATCTATCGTCAAAGCGGGCGCTGGATTTTAGCTGGTGCAATTATTGCCGGTTCAATCGTAGGCATGGCGACGAAAATTTCAGAAGCCGCAGTATCTATCTTATTTTCTTTTTTAGCTGGAGCCATTATTCTTAATGTTATGAAAGAAGAACTTCCAGAGGAACGTCAAAGTAAGTTTAGCGCATTTACCATAGGTTCGTTATTTTATACGATGCTACTTTTATTACTTTAAAACGAAGGGTGGCGATCGCCATTTTTTCCGATTATAATTTTTTGTAATTTTACGGGTAATGGTGGGGATATAATTCCTCCTAATCCGACTAAAATTGTCGAGAAGTGACGAATAAAGTAAAGTTTGCTTATTTTATGATAGCAGCTACGAATGGTCAGGGATAGGATAGATTGCCAGATTTTATAGTCGGCAATTGTAAGAGTTTCTATGTGATGTCCTAACCGCTTAGGTGATGGCTATAAATTTAGCAAGTTTTGAAGACAGCCCCTAAATATTTATACTCTGAGATAGAGGCTTCAGATTGTTATTTTGAGTATGATTAGTTATTGTTCAAATTTATTAGGGTCGGATTATATTACTATTTCCGACTGACTGAATTTAGGAGAGACTAGAAATATGAATATGTTAAATCAAGAAGAAATTAAAAATTTAGTAGATTATCAAAGTAGCCCTTGTATTTCTATTTATTTTCCAACTCATCCAGCAGGCCCTGAAGTCAGACAAGATCCAATTCGTCATAAAAACGCTTTAAGTGAAGCAGAAGATCAACTCACCGCAATGGGTTTGCAACCTGAAGAGATTAAAAAGCTATTAAAGCCCGCTGTAGCATTAGATGATCCGGATTTTTGGCAATATCAAGGTAAAGGACTCAGTATTTTTATTGCCCCTAATTTTTTCAAATATTACACTTTACCGATGACGGTGGAAGAATTAGTCGTGGTTGGCGATCGCTTCCAGGTTAAACCCTTGATGCCGCTTTTAACCAATAATGGACGATTTTATTTATTGGCTTTAAGTCAAAACCAAGTTAAACTCTTTCAAGGAAGCCACTACAGTATGAGTGAAGTTTCTGTAGATTCAATTCCTCAGAGTTTAGCAGAAGCATTGAAATATGACGATCCAGAAACAGAAGTTATAGCCCATACGGGATCTCGGGGTGGAGCTGCGGGTCAAACCTCTATTTTACATAGCCAGAATGTTGGATTTGAGGATGATAATAGTCAGATCAAACGCTTTTGTCAACAAATCGATAAAGGAGTCAAAGATCGGCTAAATGATGAGAATGTTCCTTTAATACTGGCTGGGGTAGAGTTTGTCACTTCTATTTATAAAGAAGCTAATACAAGCCCTCATTTAATGGATGAAGTGATAGAAGGAAATCCTGAGAATGTATCCCCTGATGAGTTACATCAAGACGCTTGGAAAATTGTTGAACCTTATTTTCATCAATCTCAAGAAAAAGCAAATACTGAATACAAAGAGTTAACGGGTAATGCCCCTGAAAAAGTCAGTCAGGATCTAAAAGAAATTGTAAAAGCGGCTCATTATCAACGAATTGATACTCTATTTATTGCAGCAAATCAGCAACAGTGGGGTCAGTTTAATCCTGAAGAAAATACAGTTGATTTACATTCTCAACCTGAATCAGAAGATGATGATTTATTAAATTTAGCCGCTTTACATACGTTTCTCAATGGAGGAACTGTCTATATCACTGAACCAGAAGAAATACCAGCAAAAGCAGTTGCCGCTGCTATTTTCCGTTACTAAAAATCTGATGATTTAGGTCATTTAAATTGTAGATTGTAGGGTAAATTCATCATATACCTTACAATCTATTTCGTTTAATATGAGCTTACTCACTCTTAATTTATTGTTGTTTTGAGAGAGGAAATTGATACCCTAAAAAGTCTTGAATTAATCCAGCAACGACATCAGGTTCAGATTCAAGTAAATGATGATCGGCTGAGGGAATGGACTTTAACTCCGCTAAAGGTGCAGTTTTCACATAAGCTTCACTCATCGAGATTGCCATCGCCTCATCTTCAATTCCTTGAATCACAAGCATCGCTGATTTCAAATCAGTCAGTCTGTCATCTAACAATTCCGCTTCATATTCTGGCCAACGCCGTTTAACAAAAAGCTGAGTGGCTGTCGGATAGTGTAACATGGCTCGACGGTGTCGAAATAAAGCTTCTATTTTATGATGTTTTCCAAACAGTTGAGCAAAGGGATAAATAAACTGTAATCTCCAGAGTAAAAAAGCAGGTGGCCCCAGAAGCGATCGCATCCGTTTCCAGCGTTTTTTCTGACCTTGAATTTGAATGCCTTCAGGAGAAATCAAGACTAAATCTGCGACTTTTTCCGGATATTTTAGCGCAAAGCTAATAGCAATCCAAGCGCCTAAAGAATGAGCGACAAAGTGAACTTTTTCGAGCTTAATAAAATTCAAATATTCCGCTAAACTATCAACCATTAAATCAATAGAATAGTGGATATCACGAGTTTCTGATTCTCCAAATCCGAGTAAATCGGGTGCGATACAGTGATACTTTGTCGCTAATATTTGAATTAGGGGTAACCATTGGCTGCTATCGTTCCAAGATCCGTGTAAAAATACTAATGGCGAATGAGCCATAGAACCCACTTCCCGCCAAAATAGATTTCCCTGAGACAGTCGAAGCTGAGAATGACGAATAGATAAGTGCATTGCTGTTGTAACTTATTTTGTGTCATGACTATATACTGATGAGTCCAAGTTCAGACTCGCCAAAACCTTAACCCACTGAGAGTAACAGTGAGGTTTTGAATTATTGAGTAGATTAGAGTTAATTCGATCTACTTTAGAAATCAACTCAGATCCGTTTAAAACTCGGTAAGAGCCTCAACTCTTACTGTGATGAGTTGGTAAATCTTTTACGCTTTCCCCTCTAACTGACATCCTCATCCTGACTCAAAGCACCCCTATCAATTCTATTCAAGATACTACATGATCGCTTTATCGATCAACTGATTGTGGTGCGGCCAGCTAAATAATCTTGAATTTGTCGTTGATAGTCATAACTCAAATCCTCCATCGGTAAAGCATCAGTGGGAAACGCTTTAACGTCGCGAATTTCTAAGGTATCTTGAGCTTGTAATATTCCTTCAACATCCGCTTCAGCTAAGACACAGATTGAATGCAGCCTCGGATCGCGATCGGGTTCAGAATAAACCCCAACTAAACGGCGAATTTGAATCAATTTTAATCCGGTTTCTTCAGCCAGTTCTCGACGAATTGTATTGGGAATTGTTTCACCCCAATCAACCATTCCGCCCGGTAAAGCCCACTTACCATTATCTTGTCGTTGCACTAATACGATTTCACCATTGGGCAAAATAGGTACAACACTGGCACCGGTGACGGGATGGCGAAAAATAATTCCCAGTACCGTCTGGATAAATTGCTTAGATCGTTTGATCGATTCACTCAAGGCTCAATCCCTCTGGTGGTAAATGCTGATCTTAGCTTAATTCTTTCAAAATCTTAGCAGCGTGATGACTGGGCTTGACTTGGCGATGGATTTGCTCGATATACCCTTTTGGATTAATGATAAAAGTATTACGGTAGACTCCCATAAATTCTCGACCCATAAATTTTTTCAAGCCATAACTGCCATAGGTTGTCGCCACTTTGCCATCGGTGTCAGAAAGTAAAGGAAAGGGTAATTGATATTTTCTGGCAAATTGAGCGTGTGATTGGGCATCATCAGCACTCACCCCTAAAATGACTAAATCCCGAGCCTGATATTCTCGATATAGATCGCGAAATCCACAGGCTTCGGTTGTACAGCCGGGAGTATTGTCACGGGGATAAAAAAACAAAATGACTCGCTTTCCTCGAAATTGACTTAAACTGACGAGATTGCCATCCGCGTCAGGAAGAATAAATTCAGGGGCAAATTCACCTGGAGTAAGACTCATAATTAATGACCCGATAGGGAAAACGCCTAAACAGATGTTTTAGATTATAAGCTAAACCTAGGCAAGTTTAGATTCAAATCCTTGATAGAATCGTCAATAAAAACGTAGATTGATGATGATGATCATTCCTCTATCTGAGTTTCAGATAAAATATTACTTTTCTGTCAAATAACAATTAGACATAATTTGACTCAATCATCTAACTTTTATATTTGAATAGCGTCTATAGCAGTCCTAAATCATTTGTGAGAAACCATACACATCGATTATTGTCTAAAACTCCCTACTATTGCCTACTTGCCTACTTGCCTACTTGCCTCTGACAAGAAAATTTTCTCACAACTCAAAGCTGATTGCTATAGATAGAGGATCGGGGGAATAATATTGATGAATGGATTATACTTTCAAATAAATGATCGACCTATATTTTAATTTTGAAAGTTAGACAGTAAAATAAAAGAGAAAGATTTCATACCATCTCACCGATAGATTCTATGACTGTTTCATCCCGTGCATCTTCTCAACCTCAGGAATTACCGCCGAATGCAGATTACCGACAACTTGATTGCAGTAAGTTATCGGAGATGATGCAGCGTTATGTTGAGGTCAAACAACAGTATCCCCATACTTTACTCTTTTTCCGTGTGGGTGATTTCTTTGAATGTTTTTTCGAGGATGCTGTGATTATTGCGCGGGAATTGGAATTAGTCCAAACGACAAAACATGGGGGTAAAGAAATAGGTCGAGTCCCGATGACAGGAGTGCCGCATCATGCAGTAGAAAAATATAGTGCAATGTTGTTGGAAAAAGGCTATGCGGTTACAATTTGCGATCAGGTAGAAGATGCGGCGATCGCAGCAAAAGAACGGCGACAAGTCAAGCGAGAAATTACTCGAATTCTGACTCCTGGAACCCTCACAGATGATGGGATGTTAAGGGGTCGTCAGAACAATTATTTAGCCGCAGTTGTGATTGCAGGTGAGCATTGGGGATTGGCTTATGCTGATATTTCAACCGGGGAATTTTGGGCAACTCAATCCCAAAAAAACGAGCAACTTACACAGGAGTTGATGCGGTTAAATCCCTCAGAAATTTTATTCCCAACCAATGCACCCGATTTGAAGAAGATCTTACGTCCAGGTGAAAAAAATGATGATATTCCCGATGATTTACCGAACTGTTTTTGTTATTCGTTGCGTTCACAAAAATCTTTTAAATTAGACGAGGCGAAATCACAACTACTACAAGAATTTCAATTGCGTTCTTTAGAAGGAATTGGCTGTGAAAGATTGCCTCTAGCAGTCAGAGCTGCCGGAGGATTATTAGATTATTTAGAAGAAACACAAAAAGATAATCCGGTTCCCTTACGACAACTCCGAACTTATTCTTTATCGGATTATTTAGTTTTAGATTATCAAAGTCGCCGTAACTTAGAAATTACTCAAACTGTTCGAGATGGCATATTAAATGGTTCTTTATTATGGGCAATTGACAAAACCGCAACTGCAATGGGCGGGCGAGCTTTACGTCGTTGGTTATTACAACCTTTATTGAATATCAAAGGAATTCGTGCTCGTCATCAAACGATTCAAGAATTGATTGAAAAAGGAGAATTAAGACAAGATATTCAAAGCGTTTTGAAAAAGATTTATGATATTGAACGTTTAGCTGGACGGGCAGGAAAAGGTAGTGCAAACGCCAGAGATTTAGTCTTTTTAGCGGAGTCTTTAAAACGATTATCTAATTTATCTGAATTAGCCCTGCAAGGAGAGTCGCCTTATTTAAAAGCATTACAAAATGTACCGTCAGAATTAAAATGCATGGCGACCACTATAACTGATTATTTAGTAGAAGAACCTTCTCAGCACATTAAAGAAGGAGGAATCATTCAAGACGGAGTGAATACTCAGTTAGATGAAATGCGACGTTTAGCCCAGGATGACCAAGACTGGTTAACGAATCTAGAAGTATTAGAACGAGAACGGACGGGTATTCCCACATTAAAAGTTGGGTTTAATAAAGCGTTTGGTTATTATATTAGTATTACTCGCGCCAAGTCTGATTTAGCCCCTGATGATTATATTCGTAAGCAAACCTTAACCAATGAAGAACGCTATATTACTCCCGAATTAAAAGAACGAGAAGCTAGAATATTAACGGCAAAAGATGATTTAAATAAATTAGAATATGAACTGTTTGTACGGCTACGAACTGAAGTGGGCGAGAAAGCAGAATTGATTCGTAATGTTTCTCAAGCAGTGGCTGCCGTTGATGTATTATCCGGCTTGGCTGAACTGGCAGTCGATCAAAATTACTGTTGTCCAGACATAGTAGAAACTCGCGAACTTGAAATTATCGATGGACGACATCCTGTGGTTGAACAGTCGCTACCGCCCGGATTTTTTGTTCCCAATACCGCACAGTTAGGTAATGAAACAGAAAACAATTCTCATCCGGATTTAATTATTTTAACCGGCCCTAATGCCAGTGGAAAAAGCTGTTATTTACGGCAAATAGGTTTAATTCAACTGATGGCACAAATCGGTAGTTTTATCCCGGCTACCTCGGCAAAAATAGGGATTTGTGACCGTATTTTTACCCGTGTTGGGGCGGTGGATGATTTGGCAACCGGACAATCAACGTTTATGGTAGAAATGAATGAAACCGCTAATATTCTGAATCATGCTACTCATAAATCTTTAGTATTATTAGATGAAATTGGCAGAGGTACGGCAACCTTTGATGGGTTATCGATTGCTTGGGCGGTGTCAGAATATCTGGCAACAGAAATTTGTTCTCGGACTATTTTTGCAACCCATTATCATGAACTGAATGAGTTAGCGTCGATTTTAAATAATGTAGCAAATTATCAGGTAACGGTGAAAGAATTACCCGATAAAATCATCTTTTTGCATCAAGTCCAACCCGGTGGGGCGGATAAATCTTACGGCATTGAAGCTGGGCGCTTAGCGGGTTTACCAAATGTTGTCATTCGGCGGGCAAAACAAGTCATGGGTCAAATAGAACAACATAGTAAAATTGCCATGGGGTTACGCAAAGGTATTCAACAAGAAATGGCTCAAAATACCTCAGTTGAAGAACAATTAGATATCTTTTAAAGTATAAAATCCTTAAAATATTAAGCGGATGAAATATGGCAAAAGATATTTTTCACAACGTAGTTAAAACAGCCTTACCAAAAGACGGTTAGCGCATCACTCACTATCCCTATCAACTGCGCTATGGAGTTGCTGATGTTTACATTGACCTTTGGGAGTTATTTGATTATATTTCTGATGCTGATAGTTCTGAGAATTGTCGGGTTGAACTCACCAGTATTGATCTAACGTTTCCAATTGAATTACTTTATGAAAATATTGATTTGATTAATAATGGGTAAATAGAGACGTTTCCTCTGACCTCAATTGCAGTGATAAAAAACGTCTCTACAGTAATATTATGACTCTTTTTCTGGGGGTTCGTAAGTGGAAACCACTTGTAATTCCTTCAACTGCTTATCATCTACATCTGAAGGCGCATTAGTGAGTAAACACCGGGCTTGTTGTGTCTTCGGAAAGGCAATTACATCCCGAATAGAGTCTTCTTCAGCCAGTAGCATGACTAAGCGATCTAAACCATAGGCAATACCACCATGAGGCGGAGTTCCATATTCAAAAGCATTCATTAAAAAGCCAAATTTATCATAAGCTTCTTCAGTAGATAAACCAATGGCAGCAAACACTTTTTCTTGAATCTCTCGTTGATAAATCCGCAAACTACCGCCGCCGATTTCTGTACCATTTAGCACCAAATCATAAGCCACTGCCCGCGCAGTTTTGAGATCATCAATATCTTCCGGGTTGGGAGAGGTAAAGGGGTGATGCAGGGCTTCTAAACGCTTCTCATCAGCGTTCCATTCAAACATGGGAAAATCAGTCACCCATAGTAAATTAATTTTCTTAGGATCGATTAATCCCAGTTCATTTCCAATCACTAACCGTAAGCGATCTAAGGTTTTATTCACAGTAGCAGTATCAGCCGCAGCAAATAATAGTAAATGTCCCGGTTGTGCTTGGGTACGTTGAACAATTTCTTGTTTTTGTTCTTCGCTTAAATTGTCTTTAATTGCGCCAATTGTATCGAGTTTTCCGCCTTCTTTGACTCGAATATAAGCCAGTCCTTTGGCTCCGGCTTCACTGGCTTCTTTAAATAAGTCGCCGCCGGGTTTAATTCTCACATTTGAAATGACATCATTTCCGCCCGGAATCGGTAATATTTTCACAATTCCCCCTGATTTTACCGCTCCAGAAAATACTTTAAAACCGCAATCTTTCACGACATCGGAAACATCGACTAATTCCATGCCAAAGCGGGTATCGGGTCTATCTGTACCATAACGATCCATGGCTTCGGCATAAGTTAAACGAGGGAAAGGATGGGGTAAATCTATGTCTTTAACTTGTTTATAAATATGCACCACTAACGCTTCGTTTAAAGCGATAATTTCTTCTTGTGACATGAAACTCATTTCCATGTCTAACTGGGTAAATTCCGGTTGGCGATCGGCGCGTAAATCTTCATCGCGGAAACAGCGGGCAATTTGATAATAGCGATCAAATCCCGATACCATCAATAACTGTTTAAAAATTTGGGGCGACTGGGGTAAAGCAAACCATTCTCCAGGGTTAACGCGACTGGGAAGAATATAATCTCGCGCCCCTTCTGGGGTAGCACGGGTTAAAATAGGGGTTTCTATTTCAATAAAATTCTGCTGGTCTTCTAAGAACCGCCGCATGGCTTTTACCACTTGATGCCGCAGTTGGAGGTTGGCTGTCATGCGATCGCGTCGCAGGTCTAGATAACGATATTTTAGCCGCAAATCTTCCCGCACAGGTTCTGTATCGGTGGTGGAAACTTGAAACGGGAGTGGCTTACCTAAACCATTGAGTAACTCAATTTGGTCGGCGTATATTTCGACTTCACCCGTTGCCAGTTTGGGGTTGAGAGACTCCTCAGGACGTTGAGACACCCGCCCAGTGATGCGAACTACATATTCGTTGCGAACGCGATTGGCGATATCATAGGAATCTGGAGTGCGTTCGGGGTCGCTAACAATTTGAACGATACCACTGCGATCGCGTAAATCCAAAAAAATCACGCCGCCATGATCCCGTCGCCGATCAACCCAGCCACAGAGGGTTACAGTTTGATCCAGATGAGTCGATCGGAGTTGACCACAATAGTGAGTTCGCATAGCCGTATGTCTGGTGATGGATGGAGATAGTTTCCAAGTTAGCAAAACTCCAGTTTGACATTCTCTTTGACTAATCGCAAGCCGGATGGTGGAGGTGAGTCAACTAGAAGAATTACTTGTTTCTAGGATGTCACAGATTTTGTCGGCTGTTGCGCCATTTTGGCAAATATGAGGATTAAGCTAAAATGAGTGGCTTATAGGATAGATGATATTCAATTTTACAAAACGATGACACATTATCAACAAACCCTACAAGTTCAAACTTGGGGAAAATCTTTATCGAAAATTACCAATCAAATTGAACAAGTGGTCAAAGCTTCTGGAATTGACACGGGACTTTGTACTATTTTTATTCGTCATACTTCAGCCAGTTTAATTATTCAGGAAAATGCTGACCCCGATGTGTTAGTGGATTTAGAAAATTTCCTCTCTAAGCTAGTCCCAGAAGGGTATGATTATGTTCATAGTGCAGAAGGCCCTGATGATATGCCAGCTCATATTCGCACTGTTTTAACTCAAACCTCTGAACAAATTCCCATTACAAAAGGACGTTTAGCCTTAGGCACTTGGCAAGGAATTTATCTGTGGGAACATCGCAGTCATCGTCATCGCCGAGAAATTGTGGTGCATATTTTCGGGGAATAACTGTTGATCTGCAAAATCAGCGCCCACTAGACGCTGATAATAACTTAGTTGTAGAGATAAATATTGAGTCAAAAACGATTAGAATAAGCTTTCATACTCAACCGGAGTAAAGAATCCTTCAGGTAGGGTGAAAACTTCACTTCCCATCATGTCTGCTTGAAATTCTGGGGGAATTACAGTTCCTTCTTCAACAAAGAAAATCTGTTTTTCAATTTGAGGTGTTTCAGGTAATAATAAACTATCCGATTCTCCTGCTTCTTGTTCTCGTCGTGTTAATTCATTAGCAATATCCTCTTGAAGTTCAGATAAAGCACTTTTCACACCTTCGAGTTGTTCCTCAGATCCTTCGCCTTCTACCTCTAATTCTTCAATATATTGAATTAGACCTGCTTCAGCCTCTATCATATCCGGTAAAGGATCATAGGTTTCAGAATTAGTGAGTGAATTGGACTCTTGATAGCCTTCAGGATTAGTAAGTGAGTCGAAGGGACTAGAATAAGAGTCACCGTAGACTAAACTAAAAGAAGAAAGTAATGGGAATGGATCATTAATTTCTTCACCTAAACCAGTCATGCGTACTATATACTCTTCTGACAAAGAAGTGCCAATTAGTAAATCTTCTCCTTCTTGCTTAAACTCAACGAAAAATGGAGTATCTTCACTCTGAGAAAGACTCAAAGAGTTAGAATTGAAAGAACCTGTTCCCCCCGATGTTCTGAATGTTTCAAATGTAAAAAAATCACCTTCAGAGCTGTTAAAATCCTTAACGCTACCTGTATTTGTATTAAGAGGAATAATAAACAAATCTGCTCCACTTCCTCCATACAGCGTATTAAATCCAGCAACATCTCGAACAATATCGTTACCACTATCTCCATATAGCCAGTCATTTCCACTGCCGCCCTCAAGGGTATCATTATCTCGACCGCCATACAAAAAGTCTGAACCACCATTCCCGAAAAGTTGGTCTCCTTGTTGATTGCCGTAGATAATATCATTCCCTCCACTGCCATCTAGAGCATCAAAGCCTTGATATCCAAACATTTGATCGGCTTGTTGAGTTCCTGTTAGAATGTCAGTTCCGGGAGTTCCATCAAATCTTGCCATATCTACTCTCCTTAAGATTTATACAAACCTCTTGATGTTTTCATGGTTAACAAGTGGTTTTACTTGTCTACTGTTAACAATAACACTAAGTAGATTGATCGCAACATAGCATAAGCAAATATTATCACCCCCCCCCCGAAAAAATGATGAATTACTTATTAGTTATTCAATGAAAATATAACAGTTTCACTTAATATGTAATTGATTTAATATTGAATATTTTTAAATTAAAATTATTTGTAATACCTATTAGTTAAGCACTGCAACCGATATTACTATCAACTTGACTTGTTCTGATTCAATCTCGTTAAATTCAGAAAATTGCTGAGAGAAAAATATATAGCACTTTATTAATAGGTAGATTTATAAATTTAGGCAATGAAGGGGACTTCTGTATGGGAATATTGTAGTCCTCGTCATCGCCTGAGAATAAAAATTTAAATAAAATCCTGGAAAAAACGGCAATTACAGTATATTTTTATTTGAGAAAATTTATAAGATTATTAAAACGCTACCACTGACTCCATACCTTTTATTTTTACAGCCATCAGTTAGGGGTGCGTCTGTGACACACCCTACAGTACTACAGTACAACTATTCGTTTGATTTCAATCAAAGTCATGGATTATTTTTCCGAAGTTTATGATTTTTAGTTTTTCGGCATAAAACAAGCTTTTCCGCCTTTGCCTTGATGATAACAAGACCATTGTTCTTCGGTGGGAATAATAAAAATTGGCTGTGCTTCTGAAGAATCAGATATTTCTTTAACGGCTTGATTGATGGGTTGAGCGGGGATAGAAACTGTTTCAGCTTCTGGGGTTGAAAACCGATCTTTTAAGTCGATTAAATAATGAGAAATTAAGCTATGTCGTTCATAGGATAATAAGTAAGCGTGTAATAGATTGGGATTTTCTGCGTCACGATGCATCACGACTCCATCTACGCCAAAGCTATGATTATCAATCCAGCGATTTTCCTCATCTAAAATCGCACTATAATACGGCAGTGTTTCGGGTGGATTAGCTTTTAAGTCTTCATAACTTTGACTAAAAGGAGTTAAAGAAATCCCAATGGGTCGATATAATCCTTTGTTGTATTCTGTTGGGGAAAGCTGAGGTAAAGCGTTTAAATCAATACCACCAATAATAATTTTGTTAGTATTGCCATTGCGAATATCACTAAACACTAATTCAATTTCTTGTAATTCTTGATTATTTGTCTTGGAGTCAATCTCTCTTAAAATCGCCTGATTAAATTGACCAATTCTCCAATATTGATTACCCCAAGCTGTTTTGGGATCGTACCAACCGGGTTTTCTAAAGGTGGCAAAGCGAACTTGATGACTATTGTTATAAAAATCTCCCCAAGTCGTCAGATTGCTTGCCATCACATTTCTAATTTTTCGGGTTTGTTCTCCAGCCACTATAATGCGCTCATCTTGAGGAAAGGTTGCAGCCACTTCTGTTTCACTTTTAACTGTTCTTAATAACCCTAAGTCAATGGTTTTCCCGGCGGGATTTTGCCATTTTTCTAACCTTAGCCAATGCTTCCAATAAGGAATTGAGTTAATATTTTCAAATACTTGCTTATATTGACCTAAAGGAAAATCAAACCAACCATGATAATATTGCGCTTTTTTACCCTCTTCTTCGACATTAATCACAATTTCCCATAACCCAGAATTCAAGCAATTTCGCGCTAATTCAACGGAGTATATATTCTCTTTCTCAAATCCATCTCCTCCTGTGATTTCTAAATGCTCTGAATCAGGCGGAAAGCTGACTTGCTGTCGATTCCATTCTCGACTGACCAAAGCAATTAATTCTAAATTTTTATCATTCTTTGCAACGTCTGGAACTTTAGGGACAAGCAGTTCTAAGTTAATATTTTTTAAGACGATTTTAGCAACTTTTGGATCGTTAGATTCTAAGATAAAATTATAATGATTCTGATCCGTTTGAACAATTTGTAGCTGACGATTTCTATATCGATTATGAATTGTACTATAGTTTGCGGGTTCTGCCGGATATTGCTTGGCTGAAAACTCTTTAAGATTAACTTGCATTTCCTCAGCCACTTTGTAGCGATTAATAAATGCAACGCCACCACTAATGACTAAAGTATAAAATAATAAGGAAACTCCCCAAAATATCTTGTTACCGATCTTCTTTGGAGGAGTTTTTTTATGCTCTTGTTTGACAGACTGAGTCGATACAGAGACGGGGGTTTTATCAAGCTTCATTGATCCACCTTGACTAACTTTGTATAGGACTTAACTATTTTTCAGTCAGCTCAAAGCCCAAACTTTCAGATAGGATAGTCCGAATAATAAATTAACTACACTATTCGATCCAGTCAAGATGGATCATTGCAATAAAATTTTACATTTTAATCGAAATATGAGAAAAACTTTTACAATGTTTCGCGGCCCAAATAAGGTTGTAAAACTTCAGGAACTTGAACGGTACCATCGGGTTGTTGATAGTTTTCTAACACAGCCGCCATTGTTCTGCCTATCGCCAATCCTGAGCCGTTGAGGGCATGAACAAACTCAGTTTTCTTTTTTTTCTTCTGATTAGATTTGGCTTCTCTGAAGCGAATATTTGCCCGTCTGGCTTGAAAATCTTTGACATTAGAACAGCTTGAAATCTCTCGATATTGTCCAGAAGCGGGCAACCAAACTTCTAAATCATAACATTTTGCGGCTGAAAAGCCTAAATCTCCGGTACAGAGTTCGATCACCCGATAGGGTAATTTTAACTCTTGTAAAATCATAGATGCATTCTCTACTAATTTCTCGTGTTCTACTTCAGATTCATCAGGATGAACTAACTTAACTAATTCTACTTTATTAAACTGATGCAAGCGAATTAACCCTCTTGTATCTTTCCCGTAACTACCCGCTTCCCGCCGAAAACAAGGACTAAAAGCACAATGATAAATCGGTAATTGTTCCGCCTCTAAAATCTCATCTCGGTACAAATTCACCATCGAAACTTCAGAAGTTGGAATTAACCATAAGTCATCTTCACTACACTGAAAACTTTCTTCCGCAAACTTCGGTAATTGTCCGGTTCCTTTTAAACTTTCACTATTAACCAGTAACGGCGGCATCACTTCAACATAACCATTTTTTGTATGTTGATCTAACATAAATTGCATTAACGCTCGTTCTAAAGCCGCACCCGCTCCCATCAACGTAACAAAGCGACTTTGGGCAATTTTAACGGCTCGTTCAAAGTCTAAAATTCCTAGCTTTTCTCCAATTTCCCAATGCGGTAAAATATCATTATTATTGGGTTTATATTCATCTCCCCAACGTCGAATTTCAATATTCTCCGCCTCACTTTTTCCCTCTGGGGTAGACTCACTTGGTAAGTTGGGAAGCGTCAATAAAAACTGCTGAATTTCTGCAACTAATTCCTTTTCTTGCGGATCGAGTTCACTCAAACGAACTTTTAAGTCTTGACCAACTTGCTTTAAAGCTTGAATTTCATCACCTTTTGGATCGCTTCCGGACTTAATTTGTTGACCGACTAATTTGCCAATTTCATTACTTCGGGTTTCTAATTGTACCCGTTGTTGTTCTAAATTGCGACGTTGCTGATCCCATTCTAAGAGGGGTTGAAGATCGTATTCGCCTCGCAGGTTAAGGCGTTGTTGAACCGCTTGGGGATTTTCCCGAATTTGCTTAATATCTAACACAGTTGTTTCTCAGACTGGCGAACACCAGTAATCTTACCAATCTTTTTGGCATCTTAGACGCGATCGCCCTGGGTGCGTCTACTATTTTAAGTGACATTAACCTCAAACTCCCTTTTATTCCCACCTAAACAATACAGTAAAGTCCAAATCTGAATGAATAAAAGATCTGAACTTTACTGAAATTGAATTAACAGTGTATTATGATTTTAATCAGCCTCATTCAACCATGACCGGAGCATAATCATCCCAGAAACTCGGCTTTGTTTGTTGGTTGTCAGTGATGTAATTGTAAATCGCCAGTGTTTTTTGTGCTTTAGCATTCCAAGAATAATGTTGAATGGCGTGATCGTGAGCCGATTTTCCTAAACGCTGAATGCGTGGGTCATCTTGGACTAAAGATTCCAGTTCTCGAGTATAATCCTCAACCAGACGATCGAGATTCCCCAGAGGTACTTTAATCCCTCGATCTGCTGCAATTAAGGTGGCAGGCCCGCCATAATCGACTACCACACAAGCCATGCCACAAGCCATTGCTTCGATCACAACCCCGGCACCGAGTTCTCGAATCGAGGGACTGGCTAAAATCTCAGCTTGACGCATCAGTTGTCCGACTTCAGACTGAGGAATTTTTCCAGTCAGCTTAATACAGTCGGCTAGATCATGTTTTTGAATGAGATGTTCTAATCTCGGACGTTCTGGCCCTTCGCCAACAATGACTAATTGATGTTGTTGCAAAATCGGACTATTGGCAACGGCACGCACGACAACTTCTGGTAACTTATAAGGAACCAATCGACCGACAAATAAAATTGTTTTTTGGGAGCGTTTTTGTCGGGGTTGCCAGTTAAATAATTCTGGATCAATTCCTACTTCGGGAAAGTTAATTGCTTTAGATTTAGCGGATGTGGGTAAGTCTGCAATAGTATGATCGAAAGCAGCTAAAATTCCGGCTGAGTTATGATAAGTTGATTCATAATAAGGCAGTAATTTATGAGCTTGACGCAGATAACTCATCCATTCTCGTTCTCGTTTTAACTCTGTATTAAATTGTTGCGGCCAAGGTAAGTTACCATTTAATGGACCAACTAAAAACGGAACGGGACTCCATTTTGCTAAGGGACTGGGTAAGGTGGGAGACATGGGTGAAATGCGATGAACCACGTCAAAATACCCAGATTCAAGCTTTTGTTTGAAATGTTGCCAGACTAAATATTCAAACATTAAGTAGCTGGGGTAGTTCATCGCCACTTGTAATGTCCAGCCTTTTTCGGTTCCGCCTCGAAGAAATTTTGCGAACTTATATAAGGGAGACGCGATATGTTCTGTATCAAAATAAACAACTTTAGCATTTCCCAAACCGTCTCGATCAATATTAGGTTTGTTGCGGATTTGAGTGGCGACGACAATCTCTATATGTTCGGCTAAAGAGCGAGCATATTTGTAAGCAACAATAGGTAAAGACGGCCAATCTGGATTACAATCTTCCGCTAAAATTAGAATACGCATAAATTTATAAAAGACTTCAGTTTAATTTCCAGGTTTAGCTTGAAATGTTGAGACTTGAAAATAGAACATTATTAATGATTAATAATGCTCAGCACCGACTGAAAAGCTGTTGAGATCTGTGGATATTCTGACAATAATTAGCGCCTAAGAAGTCTGATTTATTCTTAGTGTCATTACTAATTATGATTAATTGCTCGGTGAATAGATGGTAATTATCCCTGGCTAAGCATGAAGCTAAAGTACTTCAGATCATGCTTAATTTCGATATGAACTGACCGCGGAATGCGGTCAACGCAGGCACCGCCTTTTTAAGGCGGTGTAACGTTGACTCGAATAAGCTGCACTGCCTTCTGCCGACGTAAAGTCGGTGCGGTATCTAACACGCTGCCTCCCTGAACGACAACGCGGTTAATCTTTTTTCTTGACTCAATCCGGGTAAAGTTTAGCTAATGCCTTAGCTAATTATTATTAATTTCATTATATCATGATGAAAAAAAAACTGTTTATTAGACTTCTTGCAGAAGTCAGGGAACAGGGAACAGGGAACGGGGAACAGCTACAAGAATTGACGGAAAAAGCAGCGAACAAATACTTTTGCATGAGTTCTATTTTTGATAAAAGGGCGGATATCCTGTTTGTAATACCTCTTAAATTTTTTATTTTTTTTAAATAAAACCTCTTATTTATACTTAAAAAATATTTTTTGAATCTTCAATTAGGATTCTTAAGTATTTAGCGAATTAGTACTTGATGAATAGACTTGACGAAAGCGATGAGGTATTTGACTACTTTTATATCAATCCACGCAACCACAGGGATATAGCCCTCCCATTCTCTAAAAGTCAACAGGGCGATATTGAATAATATAAGGACTGAACTCTCTAATTTTTGCAGCAATCAGATCATGATTAACTCTGTTGAATCTCCAAAAACTCAAGATAAGTTTTACTTAAATCTTTAACTGCTAATTCGTACAATTGCTGTCCATGTTCCGGGGTGGCTAATGCCGGGTTAGACCCCATACGACCATCAGGATAAGAAGCCCGAAAATTGGCTGCGCCGTAAATGGGGTATCCTCTAACGGCAACTTCTGGGGAAAGGGGTGCTGTTTTAATCGAGTCCGGGTAAACATATTGAGTCACAGCTACTTCGCTGGGGGTGGCGTGAGACCCTTCCGCGTCGCCGTAGAGTTCTTTGGCAAGCTTGTAAACTGAACCACACATAAACCAATTGCCAATGCGACAGCGGACTTTGTCTGCATGGGGTAAATTTAAATCGGCTAAAGCCGCGTAAGTTTCGGAAAATGCCGCTTTTAATGTGGCGATATTTCCCCCATGACCATTAATAAAGAAAAAATGGGTAAACCCAACTTTAGCTAAAGCGGTAATGGTTTCTTTTACTACTAAAATTAAAGTCGTGGGTTTAAAACTAATGGTTCCGGGAAATGCGGTATGATGGAGTGCCATACCCACATTGATGGTGGGGCCGACTAAACTATTGGTGGCTTCTCCTGTTGCTCTGGATATCGCTTCTGCACAAATGGCATCTGTACCGATTAATCCGGTTGGCCCATGTTGTTCAGTCGAACCAATGGGGATAATAATACCTTTCGTTTGTTGAAGATACGCTTCAACTTCCGGCCATGTACAGAGATGAAGTAACATTATATGATAATAGTGAGTTAAGAACGCTTACAAGAAATCATTAGGAGTCGTCTTCATCATAGCTTGAGTTAAACTGAATCTGTTTAGATGTCTTGGCTAAATGTTTACGATTTCATTATCCGATGAAACCCTAGGATTGAATTAAAATAGCGGGTCAGAACAATTCTTTTAGAGCTTCACAGAAAAGCTTAACCAAAAGATAACCTTTCCTTTACCTAGTCTTAACCTCATAATCCTAGGATAATGAGCAAAAGCAATATCTCGAGATAGGTTTTTCACTGTAACTCGTTAGGAGTCAAATAATGTTAGCGGATCTAGCGTCCAAACTGACAATAGATCAGACGCATAGTCAATTAATTTATTCCTGTTATCCGATTGCTTGCCAGCAACGAATGATTGCTCAACGCAGCTCTATTAATAACTGGGAACATACTTATGTTGGATGGATAATTGTAAGTTAAATCACGACAAAGTTAATTTGATCTCGTTCATAGATCATTCGTTAACCCCGAATTTCGCTTAATTTATCCACTTCAAAATTGTGACTGAATTATGTTTTCTCCAGAATTGAGCAAAGCGTCCTCTCCGGCTGATATCAGTGCTGCAGGTCAAATTTTACTACTCGAACATGAAAATCCTTGGCAAGATGTATTGTCGATTGGTTTAAAGGAACAGGGATACGATGTCGTCGTGGCTCAAGAAGGACGTGATGTTTTACCTTCACTTCAGGCTGCTGCATCTAGCTTAAGCGATTTTCCCTTTAACCTATTAATCCTAGACTCAATTAATGGTTTAGATCTGTGTCGTATGTTACGACATCAAGGAATTTCCGTGCCAATTTTAATTATTGGTACACAAGAAACTGCTAATAACTGTGCGTTTTACTTAGAGGCAGGTGCTGATGATTATTTAACCAAACCCTTTGGAATGCGGGAATTTATCGCCCGTTGTCGCGCTTTAATGCGGCGGACTCGCCTTGGTCAACTTCCGGGCCCGGTTATGTTGCAATACAAAGAAATTATACTCTATCAAGAAGAATGCCGGGTTGAAGTTCGCGCGCGAGAAGTCAAACTGTCTCCGAAACAATTTCGGTTATTAGAGTTGTTTATGAGCTATCCGAAGCGAGTATGGTCTCGAGAACAACTGCTGGATTTAATTTGGGGGCCTGATTTTATTGGGGACAGTAAAACCGTTGATGTTCATATCCGTTGGTTACGGGAAAAAATCGAACTCGACCCCAGTCATCCCGACTATATTGTAACTGTACGAGGATTTGGTTATCGGTTTGGTTAAAGCTTATAATTGAATAACAAAATCAAGAGAAATCTCGACATTTAAACGCCGTTTAAGTTTACTTGACTTTAGCTTATATGAACATTAACCGTCGTGATTTTTTGGGCTTGGTGGTCGCCAGTGCAGGTGCGGCTGCTTTGCCCTCTTGTCATGCTCATCTTCCGTTCGTTAAACTAGACCATTCAAAGCTCGTAGATCGCAAAACAATTCTGCCATTTCAACCCATTAAAGGGCCAATTCCACGGGGAGAAGCAGTCAATTTTAATCCCAACAAAGCCTTAGTTGAGATGAGTCAGACTAATTCTAACCAGCAAATTCAGGATTATCAAACCTACGAAGTCAGAGATGATTTAACTTTGCCTGAAGGGTTTACCTATGATGTGATTGCCGCTTGGGGCGATCCAGTGGGGCAGGGTCATTTCGGTTACAATAATGATTATTTATCCTTTGTTCCTACTGGAGAAAATACTGGATTACTCACGGTTAATTTTGAATATATTAGCCCTCGAACGTGGCTACAAGCCTACGAAAAAATAATCGGTAAATCTTTACCCATTGAACAATTACAAAAACAACTTCAATCTCTGGGGACAACAGAAGTTAATGCCTTTGGTTTACCCGCTCAATCTCCGGTACGAAAAACCATTTTAGAAATCTCTCAAGCCGGGTTAAAAGACCTCGGAATTGGTGTGATTTCAATTCGTCGCAACGCTGATGGTAAATGGGAACGGACTTACTCGGATTTAGATCGCCGCATTACAGGGGTTTCCGGATGGATCGACGGGCGCTATCTCAAATCTACCGGGCCTGCCGTGGCAATCTTCAATAAAACAGGAAACGGTTATGATGATGGGCTTGGCGATCGCATTATTGGGACATTTGCCAATTGTGCTGGAGGAACAACGCCTTGGGGAACGGTTTTAAGTGCCGAAGAAAACTTTCAATCCTATGTCCCAGAAGGAGTATATTCCGATGGTACTCCCTTCTCTCCAGCATCGACTCCCTTTTCGGTTAATACTGGGGGAATGGGTAATGTGTTTGGCTTAGCGGGAAATAAATATGGTTGGATGGTTGAAGTCGATCCAGCTAACCCACAAGATTATGGCACGAAACATACCTGGCTCGGACGTTATCGCCATGAAGCGGTGGGAATTCGAGTCGAAGCAGGTAAACCCTTAGCGTTTTACTCGGGATGCGATCGCCGTGGCGGACATCTGTATAAGTTTGTCAGTCGCAATAAAGTTAAAAATCCTGTTGATAAAGCCAACTCTCGTTTACTGGAAAACGGCACATTGTATGCGGCGCAATTTAACCCCGATGGCACAGGCCGTTGGATTCCTCTCAGAGCCAAAACCCCCGTTAATCCCAACTTACCCAGTACTCATGTAGGGGGGATGATTTGCCTGCCCAAACGACCCGCAGGGGGGATGCTAGCGGTGAATGATGATGCAGAAATTAATAGCTACCGCGAACAATTTAAAACCCTCGGGGATCTTTACAGTGGTACTGCTGAAGAAATACAGGGAGCAATTTTAATCGATGCTCATCTGGCGGCTAGTGCTGCTGGGGCAACCTGTACCGCCCGTCCTGAAGATACGGATATTGCCCCCGATGGATCGTTATTTATTGCCTTTACCTCTGGGTTTGCTGATGAGAAGACAGGGGGGCCAGATGGACAGATTTTTGTAGGGCCACAGGGAGAAACCCCTTATGAATCTGGCTGGATTATGCGCCTGGTTGAAAACAAAAATAAACCCAACGCCAAGACTTTTAAATGGCAAATGTTTGCCACAGGGGGCGAAATAGCAAACGGCGGTTTAGGATTTTCTAACCCCGATAATCTTGAATTTGATCCAACGGGGAACTTATGGATGGTCACCGATATTTCGACCGCAATGCATAATCAACCTGTTCCCATGGAGCGAGTCAATCCATCTGGGGAACCGATGAGTTCTAAAGAAATTCTGGGTATTTATGGGAATAATTCCTTATGGTTTTTCCCGACCACTGGAGAAGCCGCCGGGACGGCTCATTTATTTGCCACAGGCCCAATGGAATGCGAACTGTGCGGCCCGTTTTTCACTCCTGATAGCCAAACCCTCTTTATTGCTGCTCAACACCCTGGAGAAGCCAACGGCACGCGGCTAAACAACAAGAGTGAAACTAGACAGTTTGCGATCGCCACCACAACCGGAGAGAAATTTATTCAAACTCGCCAAGTGCCGATCGGTTCTAACTGGCCAAGCTTACAGCCCAACGATCCGCCAATACCTGCCGTTGTTGCCATTCGTCGTACAAATTCTAAACAAATTATTTAGCTAAAATTTCTTGAATTTTTATCGGCTGGTAATCGCGTCTATTCCTATTGAAAATAGGATTTTCAGCACTCCTTGACATTCATAAAATTGCTATTATGGTATGTTAATATTGGTTCAATCGAGCTGGGGACGACCCTGGTTTATGTTATTTTTAGGTCGGTGTGAGATTAGAGATGATGAACAAAATTTTATTGAACGTGTTAAAGCAGAGTTCTGGGGTTCTTGGGGTCACCCTCGCCCTATCTAGTGCGGCTCTGGCAACTGAAGCTTCATCTGAGCGGTCAGTATCTGTGTTTGAGTCAGGTTCTGAACAAGCAGAAGTCTTAACAGAAACGCCCCTTGCAGTCAATGATGAGGCTCCAGCTCAAATTAGCGTTCCAGAATTTTCTGTTTCTCAATCTGCTGAGTATCAAATGGCTCAGATGGAGGAGAGTACAGAAGCTGGAGTATCAGAACTCGAGCAGATCACAATCTATGCTGAAGAAGCCAACAGCATGGATCAGGTTACTTCTGTGTCTCAGTTGTCTGACGTACAGCCAACAGATTGGGCGTTCCAAGCGCTACAGTCCTTAGTTGAACGCTATGGTTGTATTGCAGGTTATCCCGACGGAACCTACAAAGGTAACCGAGCTATGACTCGTTACGAGTTTGCTGCGGGTTTAAACGCCTGTTTAGAGCGGGTGAATGAATTAATTGCCGCTTCTGTCGCTAACCTCGTGACGCGGGAAGATTTAGCCATTTTACAACGTCTACAAGAAGAATTTGCCGCTGAATTAGCAGCTTTACGGGGTCGGGTTTTAGCGCTGGAGGCACGCACCGCTGAACTGGAAGCCAATCAATTCTCTACCACCACTAAACTGAGTGGGGAAGTTATTTTCCAAATTGGGGATAGTTGGGGTGAGCGGGCATTACACACCGTTAACGGCGATCAAGGCCCCGATGGTACAGGTTTAGTTGGAGAAAATGACGATCCCACCCAAACCTACTTTGGTTATCGGGTTCGTCTCAACTTCGATACCAGCTTTACCGGGAAAGATCGGTTGCGGACTCGTTTACAAGTTGTTGATCTTCCTAACTTTAGTAACGCGAGTTTGCTGAACACCCTGATGGCTCGTCAAATTGTGGAGGGAAGTACTGATGGGGATATTACCCTAGATGATTTGATCTACAGTTTCCCCGTATTTAACGAGAAAGGTCAGGTTTTAATTGGGGCCAATAGCTTAGACTTAGACGACTTGCATGATCCCACCACCCCTAGCGGCTATAACGCTCCTGGGGCGGCTGCAGTTTCCCGTTTTAGCCGATATAACCCCGCCACCTACCGTGGTCCTGAAGGAACCGGATTAGTATTTAAGTATGCCTTTAGTGATGCGTTCAAACTGAACTTAGGTTACTTAGCCAGTGACGCTGCTAATGCTAATGATGGTGCTGGTTTATTCAATGGGAGTCATACCGCAGGCGCTCAGTTTGTTGTCTCGCCCGTCGATAGCTTTCAGTTTGCCATTTCTTACAACCGTCGCTACTATAACAATGACGATATCTTTCTCACTGGAGACACCGGTAGCTTCATTGCCACTCGTCCCTTTGGAGACAACGCCACCACAACTGATAACCTCGGTTTTGAAATGAATTGGGGTATTTTGAGTGGTCTTGAACTGGGCGGTTGGTTTGGTGCCACCTGGGCTGACCAAAAGAATGGCGGTAACGACAATGCCACAATTCTCAACTGGGGAGCCTTCCTGGCGTTTCCTGATGCCTTTAGCGAAGGGGATCTCGGTGCTATTTTTGTCGGTATGCCCCCGAAAGTCACCAGTCACGATATTGACGCTTTAGAAGACGAGGACACCACAATTCATATCGAAGCCTTCTATCGCTTCCAAATGAATGACTACATCGCTATTACACCGGGTGTGTTTGTTGTCACCAACCCAGAGCATAACGACAGTAACGATACGATTGTTGTCGGAACTTTACGGACTCAATTCCGCTTCTAAACGGGTTTAATTGATTCTGTTAACAATAGAGGCGTTCTTAATTGAATGCCTCTTTTTTAATTCCTTTTGCTTCCTCTAGCAATATGCCTATAGCGCGGGGTTAGGTGGCAATTGTGCAGTTATGATTAACCGACTTCTAAAGTAATAGAAAAAGCAGCAATTTCACTCATAAGAATTGTTCGTTCCTTGCTTGGAGTTGAACCCTCAGAACGCTCATAACTAAGATCATCGAGTAAATCAGCGATCGCTTCATCCGTCACACCAATCGGTTGTCGTTGATTTAAACGCTGTTCTTCGGCTAGAGTTTGTAAAGCTTTCAGAGATTGTTTCATCGGTTGACGACTCGCCAGAATCAGAATTTCTGCAAAACCTGGTTCATCCGTTGTTGCTTGATACCTATCTTTATCTGGGTCAGGAACAACAAGAGTTTTCTGGGGAGAAACTTGAGTTTCGGCTTCCGGAATGGGGCCTGGTGGGAATAGTACAACTACTGCTCCCCCAAAGTCAACGCTAAGAACCGTGATATAAAGAGGCTCTTGATCTTGATTCTTGACTTTGACTTGAAAAGGTTGATTAACAGGTAAAATAGGAACAGGTCTTTGCTTTGTTGTTTGAGGTTGATTGTTGCTTCCTCGTACTGTAAATGTTTCTGCAAGTATTTCATTACCTTTTTCAGGTAAAACTAAAGAAGCAGTCACATTGAGTTGAGAAGATTTAGCGTTGAGAGTTTGTTTTAAAATACGAGCTGTTAACAATGATTGAAATTTAGTATTGAGGCGATTAATGGCAGCTTCTAATATTTCACCCTGCTGACTAAAAGAATCAGGAATCACTTCTGAAATATCTTGAGACAATAAACCAATACTTCCTACTTCTGGAAACCTTGGAGAAGATAATTGTTGCTGATATTCGTCTGTCATCCGACTCAGAATATAATCAACAGGACTATCATAAAGGCGATCGCGTGATTGAAATGGCACAGCTTGAACTCGTTGCAGAGATTGCAGTAACTGTTGGGCGCGGGTTTTATCATTGCCTAAGGATGGATCAAGACCAATACGAAGTTTTAAATCTCTCGGAATCGTTCGTGCTGTTTCTCGCAGTAACATTCCCGGTTCAATAGTGCCTTGAATTACGGCAGTTCGGGTTAAACCTTCTCTGGATAAAACTTGAGCTGACCCCATTTTATTACCATCCGAACGAATCACATCAAAAGTTAATTTGATGCCCTCTTGTAAGTTTTCTCGTTCTACACCCCCAAGCCAAACTGTTGCTTGATTACCCCTTTTTTCAAGGATGATTCCTTCCGCTGCTAAACCCGGTTGATTGAGGAAAAACATCGGTTCTGCACCTCGGCTGCGTTGAACAGATAGATCAATTAATGGTGTTTGACGGGCAAGATATTTAACACTCGGAGTTAGGGTAATAATCGTATTATTTGCACTTTGGGTTTCTTGCCAAAGATACTGAGTTAATAAATAGGTAAAAGCCCCGGCATTGAATCCTTCAAATTCCATATCTGCTGATTCTTGATAACGTTTAGCGGATGCAATTACAACCCCTTTAGCAACACCAATACTACGAATTTTTTGAAATTTATCTGGGTTGAAAGAGAGTTTATTTAACCATTTTTGTTGATAATCTAATTCAGTTTGATGCGGCTTGAATTTAGAACCTCCTCTGACAGAACGAACTCGGATATTTCCCCTTGTACCTCCGCCAGAATAACAGCAGTCCAGCAAAACTGTTACGTTTTGAGTTGATAAAGCAGACATTAACAAAAATAGACTACGTCCCATAATATCTGGAACAAATTCTTTATCATTATTGGCATCATTGGGAACGAAAGTACTATTAAGATCGTTATTATTAATCGGTTGAGGATCAAGCACTCGTGAACCATGACCCGAGAAGTGAAACACTACCACATCTCCCGGTTTTGCTTGTTGAATTAGATGGGTTTCAAACGCTTCTAAAATATTGGCGCGAGTTGGTTTTTGTTCGGTTTTATCTGTTAGAGTGAGAATATCATTTCGATTGAAGCCAAAACGGTGGATTAATAACTCTTTTTGTAGGGCAACATCAGTAACCGGGCCGTTTAAATTAAGATAGCGATCGCTATTAGGATATTGATTAATTCCGACTAAAAGGGCTAATTTTCGAGATGTGGGTTGAGCCAAAACTTTTGCAAAGCGATCGCCTTTTTGTTTGAGATCGAAGTAGTGAATTCCCAAAGCAGTAAGGGCTGATCCGGTAAATTGTAGGAAATGACGACGTTTGAAGTGCATAGTTAGGTGGTTTTCTTGAAAGTACAGTTTTTATAGCCACCCTGACTTTAAATTTAGGATAATTGCCTTTTAGCCCCCAAACTTAGGAGCATATAAACTAAAATTTTAGCAGTACTTACTCAGTTTGGGATGCCTGCAAAAGACCTTTATCATGATGCTGTTAAAAATGCTCTGATTAACGATGGGTGGATCATTACAGCCGATCCCTATATCATCAAATATGAAGATGCAGAACTCTATGCCGATCTGTCTGCTGAAAAGCCCATTGCTGCCGAACGTCAAAATCAGAAAATAGTCGTTGAAATCAAAAGCTTTGTCGGAAAGTCCATGATGTATGACTTCCATAATGCTTTGGGTCAATATATTGTCTATCGAAACCTAATTCAACTGACTGAACCAGAATACATCATCTATCTCGCAATTGATCAAGCATTTTTTCAGCGCTTATCAGTGCAAGCAGTTGTCAATCAAAACCAAGTCTTGTTAATCGTAGTAGACATTACTCAGGAGATAATTGTGCAATGGATAAATTAGAGTCTTACCGCAATACAATCAAAGCAATTCTAGAACAATATTATCAAGTAACAGTCACTCAATCCCATGTTGTGAATAATTCTGAGGTAAGCGATCGCGCCCGCACTCGATGAAAATCGAGATCAATATCTTTGGTTTCGGTTTGGCTGGGATAATAGTAAATTAGTGCAATATATTATTTTATACTTCTGTATTAAAGACAACAAAATTTGGGTAGAAATTGATGCAACCGATCTTTGTGTTGTGGATGACTTATTAGCCGCAGGTGTCCCAGCCGATGATATTGTTCTAGGATTTCATCCCCCTCAAAAGCGTCCACTTACGGAGTTTGCTCATACCTAGCACACTACTTTTTCTGAAGTTGAGTCAGTGCTGTTTCTACACTCAGTACCTCACTTCGTTGCACCTGCTTACCTATAAGTTTTTAAAGTGGTAGATAACAAATAGAATTAGCTAAATCCTTTACTTCACCGACTTGAGTAATTAATTCCAAGTCTTGAATGCAATCTCCAATTGAAGCCCACATTTGATGGGCATAAATTACACCTGGGAAATAAATACTTTCTTGTTGCCGACGATTGGCTTCTACTAAAAAGTCATCGTCTTGGGTGAACAAAATACGCTCAAGTTCAGTGGCTCGGTCAAGGATGAGTGGATCACAAATCCCTGCACGTCCATCCTCTTGAACAGTTAGAACATCAACACCTCGCAAGCGTAATCCATTAGTAATCGCACGGTGGACGTGTTCGTCGATGTATAGCGCCAGGCTCATTTCAATTGCCCTTTCGCCCGTAATTTGGCTGCCAGGGGAAAGGGTTCTGATAATTGTTGAAGTTGTTTGACCGCTTCAAGTCTATTTTCGATATCTGCGTCAATTTCTGCTTTGTAATCCCAATAATAAGCCAGAGCAGAGTGAATTTGGCTCATGGTAAGGTAGGGATGTTGAAAATGAATTTCTTCAGGACTCCAACCATAGGCTTTTTGAGCAGTTACCAATTCGACTACTTTCATTGTGGTTCCAGTAATGATTGGGATATTATGCTCATTGAGCTGGACGTATTTATATTCAGAGGTTATGTGGGTCATTTAACTCATGATCAAATAATTAGAATTATATCTATTTTGCTCTGTGTCTCTTGAATTGGTCTAATCTCTGATATTAATCTGCCTCCCCAATTAACGTAAATGCTGCCCAATTTCGGGGATTAGGATAATTTGCTTTAATGGTTAACATCGCTTGCCGCAAGGCTTGGGCTTTATCCAGATTTTTTTCCTCCGAATTACGATAGAACTCTACCATCAACTCCGCAGTCGGGGCATCAGGAACTTGCCACAAAGACACCAACACACTGGGGACTCCGGCTTGAATGAGTGAGCGGGATAAACCAATCACCCCTTCTCCACGAATTTGACCCCGCCCGGTATTGCAAGCACTGAGAACCACTAATTCAGCCGATAGGTCTAAATCAAAGATTTCTCCCGCTGTTAATAAGCCGTTAAATTCACCAATTTCCGGTGTAAAATTAGGATCGGGAGCCAGAGCGATCGCACCGGGAACACCCAATCCGAAGTCATCTAACAGTCCATGGGTTGCCAAATGAACCACACGGGCATTAGAAATCTGTTCCAAAACCGCAGATTTTGTCGCTTGAGAACCAATCATTGCATCAGTATTAAAGAATTTAGCAATTTCGTTGGCTTCGGTTTCTGCACCTGCAAGAGGAGTCAATTGAACGGGGTCTTCTCCAATTTCCTGAGGAAGCCTGGGCATGGTGGGATTACCGACAATGAGAACCCCTTCACCCCCGACTCGTTGACGTTGTTGTTGGGTTAATTGCAAGGTTTGAATAGAAGGAGCAGTAAGAATTGTATGTTGATCAACCAGATAATTGCCCTCAGCATCTTGTAATGCCGGGAAAGGAACCAGAAACAAAGCACCTTGGGGCAGAAAAATCACAGGTTCATCTGGGTTTTTAGGTAGAAAATTAGCAATAGGTTCAATTAGAAGTTGATGTAATTGTTGTAGTTTTTCTCGTTGTTGAATTTGATCAGATTCTGACATCGGGACTAATTTAATCACCCCTCGATCTTGAACCCCAATAGAGTCACGAGCCACTTCAACTAATTCATTCAGATCGGATTCATTCTTTTGACGTTTAAATTCAACTTCACCTGTGGGTTTAATTACCCAAGTAAAGATTTCATCATCTATAAGAGAATACAGTACTAATGTTGCTTGTTTATTTTTAGCAATCTGCTGAATTTCTTGTATTTTTAAAGGATTAACTTTTAACTCTTCAGGATTATCTGATAATCGAGTATTGAGTAAATCGACCAAACCTTTTGCTCGACTTCTGTCTGCAATTTCTAGAGCTTCATTTGTTTTGTTGAGAGCGACTCGAACTTTTTGTAATATTTCGTAGGAATTGATTTGCGTATCAAATATCGAAACCTTATTAGTATCATTACCACCGTCTTGACGCAAATATTCTAACATCTTAATTCCCTCTAATAAAATTTCCTCTGCTTTCGGAAGTTCCCCTAAACGAGCATAGGTCAACCCTAAGTTATTTTGAGAACTAGCAACTCCTTGGCGATCACCAATTTCTTGTGCAATAGTTAGCCACTGCTGATGGTATTCTATCGCTTTTTCATACTGCCCTAAACTGTCGTAAGCTAAGCCCAAATTGCCCAAAGAAGAGCCTTCCCCATTGCGAGCACCGATTTCTCTTGCAATGGTTAAAGACTGCTGAAAGAAATCTATTGCTTTTTCATGTTGTCCTAAACGATGGTAAGTAATGCCCAAACCACCCAGAGAATTAGCAACCTTAATGCGATCGCCAATTTCTTGTGCAATGGTTAAAGATTGTTGATGGTATTCTATTGCTTTTTCATATTGCCCTAAATTAATGTAAGCATTACCCAAATTATTGAGAGAACTTGCTTCCTCATAGCGAGCACCGATTTCTTTTACAATGGTTAAAGATTGTTGATGATATTCTATTGCTTTTTTATACTGCCCCAAATGACGGTAAACTATACCCAAATTCCCCAGAGAACTGGCAACCTTAATGCGCTCGCCGATTTCTCTTGCAATGGTTAAAGACTGCTGAAGGTATGCTATCCCTTTTTCATACTGCCCTAAATTAGTGTAAGCATCACCTAAATTGATGAGAGAATTGGCAACCTTAATGCGGTCGCCGATTTCTTTTGCAATGGTTAAAGATTGTTGATGGTATTCTATTGCTTTTTCATATTGCCCTAAATTAATGTAAGCATTACCCAAATTATTGAGAGAATTAGTAATTCCTTGGCGAGCACCAATTTCTTTTGCAATGGTTAAAGATTGTTGATGGTATTCTATTGCTTTTTCATATTGCCCTAAACGATGGTAAGTAATGCCCAAATTGTTTAGAACACTAGTTTTCCCTTGACGATCACCGATTTCTTTAAAAATGGCTAGAGACTGCTGATGGTATTCTATCGCTTTTTTATACTGCCCTATGCTATCGCAAGCCATACCCAAATTGCCCAGAGAATTGGCAACCCCATTGCGATCGCCAATGGCTTGATAAATTTTTAGTGCTTCTTGCCAAGATTGAAGTGCGGCTTGATACTGGCTAGTACTGTACTGCACAATTCCTTGCTGAAGGAGTCGGTCAGCTTTTGCCTTTTGTTGTGTTGGAGTCTGTGCTAAAAGTTCTGTAGAAGAAACGGGTTTTGTTAGAGAGGGGAGCAATGGAATTATTGCACTCCCCAACAGTGGAACTAGCAACGATATGATAGCCGAGGAGATGGTAAATCTGAACTTTGGACGAGTCACAATACTGAATCCCTTGTCAATACTGGCTTGAATAATTATTTAGGGCAACAGAGATTCAGACTGATTCTCTTTTCGCCTTATTCTCTCTATCCATTGCTCAAGCCGCTCCATCCGGTTTGTTTTATTAAATTTGATATATTTTTTTTGAGCTATTTCCAATATCTGCCGCGACTCCGTCAATTTCCCCATCGCAACATAAACATGAGCCAATCCTATCTCAGCTTCTGCTTGTTCTACTAGATTATCAGATTGTTCTGCCAGTTTAATGGCTTCTTGATAACGAATTTCTGCCTGTTGCAATTGTCCGGTCAATAGATACAACTCTCCTAATAACCGATGTATCGTAGGGGTTGAATTGCCTTGCTGTACCAACGTTTCTAAAGATGCAGCAGCAGCCAATAATAAGCCGGGTTTATCCTCTGCTTCGTCTGACTGTCCAACTTCCCGATAAAAATCGACTAACATCAATATCTTGGCTTCTTCTCCCACAGCCTCTGCCTCAATTTCGGCAACTTCAGCCTGTATTGTTGCGGTTGTAGCTGCATCTAACTGCATGAACCAAAGTTCATAGATGGATTCATTTTCTTGAGAATTGGTAGGTTTAACCCGTAGTTGATAGTCTATTCCCGGTTCTAAAGCTATTCCCTGGTAGCGGATTTCGGTTGCGTTGATGCTAGTCTGCCAAATGATATTATCGTCTTGGAGTATCTGTACTTGATAATTTGTTACCCCAGGTATTGCGTCCCACCGCAGCAATGGTTGTGCGTCTAAGAATTGGGTTGTAAAGACAAACCGACCAAATAATAAGTCTAAGAAAATATCTTCAGCCCTGGCACGAGTTGAGGGTGTAGTATTAGGACAGATTGCTTTTAATCCAGATTGTACACCGGAGTCTGCTTTGTTCAATCTGCCATTTGCACACCGTACCCATACTACAGTTCCAGTTTGAGTGATCAGTAAATCTCCTAATTCTAATTCAGTGCCGACAGTCGCCAAACGTTCCTGTGATTCATCTTTTTTCTGAAGTGTTGCTTCTCCATTTATTTCGATAATTCGAGTAGTTTGAGCTTGTACAGTTGTGGGAAATAAAATAGTAAATAGAGTTACAATTGTTATCCATAAAATAGATTTTTTTGCCCCCCTTGTCCCCCAACTTTGGGATAGCCCCCCTTTGTCCCCCCAACTTTGGGGGGAATTTTTTATAAAAGCTTCAAAGTTACCCAGAATTGGTAGATTTAGGAGGCTATTCGGGTTAGAATGAATAGTTAGTTTTACCCCTCTTTGTCCCCCCCAATTTAGAGAAAATTTTCTTGAAAGCCCCCAATATTGGAAGGGCTGTTTCATTTTCAACCAGAAATTGTATGACCTAACCCCCAACCCCCTTCCACCTCTCCCTAGCCCTCTCCTGAGAGGAGAGGGAAAAGGAAGAAATTTTTTTATTGGGAATGGGGAGTTATTCATAGTTTGAGATATTTCATAATCAAAAAAACACTCCCTTCTCCTTGTAGGATAGGGGTTGGGGGAGAGGTTAATGGCAAATGTTTTCCGACTTTGAAACAGCCCAGCCCAATATTGGGGGTTTGGGGGCAGGGAATTTAGAGAATATTTATGTTTCATGGTTTTTTTCCTTGAGTCGCTATTTTCTCACGCGCTAACGCTAACCATTGATACTCATCAGGCTGAAGTTTATCCGCATAGATTACACAATTTTGCCACTGAGTTAACGCTTCTGTTTGTTGTTTTTTCCCTTCCAATACTTGAGCTAATAAACAGTAAGCAGCTCCTCTTTCAGGAGCCAGTGCGATCGCGTCTTTTAGCAAAGATTCTGCTTCAGTGTAATTCTTCTGTTCCAACTGAGTCCAACCTAGATTTTTTTTTAACGCATACTGAGTATTTTTTAGGTCTCTATCTGTTTTTACCGTTTCTTCATCCACTAAGTTTAATCCTGTAATTAAAACAGAGATAGCGGCGTTATAGTCTTTCTTTAAAATATGGAGACGACCTAAATTATTATGAGCTTTTAATTGATCTAAAGGTTTTAAAGCATCGAGATCGCTTTGAATTGCCAGTTGATATTCGGTTTTGGCTTTATCATATTGTTGTAAGTCTTCATAGACTAATCCTAAATGATAGTGGGCTTCTGCATAGTCTGGACGAAGGGCGATTGCTTTTTCATAATCCGATAAAGCACTATCAAATTCTCTAGCTTCGTAATGTTTTACACCCCAATCATTGAACCAAAGCGCAACTTTAGGTAAATTTCCATGAATCATAAATAGAACGATCAATAACACGACTGATAAGCCAGCACTCCATTCTTCCCAATACCGTTTACTAATGTTAAAGCGAGTAAAAATATATTCCCGTGTTTTTTGTCCGGTTTGGGTTAAACCGCCACCACCTCCCAAAAGTGTTAAAATACTTTGGAAGACAATCACTAATGTTCCCACAAAACCGGGTCCACCTCTCAAGAGTTTAGAGGAGCTATCGACTACTAAACTGATAGAAATTCCTAAACAAATTAAATTGATGCTATTCCAAACCCAGTCATACTTTTCCCACCATTTAAGCGGTTTAGGAAGATCGCAAAACCACCACCAAGCGGACTCTGAAGGTTTGACGATTTCTCGCCACTGTTCTAAATCAAGGTTTTGGACAATCTGATTTTTTTGTTGTTTCAGGCACTCATCCAACTGGCTCAATTTTCGCCACTGAACCCCCGACAGTTTAGCACCATCGGCTAAGTTTTGTTGTACAGCATCACGAGCTGCTAATACATTTAATACTTGCTCTTCTCGCGGGGAAGTCGTGGTTTTGAGAGTTAGCAGAGACTGTTGGTAGCAATTGAGGGAATGTTCAATTGTCAAGAGAAAATTGTTACTAACAAAGTGAATAACTTGATTTTTAGATTATAGTCAACCCCCTTTGAAAGGGACAACTGTTTGTAACAGAAATTTGCAACGAAACTGTAGAATTTCGGAGTATAGTTTGATCACAAGTCCCCCTACTTTTCCATCAGTACTTTTGAAAAGGTGAAGTCTGGGGCTGCCAATACAAACAGGGTTGAGGGTAAATTATCCGTTCGAGTTTGGAGTTCGTCGTAATATTGGCCAAAGTTTTCATCGGGTTTTGCCATGCCTAAAATCACAAGATCTGCATTGCCTGAAGACTCCGGTAAAATCTGTTCAAAAGAACGCCCCTCCCCAGCCACTAGAATTTTAGGTATTGCATCAATTCGTAGGGTTTGAATTAAATCATTTAGATTTTCTCGAGTGGTTTCAACCGCTTCTTCATCCGGCACAACCAACTTAAAATAAATCGTAGCATTGCGCCAATTAATATCAGACCTCAGCAAATCTGCAACAATTGCCATTAAACTACCATTGTCTTTTAAACCACCCCACCAGACATCAATCTGACGATAGTGTAACTCTTGCTCATGATTTTCTCGAAAAATGAGGATATTACGTTCTGCCTGATGTAAATGAGCCACTAACTGACAATAGCGATCGCGTTTATCTGGATCTTGATTATCTCCCATCAACACGGTATCCGGAACCAAAGAACCTAACCCGTAAATTTCTACCAATCTTTCTGCCCCCTCAAACGGATCTGGGGCTGTCATCACCCGGACTAACGCTTGAATACCCCGTTCTTCCAAATAATGACTCAGGGTTTGTTCCATTTCTTCCTGCTGCGGCACATCTCTTGAACCGGTCGGCAAGATACTAATCACGGTAAATAAACCCCGATTATGATTGAGAGAATTGGCTAACTCCACTAACCCCCAACGCCGCGTCGGCGATCCTGATAATACCAAAATATTCGGCCGCCAGTTCTTCACATCAGACTCATGTTCCAATTGAAATAAGCTGGTGCGTAACAACATCATCCAAATTCCCCGCCGCACATCTCCCCAAGTGGTTTCTAACTCTCGCCGTTCTAACCAGATAAAAATTGCAGTCACAATGATTCCTGCTATGACTGTAGCAACTGGGTTAATTAGGAACATTACGGCTAAGCAACCCACCGCACCCAAGGCAGAAAGCGACCAATGCACCCGAAACAATGGCCGAAACGAAGGACTTCTTAAAAATCCCTCAATACTGGCTGAGACATTCAACACCAGATAAGTCGTGAGAAAAAACATCGTTAAAATGGGGGCAATGAGGTTTAAATCACCGATACAAACCGCTGCAATTACAATTCCCAGCGTCACAACTGTGCCAATACGAGGCGTATCATCTGCACCGCTTCCTTTGCCTAAAAAAGCCATTCGGCGGGGTAAAACACCATCTCTAGCTAAGGCTTGTAGGACTCGTGGCGCACCGAGAATACTGCCTAATGCACTCGATAATGTGGCTCCCCAAACCCCGAGTAAAATTATCGGCCCCCAAAAGGCAATTTGCTGCATAATTAAGGGATTTTCAATGAGAGTGGCTGCATCAACCCGCTGAGCCAGTAAAATGGGTAACGCCATATAAACGAGATAGCCTGTTCCCACCGCAGCTAACGTTCCCACTGGAATAGAACGGGTTGGATCTTTTAAATCTCCTGACATATTCACCCCCGCCATAATTCCGGTTACCGCTGGGAAAAATACCGCAAATACGACCCAAAATGATTCTCCTCTCCGAACCTCCCACATCTCTATGGGTGTTTGTTCTAACGGCGAACCGAATAATAAAGAGATTAAAGATAGCGCGATCGCTGCCATAATAAAATATTGAGCTTTAATGGCGAAATCGGCTGAAGTGATTGCTAAAATTGCCACCAGAACCGTTGTAATCAAGGCAACATACAGTTGACTGAGACTAGGAAATGTGCTGACTACACTTTCTGCAAATCCTAAGGCATAAAGCGCTACAGAGAAGACTTGAGCAAAATAAAGCGGAATGCCAACAGCGCCGCCTGTTTCAATTCCTAAAGAGCGGCTAATCATATAATAAGCCCCCCCTACTCGTACCACCCGATCCGTGGCGATCGCGCTAATGGAAAGAGCGGTTAATAATGTAATGGCTGTTGATAAAGTGACAATCATGAGAGTGCCGAGCAGTCCAACATTGCCCACGACCCAACCCAATCTTAGGTACATAATCACACCTAAAATTGTCAGGATAGAGGGAGTATAAACACCACCAAATGTGCCTAAACCTGACTCTTCGGCTGGTACAGTTTGGGTGGTTTTGGCGCTAGGGTCAGAAGATGTCATAAAATCAATTGATGATAGGGTAAAACAGGGTGTAAAAAATATGTGAATTAGAGATAATCTTTATTCGGCTCTTTTCTGCTCTTAATTAATTAATAAAAAGATTAAAGGTTGAATCAAAACTTGAACAACAAACGGGTAGAATTCTATTGAGCACTCACTGATTGATATATTTTTTTGAAATCTGTCTCTTTTTACGCTATAATAGTTTACATCGGGAGGTAATCTTCAGTTTGGGTAAAGTGAGTGCTGTGATATTTTTAAACGAAATTACTAATAATTATATCTATCTAAAGAAATAATTTTGCTGATAAATATAAATGGTGTTGAAGAGAAAGAGGCAATTGAAAAAAGCAGAAATATAGCAAAAGTTAGAAGCGCAGTCACTCTGCACAATCTTGCTATAGGGAAGTCGGCAATAGTGAGGAAAAAAGCTTGTGAATTAAAGGTTCACTTAGAATTAGAACAACAAACGGGTAGGCTTCAATGCATTTAATAACTTCGGGTTGGGTTTCAGTCCATCTCAGAATAATATTTTTTCTGAGTAAAACCCTTAACTGACTTCATATAAAGTTTGCGCTTCGATCTGATTATTAATATTATTCAGATTATTAATATCATTCAGATTATTAATATCATCAATATTTGTAGTCTCACAACTTTTCAGTTTAATGGGTAAGCGAATAATAAATTCTGCGCCTTGATTAAAATTAGAGTTTAAATAGAGTTCTCCACAATGTTTTTCAACAATAATTTGCCGAGTAACGGCTAATCCTAAGCCTTTACCTTTTCCGACGGGTTTAGTGGTAAAAAAATGATCGAATATCTTATCTTTATTGGTCTCATCGATACCGATGCCATTATCACGAACTTTAATCTCTATTTGATCTTGTTGATACGATGCTGTCGTAATGGAAATCTGTGGATTTTGATGATGAGATGAATGATTTTTATCAAATTTCCCGCTATTAATTGCCGATTCAATCGCATCAATGGCATTGGTCAAAAGATTCAAAAACACTTGATTCAGTTCGGCTGGATAACAGTCTATTCTGGGGATATCGCCATAGTTTTTCACAATCTCAATCCCTCGTTGCTCACCACAGAACTTAATTTCATGGCTTAAAATCATTAACGTGCTATCAAGTCCTTCATGAAGATTCACGGTTTTAAAATCCGCTTCGTCCAACCGGGAAAAATTACGCAACGATAAAATAATATCCCGAATTCGTTTAGTCCCGGATTCCATCGAGGCGAGAGCCTTGGGTAAATCCTCAACCATAAAATCAATCTCTATTTCTTTGAGTTTAGTTTGCAAGGCTGCAATATCCTCTGGAGATTGAGTATCCGTTTGTAGATAAGCATCAGCCAAATCCAGTAAATCACCCATACATCCATCGATATAGGATAAATTACCGTGGATAAAACTCACCGGATTATTAATTTCGTGGGCAACACCCGCCACCAGTTGCCCTAAACCTGCCATTTTCTCATTTTGAACCAGTTGAACTTGGGACTGTTTCAATTCTTCTAGGGCTTGTTGTAATTCTGTAGCCTGGGCTTTAATTTGACGAATATATTCAACCTGCTTCAGGGCAATTCCCAATTGTTCGCCAATTTGTGCGAGTAATTCAACTTCATCGGCTTGCCATTGACGAGGGCTGGCATTTTGAAAGGTCGCTAATAATCCCCATAAGCGCTCACCTTCAAAAATCGGGGCAATCATATAGGCTTTAGCCTGAAACTGTTCTAAGAGTTGTACATGACAGTTCGTATGCCCGGCGGTATAAATATTATCCACCGCAAAGGTTTCGTTATCAGCATAACGTCCCCCCTGAGTTTCCATCAGATGAGTATCTTCAATATTGGGAAGTTGACCCACCAAAGGTTTCCAGCGCGGGCTAAGCGATTCAAATCGAAATTCTCCACTCCAGTCGGGGTTAAAGCGATAAATTGTCACCCGATCGGCATTGAGTAACTGACGCACTTCATCCACAGCATTTTGACAGATTGCTTCAAACTCGAGGGGTTGACGAATTTGATAGGTGATTTTCACTAACGCTTTCTGACGGTCAATTGCTTCTTGCTGTTCTTTAGCTTGCTTCAGGGCAATGCCGAGTTGTTCGCCAATTTGAGCCATTAACTGCACTTCATCAGCTTGCCAATGACGCTCGCTTGAATTTTGAAAAGCGCTTAATAATCCCCATAAGCGATTACCTTCAAAAATCGGGGCAATGGCGTAAGCTTTCGCTTGAAACTGTTCTAAGAGTTGTACATGACAATCGCTATGTCCGGCCGTATAAATATTATCCACCGCAAAGGTTTCGTTATCAGCATAACGTCCGCCTTGGGTTTCCATCAGATGAGTATCTTCAATCCTGGGAAATTGACCCACCAAAGGTTTCCAACCCGGGCCAACCGATTCAAATCGAAATTCTCCACTCCAGTCTGGGTTAAAGCGATAAATTGTCACCCGGTCAGTATTGAGTAACCGACGCACTTCTCGAACAGCAGTTTTACTAATCACTTCCCAGTCTAATGATTGACGAATCCGATTAGTGATTTTCACCAACGCTTTCTGACGGACTAGGGCGATTTCCTGTTCTTTGGCTTGTTTGAGGGCAATCCCCAGTTGTTCCCCAATTTGTGCCATTAATTCAACTTCATCGGCCTGCCATTGACGAGGCTGTGAATTTTGATAAGCACTTAATAATCCCCATAATCGTTTACCTTCAAAAATCGGGGCAATGGCGTAGGCTTTCGCTTGAAACTGTTCTAATAGTTGTACATGACAATTGGTGTGTCCAGCCGTATAAATATTATCCACTGCAAAGGTTTCATTATCAGCATAACGTCCCCCTTGCGTGTTCATTAAATAGCTATCTTTAATTGTCGATACTCGACCCACCAAAGGTCTCCAGCCCGAGACAAGCGATTCAAATAAAAAATTCCCACTCCAGTCCGAGTTAAAGCGATAAATTGTCACCCGGTCGGCATTGAGTAACTGACGCACTTCCTCAACAGCAGTTTGACTAATCACTTCCCAGTCTAAAGATTGACGAATCCGATTAGTTATTTTCACCATTGCTTTCTGACGCGCCAGAGCTTTTTCCTGGGCTTTAATCTGCGTCACTAACGCCGCTTGCGACCGAATTTGCTGAATTTGCTCCGCTTGCTGTAGCGCCACGGCGAAATAGGTAGAAATTTTACGAACAAATTCAATCTCTGCCATTTGCCATCGTCTGCTATTACTGCACTGATGAACACAGAGAAATCCCCAGAGTTCTTGATTTTTTAACACCGGAACAATCAGATTTGCCCGTATTTGTAATTGTTCTAAAATCTCGATATAACAATTACTTAAGCCGTCGTTATAGATATCGGCAACAGCTTGTATTCGTCCCTGGGTATAGTCATTGGTAAATCGTGAAAAACAATGATCAAGGATTTTAGTCCCCATTGCGGAAGGAAATTCTGCGGCGACATCTTCTGCAATAAACACTCCTTCATTGTATCCACTGCCTAAGGTAAAGCGAAATACCCCGACGCGGTCGGCATTTAATAACTGTCGAATTTCTCTAACGGTGGCATTAAGAATATCATCTAATTCCAGGAAAGATCGAATCCGATCAATAATATCGGTCAGGGCTTGCTGTTGTTGGATTTGTTGGAAGAGTTCGTCTGTCGAAGCAATCAGTTGATAAGCGGTCTGCTGGAGGGCGTTGTACTGGGGGTCAGGTATGGGTAAGTTAGACATTTTGATAAAAAGGCTACAAGAATAAGAGGGATAGACAAATCTGACTTAGTAAACGGTTTATCTGGCTGAATAACGGTTAACCTAGCAATCGGCTTTTGTTGTGTAAATTTTTAACGGATGTCGGTTGATTTTATATTCGACGAGTCTGTTATTTTAACTATATATAGTATTTTTTTTAATTATATATAAATGTAACAAAATGATTAAATATTGTCAAGCAAAAATTGCTTTAAAATCATTTTTTATTAATCAGTTAATTCTTTACAAGAACTTTATATATTTTTCTGAATTGGAGTTAACAGAAAATGAGTTTATTTCGTCCTATTTTTTAGAAAGTTTTAATAATTGTACTCGTCAATATAAGATTGGGGGATTTTGGTAGAGGAGAACGTCAGTTTACTAACGATTGCTGATGGCTTTAATGTTGTACCCTGATCAGTCTATTTAAAGCAGTTATTCGTCGTGTTATTGCATTCTAGGATACAGATTTTGAGGTGAGTAATAGAGGTAATCTTTTATCGTAATAGTAATTTATTGACCGTGTTGTCGCTCTTGGACGCACCTTACCGACTTCACAAAAGCGTGTCCGTTGTCGTCATAGTCGCTTTATTCTCGTCCGATTCTACTAAGCCGCAAAGTATGATTTTTTCGAGAGAGAGGTAATCAGAATAAGCAGAAATAACTCAAAAAAAATAGCAGATATAGCGCTACGCGCGGTTGGAACAGGGTTGAATCCCCCCTCAGTCCCCCCTTGGAAAGGGGGGTTGGGAACAGCGGTGCGACCGGGCGTGATTCGTAATCACTCATAGTGAACGCGCACGCCTGACAGGGAACAGTATACTCAGCAGAGAGTTTTAGAATTTAGGAATGTCCTAACCAAATCTTGTACTGCTATATAGCGCAATGCACTCATCATCTGCTCAGCAAGATATGAATAAGTTACCCGTTAAGAAATTAACGACAAGCCAGTAAAGCATCTCCCGAGATAAACCCCGCCACAGGCCGTTCAATTTCTACCCAATTGCGCGGTTCTCCATCTGGGTCGCGAATAAATTGATATCCTTCGACTAAATACAGTCTTTGTCCGACTACAACTCCTCCAACTTGTCGAGAAAAACGGCTGGGTCTAGCCCTAACAATCAGTCCTTTTGGGGTTAATTCTCGGTTGAGCCGACGACATAAACTGCCCGTGGGTTGAGAGGGAGAGTCGCTGACTACTTCATCAGAACATAAGGTTAAATTGCTGCGTCCACCGGGATAACCATTCGAGATAAACCCGGCAACCGGGGCTGTAATTTCCACCCAAGTTCGTCCGCCGGGGCCGCGAATGCCCTCAAAATCGGCTTTTAACGCCACTTCAGACCGATGAGCCACCCCACCCACACGGGGAGAATTGGGGGTCGGGCGTTGATGCACCACTAACCCCTGCTGTTCAAATACACGACGACACAGATTAGAATTGTTTTGAGCCAGTTGTTGATTGTTTCTCATTGGGTTAGCAAATACGCTCCCTTGCCCTCCCAACAGAACTGTACCGATAATTAATCCAAATATCGACTGATACCGTTTAAATTGCTGCTGCATTACCGTTATGATTGACTTCAAGTCTAGTCTCGCGTGAGTATTTAGTAATTAGTATTTAGTAATTAGTGTTTAGTGTTTAGTTTTTAACATTTAGTGTTGAGACTGAATGTAATGATTAACAACTAACAACCACTAGCGGAGCCATGCGCGGAGCGCGCTATTAACTAACAACTAACAACTAACAACTAACAACTAACAACTAGAATTGTCTCAGAAAGCGCAAATCACTGGCATAAACTCGGCGAATATCATCCATCTGATGCAGAACCATCGCAAAACGTTCCACCCCAAACCCAGCAGCAAACCCGGTATATTTTTCAGGGTCATAACCCACCGCTTTTAATACATTCGGATCGACCATACCGCAGCCTAATACTTCTAACCAATTGCCTTTCCACTGCAAATCAACTTCCGCTGAAGGTTCTGTAAACGGGAAATAACTGGCGCGGAAACGTATGGGTAAATCTCCGAAAATTTGCCGTAAAAATTCCTTAATTGTACCTTTAAGATCGCTAAACCGTAATCCTTCATCAATCGCTAATAACTCAATTTGATGAAACACCGCAGCATGGGTGGCATCCACCGTATCGCGGCGATAAACCCGACCGGGGGCAACGACTCGAATGGGGGGCTGATGTTGTTCCATGTAGCGAATTTGTACCGGAGAAGTGTGAGTTCGTAATAGATAATTATTGGGTAAATAGAACGTATCCTGCATATCCCGCGCCGGATGATCTGGGGGCATATTTAACGCTTCAAAATTATAATAATCAGACTCAATTTCAGGCCCTGTTGAGACCGTATACCCCATGCCCACAAAGATATCTAAGGCTTGGTCAATTAAGCCATTGAGGGGATGAATTTTGCCTTGAGGACGAAATACACCCGGTTGAGTCACATCTAAAGTTTCTTGTTGCAGTTGGGCTTCGAGTTGCGCCCGTTGCAAAGCAGTTCGTTTCTCTTCTAGATCCGTTTGTAGGGCTTGTTTAACTTCATTTGCCAGAGATCCAATTCTCGGACGGTCACTCGGATCGAGTTTTCCCATGCCCCCCAATACTTTCGACAGTTTACCCTTTTTCCCTAAATAACTAATACGCTGTTGTTCCAATTCCTCTAAAGTTTGTACTGCTGCGATCGCATCTTTCGCTTCAAGGCTGAGTTGTTGCAGTTGAGTTTCGAGATCACTTAATTGAATAGCCATAATAAATATAATCAGATTTTAAACTAAAAGTTGTTACTGCTATAGTTGATAATTTATAACCCACAACTTATAATAGCAGTCGCGCGATCGTTCCCTTTCGCTGTTTTCTCTTCCTCCACAACAATCATTAATGAAACTTTTAATTAGTAACGATGACGGTATTTTTGCCCAAGGAATTCGTCAGCTTGCCAATGGTCTAGCCGAAGTCGGCCACGAAGTGGTTGTGGTTTGTCCCGATAAAGAACGATCCGCAACTGGCCATGGACTCACTCTACATCAACCCATTCGCGCCGAAATTGTTGAAGGGGTGTTTCATCCCAATATCAAAGCTTGGGCTTGTTCTGGAACCCCAGCAGACTGCGTTAAACTGGCTTTATTTGCCTTGTTGGATACTCCGCCAGAACTGGTGTTATCCGGAATTAATCACGGCCCCAATTTAGGCACAGATGTATTGTATTCTGGCACTATCTCCGCCGCAATGGAAGGTTTGATTGAGAATATTTCTAGCGTTGCCTTTAGTTTAGGCAGTTATACCTCTCGTTCCTTTGAAGCTGGGGTAAAATTTGCCCAAACTTTAGTGAATCATTTACAACAGTTTCCTCTGCCGCAAGCTACACTCTTAAACGTTAATATTCCCGCAGTCGAACAAAAGCATATTTTAGGCGTTACCCTAACTCGTCAAGGCATTCGGCGTTATGTTGATATTATTGAACCCCGCGTTGACCCCAGGGGAAAACGTTATTATTGGTTAGCCGGCGAACTATTAGAAGATGTCGAAGAAGTTCAAGATCCTAATTTTCAAGATAATATTCCCACAGATGTCACCGCCCTACGACAAAATTATATTTCTGTTACCCCCCTGCAATATAACCTGACCTGTAACCTGGGATTAACAGATTTGCAGCAATGGGCAACCCAGTTAGGAAAGGGGGAATAGGGAACAGGGTAATTATCTTATTGCATACAACGTCTCTACCTCTGACGGGCGTGTACGGGCGCATCGCAATGCGCCCCTACCTGAATACTGATAACGCGCCAACAAATAACGCGCCAACAAAGAACTAAAATTTGCATAAGTCTCCTTTCACCTGAAATATGTCTGGGTGTATTACTCAAATGAGCGTCACCATTAGGGGGGACTAACGAGATGAGATTACAAGGTGTTATTGTAGAAAGAGTTATTCTGAGTGGATTAATTACTCTTGTTGTTGCGATCGCGACCCATCATAACGCTTCCTCAATTCATGGCTTTAGTTTCTTGAGTCATATTACACCGTTAGCTGAGCTTGAAGGCATTGAGTTAGATCGAGATCTCTATCAAACAGATTACACCCTTAGCCAAAGCCCTGTGATTAACACTCGGATTAATATTAATTAAATGCAGCTCATTTCACAAAATTAAATATAACTCTATCAACTTGACTCTAGATCAATTTCGCTGAAGTTTTATCTAAATAATTGTAAATATTAACCGGAAATCATGAAATTTTGAGCGAACCTGTAGATCAACCCATTCTCAATCGATGAGTTGTTAAAACTTAGCCATAATGGGAGGTAATGTGCCGGGTTAAAGCTCATTCCCAACTGTAATAAATTAGATGGTTTCTACATTTCACTTAAAAGTTGAACGCATAGAACAGGTTGAACAGGTTTGTGTATTTGAATTGTCTTGGGGTCAAGCCCAACAATTAAGGGTGACTGTCTCTTATCCCAAAAGCTTAAGCCAACTGTATCAAAATTGGCAGCAAGTTTATTTAGGATTTTATAACCAAGCATTACGGGGACGAGTGGTTAAAAAGGGGAAACTCGAGTCAAAATCAATTGATTGGCATGGGTTACTGATCGAAGCAGAAACTCAATTATTATCTGAATTTCATCATTGGTTGCGATCGCGAGAATTAACCGAAATTCGAGATACGATTTTACAAGCGGCAATGGCGCAAATACAGTCGGCTTCGACAACAGAAACTTTATCAAACACCGGAATAGATTTGCTCATTTCTGCCAGTCCCATTGAAGTGGCGCGGTTGCCTTGGGAAGCCTGGGAAATTGGCAGTCGGTTTGCAGCCAGTAAAATTCGCATTGCTCGCACTTGTCGTAATATTTTAGAACAACCATCAATTGCAACAAAAGCAAGGGGTAAAGCTAGGGTTTTAGCGATTTTAGGAGATGATCGAGGGTTAGATTTTCAACGAGAAAAAACCGCTTTACAATCTTTTTCTAAACAACTAGATGTCGAGTTAATTGGCTGGCAAGGGAAAAGCGACGGGCGTACACCCGCTGAATTGAGAACAGAAATTACTCAACAAATTGCCGATCCCTTAGGCTGGGATATTCTATTTTTTGCCGGACATAGTAATGAAGCTTCGGGTTTAGGCGGAGAATTGGCGATCGCGCCGAATGTATCTCTGTATTTAACTGAATTACAAGGGGCAATTAAAACCGCCCGACAAAATGGCCTACAGTTTGCGATTTTTAACTCCTGTAAAGGTTTAGATTTAGCAGATACGCTGATTAGTTTAGGACTGAATCAAGTGGCTGTGATGCGTGAACCGATTCATAATCAAGTGGCGGAGGAATTCTTACTCAGATTTTTAAATTATCTGGTTCAACAACAAGATGCCCACGATGCCTTAATGTCGGCTTGTCGATCCCTTAAATCTGAACAGCAATATACTTATCCTAGCGCCTTTTTAATTCCCTCTCTATATCGTCATCCGGGGGCAACCGTCTATCGTTTACCCGAATATAGCGGCAACTGGTGGGGACAACTGCGGCAAAAAATTAAACCCGTTTTACCCACTAAAAAAGAAGCGATCGCCTTAACTGCGCTACTAATGACCAGTTGGCAACTTTCAATTCAAGACTGGCTGATCGATCAAAGAGTCTATTTCCAGGCGCGTTATCGTCAACTCACCCAACAGTTAGAAACCGAGACTCCTCGACCGATTTTACTGATTGCCATCGATGAACAATCTATTCGTAAAGTCGGATTATCCGATCCTCGACCAATGGATCGGCGTTATCTGGCTGAAATTATCGATCAACTCAACCGTTTAGATGCCAAAGTCGTCGGTTTAGATTACTTAATTGATCGTCCCGCCAACGATCAAGGAGAAAATGACCAAATTCTAGCCACTGCGGTTAACAATTCTGTTCAACAAGATCAAACCTGGTTTATCTTTGCCAGTAAATGGAAACAAGCCGGGGTGTGGTGGGATGTAATTGATACCGTAGCCCAGCCAGAATCGAGTCTAGCGGGAGATATGCGAGTGCTTGGAGATCCACCCAGTTATATGAGTGTTTTGCCTATTCCTCAGCCAGATAGCGAACAACGGTTGCCCTTATCTTATCTACTGGCGTTAGGCTATTGGATGAATTTTGACATTTCAGACGAGTCTCCCCAACCGCAACTCGACAACACAACAGCGTTTTTATCGCAACTCAAAGCCCATGTGATTGATACTACCGGCGACAGCTATCAGAGTCTATTTTCTACCTCAGCCAATTTACATCCATTAACAAACTGGGCTTACTTATTACCTCAGTGGTGGTTACAGCCTCTGATTGATTATTCAATTCCCCCAGATCAGGTGTATTCATTGCTTCCGGCTTGGCAACTATTAGATCCATCCGATCCTAATTTTTCATTATCCAATTCTCAAGTTATATTAATTGCCCCTTGGGGATACGGAGAAGCAGGTGTCGATCAAGAAGGAGAAGATAATTATTTGTTACCAACAGCGGTAAAATACTGGCGACATCGTATTCCGTTAGAGTTGCGTCCCTCTGTGTTTCCCGGTGCAGAAGCCCATGCTTACATGACTCATCATTTCCTCAACCGCCGACTGGTGATTCCAGTCCCCGATCTGTGGATGATTTTACTCACCGCAGTATGCGCCAAAGGATTGGTTTTAATGATGGCACAAAGCAAAACTCATACACACCTAAAATGGATGGGCGGACTGACAGGAGTCAGCCTATTTTATGGATGTCTCAGTTTTCAACTTTATATTAGTGGAAATATTCTACTACCCATCTTTTTTCCAACTGCAACAATTTTGGCTTATATGATATTTGCCCTCGTGGAGAAGAAGTATAGATGATTAAGTTATTTTGGATACGTTCAACTGTCTTATTCACTGTTTTAATTCCTCTATTTTTACCAACCCATTTTTCCGAAGCTTTTACCCCCGAAACGACAATGATTGCCCAAAATAATGCACCCCCTAAAAGTCGTCCGGGTGGATCTCGTTTAAGAAATAATGCCCCCCCAGAATCGAGAGACGGCGGGTCTCGCAGTTGGGAACAAACGTTAAATGATGTTTTATTAAATAATGAGCCACCTGAATCAAAAGACGGCGGTTCTCGTGGTCGGTTTTGTGCTTTGACTCCGATGGATATTGAAACAGGAATTAAGTTGTGGAACGATCAGCCAATATTTGCTTGGAATGGATCAATTACACGGATAGAATTACGTAATCATAATGGAGAAAGGTTACTTTGGAGTCAAACCGTTGATGATGGCGATCGCAGTATTCAATATACTGAAAATCCCTTAGATCCGGGAGAAACATACACTTTATGGCTATATACGTCTGATTCTTTTATTCCCGATTATCAAGTTATTTTTCAACTATTGGAGACTGAAGAACAGACAAAAATTCGTCAAGAACTTGAGCAATTAGAAGCCTCCTTAAACGCTCCAAGTGATGAAGAAATCGCACAGGCTCGCTTTCAATATTTCGCTGACAAACAGTTATGGGCAGATGCTATTTCTCAACCCTTTTTCATTGAAAATCCATCAGAAAGTTTAAGTCAATTTAGGAAAGAAACTTTACCGGAACAGTTTTGTAATTAATTCTATATTGAGCTATTTTTCAGCTTTCCAAGTTCCGCCATAAACATAATGGGGGTTATCTGGATTAATTTTTGTCCAACAGCTTTGACAAACAAAGACCCATTGCCCAGATTCATTGTACTGAACCCGATATAAAATGGGTTGGAATTGTTGGCAAAGTGTACAGCGTTTTTGACGTAAACGTTTCATTTTCGTACACAGAAGTATTCTAACTTCAGAAAACTTGTTTGTTGGGTGCGTCTGTCGGACACACCACTGTTACCTGTTGCCTATTCTAATATCGCCAATACGGTCTTCCTTTCCAAAATACACCCGTGAGAATACCGATAAAAGCATAGCGAGATAAACTCGTTAAAAAAGGTAAAACAGGCAATAAGGATTTAATCCATAAACAAAAGAGTAAGCAAAAAACTAATGCCCATAATGTCGAACTATTGAGCAAATATTGTTGTTTTTGAGGTTCAAACAGATAAACACTCAAAGCCCCCATGCCAATTGCCGTTAAAATCGGTACGATTAAGCCAAATGGAGGAGCATATAGAATCTGTAAGACTCTTTCAACTGTACCCGAAGAATCCAAATCAAGGGCCAACTTTAGCAGTAATTCTATACCAATTACCAGTAATGTCGCGATCGCCGCATTCTGGAGTAACCATCGCCAGGGTAACTGCTTTAAGCGTTGTATTAAATTATTCATAGGATTACACTTTGTCAATTTCTGAAAATCTCGATATCCTAAAAAATGGCACAACCACTGTTGAAAAATTCACGCTCGCGCTACCGATGAGGGTAGTGATAACCCTTCTATTTTAACTGGACATCTATAAGAGGAGAACAATGGAAACGACAATTAATTGTGCAGAAGCCTGTGTTAATGGCTGTGTTTTAGGGGAACAATGCCCCCATCGAGAATATGCTGACAAAACCCAGGATTTTATTAGCAACACTTCTTTAGACTCAATGTTAGAAATGGCAGAGGAAGCGGTTCGTAAAAAGCGAATGGCTCCCCCTCAGTGGGTTATTCCAGATTTCGGCGACTCTGAGAGTTAGTTGCGAGTGGAGGGGTTATTCGTGATTTGTCTGAAGAAAAACAATGCCGAGTCGGGTGTGAGGTAGAAAAGTTTAAGTTTGCAGTCGATGGCGGTCTCAGCTTAACTCATGACACCTCAAACCTTCCTGAGCTACGATAACAAAGAACGAATAACCCATCACTCCTAACTCTCTGCGTCTTTAATTAAAGCTAAATTGACGATTTCCTCCTGAGCTTGGGTAACAGTTGCCCGAATATGAGGGCCAAAAAATCGAGCTATTTTTTCTTGCTTTTCTGTCCACTCTTCAAAGGAAACAAAAGGGGAGTCGAACTCTAAAACCAGGGCATAAGCCCCGTCAATAACAGTTTCTTGCAAACCAATTAAGGTGGGGTGGTCTTCGTCAATTGCACCGAGTCCTAAGCGTTCTATCGCTTCAATTAAATGGGCGGACTCCCCATAGCGATATCGAGTCACATCCAAACGGACTTGATTTTGAGTCTCGGTGGCTTGTTGTTCACGTAATTGTGAGACGGCATCACTGGTGGGTTGAGTATAGGGTATTGGTTTTAACTCAGATGCCTGTAACGCCAGTCCCCCGAGTAAAATTGGAATTCCGTAAAAGAAGCCCGCGAGGTTGAGGGTAGCATAATCGGCAAAATAAGCAACAAACCCGATAAGGGTCATGATACCCCCAACAATTAAGCCGAGCCGAGCTAAAGAAATGCGACGTAACATAAAGCGATCAAGATCTACGTAAATTTACTAATGATTTTATAATCGAGTGATTTAATGTTTTGCGCTATTAAATAGGGCTATCAATCACTGTAATTCAATCATCATACCTTTATAAATAGCTTTAATATTGACCGCTATTATAAAATGAGGTATCGCTCAAAGTTTTTTGAGACTGATGAGGGGTTATCTGTTATCAGTAGTCATTTACTCTCAATATGTGGACATTTACAAATGAATAGCAGTCAAGATAGGGAACATGGGGTTACTAAACCCAAAGTTCAAGAACAGCTTCATGCACTTCAGCAGGAAGATGAGCAACTGTATGATATGGTTGCCATTGATATTTGGGCGTTAGCGAAGACAATGGATGAGTTTCAGCCCGGGTTTTGGGGGGCATTTATGAAAAATCGCAAGAAAACCCTGAAGCGATTTTTAAACCAAATGGCAAAAAGCAAACTCAGTAATGTTAAGCGCCCACCCTTTTTACGCTAAGTTATACCGCAGTTGAGTCTAAACACACCCTCATAGCATGAAAGTTTTAGCCGAGATAGATATACTGTAGAGTGGATATGACAAAGGAATTATAATGATGTCTCCCGAAAACATCCGTCAAAAAATTGCTGTAATTGAAAGTAAGCGAGAATCTCTGGTTCGGTTATTAGAACAGCCCAATTTAGGAACTCTTAGAATTGATGTCAATCAAGCCTTAGAGGAAATTGATGATTTAATTGAGGAATTTAAGCGAACTTTTCCTGAATCTAGCCCTACTTAAATCACAGCCAATATCACTCTTTTTTATTTCCCATTCCTTGAATAAGGGGTGGGATTTTTAATTAATCTTTATTTGAAGCAGAATGACCAAAGGCTTCATCTTCGATACCGACCCACCATTCCCCGAGTTTCATTAAGTCGGTATGAATATTTTCTAATTGTATCATATATTCCTGATTAGAAAGTTCCGGGCGACGTTCTTGTAATTTTTGCAGACGTAACTGAACCAATAACCAAGGTTTTGAAATTCCATCAGTTGCTTCGATATACTTAGCAATGTCTTCGCTATTCATAAATATTACTTTGCTTAAGGTATAAAAATTGTACCGAATTTAGAGGGTAATTTGATGCAAAAGTCGCTGAATTTGTTTCTCCCAAGTCCAATCTTCCATCCAACGAACCGCTGCTGCCCCGCGAGATTGGGCTTCAGAACGGTTTTGATAGACTTGTTCTAAAGTTTCGACCACTTCCTCGACATCGGACTCTCCCCAGCCTTCAACGCCGCTATAGGGGGGCATTGGAGTAACAGCAGATTGTTGTTGTAAGGGATAACAATGTTGAGGATGAATTAAATCTAAATGACCCGTATTGGCTGATAATATCGTGGGTATACCACAGGCTAAACATTCCATGGCGACAAGGTTTGTGCCGCCTTCTCCTCGGTTGGTAAATACTGCCACATCCACGTCCCTTAACAGTTGAGGGGTTAAATGGTTGGGAATTAAGCCTGCATCTACTACTGCATCGCTGGGAATACCATTTTTGATTAACCATTCTTGGACTTGCAACTGTCCTTCAGTCGTAACGGCGGGAATACCGACGACATAGCCTGCTTGTTCTAAGCCTTGCATAAATTGCGGCCAATAGTTATGCCACATTGTAACTAAAACGGCATCGGGATGACGACGGTGAAAGGCTTTGAAAGCAGCAATCACAATATCTTGACCTTTACGATATTCTAACTTACCGCCAGAAAAAATCACAAAGCGATTAGCAAATTTACCAGTTTTGGGTGCAGGATAAAATAACGTCGGATTAATCCCTTGAAAAATAGTATAAACTTCAGTTAATCCATATTGTTTTAAAATTGTGGTATTCCAAGTCGAACCGGTAATAATTTGTTTGTAAGTTTTTGCTACATTAATGGCTTCTGGCGTGAAATGGGTATCTTCAAAAAAGATTAATCCAATTTTTTGCGGGCTTTTGAGATTAGCAACAAATTCAGAAGTATTAAACTGATTTCCTAAGGCACATAATATGGGAAAATCAAGCGGTTGATGGATGGAGGATTGGGAAGATAATACCGCTTTCAACTGTTGCTGTTGAGTCTGAGGCATTAACTCTAAGTTTGATAGACCTGCGAGTAAAATAGGTTGATAAGTCGGTGTTTTGAGTAATTCTAAGGTTAAATTAGTCCCATAAATTCCCCAACCTGTACCAACTGTTAACGGCCAGCTAATCAAGATTTTTTTTTTGCAGTTTTCGTAGTTTTTTCTATTGGTATTTCTACTCCGGCAAGTTCACCTAGCGCCTGTTGAACTTGTGTCATTACCCCTGCCCAGTCTCCTGGTTGAGAGGCACGAAATAGCCGCATAGTTGGATACCAAGGGGTATCTTCTCTATCTAATAACCAACGCCAATCTGGATTATAACAAAGTAAGGTCCATACGGGTTTACCTAATGCCCCAGCGACATGAACCACAGAAGTATCAACACCAATAATTAAATCCAATTGATTGATAATTGCGGCGGTTTCTGCATAAGTATTCAGTTGAGATTCTAAATCTTTGACTTTACTCGGATTGGATAATAGCTGTAATTCTTGTGATTTTTCTCCTTTTTGCAAGCTATATAAAGTAATATTCGGAAGTTGAATAATCGGTAAAAAGTCTGTAATTTTACAAGAACGATTTTTATCATTTTTATGGGTAGGACTACCCGCCCAAACAATCCCTACATTGAATTTAGTTTTAGAAGTTTTTAATTTGAGTTTTGAGGTAACTTTTAAATAAGGAATATCCGCCGGAATTGTATCTAAAGTTGTTTTAAAGATATTAGGTAAACTCATCAACGGACAATAGACATCAAAAGCGGATAAAGAAATGTCTCCCGCTGTCATAATCTGGTCGATACCTTCTACGGTTTCAAACAACGGCTTTAAAGATTCAGTACAAACTAAAATTATCCGCTGACATCGCTGTTTTACCAAAGGAATATAACGAATAAATTGAATCGCATCGCCTGCCCCTTGTTCAGTATGAATCAGTAACGTTTTATCTGAAATATCCTCTCCATTCCATTTAGGCTGAGGACATTCAAAGGGGGTAAAGTTTTCTGTTTTCCAGCGCCATTCAGATTCAGCAAAACCCCGTTCAAATTCTCCTGTTTGTAACAGTGTCATCCCTAAATTATGACGGGCTTTGGCATAACTTCCATTGAGACGAACTGCTTCTCCATAATGAATAATAGCGTCTTGAAGTTGTCGCTGCTGAGAATAAACATAACCTAAACTATTATGAGCTTCAGCGTGATTTTTATCAACTTCAATCACTTGTTTCAAAACTTGTATTGCTTCTGTATATTGTTCAGTATCACCTAATGCCACACCGAGATGATATCTAGCTTGTAAAAAGTCTGGTTTCAGCTTTAAACATTTCCGATAAGATTCAATGGATTCTATTATTTTTCCTTGATGATACAGTTGATTTCCTTGAACAAAGTATTTTTCAGATTCGATATTTTCAGGTTGCGGCTGAATCACCTCTGCTAACGCTTCATCCGGTAAAATATAAGTTCCTGCGATTAAATCTTCATTCCAATCGATAATTTCTGGAAAGCGAATATTCGGTAAAACTGAAACAGCAAAAATTTCTTGTACTCCGGCTTCAAACCTTAAAAATGCAACCGTTTCTCCTGTTTGTAAATTCACTACCCAAATCCCACAATTTCGTTCATTGAGTTGAGTGATTTCCATCCCACTAAAAACTGCCGTTTCTCTTACTTGCGATAGTCCAATAAAAGCTAAATTTCCCCAAACATCAAACCCGCGCGTAAACCCAGGAAGCTTTGTAATCGTCGTTAGATTTCCATTATTTAAATCAACTGCTACAAGACTCCCTTTTCCTGACTCTAATACCCACAATTGTTCACCATACCAACGCGGAGAATGAGGCATAGAAATTCCCCGGCTAATAATATGATTAGTTTCAATATCAATTAAGATGCCGCCATCGGCTTTATTCTGTCGCCAACCCGCCGGAGTATCCGTTTCACCTAAAGCTGTAACATACTTTGGTTTGCCATTTTTTAAACTTAAACCATTTAAATGGCAGCGGTCTGTTAAGTCATATCCTGTGATAAAATTAGGTCGCCAACGAGGCACAAAACTATTCGGATGACCTAATGTACATAAACAGGAAAACCGAGTATTAATAAACCATAATTCATCTTTTACCCATGCCATTTCATGAATATCAATATCCCCAGTCATATAAATACTCCGAGGAATAAAACAAGCATCATGTTTTCCTACGGGTTCAAGCTTATTAGCAGCGGCTGGAACATTGCGTAAATCCCAAATTTGACTGCCTGTCCCGACTGCTAGTTTTTCATTGTCTGCTGCAATTCCCATCGGCTTTTTAAATTGCCTAAAGTGAGTATTGATTGTTTCTCCATCTGGACGAATTACAATTAATTTACCCGCTTGATAGGTAGAGATAACAAGAGAAATTCCTAATTGATTTAAGAGGTGAGGAAAGTTAGTAGTATGAACACTTCTCAGGGCATGAATTTCAGAATTGATCTTATTTTGATTGAAAGAAACCATAATTGAATAATTATTTTTATCTATAAAAAGTGATCTGAAATATATTTAGTTTACCAGATAGTTGATAAATCTAAAGTAAAGTCAGGTAGAATATCCTCTCCAAATACTGTATCTGGGTTTGTTAAAATTTCCGGTTGTTGCTGTGGGCGATAAATTTCAATCTGTCGTTGCTTTCTATTAATTAACCAGCCTAACTGTGCGCCATTTTCAATATATTCTTCTAGCTTTTTACGAGTTGCATTTAAAGAATCATTCGGTGACATTAATTCCACGACAAAATCTGGGCATAAAGGGGCAAATCGTTGTTTTTCTTCAGGAGTTAATGCATTCCAACGTTCTGATTTTATCCAAGAAGCATCCGGTGAACGGTCTGCCCCATTAGGAAGTTTAAAACCACTACTAGAGTCAAACACTTTACCGAGTTTATACTGACGATTCCAACTTCTTAATTGAAAGTTCAGATCCGAATTTCGCTCCCCTGTTTCACTACCTGTCGGTGACATAATAATTAACTCTCCGGTTGCTGTCCGTTCAAACTGCAAATCATCATTATCTTGACAAAGCTGCCAAAACTGTTCATCGGTTAAATGAATCTTTAATTCCAGAGTACGAGGCACATCAACAGTAACAGTATTCATCGCAATTATTCAACTCAGATTAAAAATTACTCTCATTATCATGATACTATTCACAGAGGCGATCGCGGTCTAATTATCATGATAATATTAAAATACAAAAATAGAGATATTCCTTGCTACTGAAATATCTCCATAACTCGTATTAGATTTTAAATGCTAAATTGACCCGGCAACTAAACCCATTGAAACTGGTTAGAATTATTTAAGTCTAAACCGGTTACGCCTTGAACCGTTGCAATTCTTTCTCGGACTAAATCACTGGTTTCAAAAATCAGCGTTGAACCGTTATTGGTTTCTCGCAGTTGATAAGTTCCTGTACTACTCAACTCAATGGTATCTTGATTAATCACAAAATCTCTGATAATGGCAAAACCTGCTGCACTCTCACTGACAGTCGCCCCATTGTCGTCATAGTAAACATTAACAGAATCTCCAAGAACAAAGGTATCTACCCCGGCATTTCCCCTCAGAATATCTCGTTCTCCTACACCGATATCCCCATCAGAATCAACCCCAATCAAAACATCATTACCATTTCCTCCAACTACAGTATCGCTGCCATTTCCGCCAATTAAAGTATCATTTTGATTGCCGCCCCGTAAAATATCATTATCAGCATTTCCCGTAATTAAATCACTTCCCCCTTGACCATTAAGAGTATCTTCACCCCCTAAACCACTCACCGTATCATTGCCGCCTAAAGCATTGATGCTATCATCTCCTTCAGTACCAATTAAATTATCTGCCCCAGGTGTAGGTTGTGTCGCCACAAATACAGCATCAAATGCATTAATTAGACCCGCCCCCGTGACGTTATCAAACCCTGGCGCAGCAATATCAGTCGCCGTAGATTCTAAACGGTCGTAGAGTTCATTGGGTGTAAAATCAGGGTTAGCCTCCAACACCAATGCCCCGACAGCCGCCGCATGAGGCGCAGCCGCAGAAGTGCCAAAGAAATTGGGGAAACCATTGCCTTCAAAATCTCCCCCAAAAAAGGTAGTATCTGTACCATCAATCGCTGTAATATCGGGTGTTTGCCGAACTTCAGGGGTTGTTAAACGTTTCCCGTCTGCAGTAAATAAAATAGTGGTTGGGCCAACAGATGTAAACGATTCTGGTGTGGTGGGGTTAAAATAAGGGGCGGCGGCTACTGCCATTGCACCCGTTGCTGCGGGGTGACTGAAAACAGTCGGACTATTGGTGGCAAATTCTTGATAGATATTGCTAGCATTAGAACCTATTCCAAACGGAATATATTTTAACCGTTCGGGTTCTGGCCCATCAAACAAGGTAATTAAAACATCAAAATTGGTTTGACCCGTATTGTTGTTGAATACCAAAAATTCAACTGGACTTTGGCTGGCAATATTATCAATAATGGATGAAGCAACAATATTACCATTGGGGTCAAGCAAATAAACATCAACATCGCTATCTACACCGTTGGTGGTAAAAAACGGATCATCCCATTGTAAAGACAGCCGCAATTGACTATTATTGGGAACTGTAATTCGTTGCCGAGTATCCACGCCAGCGCCGGGGTCAAAGTCGTAAGCAGAGACACCCGTAAACACAGGGTCAGGGACAAAATCAACTTGTGTGGACTCATAAGCCACATCGCCGCTATTACCCGCCGCAGAAAAATACGCCACTCCATCAGCAACCACATCATCAACAGCTAGACTGACAGCGCCATCTTGGAAGAAAGGTTCTGTGAGATATCCAATATCATCAACAATAATATCAGCACCATTAGCCGCTAACGCCCGAATATTATTGGCAAACCCCGCAACCCCAGTAAAAGCCGTGGCAAAAGACAAATCTGCACCGGGGGCTAAATCATGAATCAATTGCAACATGGCGCGACCTTCGTCAATACCGCCACCATTTAAATCTTGCAAGACATCGATATTGTTGGGTAAGTCGCCGCTGTTAATATCGCTGGCTTCTCCCCCTAAATTATTGTAACTATCGCTGAGAACACCAATTTCTATTCCTGTACCATCGTAACCAACGGGTGAAGCGTTTCGGACTAAATCCGCGTCTAAGACAGCGTCGGCTTGACTGGTAACTGAACCAACGTTAATAATCGGTTCGTAAACAGGTATAACCCCAAGTAATCCTTCCGAAGCTAAAGATTCTAACCCCTCTAATTGGGCGATATTAACATATCCTTCGATAAAATGGAGTTCAGGTTCTAAACCGGTCACCTCAAAACCAAAGGGTTCAAGGTCTGTGAGTAAACTCTCTGGGTCTGTCGCTGTAATTCTGACTAAAACCTGATTTCCGGTATTATCTAAAATTAAAGTTTGGTTGTTGACAACTTCGTTAACGCTAGAAGTTGTTACAGGAAAGGTAAACGCCTGAGCCAGTTCTGACAAATCTCCAGAAATACGAGAAGATTTGAGTAAGCTGCTAGACGGTAATTGGGATTCCATATTCAGTATTGATGATGAACAACTTGCATTCCCTGAAGGGAAATTGAACAAATGTACCCTGGTTGTTTCATCAAAAATTGAGAGTAGATTGTCTCAATGGGTCGGATTGCAACTTTCAGTGTGAATGAAAGTGATGTCACTGGTTATAACATATCGTAGCTATGATTTAGTAGTCCCCTATTTGAGGGATACCAAAGATTCGTCATTTATTTTTTGTTGTTCTTGTTTAAAAACAGGATCTGGGGACAGTATAGATACACAGGAGAAAATTTATCCCGGTCTCCCGGTCTCCTTGTCCCCACATCTTCCCCTCTGCCTCGATAAAAACTTATAGATTATTTATAAGGACTCAGCTACATTTTGCGATCCTTAAGCTATCCTTGAAAGTGATATAAAATCGCTATATCTTAGATTGCTATATCTTAGGGATGGGCTATGCAAAAACTTATATTAATTCTGACTATCGGAATTCTGACCTTCACACTCGGAGGGTGTGGCTCAACTGAGGAAGCCGAAGAAACCGAAACCATTGAAGAAACCACTCCAGCCGAAACCGAAGGGAGTGACGAACAAGATATGGATGATGATGATGATGATGACGAAGATGATGACGGCGACGAGGACGGCGATGAGGATGATGAGCAAAGTCAGTTAGAAGAATTTAAAGATCCTTTGGTCGAAGAAAGACAAAAAGATCAAGCAGCCGCAGACGCAGGTTTAATTCAATCGACTAAAGCTGAAGAACGGCTCTTACAACTCAAAGGCAGTTCTAATGGTACACCCGTCGCCTCTGCACCCACCGGAACAGCCAACGACCCATTTAGTGTATTGCCTCCTTTGGTTGTACAACAAACAGCCGATGCAGAAGAAGAGGCCGCAGAAATCACCCGGTCTGCACAACTCAATCCACGGCAAGTCCCCGAGTTACCCGCACTTCCTGTCGCCATGGCACCTCCAGCCTTTGGAACAACAGCGGTCGCAACCAATCCCGGTGGACAAACAACTCCAGGGACTCAAACGGGTGGTAATCAAACCACCACAGCAACCCAAACCGGCGGTAATCAAACCACCACAGCAACCCAAACCGGCGGTAATCGAACAGCAACCGGAACTCAAACCGGCGGTAATCAAACCACCACAGGGACCCAAGCCGTCGCGGCAACATCCCTATCCCCAGCACAAATTCCTCAGCTACCCCAACTTCCTGTTGCCCCACCGCCAACCTCTACCGTTGCATCAATACCTGGCTTGCCAACGGTTCCTGGGTTTCCCTCGGCTCCGGGTAGTTCATCGGCTCCGGGTAGTCCATCGGCTCCGGGTAGTCCATCAGTTGCTGCTACCCCGTCAGTTCCTACTCCTCCCGCACCGCCACCTTTAGAAGTTGCTGCTATTCCTGAGCTGCCTAATTTACCAGCCCCTCAATCTCCTGTGGCTTGGGTCGATCCCAATCCCCCTGTGATTGCGGAACCCCCTCCGCCGCCTTCAACCGCTATAGCTGAAGCGATCGCTGTTACGGGTGTTGTTCGTAGTGGTAATCAAACCCGAGTTATCTTAAAAGCTCCCACAGAACCCACCAGTCGTTATGTTAACGTTGGGCAAACCATTGCTAATGGTGAAGTATTAGTGAAACGGGTCAAGTTTAGCCAAGCTAGCGATCCGATTGTGATTTTTGAGCAAAATGGGGTTGAAATTGCCATTGAAGTCGGTTCAATGCCATTACCAGGGGAAGAACAGAACAATGTTGTTCCACCGCCACCGAGTATCAACGCTTTCAATCAAGTGTGAGCTGGGTACAATGTAAAGTGATATCAACTTAAATTCACCTATTTTAAGAATTCATTATGCTTCGTTATCGTCGAAAACTAGGCATCCTAACCGTATTGGTTTCAGGTATCGCTAGCCTAAGCCTACTTGCTTTTGCATCCCGTTCCCTGGCACAAGAAGGCGATCCCCCCCCGGTCTGCGAAGGAAGTCCACCTAATGGTCAAGTCAAATGTAATTATGGCAGTGGCTCTAGAGCAGGTGATAACTACCAAGGCGGTTTCGCTAATGGTCGCCCAGAAGGTCAAGGGGTTTATGTCTACGCCAATGGCGATCGCTATGAAGGTCAATTTCGTAACGGTGTTCCCAATGGTCAAGGGGTATTTATTTTTGCTGATGACTCCCGTATTGTTGGGGTGTTCAATCAAGGCAATATCACCCAAGGGACTGTAATTTTTCCCGATGGAAATCGTTACGTTGGCGAATTTAAAATCGTCACCGATCTCGGTAGTGGTGCCAGTAGCAGTCAGCCTCACGGAGCTGGGGAATTTATCTACGCCAATGGCGATCGCTTTCAAGGGGAATTCTTCGCCGGACAACCCTTTGGTGATGGGACATTTACGCGGGAGAATGGAACCCGCTGTCAGGGAGAATTTTACAACCAAAACCTAGATGGTAAAGGCAGTTGTAACTTTCCAGACGGTTCTCGCTATGTGGGAGAATTTCGTGGCGGCATTCCCCATGGCCCTGGAACGTTAATTGATGCCAGTGGTAAGCGTTTCCCAGGTACATTTCGTCAAGGTGAATTGATAGAGAGTTAAGGATGAGTTATTCGTTCCCCGTCTACACGGGGACAAGCATTTGTTGGAGGTGATTAGTCTTCTGTTTAATATGAGAACTCTATCACCTAAATATTGAATCCATAACAGATAACGAATAACGCGCTAACAAATAATAAATAATGATTAAAACATGACTTCAACAGCTCCATCTTTATTTGACTTTACCCCAGATGCTCAATGGGATCAAGACTTATTGGATCAGCTTAGTTTTTTACCGGGCTTACAAGAGATCTTGACAACTCGACAAGTTCATGCATTAGAACACGCTACGGTTTGGGTACTGAGTGAGACGATAGGTTCAGCAAATCCTACCATTAACCCGGATACATTAGGGGGGATGTCAACCGAGTCTGGCTTTTATTTGTATGGGCCAGTGAATATCACCCAACTTCGGCAAGCGGTTCACATTGCATTATCTCGACTGACATCAGGAGAATGGAATTTAGCCGTTCATCCTCGTTGCGGCACAAACCTTTCTGTCGGTATGCTATTGACCGGTGGACTGGCTTTAGGAATTAACTTTTTATTGCCGAAAGGCCCCATTGAACAACTCCTGGGTATTGGTTTAGCCACAACCGCCGCCACCCAGCTTGCTCCTGATGTTGGTAGTTTAGCCCAACGATATCTCACCACCGCCATTCCGTTTAACCTACAAGTCGAACAAGTTGTGGCAAAGCCCGATATGTGGGGACGTTCAGCCCATTTTGTTCAGGTAAGCTGGATACCACGCCGCAACAAAACTTAAATAGTAAACTGCACCGAAAACGCTTATCCAGTAGTACTCTAAGCAATACAAGCGCTAATGCTGTTTTTGAATCTCAAAAGGAAAAAAACCCATGGTTCAACGTGGTTCTAAAGTTCGTATTCTCCGCAAAGAGTCTTACTGGTATCAGGAAGTCGGAACTGTTGCGTCAGTTGACAAAAGCGGTATCCGTTATCCCGTTATCGTTCGGTTTAATAATGTCAATTACAGTGCCTACAGTGGTACAGATGGTGGTGTCAATACCAACAACTTCGCAGAAAACGAATTAGTTGAGGTAGAAGCCCCACCCGCTAAGAAAAAGTAAACTAACACAACATCGCGGCTAGGCTGTTATCCTGGCATTGCCGGAAAAACTATTTATGTTCATGCTAGTCTTGCAATACTTTTAACACAGCCGATGCCCGAATTGCCAGAGGTCGAAACAGTCAGACTAGGTCTCAACAATGTGACCTTACATCAAATTTGTGTGGGTGGGGATGTGTTACTTGAACGTACCATTGCTCACCCACTTTCTGTGAGTAATTTTTTACAAGGGTTAGAAGGGACTCAAATTCACCAATGGCATCGACGCGGAAAGTATCTGTTAGCCGAGTTAAATTCCCCTTCAAACGTCGCTGGTGGATGGTTAGGAGTTCACCTGCGGATGACAGGACAATTGCTGTGGGTAAGTCAGGAAGAGCCGCTACAGAAACATACAAGAGTTAGATTATTTTTTCCTGAGCAGCAAGAACTGCGGTTTGTAGATCAACGCACGTTTGGGCAGATGTGGTGGGTAGAACCCTCACGAGAAGCCGCTGACATCATCACAGGCTTACAAAAACTCGGGCCAGAACCCTTTTCAACAGAATTTTCCGTTTCGTACTTTCAGACGCAATTACAACGCCGTCAAAAACCCATCAAAAATGCATTATTAGATCAAAGTATTGTCGCGGGAGTCGGGAATATTTACGCCGATGAAGCTTTATTTCTGAGTCATATTCGACCCACAACTTTTTGTAGCAGCTTAACAACGCCTCAAATTAAACGATTACGAGAGTCTCTTATTCAAGTATTGCAAGATGCTATTACCGCTGGCGGTAGTACTATTCGTAACTTTTTGAGTGTATCGGGTACAAATGGTAACTATGCCGCTAATGCTTGGGTTTATAACCGCGCAGGAGAACCTTGCCGAGTTTGTCAAACTCCTATTCAACGCCTAAAACTAGCGGGACGTTCGGCTCATTTTTGTCCCGAGTGTCAACCGGAATAATTATAGAAATTACTGATATAATATTAACAATATTACTTATAAAAAAAGAAATGGGTTGTGATGATAGAAAATAAAATATTAATATAAAATTGCAGTATTATTGAGTTGACGAACGATATGAAAAGCGATTAATTTTATCCTTGAAAGATGCTAGGGAGACAGCATCAATATAAAAAATCACTTGAGTAATAAGTTGGAAGTCCTAATTTGTCATGCATAAATTATGTTTTATACTTCCTGTTTTAACGAATTAAAATAGCTTGAGGTAGGGTAAAAACCATGAGATTTATTAACCCTAAAACAGATTACGCTTTTAAAAAGATATTTGGTTCGAGTGAAAGTAAAAATATTTTAATTAGTTTTCTCAATGCGTTAGTTTATGACGGCAATTCTACCATTGAAGACTTAGAAATTATCGATCCGAATTTACCGCCGAAACTTGAAGGTTTAAAAGATACTTATCTTGATGTTAAAGCCAAACTCAATAACGGCACAATAGTTATTATTGAAATGCAGGTTTTAAATGTACAATTTTTTGGAAAACGAGTACTATTCAATGCTGCCAAAACTTATGCTTTTCAACTGCAACGCGGTCAAGGATATCGATACCTAAAACCCGTAATTGCTTTAAGGATTACTGATTTTGAAATGTTTCCTGAACAGGATAAATTAATGTCTCGGTTTGTTTATCGGGAAAAAAACGAAGGCTGGTATTATCCGGAGAATGAAATGGAATTAGTATTCGTCGAATTACCGAAATTTACGAAAGAATTAAATCAGTTAGAAACTCTTGCAGATAAATGGATTTATTTTATGAAATATGCCAGGTCGCTTACTTCTATTCCAGATAATTTAGATAATCCTCCAGAACTTCAAGATGCTTTTGAAATTGCCAATACTGCCGACTTAACCCCAGAATAATTAGAAGATTTAGAACGCCGAGAAATGTTTATTTACGATCAACAAGGTGCAATTGCGCTCGGACGAGAAGAAGGAATTCAACAAGGAATTCAACAAGGAAAACGTAATATTGCTCGTAACTTATTGGGTCAACTCAATGATGAGGCAATTGCACAAATTACGGGATTAAGTTTAGAAGCGTTCGCGGAGCGTGGCGTTAGCCGTATCGCCACCTTGCGTCAAGCAGCCAATAATGATTAACTGTAATTCAATAGGGAACGTTTGCTCGCAGACAGATTTATAGTACAGATTAGAAAACTATATCAGTTCACCATCTGACTCACACTCAATCTCTCCTACAGGCTATCTCCAGACATGACAAATAGTAAATAACCAATAACTGACGTGCAAAGATGTCACTTTCGTCGTAGTATTCAACTTAAGACTATTTTTAGAATTGACTCCTCACTCTTGGTGGGTCTGTTTGTAAATCAATACTGCAATTAATTTAACTATGACAACAGCCACAGCTACAACCACATTCCCCATAGACCTCGGCGCTTACAAGCGGTTGAAATTAGACCCCAGCAACCCCACCTTAACCGACGAACAGCGGGAAGCCTTAAAAGCCAATATTCAACTCTGCCGCGATACTATTGTATTCTTTACCGCAACAGGCGCAGCACACGGCGTAGGGGGACATACAGGTGGTCCTTATGATACAGTGCCGGAAGTGATGATCCTCGATGCGTTCTTCCGAGGCGCACCCGATAAATTTGTTCCTGTTTTCTTTGATGAAGCCGGACACCGAGTCGGGACTCAATATTTAATGGCGGTATTGAATGGAGACTTAGAAGCCGAAAAACTGATGAATTATCGGGTGGGACACGCTCATCTCCCCGGACACCCAGAACTTGGCTTAACGCCTGGGGTAAAATTTAGTTCTGGCCGTTTAGGTCATATGTGGGGCTTTATCAACGGTGTGGCATTTGCTCATCCTGATAAAGTGGTGGTTTGCCTCGGGTCTGATGGCGCGCAACAGGAAGGAAATGATGCCGAAGCAGCACGTTTAGCAGTAGCACAAAACCTCAACGTTAAATTGTTTATTGACGATAATGATGTCACTATTGCTGGACATCCGAGCGAGTATTTAGCGGGTTATGATCTGCAAAAAACCTTATCCGGTCACGGTTTAAGCGTCAATGAAGGAGACGGTGAAGATATTGACGATCTCTATCGCCGGATGTGTGAAGCGGTGACCACAGATGGCCCTATTGCCCTCGTTAACAAACGTCCCATGTGTGTGGGTATCGAAGGCTTAGAAGGCACGACTCACGGACATGATGTAATTGCTGTTGACGCGGCGATCGCTTATTTAGAAGCACGGGGACAACAAGCCGCAGCCGATCATCTCAAAGGTATCACTAAACCCAAGCAACCTTACACTTATATCGGTGTGAGCGATAAAATGGGGTCTAACCGGAATGTATTCGGGGAAGCGGTTGTCTCCGTTCTGGGTAAAATGAGTGATGCAGAACGGAAAGAAAAAATCCTTTGCGTTGATAATGATTTAGAAGGGTCTTGCGGACTACAACACATTCATAAAGCCTACCCTGAGATTTTTGTCAGCGGCGGTATCATGGAACGGGGTAACTTCTCAGCAGCGGCTGGGTTTGGGATGCAAGAAGGCAAACAGGGAATTTTTGCCACGTTTGCGGCTTTCTTAGAAATGTGTATTTCTGAGATTACCATGGCGCGGTTGAACTTCTCCAACGTGCTGTGTCATTTCTCCCACTCCGGTATTGATGATATGGCAGATAATACCTGTCACTTTGGTTTAAATAACTTCTTTGCCGATAACGGTTTAGATGATGGTCATGACACGAAGTTATATTTTCCTGCTGATGCCGGACAAATGAAAGCTTGCGTCGAAGCCGTATTTCATCAACCCGGACTACGGTTTATCTTCTCGACTCGTTCCAAAGTTCCTAACTTACTCGATGCAGACGGTCAGGATCTTTACGGCGACGGTTACACCTTTACTCCCGGAAAAGATGAAATTGTCCGCGAAGGTAGCGCCGGATATATTGTCGCGGTGGGTGATGCGGTTTACCGGGCGTTAGATGCCGTGGAACGGTTAAAGCAAGAGGGTATTGATGTCGGTTTAATTAATAAGTCTACTCTAAATGTCGTCGATGAAGATGCGATCGCCAAAGTGGGTTCATCTCCCTTTGTATTAGTCGTCGAAGCCTTCAACCGTCGCACAGGTTTAGGGAGTCGGTTTGGGTCTTGGTTACTCGAACGTGGACTGACTCCAAAGTATGACTATCTCGGAACTTATCAAGAAGGTTGCGGTGGTTTATGGGAACAATTCCCTCACCAAGGTCTCGATCCTGATGGTATCATCAACAAGGTCAAGCAACTCGTGGGTTAGTATTCGTTATTTGTCCTGAGTAGGGTGCGTCCGACAGACGCACCATCTGCATCTCTGGCAAACGTCTAACCCGACGCGGGAACAAGTACAAGTCATTGATTATTCGGATGACAAACAACAAATGACTTCGGACTAACTCTTTCCCCAATCATCTACAACGTTTTGTAAACCTTCCCCCATTTTTCGCCAATTTTGTGCTAAGTCAGTACTGCGATCGGTTTCTAAAAACTTAGCCTCTTTCACACAATGATCGCTAAGGCTTTCAAGTAATGTTCTAATCCCGTATTCTTCAATCAGTTGGTTGAGAGTACGGGTTAATTTTTCAGATTTGGGTTCCGTCATTTTGGCACAGATCAATCAATGAGAAGATAATAACCAAAAAATCAACACCGATACAAGCCTTAAAATGTATTAGCGGTGCACAGGCGCGTGATATCTCCGTGCGGAGAGGCGATGGCCTTCGTAATCACGCCCGGGAAGCGCACGCCTGACAATGGGGTTCCAACTTCACTTCTTCTTTCTTCCTTCTTCCTTCTTCCTTCTTCCTTCTTCCTTCTTCCTTCGTCAAAGAATTAGGTTAAAATCGATCCGCCTAACATCCGTTGATACCGTCGCTCTAATTCTTGCTGCATTAGCGGCCATTTATTTAAGGTTGGGTCTTTTTCCGTCGCTCGTTGAGCCGCATCTCTAGCCAATTCTAACACTTCTTGATCTTCAACTAAACTGGCTAAGGCAAAGTCGGGTAAGCCAGATTGACGAGTGCCTAATACTTGCCCAGGTCCGCGTAATTGCATATCCATTTCCGCAATAAAAAATCCATCTTGAGATTGTTCTAAAACTTGCAATCTTTGTTTGGCTTCGGGTGTGGAATTACTCGCCAGTAATAAGCAATAAGATTGATGTTGTCCGCGTCCGACTCTACCCCGAAGTTGGTGTAATTGTGATAGTCCAAATCGTTCGGCATTTTCAATTAACATCACCGTAGCATTAGGTACATCCACCCCCACTTCGACGACAGTGGTTGAGACTAAAATTTGGGTTTCTTGCTGGAAAAATTGTCGAATGGCTTCTTCTTTTTCACCGCTATTCATCCGACCATGCAATAAGCCGATTTTAAATTCAGGAAAGACTTTTTCTTGTAATTTATGATGTTCTTCGATAGCAGATTTTGCTTCTAACTTTTCTGACTCTTCTACTAACGGTAAAATCACATAAATCTGTCGTCCTTGTGCCACTTCTCGCCGAATTAAATCATAAGCTTGGGTGCGTTGTCGTCCGCTTAAAGCTGTTGTTTGTATCGGTTGTCTGCCGGGGGGTAATTCATCCAGTTGACTGACATCTAAATCCCCATGTAACGTTAAGGCTAAAGTACGCGGAATTGGAGTCGCTGTCATCGTTAAAACATGGGGAGATTCGCCTTTTTGTTGCAGTTTTGCCCGTTGTTGCACCCCAAACCGATGCTGTTCATCAATCACGACTAATCCTAAACGACTGAATTTAACCGTATCTTGAATTAAAGCATGAGTTCCGACTAATACGGATAATTCTCCCGTTTCTAATTGAGCATGAATTTGTTTTCTTTTTGCGGTTTTGGTTGAACCCGTTAATAATTCTACGGGTAAATGCATCAGGTTAAACCAAGAGACTAATTTACGATAATGTTGTTCTGCTAATACTTCTGTCGGTGCCATCATTGCCGTTTGATATCCGGCTTGAATGGCAGATAACATTGCCACCACCGCCACCACGGTTTTACCTGCTCCCACATCTCCTTGAATCAGTCGATTCATTGGATGAGGTAGTTGTAAATCTTGTAAAATTTCTTGAACCACTCGGTATTGAGCATTTGTTAGTTTAAATGGAATAATGTTATAAAATTGATCGATTAATTCTCCATTCGGAACTAAAACGATATCGGTTTTTGCTTTTTGATGCTGTTGTTTTCGCTGTAATAATCCCAGTTGTAAATAGAAAAATTCATCAAAGACTAACCGTCGTCGCGCTGCGGCTAAACAATCTCTATCTGGGGGAAAATGAATATTATTAATCGCATTTTGTATACCAGTTAATTGATAAAAATCCAGCAGTCCTTGAGGAATTGCATCTTGGAGTTGATTCACATAAGGTAAACAAGCCAATACCGCTTTACGAACCACATCAGCCCCTAAACCTTCTGTGAGGGGATAAACCGGAACCACTCGACCGATATTAATCGATTCTATTTGTCCACCTATTGTTTCTAAAACTTCTAATTCGGGATTATCTAAAGTAATGCCATATTTATTTTTTTTGACTAATCCAGAGGCGGCGACTAAGGCTCCGCTGGGATACATTTTTTTCTGTTGATATTGCCAGCCTGAACTTCTAAAACGAGCCCCGGCAAAAAAACGACTAATTTTAAGTTGACCGGTTTCATCATTTAAAACCAGTTCCATAATCGTTAATTTTTTGTTTTTGGAACTATTAATATAATGACATCGTTTCACCCGCGCCACTAAAGTTACAGTTTCTCCGGGTTCGAGTTCACTAATACTGGCTTGACGCGCATAGTCTATGTGGTCTCGAGGATAATAATAGAGTAAATCATAAATGGTTTGTACGCCTAATTTTAATAAGCGTTTGCCATTACGAGGGCCTACAACTTTCTCAATTAAATCATGAATAGAAATCTTATCATCGGCGGGTTGAGTTGTTTTTGGCGTTGAGACGGATGGCGAGGGTAAGGCTTGAATTGTACTCGCTATTTTAAGGTTTTGTTGGATTTCGAGTAATCGTTGAGTGTGTAATAAAAATCTTCGCGTTTCCGCAATGATATGTTGTCGATATTCTTGATCTAAATTGGGATAGTTAGCAAATTGCTCGATTAGGTTTCGACATCGCTCTGAGACTTCACTCGGGGCAATCTCTAATATATCTTTTAAACTAATATATAAAAAATCATGAAAAATATGATGTTTTCCTTGAATATCATTAAATCCTCTATCGGCTTCGATAGAAAGGGCTTTTTGTAGCTTAATCCAATCCGGTGGAGCAGAATTCATAATCAGAGTGATGGTAAATTGAATAAAATTTTATTAATTCAAACTTAATGACTTCAATCGTGCTTTGTCTATTTAAATTTTACTATTTTTTGAGTGGAATAATAGATAATTTAGTATTTTTTAGTATTCATTAGTTTGACATCATTTGCATTATTTGACCAAGCCATGATAGAATCAGTTGTAATAGAGTTTGATGGGATATCCTGAATATACGCTTGAATTTTAATTCAACACTATCGCTGAAATACTTGCAAACAGACAAGCTAACAGTTAAATAATCCCCCAACAGAAGACGAAGCACCCGATCCAAGTGAGGGAAGTATCAGGCCTTGGCGTTACACCGCCCTTAAGATCCGCCCATGGGGTTAGCAGCTACGTGTAATGCAGCCTGTGACGATGTGGAATTTTAAACTCACCCCCGTTTGTGGTATTATCTATAACACTTAACCTCAGTGTGGGTGGCGTAAAACTGTGGGGACTCGAATTAGAAACCTACAAGTAACGAAAGTTGTAGATGGAGACACCATCAAAGTCTTGTTGAATGGTCGGCGAGAATTTATCAGGCTGCATTGCATTGATACAGAGGAATCTTTTTCCAACGGAAGCAAGCCCGTGACTCAGATGGGGGTAGCGGCGACGGCAATGGCGAAACAGTATTTCACCCACAAAGATGGTTCTTTGGTGCAGGTGGATATAGAATTTGATAGCGATCATTCAATTGCGGCTTGTCTAGAAAAACATCGAGATAACCATGGCCGTTTAATTTGCTATGTTCATAAAGGGGCAGAACATTACAATTTAAGAGTAATTAAAGAAGGCTGGAGTCCTTACTATACTAAATACGGCAGGTCTCAAGAATATCATCAACAAATGGTAGAGGCTGAAGCCGAAGCACAAGCCTATCATCGTCAGATCTGGAACCCCCACACGCCTCAGAATAGCGCCAGTCGTAATTATAATTTATTAATTTCTTGGTGGTCTTTACGAGATTCTGTGATTCAAGATTACCGCTGTTATGGCAGGGCAGCAGGAGTTTTCTCAGTCCGTTTAGATTATCCTAAAATATTAGCAGCGGCTGCAAAAAATGAGCAGATTACGATTTTTTGTGATTTGCAAGATGGGATTACAAAATGGATTGGCAGTGGTGCATTAATTCATACAGGTTCTAAAGATCATATCATTAAATTGTGGATACCTGAAGCTAAATTTGAGAAAAATGCGCCACTTGTTCAACTCATCCAAAAACGATATGCCGGTTTGGGAAGAGGTTATGTGTATGTTCGAGGAGAAGTGAGTATGTATCGTGATAAGCCAGAAATTACGCTGACGGACTTAAGACAACTGTCTGACTTCTGTCCTAGCCGAATGGTTGAAGTGGTTTCTAAACCCTCTATTTCTGCGGCTGAAGTGGCTTATTAAAGGGCTAGTGAGGAAACACTTGCCACGAACAACAAGTAACAAACAACGAATCATTATGGCAACACCCTTACCTCAAAACTTTCCAGAACCGACTTCAATTGGCGAAATTGAGATTAAATCTTACCCTCATTATCGCGCTGTAACTTATACCCATATGGGCGACTCCAGCCAAGCCACTCGACAAGCATTTGATCCTTTATTTCAACATATTAGTCAGAATCAAATTGCGATGACAACGCCGGTTGAAGCACGGTATCAGGATAGTGAAAATCGTTATAATTCTCACTCATTCGTTTCATTTTTATATTCTAGTCCTGAAATTGTTCCGACTCAGATACAATCAAATGTAGAAGTGACTGATACGGAGGCAATGACTGTCGTCAGTATTGGCATAAAAGGGGGTTATACCTGGGAAAGTTATCAACAGAATTTATATAAGCTGCAAAATTGGTTACAACAACACCCTGAATATAAAGTGGTGGGTTCACCCAGACGTTTATTTTATAATTCTCCTATGACTCCAGAAACTTTAAAATATAGTGAAGTACAAATCCCGATAGAAAAATTATAATATTTCATTCCTAGGGTATATTTCATCAGGGCTGATTAAAATAAAATAGTAGGTAATAGGGTGATACAATGACAAAGCCCTATTTTTGGTGGCAGCTCTTATAATAAAAAAGTGTATCATATCAATCTTTATTCAAGATCTCTACACTATCGGACATTGATTGGGTATATTCTCAAAAATAATATTCACCCCATAGGAAAGGCAAAAATAGATTAGACAGGAGCAAAAATACTTATTTTTAAATCATTAATAATCTGTGATGAAACGTCAAATTTACACCCAGCAAAACTTAAAAACTCTTGTTTGGAAATGGCGAGGGGTTTTAATTACAACACCAGCAGTTACTTGTATTGTCCTGTTATTGCGTTTAACGGGTTTATTACAGTATTGGGAGTGGGCAACCTTTGATCTTTATACCCGTTACAAACCCTCCAAACCTACCGAAGAACGAGTTGTTATTGTGGGTATCAACGAAGATGATTTACGAGAAGTAGGAATTGCCTTAATTCCCGATCAAATTTATGCCCAACTCCTACAAAAACTCACTCAGATGCAACCCCGCGCCATTGGGTTACTGGTGTATCGAGATTTACCGGTTCCTCCGGGTCATGCTGAACTGATTAAAACCTTTCAAACCACTCCTAATTTAGTCGGCATTCAAAAAGCCGTGGGCGATCGCCAAGAAAATGCCGTAGCCCCCCCGCCACTGCTCGAAGCACTCCAACAGGTCGGGGCCAGTGATTTGATCAAGGATAAAGATCATCGAATTCGTCGCGGTTTAATCTATTTAAACGATTCTCATGGAGAAACTATTTTCAGCTTTGGTTTTCGTTTGGCATTAGAATATTTAAGTGCAATTGGAATTGTGACAGAAGTCATTCCTGGCAGTACAGATTGGCGGCTCGGAAAACAGGTATTTTTTCCCCTCGAACCCAATGATGGCGGTTACGTTAGAGGCGATACAAATGGTTATCAAGTCTTACTGAATTATCAAGGCAAAAAAGAACAGTTTGACACCGTTTCTTTAATGGATATTTTAAACAATCGAGTCTCTTCAGATTGGGGAAAAGATCGGATTATTTTAATAGGTCCTGTGAGTGAAAGCTTTAAAGATTTCTTTCCCACACCTTACAGTAGCAATCAATATAACTTTCCGGAACAAATGCCCGGTGTAGAAATTCAAGCCCATTTCATCAGTCAAATTATTCAAGCGGCAATGGGAGAGTTTCCCCTGATTCAAACCCCGTCGGAACTATTAGAATTAATCGGGTTATTATTCTGGACAGGAATAGGTGCTGGCATCACTTGGACAAAACGGTATTATCAAAATAAATCTACTATTATTCTGAAAACGAGCGGTATAATCGCGGCAGGATTTGTACTTGTTAGCTTTACCTATTTTGCATTTCTGCAAGGTTACTGGATTCGGGTAATTCCGCCTTTACTCGGATTAACGGGTTCAGCATTAAGCATTACCATTTACATGGATTATAAAGCCCGTTTAACTCGGAAAACCTTTGGACGATACTTAACGGATAAAAGGGTTGCTCAGTTATTAGAAAGTAAAGAAGGATTTCAGCTAGGCGCAAAGCGGCAACGATTAACTATTTTAGCATCAGATTTAAGAGGATTTACAGCCATTTCAGAACGATTGAAACCCGAAGAGGTGGTACAAATTCTGAATATTTATTTTAGACAGATGTCGAAAGTCATTACTGATTATGGCGGCATAATTAATCAGTTGATGGGAGATGGTATGCTGATTTTTTTTAATTCTATATTTTCCTCAGAAGATCATGCGACTCGTGGGGTTGCTTGTGCAGTAGCCATGCAGCTTGAAATGGAAAAGGTGAATTGTATTCTGAATGAGTTAGGTTTTCCTAAACTAGAAATGGGAATTGGATTGAATACTGGAGATGCGGCGATTGGAAATATTGGTTCTGAAGAACGAACAGAATATACCGCAATTGGTTGTGAAGTTAATCTTGCTTTTCACATTGAAGCTTGCACGACTGGGGGTGAGATTTTTATTTCAGAAAGCCTTAAACAAGCGACATTACCAACGAGATTAAAGTTGCAAAAACATAAAAATATTACAGTTAAAGGATTTAGAGAGAGTCAAAAAATTTACAAAATTTTGGGAATTGGTCAGCCTTATAATTTATATTTACCTGTCAAAAAATATCGCTTATTACCGCTCAACTATAAACTCTCTATTCAATATAGTATATTACGGGATAAACAAGATAGTAATTTTTTGTATCAAGGAGATATCGTCAGGTTGTCTCTAGATGAAGCAGAAATTAAACTCCCTCCCAACCCTGTTATTTATCTACCGGAGACTCACACAAATATTAAGCTCTATTTACAACAGAATAATACTTATAACTCAGAAGGCAGCTATGCTAAAGTGATCGGTTCATCGAAGTCAAAATCAACCTTTAAAATCCGTTTTACTTATCGGCCACATACTACTTTAACCCAACTTCAAACAATTTATGAATCTCTACAAGTTTTAAATTCAGTCAAGTCTTCTCTGAGTTAGTGAAATGAATAATTTTGCTAAAGTCCCGAAAACAGTTAAATGCATACTTACGGTCAATTGTCAAGTCTTGGGTTCGGGGGCAGAGTGAAAATTGATTGCTTCTCTATCGCTTTTAGGTTCCTGAAATAGAGTTCTATAATCAACTATTACTCGGTAAAATCAGGGTTTGAAGAACAAAATAATAGCTAATTATACGGGTAGGCTGTTTATAGGCTATAGCATACCCAATCATAACTTATGCTCTATATTTTACAGAACCGGACTCCCCGCTGTCAACCCCCCAAAAAGCCTATAAATTCGTAGAATTTCTCTGTGTTACTTTTGTTTACAATATCATCAAGTCCTAACAGATATAGAAAAAATAAATCAATTAGTCAAAATTGGTTTGAGTTAGCTTATTTATAGTGTAAGCTGAATATCCACGTGAGACTTTAATCGATTAAAATTGATCGCGGCTTCTATTTGCATAGCCATATCATTCGATCAATTCATTGACTTAGGAGTATAAATTGTAGTGATTTTAGGAGGATTATCTAGTTTGGTGGTGGCGGTTCAACCCACCTCAGTTACATTACAACAGTTCTATCGTTATTCTCAAGAAGGACAACAGATCAAAACCGCCCAAATTACCAGTGTTTCACAACTTTCTGATATCCAACCCACAGACTGGTCATTTCAAGCTTTGCAGTCATTGGTCGAACGATTTGGTTGTCTTGCCGGTTATCCAGATGGAACCTTTCGTGGCAATAAAGCCCTCAGTCGTTATGAATTCGCCGCTGGATTAAATGCTTGTTTACAACGTTTAAATGACCTGTTACAAACCGCCACAGAAAGCCGCCTAACAGAAGATGAATTGATTTCTCTACAACGATTACAAAATGAATTTGCAGCCGAACTGAGTTTGTTACGCAATCAAATTTATGACTTAGAAATTTGGGCGGATAATTTTAATCAATTTTCTACGACAACTCAACTGAATGGCGAAACGATTTTAGCTTTAACTGATGCATTTGTTAACTCTAATCAAACGGTTTTACAACATCGAACTCGCCTCAACTTTAAAACCAGTTTTACCGGTGAAGATGTATTACTGACTCAGTTAGAAATGGGTAATGCTTCACCGTTTAATCTTAAAACTCAAGAAGGCATTCAAACCTTTAATATTCAATTTTCCGATCAGAATAAAGTAGAACTGAATCGATTATATTATCAATTTCCCGTCGGAAATAACCTCAAATTTACATTAGCAGCACTTGGCACAACTTGGGATGATTTCGTCCCTACGCTTAATCCTGATTTAGAAGATCATGATGGTGGTAATGGTAGCTTAAGTGCCTTTGGACAACGTAACCCCATCTATAGAATAGGTGGCGGTACAGGCATCGGTTTACATTATCAACTCAACCCAGAAGTTAATCGAGGAATTGCATTTTCAGTCGGTTATTTAGCGGCGAATGCTGAAGATCCTAACAACGGAAAAGGATTATTTAATGGAGATTATGCGGCTTTAGTTCAAATGACGGTTTATCCCACAGAAAATCTACAATTTGCCCTGACTTATAATCATGCCTATTCAACACCGGGAAATTTTGGATTTAATCATGGTTTTTTTAATCAAAGTTGGACAGGAACTGAAATTGTAAATTCTATCTCTTCTAATAGTAATAGTATTGTCAGTAACTCCTATGGGCTTCAATTGGCTTGGCAAATTCATTCAAAGTTTACCCTTAGCGCCTGGGGCGGTTATACGGCGGCGCGAATTATTAATCAAGCAGATAGTCAGATTTGGAATTATGCTATTACCCTGGGTTTTCCGGATTTATTTGATTCAGGAAGTTTAGGGGGAATTGTAATCGGACGAGAACCTTATTTGAGTGATTTAGATCATTCTGAAGATGCTGATTTTCCTCAAGATAGTTCTTGGCATTTAGAAGCGTTTTATCGTTATCAACTGACGGATAATATCTCTGTTACACCGGGTTTTATTTGGATTACAAACCCGAATCAAAATAGTCATAATAATGATATTATTATTGGTACAATTAGAACAACATTTAGCTTTTAATTCAATGATGTTATCGTTAATTACCGGGTTTAAAGTAGTCTAGTAAGCGATCGCCTGAATCTGCCCGAATTAAAGCCACAACGACTTCGGGTAAAGCAGCAGCACTGGGATAAACTAAATAACGGGGTTGCCAACGGGGATGAAATTTATCTTTAAATGTATGTAATCCTTGAAAGTTATAAAATTGATTTAAGTGTTCATAGAGGTAATGTAAAGCCTTTTCTAAACGGGGGGATTTCTTCTGTTCACCGACTCCAGAAAGTGCTGATAAACCTAAGTTGAAATTGTCATAACCTTGCTCTTTAAACTGTTGAAATAGGGAGATAAACAGAAAGTCCATTGTACCCGGTTCTACTTCTGTCCGTTTCCGCATCAAATCAACCGTAATATCATTTAACTGATACTCTGGCACGACATTCGCAAAAGCCGTTATTTCTCCGTTAGCATTCTGTACAACAGCGATGATACAATCTCTTAAATAGTCATCATTAAACCAACCCAAAGAAAACTGTTTTTCTGAACCCTGCATCACTTTTAACCACTCATCACTAATTACTCGTAATTGTTGCAGTAATTCATCCGCAATTGGAGGTGGGTAAAAATTAACTTTATATCCTAATTTAGTAAAACGATTCATCACAGTTCGGAGATTTTTACCCGGTTTACCTTGTAATGTAAAAGCCTTAAGATCGACAACCGCTTCTTGACCAATAGTTAAGATTTTGAAGCCTAAAGATCGATAAATTTCAATATCTTTGGGTAAGGTTTGATAAAAAGCCGGATACCAATCATTGCGTTGACAAAACTGTTGAAAACCGATAATTGTTTCTTTACGATCTTCCGGTGGCCCTATCGGATCTCCTAAAGCAATTGCTCCTCTACCTTTGGGTACATAAGCAATAAAACTCTGTCCTGAAGGACTGAAATAATAGGCTTTATCCTCAAATAAAGTAAACCTTGCTAAAGAAGAACTACCATAATTTGTGACAATTTCTTCAGCCCGTTGTCTTTCTTCGCTTGAGGCTGGATTACCCCTGAGTAAAACAGGACGTAGCAGCATCACTAAAGCGCTTAACAGCGTCATCGTCCCAACTAGGTAAATTGAATGAATAAAAAAACGTCCCAAGCGTGTGGTGGCTTGGAGTCCGGCATTATCAAACGTAAAAAATATCGCTAAAGTTTGGACAATAGCACCGGGCAAATCAAAGTTAACATTGTATTGGCGATCAAGAATAAAGAAGCCTGCTGTCCCATAAGCTAAAGTAAACAAAAATGCACCGATTAAGACTCTAACACCTTGAGCAATTGAAGGAGGGTCTGAGCGAGCTGTAAACACCGGCTGCATCAAAATCAGTTGTAGTAGTAATAGCACTGAAAGTAAACCTTCCTCAAAATCAAATCCTTTGATTAAATGAGAGATTATAGAAATAATTAAAAGGAGAATCGTAAGTAACCACGCTACTCGTTTGCGTCGTAATAAATTAGTGGCTAAAGTCAGGAGAAAAAAGCCACTGAGAGCCGCAAAAATACGACCACTGGCTCGCACTTCAAAAGGAAAAATATCTTGCAGCCATAGCACTCTACTTTGTAAGGCAGGAGTGACAGAAGACAGTAAATTAACTACTCCAACGATAGCCGTTAGAAATGCAGCTAAATAAATGCCTATTTTTTGAGTGTTGCGGTCGCCCATTTAATTGATTGATTCTCGGTGACGATATAATTATACAAATTGGCTCAATTTCATCATAAATTAGCGTTCGCGAAGCGTGCCGCACCTGCGTATCGCCTGATTCACTTGATTGGGATATTCTGCAATTAGTAAATGTCCCGCTTCTGGTAAGTGTAGATGTTGCCCCAACGGAAAAAATTGCGCTAATTCTGCTCCCATGGTTTCCGTAAACATCGGGTCTTTCCCCCCACTAATGACTAAAACAGGGAACTGAAACTTGACTTTTGAGCGGTTACGAGCAAAATAGTTATAACCCCAAAATATTTCTAAGGCTTCATAGGGATGAGGTTCTGTCGGGACAGGACTTTCTGCAAAAAAACGTTCGATCTTTTTTCCGTTATGATCGCTCGATAAACGGTTCGTCAGAGACTGAATGGGTGGTAAGTGATAAAGATATCTCCCGCCCCAGGCGAAAAACTTCATCAACGGAATTTCCCACCAGGGGGCCAGATCGTGAGTGCCTCCCGCAATTAAAACCAAACCGCGTACTGGATGTTTCCTGGCCCATTCTAACCCCAGCGGTACGCCATAGCTATGACAACACAGCAGCGGAGACTGGATGTGGAAGCGTTTTAATAAACGAGTTAAGTCTCGTCGATGTCTACCTAAAGAGTAGCGTTGATAGGGTGTAGACTCTCCATGTCCGGCTAAATCATAGGCTAACACTTCTCGACCTTGCTCAGCAAAGAATTCGTATTGCGATCGCCAATTATATCGATTTCCGAGGCCCCCATGCAGAAAAACAATTGCAGGCGTTGTCCCCGGAGAATGACAGACTTGTAAATCGACTCCTGGTCTGAGATGTATTTTTTTGCCCGCCAGTGGATCTTGTGACACTTTTTTATTTAGTTCTGGGTTGAAGTTGTAGTATTAAGTTTGTCTCATTGCTCATAATAAGATCATAGCGGCATTAAATCTAAACAATGACAGTCAGTGTTTCTTCTCAATCTAAAATTGTAATTCCTCCTTTACGCCAATGGCACAAAGCAACTTGGCAAGACTATGTGGCGTTGCGGGATGCTTCTATTCAGGAGCGGATTAAGTTAGGATTTAACCAAGGATGGATGTGGGTAGATATGGGCGCAGAAGGTATTAATCATTCCAGTGTTTGTGATTTATTTACTATGATGTTTGGTTTCTGGGCAATTCAACATCTGGGGGAAGCGTTTACCTCCTTGGGACGGTGTTTGTTAGAAAAACCGGAAACTCAAGCTTGTGCGCCCGATCTAGTCTTGTATATTGGGGAAGATTATCCTCAATGGACACCGGGAGAGCCGAGGCGAATTAACTTAAATCAATGGCGAGTGCCGAATTTAGTCGGTGAAATTTCTGATACCACTTTAGCAAGTGATTTAGATGAACAAAAACATTTATATGAAGCGTTAGGAATTGCTGAATATTGGGTCATAGATGTGCGAGGAAACCGAGTCTTTGCCTTTGAATTACACGAAGGACAATATCAAAGCTGTACTGAATCTTTAGCGTTAAAAGGCTTACCGATTTCAGTGTTAGAAGAAACATTGCAGCGACTGAATGCCGGTACAAATACCAGTGCCGCTGCTTGGTTTACCCAACAAATTGGTAACTTAGGAAAACAATAAGACGCTGATATTTGGCTTACTTTTCTGTTAGTTTCCAAACGCCATCCCAAGTTTCATCCGGTGGGCTATCTGTATCAAATAAGAGGCAACGCTTGACGTGTAATTGAGCCGCTTTATTGTGAGGATCAATATCTAAGACTTTTAGAAACTCCCGTTGAGCTTGCCGAAATGTGTTTCTCGACTTCTTAGAAAAGGCATCTTTAGTTAACTCTATTAACTTTTTCAGTTGAGCAGTTGATAATTCTTGGGCTTCCTCTTCTATCAGTTCTTGAGTTTGTTCATCAACCGTAAAGTGCTTGAGTTTAGCAATCAGTAATTTTTTGGTTTCACGGGGAGTTAAATTCTCAACAGTTTGATTTAATAATGCGTTCATATCCTCAGCATTCATTGACTTGAGGTTAACTAAATCTAAGCGAGACACTGTTTTACTGCCGAGAATCTCGACTAATGATTGTAAGGGTGTTTCTTTGATGAACTGTTTTAAGAGTTTTTGTTCATCATAATTCGTTTTTTGAAGGTCGCTATCCGAGAGATTATCTAACTCTTCTAATAAACGAATAAAATCTGAGGTGACTAATTTTTCCACCGCTGGTTTTAGATAATATTCCCGTCCTTTGTGATAATGCTCAATAATTTGTTGCTGTTCTTCTGAAAGAGGACGGTTCAATTTACCTTCTTTAATTCCGACTAATTCATAAATCCTCACGGGCTGACTCTTGCCTTTAACAGTAATAAAATCTAACTCTCGGACAATTACTTTATCGGCATATAAACAATAAGTATTCTCACTAATAATTAAATCCGTTCCGTATTGTTTACTCGCCCCTTCTAAACGAGAGGCTAAGTTAACTCCATCTCCAATAGACGTTAATTCCATCCGTTTACTAGAGCCAATATTACCACTCACCACTTCATCCGAATGCAGTCCCATCCCGATACTAATGGGCATTAAACCTTTGTCCACCCGTGCTTGATTAAACTCAGCCAACCGATAGCGCATTTCAACAGCCGCTTGCATTGCCATCCAGGGATGGTCTTCTAGAGGCGCAGGAGAACCAAATACCGCCATCAAAGCATCTCCAATATACTTATCAAGCGTCCCTTTATAATGCAGCACAATATCCACCATTTCCTCGAAATATTCATTCAGCATGGTGACCACTTCTTCGGCTTGTAATTTCTCCGTTAAAGTGGTGTAACTGCGAATATCACTAAAGAGTACGGTGACGTGTTTGCGCTTACCACCTAAGCCAATATCACCACTGGCTAAAAGTTGTTCAGCCACTTCTGGGGTCATGTAACGGTAAATCAGATTTTTTACTTCTTTTTCACCGCTGATATCTTCCATTACCACCAGTACACCCCGTACCTTTTCTGGACTTTTAATATCCAACATGGAATTAATCGACAAATTGATACTTTGAGGATCTTCTGACGCGCCTGAGAGTAAGGTTAAATCGGGATAATATTGCTGTCTATCTTTAGCCTCTATCGGATGAAGGGCGGCTTCAAACCAGCCACTAAAATCGGCTTGTTTCAGATGAATTAAATCGGTGACTAAACGTCCTTCTGTTACTTCAGCTTCTGTTAAGCCGAGTAGTTCGCGAGCACATTCATTGGTGGCAATAATTTTACCATTTTTATCCGTTGAAATTACGCCATTACTTAAACTGCGGAGAATATCCCGCTGCATTTGTTCTTGCTGGCGAACCGTTTCAAATAATTTCGCATTTTGCAAAGCCACTCCGGCTTGAATATTAAACGCCCGCATAAACTCTAAATCATTGCGATTAAAACTGGCTTTCCACTGTTCCGGAGCCGTTGGCCAATTCGCTGGATCGTAAGGGGGATAATCGCCTTGTTTTTTCTTATTAATCAGTTGAGTCACCCCAATCAAATCATCATCGGCATTGTAAACCGGCATACACAGTAAACTACAAGTCCGATAACCTGTTTTTTGATCGGTTTCTTTGGATTTTTCCGAATGTTCATCTTTGTAAACATCAAAGGGAATTAATAAAGGTTCCCCCGTTTCGGCAACCGTTCCGGCATAACCCGCAGTCCTGGGAATCCGAATTTCTATTAATTCTCCATTTATTAAAATTTTTGTCCATAATTCGTCTCGTTCATGATCAATTAACCACAACGTACTGCGGTCGGCATTCATTAATTCTTTCGCCTGACCCATAACATTTTTTAAGGTTTCTTCGAGATCTAAACTACTTTTACTCAAAGAATTGACCGCATTCATTAAAGCGGCTGCCGCCCGTTGTCGTTGAGCGGCTGCATAAAAAGATTTAGAAGATTCTAAAATTAGGCGAATGGAAGGGACAAATTCATCAAACAGTTGCTCATCATTTTGAGAAAACCCCGCCAAATCAATTTGTTCTTCTAAGGGAGCTGTATGATCGCACTCATGCTTGAGTTTATTCAGCAGTTGGACTACAGCGACGAGTTCTTCTTCTTCGTTGAGCAAAGGCATCACTAACATACTGTAAGTGCGATACCCATTTTTTTTATCCATCTGCTTGGCCGCAGCAGAACGAGGATCATCATAAAAATCGTAGGGAATATTGACAATTTTCTTTTCCATTGCCACTTCCCCAGCAATCCCTGCACCAGCGGGAATGCGGAGTTCTAAAGGTTTGCCGTCATTGCCTTCAGCCACAATCGACCACAGTTCATGTTTGTCTTCCTCAATCAGCCAAATAGTGGCTCTGTCGGCGTTGAGGAGTTCACCTGTTTTAAAGGTAATTGACGAGAGCATTTCATTGAGAATGGCCTCAAACCCTTGAGCATCTAATAAGTTCTCCAACATGGAGAGGGTTTGATTGACGGTTTCGAGCTTTTTCTCAACATCTTTGACGACCCCTACAAAGGTGTCTTTTGTTAAAGGTGCTAAAAATGCGGAGAAGTTCCCCTCTGCCGGATTGTGAACAATTGCACTCCCTTTTGCCGACTGGGCATCGTGAACATCTGCTATTGAAGTGGAATTGATGCGGGAAGTTGATGGTGAAGGTGATTGAGTCGGATCTTCTATAACATTGACATCAATCACCGGCATAGTTTGATCTTGAGCAGAATAAGAGTTGGTGGAAGATGCAGAATTCATAATAAATAAAACTTTTATTTAAACTTAATCTATACATACTGGATGAGGATTGCTTAACCGGATCAATCACATAGTCCAATCCGATCTTCATCATTAAGCGACACCAACCCCCATGGGAATGAATTTTATCTCAGGCAGCAGATGGGAGTGAGTTGAGAGGGTTTATAAGTCTGTGATGGACTGTTGGCTGTCTAAAATTAATAACAATTTACCCATGACTTTAAATGATAATTCGAGCAGCAATGGGGGAATTGTCCCTGTTAATCACCGATTGTGAAATCACAGAGAAATCCATCACTTGCACATTGGCGCTCTTTAAATTCTTGGCCAGGAAAACAGCATAGGGATTGACTCGCTCCTAATTAGTATAATTTATGGATAAATTTTACGGTAAATTCGCTCTTGAATTTTGAATTGAGAGATACAGTGCTAGATTACAGTTCTCAACTGCTGTTTACCTATTTTGGCTCAGATTTCTGTCAGGGTTAAACCTAAATTTTTAGTCTGTACTCCTCCCGTTTTAGATGGCTTATGGCATTTTTCCCTATCTTAACAGACACTCTCAAACTGGTAAGGGGGATAGCCAGATATGATAGGTTTAGAGGAAAAATGGCTTATGGTATGGGGGAGGTATTGATGTTGAACCCATCCAGACAGATGGCGATCTGTCAGTCTCGATCAGACTACCAGAATCTAACTGGTATAATTGATATGCCTCCAGAGGCTTAATCTGTTCTGGAGCATCGTGCGAGGATTTGACTCAAATCTAATTCGCGCGATCGACCCAGTTCGACCCTATCGGCTTAAAATCCCGAGAGCAACTCCTTCTAGTCAGTCGCCTGAACAAAAAAGTGAACGTTATTGATCGGAGGGAGTGTCAGTTAACCAATTTTCAACTTGTAGCAAGTTCTCATGCAGACTGAAGCTTTCAGTGAGCTTTTTCCATTGTTCAAAGGAGCCAATCCAGAAACCGTAGAATGGCTTCTTTCCGTTGCAGTCGATCACGACTATCCAGCTAATCGTGTGGTTTTAATGGCTGATGCTTGGGGTAATGCGGTTTATTTCATCGCCTCAGGCTGGGTTAAGGTGCGACGAAGCTCCGCAGAAGATGGATTTACCTTGGCAATTTTAGGGCCAGGGGATTTCTTCGGAGAAATGGCAATTTTAGATGAATCTCCTCGCTCGGATGATGTAATCGCTTTGTCTGCTGTTAATTTAATTAGCATTTCAGCTCAACGATTTATTCAAACTTTATTTAAAGATCCCCAGCTTCATCATCGGATGTTGCAACTCATGGTACGGCGGCTACGGCAAATGAATCAACGCTATCAAATTCGTCATCGCCCTCCTGCAGTCAAGTTAGCGAGTACTTTAATGGTATTGGCAGATAACTATGGCCAGCCAACGGATAAAGGTTCGGATATTTTAAATATTCCTTATCAAGATTTAGCAAATGTCACCGATATTGGCCTCCAGGATACTAAAAAAATTATGGAAAAACTGTTGAGCAAAGGATGGCTCAGTATTGATGAAAATGATGGCGTGATTCATTTATTAAATATGAAACATCTGTCTCATTTAGCCAGTCAGTAACCTCATAAAAACTTGAATTTTGCTACAGTATCTCTGTTGAATTGATGGGGTAATGCGTCTGGGTTTATTACCGGATTGACAGATCAACAAAACTAATTTTTATTCCCTTAAATTATGACTTTGGCGACTCCCACTCATTCTCAGTCTCTGGTTTCAGGGCAGCCCCTGATTTATTATCAAGTAGAACTGCCCCAACCTGAATCTCATTTATTTGAGGTTCAGATGCAAGTGTCTATCGAACAGTTAATCAGTCAGGGGCTAAATACTGGGATACTAGATGTGAAAATGCCGGTTTGGACACCCGGCTCTTATTTAGTTCGAGAATATGCCCGGCATCTACAAGAATTTACGGCTTTTGATCCCTCAGAAAATCCGATCTCTGTCTGTAAAGTGGCAAAGAATCATTGGCAGCTTTCAACTCGCAATGTTGAGGAAATTACGATTAAATATCGCGTTTTTGCAAACGAGTTGACGGTACGAACTAATCATCTTGATAGCAGTCATGGCTATTTCAATGGTGCGGCGTTATTTCTCTATATTCCCGGTTATGAATCTCACCCCATTTCGGTCGAAATTATACCGCCGTCAAATTGGCAAGTGACAACGGTTTTACCCCAATTATCTGATAAAAAAAATACATTTATTGCTGAAAATTTTGACGTTTTAGTTGATACTCCGTTTGAAATCGGTCAGCATCAAACAATTGCTTTTGAAGCGGCAGGAAAATCCCATGAAATTGCTATTTGGGGGGAGGGAAATGCAGATGCTGAAAAGATGATTCCGGATTTTCAAAAGATTATTGAAACTGAATCTAATCTATTTGGCGGTTTACCTTATGAGCATTATTTGTTTTTACTGCATTTATCGGGATCTGGCTACGGTGGACTAGAACATAAAGCCTGTTGTACTTTAAATTATCCTCGGTTTGGATTTCGCGACACTGAAAAATATAACCGCTTTTTACAATTAGTTGCCCATGAATTCTTTCATCTCTGGAATGTTAAACGGATTCGCCCAAAAGCCTTAGAAACGTTTGATTATGACCAGGAAAACTATACTCCTTCATTATGGTTTTGCGAAGGAACTACCAGTTATTACGATTTATTGATTCCGTTACGGGCAAAAATATACGATGCTCAAACCTTTTTAAAAGCATTATCTAAAGATATTACTCGCTTACAAACGATTCCGGGGCGAAATATTCAGCCTCTAAATGAATCGAGTTGGGATGCTTGGATTAAACTGTATCGTCGAGATGCTAATAGTGATAATAATCAGATTTCTTATTATCTCAAAGGACAGTTAGTCTCTTTACTATTAGATCTTTTAATTCGCAATCGTCATAATCATCAAAAGTCTTTAGATAATGTGATGGTGCAAATGTGGCAACAATTTGGTCAGCCGGAAATTGGTTATACCCCAGATGAACTAAAAAAAGTAATAGAATCTGTGGCAGAAATGGATTTAACGGACTTTTTTGAACAGTTCATTTATAGCACCACAGAACTACCTTACAATCAATATTTGGAAACCGTCGGCTTACAACTCAAAGCCGAAACCACTGACACCGCCCCGAGAATGGGTATAAAAGTGGTTTCTGATACGGGAGTAGAAAAAATTCAATTTGTTGAATCCGGTAGCCCTGCTGAGGCAGCGGGGGTAGAATCTGGGGATGAATTATTAGCAATCAATGGATTTCGGGTAAAAGCAGATCAAATTAGCGATCGCTTGCAAGATTTTCAACCCGGAGACAGAGTGGAATTAACTTTATTTCATCAAGATCAATTACGAACTTGTCAGCTTACCTTAACATCTCCTCAACCCAATCTCTATAAAATCGTTTCACTCGACCAACCTAGCCCAGAAAGTCAACGAAACTTTACTCAATGGTTAGGATGTGCTTACCAAAAGTTGTGAGAAAATCGAAGTCATTCTATCGTTATCCCTTTTAAAATTATGATGCAACCGCCCCCACCTCCTTCTATTACCCCCCGTCAAATGAATCTGTTGCGAGTTGTCACTGCGATGGCTTGGGCGGATGGACATTTGGCCGCAGAAGAAGTCGATGTCATGTTAGAAGAATTTAGTCGCTTATTTGCTACAGGCGATCGCCAAGAAGTATTACGTCAAGAATTACAGGAATATATGATGCAAAATATTCCTTTGGAAGAATTGATTCCTAAACTGCAAACCGATGAAGAACGGGAATTGGTGTTAATGTTGGGTTATGAGGTGATTAAGTCTAGCGCCCGATCGGCGGATGAACCAGATATTAATGACGAAGAAGCCGCAGCTTATCAAAAGTTAGTGGATTTACTTGAGTTGCCAGAGGATGTGGTGAAGCGAGTCGAAACTATTGTCAATAGTCAATCTCAGGGATCGGTGGGTTTAATTGTTACTCTCAAACAAAGACTAGAAGAATTTATCCATTCTGAGGATAAGTAAGCATTATTCTATGGAGAGGGAATGGGGAACAGAATTCAGCAAACTCATCAAAAATCCTATACGGGCGCATGCAATGCGCCCCTACAGTAGCGGGCGTGACTAAATGGTGGGCATCGTGGGCTATTGTAATTTTCTGTAAAAATTGACAGAGAGTTCCAGTGATATGATGAAAGCCTGCTGAATCGCAACAGTTTTCACTCTTTATTTAACTTTGAATTCTCTGCTTTCCACTAAGACAATTTCAACCTCACTACCGGATGGCCCCCAGGGAATGGGATTGCTGCAAACAGCCCAGATGATCCGTCAACCCATCCAGTTTCTGGAAGATTGCGCCCGTTCTTACGGCGATAGCTTTACTTTAAGGGTTTTGGGGGTAAATTCTCCGCCGGTGGTCTTCCTTAGCCATCCAGCCGCCATTGAAGCCGTTTTTAATACTGAGGCACAGGCATTTGAGTTGGGTAAGATTACCCATGTTTTCCGACCGCTGACCGGGGTTCAATCCTTGATTATGCAGGAGGGTAAACGACATCAGCGTCTGCGTCAATTGTTGATGCCGCCGTTACATGGTAAACGCCTGCCAACCTACGGCAGTTTAATTCAAGAGATTACTCGGCAAGCTACGGAAAATTGGTCTGTGGGGACGTTACTGTCGATACGGGAGGCTGTTGCTGAAATTGTCTTAGATGTGATTTTACGGGTTGTTTTAGGGCTACATCCCAATGCCCGTTATACTCAACTCAAAAGCCTGATTAAACCCTATTTAGAACAGGTTAATGCGCCTTTGTATTCTATCCAATTTTTCTGGCCGTTATTACAACAAGATTTAGGCAGTTGGAGTCCTTGGGGTCAATTTTTACATCAGCGCCAACAAATCGACCAATTAATCTATGATGAAATAGCAGAACGCCGCTTACAACCGGGGGGAGAAGATGTACTTTCGTTATTGATTACGGCTAAAGATGAACAGGGAAATGGCTTAAGCGATGAAGAATTACACGATCAATTAATTACCCTGTTACTGTTAGGGTATGATACCACAGCCAGCGCCTTAAGTTGGGCGTTTTATTGGATTTATCGCGATCCTAAAGTGTGTCAAACGCTATTACAAGAAATACAAAATCTCGGTAAAAATCCAGATCCGATTGCTTTGACTCAGTTACCGTATTTAACGGCTGTTTGTCAAGAAACCCTACGAATTCATCCAATCGCGTTAATTTCTCAACCCCGTGTTGTTAAAAAAGATGTCGAAATCAATGCTTATCAATATCAAGCGGGAACGATTTTAGTCCCTTGTATTCATTTAGCCCATCATCGATCACAAGTTTATCCCCAGCCTAAACAATTTCAACCGGAACGATTCTTAAACAATAAGTTTTCTCCTTATGAATATTTTCCGTTTGGCGGGGGTAGCCGCAGTTGTATTGGTATGGCGTTATCTTGGTTTGAAATGAAGTTAGTTCTGGCAACAATTTTATCTGAGTTTCAACTAGAATTAATAGAAAATAAACCCGTCAAACCCAAGCGGCGAGGGATTACTATTGTTCCTTCGGATACGTTTAAGTTACGGGTAAAAGAAAGGGTAAAGTGATTCAGAGAACGATAAAAAGTTGAATTTTATAAGAATAAAAAATAGGAAAATGACTTCAGAAATTATTACAAATTCAAATAAAAAATTATGGCTGGCGGCGATTAAACCTCCGATGTATAGTGTGGCAATTATGCCAATTTGGATCGGGACGGCTGTTGCATTTTATCAAACTCAGAGTTTAAATTGGACAATATTTACAACATTCCTTAGTTCAGCTATTTTGATTTTAGCCTGGGAAAATATTCTCAATGATGTGTTTGATTCTGAAACAGGAATCGATCAAAATAAACATCATTCTCTGGTTAATTTAACCGGAAATAAATCTTTAATTTTTGCCATTGGTAATGCCTGTTTAATCTTAGGAATTTTAGGAATTTTAGCAATTTGTTGGTGGCAACAAGATATCACTATTTTGGGATTGATTGGTATTTGTTGTGTTTTAGGATATCTTTATCAAGGGCCGCCTTTTCGTTTGGGCTATCAAGGATTAGGTGAATTCTTATGCTTTTTTGCGTTTGGCCCGGTGGGAACATCTGCCGCTTATTACAGCCAAACTCAAACAGTTTCTGGAGTTAGTTTAGCCGCTTCTATTATTGTCGGTTTGGCAACCACTTTAATTCTGTTTTGTTCTCATTTCCATCAAGTTGAAGACGATATTGCCGCCGGAAAGCGATCGCCAATTGTTCGTTTAGGAACAGAAACAGGGGCAAAACTGTTACCCTGGTGGTGTGGAATTCAATTGATCCTAATTTTATTATTTGTCGGAATTGGAATTTTTCCCATTTGGACGCTATTAAGTTTAGCAGGAATTCCGGCCAGTATTAAACTCTGTACTCATGTTAATCAAAATCACAATTACCCAGATTTAGTCAGTAATTGTAAGTTTATTGCCGTTGCTATTCATTTTTGGACAAGCTTACTATTAGGAGTCGGGTTTATCCTGCCTCAACTGTAAACTATCACCCCTTACAATTCTACGACAAAATTTTCTTGATTAACGGTAACGCGATCGCCTGCTACTAACTTCCGTCCCCGCCGGGTTTCCACCGTCCCATTCACTTCTACATCGCCATATTTAATCAAAATTTTGGCTTGTCCTCCGGTTTGAACACAACCGACATACTTAAGAAATTGATCGAGTTTAATGGTGGGAATATCAGATGATGTCATTTTAAATAATTAATCCAAGCAGGAACAACCGTTTGAGAACCATACCATATTCCAGGAGAACGGGGAGAATGCCAAACCCCCTCTAAGGTTAAATTTTCTGCCCCAGCCAAATGGGCGGCCTCAATGGGTGTAATGCCATCTCCCCAAGTTTGACCGTTTCCAATGGTTAATTGATAGCTATTGTAAGCTAACCAGCTTCCCGGTTTTCGGACTCCGAATATGGCTTTTCCAGCAATACAAATATAACGAATATCGGCATAAAATGCACCAGGATAGTTATCTTTAACAAAGTCTAAATTGCGTTTTGTCCAACGTTCTTGACTAATATGTGGTGTTCCTAATGTGATTAAAGTCGAAATTGATTGCCGTTGATTCCATAAATGATTAATACCTTCTTCTCGTTGTCCATGAATCGTATAAGGTTTTTCTCCAAGATAAATTCGGGCAATCCATCCCCCCGCAGAATGCCCAATTAAGTTGACTTTTTTAACTTGATATTGTTGTTTTGTTTGTTGAATGGTTGTGTTAATTTTCTGTAAAATCGGAATCATTGAACGTCCTCCTACAGTCGGTAGCCAATCTCGCTTTCGCAAGGGGACGGTAACGGTGGGAAACCCTTGTTGAATCAGATATTGTTCTAAGGGAAAATAGTCAGCGGCAGCGGCAAAAAAACCCGGTAAAATGATAGTGGGAAGTGGCATACTTTAATGAAGTCTATTTTTTTTATTATTAACTTTTTCATTAAAAAAGGCAAGCTTTTATGATAATAATTAAACCTTTTTCTCCTGCCTATCAAGATCAAGTAATCGATCTAATTTTAACCATTCAGCGAGATGAATTTTCCATCCCCATTCAATTAAGCGATCAACCTGACTTATTAGATATTCCTAAATTTTATCAACAAAAAAACGGTAATTTTTGGATCGCAATTGATCGTCATACACCTGAAGGCACGCTACGCGAATGTGTGATTGGAACTATTGCTTTAATTGATATCGGTGCATCCCAAGGAACGTTACGAAAGATGTTTGTATTGCCAGAATATCGCGGTTCAACCCAAGGAGTAGGAAAAAAATTATTAGAAACTTTAATCAATTGGTCACAACAAAAAGGACTCAATTCTATTTATTTAGGAACGACAGAACAGTTTAAAGCAGCCCATCGCTTCTACAAAAAAAATGGTTTTATTGAGATTAAAAAAAATCAACTTCCCGCTCAATTTCCCATAATGGCTGTAGATACCAAATTTTATTGTTTAACCCTATCAAAACCGACCATTTCCTTGTACAATATGCTGAACGGTTGTTAACGCTTCAATCCCAATTAATCCTCGGCGATACCCTTTTTGATTCGACATTCCGAGGAAAATTGCATCTCCTCTATTTTGGTGGCGAGAAAATTGCGGCGATGCGTTAATATAAGTCATGGCACTATTAATATTAAGGGTAAATTGACGACTTTCTGTATAAGATTCTGTTGCCAAACAGTTAGCATGACCACTACTGCATTGATTAATTAAATGAATCCCATGTTGGAGGTCTTCTACAAACCGAAATATCACCGTTTTATTCAGAGAAGGTCGAGACCATTCAACATCAGTAGCTGCCTCTAACTCTGGAAACATTTCTACTATTTGTGGATCGCCTTTAAGGATAAAACCAGCCTCTGTTAAACTATTCCAGAGTCGCGTTAAAAAAGTCGGTTTTTGGTTGGGATCAACTAATACTTTTTCAATGGCATTTACTGCATCGGGTTGGCTATTATGACTTTCTAAAATCATCCACCGTACTAAGTCTACGCTGGCTGTTGCTGACCAATATAAATAACAATTTCCCATGGCAGACCGTAAAACAGGAACGGTTGATTGTTGTACGACTTGGTTAACGAGGCTGGGACGACCGTAGGGAATAATTAAATTAATGTAAGGGTCTTGAGTGACTAACTCTTCTAGAGATACATTTTGTTGGGGAGAAATACTTTCTAAACTCGCTAACGGGATGCCTTTGTCCTCTAAAGTTGATTGTAAGATTTGGGCGATCATTTGATTGGAATGATTCGCTTCACTTCCCCCCATTAATAATAAGCTATTGGCTGTTTTTAAACAGAGTCCGGCGGCAATTGCGCCTAGTTCTGGAAAGGCTTCATAAATTAATCCAACGACTCCTAATGGAATTAACTGATAATAGGTTTGACACTGTTCGAGTTGATAAGAAGCACTGACAACACGACCAATGGGATCGGGTAATTCGCTTAAGCGTTGTAGAATTTGAATGGTTGTTTCTAAGCGTTGTGGCGTTAGTTTTAACCATTCTCCTAATAGTTCCGGTATTCCCGTTTCTCGGTTGGCTTCTAAATCTAAGGTATTGGCTTCTAAGATATCATTTTGATGACGTTCCAAGGCCTCTGCCATGGCTTTGAGGGCATGATTTCTATCGCTCCCAGGAACCTGTGATAATATCAAACTAGCCTCATGAGCACGAGCCACAGCAGGGGTGACATGAGACGAAGGGGTGAAGTGTTCTGCTACCATGATGTCAACGTCGATAAGCTAACCAAACCATCACTGCGGGTAGCATTGCTAACATCACTGCCACCACCGCCCACAATACAATACTCGGCCCAGGAGCAGATAAGGCCAAAGGCAGCCAAATCACCAATAAGACCAACAAAATGCCTAATGCTAAGGGTAAGTAATGAGCCTTGACCCCAGGTGTCGAGCGGTTCCATTGATGACCTGTCCATCGCCACACTTGTTTGTAAGGATAGTGGGTGGAGAGTTGTTCTAAGGAATAGCCCGTTTCATCGACCACAAAAATTTGCTGACAGCGATCGCAGCCCATCGCTTCTGTCAGTATAATGGGAACCAGGTGACCCTTACGCCGACAAGGACAAGGGTATTCACTATTTAAGTCAATTTTTTGGGCTTTTTGAGGTGGCACAAGTGACAATTAGTTCCAAAAAAGATGTTATTCTAAAACACTTTAGCAAATCTATCGGCTGATGCGGGATCAAACTTAGCAACTTGGCTTGATTAAATTGCTGAATTTGATCTTGAAAGTTTCAACTCGATTGTCTTGACCTCCCTATTATACTCAATATTCCGGGCTTAGCGCTACTGAATTTTAGCAGTCGTAGTGCTGCTATGTCTGATTTTAATCAGCAGTTAGACACTGTGAATTAATATTTTTCTATTATATCAGGGCAATATTGAGCCAGATGCAGTTCAGCTAGAACAGAAGTTATGGGATTTAATCTGATTAATTGTCTCTCGCAATTCTTCTGAGGGGTTATCGACTGAAAACATAATTTGTAATGCATCTGACCACAAATCTTTTTCTATAAAATAATTTGCTTTTTCTAAGGCAATGACTTCAACAGTTTCCCCAGATAGCTGAGATTCTATTGCTTGTAAATCTTGTTGAATTGCTTCTCGCTTTTGTGTTTCCATCACTTTAAACGGAATTTCAACAGACTGAGTTGGAAACTGTATAGAATCTTGTAATGATAACTGCCACCGATACATTTCTCCGGGTTGAAGCGGACTACTATGATCATACGCAACAGAATTGTCTCCAGATGTTACTTCCTTACTCCAAATTTCCTGCTCACCTTCAGCAGAATATATAATAACCATCTGCTTATTTACACTATTTTCTTGCCAGATAAATAATGGGCGATCGCTCCAAACTTCAATCGGAGTTTCTGTAGCGTTTTCAGCAGTATTTTTTTCTACCAACTTTTGAGGCGAAATTAGACATAATTCCGGATTTCCAGAACGACTTCCACCTGAACGTTTTTTTCGATTAAATACACCCGATCTGTTTAACAATACAATTTCGATTTGTTCCCAACTTCGACCGCCGCCTGCTTCTTTTTCACGAGTAAAAATGCCTCCGTCTTCATTATTTTGAGCTGTTTCTCCTATATTTACCTGACTTAGATATTCTTCAATTTCACCGGGTTGACTCATCCCTTTCAAAGGTAATATTGATGGGAAAGATAGAATTAAGAAAACTATCAAAACTTTGTTAGTTAACTTCTTAATAAGATTCATGATTACGACCTCCGATTAGATAACTCCAGAATACTATAATTGGGAAAAAACAAGGCACTAAAATAGCCCAAGAGATATAGATTTGTAAAGCAACCAAAATATAAACGAGGGTCGCACTGCCTAAAACAAGTCTAAGCTGCTTTTTCAGATAGGTATTTTCTTGAATAATCATCAGTGTACATTTTCCTACAAATGCTGCACACAAAATCATTAAAAAATCAGGAATGGGAACAACTAATCTTCTTCTCAATAAATGATGAACAGTGTAAGCATGATATTCACCTCCCGTAAAGCGATTGTTCCCTACTCCTTGCCAAAAACTAATAGCGCGGGGTCGGGAAAAATTATCTCCATCTTCACAATTTAGCCCTGCGCCATCATATCCTCCTGGTGCAATAATAACCACTTGATTTTCAATATTACGAGGAATACTGCCACTCAGTATATTTTGAGCAGAAGTCGTTTGATACACTTCATTCGGAGGAAGAGATAAATCAATAATGGGATGAAACCATTGAAAGAATTGAGCAATTTTTGGTAATTTTAACTTAAGCAAATACTCAATATTGTTATCTAAACTAGATGCTGTTAAGTTATTAAATAATTGAGGTCGTAAAGCAGTTTGATTTTCTAAAGTGATAGGAGCCAGTTCTTTTAAATCAGAAGACAAGTTCAGTTGATAAGCTAAAGCCATTAAATAAGCAAAAGGACATCGATCATTACACTCTTCATCCGAGGATAATAACTCGACAAATCCTGGGAAAAACAGAATATCTGCTTTCATACTCCAGTTGAGACTGGCAACTTTATCACTCACCCCTTGTGGCGGATTGCTTGTTTCTACGCCAGCAAAAATAAATAATCTTTCTTGTTTTACCGCAGCTTGAATACTGTCTGCCAGAAGTGCTGCGGCTGATGGTTGTTCTTGATCTCGATCTAGAATATAATCAATACCAATAACAGAAGCATTTAACTGAGATAAACGGTTAATTAATAAACTTAAATAGCGATAATTAAGGGGACAAACTTGTTGAGCCTCGTTATCGGAACCTTCAAGAGAAGCTTCATCAATCTGAACGAGTAAAACAGGTTCTTTTTGTATTCGTTCAATTTGTCCAGTTTGTTGACGATAAAGTGCCTGAAGATAAAGTCTAAAATCGATAAGTTGGTCTTGAATAGGAGAGAGTAAACTAATTCCTAAAAGACTGGTTAAAGCCACAGCTTCTACTGGGTTAGGACAGAGTAGCCGCCACCAGCGAGGTTTTTGTAAGCGAAATAATTCAGCTTCAGGATGACGAAAAATAGAAGGAACTAAATAGGATGATGGATAATTAAGGCGTTTTTCTTGTTGTTTGAAAAAGACATAAATTTCTCGTAAGGCTTCATGAACATCTTTGTGTTCAGCTAAACACTGTAAGAATTGGGGTAAGAAATCCTGAGCGACTTTATTGTGGATGGGTTCTCGCATTACCACCACTTGATTTAAGCCTAAATTAATCAAAGATTCGGCAATGTCTATCCCACTACAGGAGTTAAAAATAGCAAATTGTAATCCATTGCGCTTAGCTTGTTTTAAACAAGGTTCTAGTTCAGAAATAAACATTGACATTTTGGGTGCAATTTGCAGTTCTCCACCCGTTAATCTCGCTTCATTACTATGACCTGCAAAGAATAAAATATCCCAACCTTTTTGATCGGCAATCGCTTTACAAATTCGAGTTTTTAGTTCGTTACTATCTGTTTCTCCCTGCTTCCAACCTTCAAATTTAAGTTGACAAATATGACTAAATTCTTGTTCTAAAGCCTCTCTGTCTAACTCTAAATTAACCCCTGTATCATCTCCAAAAATAGCTAAAATTCTAGGTTTTCGTCGTAGAGGACGAACAGCTTCATATTGAATATTACTCGGAGTGCGAGCAATTCTGATTTTACCAACCGCGTTAATATCCGTTCCAATTTGCCAAGTTTCCCAAGGAAAACGAGCTAATTCCGGCGAAATACAAGTCAGAAAAACATCCACCCATTCTACATGACTCTGACTGGCTGCATTAGCAATTTCACGGCGAATGGGAAATAATTCTGGACTCAATAACCAATGGTGAAATCGATCTAATAATTTGGCTTCAGCCTCGACTAAAATCGCTCGCCAATCTTTGGGTTGAGCCGTCCCTGCGCCTTCGGTGACTTTTCCTCGCACCCCCTGCAAGCTTTGATAATAATTCAAATAAGCCTGTTGCCATTGATGATATAAATGAGTCAATAGTTGGGGAAATTCCAGTTGAACATTGCGGTTACAACCATTTCCCCATGATAAATCAAAATCACAAATGGAATGAATTTGAAGTACCTTTAGTTTAAATTTCATTGTGCTTATCACTTCAAATTAAAACATAAATACACGAGCGATTTGAGGATAATTATCAATCATAAAATTAACTAAGAATTTCTCACCAATTTCACCCACAATTTGAGTGAATAGATAAGTTTGACCGGCTTCTGGAGACAGTTTACGGTCAATTAATACCTGATTTTCATCACTAATTCGCCATTGCATCGCTGAAGGAGAAACCGCCTCGGAGGAAGTTGTTGCAATTAATAATAATGCCCATTCATTTTGAGGTCGTCGCCAAGTAATCGCATATAATTGAATATCATTGGGTAAGTTTTCTCGCCGACAAGCGGCTTCTGGAGGCACTTGAATTTGATATTGACTTTGCAGTTGATTCAGAATATCTTCTAATTCTGCAACGGGAGAAGCAGAAGGTGCAAGGGTTGATAAAAAGCCTCGCATTGGCAGGGCTAAAGGTTGCCATGCTAAACTTTGGCTGACTTCATCGAGTTGATTTTGTAGCCATTTTCCGACACTAATAATAGGTTGAGTTAATAGCTGTAATACCTCAGAAATAGCTAAGGAAGGTTGAGCATCATTTAACCAATTCAGCAGGGAAGAATGAGTCAGTAATGCTTTTGCTTCTGTCCAATCTAAGACTTGCCATAACGGACGATTTGTGGCTTGAGGTAATAATGTTTCTAACTGAGTTTTAACGGCTGCTAATTCTGCTTGACGGTTGTCTGGAATAGCGGGTAAGGGAATTGTAGAAGGAGATAAACATTGTAAATTGAGTAATAGCTCATCTGTATCTGGATTAAAATCTTCTCTAGGAATGGCATAAGTCCAATCGATTAAAGGCTGGATTTGAGAGGCTTCTTCTGCTAATTGATTATAAGTTAAAAAGCCGAGAATACCGATTAATTCTAAGTCTTCTGCCACCCCAACAGGAACATAAAAATGAGCCGCAAATTCGGGTAATTCGATAACGGCTCTAGGGATAATAATCTCAGGCTCACTCATGCCATTACTGGGAATTAAACACAGTTTAAATTCTCCCAATTGTAGGAAAACAATACTTTCTAAACTAGGAATCAATTCACCGGGAATAACAGTCAGTTGAGGTTCTCGTTTTTGTAACCAATTTTCCAATCCAAACTGTGCTAATTGGCTGAGATAAACTGACCATTGTTGCTCGGATTTAACCGTTTGACTTTGTTGTAAAGCCGTATCAATCTGCTCAGTTTCTAATGCAATGGTTTCAATTGTATTATCTAGTTCAATGAATTCGTGAGCAAAATCATTTAATAAATCCGTTAACATTTGCAATTCTCCTGTATTAATTGATGAATTTGAAAAGATTGGTTTTCTACTTGAAATACTGCCGTTTTTAAGTATTGGCAGATAGTTTTAGACAGTTGACTGGGTTGACGATAAGCTTGACCGGTGCTGGCATTTTTGCGATCTTCAGCAATCGCTTGATCAATTTTTTCTCCTAACGCTTGCTCTACTTTTTCACTTAAGTTCTGTAATTTATCAGGGGTGATTTCTTCACGATTTTGAGCTAACTGATTAATCCGCTGACATATAGACCAAACGGTATTGCGTCTAATATCACTGCGAAGTTGCTTTAACTCTAGTAAGCGGCTAACTCGAGGCTGGTCATTAAAGCCTAACTTATCGGCTATTTCACCCATTGAAATCCGATGGCAATGGAACCAATGAAGTGCTTTGATAAAATTTTCTATTTTTGCTTTATACTTCTCCTGAGATTTCGGTGTTTGTTTCTTCGGCTTATAATAATTTAAACGATTTTCTATAACCGTTTTAACAGCATCTGCTAAGCAGTCATTTAACTCTTGTAAAGATGCATTGTCAGAGTCATAGGAAATCGAATTGTATTTCTTAGCATAATTGGGTTGAATCTTTCGCTGTACTCGTTCCTCCCGTAAAATTTGCGCTAAATTTTGTAATTCAGTTAAAACCTCTTCAGAAGAAAAATTCTTAGTTTTTGCTAAAAGTTTAGCGATTTGACCGAGTTGTTCTAAGTTCGGTTCTGGGTAACGTTTGCGCGATCCACTTTGACGTTCTTCTAGGATTTGTTGACGATAAACCTGATGATAAAGATTAAGTAAATTTAAATAAAACTCAATTTCTTCAGGCGTTGAATCATGGTATGATAAAATTCGTTGCAGTTGTCCGATAGAAGTTTGATTTAAAATAAACCAATCGGTCACCTGTTCTATGCCATGTTCGAGTAAAATCTGCTTAACTCTACGATCACTTTTAGCAATGCGAATTGTCCAGGTTGAGAGATTTCCTTTGCAGGGTTCAAAGGTTTCGAGAATTTTACAAGTGAGAGACTCTGAATCTGAGTGAGAATCTTCTTCTAAATGACCATCTAACACATAAGGAAGTAGTTCTTCACCTCGCAAATCATAAGTTGTACTAAATCGCTGTTGGAGGCTATAACAGAAGTCTTTAAGCTGGTTTGAAATAAAGCAACGTAGACTTATATTTGCCAGTAATACTCTCTCTGAATGACTGCGCCACTCCACAAGCTGTTGTTGAATTTCTCTTGCTGTTAATTCAGCAGCGTCATTGTCGGGGTTCTCAGGTAGGGTGACTTGAGAAAAGTGTTGCTTCATGAATGTTTTTGCCGCTGGAATTTCTCGGCTATGACAGTGACCCAGGCTATCAATTCCGAACCAAATCCAGTATCGTGATAATATCCCCATAACCATTTTTCAACTGATGAATGGTACTTTGTCGTCTTAGTTTCAAGTGATGCCGTTACCGGTAGTCACATTCAATCCTAAGTTGCTCTCTATGTCTATCTAGTTTGGCAGATGGGGAAGTTATGTATTTTTTTTTATAGCGCTACGCGGGTGTCGGGGAACGGGTGTGGGGTAACGGGTGTCGGGTTTTGGGTTTTGGGTGTGTACGGGCGCATGCAATGCGCCCCTACTGTCTCCTGACTCCTGACTCCTCAATTATGGCTGTTGTTAATCCTTCTAGGGTATATTCTGTGGCTTGAAGATCGTATCTGCCGAAATATTTTAGGCAAGCTTCAGAGGTTTGCGGCCCAATAGAAGCGATACAAACTTGACTGATATCGATATTATAGGGTTGAATTAAATCATTAAAATTCTTAACGGTTTTAGAACTAGCAAAGGTTAAAATATCAATTTTTTGTTGTTGTAAAGCTGTTAAACTTTCAGCATCAATCTGTTTGGGACAACCTGATTCATAAGCGGGAACTTCAATAATATCAGCACCACTTGCAGTTAATTCTTGCACTAACAATTCTCTTCCCCCAGTTTCGACTCGCGGAAATAGTATTTTCTTTCCTTGCAAGGATTCGGGAAACTCCGCTACTAAAGAATCTGCAATATAATTAGACGGGATAAAATCAGGCTTTAAGCCTTTTTGTTTTAATGTCGCAGCCGTTTTCTTCCCCACCACGGCAATTTTAATTGTATTTAATTCACCCGTATTTTTACCCTGTTGAAATAAGCGCTCAAAAAAGAATTCTACTCCATTGGCTGAAGTTAAAATTAACCAATCCAATGTTTGTAATTGGGCGATTGCAGTATCTAGTGGTTCCCAAGTTGAAGGGGGAGTAATTACTAACGTTGGCATCTCCAAAACTGTTGCACCAACTAATTCTAAGAGTTGGCGAAACAGACTTGATTGTCCCGCCGAACGAGTGACTAATATTGTAGTTTTAAATAGGGGTTTTAAATTAATATTAGAATCTTTCATCACAGTCTATTCACTCTTGTTTAAGAAATTCCCGTAAACCCACAACTTCCCCAACCACAATCACACAAGGAGAAAGGATTTGATCGTTGGTTTTTCTCACAATATCATTTAATGTTCCCACCCAAACCTGTTGTTGTGGACAACCGCCAGATCGAATAATAGCCACAGGGGTTTGAGGCGATCGCTGATGTCGTTTCAATTGATTAACAATTTCCCCTATATTCCGTCCCCCCATCAACATGACTAACGTATCAATTTGACTAATTCGTTCCCAGTCTAGGGCTTGGGGATCGTGGGCTGTCATCACCGCAAAACAGTTACTCATCACCGTATCCGTCAGCGGAATACCAGCCAGCAAGGGCGCGGCTAAAGCCGAGGAAATACCCGGAACCACCTCAAACGTACAGTTTGCCGCTTTTAAGGCCTGAATTTCGGCGCTAGTGCGTCCAAAAATAAACGGATCGCCCCCTTTTAGCCGTACGACCAAATCTCCTTGTTGACAATAATGAACCAATAAACGATTAATTTCCGTCTGAGGTGTACTGGGTTGTCCGCCTCGTTTCCCCACATTCAACAGCAGACAACTCGACCTTACCCACCCTAAAATTGATTCATCGACTAATGCATCATAAACTAAAACTTCCGCCATTTGAATCAGTCGTTGCGATCGCACTGTTAAATAGTCCGCCTCTCCCAACCCCGCACCCACAATATAAACTTTGCCTTTTTTTAAGTTCATGATGTGCTTGTTAGAGTTTGTGATTTATTAATTTACCATAGACAACACAGCAGATCCGTTTGTATTGAGGGTGATTTTTATCAAGATGCGGTTTGAAAATTGTCACACAGGCTTTTTATCTTTTTTTTTTCTTCGCCATAATTAATACTAATTCTCCTAAACGTAGCCAATTGTTCCCGGTATGACAATCGACAAACTGGCTTTATCACTTAGGTGAATACAATTTTTATTGAGGAGTTACCTATGACTTTTGCAATTCCCTTTGCTCAGTTTAGTGCTGGGTTGGTTTTGTTATTATTATTAGCCTTTAGTGTATTGCACTGGCTATCAATTCCGGCGGGAAGCTTTCTAGATTGGGTAATTGCAGGCGGGATATTTTGGTGGTTGATGTTAATTGTAACGGTTCCTTGGAATATTCATTTTGATGCGAAGGAAGTATTAGCAGAAGCCGAAGAATCTAAAAAGAAAAACATTCATGTTGATTTAAAACAGCTTAGTTATGTTCAACTATTAGCCCGTCGTTCTTTATGGATTGCCATTGCATTGCACTTAAGTTCTGCTATCGGTTTATATACTTTAGCGATAACCGGAATTAGTGTAGTCGGTTATATTGGTTCGGGGGCGGCTTTATTGCTGACAATATTACGTCCTGCCATTCGGACTTATCAATATATTGTGGCGCGTTTATCGATGGTGCGGCGAGAATTTAGTTATCCGCGTCAAGACGTTTTAGAACTGAGAAAACGGTTTGATTCTATTGAAACCCAAGTTCAAAGTTTAATGCATAAGTTAAACCCAGGAAACCCTAGTTCTTGGGCAGCAAGCCAGGAAAAACAGCAAGGCATATCTCAGAAACATTTAACTCGTTTAGCCTCAGAATTAGAAATGCTAAAAGCTAAAAATTCATCAGAACATCGTCAACTTTCACGGGCAACAGAAACCGCGATCGCACAACTCAGTACAGATGGAGAATTCCTGCATCATGCCCGAGAAATTATCCGCTTTTTTAAAGATGCTTAAACTGACTTTTTTGTGAGATTAAAGTCGTTTTAGTAACTCATCATACTCGCTATGTGTACCAATCCAAAATCAGTAAATTCGACCAGACTCTAATAAACCTAGAACCCGGTAATTAAGACTGATACGAACAGAGTAAATGGGTTGTTTTTGGCTAACTCGTTTAAATTGAAGGCTTGGATGATAGGGATCGTTACGCCAAAGCTGATAAGTTTTAGCAGCAATTTCTTGAATGGATATAGGAAGATTATTAAGTCGCTTACGAAAAGTTTCGGTGACACTAGATTCCATTTTTACAAGGGAAAAATATCATCCAGCACAACAGTTTCACGCCCTGGTAATTTCCTGACGTACCATTGTAGCAATTTGATCCCACTGTTCATCGGTTGTGGAGGTAAAACGAGTTTCCCATTTTTGTTCATCTTCTAATTCAGCAAGAAGTTGTAAAAGTTCTGTCATTTTTGAATAGTAGCAAATACTGCAATTTTGTACAATGTCTTAATTTTATCCGAAATTCAGACTTAGCTTACAATAATCCGGCAGTTTGATACAATTGTTGCATCAGAGTATAAATTCGAGTTCCATAGTTTAAATCCTCTGACCAGCGACCACTCAGTTGATCGAGAGAAGGCGCAATTCCTCGGGTAATTAAATCAAATCTCGGGTCAACTTTAACCTGCACTAACGGTTCTCGACTGGCGTATGCTTTCAGGTGTTGAATATGCGCTCTCACACCCATTCTAGGAGAAGAAAACGTCGCAATGTCTGCCATTCCCCCAACAGTTGCCAGTCCCGCAAAATTATGATCTGTTGCCCTGCCAATACCGCCAAACCGTAAAAAGTCAGTTTCTAAACACATTTGACAAAAAGCAATATCATGATTCACCCCTTCGATTTCGGCTTCTTCAAAATATAGTTTAATAATCTCGGGGAAGCGATACATATAGGTGGAATGATGGGATTTTAGAAAAATACTCAGATTATTTTTATTAGTCTTACCCCGTCCCATAATCAGCTTGATTAACTGGAAATCGGCCCGATATTTAGAGTTAATGATAATAATCGGTTGACGATCATCCCAATGAATGGATATGCCAAAATCTTTTAAATCGATAGCTTTAATATAAACAATTTGACGATGTTTTACCCGGCGAATTCTTTCGGTTTGTGAGAAATTAATTCCCAAATGATCGATTAAATCAATTGGTAAATAAGCGTTTCCTTGAATTAAAATTCCTTGTTCTGGATAAGTATAACCATTCAAATTAATTCCAATCGTTGCATAAACTGGCGTTGAAGTGGAGAATGCCAAATCTGAATTAAAATGATCTTGATAACTCCAGGTAGCGATCCCTTCTGCCAGTCCTCGGGCGATCGCCCGCCGTTGCATTTGGATTAAAATCCGATCTTGGGCATTAGTAAAATAGCCCATTTCAATATATAGTGAAGGAATACTCAACCAGCGACAAAAGCCGATAGAACCTAGGGGGGTTTGGCTATCGGAGACAATGCCACGATTGGGAAAAGAGGGGACGCGCCGCAATAAAGCGGTTAAAATAGTTTGAGCATCCCGTTTACGTTCTGCATTATCGGCAATATGAAAAATGCTGATACCTCGATGGGCGGAATTAGCAGATATTGCGGTTTGCAGTTCAATAGCGACATCGGTTGTGTGACAATGGTGATTAATCCAATTAATCCGATCCACTGGGTTAAAATCATCTCCGACGATATAAACGCTTAACCCGCGCGATCGCAATTCTGCGGCGACAAAGTCCCGTAACCCAATCATTTCCTGTATGGCTGTAGTTCCCCCGATCGATATCCCAGACGGTTGCAGGTTTGATCCGATCCCTTCTTGTCCAGCCGATAAAAAAATTCTTCCCATCTTCAATGATGTCAAACTGTCAAGCAGCGTTTGTCACGTTAGCCGATCCAAATATTGAACGACTTGTGGCATTCTACACCCAACTGTTCGCAATTCAACCTCAAACTTTTATCCCTGATGTTTATGCAGAGTTTAAGCTGACAGGGTTACGACTGGGGATCTTTCAACCTAAAGCGGATAATGCAGCGGAATTTAGCCATCAAACCCACACCGGGATGAGTTTATGTTTAGAAGTAGAAAGTTTAGAAACCGCGATCGCAATATTACAAAAATTAGGTTATCCCCCACCTGGAGACATTATGACGGCTTCCCATGGCAGAGAATTTTATGGTTATGATCCAGCCGGAAATCGTATTATTTTCCATCAGTCCTCAGCCAGTAGTCTGTCGTGACGTTACATGTAACGTCTGTACAGTAGTCAGTAGCGCAAAGTGCGGTCTTGGGGGTTCCCCCCATGAGCAACTTTGTAAGAGAGTCAGTAGCATCCTACGTCTGTACAGAAGCTTGTCAATAGTGTAAACGGGGATAGTACCCAATTGATGAATTTAGGGGTCAGAAAATTAGGAAAACATTCAACATGAAGGAAGACGGTGATACGGTGATACGGAAGAAGTAGTACCCCATTGATGAATTTAGGGGTGGGTTAAAAAATGTAATCGACTAAGATATAAATCCCCATTAATAAGAGTAAAATAGCGATGATAGTGGTGGGTTGAAATCGGTGGGGTGGGGCGATAACTTCCCGAATTAACATTGAACTCGATGATCCGACCACATAGCTAAGACAGAGAACTAAATAAGGCCAACTCCCTGTAATACTCCAGGAAAATAGTAAAAATATCGCCAGTATTAACATCACCATCTCAATAAATTGAGGCGGATTATACTGAGTTGAAGCCACTAAGGTTTGCCACCAATGCCAAGATCTCATAGAAATGCTTTCTTGTAGATATTGTGAAGCTGTTGCTGATTAAAAGTTGATTTTAGCTTAATTTAGGATAGTTCTATACCGATACACCCGTTAATCATCTAATGTTCGGAGTCCGGCTAAAATTCCGATGCCTAAAATTAACAACGCTAAAGCCCAGATCACAAAAGTAGGAATGGCGGTAATGACCCCAAACCCTTTCAATAAAATAATTACAGCTACCGCAACTAAGGCTATTCCTGCTGTAGCCAACAAAATGGTAACGGTTGTATCAGACTTGCGAGGATTACTCATAAATGACAAACGCTTAAGTTTCGATCTTAAAACAAAGCTTATTACACTTTAGCTTACAGGATGCGCCATTGACGCACCCCAGGTATAAAAAAATTTGTTATGCTGCTGCCCTCTCCAAAGGTTCGGCCTCTACAATACGCCGTCCTACTGCTGCTGCTACAGATTTTAATTCTGTCACTAATATTGTCATTTCTTCTAAAGATAACGCCTGTCTGGCATCAGAGACAGATTTTTCCGGTTGAGGATGACATTCAATCATCACCCCATCGGCCCCAGCGGCTACGGCGGCTTTGGCTAAATTTGCTACTAATTCTCGTTTACCCGCTGCATGAGATGGATCGACAATAACAGGTAAATGGGTTAACTGTTTTAAGCCCACAACCGCGCCTAAATCTAATACATTACGAGTATAACTATCAAAGCTACGAATACCCCGTTCACACAATATCACCTGAGAATTGCCGCCACTGAGAATATATTCAGCAGCCAGTAAGAATTCTTGTATCGTTGCAGATAAACCTCGTTTGAGAATAACAGGTTTATTGACTTGTCCGACGGCTTTAAGTAACTCAAAATTCTGCATATTCCGACTACCAATTTGCAACACATCCACCGCATCGACAATGGCTTCGAGTTGAGGAATAGACATCACTTCCGTTACGAAGGGGATATTGTAACGTTGACGAACTTGCTTAAAAATAGTAATTCCTTCCGGGCCAAGACCTTGGAAGGAATAAGGAGAAGTTCGAGGTTTATAAACCCCACCCCGTAATAGTTGGACGGGAATAGTTGACAAATGACGGGCGGTTTGTTCCATTTGGTCTAAACTTTCGACGGTACAGGGACCACCAATAATTAGTAGTTCTTTTCCCCCCACCTGAATTTGAGGCGTAATATCAATCACGCTTTGTTGAATTGCATCAGATTTTGAGACGAGTTGTGTATCAGACATGAAATATGTTTCCTGTAAAAGTTAATGAGTCATTAAAAAACCCGGAACTTGTTGGGTTCCGGGCCAGAGACAAATCAGCACAATTGCTTACCCGGAACCTGTTAGGGGGTAAAAATAATAGCCATAAAACCAAAAATTAAATTTAGTCATTGCTGTAAATGTGTTTGAGTCGGATTAAGAGTTTGACCATTAAAAAACCGCAGAGGCTGGTCTGCGGTTCACCTAGAGTTGCCATGGAAAGCATTGACTCACTCTGGGTGAACTTTGCTAAACCAAAAATAAAAATAACGACTCCGGGTAAGCATTGATATATTGCTGATTTTAATAACTCTTAGACTCAGGCTAGCAAACTGTTGGGGTAACGTCAACCTTTTTATCAGAGACTCGGTGAGGAAGTGAGGAGGTGAGGAGGTGAGGAGGTGAGGAGGTGAGGAGGTGACGGGCGTGAATACTGTCTCCTAACTCAAGATCAGCCTTAAGACATAGATACTAACTTGACACGAAGTACAAGTTTCTGTTACATTTATTTACATAAGTTAAAAAAAGTTCAGGAATAATATTATCTATGGTATTTTTAATCGCATTATTAGTCGTGGGCTGGGTTGCTGGTATTGTCATCGGTACAATGGCTTACTTCCGAGGCGAACAAACTAAGCCGATTCATGCCCGTAACTGGAATAGTGACTCTTTTGAAGCGTTAGCTGAGTCTATTACTGGCACAGAAACAAATTTAGCTGAACGTGTCCCTGCCTATGTTTATGTCAGTGATCGAGTGTAATTTAAGATATTATTTCAACCTCAATCAGTAGGGTGCGTACATCACGCACCTAATTTTTTATTTGCAATAATTATATTTTTATAGGATGTTGTCTGTAAAAAGGTAAAGCCTCAGTATTTTAAGAGTAAATCTACTGTCTCCTAACTTCTGACCGGATGTTGTCCGTAAAAAGGTAAAGCCTCAGACCAATGAGAATATTGCTGTTGCGAGTATTTTAAATTGGCTAATTCCAACAAGCTAGCGGCTGTATCTCCCAGTCCGGCTTCAATTTTAATCAGTTGATAATCCGTTTGTTGTTGATTTAAAATATCCTGCCAGTTTTCGAGTGATATTACTGTATCGGCTAACACCGTTACTAAACCTTGATCGGGTTGAGGACTTATTTTATAAATGGCGACAAATAATTGACCCCGTTGGGCTGGCATTTGTAACGCTATATTGTATGAATTTGAGATATTTTCATCTTTAATAACTTGCCAAGCTTTTGCTTCTAAACTTGAGATGGCAAATAAGGGTATATTTAACTGTTGGGCTAATGTCCTGGCGGTTACAACTCCCATACGTGTTCCCGTAAAACTTCCTGGCCCTTTTGCGACTGCAATTAAGCTTAAATCTGAGAAAGATTGAGGTAGAATAAATTCAGATAAATGTAAATGTAATTGAGTTGAAAGTTCTCTGCCTAAATCCCAAGTTTGACAACGTTTATCCCCTTCAAAGTTATTAATCGCTAAGCCTAATTCTGGGCTACTGGTATGTAACGCTAAACCATATAATTTTGAATTTGTAGACACTTCAATTAATCGGTTGTTGTATAAAAAACAGGTAGTGCTAAGAATAGTCCGGCTAAGATTATACTATAAAAATCTTGATGAATTAGTTTCCAACTGGAAGCCCCCATGACGACAAATAACGTGGCAACGGTTCCAAATAATTGATTAATGGCTAATTCACCGCGTTGCATCATCTTCTGTTTAATTGAAATAAATCCAAATGCCATTAAAATACCTAGAATGGGATGGAGAATAACCAGTTTAAAACTAAAAATAAATCCAATCATTAACGCCATCAAGCTATCGAGAATAAATTCTCTATTTTGTAGCTTTTCTAGCCAAAAAGACTTGGACTGAAGTTGTTGTGCTTTTTGATAAATGGGATGGGCTTGATAGGCTTTAATTTTCTTTTTAACCTGAGTTTTATATCCAACTTTTAACGCGATTTTCCATTCGGGAACAGTTTGACCTTTAATTCGCCCTAACATTTTGACTCGATGGATCGCAGGTAGATTAAGCTGGGTTAATTCTTTACTAATAATACGGGCGATCGCTATATAATTAACGGGTTCATTTTCTAAGCGATTAATGACAACAATTAACTGATTTTTTTTCTGCCAATTCACTTGTAATTTAATCGGATAGTTAGAAACGGCTGCTGCTAATGTTTCCTGAATTAAATTAGTGCAATTTTTCGGAAGTAATTGTATCTCGGCGGGCTGCGGAACTTTCTCTAAGACGCTAACCGTTTCGGCTGAACTATATTCTTCAATTTTAGGATATTTTTTAATATTATTTTTTAACGCAGGAAAGGCAGCAACATATTGAGAACGAGGCTGTAATTGTCGTAAAACCGCTTTGGCTGAATGATATCGGTGATTGGTTGCCCCTTGCAACATTTTATCTAAAACTTGTCCTAACTCTAGGCTAATGGGTGTTTTTAGATAATCTCGCCAAGCCCAATTTCCTTCTTGACCGTCAAATAAATCAAAGGGAGAAACACCTGTTAACAGGTAAATACAAGTTACGCCTAAACTATAAAGATCGCTAGCAAATACAGCTTTACCCATGAGTTGTTCTGGGGCCGTAAAAGCCGCACTGCCAATCACTGTTGCGGTTTGAGGTAAACGTTCGGTTAACTGTTTGGCTGCGCCGAAATCCACTAATACTAAACGCCCGCTTTGATCGACTCGAGAAGCCCGACGACGGATAATATTTTCCGGTTTAATATCTCGATGGATTATCTGATGACGGTGAATAAATTCTAAAACAGGTAATAAATCTTTTAGCAGTTGACGAATTTTATATTCATCAAATATCCCTTTATCCTGTAATTCCTCTGCTAAATTTTTGCCTTCAATAAACTCTTGCAGCAAATAGAAATAACCATTGCATTCAAAGTTCGATATTCCCGTTGGAATTTGACGATGTTGACCTAAATTTTGCAGTTGTTGAGCTTCTTGATGAAATCGTGCTACAGTAGTTTGAGAATTGATAGACTGGGGCAAAAACTGCTTAATCACAAATCGCGGTTGCAAGGGTTGAGATTCGTCCACAGCCAGGAAGGTTCGACCAAAGCCCCCCTGCCCAATTAAGGCTAACGCCCGATATCGAGGCGCTGACTGATGATCGTCCCCTTGTGGACGCAATAATAATTCTGAGCCGCAAGACTGACAGAATTGATTTTCAGCTAAGTTTTGGGGGTGTTCACAAGCCGGATTAAAGCAGTAACTCATGTGTCCATTGATAGCAGGTCGTGAATCGATAACGCGAATAGAGGGGACAGGCAAGTAGACTTTGGGGGCAATAGGCAGTCGCCCACGGGAAACAGGGTAATGATCTTTCAGTATTGGGCGCATGCAATGCGCCCCTACAGTAGCGGGCGTGAATTCTGACTCAATATACAGTTAGGTAGGGACTAATTCGCCTGGGCGTAATTTTGCCCATTTTCCGGCTTCTTCAGTAAAGCTTTCGCATCCCACTACATCCCATTCCATTTCAATTTCTTCTCCTGATGTCCGAATATTAACATTGATGGAAGGTTCAACGGGTTCAAAATCTGGGTTTTCCGTCATGTGAGGCTGTTGATGCTGGGTTTCTACGGCATTATAGGTGATGCAGCGATCGACATAATGGCAGTTAATGCAAATACACATCTTTCACAATCCCCTTAAGAATTATTGACTAATGGAATCGTTGCCGAGTCCTTTTCTGATAATTTAGCTTAGAGAAGCAGTAAACTGCTCGATATTTTAACTTGAGTTTAATCACGATGACTCAAACATTCGCTTCTGGACTCTCCCCTCAAAACTGGCCGTTTGACCCTCAACTATTACCCCCTTCGGCTTATCTGGTCGGTGGGGCAGTACGGGATGGACTTCTGAAACGAGAATCTGAGTATCTCGATTTGGATTTTGTCCTACTTGAGCAAGCGGTTAATACAGCCCAGAGAATTGCTAACTATTATAAAGCGGGGTTTGTCTTATTGGACAGCGATCGCCAAATTGCCCGAGTGGTGTTTGACAATGCCACAGTTGATTTTGCCCAAGCCGAAGGCACTTTAGACACCGATCTACAACGACGAGATTTTACCATCAATGCGATCGCTTATCATCCGAGTACTGCGACTTTTATCGATCCCCATCACGGTATGGCGGACCTCGAGCAGCGGATGATTCGGATGATTTCTAAGTCAAATTTACAAGACGATCCGTTAAGACTGCTACGGGGCTATCGTCAGGCAGCTCAACTGCAATTTACAATCGAACCCCAAACTCAACTTAGTTTACAACAATTTGCTCCCCTGTTGCAGCAAGTGGCTGTGGAACGAATACAGACCGAGTTAGGTTATCTGTTGCAAAACCCAAATGGTATAATTTGGTTACGCCAAGCCACAGAAGATGGGTTAATCTCAAATTGGTTTCCCCATGGGTCTCAGAATTGGACAACCCTGAGCCAGATTGATTTAGCCGCAAATCATTTAGGTCAAAAGTGGACGTTATTTCCGGCTGAATTATCTCGACCGCTACGAGAGACGCTGAAAATATCTCAATTAGCTTTAGTCAAGTTAGCCTGTTTGCTGACCCCTCAACCCACCATTGCTGAAGCTGAATTAACCGCTTTAAAGTATAGCAAGGCTGAAATTAGGGGGGCAGTGACTCTGATTGATTGTTTGAATCGGGTTGATCAAATTTATCCGGATGAAATCCCTATAAAACAACTTTATTTTTTATTTCGAGATTTAGGGAATTTATTTCCAGCGTTAATGGTGTTTTTAGCCGGATCTGGAGTTGAAATCGATTATCTCAATCCCTTGATCGGACGTTATTTTACCCCGAACGATCCCGTGGCCCATCCTCAACCTTTATTATCTGGAAAAGAATTAATGTCGGCTTTGAATTTATCTCCCAGTCCTAAAATTGGTCAACTGTTACTTGAGTTACAATTAGCCCAAGCTGAAGGAATCATCTCAACACCCGAAGCCGCAATTAGTTGGGCAAAACAGCAATTAACTGAAACTTAATCTAACCCTAATGTTTGAGTTAGAGTGAACCGGAACAATTCATCCCATTATTAATAAAATGTATTCTGAAATACAACAGTATATATTTGATAATTTATAATACCTAAAACGCCGTCAAAATCCATTCTGAGAGCCGAGTGTAATTCACAAAACTTTAGAAAATAGAACAAAACTATATGGATTTTAAGATATAGATAAGAGATAATATAAAATTAAATATAGGTAATCATACAGTCTGATCCGGCTTGGAAACCCATATTAAGCGCTTGATTAAGACCGAAGTAATGTATCATGAAATAATTCAAAGCTGAGATTGAGTTCAAACGTTATATCGGGGTGCTTTGAGTCGAATAATCCCGTCAAGTTAGCGAATTTAATTATGCTGATCTATCCCCCTATTAATACGAGCATTTTATCTACTATCATCCCTTTGCTAGATGTAACACCCCTATGGATTAACCCACAATGGAATAGTTTATCTCTGGAGTGGGTTGTCACAATCGGATTAATCTGTTATGCAATCGCTGCCCTTAGGTTTCTGCACTTTAGCCCCTACAAAATCAATCAGAAAATCAACACATTTCCACCTTTAACGCCCATCTGGATCGTAATGAGCATTGGGCTGGGAGCCTATAGTTATAGAGACTTAATACAAAGACAAATAGGGTTCAATTTTAGCAATTGGGTAATCATTAATATTTTCCTAGTATTCTGTATCTGTTTGTATTACTTGTTACAATCAGATGCAGATCAAGAGCTAATTCAATATTCTGTAATGTCATCTGCCCGAAATCCTTCACCTTCTCCAGGGGTTGCTACGACTATCTCTAAAAAGAAGCATCCTACTTCATCTCCCCCCTCACAAAACATTCCATCTCCCGACTTATCCCACCTGATCAATTCTTCGATCGACCAGATGAGCGATCCGATGTTGTGGATCGCAAATTCAGGAAAACTATTGTATGGCAATCAATCGGCTTGTCGCTTTTTCGGGTACAGTAGCGCCGAATTACAATCTTTGACCATTCATGATATTACCTTAGATTTTCCCGCCTCAATGTGGTCATCACACTGGCGAACTTTACAACAATGTGGTTCACTCAAAATCGAAACTCGCTGCTGTACTAAACATCAACGCCCCTTACCTGTCGAGATGACCATCAGTCATCTTCAGAGCCCCAATTTTAAAGAGTGTCAGTGTATCATCATTCGTGATATTAGCGATCATAAACAGATTGAACGATCCTTACGACAACGCCAAGGGGAATTGCGATCGCTGGTGAACAATATTCAAGGTGCGGTTTATCGCAGTACCTTTGAGACAAAAAGAACGATGGCATTTATCAGCGATGGCATCGAAGCGATCATTCAATGTAGCGCCATAGACATCATTCGTAACCGCTGCTGTTGTTTTCAGAGTCTGATTCACCCCATCGATCGATCCATTGTGACTCAACAGATTAAAGCCGCGATTAAGACCCGCAAACCCTACAGCATAGAATATCGTCTGCAACGTCAAGATGGATCTTGGCGCTGGGTACATGACCAAGGTCAAGGGGTATTTGACAGCAGCGGTAAGCTATTGTGGCTGAGTGGCGCTATTTTTGATATTACCGAGAATAAACGAGCCTTAGGCGCTTTAAGAGCCAGCGAAGAACGCTTACAATTAGCCTTATCCGGAACGAATCAAGGGTTATGGGATTGGTATATTAGAGCCAATGAATTCTATCTCAGTCCCCAATGGCCTCTACAGTTGGGCTACACTATCGATGATATTGATAGCCAGCCGAAAACTTGGTTAAAGTTAGTTCATCCCGCCGATCGGCATCATCTGATTGAGAAGGTTCGCCAACATTTACAAGGGCAGACTCGTTTATGCCAAGTAGAATATCGGATGCTGAGTCAATCTGGAGAATGGCACTGGGTGCTAAACCGCAGTAAAGTCGTTTCTCGAGATCGTCAAGGTCAGGCGTTACGGATGATTGGAACAGTTCAGGATATTAGCGATCGCAAAATAGCAGAAGTTCGAGAACGGGCGAAAACCCAGCAGCTAGAACAAACCCTGCAACAACTCAAACAAACCCAAACCCAACTGATTCAAAGTGAAAAACTTTCTAGTTTAGGTCAGATGGTAGCAGGATTAGCCCATGAAATCAATAACCCTGTAACATTTATCTCAGGAAATATTTCCTTTGCTCAGCAATATTTAGACGATTTACTCTATTTAATTGAACTCTATCAACAGCATCATCCTCAACCCCACTCCGAAATTTTAGACTGGGCTGATGAGATAGAATTAGAATTTATCAAGGCAGATTTACCCAAACTCTTGACTTCTATGGGAGCAGGAGCAGATCGAATTAAAAATATTATTCATTCCTTACGCAACTTTTCCCGGTTGGATGAAGCGGAAATGAAACAAGTTGATATCCATGAAGGGATTGATAATACATTATTAATTTTGCAGCATCGCCTCTATAATTTCTCCGCAAAAGTAGAAATTCAGGTGATTAAAGAATATGGTCAACTGCCCGAGGCAGAATGTTACGCTGGACAACTCAATCAGGTATTTTTAAATCTTCTGAGTAATGCCATTGATGCGATTTTAGACTATCAAAAAACAACAGGATATGAGGCTCAAGTTGAACCGACTATTTTGATTCGGACAGCAATCATAAAATCAGATTGGATTAAAATTGAGATGATTGATAACGGTATCGGTATGGCTGAAGATGTACAGCAACATTTATTTGAACCGTTTTTCACCACAAAACCAGTCGGTAAAGGTACAGGTTTAGGACTAGCAACCAGTTATCAAATTGTCAAAAAACATGGCGGTCATCTCACCTGTGAATCTGTTGTCGGTCAAGGGGCAAAATTTATCATTGAAATTCCCCAAAAAGCGGCGATTGATTTTAATCTTGAGAAGGCATCATGAGGATTTATGATTCGTTATTTGTTGTTGATCATTTGTTATTTTAAACTAGCTTTAAACAAGAGTTGCGATCAGACTCAATCTCGCGATCGCGAGATTCTTTGCTTCTTCTAACAACGAAAAACCAATAACAAATAACAAATAACAAATAACAAATGTCAAATGTCCATTCTGATAAATATTTACGCACCCTCAGTCAATCTGGATTATGGGTACAAGCAACATTAGGGTTTGCATTCCTATATTTGCCTATTTTAATTCTGGTTATTTATTCTTTCAATGCCTCTCGGTTTAATGCTGTTTGGTCAGGTTTTACATTAGATTGGTATCGCAGTTTATTCGGTCAAACCACAGATATTCAAGCCAATTTTGCTAATGCAGAGATTTGGCAAGCCTTGCAAAATAGTGTATTCATTGCCACAATTGTAACTGTATTATCGGTCGTATTGGGAACCGCGATCGCGCTTGCTTTAGAACGATATCGATTTCCCGGTTACCGCATCTTAGAGAATCTATTATTTTTACCGATGATTATCCCAGAAATTTCTCTGGGTCTTTCATTACTCGTCTTTTTTACCCTAATTTTCCGTATCCTCGAAAACTTAACAGGTATTCGCCTCACCTTAGGTTTTCCCTCCGTAATTATTGGTCACGTCACATTTAATATTTCCTTTGTTACCGTCACCGTCCGGGCCAGGTTAGCCGACTTAGACCCCACTTTAGAAGAAGCCGCGTTTGACTTGGGGGCCAATGAATGGCGAACATTCTGGCGGGTGACATTCCCTCTGATTTTACCCGGTGTCATGAGTGCCGCATTACTCGCCTTTACCCTCTCACTCGATGACTTTGTCGTTAGCTTTTTCACCACAGGAGTCGGCACAACCACTTTACCCCTATTTGTTTATGGCATGATTAAATTTTCCGTCACCCCCGCCATTAACGCCATTTCCACCCTGATGTTGTTCGCATCCGTCATACTTGTGGTATCGTCATTGACTATTAAGGGCAACGTCAAGAATTAACTTGAAAGTCCCATATTTTACCCTCCTCCGCCCCTCTCGAGAGACTTGGGAGACTGGGAAGACTTAGAGGACAACGGGTATATGGGGGCAAGTATTGAAAAGGCAAATACAAAACCTTTTATACTATTCAAACACCCTCGCAAACGTAAACCCCCTACCCCAACTCAGGTGTAATGAAACGACTACTAACATTTATTCTATTATTTTTTATTGGTATTTTTCTTCCATTTGGCTGTACTAGCAGTAACCCGAATATCACCCAAACTCCGAATAATTCGGTAAGTAATGTTTTAAATTTATATAATTGGTCAACTTATATTTCCCCAGAGGCGATCGCCCAATTTGAAGAAAAATATAACGTTAAAATTAACTATGATACCTACGATAGTAACGAAAGTTTGTATGCAAAATTAAAACCCGGAAATCCCGGTTATGATGTTGTCTTCCCCGCCGATTATATGGTGAAAATTATGATCGATGAAGGCATGGTAGAACCGTTAGATAAAAAGAATATTCCGAACTTAAAGCATATTGATCAAAAGTTTCTAAATCCCCCTTATGATAGCAAGAATCAATATAGTGTTCCCTATCAATGGGGAACCTTAGGAATTGGATATAATATCGAAGCGACAGGAGAAGAAATTAACAGTTGGAAAATTATGTTTGACCCCAAGTTTTCCGGCAAAACAGCATGGTTAGACGATATGCGCTACACCTTTGGGGCAGTATTAATGTATTTAGGATTTGACCCCAATACCACCCAAGAAAAAGAAATTCAACAAGCCAAAGAATTCATGATTGAAAATCAGAAAACCGTGGCAGCATTTGTTCCCGATACCGGGCAATTATTATTAAGTCAAGGAGAAGTCGATCTGACAATGGAATATAGCGGGGATATCTTTCAAGTCATGGAAGAAAACCCCAATTTGCGGTATGTAATTCCGCAAGAAGGCAGTATTCTCTGGACGGATAACATGGTAATTCCGACCAATGCCCCCAATAAAGAATTGGCAGAAAAGTTTATTAACTTTGTTTTAGAACCCGAAATTAGTGCCAGTATTTCAAATTTTATTAATTATGGCACACCGAATCAAACCGCAATTGAACAACAATTAATTAAGCCAGAAAATTTAAATAATCCCGGAATTTATCCTCCTGATAATGTCTTTTCTAAACTAAAATATCTTAAAGATGTCGGCGAAGCCACCGTATTATATGACGAAGCTTGGTCAGAAGTGAAATTAGGTGCAGGATCTTAAAGGATATTGAAATAGTATAAAAAGGTTTTGTATTTGCCCCCTAAATCTTCTATCCCCCCTTTATCCCCCCTTAAAAAGGGGGGCAATAGACTTTAAGTTAGCTTCCCTTTTAAATCGTTAAAATTGAAGAGAAAATATTACCTGTATCGCCGAGTATCTTGTTAGATATATTGACTGTAAACGACTGATAATGTAAAGATTTTATAAAGTTTCCAAGTCGCAAGATTACTTTTGTTAAGTGATTTATATCACAACTTACAATTCCGGTATATTTTTCTTTTAATCTGATTCATTAAAGTTGTAGTCCGTAACTCTACGAGGATTACAATTTCAGCAGCAAAAATGATATTGAACTATATATTTACCATAGAGAAAGAGTAATTCTAACTAAATAAATTGAGTTAAAAGCATTTATTATTCTCCGTATTTTTAACAATTTACATCTTTTTATTCTTTAAATATATTGGGAAGCAATGAAGACTGCGAAGTGTTGACTGAAAAGCTATGATTTACGCTTCAATCAACACTTTAGTAATCAGCAGTTTTTTTTGTTATTTTATCATTCTTGTAACAAACACAGATGACAACTCTAAATATTAATGACTATGCCGCCTTAAAAGCTTTATACGAAAGCACAAATGGGGGTTCATGGAGATACAATAGCGGTTGGAAAAACTGGGATTTTAATAGCGCCACTCCTCCAGAAGTCTCTGTAGTCGAGAATTGGCGTGGGGTAACATTAGAAGGCGATCGGGTAACAGAACTTAGCCTGGAAAACAATAAACTTAGTGGTGAAATTCCAGCAGAGTTGGGTAATCTCACTAACTTAGAATATCTTTACCTGAATGATAATCAACTCAATGGCGAAATCTCACCAGAGTTACAGACTTTTATCGATAATTTATATAATGCTGATATTCAAAACCCACCTTATGAAATTAGCCTTGATAGTTATAGTGTCGATGAACGTCTAGAGACTGGAAGCGTTGTAGGCTGGTTGGAAAGTAAAGATATCAACTCAGAGGATCAGTGGTTCAGTTATGAGCTAGTTTCTGGAGAGGGAGATACAGATAATGCTCTGTTTGAAATAGTATACGACGAACTTCAAACTAAAGCTGTTTTTGATTACGAAACCAAAGACTCTTATAGTATCCGAGTTCAAACCAGCGATGATCATGGTGGGACGTTTGAACAGCAGCTTACCATTTACATTAATGATGCGCCTGATGAGGAGGTTAAAATCATCGGGGATCTGATAGAAGACAGTACTCTGTTTGCTGAAGTTTTTGATCCAGATGGTATTGCATCTCCTATCGAATATCAATGGCAGTCCTCCAAAAATGGGATCAACTGGACAGATATTGCTGGGGCAACCGATGAAGCTTTTACTCCAGGTGACGAGGAAGCAGGACGACACCTACAAGTTAATGTTTCTTATAGCGATTATGACGGTAATTTTGAGTCGATCGCTGTCACTGGAGATATTACTTTCGAGCCTATCTTTGCTGGCACATTTAATGGCTACTATGGCGGCAATGTATCAATGGTAGTGGTAGAGGATTATGCCTATGTTACCAACAGCGATATTCTAGAAATCTTTGATGTTAGCAACCCTCAAAATCCAATTCTTGCAGGCTATTATGATAGCTCTGATTATCTCCTCGATGTATCAGTAGTGGGAAACTATGCCTACATTAGTGATGATTATGGCGGCTTGGAAATCATTGATGTTAGCAATCCTGAAAATCCAATTCTTGTAGGCAGTTATGATACTGACGGCTATGGCGGTAGTGTATCAGTACTGGGAGACTATGCCTATATTACTGATTATGAAACTCTAGAAATCATTGATATTAGCAACCCTCAAACTCCTACCCTCGCGGGTACTTATGATACTAATGGCTATGTTCAGGATATATCAGTAGTAGGGAACTATGCCTATATTAATATCGACAATAATGGTCTGCAAATTGTTGATATTAGTGACCCCCAAACTCCTACCTTGGCTAGCACATTTTATACTGCTAATAGCTATAACGATGTACATGATATAGCGGTGGCAGGGCGCTATGCATACATTGCTAATGATAATCTTGGTCTAAAAATTGTTGATATTAGTAATCCCCAAAATCCGATCGAGGTTGAGCGTTATCATCCTGATGGTCGTGCAGTAGGTGTATCAGTAGCAGGAAACTATGCCTACATTACTAATAATTATGGCGATCTGGAAATCGTTGATATTAGCGATCGCCAAGATCCGACCCTGGCTGGTCGTTATGAAACCATGGACACTGCTTTTGGTGTCTCAGTAATAGGAGACTATGCTTATGTTGCTGACGATCGCGGTGGTCTACAAATCATTAATCTTAACGCCACAATACCCGTTGTTGAGAATATTAACGATGAGCCGACAGGGGTTACACTCAACAATACCCGAATTGCAGAACAGAGTAAAACGGGTCGAGTTGTGGGTAGGCTGTCTACGGTTGATCCAGATCCGAATGACTTCCACACCTACTGGTTAATTGATGATGCGGGTGGACGCTTTGCGATATCTGAGGATAATAAACTTGTGGTGGCTGATGGTAGTTTACTGGACGCGGGTAGCAACTCTAGTCACGTTGTTACGGTGAAGACTACCGACTCAGGAGGTTATAGCTACTATGAGGAAGAATTGACTATTGATGTAATTGAAGTAGTTAAACCGAAAGGGGATGCTACGGACAATGTCTTAGAAGGAACATCTGCTATTGATCAAATGAGAGGTTTAGCCGGAGACGATACCCTCAATGGTTATGCAGACAATGATATTCTCAATGGCGGTCTGGGTGCGGATATTATGATAGGGGGGACAGGGGATGATGCTTACTTTGTTGATGATACTGCCGATCAGGTAATTGAAGCAGTTGATGAAGGAATAGATCGAGTGATTTCTTTGATTGATTACACTTTACCCGAAAATGTTGAGAAGTTAATTCTGCGCGGGAATGAATGGATTAATGGGATAGGAAATGATCTGCGAAATGTAATTAAAGGCAATGACGCGAGTAATGTGATCCGAGGCAATGAAGGAAATGATAGACTTTTTGGTAATGGCGGTAATGACGAACTTGTAGGCGGTGCAGGTCGAGATATCTTAGAAGGAGGGGACGGCTATGATACGCTGACTGGAGGTAGTGGACGCGATCGCTTTATTATCTCTTTTGGCAATGGTGATGATATAATTACAGACTTCCAAGATGGTCAAGACCGACTGAAGTTAGAGGAAGGTCTAACCTTTGAAAATCTCTCTATTGAAACTATTGGTTTTAATGATACTGAAATTTCGTCAGATTATGAAACTTTAGCAATCCTAGAGGGAGTGGATGCCAGCTTCATCACATCTGAAGATTTTATTTAAGCTATTGATTGTTTTATCATTAAGTTAATTTTGTGAATGTTGCGGGTGCTAACGGCTAGTCTCGCAATATTAATGTTTATGCTATTGTAGACTTTTTAATTGTATTGATACAGAATTAAGAAATTTCATATCGGATTGACGTAGAAGTTTCTGGTGTTCTAATTCTCTAATTATGACAAACGCTGTTGAACTGGTCAATGTTTCTAAATCTTTTAAAGGCTCGCAGGGTAAACAATTTACGGCAGTCAATCAAATAGATTTACAAATAAAGATAGGAGAATTCTTTTCACTCCTGGGTTCCTCTGGATGCGGAAAAACAACCACATTAAGAATGATTGCTGGGTTTGAAGAACCTACATCAGGGGAGATTTATATCTATGGAAATTCGATGAAAAATTGTTTACCCTTTCATCGTCCGGTGAATACTGTCTTTCAAAATTATGCGTTATTTCCTCATTTAAATGTATTTCAAAATGTGGCATTTGGCTTAGAAATGGAAAACTTATCAAAGCCTGAAATTCAACAGCGAGTTACAGAAGGATTATCTTTAGTAAAATTAACTGATTTCGCTCAACGTTATCCCCGACAATTATCCGGTGGACAACAACAACGGGTGGCATTAGCGCGGGCAATTGTGAAGCAGCCACAGGTATTATTATTTGATGAACCGTTAGGGGCTTTAGATCTAAAGTTACGCAAACAAATGCAGTTAGAACTAAAGCAAATGCAGCAAAAACTTGGCATTACTTTTGTCTATGTGACTCACGATCAAGAGGAAGCTTTAACCATGTCAGATCGAATTGCTGTGATGCAAGATGGGGAAATTTTACAAGTCGGAAGTCCGGTAGAAATTTATGAATATCCGAAGACTCGATTTGTGGCAGATTTTATTGGTGAAAGTAACTTTTTAACGGGAGAAGTGACGGAAATAAAACAAGATGAATTAATGATTTATGTGGATCAAACGCTGACAGTTTCTGCAAAATCAACCGATGAATTCTTTGTAAAACAGCAGGTTACTTTAGTAATTCGTCCTGAAAAAATTAGGATTTATCCCAGTGATAGCCCTTCTATTTCTGGATGGTTAGGACAAATTGAAGAAGTGATTTATATTGGCACAGATATTCGTTATTTAGTCCAAATTACCCCAAATCATTGTTTAGCTATCCGACAACAAAATTTACATCGAGATGATATTCAACGCTACAGTATAGGTGAATGGATTAAAGTAATGGTTTCTCCAGAGAATATTACTGTTTTGTAGCGTTACGCGCGTTATTGGTTATTCGTTATTTGTTGGTTTAAGTCATTTATTGTAGGGTGCGTCACTTGACGCACCTTATATCTGCCTTTGTTTTCTTCAATTAAATATAGTAGTCACTTGACGCACCTTATCTCTCTGACACACCTTATATCTGCCTTTGTTTTCTTCAATTAAATATAGGCAAATCTTAACGTAATTTTGTGCCTGTACCGCGATCTTGAGGATGTAAGAAAGGTTTGAGATTAATACCGTTAGATCTGCGACGAATTGTACCAAAAACATCTCGAACTAAATCTTCGCCCGAACGATCGCCCACCAAAGTATAAACGCCTCGAGTCGATCCCCCATCATCAGCTACAATCAAATTCTGAAAAATGCGATCGCGCACAAACTCAGGACTTTCTCCCACTGGAACCGTTAACACAATTCTACAGTCGGGTACATCTTCTGTGGTAGCGCAAATCACATTGTAACCATTTTCAACACGGGTGAGGAGTTCAGACAGACCATCCGGCCGATAAGATTCTAAACGACGGCTAATTTCACCGCATCGACGTTCAGGAGTCCAACCGCCCCCCATGCGTCCGGGAATTGCCCAAGGATAGCTTTGAGCGGCTTGATTTGGGGGATTATACATCACGGTGTACTCATTCCCTACCTGTTGACACACAAACCTCGGATCATCAAGATTCGTTGTTGTCACCTCGACTTGAGGGATCGGTTCATCAGTCGCTGTCGGTTGAGAAGTTGGGATCGTTTCAATGTTTGGGTTAGTTTGGGGTGTATTGGTTCTAGAATTTTCTGAATTTTGAGGTAATGGAAAGGGAAACCATTCAGAAGCTTGAGGTGTCCAACCGGGAGTTAAGAAATCTCCTCGGGCTGAACTGACTCCCATGGAGAAGGGTAAACTGAGAGATAAACTAAGAATTGTTAAGGTACGAGACCATTGTTTGATAGACTGTAAACGTTGTGACATGGTGGTTTCCTTGCTTGTGGTGTGGACAACTTTAGGGAGAATATGACTTAAAGCTCAGTTCAGTTTTTTCACAAAACTTTACAACTTTTAATTTCTCCCATAAAATACAGTTCGAGTAAAAATAATGAAGGAGTGTAGACAGTAATGTCGGAGGCACGGCAGCCACTGACAGCGCCCAAGGAATTTTTTGATCCTGGTGGGGGCATTAATTTCACGCTACTGATGTTTTTGACTGCAGTAGCCCTCATTTTGGTTTCAACTCTCGGATATTGGTTTTGGCATTGGCCGGGGTGGTGTACTTTTATGTTGAATGTTCTGGCGCTACATTTGTCTGGAACAGTTATTCATGATGCGTCTCACCAAGCGGCCCATCGTAACCGAATTGTCAATGCAGCCTTGGGACATGGTAGTGCGTTAATGTTGGGATTTGCATTTCCCGTCTTTACCCGCGTTCATATTCAGCATCACGCTCATGTGAACGACCCAGAGAATGACCCGGATCATTTTGTATCCACAGGCGGGCCCCTATGGCTGATTGCAGCCCGATTTTTCTATCATGAGATCTTTTTCTTTAAACGGCGGTTATGGCGCAAATATGAGCTGCTAGAGTGGTTTCTCAGCCGACTATTTGTGATAACAATTGTTAGCTTGGGTATTCATTATGGTTTTATTGGATATATCCTTAACTATTGGTTTTCCCCTGCTTTAGTGGTGGGGTTAGCCTTAGGGTTATTTTTTGATTATTTACCCCATCGTCCTTTCCAAGAAAGAAACCGTTGGAAAAATGCTAGGGTTTATCCCAGTCCCATTCTTAATCTATTAATTTTGGGGCAAAACTATCATCTAATTCATCATTTATGGCCTTCTATTCCCTGGTATAATTACAAGCCAGCTTATGAAAAAATGAAGCCTTTACTGGATGCAAAAGGATCTCCTCAAACCCTGGGAATTCTTCAAGGGAAAGATTTTTGGGGATTTCTGTATGATGTATTTTTAGGGATTCGTTTTCATCATCGTCAACCGGAAGCCAGCAGCAAGGATTAATCTGCCTCGGTCGATAATAATTAGGGAGAAAGGTGAATCGTTGAAGTCTAAAAACAGCTATATGCCTTTCTCCGAAATCCAACTTTAAAATAGACATCATTGCAAAAGTATCTTTCCATCAATTCTTATATCTGTTCCCCGTTGCGCTGACTTCTACGGCGAAGTCTAATTTTTGAGCGATTGTATTGGATAATGCAGTTATAGCACTACGCAACAGTAGTCTAAGACAATTGGGTTCATCCTTAAACTCACTTATAGCTTACTTACGCCCGTGCGCGCGATCGCGCTATAACACCCACACAGCAGTCAATATTCACCCCATGACCTCTAAATCCCCTCCAGAGAAGACTTCTAACAAGAATTTTCGAGAAAACTTATTTATTCTGATTTTTGCCCTCGGTTTATCCTTGTTAATTCGCGTGTTTGTGGCTGAACCGCGCTATATTCCCTCAGATTCAATGATACCGACTTTAGAAATAGGCGATCGCCTGGTGATTGAGAAAGTCTCTTATCATTTTCATCCTCCAACACCGGGAGATATTGTTGTGTTTGCGCCCCCATCACAGTTACAACGGCAAGGATATTCTCGCAACCAGGCATTTATTAAACGGGTGATTGCTCAGCCCGGTCAAACGGTTGAAGTCAAGCAGGGTAAAGTCTATGTTGATGCTCAACCCCTGAATGAAGATTATATTGCCGAACCGCCTAACTATCGCTGGGGACCGAAACAGGTGCCGCCACAGCAGTATTTTGTCATGGGAGATAATCGCAACGATAGCAATGATTCTCATATTTGGGGCTTTCTTCCCCAAGACAATATTATTGGTCGGGCAGTTTTTCGATTTTGGCCCTGGGAAAGGTTGGGTTTAGCTTAGAGATCAACTGTTTTAACTCAAACCCGTTATTCATCTCTCATACATACTTTAGTTATTTTGTCAAATAAGAACATTAGTTATTTTGTTTTTACTCTCATCAGATAAAATAACTATCACTTTAAGCGTTAGGAAAGTAACTTGATATCATCAGGGTTTGAGGCGAATTATTCTTGATTTATCAGTTTTAGGTTATAAAATACCCAAATTAACCTATTCCTAGATGTTATAAGATCTGACAACAACCTGTCAACCCCTGATAAATTCGTACCATTTTTCTACCCAATCTAACCTAAAAAAATTAATAAAACTTAACCTTTATATCAATATTTAATTGAATCACTCCTTTAACTTTAGTAAAAGTGATTGAATATACAACTCAGATCGATAGGTATAACAGATGATAATCTTGTTTGTAGAAAGGGACTTAAAATTGCGAAAAGCTTGAATTGAGAAAATGACGGTTTCTATTTCACCTATTCAGAGGGAATAATAATTTAAATTCTGGGTGTTTTGACAAAGATCTATTGAGCAAAATTGTAGAGAATTATAGTAATTGAGGATAAGAGCAATGAAAACTGCATTAATTTGTGGCGTATCCGGGCAAGATGGAGCGTATTTAGCGGCTTATTTATTAAATCAAGGTTACACCGTTTGTGGCACATCTCGGGATGCTCAAATGTCATCTTTTAGTAATCTATCACGCTTAGGAATTCGAGATATTGTTAAACTTGAATCAATGTCTCTGACAGATTTTCGCAGCGTATTACAGGTCTTAACCAAAATTAAACCGGATGAAGTGTATAATTTAGCTGCTCAAAGTTCTGTGGGCTTATCATTTGAGCAACCCGTTGAAACTTTAGAAAGTATTGCCACAGGCACTTTAAATTTACTCGAAGCGATTCGTTTTACAGGGGAAAACATCAAGTTTTATAATGCCGGTTCAAGTGAATGTTTCGGGAATACCGGGGAAACAGCAGCGGATGAAAATACTCCTTTCCGTCCCCGTAGTCCTTATGCCGTTGCTAAGTCTACTGCCTTTTGGGAAGTGGCAAATTACCGAGAAGCTTATAATTTATTTGCCTGTTCTGGGATATTATTTAATCATGATTCTCCCTTACGTCCGGCGCGGTTTGTGACTCAAAAAATTGTGCGGGCGGCGGCTGAAATTGCCTCAGGACGTTCAGAAAAACTATATTTAGGGAATATTTCAGTCCAGCGAGATTGGGGTTGGGCACCGGAATATATCGAGGCGATGCATCAAATGTTGCAAGCTGAAAAAGCAGATGATTATATTATTGCCACCGGTCAAACCTATTCCCTAGAAGCCTTTGTGGCAGAAGCCTTTAAATGTGTGGGCTTGAACTGGGAGGATCATGTCGAAGTAGACAAAAGCTTATATCGTCCGACTGATATCGCCGTGGGACGGGCAAACCCCGCTAAAGCTGAAACGCAATTAGGTTGGAAAGCCAAATACAGTATGCCAGATGTCGTCCGAATGATGTTAGAAGCTGTTCAAAAATAGCCCGTAGGGTGCGTGACTCACGCACCCCGAAACACAATTTATTCTTCTTCCGTCTTGCTATTCTCATCATCTAAAGCATCTACAGGCGCAACAGAATTGGCTGAGACCACTGCACCCCCAGCTAATTCATTCCGAACAAGCTGTTCGACTTCTTCGGTAAACTTCGGGTTTTCTTCCATGTAAATAATCGCTTTTTCCCGACCTTGACCGATATTATCACCTTGATAACTGTACCAAGATCCTTTACGTTTAATTACTCCTGTCTCTTCAGCCAGGTCAATTAAACAACCAATCGTTGAAATCCCTTTACCGAAGATAATATCAAATTCAGCAATCCGAAATGGAGGCGCAACTTTATTTTTCGCAACTTTAACTTTAGCCCGAATACCATACTCATCAGAACCTTTTTTCAAGGTTTGAATTCGACGAATATCTAAACGAACTGAAGAATAAAATTTCAGCGCATTTCCCCCCGTTGTTGTTTCGGGGTTGCCATACACTACCCCAATTTTCTGACGCAGTTGGTTAAGGAAAATCACCGTACAACCAGACTTACCAATATTCCCCGTAATTTTCCGTAACGCCTGACTCATTAACCGCGCTTGCAGACCCATATGAGAGTCGCCCATATCCCCCTCAATTTCTGCCCGAGGCACTAAAGCAGCAACCGAGTCAATCACAACAATATCAACCGCAACAGACCGTACCAGTTGATCGACCACCTCTAAGGCCATTTCTCCGGTGTCGGGTTGTGAAACGAGTAAATTTTCGATATCAACGCCTAGAGCAGCCGCGTAGGTGGGGTCAAGGGCGTGTTCAGCATCGACAAATGCCGCAACTCCACCCGCTTTTTGAATTTCTGCGATCGCGTGCAATGCTAAAGTGGTTTTACCGGAACTTTCAGGGCCATACACTTCGACCACCCGTCCTTTTGGGATACCACCTCCCAAGGCTAAATCTAAAGTTAATGCGCCACTGGATATGGTTTCTACCTTCATCCGGGGTGCATCCCCTAAACGGACAATCGCACCTTTACCGAAATTTCGCTCAATTTGATTGAGGACTAAATTTAAAGCTTTTTGTTTTTCAGGGTCGTCTTTAATCTGAATCGCCATGAATTGTAATCCTAATATGTTAATCAGTCGTTATTATCCGTTTTCCCTCATCCTCGTCCGCTCTTAAGCCATTGCTGAGGAATGTTTCTATTTTTCCTACATTAGCGTGGTTGAGACAAAAGCGGTGGGATCTACTCTAATTTTCTTGCGATGCTGTGACTGAGTCCGATGCAAGAGCTACATTTTAGCAATTTTTGATGTTTTAATCAATTTTACAGATCGATTTCGCCTGAAAAAATCATAAAATTGAAATCCAGACCTCACCATTAGTTCCCAATAGGGGATAAAGGGCAACGAGGCAGACCCAGGAGACTATGGATAGGGGGAGGAGGGGGAGGAGGAGGAGAAAGAATGATTCACTATTTTTATCCTATATTTTTAGAGGAAAGCAAACAGTACACCCCACATCCCACATCCTATTACCTGTTGTTTGACCCAATCGATACAGAAACAGAAATAATCTCTTAAACCAGAAGATAGATTTGTAGAGATTCCGTGATGATGTGAAATGTTAAATTAACTGTCTATATTTGTTAAATTTGATAGAAATCTGTTAGTAGATTAAGTGGAATCGATCTTGATAAAAAATACTTTAGACATTATCCAGTAAATTTATGAAAGGCCGCCAGGTGCTGCTACTGTATCGTAAAGGAAGACGAGATTTCAGAGGTCAAAATCTTAGAGGCCAGTCATTGCGAGGTCAAAATTTATCCGGTGCTGATTTTAGCTACTGCGATCTTCAAGGTGCGAATTTTTATAAAGCCAATTTGCAGAATAGTCAATTTCGTGGCGTTAAAACCGGACTGCGAAAACGCTGGAAGATTATATTACTATTAATCTCCTGGTTACTCTCAGTTTTATCTAGCTTAGGACTGGTTTTAATTAGTTACTTTACCCTGCTAGTTCTGAATCTTTCTAATCCGAATGATAGTACAGTCGGTTGGAATACAGTCCTATTAACTATTGCCTTTGTTTTCATTGCAATTCGTCAACTCATTGGCGGTAGTTTTGGTACAATTGCTGCAACAATTATTGTGGCTGTGATTGGGATTATTACCAGTGCTTCTGCTGGTATGATTCAAATGGCAACTTTTATCGGAACTTTAGGCATTTCTAGTGCATTGGCAGGGTTTGCCATCGCCGTTGTATTGACCTCTGCTGTTGCCTTTGCTGTTGCCTTTTTAGTCTCTCCCATTGCGGCATTAATTCTCGCCACAGCACGAACGATTACAGTGGCAATTACAGCCAGTACTATTGCGTCTTATTTTTCGGGAGAAGTAGGTGCTGTAGTAGTTGCATCTGCTGTTTCAGTTAGCTTTTTCTTTGATTATTTAGGATGGCGATCGCTATACGGAAATGGACGATATGCAGGTATTCAAACCATTGCTGTGAATTTAGCGGCTGTCGGGGGAACCAGTTTTCGTCGAACCAACTTAACCGATGCCGACTTTACTAATGCCATTATTCCGAGTACAGATTTTAGTCAAGCTAAACTAGATAGAACTTGTTGGAAAAATGTTAGGTATTTTGACCGGATTAGAACCAGAAATACATACTTGAAGTCTAGATATATTCGAGAATTATTACAAAGTGGTAAAGGAGAAAATCGGAATTTTAATCATCAAGACTTACGGGGGTTAAATTTAAAAGGTGCTAATTTAAAAAATGCTAGTTTTATAGGCGCGAATCTGAGTCATAGCAATTTAAAAAATGCTAACTTATCCGGTGCAAGGTTAATTAGAACTCGACTTGATAAAACCAATTTAACCAATGCTATTTTAACTCGAGCATTTATTCAGAATTGGATCGTAACTACCCGGACTAAACTCGATGGTATTCAATGTGATTATATCTTTTTAAGGTTACCTTCCCCCGATAATCTCGATCAAAATCCCCACCGTCAACCAGAAGATTGGAATCGAAATTTTCAACCGGGAGAATTTACCGAATTAACCTTACAAAAACTCTATAACCGTTCCGATCCGAATGCAACTCAAATTCAACCGATAGTCACGACATTACAAACCGAATATTATCCTGTTTCTTCCCCAATCTCTCAGATAGAAATTCAAGAGATACTGAAAGATTGGATAAAATTAATCACAGAAATAGAAACAGAGGCGACGGCTGATATACAACTTAAATCAGTGATTGAAATCCTGAATCAAATTGAAGATAATTTTCAACTCAAACCGGAAGATATCCAACGACTAAAACTCATTGAATCATTAAAACAAGAACGATCTGTCAAAATTGCGCTATTTATTCTGTTAGTATTGAGTCAGATGAGTGTAGATCAATCTCAAACTCAAACTCAAACTTCTTCTTCAATCTCTCGCTAAAGCCGCTTAAATCCACCCCTTTAAACGATACACTACCATCCCAATATATTCTTTCATCGCAATTGTAAACTGCTGAAGATGACCCGCATCCGGAATTAAATTTAATAAAAACGCTTCAATTCCTACCGCTGCATATTTGGTATCATATTCTGATACAATAAAATCAGTCGGTGCTGCTATCACATCAATTCCTTGACGTTTAAACACTAATAGCGATCGCGGCATATGAAACGCAGAAGTCACGAGTAATACTTTTCCCGTAATCTGTTTTTCCTCTAATATTTTACGAACATTCACCGCATTTTCATAAGTATTTAAAGAGGTTGGATCTTGTAAAATTGCCATTTCTGGGACTCCCAAAGTCTTAGCAATTTCCGCCATATCTTCTGATTCTGATGGCCCTCCATCCTTCCAACGAATGCGTCCGCCACTGAGAATTAACCAAGGTGCTTTTTGCTGACGATACAACAAAGAACCATGTAAAATTCGGTCTCCAGCCTCGCTGAGATCCACCCAAGGACGCGGTGGAATCGGCGGTTTAGTCCCTCCACCCAAAACCACAATTGCAGCGCTCTGAGGCAATTCTGACGGGGGTAAATTTTGCCATTCTAAGGACTTCACCAGCGCTTGTGAGACCCAACTATTGCTAGAAATTAGTAAAATTAAAAAAGCCAAGCTGATGAGAATGGTACTCCATCGACGAGAAAACCATAGGGTTATTGCTGCTAAAAATAGTAAAATACAGCTTAAGCCTAAAGGATAGACAAATAAAGGCAGGAGTTTCGAGAGAAATAAAAACATATTCAATATCAACTAATCTTTAACTAAAGTGGGTGGCAATACTTCATTTTGCTGCCAACCTCAAGGATAGGGATGAGTCGCTACAGCCATGACCGGTAGCCTAACTACAGATGTATATTATCTGTTTACTTCTTGATGTGTTGATTACAACCCATTTTTGCATAAGCTGCAACGTTAGAGAAATACGTCCTGGTAGCACACATCAGCCTAGGACAAATTGAAACCATGATTAGTTCAACAGCTTACAATTGTCATCCATTTTTCCGGTTTAAAACAGAGGCTTATCAGACTTCTTCTTCTGTCTCTGAAGCAAAAACTCTCTCTCCATTAGAAGAAAAAGTTTCTCTTGATTGTTTTACAAATCGTCCGAACAAATTAAAATGTCGTTGGGTTAAAACCGGAAAATCTTATCCTAAAATGGAAATGCAGTGGACTGTGGTTGAATCCTATTAGGATAAAGAATAATTGAGAGATTAATGTTTGTGGTTTGAGAACTTAAGCTGAATTGGATTTGAGATTTTTTCAAGATTTAAATCACTGAGATAGAAGAGAAAACCGTGAATTACTCCAACTTGTAATGAGTCTATTGTTGAGGGTATTATGACAGTCTTACAAATTGATACTAATAAAGCCGAATTGTTTGCTGAAAAAATGCTAGATGTAATTAATTATGGATCGCTAGCATTAATGACTTCAATTGGTCATCGTACGGGTATTTTTGATACGATGGCAACTTTACCTGCTGCCACCAGTGAAGAAATTGCTATTGCCGCTAAACTGAATGAACGATATGTGCGAGAATGGTTAGGAGCAATGGTAACGGGTGGTTTTATTGAATATTATCCGCAGAATAAAACGTATTTTTTACCCCCAGAACACGCTGCATTTTTAACCCGTTCTGCTGCCCCCGATAATATTGCAGTTGTTACTCAATATATTTCGTTATTAGGTAGTGTTGAAGATAAAATTATTCAGTGTTTTTATCACGGTGGTGGGGTTCCTTATTCTGAATATAAGCGCTTTCATCAAATTATGGCAGAGGAAAGTAGTCAAACTGTTGTTAATACTTTGATGGATTCTATTTTACCTTTAATTCCCGGTTTAACAGATCAATTACAATCCGGAATTGATGTATTAGATGTCGGTTGTGGTAGTGGTTATGCACTCACAACATTAGCGATCGCGTTTCCAAATAGTCGTTTTACGGGATATGATTTTTCCGAAGAAGCGATTCAAATTGCAACAGAAGCAGTCCAACAATTTGGCTTAACTAATATTCGCTTTAAAGTCAAAGATGCTGCTACAATTGATCAAGTAGAATCCTATGATTTGATTACCACATTTGACTCCATTCACGACCAAGCAAAACCGGATATTGTCTTAAAGAATATTGCCCAAGCTTTACGTCAGTCTGGGGTATATTTAATGCAGGATATTTGCGCTTCTAGTCATGTTGATCGTAACCTCGATCATCCCATTGCACCCATGCTGTATACTATTTCTTGTTTGCATTGTATGAGTGTTTCTCTTGCTTCGGGTGGAGCGGGTTTAGGAGCAGTTTGGGGAGAAGAAAAAGCCGTTGAAATGTTGTATGAAGCTGGATTTATCAGCGTGGATGTGAAACAGCTCGATCATGACATTCAAAACAATTATTATGTCAATAGAAAATAGCAAGGAGATCAATTAAAATGTGTCAGCTTTGTCATATTGCTCGTATTGTTCAGAAACGAAAGTCTCGTTCTCAAGATATTCAAAATATGGCTCAATTATCTAGTATTATTTTGAATAACTCAACTCAGAATAAAAACCTGAATAAATCCCTCAGACTAGAAAGTAGATAAGTGGGTATCTATGAAATACGAATTCTGGGATGACTTTATCATAGAAGGAACAGAGGATGAAGTTGGTTTGTGGGAAATTATATATGAGCTTAAGCGGAATTTTCCACAAGCTAGTTCAGCCGAAATTAAACAGATGACGATAGAAGCTGTTCAATAAATACTTGAAAGCGGTTTAATGCAAATTGGAATGTTTGAACCCAACAATAATAATAAATTAGAATACAAAATATGGGATTTAGAGATTAACAGCATCATCAACCGTATTAAAATAGAATGGGATGAGCTGGGAACCGAACCCAATATTGGTGATATCGCTTGGTTCATTACAACAGAAAAAGGAGAGAAAGAAGCAGAAAGAATTATGAAAAAGACCAAAAATTGATGATTAAACTGCATTCAAGCTTATACTGCTGAGAATGATGCGATCGCCGATGAATACAACAATAGTAATATCTGTGTCAATTCCACTTTAAATATAGCGTGAGACCAGATATATAATTGACCAGAACTAACCTTGTCTATCGTTATCTTGATAGGGTTAGTATCACTTTTTGGGAAAGTCACCATGGCGTTAACCGACTCCTCGACGCAGCACCAGAAAGATTGATTGAACCCCTCAGCGCTAACACCCGTCTATATCCTCAAGAAAAAAGCTGCTAATCTTAAAAGACCAGCAGCACTGGATATACTCCATAAAATTTGTAGAATCCCAGATCATAGACTGATAAATGACTGTTTTTGCTCCCGATTTTTTAATTTTCTGTTTCAATTTGTTCAATAGGAGGGAGTTTAGGTAGAGGCTGCTGAGGGTTAAGGAGGTGTTCTGAATGGCTGGTTGAGGTGGCTGAGTCGGTTTTGAACGGAGAGCGCCCCTGGGCTTTAGTGAGTAAGTCCACTGTATCCCCTAAAGCCGTAGTTAAACTGTTACGGGTTTCTTGATGATTGGCTTGCTCTTGCTCTAGAGACTCATTCAACTGACGAATCGTTTCTCGAGCGCGATCGCGTTCTAACATAACAGTTTTTAGCCGCGCTTTCAATTCTTCAGCATCTTGAAGCTGATCCAATTCTCGCTGAATGGCAACTTTTGTCAAAATCTCATTTTGCGGAATAGATAATTTCTGTTGCAATTGCTCAATTTCTGCCTCGAGATCGGCCAGAGTAGATTGATAACGTTGCGTTTCTTCCCGCCGCTGTTGGGCTTCTGTATTATAGAGTTTTCGCCACTGTTGAGCGCTGTCAAGGGCAGTATCGCGATCGCGCTGCACCGTTGCCAGTTGCTGTTGCAACCGCTTAATTTCATCTAACCACTGCCGAACATTCTGAGTCATGGTACTGAGAAAGACGATAATTTAATCAACTGGGAATTCATTTTTGTAAGCTTACCTTAGGATGAGTCTCCAACGGCAGGCATCCCCTCAGAAGTACTAAGCATAATTTATGCTAGTATGATTGTTTTCCCTGCTGCTAGCCTAATCCCGCTACAGAGATTGAATTTATAGGATAGACCGATTCATATTCAATCTACAATACAACTAGCTCACTGGCTGAGCGAATGCTTTGTTATAGCTTATATCAGTTAACATTGGGTTAAACTTTTATGCTGTTGAGTATTCATCTCCTGATTGAAAATCTAGCAGAACGGGTGGCTCAATGGATCGTAACTCTGTTTGAGCGAGTCAGACAACCGTTTCAGCCCTCTCAAGAGTCAAAACCGGACTCTTCTTCCTCATCAGACAATAGCCAAAATACTGCCTCTGAAACATCCGATCAAGTGCAACAACCCATTGATTTTGCCGCCGAACAAACCGCTGAAGGCATTTTTCGAGTGGGACAGGTGTTATGGGAGGGACTCAAAAGTATTCCTAGACGGCTGGCTCGCTATTTTCAATTTTTACTCCATCTCAACTGGAACACGGTTAAAACCATCGGCATTCGCACCGTAGAACAGCGTTTAGGTGGGTTTTCGGCTGAAATGGCATTTCAGTCTATGTTGGCTTTATTTCCCGCTTTACTGGCGATTTTAGCAGCGATTAGCTTATCGGAATCTTTGCAATCTATTCTATACGATATTGCCAGTTTACTCGCAGAAATAGCCCCAGAACAAGTCCGCCAACTCATCGCCCGACAACTAATTATTAACCGCAGTCCTCAATTATTTTCTTTCAGCTTTGTTTTAGCCATTTGGTTATTTTCTAGTGTAATTAGTTCAGCCATGGCTGCCCTGAATCATATTCATCACGTTCCCCGCGATCGCCTGCGTCCGTTTTGGCGAGCGAAACTGATTGCTGTAGGGTTAGCAGTAGGCAGTTTAATGTTATTAATTCTTGCCTCTGGATTAGTATTTGTCAGTGATTTAGTGGTTGAAACATTAGCCCGTAAAAGCTGTATTTTAGAAACGGTTGGTACTTGTCCCATTGACCAGATTAATTTATGTTTAGAGCAGCCCCCCGTACAAAGTTGCTTGCTTGAACAAACCCTTTCTAGTAACTGGCTTAAGCTGCGTTGGCCAATTACATTGGGAGTGGTTTCGATTAATTTTGCTTTAATTTATCGCTATGGCCCAAGTCAACGACAACCGGAAACACCGATCATGCCCGGTGCAATTTTATCCGCAATTTTATGGGCATTTCTCTCAAATTTGTTTCGATTATATGTCTACCATTTTGGCAACTATAATTTTACTTATGGTACGATTGGCGCGTTTATTATCTTGCTATTATGGTTGTATATTTGCTGTTTAGTCATGTTAATTGGCGCTCAACTTAACGTGACGGTGGGAGAGGCCATTGCATTGCGAGCTCGTCGGCGACAATAATGATTTTCAAGCATTAAAAAACGGGCTAACCCGGTAACATTGGATTAACCCGCAAGCTTGGGAACGCTCAGACTGACTATTTTTGAACAACCAGCTTAACGTTGGCATTTTGCAAACCGCGCTGTTTGACTTCAGTTAAAGTTTTGTTAACAGCGTACTTTTGGTTAATCGCGTTGATCAGTTCAGTTTGGTTGTGCTTCTTAGCAACGCCCCAGAGGTCAGCGATTAGGTCATAAGTGCCATCGCTATTGCGAGACCAACCTAAATCATAATCACCTTCGAGAACTGCTACGATGTCAGCACGAACACGTTGGCCGTTGTAGCCCCGTACATCAGCATTAGTCTTTGTGGAAATCCCGAGATCACGCAGAGAATTGGTTAAGATTTCAGATTCAGTGATCTTGGTCCGCAGAGTGCTAAAGTGAGACATTTGAGTATCCTCCTAAAAAGTTAAAAACGAAATAACAACGGTTTGGACTTGAACGAGATGCCGCTAAGTAAACAGAGCGTTTACTTTTGAAGTTGAATGCGGCGTTGGGTGAGAAACTGCTAGCAACATCGATCAGTTGACTTTGCTAGCCTTTCCTCCTGTTTGGACCAGGAGAAAGCCTTTAAAATTCCATTCGCTGATATTCAGCGACGGAAGATGCAGCCGGCCGCGCCCGCTGACGTGCCCAATCTCGCAGGGCAGTCACTTGTTCTTGCATCGTTTTCGACAGCGGTAATGTAGCTTTGATGGCGGCAATAATATCAAGCTGCGTAAACTCTCGATCTTGAGCAAATGCCTCATACATAGCAGCGATAACGGCTTGCTCAATTTCAGCTCCAGAAAATCCCTCAGAAACAGTTGATAATTGTTCTAAATCGAAGCGATCAATGTCTGAGCGACGTTTGGAGAGGTGAATTCTGAAAATATCTTGGCGTTCTTCTTTTGTTGGTAAGTCCACAAAGAAGATTTCATCGAATCGGCCTTTTCGTAAGAACTCTCCAGGGAGACGTTCAACACGGTTAGCCGTTGCCATCACAAATACAGGAGAAGTTTTCTCTTGCATCCAGGTGAGGAATGAACCGAAAATTCGGCTTGAGGTACCCCCGTCAGAATCTGCTGAACCTGCACTTCCGGCAAATGATTTATCCAACTCATCGATAAAGAGAATGACAGGAGAAATCGATTCTGCGGTTTTGAGGGCATTTCGTAGGTTAGCTTCAGAGCGACCCACTGTAGAGCCATCATACACACGACCCATATCTAACCGCAGTAGGGGTAAACCCCACAGACGAGACGTGGTTTTGGCGATGAGTGACTTTCCACAACCCGGAATACCCAGGATTAACATACCTTTGGGTTGGGGAAGACCATACTCTCTTGCTCTTTCTGTAAAAGCATTTGAGCGTTGCTTTGACCAACGTTTGAGTTCCTCTAAGCCACCCACGGCATCAATGGTCTCATCGACATCCATGTATTCTAGAATGCCATTGCGACGGATGAGTTGCTTTTTCTCAGAGAGAACAATCTCAACTTCTTCCTCAGTTAGACGACCGGCTGTGACTTGAGCTTTTCGGTAGACTTTCTCTGCCTCATCTTTCGTTAAGCCAAGAGCCGCCTTGAGTAACTTTTCTCGGGTTTCTGTGGTCATTCGCCGACCCCGAGACTGCTCAACATGGCTTGTGAGAACTTGATTGAGTTCCCCTAAGTCGGGAAGCGGATAGTCTAAGACAACAACTTCCTTCTCTAGCTCAATCGGAATCTCTTGAACCGGGGACATTAAAACAACTGTTTTATTCGTCCCTTTGAAGCTGGCGATCGCATCCCTTAAACACCGGGTCACTTCTGGAGAATCTTTAAAGGGATGCAAATCTTTGAAAATATAGATACTGCCGCTGCCGTTAGCATCTCGATGTCGAATCACCCACTCAATTGCGGCTTGAGGAGAAACTGTGTTGGATTGAACGGTTGTGCGAGGTTGGTCATATCTGACTAGACCCCGAGTTACAGTCCAAACATAGACCTCTCTCTGTCGTTTCGCCTCTGCGATCTTAGCAATGGCTTGCTCAGACCGCTCCTCCTCGGAAGTTACGAGGTAGATCAGAGGATATCGAGCTTCTATTAGGATTCCTAGTTCTTCTTGCATAGTCCTCGATCCATTAGAGACGGTACAACGGTTTAACTGAGTCGGGCAACTCCAACTTATCGAAATTTTTTATGGCGCTATTGCAGCAATTTCTGTGACTAAGTTAGGAGCTTTAGCAGGGAACTAACTCTTCCTCTCCAGGTCGAGCTGGGTCTGCATCGATTTCTTGTACAGGCTGGACGGGAATTTCTTCCTCTGCCAGTACGCTGGGTTGGTTTTTCAAGGCAACGAGTTCACCTTCTTTGACTAGCACTGAACTTGAACATTCCGGGCAAGCATAAACCTGATGGGTACGACCGTAAGCTGTTTCTAGTTCGTCTACTATCTCAGGATTGTTGAGGTAGAACGATAGGGCTCTTTCAGCTAAATAGGACATCGCTTCAGATTCAACTGCCGCTTTGATTTTCAATTTACGGTGTAGTTCTGGTGGAAGATAGAGCGTTACCTTTTGCTTGTGTTGCATAAGACTGTAAGTTTGTGTACCCGGGTATGTACTTCAAGATAAGTCCTTTTTTCCAAGATGTCAAGACGTTATGCAGGTATAACTGCAATATTGTTACATTTCTTCATTTTTTCTAAAAAGTTTGACAAAAAAATCAATATTATTGAGGGATTCGAGATAAATCAAAAAATAATAAAAAGTGCTGTAACCATTTCAGAGAGAGGAATTGCAGTATTTTTAAGTGGGGTTATCGCTCAAAGTATGATAGATTTTAAGCAATTTAAGTTTATGTTTCTGATTGTTAAGCGTTATCCTATATATATTGAATCAATCAGCTAGCATAAGCTGTGGTTCCGACGTGCCTGCGATCGCAACGGGCAATTCACTTAGGCAATTATTGATTGTCTAAGGAGAACTAGCACCGGAGTGAGAGGAGCAAACATTGCGGCTCGCGTGTAGAAGCAAGCGATCGTGAGATAGATCCAAGGCCAGTAAATACATCAGTAGATTCTCAACTGATCCGACCCAGCCAGGGAACTGTCTTTAACCCAAGCGTGATTTTCGCGAGCCTATCCAGAATGCAATGGAAGGATTTGCAGATTAATAGCCGACTTTGAAATTGTGTCGAAGTTAAGCGATTGATTTGCACTGATGTCGGGCAATGAACGGAACCAAACGAACAACTTGCTATTTAGGAGCATTAATGAACTTATCGTTTGAATCCCTTGGTGTTTCAGAATCTCGCGCAAATCACCTGGAGTCAATGGGTTTTGTAGAACCTACCCCTATTCAAATTCAAGCTATCCCTCAAATGCTTTCGGGACGAGACATTGTTGGACAAGCTCAAACTGGAACTGGGAAAACCGCTGCCTTTTCCCTTCCCATCTTAGAACAAATCGATCCAAGCGTAGATCATGTACAAGCGCTAATTCTCACCCCCACTCGTGAATTAGCAATGCAAGTCAAAGAAGCCATTCGTCAAATGAGCAATAGCCGCTCATTATATATTTTGACAGTCTATGGGGGTCAATCGATTGATCGACAAATTCAACGCTTGAAGCGAGGTGTAGAGGTTGTTGTCGGAACACCTGGGCGTGTGATTGACTTGCTTAAGCGAGGCGATCTCAAGTTAGATAAAATCAAGTGGATGGTACTAGACGAAGCCGATGAAATGCTAAGCATGGGCTTTATCCAAGATGTAGAGAAAATTTTACAAGCCGCCAATCCTGAACGGCAAACGGCTTTCTTCTCCGCCACGATGGACCCTTCTGTCTTAAAATTGGTGCGGAAGTATCTCAACTCTCCTGTGACTGTCAAGGTTGAACAACCCAAAGCCACACCGAAGCGAATTGAACAATCCGTGTATATGGTTCCTCGGGGATGGACAAAGTCTCGTACACTTCAGCCGATTTTAGAATTAGAAGATCCAGAGTCGGCTATTATTTTTGTCCGAACCAAACAGGCAGCGGCTGAACTCACCAGTACATTGCAAGCAGGCGGTCACAGCGTTGATGAATATCATGGCAACCTGAACCAATCTCAACGGGAACGACTCTTAAGCCGCTTCCGCAACCGTCAAGTCCGTTGGGTGGTGGCAACCGATATTGCAGCCCGGGGTTTAGATGTAGATCATCTGACTCATGTAATCAACTACGACCTACCGGATAATGTTGATAGCTATGTTCACCGGATTGGACGGACAGGCCGGGCAGGACGAGAAGGAAAAGCGATTACTTTACTCCATCCGATGGATCGGCGTAAACTGCGGATGATTGAACGGCATCTCAAACAACGTTATACTGTTCTGCCGATTCCAAAGCGTTCTCAAATTGAAGCTAAATATATTGATCGCCTGAAAACAAAAGTTTTAGAGGCTTTAACAGGAGAACGGATGGCATCTTTTCTGCCCATTGTCTCACAGCTTGGAGAAGAATACGAACCCCACGCCATTGCGGCGGCAGCCTTACAACTAGCCTACGATCAAACTCGTCCCCCTTATCTGAGTGCAGGTTACCCAGATGATGAGGAACAGGCGATCAATGTACCGAAGCCGAAGCTGGCAAAAAATCGTTCTCGTAAGTCTTCTTCATCCAACCGTCCAACTCAGGTGCGCTAGTTAGCACCGCTCGCGACATTGGATTGACTGATGCGGTGTAGTGCGATCGCCCTCTAAGGCGGTCAAATTTCTACCCTAGGGATAGACCCTGTCTACTCCCTGACAAATAACCCTTAAAAAAGGAGAGGAAATCGATCCCTCTCCTTCTTCGTTTAAGATTTTATCAACTTCTGTATCTTTGTCGTGATACAAAACGCGATTATTCCCTACCACTTCAACAGATTAAATGCTTCCATGTCTACCGTATTACGGTTACGATAAATTGACAGAACAATTGCTAATCCTACTGCCGCTTCAGCCGCCGCTACTGTAATCACAAATACTGTAAACACCTGACCTTTAATACTAAAGCCATCAAGATAATTCGAGAATCCCATCAAATTTAAATTGACTGCATTTAACAGTAACTCAATCGACATTAAAACTCGCACTGCATTTCTGCTGGTAATTAAACCATAAATTCCAATACAGAATAACGCCGCAGCAATTAGCAAATAATACTCAAGTTGTAGTTCCATAAACCCTCTTTTTTACGATCAATTCTCAGATTCAGAACTATCGGTCGAAACAGATAGTAATTCTCTTGGACGTTCTTGTAAAGTCCATACGCCAGTTTGTGCTGTTTCCATCTGTTCAGCATCGGGAATATAATCACGACGCGCTAGAATAATCGCCCCAACCATTGCCATCAATAGAAACACAGAGGCTAATTCAAACGGTAACAAATAATCAGTGAAAAAATGCTGTCCAATTTTAAGAATTGAGCTTTCTCCCTCAACCACTGTTTCAGTCGGAATTGCCCAAGGCGTAGAGATTACCATGGTTCCGAGTAAGGCAAATAAACCCAGACAAACAACCGCAGTTGCCCCTTTTTTTAGCCAGGTTTTCGGCAAGACTTTAAAATCTTCCTGCTTGTTGACTAACATAATCCCAAATAGGATTAAAACGTTGACAGAACCGACATAAATTAACACCTGTGCCGCTGCGACAAAATCAGCATTTAACAGTAGGTAAAGCCCTGCCATACTCATAAAAACTCCCCCCAATAAAAAGGCGGAGTAAACAATATTATTGAATAGTACAACACCCAAGGCAGCGCCAATCATCATGAAGGCAAGGATGCCAAATGATACCAGTTGTACTCCTTCTGCTAAATTCACCGTTTTTTTCCTTCTCTGTATTCTAGTTAATTTGAGAGACGTTGCCTTGTCAAATCATTGTCAAATCATTACTGAGCCAACGTCTCTTGAGTGGATAATTCTAGGATTCTTCAGATTGAGATGTTTCCATCTGTTCTAAAATTTCCTCTGGACGTAACCCGGCCCGACGAGCCGAGGTCGGTAAATCATGAGGTTCTGTTACACCTTTGGGTAGATAGGCCAGTTCTCGGAGTGGTGTAACCATCGGATCATCAGTCACCTTGTAAGGAAGCCGCCCCAGGGCTACGTTATCATAATTTAGCTGATGGCGATCGTAAGCAGCTAATTCATATTCTTCTGTCATTGACAGACAGTTTGTCGGGCAATATTCGACGCAGTTACCGCAGAAAATACAGACCCCAAAGTCAATACTGTAATGCAAGAGTTTCTTTTTCTTGGCTTCCTTATTCATTTCCCAGTCTACGACGGGTAAATTAATCGGACAAACCCGGACACAGACTTCACAAGCAATACACTTATCAAACTCAAAGTGAATTCGACCCCGAAACCGTTCAGAAGGGATTAACTTTTCGTAGGGGTATTGTACTGTAATTGGCCGGCGGCGCATATGGTCAAACGTGACCGATAATCCTTGACCGATATATTTTGCAGCTTGTACTGTCTCTTTGGCATAATCTGCCACTTGATTCAGGAATTTAAACATGGGTTCGTTCTCTTGTTGATGTTTATAAACAATATTGAATCAATCAGATTGCATTTAGCCACCAAAAGCAACTGGGAAAGCTAACTTCAAAGCGGCTGTTAATAATAGATTAGCTAATGCAATCGGCAGTAAGAACTTCCAACCTAAATTCAACAGTTGGTCAATCCGCACCCGAGGAACTGTCCACCGCAATAGTAACGCTGTAAACAACAGCAGATAGGCTTTTAAAATCGTCATGGTAATGCCTAACATTGCAGTTAAAACTTGTAACCAAGGTGTGGTTTCACTCACCCCAACCCAGCCCGCAATAGTTTCAACTGGGATCGGAAAATTCCAACCGCCCAGATATAATATCGACACCAATAGAGAAGCTAGAACTAGATTAACGTAGGATGCCAGATAATACAGCGCAAACTTCATCCCCGCATATTCAGTTTGGTAACCCGCGACTAATTCTTCTTCAGCTTCGGGTAAATCAAACGGGAGACGTTCACACTCAGCTAAAGCCGCAATCCAGAAGATAGCAAATCCCACCGGTTGCCGCCAGATATTCCAGCCTAAAATACCATAGCTAGATTGTTGTTCAACGATGTCAATGGTGCTGAGGCTATTGGACATCATCACCACCGCTAAGACGGCTAAAGCGAGGGGAATTTCATAACTAATTGATTGTGCCGCTGCCCGTAGTCCACCCAAGAGGGAATACTTATTGTTGGAGGCATAACCCGACATCAATAAACCAATTGGCTGAATACTAGAAAGGGCAATCCACAGGAATATTGCGGTTCCCAAATCAGAAATCACCATATTCTGTCCGAAAGGAATAATCAGGTAGGACAAGAATACAGGAATCGAAACAATCACTGGCCCTAAGGTAAATAATAGGGGGTCAGCTTTATTGGGGATAATATCTTCCTTGAGGAGTAGCTTTAAACCATCGGCTACGGGGGCTAAGGTTCCTAACGGGCCAATAAATTCCGGGCCAATGCGTTGTTGAGCGGCGGCGGAGATTTTCCGTTCTAACCACACCGAACCCAACACACCCACAGTTGCTACCACAATCATTAAGCCCATCGGTAAAGGCATCCAGAGGGTTTTAGCAGCCCCAGAGGGGATACCAAAATCCATCAGGGCTTGAATAAAACTCCTTTGTAGATCAATTCCAGGGTTCATATACTTAAAACTTCAATAGCGTCTGAATTGAGTGATGTAAAGATATCTTAAAAACTACACTCTCAACAGTATAGCGCTCGACGGGTCTTGATTTATCAGTTATTGGTTGTTCGTTAATTGTTGAGTCGTAGGTAATCGGTAACAGGGTGAAGCAAGCATACAGGCTGTTAGAAGACATCACCCACGACGAAACAACAAATGATCAAACTGATACCTAATCTATACTGGAGCCATTTAAATCAATCGCACAGTTACGCTGGTCGATCTCAATATACTTTTCATTGTGAGCACCCGTATAAATTTGAGTCGGACGGAAAATCCGATTTTTTCCTATCTGTTCTTTCCAGTGGGCTAACCAACCTGCAACCCGAGCGATCGCAAAAATGGGGGTATATAAATCAGTAGGAATCGCTAACTTGCGATACACTAACCCAGAATAGAAGTCTACATTGGCATAAACCCCTTTATGTCCGAGGCGTTCAGTAACTGCGGCTTCTAATGCCAGAGCGATTTCATAGTACTGATCGTGACCAAATTTCTCGAAGAGTTTTTCTGCTAGTTTTTGTAGAATAATGGCTCGTGGATCTTTAACTTTGTACACCCGGTGACCAAACCCCATAATTTTGGATTTACTCTTAATTAACTGATCTAAATAGGGTTCAACATTCTCAACAGAGCCGATTTCTTCTAACATTGACAACACTTCTTCATTGGCTCCGCCATGCAATGGGCCGGCTAATGTTCCCACCGCTGAAGCCACAACGGCATAAGGGTCAGTGAGAGTCGATGCGGTCACCATCGCAGAAAATGTTGAAGCGTTGATCGTATGTTCTGCATGAAGCGTTAAGCAGACATCAAATACTTCTGCGGCCAGGGGATCGGGTTCTCGTTCACTCAGCATATACAGAAAGTTAGCAGCATAGCTGAGATCGTCGCGCGGTTGAAGCGCATCGTTACCCCGTCGCATCTGTTCAAATGCAGCCACCATTGTTGGGATTTTTGCCAATAGTCGAACAACGGCTCCTCTAATGTATTCCGGATTATCCAAAGCACGGCGAGAGTAAAATAACCCTAATGCTGCGGCAGAGGTTTGCAGCGCGTCCATCGGATGACCTGTTTCCGGGAAGCATTTCATCATATCCCGAATCCGGTATTTAATCCGACGATGAAATTGGATATCATGCTTAAATATCTCTAACTCGTCTTTAGTCGGAAGTTTTCCCCAGATCAGAAGATAGGCGGTTTCAAGGAAGGTACTTTGTTGTGCAAGTTCTTCTACCCGAATTCCTCGATATTCTAGTATTCCTTCCTTTCCATCGACGTGGCTGATACTTGATAAGGTTGCAGGCACCCCTTCTAAACCGGGTTTATATTCGTCGATGAGAGTCATAGTAGTTTCTGTAAAATTAGTAGAACCTATTTAGGCTACATTATCAGATGGACTGATCCAGTTGCTATTTTTACTGAATTGAATTAACTTTATTCGTTTTTAGTTTTTTGTCATTCGTCAGGATTTTTACGACTGATGGCGCAGCTACAGTACCACAGATTTAGATGGATTATCCGAGCAAGAACTTCGGAGGAGTCAGCCAAAATAGCTCACTATTTGCAATTAAACAGCCACGTTCAGGTAAGGTAATACCAATAATTCCTGCTTTTTTCACGACTAATACTTCTCTTGCTTCTCCCCACACCAGAATCTCTGCCCAATTGCCTAAATCGGGTTGATGTCCCACCAGAGCAATACTTTTGTTAACGATCCGATCCGTTTGCTCGTACCAGTTTAACCAATCTTGAATCTTTCCTTCTGGTGAAAGGGCGCTAAACTCTTCTACACCAGAACTTAATCCTGACTCGTGTAAAATCTCAGCAGTCTGACGAGCGCGCACCAACGGACTAGAAAGTAGTCGATCAAATTTTATCCCGAACTGATATAATCTTTTAGCCACTTTACGAGTTTTGCGATCGCCTGGGGTCGTTAAAGGTCGATCCTCATCAGAGTCATATTGATCTCTATCCGCCGCTATTCCGTGACGGATTAGATAAAGATTTGCCATACTCAGTTTAACGAGATTTTAATCAAAAAGAATTGTTTTACACATGACAAATAATCAGCAATGATACTATAAAACCCCTGCTCTATGTAGAGTTTAGGGGCTTACAGACCAATTACATATTTTTGCCATTCTTGATGCATCCCACTTTTCAGGTGTTTAGTCACTTCAAAATAAAGACTACTATAAGGTTTTCGAGGGGAATTTCGTAACAACATATTTGCTTCTGCGGGGGTGCGAGATCCTTTACGAACGTTACACCGAACACAAGCCGCCACCAGGTTTTCCCAACTTTCCCCGCCACCACGCGATCTGGGGATCACATGATCTAAGGTCAATTCATCACCACTGTAGCTACAGTATTGACAAGAATGTGCATCTCGGTGCAATATATTTCTCCGGGTGAGAGGAATTTCTTTATATGGCACACGAACATAGTGACGCAATCGAATCACAGTGGGGAATGGAAAATCTGGTAAGATATACCTCCCGTTATGCTCAACCTGTTCAGCCTTGTTCTTGAGTAACAGAACAACTGCGCGTCGCCAACTGGTAATATTGAGCGGTTCATAGGAGGCGTTCAATACAAGAACGTTGCCCATTGACAATTGTTAAACATACAATTATTAAACACGATGGTAGCATAGCTGATGCGATTCTGGCCCGAATTGGTCAGGGGTTGTTGGTGATTTGAGGGAAGGGGAATAGAGAAACAAGTAACGTATCGGTCTGAGCGGGTATGGCTGGGGCGGTAGACGTAACCTGTGAGATAGCACGTAATCACAAATAACAAAATAACTAACAACGAATCACTATGCATGACTTTATCCCCGCTGAACGATTTTTTCCTTATTTAACCTGGACGGAAATTGCCGCCATGGAGGATAAAGAAAATACGGTTATTATTCAACCCATCGGTTCGATTGAACAGCACGGGCCACATTTACCGTTGATAGTAGATTCTGCGATCGCCACAGCGGTTGTTGGCAAAGCACTGGCTTCACTGCCTGGGGATATTCCAGCTTATGCTTTATCGACGCTATTTTACGGTAAATCAAACGAGCATTTTTCTTTTCCTGGAACTATTACGCTAACAGCTCAGACGTTAGCCGCCGTCTTAATGGAGATGGGAGAAAGCATTTATAGAGCAGGATTTCGTAAACTGGTATTTGTCAATGGTCATGGCGGACAACCGCAAGTATTAGAGATGGTGGCGCGGGATCTGCATCAGAAATATGAGGATTTGATGATATTTCCGTTGTTTGTGTGGCGAGTGGCAAATGTAGCGGAAGAATTAATCACAAGAGAAGAATTAGAATATGGCATTCATGGTGGAGATGCGGAAACCAGCTTAATGCTTTCAATTTTGCCGGATCAGGTGCGGATGGAAAAAGCAGTGCGAGAATATCCCCACGGTTTGCCAGAAAATAGTGTATTAAGTATGGAAGGACAACTTCCCTTTGCCTGGGTCACGCGAGATTTAACCGAAAGTGGGGTATTAGGTGATGCAACAGTCGCCACAAAAGAAAAAGGCGATCGCATTTTAGCCTCTTTAGTTGAGGGTTGGGTAGAAGCAATTCAAGATATTTATCAATTTCGTCAACCCCAACGATTTAGGAATTGAGGTAGGGGCGCATTGCTAGCGCCCTGGTAGGGGTTCATTGCTAGCGCCCGTGGCTGAGTTAGGAGTTTTGAGTAAGCTTACAATTGCGCTCTTGAGCTTAACTGGAGAGCGTTGTAATGGTTGAAAATTCAAGAGTTGAAACTTGGTTGACAGTTAACGGTACAACACGGTACTATAAGTCTGTTGTCTACAGCAATCGAGGTGACAAAGTATCTGAAACCAAGAGAAGCAGCAGAGTATCTGGGAGTTAATGTTAGA